>NZ_CP050063.1:4698125-6050000 GCF_011604685.1 Spirosoma aureum | reverse complement strand
GATCGGTTGTTTGGCCGCAGGCACGGCCGAGTAGCTACGTTGGGAACAGATAAGCGCTGAAGGCATCTAAGTGCGAAACTGGCCCCGAGATGAGTCATCCGGTATAAAGGGCCGTGGGAGACGACCACGTTGATAGGCGACAGGTGTAGGTGCAGAGATGTATAGAGCTGAGTCGTACTAATGTGCCCGGACGCGTAAGTAGAAGTGCTACTGACTAGTAAATCAAGTGTGTAGATATCGCGGTTTCTCTCTGTGGGAAAAAAGACAAACGATCTTTGGGTGGTGCGTCGTTCAGGCGGGCACTAGTCATAACGAGTCAACAGGTTGGTGCTGGTAAGGCGGGTGGACACCTCTTCCATTTCGAACAGAGCCGTTAAGCCCCGTACTGCCGATGGTACTGCTGTCACAAGTGGGAGAGTAGGAAGGTGCCACCTGATGAAATTGGAGTCTCTGATCGCAAGGTCAGAGACTTTTTTTTGGTAGTTCCCCCTCAACCCAAGGGCTAGCTGCTAAAGCCACTGACCAAACCTTGCTCTACTTGGGTGCGTTCACAGCCAAAGGGGCCTACGAACGGGATTATTAAGATATTCTAATAGCTTCAGGGAACTCCTTAAATAAAGAGTTCCCTTTTTAACTGCTTTTACCCTATCAGAGAGGAGTAGTTTTTGCTTTTTCGTATCTTAGCTTCTCTGAGTCAACCCTGCAAATCAATGGCTATCTTCAAACTACAAGTCAATGGACGGAGTTATCAGGCCGATGTTGATCCCGATACTCCTTTATTATGGGTATTACGCGATTCTCTTGGGCTGGTCGGCACTAAATATGGATGCGGAATTGCCCAATGTGGTGCCTGTACTGTTCATGTGGACGGTGAAGCAACTCGTTCCTGTGTACTCCCTGTTTCTTCTATAGGAAAAGCAAAGGTTACGACGATTGAAGGCTTATCCGCCAATGGTGACCATCCGGTTCAAAAGGCGTGGAATGAAGTAGATGTCGCGCAGTGTGGTTATTGTCAGGCTGGTCAGATTATGACGGCGGCAGCCCTACTCAAGCGTAATCCAAAACCAACGCAAGCCCAGATTGATGATACAATGACCGGTAATCTTTGCCGGTGTGGAACCTATCACCGCATACGCGAAGCGGTGAAATTAGCGGCAGCCTCTACTCCCTCCACTAAACCTGCAAAAACCAAATAGCTATGCAGACTGTATCACAATCAAGCCGTAGAAGCTTTCTGAAAATAGCAACGGCAGCCGGAGGAGGTCTGTTGTTGGGCTTTAATTGGGCCGAGTCTGAAGCTGTAGCATCGGCAGTAGTTGACGCGACGGCTTCAGTACCCACAGCATTCGCTGGGGGAGCTGACTTTAACAGTTACCTGTCTATTAATCCACAAGGTATTATTACCATATTTTCCCCTAATCCTGAAGTCGGACAGGGTATCAAGACGGCTTTCCCAATAATTGTTGCCGAAGAGTTAGATGCTGACTGGAAGAAAGTTGTAGTTGAACAAGCTCCGCTGGATACTAAAAAGTTTGAACGCCAGGTAGCTGGCGGTAGCGGTTCTATTCCGCATTCTTGGCAGCGATTACGGAAAGCTGGTGCTACTGCACGACAAATGCTCGTGCTGGCAGCTTCGAAACGTTGGAATGTTCCGGCCTCAGAATGCTCAACCGAGAATGGATTTGTTTTGCATACGGGTAGTAATCGTAGGCTTAGTTATGGCGATTTGGCCAGCGAAGCCTCCCAAATAACTGTTCCTACTGATGTTAAGCTAAAAGAGATTAAGGATTTTAAACTGATTGGCAGCACCGTAAAGAATGTCGACAATCCAAAAATTATTACAGGAAAGCCCCTTTTTGGATTAGATTTCTATCGCGAAGGAATGTTGTTTGCCATGCTGCAACGTCCGGCGTTTGGCTATAAATTGAAATCCGTAGATTCGAAGGCTGCCAAGTCGATGTCTGGTATTGTGGATGTCGTGACTTTCGATAATAATGTAGCAGTAGTTGGTAAATCGACCTGGCAGGTTAAGAAGGCGAAAGATGCGCTCAAGATCGAGTGGGAAAAAGCGGATGTGCTGGAAAGCACGGCCGACCATAATCGCCTTTTTAAAGAAATGCTGGATAGTTCGAACGCTACCGTTCGGCGTAAAGACGGTGATGTAGAAACAGCGTTTAAGAATGCGGCTAAGGTTGTAAAGGCAGAATACCAATGCCCGTTCTTACCACATAATCCGCTGGAACCGATGAATTTCTTTGCCCATGTTCGTGAAGATGGTGCAGAATTGGTTGGCCCAACACAAACTCCCGAATTAGCCCGTAACGAAACCGCCAAATTACTTGGCATTTCACCCGACAAAGTGAGTGTTGAATTGACGCGCATGGGCGGAGGGTTTGGCCGTCGGTTGAAAGCCGATTATGTAATCGAAGCTGTGCAGGTTTCGAAACTTGTTAAGGCACCCGTTAAAGTTATCTGGACGCGTGAGGACGATATGACGGGTGGAAGTTATCGGCCCGCTGTTCGTTACCGTTTCGAAGCGGCTCTCGATGCGCAGGGAAACATGGTTGGTTACAAACTTCGGGGGGCCAGTATAAATGCAGGAAACGCAACCCGCGAAGATAATTTTCCCTCTGGTGCTGTCGATAACCTGCTGATTGATAGTGTAGACCACAAATCCCCGATTACAACTGGACCGTGGCGGGCACCCATTACGAACTTCCTGGCGTTCGCCGAACAGTCGTTTATTGACGAAGTAGCGCAGGCTGCGGGTAAAGATCCTGTACAGTTCAGGCTGGAATTGCTCGATAAAGCCAAGCAGAAACCAGTTGGTGCTATAAAATACGACATTGACCGAATGAAAGGGGTTATTGAGTTAGCCGCTGAAAAATCGGGCTGGGGCAAGAAGAAGGGAGCTGATGGGAAACCAGTCGCCCAGGGATTCAGCGTTTATTTTTCGCACCGCTCTTATGTGGCTCAAGTCGGTGAAGTCGTGATGCAGAAGGGTAAACCCGTTTTGCAGAAAGTATATTCGGCTGCTGACTGTGGTGTCGTTGTTAACCAGAGCGGTGCACAACAGCAGGTGCGCGGCTGCGTCGTTGATGGTATTGGCCACGCGATGTATGGAAATATTACGTTCAAGGACGGTGTTCCTGAACAGAAAAATTTCAATGAATTTCGGCTTATTCGGCTTAATGAAATTCCAGAGGTAGAAGTGCATTTTGTCCAGAATGAGATTGAGCCGACTGGTCTGGGTGAACCTTCATTGCCGCCAGCGGGGGGCGCTATTGCCAATGCCCTTTATAAAGCTACTGGCAAACGATTGCGGAGCCAGCCGTTTGCGCAGCAGGAAGAATTTAAAGGCGTTTCTTAATTGCAAGTCTTCGTTATAAATCATGCCACGGTTAATATCATACACAAACTGTGGCCTGGTTTGAAGCGAATGGCCTGAACAGCTATAATTTTCCTAAACCTGTATTAGCTTACTCCATAAAACTATGTACGCCCGCGTTATCCAATTCCCATTGAAGGCTGAAAGTATTAGTGAAGCAGTAGATTATTTCCGGGACTCAGTAGGGCCCGCCTTAAAAAATCTTGAGGGCTTTAAAAATAGCCGAATGCTAACGAATTCGGAGACGAATAGAGGACTTATGGTCACGTTATGGGAGTCGGAAGCGCATCGGCAGGCCGCCGAAACAAGTGGATTTCTTCAGGATGTTCTAAAACACATGGGTAGCTATTTTGATGGTAAACCCACGGTCGATTATTATGAAGTAAGTGTGCAGGTCTAGAATGAAACGTATTACAAGCAATAAAGCCCGGTGATTGCCGGGCTTTATTGCTTAGTCAATCGCATTTGTTGTTACTGCATAGCAATAACGCGGGGCGTTTGTTTGACAGGCGCAGTTGAAAGATTCAATTGTTTTAGAATGCTTCCTTCGGCTGATTTAACTTCCAGCTCATATTTGCCGTCGGCCAGCTCATCGACATTCAATTTAACCGCATACTTGGCTTCCTTCTTGCTGATGCTTTGACGGAAAAGCACTTGATTCTCTGAATTACGCAGTAGAACCACAACGGGTACATCGGCGGTCTTGCTTACGGCTACACGGATCTGATTGCTAGCGGTTACAAAGGCACTGGCATCGAATGACAATGCTTTCGGTGTTGTTGGATTGGTCAGTGTTGCAGTACCCATTAAAATAGAAACTGCCAGATTGCTCATTAGTGAATACATGGTAGTAATGTTGTTTAGTGTTTATTAGATTATTTGTTGTGTTCTGTTCTTAACCGTTCAATAGTAGTAAGCCAAAGGTTGTGCCAATAAACAATAGGCACTGATAGTCAATTAGTTATGACTTGAGCCAGTTCTTGATAATGTCCGCAACTGGACAACCTCTGTTCACTTGCGGACAAAATTACAGGGTAGTTGTCCAGTGAGCGAAATAACAAATTATGAGGTGTAGAAAATAGGCTATAAACCGTATAATATTCTGGATAAAGCGGCTTGTTTCCCAGGATTGATATATTAGTGGCATTAGATTTACAAAAATTGAAACTTTAAGAGAAGATTATTCGGACACCTTTATTCGACCAGAACTATGCTTTTCAGATTCGTTATTTTGGGATTGACGCTGACCATATTGGTCGGGTCGATCAGATCAACTGTACGGGCGCAATCTGCATCCCGTAAACCCACCATGGTTATTGTGCATGGGGCCTGGGGTGGCAGTTGGGCGTTTAAAAAAGTTGACTCAATTCTTACTAAGCGTGGCTATACAGTATATCGTCCGTCGCTCACCGGCCAGGGAGAACGAGTGAATCTGGCTTCACCTGACATAGGTCTGACGACGCACATAAACGATGTTGTGAACACGATTTTGTACGAAGATTTGCATGATATTATCCTCGTGGGCCATAGTTATGGGGGTATGGTCATTACGGGCGTTGCCGATCGGGTTGCCGACCGAATCCGAAGTTTGGTTTATCTGGATGCAATTCTGCCCAATGATGGTGAAAGTGTGATGAGTATTCAGGGAGATCGGGGTGATTTTATTAAACCGATGTTGAAAGATGGCTTTATTGTGCCGATGTGGGTGAAAGCCGATCAGAAACCCCCTAAAGATGTTCCGCAATCACTGAAAACTTTTACCGAAACGATTTCCCTGAAAAATCCTGCTGCCCGAAATCTTCCTGCCCGATATATTCTAACCGTAGAAGCAGGTAAAGATCCTAAGACTGATGATTTTGCGTTACACGCCGACCGGGCAAAGCAACGTGGATGGCCCGTTTCGCAGTTAACATCTGATCATAATCCGCAATGGTCGGCAATTCTTCCACTTGTTAATGCGCTGGATCAGTAACAGCACGAATAAAGTCTGGCAATCAATAATCAGCCAATTGATTAAGTGAGATGCAAAACCTCGACTCTACTTTTGAGGTTATGCATCTCAACTGCCATTTATTACTTTCTATGCAAACAGTTGATTATGTACTGCTCACGTACTCCATTGTTGTTACAATCGCTTCCTTTTTAAATCTCATCCGTCTTGATTATTGGTGGATTCGAATTTGGGATTTTCCCCATCTACAGCTCACCTTAATGGCCGCCATTGGTCTATTATGCTGGTTTTTAGTAGGCCATCATCTAGATGGCTATCTGGTCATTGTGCCTGTGGGTTTAATGGCCACGTTACTCTATCAGGGATGGCTGGTTTATCCATTCACACCCCTTCACAAAAAACAGGTGGCCCGGTTCTCTCATAAGATAAGCAGTAATCAATTTGAGGAAAATACGATTCGAATTCTGGTAGCGAACGTGCTTATGGAGAATACGCAGACGCCTGAAGTTCGGGCATTGGCCGATAAACATAAACCGGATGTAGTGCTGGTGCTGGAAGCAAACAGGAAATGGCAACAGGATTTAAGCCCGATAGAAGCTGACTATCCGTATCGGATATTGCATCCGCTTGAAAATACATACGGAATGTTGTTATACTCTCGCTTCCCGATCCGCCATCAGGAACTGCGCTTTTTGATTCAGGATGATATTCCGTCAATATATGCCAGGATTGAGTTGCCATCCCGACAGTTGGTTCATTTCTATGGTGTTCATCCAATGCCACCCAGCCCGACGGAGCATTATCGGTCTACAGAGCGCGACGCCGAATTATTATTGGTTGGCAAGGAAGCCAGAAAAAAGAAAGGACCAATCATTGTAGCCGGTGATCTGAACGATGTAGCCTGGTCGCATACGACCCGTCTGTTCCAGCGGGTAAGCGGTCTGCTTGATCCACGAATTGGCCGGGGTTTATACAATACGTTTCATGCCCACTATTTCTTTCTGCGCTGGCCGTTAGACCACATCTTTGTCACCCCACACTTTCAGCTGCGAAAAATACTACGTTTACCCAATTGCGGATCAGATCATTTTCCCATGTTCATAGCGTTAACCTATGCGCCAGACCCTAAGCAGATGGCTGAAGAGGTTCCGCAGCCGGAGCGTAGTGATCTGGAAGAGGCCAGGGAAAAAATAGAAGAAGCAAAAGGGTAGAAGCCCGAAATAAACAAAGACTATTAATAGCTGTTAGGTGGAGATAATAGACCAGAGCTATGAGTAGAGCTTTTTTGAAAAACGAAAGTGCGGAAGATCCTGTCGTTATACCAGCACGGGCACCTCTTCCGCCAGGGGCTACCAATTATGTTACGTTACGTGGTTTAGCGTTGTTACAGACTGAATTAACCGAGCTGGAAAACGAACGGATGCAGGTACAGCTGATTGAGCGTGAAGATACCGAACGTGCCCGACAACTGGCTTTAATAAACGGGCGTATTGCCAACCTGAATCAACGAATTGCTACTGCTAGGGTAGTCGACGTCCGTGATCACCCGCGTGATGAGGTACGCTTTGGTGCTACAGTCAGTCTACATAACCAGGCAATAGAAGCAAAACAAGCCAACCAGAAATTAACGATTGTAGGCGTTGATGAAGCAGATGCATCCCAGGGTCGAATTGCCTTCACCGCTCCAATTGCGCGAGCCCTGTTGGGAAAGCGGGTTGGTGAAACCATTGAGTTGCCAGCGAAGCATGGAACGAATGTCCTGGAAATTACCGAGATAAACTACGAAGAATAAAGTCGGATTTGGATGTGCCAACGTCTGTTGACGTGCACCCTGGAAGCTTTATAGGTAAACGTTGGGTACAGACAGATGCTTCTCATTTCCAAACAATGTAACCCACATGCGATTGAATTCAGTCTGGTAGGGCGCTGTAATCGTAATTTCTTCTAACGTTTGCGGGTGCTTAAACTGAATACGGCTGGCATGTAACAGCATGGTATTCATGCCAAAAAACTCCAGAAATAGTTTATTCTGTTTATTACAACCATGTGGCCGGTCGCCGATAATCGGATGGAGGATATGGGCCATATGCTTGCGCAGTTGATGCATTCGGCCCGTTGTTGGTGTAAGCTCTACCAACGAATAGCGCGACGTAGCATGTTTGCCGAACGGCAACGGAATCTCCGCACGTTGGCGGGTTTTTAGAAACGTAACCGCATCCTGAAGTACACCATCGTCCCGGCGAAGTGGATAATCGATAACTTGTTCGTCAGCGGTGTAGCCGCGCACGATGGCCAGATACGTTTTACTGATTTCGCCCTCGGCAAACTGTCGCTGCATAACTGAATTCATCGTATCGGATAGGGCAAAAAGGAGTACACCTCCCGTTTTCCGATCTAAACGATGAACCGGATATACCCGTTGGCCCAACTGGTCGCGGAGCATCTGAACCGCAAACTCGCTGGCATCGCTGGCGATGGGTGATCGATGGACCAGCAGACCGTGCGGTTTATTAATCGCGACTAAATCGGCGGATTGATACAACAACGTCAATGGCTGGGGTGCACTGAGCACTGAATTGCTTCCTTGCATACATTACAAAAGTACGACCCAAATGATTAGGTCCGTTGAGAAGAGATCTGACTGTCTATTTCCAGAAATGCTATCTTTGCGGCTCAGCTGATAACTTTGTCGTTTAATAGGTAGTCTGGTAGTCGTCTCGTTCAGGATGCTACTGATTCAATGGGCCTAACACTAACATCCCAGTCAACGTCACTTTCATGTCACTTTCAACTAAATTATTGCGGGTTCTTGTGGTCGGTTGCGGCAACATGGGATCATCGCACGCTATTGCTTATAAAACGCTGGACGGTTTCGAAATCTGCGGGATCGTATCGACTGGAAACAGTAAGGTTGTCCTTAACGAACGACTGGGTGGTGGGTATGCTTTGTTTGACGATTATACCACAGCACTGGCGGAAACCAAACCCGATGCCGTTTGTATCTCGACCTACCCCGATACCCATGAATCATTTGCAATTCAGGCCTTTGAACAGGGTTGCCACGTATTTATCGAAAAACCAATTGCCGATACGGTTGAGGGGGCTAAACGAGTGGTAGCTGCTGCCGAAAAAGCGGGCAAAAAATTGGTTGTGGGTTATATTCTGAGGCATCATCCATCGTGGGAGAAGTTTGTCGAAGTGGCCCGTGAAATGGGTAAACCGCTGGTTATGCGCATGAACCTTAACCAGCAGAGCCACGGTATGATGTGGACCGTTCACCGGAATCTGATGAAAAGCCTAAGCCCGATTGTCGATTGTGGTGTTCATTACATTGATGTGATGTGCCAGATGACGCGTTCGAAACCCATTCAGGTGAACGCGATTGGAGCCCGGCTAACCAATGATATTCCGGCTGGTAATTACAATTATGGGCAGTTGCAGATTCGCTTTGACGATGGCTCCGTAGGCTGGTATGAAGCCGGTTGGGGGCCCATGATGAGCGAAACCGCATTTTTCGTTAAAGACGTAATCGGGCCGAATGGCTGCGTGTCGATTGTTGCTAAAAATGCAGGCGCTTCCGGGAAATCAGATAATGTCGATTCGCATACAAAAACGGAATCGTTGCGGGTGCATCGGGCTGCATTAGATGCCAATGACCAGTTTGTGGAAGCCGATACCTGGATTGATATGCAGGATGAACCCGATCACCAGGAGTTGTGTAACCGGGAGCAACGTTATTTTTTGAAAGCTATTCAGGAGAATCTTGATCTGACTGACCACATGCAGGATGCCGTAAGCAGTCTGCAAATCGCCTTCGCCTGCGATGAATCCGTGCGGACGGGTCAGCCGGTTCTGTTATAATTTGCTTCAGATTATTTCCAAAGGGCTGTGATATCGCACAGCCCTTTTTTGCGTTACAAAAACTGCATCTTATTTTCTGTTCTCAGCAATTATGGAAATATTTCCCACCCAATACTCAACTTTACTGGCATCGGCCTTAATCGATAGCCTTCAAAAAAGCTATGGATTCAGTGGTCTAACCTGTAAGCTATTGTTGCATGGCGTTAGCGATACCTACGTACTGGAAGGTCCGACTGATAAATACATTCTTAAAATCTACCGGAATTCACACCGAAGTCTGGATGAAATAAAAGGCGAAGTAGAGCTACTCAACATCCTGAACGAACAGGGCGCAAAGGTATCTTACCCAGTTCGCGCTATCGATGGTGAACAGATTCAGGCGTTCAATGCTGCGGAAGGA
Organism: Spirosoma aureum; assembly: GCF_011604685.1. Taxonomy (NCBI): domain Bacteria; kingdom Pseudomonadati; phylum Bacteroidota; class Cytophagia; order Cytophagales; family Cytophagaceae; genus Spirosoma; species Spirosoma aureum. Next base: position 6,040,400 of record NZ_CP050063.1, on the reverse strand, counting down.
ATACGCCACGGTGTGGTTTTTAACTTCGCACCTGGAAAGAACATCTATGATTTTACTGATGAGCAGTTGCGGGTAATCGGTAATGAAATGGCTTTCAATCATAACCTTACCTCTCAGATTAACCTGTCGCATGAACGAAAGAACTATGATATTGAAACGACACTGACACGGCCGCTCAGGCTCACTGAACCCTGGTTTGCTGATGAAAAGGAAAGCTATTCGGAATTAGAAGCTATTGCTGAACGGGTTATCCGAAAAATGGAAACATTTCATACGGCATCCTTTAGTTACGGCTACTGCCATTACGATTATCTGCCAAAAAACTTTCATTTTGATGGCGATACGTTTACGCTTTTCGATTTCGATTTTGCCGGGAAAGGCTTTCTCGCCAATGACCATGCTTCTTTTCTGGTCCATTTTTTCTTCCATACGGCTACGGGTAAACTGACAAAGGAAGAAGGCGATCGTCAATTTAAACGCTTTCTCGATGCGTACAGAGAAGTTAGAGACCTGTCGGATGAGGAAATAGAAGCGATTCCGTGCCTGGGGATTATGTTCTGGATCTTTTATTTGGGTTTTGCGTGCGAAAACTTCGATGACTGGTCCAATAACTTTTTAAGCCCCAGATACCTGAAAGAGCGTGTGTCAGTTATAAAGCGATTTGCCGATATGTATTGCCGATTTTAACAAAACCCGAAACTCCAGACCTTATGCGGTTCGATCAAAAAGTTGTGAGCGCGTTGCTGGCGCTGTTCCTGTACACTTCATTACCAACTTTTGGGCAAAAAGCGAACGAAATACGACGTTTTCAATTGACAGAAGTTCGGCAGGGTGTTGCGGTCGATGAGGGGCATTTTTATGTGATTAACAACCATTCGCTGACGAAACATACGAAATCGGATGGGAAACAGACGGCAGCATGGAATGATACAACGGGCCAGCTTAAACACATGAACAGCGGTGTGGTAATTGGCCGGAAACTGTACTGTACGCATTCGAATTATCCGGATGTGCCAATGGCCAGTTCGATCGAAATCTTCGATGCCGTAACACTTCGGCACATCGGTAGCCATAGTTTTGGCCTGTTTCCTGGCTCAGTAACCTGGGCCGATTTTTACCAGGGGCATTGGTGGGTTGCGTTCGCCAATTACTCCGATAAGGCCTCCGCCGAGGGCCGGGACAACCGCTGGACTACGCTGGTGAAATTCACCGAAAGCTGGCAACAGGTAGAAGCGTGGGCGTTTCCGGCCAATGTATTACAGGCTTTTGCGCCGAAGAGTACGTCGGGTGGAACCTGGGGAAGCAATGGATTAATTTACTGCACTGGCCATGACAAACCCGAATTATACGTCCTGAAATTGCCCGAACGCGGGCATACACTGCAATACCTAAAAACAATTCCGACCCTTAGCGAAGGGCAGGCTTTTTCTATTGACCGAAGTGTAAAAAATAAGCTGGTATTTTATGGCATTACCCGAAATGACAACTATGTAATTGTCTCAGAGATAAACTAATTCGGGTCAGGAGCTATGAAACCGTTGCGAACTACACCGGGCTACATCAGGATTCCAAAAAATAACATCTTCTTGCTGCTCTGAACGATTAGGAATAAAAAGTAAGGTATAGCTGTTGTTGGAGCAAACAGACGTCTTTTTACGATAAAAGCCATTCTCATGAAGACGGAGCAATTTCTTCCTATTGATCGATTAAAGCCATTCATTAAGACGTTTCTGATTATTGAAAGCGAAAATGGCATGGTCAACCGGATATTGCCCGGAACATCAATCGTAATGGCTTTCAAGATTAAGGGCAGCGTGAGCTATGCAGAGAAAGGCATTGAAACGTCTTTGTCTGTGTCAACGATCACAGGATTAAGGAAGTCCCACCGTTTGTTAGACTATTCAAAAGAAACGGCTACGCTACTTGTTATTTTCCAGGAGGGTGGTGCCGCTGTCTTATTTAAGGAACCGCTCCATGAGTTGTTTGGCCTGAGTGTAGCCCTTGACGATCTCATTCCTCGTAGCACTGTCGATGAACTGGAAGAGCGCCTGGCCGAAGCAGTAAGCAATCGACACCGGATTACCATTATTGAACAATTCCTGCTTGCAAGAGTCCAAGAACCAGTAGCCGATAAGCTTGTCGATACGGCCATTAACGAAATTAAACGGGCCCATGGAGTCATACGAATAAAAGACCTCATCACTAACCTGCCCATTAGCCGCGACCCTTTTGAAAAAAGGTTTCGGCGGGTTATAGGTACTTCGCCCAAGCAGTTTTCGTCAATCATTCGGTTGAGGAGCTTAATTGCTGACCATTCAGAGCAGGAAAACCTGACAGAAGCCGCCTATCTGGCCGGTTATTTCGATCAGGCGCATTTTATAAAAGATTTCAAATCCTTTACCGGACAAACTCCACACCATTTCTTTGCCGCTGGCCCGTATTGGTAAATCAATGATTTTTTACAATTCCCCGCTTTTTCAACAACCTAGTTTTGTATCAGTCAAGTGACTAACAAGTTGACAGAGACAAAACTAGAACAACGATGAACGAGTATGTTTTTTTAGTAAGATTTGGTGCAAACGCCACCCTAGCCCCTGAACAGCGACGAATAAATACCGAAAAGTGGGGAAAACTGATTCAGCTCTGGACTGAACAAGGGTATTTTGTAGGGAGCAGCCTTATCACACAGGCAGGATTTGTGCTTTCGGGGTCAGACCGAAAAGTTGATCAGGGATTCATTGCTGATACAGATTTCAGGGTAGTTAGTATTATTCGTATTGCTGTTTCATCCATCGATGAAGCTGTCGAGCTAGCCAGGGCTTGTCCGGTATTGGATTATGGCGGAACGGTTGAGGTAAGAGAAGTTCAGCCCAGGCCTGTTTTGGCAACGACCTAATTGCATCGAGTAATTTTTGGATTTCGCCAACCAAATCAGGCTGTTTAACTAGTCTGGATTGGTTGGCGAAATTGTATAGCTGTATCCCCAATCTAGTTAGAAGTCAATGAGTAACGCTGTGTTGCCCGCAAATAGTAGTAAGCATTATTCAGTATAGATAAGAAGGGAGACAGCAATCTGCCCGGAAAGCCATAAAAATAGAATTTGCTGATGATGAGATAGAATAGTACGCATCTAAGTTGACGTAATTAATTGCTTAAACTTTAATAATTGTTAAGCGTCTGTTTATTAGGTAATTATCTCTGTATTTGGCCCATTTGTTAAAGCAGACTTAAAAATTTATTAAAAATTTTTAATAAGAGATGAGTAGTTAAAATAAAATAAGTATTTCTATCCGCAGAGTCTGCATACCCTGTATTCCTTCTATTGTTTAAACCTAGACAGTCGTTACGGCGGCTAAAACTTTATGCAAAAACTTTTACGCCCGCAAGCCTGGCTTGTGAGGATGTTGAGGCTGTCCTCTACACAATGTTTCCTTTTTCTTTTCTGCTCTACGCTCACTTACGCTGCAACGGTTCCCGCTTCGGGGAAATCAACAAAAAATCATTTAGCAACCAAATTTGTCGACAGAACGATATCGGGTAGAGTAACCGACGAGAATAATGCGTCACTGCCTGGTGTTAGTATTGTCGTGAAAGGAAGTCAGCGGGGTACCGTTACCGATTCTGATGGTCGTTATAAACTCGACGTACCCAATAGCGATGCTACGATCGTATTTTCGTTTGTTGGATACCTGCCTCAGGAAGTTCGCGTGGGGGCTCAGGCGACAATCGATATTTCGCTTAAAGCCGACAGTAAAGTACTCGACGAAATCGTCGTTATTGGTTATGGTACAACCAAAAAATCAGATTTAACAGGGGCTGTCGCTGGTGTCAAAGAAGCCCAGCTGGCTGAGCGTCCTGCGCCTTCGTTAAACCAGGCATTGTCGGGTCGTATGCCCGGTGTGCAGGTTAATACCAACTCGGGACGGCCTGGCGGACGGACTACCATCCGGATTCGGGGTTTCAGTTCGATCAACTCGTCGAACAACCCTTTATATGTGGTAGACGGAGTTATGCTGCCACAGAGTACGGGCGATCAGTTCAGTAACCCAATTGATTACATTAACCCCAGCGACATCGTCTCGGTTGAAGTGTTGAAAGATGCTTCGTCTACCGCGATCTATGGAGCCAGAGGTGCCAATGGTGTTATTCTGGTGCAGACCCGGAAGGGGAAAGCCGGTGAAGGACGTGTTACGTATGATGGCCAGTTCAGCGTGAATACCATTGGTCCGAACAGACCTCAGGTACTGAATGCCAAAGAATATCTGGCAACGGAAGATCTAGCCTATGCCAACATGGCTAAATATGATCCCGTCGGCTGGGCAGCTGGTAAATGGACGTTCCTGGATCCGAAAGTTAGACGGACTGCCTTTAGTGCAGCACATCCGGGCGTTTTTGATGCTAACCTCAATCCATTGTATGATACCGACTGGTTCAAAGAGTCTTCGCAGAACAAGCTTTCACAAAATCACCAGTTAGGGTTTAGTGGCGGTAATGAGCGTACACAGTATGCCGTGTCAGTAGGCTATCGGGATGATGAAGGTCTGATCAAAACCTCTTATTTGAAGCGCTATTCGGGACGGTTTACGATTGACGATCAGGTGAAAACATGGTTGAAAATCGGTGGTACGCTGAGCTATAACAATCAGACAGAGAATCTGGTCGATATCAATGATGCCGTAGCCCGGCAAATCGTGGAAGATTTTCCTTTTCTTCCTGTGAAGTATGCCGATGGTAAGTACGCTGAAAACCGGGATTATCCGTCTGCGGAAGGTACGATGAGTTCAGTTCACCGTCTCATGGATCGTAAATACATCCAGAATACACAAACGAGCATCGGAAGCTTATACACCAATATTACATTGGCGAAAGGGCTGGAAATGAAGACGGTTGTAGGAGCAAATATTCAGACGCAGGAAATTGATCAGTCGCAGACCCGCACCTTGGATATTGGCGCGAATGGTACTGCACAGACCAACAATAACCGTACTACGTTCTGGTCGTTAGAAAACTACCTGACCTATAACAAGCAAATCAATGAGAAGAACGCCATTACTGCCCTGGTGGGTATTTCATGGCAGGCAACAAATCGATTTGGCATGGGGGCCAGTGTTCGGAACTTTGCAACGGATTACTTTACCTTCAATAACTTAGGGGCCGGTAGTACGCAGCCTACTGTAAGCTCGTTTGCTGACCGAAGTGCGTTTAACTCCTACTTCGGACGTATCAACTACAACCTGATGGATAAGTATCTGGTGACTTTTACCGGTCGGGCAGATGGTTCATCTAAGTTTGGGGAAAACCACAAATTCGCGTTCTTCCCATCAGCGGCTGTAGCCTGGCGTGTTTCGGAAGAGAGCTTCCTGAAGGGCAATCCAATAATTTCTAACCTGAAAGTACGTACCAGCTACGGCTTGACGGGTAACTCTGAAATTCCGCCTTACTCGTCTCTCTCGCTGCTCAGTTCTAACTATTCGACTATTTATAACGAGGCTCGAACGGGTGGTACGGGCATCAATCGCCTGGCGAACCCGGATTTGCGCTGGGAAAAAACAGCTCAGACGGATGCTGGGCTTGAAATAGGCTTGTTTAAAGGTCGCCTTAACATTGAAGCCGATTATTACTACCGGCTGACAACCGATATGCTGCTGGATGCACCTGTGCCACGTACAAGCGGCTATGCAACGATCCGTCGGAATGTAGGTTCGATGGAGAACCGGGGTTTCGAGTTTGGTATCAACTCGGTTAATATTGACCGGGGCGGATTCACCTGGAATAGCACGTTCAATATTTCGTTCAACCGAAACAAAGTGCTCTCGCTGGCAACACCATCCGATATTTTCGGTGTAGGTGGCCCCAACTTTATTAACCAGACCAACATCATTCGCATCGGTGAGCCGGTTGGTTCATTCTGGGGACTTACCCGTTTGGGTACCTGGAGCGAAGCCGAACGGGAGGAAGCGGCTAAATTCACGAGCTATCGGAATGGTTTGACGATTCTCCCAGGTGATCTGAAATATCTGGATGTAAATGGTGATAAAGCCATTACCGACGCTGACCGGAGTATCATTGGCAATGGTAGCCCAAAATTCTGGGGCGCCTTTACCAATACCTGGAAATATCGGAATCTTGACCTGACACTCGAACTTCAATTCTCGGGCGGTAACGACGTAATGATGATGAATTTCCACCCCAGCGAAGACCGTGTTTCGATTGCCAACAGCTACAAAAGTGTCCTGAATGCCTGGACACCAACGAATCAGAACACGCCTATTGCTGAAATCCGGGAGACACGGGCAGGATACGTAACCAACGTTGATAGTCACTGGATTTATGATGGTTCGTTTCTGCGAGGTAAAAACCTGTTGTTAGGGTATACATTCCCGGCAGAATTAACCAATCGGATCAAATTAAACCGGCTCAGAATCTATGCGTCGGCACAGAATTTCTTCCTGAAGGTATCGGATAAAATCATCGGTGATCCTGAAGTAACACCTACCAACCAGAATAATGATAATAGCGCCTTCTCACAGGGTGAGATCTGGCACAATTATCCCAAGCCAACTACGTATATGGTAGGCCTGCAGATTGGCCTATAACCCATTTAACCGTATTAAAAGAAATTCGCAATGAAGCATATAGTAGCAAAACAAATAGGCAAAGTGTTACTCGGCGGAGCAATACTACTTGGCCCTGTTGGTTGTAAAGATTTTCTGGTCGAGCAGGCTCCATCGAACCTGACACCAGATAATTTCTATACCATTCCTGACCACGCCGAAGCAGCCCTGGCCGCTGTGTATGATAACCTGCGGTTTATGGGTGACGGTTCCGGTATTTTTTCATCGAACTGGCAAATGCTGGAAGCACCTACGGGGACATCCACAACGGAAACGGCGCAGAACTCCGACTTGAATAATCTGTATGGGTTAGTCTATGATGGCAACACTCAGCACATCGTTAACTATTGGAATGGCTGGTATCGTGTCGTTGCGCAGGCCAATCAGGCGCTTGATAAAGTGCCGGGCATCACGCCAATGGATGCCGCTCTGAAAACCAAAATCCTGGGCGAAGCACGATTCCTGCGGGCAACGGCTTATTTCAACATCGTTCGTCTTTGGGGCGATGCTCCACTGATTGTTAAACCACAATCGGCAACTTCCGAAGACTTTTATCCGAAGCGGTCCCCTCAGGAAGATATCTATAAATTGATTGTAGAGGATCTGACAGCAGCCGAATCGGCAGGTTTAGCCTGGATGGATGTAAGTGGTCGTGCCAACCTGGCCGCGGTAAAGGCTCAACTGGCTCGGGTATACCTGACTATGGCCGGTCAACCCCTGAACAAAGGAGCAGCGTACTACAAACTGGCGGCTGATAAGGCGTTTGAAATCATTACGTATTCGAATGCTAATCCGACGACCATCAACCTGTTTACGAACTACGAGGATGTTCATAAGGAAAGCACCAAAAACCGCGTTGAGCATTTGTTTATGCTTCAATACAACACGCTGGTAGCCGGTAATCCAATGGATAATATGTTTCCGAACTTTAAGCCGGTTACGTATAACGGTCCGTCCGGTACGGGCAGCACAGTTCCTACTTTATCCTTTTATAAATCCTACGAAACGGGCGATTTGAGGGCTAAAGATCAGGGGTATTTCTATACCACTTATTTTACCAATGGTAATGGTGCTCCGTTCGATCTGGGTGGTCCTTACATTTTCAAACACTTCAACCGGACATCTGCCGGTACAGCAGGAGTCGCTGGATCGCGTCTTAACAACCTGAACGTACCGCAGATTCGTTATGCCGAAGTGTTGCTGATGTATGCCGAAGCGCAGAATGAATTGGGCGCACCAACGCAGGCCGCTTACGATGCTTTCAAACGCATTCGGGATCGTGCCGGATTGACAACGCCTGCACTGGGTACCTATTCGCAGGCTACCTTCCGGGATGCCGTTTTGCGGGAACGCTGGCATGAACTGTGCTACGAGCAGATTACCTGGTTCGATATGGTTCGTCTACGGAAAGTGTACAACGAAACCACCAACGGATTCGACGCTTTCGTAGGTCACATTAACCAGAGTTCGAAACAGGCGTTGCAGGAAAAACACCTCCTGTTCCCAATTGGCAAACAGGAGCTGTTGAACAACCCTAACCTCCGGCCACAGAATCCAGGCTACCCAGGAGCATAGGAAAACACACAATCGAAATTCCAGTCAGATCTGGTAGGGAAACAGGGATTTTATACCTGCCAGATCTGACTGGAATCCTTAAACAACCCGAATGAAACTATAAATTCGGGTTATCCAACTAAACAACAGCAGGGCAGACTCTAAATTCCCAACAGTTGTTAGTAGTACAAAGCTCTCTCAGTATTGGGGGAGCTTTTGTATTTTTGGCACTAGTCAAGCGATCGAACTTCACGTCTATAATCGCAATATTTATTCATTTTGTGCTCAAAATCTTATACATTATCTTTGTTCAATACAGGAAATCTGTGCCTCTCTCATGACTAACCCTGTCCGTTCGTCGACAACTTTTGTTTCATCTTTTCTGAGGGGGTACATGTCTTTACTTACAAGACTTTGTGTCATTGCCCTGCTGGGGCAATTAACGGGAGCCTGCACTTCAACCACCAAAGACAAGACTTATCGAATTGGTTTTTCGCAACGAACCGGAGCCGACACCTGGCGTAAAACCATGCTGGAAAGCATGAATCAGGAATTAGCGTTTGATCCCCAGATTTATTTTATCGTGAAAGATGCTGGTGGACAAAGTGCCCGGCAAGTTGAGCAGATTCAGGAACTGATCAATCAACAGGTCGACCTGCTCATCGTTTCGCCGAATGCAGCTTTGCCCATTACGCCGATTGTCGAAAAAGCGTATCAACAGGGAATTCCTGTCATCGTGCTTGACCGTCGAACAGCCTCTGATCAGTACACCGCTTATGTAGGAGCCGACAACGTAGAGGTGGGCCGAACGGCCGGAATACACGCCAATTCGCTCTTGAAAGGGGCGGGGGATGTAGTCGAAATTGGCGAATCACCGGGTTCATCGGCCGATATTGACCGACATCGCGGCTTTATGGAAGCAATCAGTAAGTATTCGGGCATTCGATTGGTCGCCAAGCTGGAAGGCGATTGGGATAAACAGTCGTTCGCCGAAAAATTAACCCATTTACTAAAGTCTCAGCCGTCGATACAACTCATTTTTGCGCAGAATGACCGAACAGCATTGAAAGCCCATCGGGTCTGCCAGCAACTCGGGCTGGCGCAACGCGTTAACGTCATTGGTGTTGATGGGCTACCCGGTAAAAATGAAGGAATTGACCTTGTGGACCGGGGTATTTTGAGTGCTACTGTTCTTTACCCGACCGGCGGCAAGGAGGCCATCCGAACGGCTATGGCTATTCTACAGAAACAACCCTTCAAACGCGAAAACAGATTGCCGATTACACTGATCGATTCGTCGAACGTCAGGATTATGAAACTCCAGAACGAGAAGGTGATTGAACAGCAGCATGATATTGAAAAGCAAAGCCAGCGTATCGATGAACTGACCCAAACCTACTCATCCCAGAAGAACACGCTGTATTTTACCCTGGCCAGCCTGATGGTCGTTATTGTGCTGGGTAGCTGGGCACTCTATTTATTCCGGTCTAAACAGACGGCCTATCAAACGCTTGAAAAGCAGAATCAGGAGATTCTTGACCAGAAAGACAAAATTGAAGCCGTATCGCAGCAGGCTCGGCTGGCTACCGAAGAAAAACTCCGGTTCTACTCGTACATCTCCCACGAATTTAATACGCCACTCAGCCTCATACTGACACCCACAGAGGATTTGTTAGGCAAGAAAAACGTCAGTACGCACGATCTGAAAAGTAATTTATCACTCGTACAGAAAAACGCGTACCGACTTTTGCGGCTGGTTGATCAAATGCTCGATCTGCGCAAAACTGACGCGGGCAAGCAACGACTCCACGCGTCAGAGCAGAATATTATCGCCTTCATTCAGGACATTGTTCAGGATTTTAAACAAAAGGCTGAAAAACAGCGGATCGACCTTCAGTTTATACCATCAAAATCCAGTTTGCCGGTTTGGTTTGATGGCGAAAAACTGGACAAAGTGATTGTTAACTTACTGTCGAATGCGTTCAAATACACACCTAGAGGTGGCTTGATTCACCTGCGTCTGGATGTAGTTGACAATCAGGTAAGAATTCAGGTGGAGGACAACGGTGAAGGAATGACGCCCGATGAGCAGGCCCATGCCTTTGATCTGTTTTTTAGTGGAACCCGACCGTTCAATCTGTCGAAGGGACTTGGCCTGGCTTTATCGATGGAGTTTATTCAACTGCATCAGGGCGATATTGGTGTGCAGTCTGAGCCGGGTAAAGGAACCATATTTACAATTCTTCTGCCATTGGGTAATCAGCATCTGGCCCCCGAAGAAATGGATGGTCCGGTAAGTCGTGGTGTGGAAGTGTCTGGTTCATCGGCCCGGCAACGGACACTGGCCGACATGGAAGACGGAGAAGAAGTTTCAGAACCGATAACCCTTTCGGGGAAACAGGGGGGCACACTGCTGGTTGTTGAGGATAACGATGATCTGCGTACTTTTCTGGCCACCCGCCTGGATAGTGAATTCGACATTATTGCCGAGAGCACAGGTGAAAAAGGGTGGGAGCGTACTCTCGAAACAATTCCAGACCTGATCATCAGCGATATTATGCTTCCCGGAATGGATGGTTTACAACTAACCCAGCGGGTTAAAGCCGACCTGCGCACATCGCATATTCCCGTTATTCTGCTAACAGCGAAAGGACAAATGGAACAACGGATAGAAGGTACCCGGGCCGGAGCCGACGCGTATATCACGAAACCATTCAACACAACCTATCTGCTCGAAACGCTGCGCACCATACTCGCCAACCGCGAAAAATGGCAACGGCGTTATGCCTCTGATTTCCTCTCTAATTCGGGCTCTGGCAATCGTCAGGATAAGAAGTTTCTGAATGAGCTAACGGCCTTAATTGAACAGAATCTAACGGATCCGGCTTTTGGTGTTGAAAAATTAAGCCGTGATATGGGTCTTTCCCGCGTGCAGTTGTACCGGAAAGTGCAGGCTTTGCTCGACATGAACGTTATTGATTACCTGGCTGAAATCCGCCTGCGGAAAGCCAGGTATCTGCTGAAAGAAACAACTAAGCCAATGGCCGAAATTGCCTATGAAACAGGGTTCAGTTCGCCTGCCTATTTTACGACCTTCTTTAAGCAGCATACGCAAAAGACGCCCTCTGAGTACAGAAAAACGTCAGTAAATGCCTGATTAAACGTAAAACGCCGGATATGAAACCCGGCGTTTTACGTTTTACTGAAGCGTTCTTCTCCTTTTATTATTGGAATAAAAGCACCCGATCAATAACGTGCACAACGCCGTTCGAAGCTACCTGATCGGCCTGGGTGATATTGGCGGCCGTTGAGCCGTTGCCCTTGCCTAACAGCGTTACCTTGCCACCGCTGACGTTTACGCGCACACTACTACCCTGAGCCGTTACAATGTCAGCCCCATTCTGGAAGGTTTGTGAAAAAGCGCGATAATTCAGCACATGGTAAAGTAGCAGATCCGCTAGCTTCTTCTGATCGGCAGCCTTAATGGCGGCCTCGTCGGCATAGCCAGCCGCTTTAAACGCATCGTTCGTTGGAGCGAAGAGCGTATATCCATTCTGCGTACTCTTATTAAGTGCATCCTGTACACTCGCACCCGCCCGATCGATTGCCGCGGACAGGAATGACAGATTCGCGTTATTCTTAGCCAGCGCAACAAGATTGACTGAGGCCGGTTTCAACACCTGGTTAATTATATGGACAACACTACCCGTTGTTGGGTTATCACCCTGGATAATTTTAGCCTGGTTAACACTAATATCGCTGGCACTGGATTTATAGACAGAAATCTGATTATCAGCTAATGCTGTCTGATAGGACGTATTGACGGCCGTTGGGATGGCAGACTGGTCAATCCGGGAATTAACAACGTGATAACGCAAAATTCGTTGTAGATCGGCCGCTGGTGCAGCTGTAACAGCCGCTTCATTTGCATAGCCGGCTGCCTTAAAGGCATCGTCTGATGGGGCAAAAATGGTGATATTTTCTTTATTTAATTCGGCAGCAATCCCCGCACGGGCAATGGCTGCTTCCAGGAAGTTCAACTTATCGTTCTGAGCGATAAACGTTACTGAAGAGACAACACTAACGCCCGGAGTAGCGGTTGTACTGGTGCCCGGCGTTGTGGTTGTTCCCGTGCCCGGTGTTGTCGTTGTGCCTGTACCTGGCGTCGTTACCGTACCTGAACCCGGTGGCGTTGTGCTGGTGCCCGGATCAGGAGTTTCGGTTGAGCAACTAAAGAAGAACGGACTTGCTGCTAAGAGTAGCAGGAGCGTACTCTGTCGAAAGTACGCGCAAATTGACTGGTTCATACGTTGAGTAAGTTATAATGAACAGATAGAATAAATTCGTCTCTTACCTATCCCGGCAAGACGGGATACGCACAAGACTTCATATAAAAAAACTCTCTTTTAGGCGCGATGTTGTATGAACGGTAGTTCACGTTTACTGGGACTAGGCAACATGTAACTGCTTAACTACTTGATTTTGTTTAATTTATCTTGGAATTATCTCATTTTTTATGCAGTGTATTTACTGATCAAGCGGTATGTAGGTTGTGAGGTAATCAGTACGGGTGTGATTCCTTTCATGATCGTTTAGAACCAGATTCCCATTGTCACCCCGACTGCGTTTGCCAGGTGAATATATTTTAGATCTGTAATTACCTGTTGAGGCTAATTTGAAGCGATGAAGGCTGAATCAAATCCGAAAATAAGCGTTACAAATTTGAAAGTGGATTCCAGAGAAATTTGGTTAATTGTTTGAAAGACAGGGGTGTAAATAATTTAGAGATTTCGAAAATATTTGATCGAATTCCGAAAGTCTACCCCATACCCATTCGCTAAGTTTGACTCATGAACTGCCAGTAAACCCGGTTCATTCCAGTCAGACATGAGTCAAAAACAACGTATCTTCTTCTGGTCGATTACAGCGGCACTGGGAGGTTTTTTATTCGGATTCGACACGGCAGTCATATCCGGTGTTGAACAATCACTCCAGTTATTGTGGGGACTTAGCGTGTGGGAGCACGGACTTACAGTTTCTATAGCACTTATAGGAACCGTGCTGGGATCAATGTTAGGCGGAATTCCCACGCAGCAGTTAGGTCGTAAAAAAACACTGTTCTGGATCGCAGTTTTATACCTGGCCGCATCTGTCGGTACGGCCTTAGCCGTCGACTGGTCCGTTTTTCTGATCTTCCGATTTCTGGGTGGGCTTGGTGTAGGAGCCTCGTCGGTGGCGGCACCGATGTATATCACCGAAATTTCACCCGCTAAATCGCGTGGTCGGCTAGTGGCTTTGTTTCAGTTTAATGTCGTACTGGGTATCCTGATTGCTTACCTGTCAAATTTTCTCTTGCAGGGAGTCGCTGGGGATTCGTGGCGCTGGATGCTGGGCGTTCAGGCTATTCCCTCGCTGATTTTTCTGATTGCTGTTCTCAATATCCCCGAAAGTCCGCGCTGGTTGCTGCTTCAAAAAGGAAAAGTAGCAGAAGCCCGCGAGGTGCTGAACATGATCGATCCTGCCACCGCAGAGAGCACCTTGTGGGCCTTGCAGCAGCACGCTGTCGATCATCCAAAAACGGCTCGTCTGTTCACTAAACAATATAGCACACCGGTAATGCTGGCCGTATTGTTTGCTGTCTTCAACCAGGTATCGGGCATCAATGCCATTATTTATTACGCCCCCCGGATTTTCGAAATGACGGGCTTGGGAAAAAGTTCAGCCTTACTATCGTCGGCGGGCATTGGTTTAGTGAACCTGATCTTTACCATGATTTCAATGAATCTCATTGACCGCTTTGGTCGCCGAACGCTGATGAAAATTGGTTCGGTAGGACTGATTCTAACGCTTGCACTTGTAGCGCGTGCCTTTTATGTGCACGATTTTAGCGGAATGACGGTACCACTGCTGCTGTTTGGCTACATCGCCTTTTTTGGCTTTTCACAGGGAGCAGTTATCTGGGTATTTATTTCCGAGATTTTTCCGAACGAAGTACGCGCCAGTGGTCAGGCGCTGGGCAGCTTTACGCACTGGCTGATGGCTGCCATCATTACCTTCTCATTTCCGTATCTGTCTGAGCGTTTCGGTGGAGGAAATACTTTCCTCTTCTTCACCATCATGATGGTGTTGCAACTGCTGTTTGTGCTACGGATCATGCCTGAAACCAAAGGCACCAGTCTGGAGCAAATCGAAAAAACATTCGTCGTTCATTAATCCTGCCTAATCATGACACCAACCATCACCTGTTTCGGCGAAATTCTCTGGGACGTACTGCCCACGAGTAAGCAACCCGGCGGAGCACCCATGAATGTAGCCGCTGATCTACGCAATTTCGGATTGAATGCCCAACTCATCAGTCGTGTCGGTAGCGACGAACTTGGGCGAGAACTACTTGACTTTCTGGCGCAGAAGGCTATTCCGCTCGATCTGGTTCAGGTAGGGCAAACACACCTGACGGGTGTTGCCAAAGCCAACATTTCTGATTGCAATGAGGTGACCTATAAGATTGTACAGCCTGTTGCCTGGGACTACATTCAGTTGGTACCTGGGCTCCTCAAAACGGTGCAGCAAAGCGACCTGTTCGTATACGGGAGCCTGGCTGCCCGTAGCCCACAAACCCGCGAAACCCTGCTGGCGCTGCTGGCAGTGGCACCCCGAAAAGTATTCGATGTAAATCTGCGGGCTCCGCATTATGATCGGGTGTCGGTAGAAGAGCTGCTTCATCTGGCACACATCGCCAAACTGAATGAGCATGAGCTAATAGAACTATCGGGCTGGTATGGGGAGGAAAACGATCTGCATGGGGCCATGCATCAACTGCGTGATCGGTATCAGCTCGAAACATTGTGTGTAACGCTGGGCAAGAATGGAGCTGTGTTACTGAACGAAACGGGCCTATATAGTCAGACCGGTTTTTCGATCGATGTTGCTGATACGATCGGGAGTGGCGATGCGTTTCTGGCTGCTTTCCTCTACAAAACACTACAAGGTGAATCGCCCAAGAAAACACTGGAGTTTGCCTGTGCAACGGGTGCTTATGTGGCTACGCAACAGGGCGCTACGCCCGTTTTTTCAGAAGAAACGATTGTCAATGCAATCCTGTGCTCTGCTGAAGCCTAGGCGCTCTGCTGATAATCAGGAGGGTAAATGCTTTGATAATCAATTAATTGGCCTCCTGATTGTCTTTTATTCTACTGTAATTACCCTTCCATTTTCCAATCCTTTTAATTCCTTGATCATGAACAAGAAAAACTACCTGTTTACACTGGTGGCTATGCTGATGACCGTGCAGTTTGCACTGGCGCAGCGCACGATTACGGGGAGTGTGTTTGATGCTAAAACGAAGGAGCCGCTGATCGGAGCCAATATCGTTATTCCCGGAACATCAACCGGCACCGTTGCAGATACGAAAGGAACATTTTCTATTTCAGTACCGGGCAGTGCCAGCTCGGTGCAGGTTTCGTTCATTGGCTATGATGCGCAGGAAGTGTCCGTTAAAGGCATGAGCGTTATCAATGTTGCCCTGGTTGCAGGTGGGCAATTGGCCGAAGTGGTCGTATTGGGTTATACCACGGCCCGCAAAGAAGACTTGACCGGTGCAGTGGCTGTCGTTGAAGTTGCCGCGACCAAAAACACCAGCTCCGGAAATCCCATGCAGGCGCTTCAGGGCCGGGTGCCGGGTCTGTATATCGAAAAGTCAGGGACGCCCTCTGGTGAGGCCAGCCGCATCCTGATTCGTGGCGCCAACACGCTGGGCAACAACGATCCGCTTTATATTATCGACGGTGTACCAACCAAGCGATCGCAGGTTTTCCAGAGCCTGAACCCAACGGCAATCCAGTCCATTCAGGTGCTGAAAGATGCATCGTCAGCCTCTATCTATGGAGCACGGGCCTCAAATGGGGTGATTATCGTGACGACAAAAAACGGCTTCAATACCGATGGCAAGCTGAATGTTCAGTTCAATACCAGCATCTCGGCCCAGACCGAAAAGCCGGAGCGTTTCAAGATGCTGAACGCTGTTGACCGGGGGCGTGCCTTATGGCAGGCATCCGTCAATGATGGTGTTGAACCGGCATCGGGGTACGGCGATATATATGCATTCGACTGGAATAAGGATTTTAAAAATCCAATGCTGAACAGCGTTTCGGTGAAACCATTTGTGGGTGGTGACCAGAATGTACCGGTTGGTGATACCGACTGGCAGAAAGAAATGTATAAAACCGGCTATGTTACCAATAATGACCTGACTATTTCGGGTGGTACAAAAAGCTCGTCGATACTGGTCAATCTGAGCTACCTCAACAATTCCGGTATGCTGCGTTACACAGGATACAACCGGTTGACGGGTCGGATCAATGGCATGACCAGCAAATTTGACGGACGGTTCAAATTTGGCATAAATCTGCAAATGACCTCATCCCGCGAAACACCGGTCGCTACGGACCTGGGTGGTGCGCCAACGCCGGGACTGGCCGTTACGCTGGCTCCAACTATTCCGGTGTATACCAAAACGGGCGATTTCGCCGGGCCAATCGGGTCGGGTTATTCGGACCGGAACAACCCGTTGTTTATGCAGTACATCAACCGTTGGGATAAAATCAACCGGACTTTTCTATTTGGGAATGTCTTCACGGAAATCGAGCCAATTCAGGGGCTGATTTTCCGGTCGTCATTGGGGATGGACAATGCCGGGTATTCCAACAAAAACATTGAACAGTCGTTCCAGAACGGCTTTATCGCCCGCTCCCTGAATAGCCTGACGCTCAATACGAACAAGTTCTTAAGCCTGACCTGGACCAATACGCTGCGCTACAATTTTGGCATTGGCGATCACAATTTCAAACTGCTTGCCGGTATTGAAGCCATCCGCGACAATCTGGATGATGTAACGTCGTATCGGGAGAATTTTGCGGTACAGACCGAAGATTTCTTCGTACTAAGTGCCGCTTCGGGAAATGCCAGTAGCAATGGCACATCGACTGGAAGTCGCTTGATGTCGCAGTTTGCCCGGATCGACTACGGTTTTTCGGACCGGTATCTGGCCGCACTGACGTTGCGCCGGGATGGGTCCTCGCGCTTTGGCGAACAGAACCGATACGGCTTTTTTCCGGCGGCCTCGGTTGGCTGGCGGATTGACAAGGAAGCCTTTATGAGCAATATGAAACTGATCAGTAGCCTGAAATTGCGGGCTGGTGTTGGTCGTATCGGTAATCAAGATATTGGCGACCTGGCCCGGTTCGGTTTGTTTGAACCGCGTTATGGAACCCTGGCATCACAGGTGCCCAATGGCCATAATTCATTCTTCGATCAATACTGGAACGTCGGTACAGCCTATGACCTGAATGGCTCAAATACCGGAACACTGCCTTCTGGATTCGTGCAAACCCAGGGCGAGAATACAGCCCTGAAATGGGAGACAACCGATGAACTGAACGTAGGACTGGATTTCTCTTTCCTGAACGGCAGTTTGGCGGGTTCGTTCGATTACTTCACACGGGAAACCAAAGACATTCTGATTAAGCCGCCCGTAGCGTCGGCAGTGGGTGAAGGCCAGCTGAAATTCGTGAATGGGGCCACCAAAACCAACAAAGGGTTTGAACTCTCGCTGGCATATTTCGGTAAACCCATCGGTGATTTTACGTACAGTATCTCGACCAATTTTGCCCGATTCCGGGATAAAATAACGGTGCTGCCAGAAGAAGTGCGGTCGGCTTTTGCTGGCAATGCGATCACGACAATCATTGGCCATTCGCAACTGGATCTGTTCGGTTACCGGACCGACGGAATTTTCCAGAATCAGGAAGAGGTTACCAAACACGCCCAGCAGGTTGGTGCCGCTCCGGGCCGAATCCGGTATCGCGATCTTAATGGCGACGGTAAAATTGATGCACTGGATCAGGAATTTTTCGGAACGACACTGCCCACTCTTGAATACGGTACCCGCATTGAGTTAGGCTACAAAAACTTTGATTTTTCCATCTTTGGCTCGGGTATTGCGGGCCGGACAGGTTTCGATCCCTACACGTTTTACAACAATTTCATCCGCGGACGTGAAAATGTCGGACCGGGCGTATTCAATGCCTGGACTCCCCAGAACACTGCTTCGCGGATTCCGGCGCTGACCCTGTCGGATGGTAATAATGAAACCCGCACATCGGATTATTTCAACGTAAACACGTCGTATTTCAAGATTCGGAACGTACAACTGGGCTACACATTTCATAAGGATGTGATTGGTAAACTAGGCTTAACGAGCCTTCGTCTCTATGGCATGGTAGAGAATGTGTTCTGGATAAAGAGTAAAAGCTTCCTGGGGCCAGATCCTGAGCGGATTGACGTCAATACGATTCCGGTGCCTCGCACATTCACGTTCGGTTTAAATGTTTCTTTCTAACCCTGAGCTCTTCAAGATCATGAAAAATAAAATTCTTCTATCGTTTATCCTGATTACGGCAGGGAGCTTGTTTACTTCGTGTACCGATTTTCTGGAATACCAGCCTCAGGGAACCCTGTCGTCCGATAACGTAAAAAGTGCTGAAAACGCCGATGCGCTCGTAACGGCAGCTTATGCATCGATTGGAAATGGGGAAATGATCGGTCCTATTGCCAGCATGTGGGCCTATGGTAGCGTCCGGTCAGACGATGCCTACAAAGGGGGCGGTGGGGTGTCTGATGTTCAGGATGTTAACTTTTATGAGCAATATAACCTGACACAGCCGCAACAGGGCGATGGGTTCATGCATCCCTACACCTGGGAGAACTATTACAAAGCCATTTCACGGGCCAACGTAGCCATCCGCTCGATCAGCAACCTGAGTGAAACCAGTTTTCCGCTGAAGAAAACCCGACTGGGTGAACTTCGTTTTCTGCGGGGACATGCTCATTTCATGTTGAAAATGTTGTTTAAATATGTTCCATACGTTGACGAAACACTGACGAACGATCAGATTCTGGCCACCTCGAACCGGGCCATGACCAATGATCAGCTGTGGGATAAAATTGGAACAGATTTTCAGTTCGCGGTCGATAATTTACCCAATACG
This sequence comes from Spirosoma aureum, assembly GCF_011604685.1. NCBI lineage: Bacteria > Pseudomonadati > Bacteroidota > Cytophagia > Cytophagales > Cytophagaceae > Spirosoma > Spirosoma aureum. Next base: position 6,021,187 of record NZ_CP050063.1, on the reverse strand, counting down.
CAGACCCAGGTGGGCCGGGCCAGCAAGCTATCGGCGGCTGCGTATCTTGCCAAACTACGCCTGTATCAGGCATATGAGCAGGATGATAACAACAAAGTTGTTTCGATCAATAAAACCAAATTACAGGAGGTCGTTAAACTGACCGAACTGGTGATCAGTTCGGGAAAATATAACCTGCAACCCGATTTTGCCGAAAACTTCCTGCCCGAATACGACAATGGTGTGGAGTCTGTCTTTGCCGTACAGTATTCGATCAATGATGGAACGACGGTGGGGCGGCTCAACTTCGAAACGGGGCTCAACTACCCACACGGGGCTCCGCAATATGGCTGCTGCGGTTTCCATCAGCCCAGCCAGAACCTGGCCAATGCTTTCGGAACGGACGCAAACGGACTACCTAAATTCGATACGTTCAATGACGGGATCATTGACTTCAAAACGGCAACGGTCGATCCACGCGTCGATCACACGATTGGCATCGACGGGCACCCTTACAAATACAATGCAGCTCTGCCCTTCAGCAACAGCTGGGTGCGTGATCCGGGCGTGTATGGGTTCTTCCAGAGCATGAAAGAACAGCAGCTGGCCACCAGCTCGTCGTATAAGAAACAAGGGCCATTTATGGGTACATCGAAGAATATCGACATCATTCGGTATGCCGATGTACTGCTATGGCAGGCAGAAGCATACATCGAACTCGGGCAGCAGGCATCGGCGCTACCGCTGATCAATAAAATTCGGGTCAGAGCAGCCGCCAGTACCGGCCGCACGAAAAAAGCAGATGGCACCGATCCCTCGAAGTACCTGATCAAACCTTACGATGCCACAAACTGGACGCAGGCTTATGCCCGTAAAGCATTGCAATGGGAACGGCGGCTGGAGTTTGCAGCCGAAAGTCCTCGCTTCTTCGATCTCGTTCGCTGGGGAATTGCCGCTGAAACGCTGAACGCCTATCTCGATAAAGAGAAAACGAGAAGGGGTTTCCTGAGCGGGGCGAAGTTTACGGCTGGCCGGGATGAATATTTGCCGATACCACAGCGGGAGATCAATTTTACGAAGGGACTCTACAAACAAAACATCGGATTTTAATGGTCGGCCTTTCGCTTTGGGCATAGAGCTGTGCCACGGTTAACAGGAGAAACATCAATAACCGTGGCACAGCTCTATGCCCGAAGTGGAAGGCCTAAATAGGCAGCATTTTAATTAACCCACCTACTAAAATCTATTAGGTTGGTACTATAGTTTAGTGTGGGGAGCGTCAAATTATTGTATATCTCCCCATTTTATCTTTTCTCTACCGGAATTAACGAACACGTGTTCTTATGCGAAAACTACTAATAGCCGTTGCCGTTCTGGCCACTATAGGACATTACTCCTTCGGCCAGGCGGATACGAAATCGGAACGCTATCGGCCACAATACCATTTTTCGCCCAAAGCCCACTGGATGAATGACCCAAATGGAATGGTTTATTTTAATGGGACATACCATCTTTTTTTTCAATATTACCCCGACGGTACTGTCTGGGGGCCGATGCATTGGGGACACACAACCAGCAAGGATATGGTGCATTGGCAGGAACAACCCATTGCGCTTTTCCCGGATAGCCTGGGCTATATTTTTTCGGGAAGTGCGGTTGTCGATGTCAATAACACCAGCGGTTTTGGCAAGAACGGTCAGCCGCCAATGGTTGCTATTTTTACGCATCATAATCCCAAATTAGAGAAACAGAAGCCGGATCAGGTCGAATCACAGAGCCTGGCATACAGCCTCGACGAAGGTAAAACTTGGACTAAATATGCTGGAAATCCTGTGTTGCCCAACCCCGGAATTACTGATTTTCGTGATCCGAAAGTGCGGTGGTATGAGGCTCAGAAAAAATGGATCATGACCCTGGCAACCAAAGACCGAATTACGTTCTTCTCATCGCCTGATCTCAAGTCCTGGAAAAAGGAAAGTGATTTCGGTAGCGATGCGGGCGCCCACGGCGGTGTTTGGGAGTGCCCGGATCTGGTGCCGCTGAACCATAACGGAAAGACCGTCTGGGTGCTGATCGTGAATATCAATCCCGGTGGGCCAAATGGCGGTTCGGCGGGGCAGTATTTCGTAGGTGATTTTGATGGCACGACGTTCAAACCCTATTCCAAAGAAACCAAATGGATGGATTTCGGGGCCGATAACTATGCCGGTGTAACGTTTGCCAACACAGGTGAGCGGACTATCCTGATGGGATGGATGAGTAACTGGCAATATGCCGACAAAGTGCCCACCATCAACTGGCGTAGCGCGACTACCGTGCCACGGGAGCTTGGGTTGAAGGAAGTCAATAAAGGACTCTTCCTTACGTCAAAACCGGTAAAAGAACTGGATGCGCTGAATGCTCAGGGCTTTACGTTGAAGAACCTGACGGTGAACGATCAGTATGATTTAACGACAAAGACTAAAAACGATACGGGCCTATTCAGGCTAGAACTGGCTACTCAGGCCACGAATGACTTTTCTATTGTGCTGGCTAACGAACAGGGGAATGAATTGGTAATTGGCTTCGATAAAGGGGCCAACACGTATTACATTGACCGGACGCATTCGGGTAAAACAGACTTTGAAAAAGGGTTTGGAAAACGGCATACCGCGCCCCGTTTGTCGACGGCGAACAAAATCGCGCTAACACTCCTGGCCGATGCCGCTTCGGTAGAACTGTTTGCCGATGATGGCCTTACCGTTATGACGGACATATTTTTTCCGAATGGGGCGATGACCAAACTATTTATTAAGTCAGCGAAAGGGATCTCAATCAGTAATTTGACCTATTCGAAGCTGAACCCGTCTATACAGGCGGGCCTCTAAGTGAAAGGTTAGCCAATCGAATTGCATAAGTAATGTGGATAGGAACCCCTGAAGTTTCAGGCTAAATTGTAACTATACGTTTTAGCCTAAGACGTCAAGGGTTCCTGTTCCCACTACTTAAATGGTCTCCCAGAACGTACACATTGCTTGCCGGAGCGAAAAAGCTACACCATAAATCGCGATTTGCTTTCTGTATAACTTGTAGGCAGCCGCAAAATGAGGAATTGTCCGCAAGCCTGCCGAAGCCAGTGGCGACGTATCTAAAAAAGCCAACTCATCCGTGTCTCTGATTTTCAGCCAGTCAACTTCCGATAGGAACGGTTCATCGACTGTGTAGGATGTTCCTTTGTCATCAGCTTTGGCCCGTAAATAATGCCCGTAAGCGGCAATCAGAAATGCTATACAGTAAGTCGGCTTATTCTGTGCGGCCAGATCTTTCAGGGTAGGCAACAGGAATGTAGGCAGTTTAGAGGCTCCATCAAAACACAATCGTGCTAACTGATCGCTTACCGCAGCGTTCGACAGCCGACTCACCAATTTGTTTTTATAGTCGGTCAGATCAACGGGGTCTGGGGGCGTAACCAGTGGCGTGACTATATGATTGATGAAGACGCTGATGTAGTTACTGAACACGCTGTCGTTCATAGCCTCATGAACCGTTCGATAGCCTGCCAGAAAAGCCGGATAGGCCAGCATACTGTGTGACGCGTTCAGAAAACGCAGTTTGAGTGCTTCATAGGGAGCAACATCATCGACAAACGTAACGCCTGCCAGTTCCCAGTCTGGCCGACCTGCGCAGAAATTATCTTCGATCACCCACTCCGTAAAATCCTCACAATAGACCGGCATGGCATCATTGATACCACTTTCGGCATTGAGCCGAAGCCGGTCTAGATCGTCTACTGTTGGGGTTATACGATCGACCATCGAATTCGGGAAGGTTACCTGATCTGCGATCCAGTTTGCGAGTTCAGGATCTCTGGCATATGCAAATGAAAGAAATGCTTTTTTCGCTACATGACCGTTGTGTTGCAGGTTGTCGCACGATAAAACCGTGAATGGGCCTGAGCCGCGTTCCCGTCTGCGGGCTAATGCTTCGGTTACATAACCAAACGCGGTTTCGGGCTTGCCAGGGTTCGCTAAATCATGGCAAATGGCTGGTGTATCGAGCCTGAAATTACCATTCTCGTCCATATTATAACCACCTTCAGTTATCGTAAGCGATACAATTTTGATGGCGGGATTGGCTAAATACTCAATCGCTTTTTCCGAATCGTCGCTGGCAGCTACGTAATCCATAATGGCTCCAACCACCGATACGTTGGATGATCCATTGGGCAAATATTCGGTGAGTGTATAGAGGCTATCCTGATTGGCGAATTTCGTTGCCATCGACTTACCCGAAGCCGTTATACCAATACCACGAATCCCCCAGTTTGTCTGTTTGGTTAGGTTTAGGTAGTTATTGGTATAGTAGGCTTGGTGTGCCCGGTGAAAATTCCCGACACCAATATGGGCAATACCAGCGGTTAATTCGGTCGGGTTATATTTTGGCAGATGGATAGCGGATGAATCTTTTGCCAGCGTGTTCTGAATAAGGGTCAACATAGTCAATGCGTTTATAGCGTTATTGATGGACGTGACAACCGGGCATCCCGGTGTTTTTTATCATCTAGACCTTGTTTATACTGAGAAGCTGAGAAATGGAATTACTCTGGGAGCGCCATTCATCACCACGTTGGCGCAGTCGCTGTGCAATCCCGATAATCTGGTCGCCCAGCTTTCCCTGTTCTTCAATACCTGCTTCATTGTAGCGGCTTTGCCGGGTAGGCTCCCAATAAAAAAGTTCGGTTTTAGCATCGTAGATACCAATAGGCGTGCGTCCTTTCTGAGTTGACAACTGTCGTAAAACAGCTTCAGCTTCGATATAAGTGGCACTGTAAATATGGTGATACTGCTTTCTGAGCAGGTAAATAACTGAAAAACGATTCATGACAATGGGGTTAATTCAAGACGGAGACCACTACATAGCAGACATACGAATGACAGGTAGATTCATGATCACTTTGTCAATGAGTTGCTTGTCGGGTGTTCTTTGTCTCGTTGTTAGCGTGATAGCAAAGGCCATCCTCTGGCAGAGAATGTTCCCTAAGCTGCTCTGACAATGGCCATTACTATAGCCAGGTCAGGCGGAGCCATGCGCAGCTGTTAGCCTGGTTGATTTTGTGAGCTGGGTCATTAACCCGTTTACAAACCAGGAATTAAGCATTCCCCGACGGAACTGGGTCGAGTGCGCAGAAAAGTCTGAGAAGTATCCGGACAGCTTGCCCGGTATAGAAGCAAAAAGCGTTTATCGGGTTCTGGATAGCAAGTTGCCGCCGAACGGTGTCATGATGCGGGTTAGTCCCTCAAAAACGACTGCGTTCCGATGAATAAAGCCAACTATGAATAAACGTGAAAAAGTACAAATCGATATCCATATAGCCTTCGCTTTATTTCCTTGCTTTAGTGTGTATGATGAATTCATAATTTAGATAATTTCTTAATAATCAATAGAAGAGAAAAAGGACGTTGCACCTTCTTCACTCACATACTTAACTAGTTGCGATGTAAGAATAGTTTGCTATTCTTGATAAAGTACAATAAGTGCCTTTGATTTTTCATTGAAAAGACAAATTGTACAACCGAATCTTTATCAAGTAATATGGTCAACGCAGGTGAAAATTGGTGAATTCGACCAATTTTCGTCGACTAAGTGGCGGGAACATATACTACTGATCCTTTTATTAGGCAATTCCAATCAAGCTCTATCGTGACTGCCGGGCGAAATTAAATTGCTAAAAAGGCTGATTTTTTAACAAAGACTACCTATAATAAATTGACAATGAATGATGTATGTCAATAATGGCTGAAAAAAGATAAGCTGTTCAGGATTGTAATAATCCTAAACAGCTTACATAAAATGGCTTCGTATGGCTAGTTGAGCAAATAGAATGGAGCAGACCAATTATACCCAGAACTGCTTAAGAATAAGCCTTCAATTGACCAGATTGGCTACTTCCCGGTCTCGCGCATACTTTTCCCGAATAGCTGCTTCGACATAGGCCGTGCTGTTGAGTTGCTGACTAACAATTTCAGCTACGTCAAGGGCAACGCCATGAATCGGTAAGGTGATCTTTTCATCGGTTTGTTCGTCTACCGCATGGTTCGGTACCAGCGATCGAATAGGATGGCCAATTAATCGTCCCGTTTCGTCATACTCACCCCAAAATTCCCAGTACTTGGAGTGGAACAGATTGCCACCCACTGATTTGACCAGAATCTGTTTGTTATCAACTAAAAGACGAATTCCGTATTTTTTAGCAGTTAACATGGTATTAATTTTTTTGTTTTACACAAGGATGCCAATTGAGATGGAATCGTTGCTTAAACCATTAAGCTTTTTTTGAAAAACGTTTTCTACGTACAGTGCCAGGCCCGGCATGTAAGATTTACTAACTAATCGTTGTATAACGCTGAATGTATATCCGGTTCAAAATTGACGATCATATTTCGTATGATGAAACGAATATGTACCAATGCCCGATTTAGCTGGTTAAATCGGGCATTTCGGCGGTTGAACACAGATCGTGCCTAACCCGTTTATGGGCTTATCAGAGTGGATGCGAGCTAACGATTTTACAGTCGCAGCGTTTCGTTTCGGCAGGTAGCGTAACGGGTTTGTCGAAACTACTGTTCGGAGAAAGGTTTCGTGAAAATGTAGTGTATTTCTCTTTGAGCAATTTGCCTGATTCGTCAAATGCCGTAATTTTTACGGAAATATCGTTGTGAGATCGGGACGATAAATTCTCAACGACAACGTTGACTGTTGATGTAACCAGCACATTATCAACCTCCGAACAATCAACTGTCAGGTCAATTGTCTGTGGTGTAAATGACGTATGGTTATACTGCGACATAAAATAGAGCGCAATACCACCAATGACTACCACAATCAGGAGAAGTCTTATCAACGCTTTCATTATGAATCGCTTTATGGATTATTATTTTCTAACTCCTTTTGAGCTTCCTTCTCCCTACGTTTGCGTTCGCGTCGTTCCTGGCGAAGTTGCTTGCGGGTCTTTACGGTGTCAGTCGCAACGGGTTCGTTGGGAAGAACATCAGGACGATCAGCAGGCCGACGGTCGGGTTGAACCGAAGGCACCTCATCGGTCGTGTTCTTCTCGTCACTTTTCTTGCCTTTAAACAACCGCCGGAAGAAGTTTCCAATGCCGGTTCCTTCGTCATTGTCCTCATCTATTCCGTCAACCGGTTCAGTCATCAGGCTGTCGCTCTGGAACAGGGAGTCGACCGGTGCAATCTGGCGCCGAAGTCCTTCGCGCAATCGAACATCATAGAACCCAAAAGCACCTGAATCGGGCGCGGTTAATCCGCGCCGAGCCATGATCTTTCCAATGAGCCGGAAATAACCGCGTACATTCCGGGCCTGTAGCGAACCGTCGGGTAAAAACCAGTCGAGGGCGCGTTTAGGGCGTGGAACGACAAACGCCAGGAAAATACTTTCGCCTAAATTGAGATCGGCGGGTCTTTTCCCGAAATAATACCGGGCTGCTTCGCCGATACCATAAATATTGCGCCCCCACTCGATGATATTTAGATAGACCTCATACATCCTGCTTTTCGGAACGATGTGTTCGTTTTCGATCAACCAGACAATCAGAATTTCTTCGACTTTACGGGAGAGCGTTTTATTGCGATTCAGAAAGGCGTTTTTAACCAGCTGCATCGAAATGGTACTTGCCCCGCGTTTAAAGGATTTCTCCTTGAAATTGGTGGCAATAGATACCCGAAACGCTTTTTCATTGAACCCTTTGTGGGTGAAAAAATTATAATCTTCTGAGGTTAATAACGCATTGCGCAGATCGGGTGAAATCTGATTTAGTGGCGTATAGTCCGGATTTTCGGGGCCAATCATGATATCCCGAACGGGTTTTCCTTTCTCGTATGGGGTATAAATGAATGGGTGATTGATGGCGGCAAAATCGGTGCGGCCCATTTTCAAAACCCGAAACCCCTCGGGGGTCAGCCCCGAATTAAACTGTACGGAGTCGGGTAGGGAGGTATCCAGATGGAATGAAGCGTCGTATTTTAGCTTTCCAGCTACCTGCATACCTTCCAGCGATTCAAACAGACCCTGTGGAAATGAGTTGAAAAGTGCCTGTGCATCTAGTAGATCGGTATGCAACTGCACATCATAAATCTTGATTGGCTTTAGCTGGTATTTTATAAACGGTCGTGCACTGACTTCACCTAAACGAACCACTGATGAGCTATCTACACCCACATAATCTTCGCCTACAAACAGATTCGCATTCATCGACGCTTGTGGCACAAGCACATCCGTCCGGGCAATGGCTGGGTGGTTAATGCGCAGATTTCGCACGGAGCCTACCCCTTCGAGTCGAAACTCATCACCCGCCCGATCTACATCGCGAAGCTGGGCCCGAACCGTATCCGCCTGTAATTTCAGGTTGAATCGCTTCTGAATATACGATAATTCGAGTGGTTTAGGCCGTCCACCCCGACCCTCGGCATAGAGCGCCAGATCATATTCGCGGTCAGCAGGATCGGCCGTACCGGTAACGTGCCAGATGGCCTGATTGCCATTCAGTTTGAGCGTCGAAAGGACTGCTTCATCCTTGATGGTAGCTGTTTGCGTAAGCAGACTGATCGTATCCTTATTGTCCATGCCCCGAAACTCCAGATTACTAATGTTCAGGTCTTCGGGGATTTTAGAAAGAATATTGTCGATCAGATTCTCGGCCACATTCGATAAATCGGTATGCCTGCGGCTTTCATTAGGACTATCTGTTTCGGTCGAATCGCGCTTTCGGCGGAGCAGAAAATCAATATTAGTGAGCGAATCACGTTTAATGACCTGAATAAGCCCATTTTCGAGGGTCATACCCGATAAGCCAACTTTACCAGCCAGCAATGGCCAGAACCGAACGGCTAATTCTACCCGCTTGATACGAGCCAGACTGTCGCGTTTTTCGGGAACGACCGAAATATCAGTAAAGGCCAGGGAGCTTAGACCTGTAAATTTGGCAGAGCCGATCCGAACGTCAAGATTATAGTCTCGCTTTGCTTTTCGGATGGCTCGCTCAAGGGCAGTTTGGAGCAGGCTTTCGCGCTTGGAATAAGCAATACCGGCGCCTACACAGCCCAATAAAAATATACTTAGAAATACCCAGCCAGCGATTCGGATGGCTTTACGTTGACGATACGTCATGCTTTGTCACTATTCTCGAACCGCAAAGATAGGGTTTTTGCGCATGGGGCAGGGTGCACAAAGCAGGGAGATTTTAGGAAACGGGTCTTTCTCCCTGCTCCGGGCATCCTGTCCCCTGTTCAAAAATCCAGATGACAGTTCGTCCAGCCGTCGTCGAAACGGGTACCAAATTGCTGATAGAAGCCAATAGCAGGCTTATTCCAGTCAAGTACCTGCCACATCATGCCCGTGCAATGGGTCTCATGAGCCATCTCAATCGTGGCGTCTAAAAGTAATTTTCCGATACCATAACCGCGAAAATCTTCGGTAACGATAATATCTTCCAGGTAAAGACGCTTGCCTTTCCAGGTCGAATACCGGAAATAATACAAGGCCATGCCAACAATTTTCTGACTTTCAGAATCTTCAGCGACAAGCATCCCGAAAAGCGGATTGGCTCCGAAACCATCATCGGCCATCTGCTCGGCGGAGTTGGAAACCTGATCAGCTGCTAATTCGTAAACGGCAAGTTCAGTTACAAGAGCAAAAGCTTGTGGAATGTCGGTACGGGTGCCAGGACGAATTGAAATCATGGGTATAATGTAGTAGAGGATCTATAAAATGAAGGATGGGCTTATAGGAACGATGAGCAGACTGATTGCAACGTGTTCATTGTGCATTGGCAATTAAATTCTTCCATTTACTCAGGGTAGCCTGAAAATCGTCGGGGAGGTCAGAGTCGAACTGGAGCCACTGGCGACTGCGTGGATGGATAAAACCTAATGATTTTGCGTGTAATGCCTGCCGGGGTAATAGCTTAAAGGCGTTTTCGACAAAGGCTTTATAGCTTCCGACCGGATTACCCCGCAGAATGCGATCACCGCCATACATGGCATCGTTGAATAAGGGATGTCCAATATGCTTCATGTGTGCCCGGATCTGATGCGTACGGCCAGTTTCCAGATTACACTGAACCAGTGTGACGTAACGCAGGGCTTCCAGCGTTTTATAATGCGTAACAGACCATTTGCCTTTGGCCTCGTCATCATAGATCACCTGCACTTTTCGATCCCTCACGCTTCGACCGATATAACCCGTGATGGTACCGTCGGCTGGCTCCGGCTGTCCCCAGACAAGCGCATTGTAGGTTCGCTCGATACTGTGGTCAAAAAACTGCCTTGCCAGGTGCGTCATGGCGTATTCCGTCTTGGCAATAACCATCAAACCCGATGTATCTTTATCGATCCGGTGTACCAGGCCAGGCCTGATATCACCATTTCGGGAGGTGGGCAGATTCTGGAAGTGATAAACCAGTGCGTTGACCAGCGTACCATCCCAGTTGCCGTGGGCGGGATGCACGACCATACCGGCTGGTTTGTTAAGCACCAGCAGATCGTCATCTTCAAATACGATGGTCAGCGGAATGTTTTCCGGCTTGATATCGGTGTCGCGGGGCGGGTGAGGCAGCGAAACGGTTATAACATCTGCCGGTTTGATTTTGTAGCTGGCTTTGGTGATTTTACCGTTTACCTGTACGGACTCCACATCAATAGCAGCCTGAATTTTGGTGCGCGTGGCATTCTGGAGCCGGTCCATCAGGAACCGGTCGATGCGTAGCAGGCTCTGGCCTTTATCGACCACAATGCGGTGATGTTCGTATAATTCGTCGTCTTCGGGTAATTCGTCTTCCGTTTCCGCTACCATTTTCTCAGATTTGCAGATGTAGCATAGCCGAGGGTGTTGCGCAGCTTCAGGCTAGTTTCGATGCCTGTATGCTGATAGCCTCCCGGCGAGCTATTAAAATCGTATAAACAGCAAAAATAAGGATTATGGACGAACTTGCCCGGCAACTGTCTGAATTAGCTGGTAACTCGCCGGTCCAACTGCTCAATGATCCATTTCCTGAACCAGTCGGTATTCGGCTTTTCCTGAAACGGGACGACTTGCTGCATCCCCTGGTATCTGGCAACAAATGGCGAAAGTTGACTTATAACCTGCTGGAAGCTCAGAGGCAGCACCTGAACACATTGCTGACTTTTGGTGGAGCCTATTCTAACCATCTATATGCGACGGCTGCAGCGGGGCAGGTATTTGGTTTTAAAACCATCGGCATCGTACGAGGAGAGGAACTGGCCAATTCGTCGCGTAATCCGACGCTGGCCTTTTGCGAATCGTGCGGAATGACCCTGTATTTTATAAGCCGGGCCGAGTATCGACAGAAAGATGATCCGGACTTCCAGGCCGACCTGATAAACCGATTCGGACCCTGTTACCTGATTCCCGAAGGGGGGACCAACGAACTGGCGATACACGGTACGGCCGAAATCATTCCCGAATTAATTTCCCAGTTGGGCCGTATTCCCGACTATGTGTGTTGCCCGGTCGGAACGGGTGGTACGGTTGCCGGTCTGGCGCGATCGGCCCCGAAAGAAACAGTGGTGTTGGGGTTTGTGGTGTTAAAAGGGCTTGACCTGACTACATTATATTCTGAACCGATAGAAGCAGGTCTGGCTCTTGCCCGGCCCAGACAAGTTGACTATCCTTTTGGCGGATATGCTAAAACTACGCCCGAACTGATTGATTTTATTAGGGCATTCGAGCGGAAAACAGAAGTTAAGCTTGAACAGATCTATACCGGAAAAATGCTCTACGGTATTTATGATCTGGCCCGTCAGGGCTACTTTCCCAACGAGGCTACGGTCGTAGCTGTTCATACCGGTGGCTTGCAGGGGCGCAGTAAAGAACTGGAAGCTGACTAATTTTTTCAGGGTTTCAGTCTTGTGCCGATGCCCGTTTCAAACGGTCGTTGATTGCCCAGCCCAGCCCCTGATTGGGAAGCTGTTCTGCGTAGATAACCTTAACGGGAAGCGCATCAAGCGTTCTTAAGTGTGCAAACAGATTTTTAGCCGCTTCGTTCAGGTCACCGGTAGGGGATAGTACCCGCTGATTATCAGGTGATATGCCTCCAAAAAGCTCTCGGAAAGCCAGTGCTCCGGCATGTTTGTCGGGCTGAGGACTTTCGCCCGGTTTAAGCAAAACAAGTGGTTTACGCGGAGCATAATGGCTGCTTAGCATGCCAGGAGCATTGGGGTTCGAGGTCGAATGAGTTCGTACATCAACTGGCCCGATGATCCGTTCGATTTGCTCAAGGGCCATGCCACCCAGCCGGAAAACAGTAGCCTTTCTGTTCTCAAATCCAATAATTGTCGATTCCAGACCAATGCTGGCCGGGCCGCCGTCCAGAATGTATGGAATCTGATCGCCCAACTGATCGGCCACGTGTTGGGCCGTAGTTGGGCTAATGTAGCCAAATGGATTTGCACTAGGAGCCGCTAATGGGAAATCAATCGAGCGCAACAGGTCTAGCGTGAGCGGATGGTTGGGGATGCGTACGGCAACGGTAGGCAAACCCGATGTAACGAGATCCGAAATATGGTCGTGCTTCGGTAAAAGCAGTGTCAATGGCCCAGGCCAGAACAGCTGGGCTAGTTTTTGGGCCGGTTCGGGAACTGAAGTGACAAACTGTTCGACCTTGGTCAATGAATCGGTATGAATAATCAGCGGGTCGAATGCCGGGCGGTTTTTGACCCGAAAAATAGTCAGCACTGCATCCGGATTAAAGGCATTGCCAGCCAGTCCATATACCGTTTCGGTCGGAATTCCGACAACATTACCTGCTTGTAAAAACTCGGCTGCTACACGAACATCCGTGCCAATCTGCGTCATGGGCGCAAAGGTACGAAGTTTTCCGGTGGTCTACGTGGGAGCGTGCTTTCAGGTAGTGTATCAGTTTGAATTTAGTCAGATATATCCAGTCAGGTAAGCTTGTGTCGAATCGTTTGGTTGCGGCACAATAGGGCAGGCTAATAATTAGTAATAAAACCACAATCAGAGGTTTTAGGCTATACCTTTGCATTATGACTTTCGTACAGAAACGTGCCACGGTTTCTGATAATGTTCTAAATAACCACCGTCCGCGGTTGCGGTGGCATGCTTCTAAGCGAAAGTCCTACTGCTTTTTTCTCGAACAAAAGGCCCAAATCATTACGATTCGGGCTTTGGCTTTATATCCGGAAACAGGTCGGGTTGATTTGATTAGTCAGTCTTCAACACCCGCACCACTTCCGTTTGGCCTGGGATACTCACCTGAAGCAGATGCACTCCTGGTGAATGGCCAAGCCTTACATCAAGTCGCTCAGTAGCAGCCGCCTGCATAATATGTCCCTCGCTCACGGGGTGTCCCTGTTGGTTGAGTAAGGCTACGAACAGGGGCTGGCCTTCAGCCCCACTCACCTCTATGTGTACCATCTCGCCTAAGACTGGGTTGCCCAGTACCTTCACAATCAATCTATGGTCTGGATCAGTCGCACTAAGTCGAGCCCGACCACAGGCTGTTTTCAGGTTCCACAAATAGGTCACGGTCGTGCCGTTCTGCGTGGCCTGGAGCAGAATCGGTTGGGTATCGTTGGCCGTGCGCAGTTCTGTATCTACGAACTGATCCGGATTAGTCGTTGATCCCGTAATGCCAATAGCGAAGAAGGTGACGGGGCTGCCATCCCCTCCGCTGCTGTTGAACCGAAATGCCCCTGTTGCACAGTTGTAAGTTGGCGCTAACAGCGTCAAAGTGCTGCTTGGGGGAGTGGACGTGACCGGGCACTGAGCGCGGATGTCCCACAGGTAGGTCACGGTTATCCCGTTCTGGGTAGCGTGGAGCAGAATTGGCGGTGCATCGCTGGCAGTGCGCTGATCCGTATCGACAAACTGGTCAGGTGAAGTGGTTGGCCCAGTGATACCAATGGCGAAGAAGGTGATGGGGCTGCCATCTCCCCCGTTGGTATTGAATTGAAACGAGCCTGTTACACAGTTATAAGTTGGCGCTAGTAATGTCAGTCCTCCTCCTGGTTTGTTGACCGGGCACTGAGCGCGGATGTCCCACAGGTAGGTTACGGTTATCCCGTTCTGGGTAGCGTGGAGCAGAATTAGCGGTGCATCGCTGGCAGTGCGCTGATCCGTATCGACAAACTGGTCAGGATTAGTCGTTGATCCTGTTATGCCAATGGCGAAGAAAGTGATGGGGCTGCCATCTCCTCCGCTGGTGTTGAACCGAAAAGCTCCCGTTGCACAGTTATAAGTGGGTGGCATTAGCATCAGTGCCCCTCCAGTTACGGTGAGTGTGATGGCTTTCCAGGCGGATAGGCCGCTGGGTGTTTGGGAATTGACCAGGGTTAGATTCATCACTCCTGAAGTGAGGGGCGTCCCCTTAATGGCTGACCCAAAGCCAGAACCTTGTTGAACGCTCAGTCCATTGGCAGGCAGCCCCGTCACATTGACAGTGGTCGTAACATTAAGGGGGATCAGAAAGGGCAGATCGAAGCTGAAAGGCACCCCTACGGTGGCCGTCGCGCTGAGGGGAGGGAGCGGAGGGTCAATCGTCAGTGTGATGGCTTTCCAGGCGGATAGGCCACTGGGTGTTTGGGAGTTGACCAGGGTTAGATTCATCACTCCTGCGATGAGGGGCGTCCCTTTAATGGCTGATCCAAAAACGGAGCCTTGTTGAACGCTCAGTCCATTAGCAGGCAGCCCCGTCACATTGACAGTGGTCGTACCGTTGAGGGGGATCAGAAAGGGCAGATCGAAGCTGAAAGGCACCCCTACGGTAGCTGTCACGCTGAGGGGAGGGAGCGGAGGGTCAATCGTCAGTGTGATGGCTTTCCAGGCGGATAGGCCACTGGGTGTTTGGGAGTTGACCAGGGTTAGATTCATCACTCCTGCGATGAGGGGCGTCCCTTTAATGGCTGATCCAAAAACGGAGCCTTGTTGAACGCTCAGTCCATTGGCAGGCAGCCCCGTCACATTGACAGTGGTCGTACCGTTGAGGGGGATCAGAAAGGGCAGATCAAAGCTGAAAGGCACCCCTACGGTGGCCGTCGCGCTGAGGGGAGGGAGCGGAGGGTTGACGGTGAGTGTGATGGCTTGCCAGGCAGATAGACCGCTGGGTGTTTGGGAGTTGACCAGGGTTAGATTCATCACCCCTGCGGTGAGGGGCGTCCCCTTAATAACTGACCCAAAGCCAGAACCTTGTTGAACGCTTAGTCCGTTGGCGGGTAGGCCCGTCACATTTACAGTGGTCGTACCATTAAGGGGGATCAGAAAGGGCAGGTCGAAGCTGAAAGGCACCCCTACGGTAGCTGTTGCGCTGAGGGGAGGGAGATCAGCGGCCGGAGTTAGTAGCCTGAAGATCTCACTGGAATGAACCAGATGGCCAGGCTCGATTCGGCCTGGGTTGTCTTCCGCCCGTAAGTTCCAGGAAAAGAACAGGATCAACCCAATTAACCAACTAATTGACCGAGTTGTAGACGTATTATTCATAACCGGTGTATTTAGTATTAGGATGTCTATAAGAGAAGTGAGTAATTCTACTTAATTCTGGGTAATAACAAGCTTACTTGTGTACCAACGGTAAATAACTTATTGAATCATCGGAAATTATACCTACCTGTATACCAATAAGTTATATAGGTGCTTTAAGGGAAGGTGCATCTTATCGTTACATTATAGACTGATGCTGCTTCCTGCTATTACTTACAGAGGCTTTATCATCTGGTTAGCTTTATGTCAAACTGAAGCATTACCGACTGTTAAGTCAGTCTCCTCATCGGTGGTTAATAGTTGGATTAGTCGAGTCAGGAAGCCGGATTAAAAAAATTTCAAAAAAATAATTCAGTTGTCCGGATTTAGAACATCCGTTCGTCTTAGAGGTGAAAAACAAATTCAATATCTTTCAATCCTTAAACAGACAAATAGAATGGACAAATTCATGCTTATCTTCCACTCGCCATTTTCTCAGGAGCAGAACTTTATGGATCAGTCGCCGGAAGCGATGCAGGCCGAAATGGAAAAATGGAATAAATGGATTGGTGGTATTGCGGCTCAGGGCAAACTACTTGGAACGGAGGCCCTTATGCCTACAGGTAAGCTTATGACCAAAGGCGGTCAGCTGGTTACGGATGGCCCTTACACAGAAGGAAAAGAAATCATTGGGGGATACATGCTCCTCAATGTAGCCAGCATTGAAGAGGCTACTGAGTTAGCCCACGGCTGTCCTCTTTTCGAAAGTGAAGGATCGTCGGTAGAAGTACGCCCTATTGTTAACTTTGGCTAAGTCAGTATAAGCCCCTCCTCCAAAAGGGGAGGGGCCATTTTAGTATCAATGCCAGATTCTGCTACCGTGTCGCCCTCGACGACGCCAAATCAGTTGGTTGACCATCTGTTTCGCCATGAGGCTGGACGGATGGCCTCGGTATTGACGTGTATGCTCGGTTTCGATCGACTTGATCTGGCCCAGGATATTGTGCAGGAAGCGATGATGCAGGCTTTGCAAAGCTGGCCCTTTCAAGGTATTCCTGACAATCCAAGAGCATGGCTATACCGGGTAGCTAAACATAAAGCTCTGGATGTGGTCCGTCGGGAGAAGCGATTTCATCAGATCAGTTTGGAGGTTGATTACCTGAGCAATCAGGAAACGGCCGAAGCTATGGTCAATCACTATTTTTTTGATGACGAAATTACCGATAGCCAGCTCCGAATGCTGTTTGCTATCTGCCATCCAGCTATTGCCGTAGAATCACAGATGGCCATGTGTCTGAAGATTTTATGCGGACTGAGCGTTCATGAAATTGCCGTTGCCTTTCTAACCAACGATGAAACCATTACGAAGCGACTCTACCGGGCGAAAGAAAAAATTCGTCAGGATGGAATCCGACTGGAGGTGCCAACGGGCACGCAGCTTACTTCTCGGCTGGATACGGTGCTGAAGAGCATTTACCTGCTTTTTAATGAAGGGTATAACTCATCACATCCAGATTTACTTATTCGCAGGGATTTGTGTGAAGAGGCTATGCGGTTGTGTCTGTTACTGGCCCAGACGCCAAAAACACAGTTTCCTGCCGTCCACGCGCTGCTTTCGCTAATGTGTTTTCAGGCGGCCCGGTTCGATGCCCGGACAGACGAAACCGGCGCAATTGTGCTACTTCCCGATCAGGATCGCAGCCGCTGGAGTCAGCCTTTAATTCAGAAGGGGCACGAGTATCTCGACCGGTCGGCTGAAGGCGATGGGCCGGGCGAATATCATCTGGAGGCTGGTATTGCCATGATTCATTGCGTGGCTCCAACCTATGAAGCGACGGACTGGTCGACTATTCTGCTGTATTATGACCTGTTATTGGCTCGAAAGCCGTCGCCAGTTGTTGCGTTGCATCGGGCAGTTGCGCTGGCAAAGGTCGACGGGCCGATGACGGCCATTCTGGAAGTTTTGGCGTTAAATGGATTGGAGAAGAGCCATCACTACCACGCTATTCTGGGTGATCTTTATGAACAAAGTGGTCAATTAGAATCAGCCCGGCAGGCTTATTGTCGAGCCCGCTCGTTGACGACTTCCGTTAATGAACAAGCGTTACTGGACCGCAAACTGGCTCGTCTCTAACAATCCGCAACAACGGTGTTTCCTGCACCGCATTCGTGGTTATCTTTGCCCGAAAAACGACAGCCATGAACGAGCGGTTCAAAATATGGCTCAAGCGCGTAGGTTGGCTGGGCTTCTTATTTTTTTTGATCAAAGGCCTGCTCTGGCTATTGATTCCATACCTGATTGCCAAAGGAGTCTTTTCGAAATAGTCGCCTGATTTAATCCTGATAACGAGGTAGTTCGAAATTGTATACCTTTCGGGCGGACGTTTTCAACGAATCATTTTGACAATTCTGCCAACTCCTGCCACGAAATCAAGCTAATCGCCAATACGGCCAGTGCCAGCCCGATTTTGTTGGCGATAGACAATTGCTCCCGGAAAAAGACGGCGGCCATGAGGGCAGCTATCAGAATGACGCCAATGTTATAGAGAGGATACACGAACGCACCGTTACCGCCAAACTGCGACAAGGCCAGCAACAGGGTATAGAAACTCAGAAAATTCGGCACGCCAAGCGTAACAGCACCAATCAGATTACGGCCCTGAATAACCTCTTTCCCCTGCATTACCCGAACGATCAGCATGACCAAACCCGCTACTACTGCACCCAGAACCATTGTCAGCATGACAACAATGGTTTTATCGGCCGAAGAAATGTAGCGAATGTTCATGTAATTGATCATCGTATTTGTGGCCCCGTAAAATAAAAACACCGCTACTGGCAACAGCACGTTTGCACCTAACCGACGTGGTGTAATGGGCGAAGGAATTGGTTGGCCTTCCAGCACGGGTGTCTCTACAGATAATTCGTTGGATTCTTTTTTGTACGTACTCAGGCCAACGGCTACCAGGGCCAGTACTAGCCCAAGGTAATTCAGGGCGTCAAAAACTTTACCCCCCACCTGAAAGACAAAAAGGCTAAAACAGACCGGAATGACCAATGACAGGTTATTCGCTAATGACGTTACTGTGATTCCCATACGCTGGGTAGATGCACCCGATAGCATAAACGTCAGGATAAAGCCGACGCCTAAACCCAGGGCAAGCCATGTCCAGGTTTGCGGAAAATCAATCGTGAACGATTGTCCGGCGGGCAACAGCAGATAGCCGGTCAGAAAACAGATGGGATAATTAAAAACAATGGCCTGAAATGTATTGACGTCGTACTTTGGAAACAACCGGAAGTTTAGCAGTAGCACTACTGAAAGCAGAACACTTAAAAACAAAAAAAGCATACGAAAGGACTGGTTATCAGGTAGGAGAATGCGGCCAAGTGGCCCATAAAATAACTCACTGCACACAGTCTAAACAATACGGCTCAGGGGAAGTTTTATTTAAAGTTCTGTATATCAACGTTATAAAAACAACAAGACCATGAAAAAGACTATTCTTCTGGCCATGCTCATTGCCAGCGGGCTTACACTGCAATCATGCGGTACTAGCGAAAAGAAAGACAGTGAAGAGCGCGCTGAACAGGCGAACGAAGATAAAAATACATCTGACGATGATGATTCGGAGTTTGCCGTAAAAGCCGCAAGTGGTGGAATGCTTGAAGTTGAACTAGGCCGTATGGCACAGGAAAAGGCACAAAGTCAGCAGGTTAAAGACTTTGGTGCTATGATGGTGAAGGACCATTCGCAGGCCAACGACGAACTGAAAGCGCTTGCTGCCAGTAAGAACATTACTTTGCCAACAACGCTGGGCGAAGAGCACCAGAAACATGTTGATGAGCTGGCCAAACTGTCGGGCAAGGATTTCGATAAGAAATATGTGAGCATGATGGTAGATGATCACAAAGAAGATGTCGACGAATTTGAGGAAGCCAGTAAGGATGGTAAAGATCCTGATATTAAGGCTTTTGCTTCGAAAACAATACCAACCCTAAAAGAGCATCTGGATAAGATCAAAGCCATCAATGATGCCATGAAGTAAGAGACCTGAACCTCAAAAAAGGGCACTGCCAGTTGGTCGGTGCCCTTTTTTGTTTTATTTCACCCCCAAATGATCGTGTACTACGCTTATGACCAAACTGTTCTGTTCATTTCTATGCCTGCTACTACTACAGGCTGTACCTTCGTTTGGTCAGGAAAAATTATCCATTTCGGCGACAGTAACTCCTTTATACGTTCATACTGCCTATAATCGGCTTTATCTATTCCCCGACAGTGATGGGCAGGTTGTTGAACCTGTTTATCTGCCTGGCCCAATTGGTACAGTGGGTTATTCAGCTGGTCTGACGGGTTATTATACATATGCTCCCGGCTGGTCGGTGTCCGCCGGAATCTGGTATCGATACCTGCCGACACGTGTCGCCCGGCTGCCCATTGCGGGTGAGGGCAACACGGTCATTCGGAACCGGGGCATTCGGATTCCGCTCATGATCAATTGTCGATCATCTACAAAACAGTTATCACCTTATTATACGCTGGCCCTGCTTGTAGATATTCCGTTCTCGTCGCGGGTAATTGCCGAGCGTGAAGATCTGCCAACGCAAAAGCTCCGGCTCAACCCAGATCCCGGCCCGATCTTCAATGCGATGATTGGCGCTGGTGCCGTTTATCAGATCGACGCAAATCTGGCACTGACAGCACAGCCTACCTTGACTTATCGATTAGGGCGATTTGGCGGTTCACACACCGATAAGCGCACGTATGAACTAGGTTTGCAGACACAATTGATCTATACATTCTGAAGCAAACAGTTGACTGTTGCCAGAAAAACGCTCTACTGCATCAGATCAACATCATACATTCCTCGGGGAACGCTCCAGTAAAACTGGTAGTTTTTTCCCGCCACCAAGGAATACGTTAAAGGTAGTTTCCCCGTATTGGCCATATACAGATTCAGGTATGACCCTCTTACGGGAACAGCTTTCCGCTCACCGGCCGATAGCTGATAGGTAGCCCATTGTGCTCCCGGCGTATCATACCGCAGTTGAAATTTCAGTAGATCTTTTGTGTTGTTCAGCAACGTAACGACCGATTGCTGACTATAAATTTTTGGTGGCACTGCTCGTTGTGGTCGCTGTACTACCTGTGGATAAACCGCCGTAACCATCATAACCATATTTACCAGCATCATAATCGTTTTCATTTTGTATTCAGCGTTTGACTTCGTCCGTTGGCCCACCTTTTGTTAAGCCACTTCGAGCGAGCATGTACCCGGCTATGGTACCCAGCAAGCCAGTGGCAGCCGCCGTTCTTGTATTATCATTGGTCCCCATTGACACAAAAAGAGCCCCGACAATAATGAGTGTAACGGTCAATAGCCGGAGCGCATCGAAGGCATCCATCTTTAACGCATCGCCCATACTCTGAATAAAAAAGATCTCGCCAATAATGGCCAGTAGACCAAAGCCAAGAATACACAGCGCCAGAATACTCTGCTCGCTCATGTGGTCTGGGGCATCCGTCTTGTGCTCTGGCGAATTCACCTGGTTCAGGGGAATAAAAGCGGGCACATCCGCAGCGACAGAAGCGGGATTCTGCACCGAATCGACCGTTGGCTGCCCACACGTAAACGAACTGATCAACAACAGACAAATTCCCAGTAGGTAGGTTTTCATGGTAGGACGCAGTTAGCTATTATGGTGTATCTTTAGTCGAAAATCAACTCATAAAAGGAAACAACAGAAACTTATCCAGGAACCTTAAACTAAATGGCTACTGAATAGCAATGCAACGAAGGCCCGCTATTCACTATCTTTCCGAAAATCGTTGCCAATGAACTCATCTACACTACGTTTGGGCAATTTATGCTACTGGGTTTTCCTCTTTCTGGTCGTGATTCAACAGGCTTTTGGCCAATCGGCACCAACCAATACAGAGTTTTCCCGGTTGGATCAGCGCATAACCCAATTAATGGATAGCGCCCACGTACCCGGTCTCTCCATTGTGCTGATTCGAGCGAATAAACGTGTTTATAGTAAAGGATATGGCTTAACGAAAGCTGATTCGACCCAGTTGATTACCCCTACTACCGTGTTCGAAGCTGCGTCGCTCAGCAAACCAGTATTTGCCTATGTGGTATTGCAACTGATTGAAGAAGGCAAGCTGGATTTAGATAAGCCTTTGTATGAATACATGCCTTATCCAGATGCTGCGGCCGACGAACGCTACCAAAAAATAACGGCTCGTTTAGTATTGAGCCACCGATCAGGTTTCCCGAACTGGCGCAAAAAAAGAGAATCGAACCAGCTTTCGATGGTTTTTTCACCGGGTGATCGATTTGGCTACTCTGGCGAAGGCTTCGTTTTTTTACAAAAAGTGGTCGAGAAAATTACGGGCAAACCCATCAATGAACTAATGGAAGAGCGGGTGCTGAAACCACTGGGCATGACCAACAGTGGGTTTGTCTGGAAGTCGACCTTCAACAGCAATTATGCGCTGCCGCACAACGAATCGAGCGAAACGGAGACCAAATACAAACCTTCGCAGGCAAACATGGCCTATTCCCTTCACACTACCGCTGTTGATTACTCCCAATTCATTCTGGCTCTTCTAAAGCCTTCGGGTTTAAAAAAGACGACCATAGAAGAAATGTTTCGTCCACAGAGTCAATTACCGAAGCGGTTTTCTGGCTCAGATACACTGGCTCCGGGCTTATTCTGGGGATTAGGTATTGGCCTTGAACAAACACCAACCGGAAGCTATTTCTGGCATTGGGGCGATAATGGTGCATTTAAATGCTATGTCATGGCAGAGCATAACCGCAATGATGCGGTGGTTTATTTTGCCAATGGATCGAACGGTTTAGATTTTGCTGACGAAATTCTAAAACAAACGATTGGTGGTCAGCACCCGGCGTTCGGGTTTTTAGGCATTAACTGGCGGGAAGAAGTGCGCAAACAGGCCAATAAACGGGCGGAAAAGTAGGTTAGGTCAACAGGGATTCGTTTTCTGCCGCCCACCGCATTCGATACGCATTCATAGCCGTACGCCCAAGCTGGCTAACAAGCTGATAGTTGGCCACAATGCCCACCGCAGCGCCAATGCCCGGAACCAGTTGTGCCATTTTAACCAGATCGATATAATCGCGGTATTCCTGCTGAAAGGTTAGCCAGTCGAACTGATTGATATCATCGGGAAGCTGGCGGCTATGTTCGGGCCAGTCAGCAAGGTAACGGTAAACGACCTGCCTGCGCTCCTGACTCGAAAAAGCCAGTTGAAAAATGTAGAGTATATAAACCCGTTCGCGGTAATCGCTAACCGAATGGCCGTAAAGAGCAGCAATTTCAAACAGCAATTTCATTTTTAGCCCCAGCAACAACGGAAAGTCGGCTAGTCCCAGCAATAATCCTCCTGCCCCGGTAACTCCTCCTTCGGCGGCTCCGGCCTTTCGGTAAAAGTTGATTCGGTCAACGACAGCTGCTTCACGCTGGGGTAAAGTCAGACCTGTTTCGGGTAGCCGATTCAGAAATTCAGCTCCGAACAGTACCGCCCGCGTCATTTGCTTAATGGTTGCTGTAATCAACTGATGAATACGCCTGGGAATGATGCGATTGATCCGTCGTTGAACCGCAGTAGAAAGCCGCCCAAAGGTCGATGGGGGCTTTTGCATGGCCCGTTGCCAGCGGGTCAGTTCTGTTTGAACAGCTTCTTCGTAGGGAGTCATAAGAAGAATTTCTGGTAAAAAGATAGTAGTTTAGCGAATTAAAATGATCCGAACCGGGTTTTATTAGTACATTTCCTATCACAAATCCCAACAACGCCCGCTAGTGCTTATGAAGAAAGTCGTTTGGCTTCTGGCAGTTCTTGCGTTAGCTTATTTTGCAAGCACCGGACTCAAATCTACTCGTAGTGTTGTAGCCGCGTCTACCACAATCAAAGCTGCTCCCAAAGTCAGGAGTTTTGCAAAGCTTGACGTATATGATCAACTCAATCTGGCCCAATCTGGTTTACAGAAGAGCGTTTTTGAGTATGCAATACGGGGGTGGCAGAAAATTGACACGACAAAATCTGTTATTTCAATTGTCGATCTGAGTCAGCCATCCAACAAAAAACGGCTCTATGTGGTTGATTTGGCAAACAAAAAACTCCTCTTCAATACATATGTGTCGCATGGTCGTAATTCCGGTGATTTGATTCCCAATCAGTTCTCGAATACGAATTCTTCCTTTCAAAGTAGTCTGGGCTTTTATCAGACACTCAATACCTATATGGGAAAACATGGTCTGTCACTTCAGTTGAAAGGATTGGAAAAAGGCTTTAACGACAATGTCTATAATCGTAACATTGTGCTGCACGGAGCCGACTATGTTTGTGAAGATTTTATTCGTAAAAACGGCCGTCTGGGCCGCAGTCAGGGTTGTCCCGCAGTACCTTATTCTCTGTCAAAGCCGATCATTGAAGCCGTAAAGGGAGGAACCTGTCTGTTCGTTTATTCGCCTGATCCGAATTATTTGCAGCAGTCCACGTTTCTGACCGACGCGTTTGCTACCCTGTAAACTTTCGTTATCATGCCCCATATCCCGCTTGAAGCCCACTTGCCGGGTATAACCGGCTTGCTAGAATACCGCCAGGATTCTGCTCAACCTATCCGCGAACTGACTCAACTGTTGTTACGTGGCGAATCGACGCTGACCGAGGGCGAACGGGAACTGATTGCTACCCTGGTATCGTCCCGCAACGAATGTCGATTTTGTACCACAGCCCATACGGCCGCTGCCGACCGCCTGCTGGGCGAATCAGAGACGTGTGAATTAGTAAAGCAGGATTACGAAACCGCACCGGTTTCAGATAAAATGAAGGCTTTACTACACGTGGCCGCTCTGGTGCAGAAAAATGGCAAGGAAGTAACACCAGAAGCCGTTGAACGGGCAAAAACCGCGGGTGCTACCGACCGTGAACTCCATGATACGGTTTTGATTGCTGCGTTGTTTTGCCTCTACAATAAATATGTAGACGGACTCTCTACAGTAACGCCAACCGAACCGGCATTCTATGCGCAACTTGGTGAACGAATCACAACGCATGGCTATAACCGTTTAAAGCACGGCTACGATCATCTGAAGGAAAAAGCCTGAATTGTTAGAAGTCAAAGGAGCGAACCTGGAATACTGCGCCAATTCATTATAGGATCTTCGGCAGTAGAGAGTGGGTCAGCCTATCATTTCTGCAAATCCTTCTACCACTCCTGGCTCGATTTTACTGTTAAAATGGGCCCTCTGAGGATATACGGTCACGCTGGCTCCTAAACGATCGACCCATAACTTCTGGTTTTCTGCATAATTTGACGTATAGGGATCGTTATCTGACAAGACTACCTTTGTAAACTTCACCCGCTCGGCAAGTGCACGATAATTAAAACCTTTATTGGCCATCCACGGTTCAATGGTTTCCCAAGGTTTGTCAACCATAAACCAGGCTGCAACCAACAGAATACCTCCAATTTCAAACGATTTATCCTGCTCCAGTCTCGCCATAAGATACTGTATTACAGCCTGACAGCCTACACTGTGGCCAATAAAATAGGTCAATTTATCTACGTAAGAAATCTGATTTAGCAAATGCTGAATTGTTGCATCCACATCGGGCTGATTCCAGTTCGGCATGTCCAGTACGATGACCGAGAAGCCATATCGTTCCATGATTTCGGCACCAAACCAATCATACCAATCTGAATGAATTTTGCCACCCCAGCGTGGAATCAAATAAATGGTTGGTTGCATGGATGTTTCTATTTCGAAATGGTTTAGATAAACCCATCGTTATATAGGACAAAGATCACATAGATCAGCCAAACCCAGGACCTATTATCCCCTGGTTCGGCTGCTGATTTTCAGTTGAAGCTAACCAATAACTATGGATACTTTTGCCTTTTGGTGAGCGCTACTAAGTACTACTTGTGAGCGTATTGGCAGTTAAAGAAAAATATGTCCCCACCCGCAGAGCAGGCGGGGAATACGGTTAACTTAACCTATGAGTTATTGATTGTTTGTATCGTTGCGATCAACTAGTTAGCGGGTGGCTGTGTTGCTGGCAAGACGTAACCATGTTGGGCTAGCCGCTCTCCCATGGGTTCGTAGACCGCCGAGTCAGTGGGCGACAGAGTGGCAAGGCCATCAACATAGCGATTGAACATACAGAACGTGGCCGCAATCAGTACGGTATCATGGATGTCACGGTCACTCGCTCCTTGCTGACGGGCGATCGCTATGTCCGTATCACTGACGGTTCGGGCATCGGCCTGAACGTGCCCGGCAATGGTAAGCAGGGCTTTTAGTTTATCTGAAATCGGAGCAGTTTTGTATTCGTCCAGAACAAAATCCACTACCTCCCGGTCTGGTCCAAATAGAGCCCGGGCCGCTGCGGCATGACTCTGTGTACAGAAATTACAGTTGTTACGAGCCGATACATAGGTCGCAATCAGCTCGCGTTCAGCCTGACTCAGGGGCGAATCGCCCCGTAATAAAGTTTGAGCAAGCTCATAAAGTGATTTTCCCGTGTCGGGTCTATACATAACCAGACTACGAATACCGGGAATACCTTCTGGAAGTTGAATATGAGGCATTTGATTTATTTTTTTGCGTAGAAATCAAACAGATGTTGCTCGGCGGCTAAACCAGGTCACGGTAAATGCCAGTGCAAACGTTAATGAGAAGAAAAGCAAGGCGTTCCCCAGGCCGCCAAAAACGGCAACCAGCGAACCAACAAAAAATACACCAGTTGCTGTCAGTACCCGACCAACGTTAAAACTGAAGCCTGAGGCAGTTGCCCGAATGGCAATTGGAAACAGGAGAGGCACAAAGCTTGATAATGTACCCTGGCTCACGCCAAAACAGAGCGAGAGGAGCGCCGTTTCTGCATAAATTAGGGGCGAAAACGTCTGATTCGTGCCAAATAACAACCAGCAGGCAAACAGGCAACAGGCAAATGTACCCAGCAATGTAGTTCGCATCCCTAGTTTATTGACTAAGAGCCCGGAGACAGCACCTCCCAGAATTCCCCCTATACCAAACAGCATCATGGTTATGCCACGAGCCTGTCGCGCATCGGCATCAGTCACAAAAAGGGTTTGTATCCAGGATGGAGTCCACGAAAAAACCGCCCATAAACCAATCAGTACAGCGCTGAAAATAAGCGAACCCTGTACTAAATTAAGGCGATATTGAGGTTGCCAGAGCGATTGCGTACTCGATTTTCCGGTACTTCTGGTTGCTTGCCAATGACGGGATTCTGGCAAAAGTTGTGCCACTAGCAGAGCTAACACGAGTGGAATCACACCCAGCCAGAAGGCCGTTCGCCACTGGGCAAACAGCAAATTCATACTGCCCGCCAGAACGATACCAACCGGAAACGACATCGCCAATAACCCAAGTATTACTGCACGACCACGTTCTGGCCAGATTTCTGACAGATAGATTGTCGTTATTACCAATACGCCACCCACACCCATACCAGCCATAAACCGGAAGGCAGCCATCATTGGCCAGCTACTTGCCCATACACACAGTAGCGTAAAAAAACCGACTAAAGCAGTGGCTATCGTTAAGGACCGAACCCGCCCTATACGGTCGGCAACCAGGCCAAAACCCAATCCACCACCTACCCATCCATATAGAAAAGCAGCATTAAGCACTGCACCCGACGAGGCATTAGCCCCAAATTCGGGCAGAATAACTGGCAGAAACACCGATAACAGTGTTGAAACGGTACCACCCATCACGTAACATCCGAAGCAAAGCCCAAACGCAAACCAGTTGGTCTGGTCGGTAATAGTTTGGCGGGAAGATGTAAGTACTTCATCCATGAGGTTTCTAATTTTCGGTATATGGTATTTTGTTATGGCTTGCCAATCCGGATTGGCAAGCCATAATTTATTTTATATCAATGCATTAATTCATCGAAAGAGAGCGTCAGGTAGTAGAGTCCGCCCACGGCTGATGAACCATACGCCTGTACAACGTAATTGTTTGCCAGATTACTGGCCCCAAGTTTCAGGGTTGTTTTTAAAGACGGTAGTCGATAGCTAACCTGTGCGTCGAGCAATGAATAGGATGGAATTCGACCCGGTCGATTTTCAGTAAATGTGCCATACCAGTCGAAAGCTTCCTGCCAGTGCCAGGCCACACTGAAACCTACACGATCGGTCAAACGATCATTGCTCAAAACCGCATTGGCTTTGAAACGGGGCGTATTAAAAGCCGGAATATTGTTTGGATTGGCATCCAGAATATTGAATTGCGCCCAGGTCGCATTGATATTCAGAAGATAACCGCGATTTAGCGTGGCTGTCAATCCGGCACTGGCTCCTTCTGTCGAAACGCGGTCGGCCGCATTGGTATAAAGTTGATAAGCCTGCCGGTTCGCTGTGGTCAGTACATCGGAGGCTGCGGCCGGATTGATACTGCCATCGGCCAGAAGTACCGGACTTTTGGGGCTGATAACCACCTGATTTATAAGGAAATTTCGGTATTGACCATGGTAATAACTCAGATCGATCAATAAACGGGGCGTTAGCAATCCTTTATACCCTATTTCAAAAGCCTGCGACTGTTCAGGGCGAATGTAAGGTACGTTCGACTTCACCAGCTTATCTTTATTTTTGGCAACGGCTTGTGGGAAAGGGGTACCTGCGGCCAGATCCTGCCCGAACGCAGCGCCAAAATCACCCACAGATGACGATGTAAATGAGTTTTCATAGGCACCCAGACCTGCCGAGTTTGCCGGGGCCCCGCCCAGAATAATGATCGGACCGACGTTCAATTTAATAAACTGATCAGGTACAGTAGGGTTCCGGAATCCGGTCTGGTAACTGGCCCGAAAATGATGCGCATCGTTCGGTGAGAACACCGCCGACGCTCTTGGGGTAAAGTTTCCGGCGAAATTCTGATTTTTGTCGTAGCGCCCCGATAGCGTAAGTTTCAGTTTATCGTTCAGGATCGTTTTAGCCACCTGTAGAAACGCACCATACTCCGACACCCGCACCTTATTGACTATGTCATCGAAGAGTGTCCCGTTGGTTTCCATTGCGTAATAGCGCAGATTACCACCGCCCTGTAAATTCACAACCCTGACATGTGGGGTGAAGTCATATAGGCCTTCGACATGGTATAATTTGCTCTGACTGAGAACTCCTGCTCCTTGTAATCCGGCAATGTGAATGTATTTGTCTTTTTCCCGGTCAAAATCGGCGGAACCGGGGGTGAATCGTCCCTGATCGGCAAATGTGCGGGCGGCATCGTTACTCTGAGCGGTAACGCCTTCCACTTTTCCACCATAAGCTGCGCCATAACGCTCAAACCAGGTGGCGTCGGCTTTGTCGGGCGAAACCACGTTGCCGCTCAGATCACGCACCCATGCGCGGTTGATGAGTTGGCCCAGTGAACGCGTATTATAGGAGTTATTCGAGTTCTCGGCAGTTGAGTACGCCCGAATGAAAAAGTTTTTGCCACGTAGTTCCAAGCGATGCTGCGTTAACCGGAAATCATTAAGCATAAACCGGCTACTACCCGTATAATTGGCCGTTCCCTGATTCACATTTAGTGCATAAATGGCTTCGACAGTAGGCGTAATCCGGCAATGAAGAGCGCCATTCAATTTCAGACTATAAACATCGTACGTAGTTAAATTGCGCTCTTCATAACCTGTTCGCGAAACGCGACCGATGCCCGGTAGCGTTTGCGCTACTTCATCCCCATAAATATTCAGCGCATTTCGGCCTGGGTTTGTTGGGCCGCGCTTATCGGGACTGGTATTTGGATCGATGTCGGTGTAGTCGGCTGCATACCAGTCGCGACCTTTGAGGTAGGATGCATTCAGTTTAAACGCAAACCTGTTGCCAAATGCTTTGGCATAACGTACCGATGTTTCTGAGAAGAGTTTTGCGCCATCGCCAGTTGGATCGGCTACATGATTGATCCCTGTTTTCTGCTGTACGCTTAGCCCTTGATAATCAAAAGGATTTTTGGTTTTCGTATACAACAGACCATTGAACGCTACCGGGCCATACAGGGCAGAGGCTGCCCCTGGAATCAATTCGGCCGATTCCACATCTAGATCTGACACGCCAAACAGGTTGCCTACCGAGAAGCCCAGCCCCGGTGACTGGTTATCGACTCCATCTACCAGTTGGAGAAACCGGCTATTGCCCGTCGAGTTGAAGCCCCGTGTGTTGATCTGGCGATACGTCAGTCCGCTGGTAACCATATCCACACCCTTCACATTGTTAAGCGCTTCAAAGTAGTTGGCCGAAGGCGACTGCCGGATAGCACGGGAATCGAGTTTTTCGATACTTACCGGCGAGCGCAGGCTACTTTCTTCAACCCGCGATGCTGCTACAACGACCTGGTCGAGCAATTCAGACGAAGAGCGTAGCCGAACCGTCAGCGATTGGTTTGCCGGGATCAAAACTTCCTGCCTTTCGTAACCAATCATCGATACGATAAGAAGCCGCCCGTTCACATCGGAACTGGGCAAACTGAATCGGCCCAGGTCATCCGTAACGGCCCCACGCTTACTGCCTTTAAGGATAATGCTTGCTCCCGCCAGCGGTTTTCCAGTTTCGGCATCGGTAATAGAGCCATGAAGTGCTGCTGTCTGGGCCAGGGCAGATGGTGTCAGCCCACTGAGAAACAGCAAAAACAATAGGTTTATATAAAGAGATTTCATGAAGTATGGGAGTAAGTATTTATGGGCTACAGTGCAACGAACCAATTAGGTATGTCTTTACCAGACCCAGCATACAATCACTGACTAATGCATATGCGTAGCCAATGCGGATTTGATCGGACATTGAGCCCTAATCCGGAGTAGATGTGAAAACGAAAGAGAAGGAAATGACGAACAACCCCGATTGTCCGATTTATCAGAACACGATAAACTGGCAATGGATAGCTGAGTTGTTAACGAACCGGCATGATAGGTACAGCCCATAGCTGGCAAAGAGTCTGTTTGACCAGAAGCCATACAAGCAATAAAGCAAAGTCAGAAAAAGCAGGCATTCGTTGTCGATTTAGATACGTACATGAACATGACTCATCCGCCTAGACAGATTAGCCTACTTATTCATACCTGTAACCGGCCGTCAGGCGGTCAGTTCGGGTGGGGGAGAGTAAATCGGCTCAGAGCGAGTCGAGAAAACTAAAGGCGTATCAGGAATCCGGATTGATTCACGCCAGGATAAAAACAGAAAATGAAGGACCGTACGTGGGCTGGGTGAGTATTCTTTAAGTAAAAGCTTTAAGAGTTGGCTGGCTTTCCCACCGGTAGCGGGCACCGAGGTCAGATGATGATTTACAAACGTCAGCAGATCATCCTGCCAGAACGAACGGCTGGTCGATTCCAAACCAGCAATGTGCAGGGTGTCTCCCTGCACTTCCAGACTCACGACATTGTAATAATGACCACGGTAATTAAAACCATCTTCGGTCGTACGGACAATTACGGTACCGTCGGTTTTGTTAACCAGAGGAATCTGAAATTCGACGATGCTATCCACCGATCGATAAACCTGCAAACGAGTCGATAGGTCATGTTCTTCCTGCCACCATGCGCTCAGGCCCGCAATAACGTGCGCCAGCGTATGACAGAGTAGCAGGAAGAACAACCCAAACGAAACTAATTTTTTCACGTTCAGCGATGCGAAGCAGATTGTAATGCTAAAGTACTATCGAATCCTGAACAAAATCAATGCCTTCCGATAACTCAATGCATAAATTCAGCCAATTCACTTACCAAGCCCATACACATCGTTATAAAAGTGTAATTGCCCCGCTGCATCGACATCCGCAATGTTGTAGGTGATGAAAACCGGAAACCGTTTAGGAATGGCCAGCGTCTGCGGCTTTTGATCGATCAGGCAGCGGTTCATGAAACCGGCATCGAATGTTTGTTTGCCGAGCACGAAGTTGGCTAGCTCGACGGGCTTTTGCACACGTACGCAGCCATGACTCCGCCAGCGATCGGCAGTGAGGGTGAACATGTCGCGGCCATTGGTATCGTGGAGGTAAATGGCCAGCGGATTTTCCAGATCGAATTTAATCAGCCCCAACGAATTCTCGCAACCCGATGCCTGCCGGATCCGGTACGGAAAATTTGTCTCAGACAGGCTTTCCCAGTCAATTTCTTCGGGATCTACTTCACGGTTACGACTGTCGAGTACCTGTAAATTCTGATTGTTCAGGAAGGCCAGGTTTTTCCTGATTTTGGGAAGCATTTCGTTGATCGCAATACTTTTCGGAACATTCCAGTAGGGATAGGCAACGATGTCTTTAATGTACGTTGTCATACAGGGCGTTCGCTTATCTTTTTTGCCCGTAATGACTTTCATGGGTAAAAACCGTTTCCCACTTCGATCAAACACGTTCAGTTCGCCTGCCGGAATATTAACTACCACAAATTTTTCGGGGTCGAACCGATTAATATAGCGGTAAAAATTGAGCGTTTGCCGGATCAACCGAAGCGAATCGGCAACGCCAGGACTTGCTTTTGTCCGATTTCGTAATCGGTTATAATGCTTCACTAACTGATTATACGGAGAAAAGGAAGCTACATCGGTAATGGCTGCGGGCGAGAAGGTCGTACTGATCTTCTCGGACCACGATGAATCAACGGCTTCCGGAAGGCCACTAAATTCTATCCGGGATGGCTTCTTGCCATACCGTGTTTCCATGACTAACTGGGCGATTTTTTCAGTAATATCATCTTTAGAAGTGGTGGTACTGATCGTGAAGCGGCTCGTATCGATGCCCACTGAGTCGGCATATTGGCAAACCTGGTGCAAAGTTTGCTTTGCCTGCTTAAGCTGACGCAAAGCCTGCTCCCGGTTTTGTTTCTCTTCCTGTTTTGTCTTCTGCCAGTTAATCACCTGGCGACCGACAAAGAATACGATCACTAATCCGGCCAGAATGGCCACCCCAATCCATATTTTACGTTTATCCATTTTTCGTTGAGTGTATATTCACAATAAACACCGAAATGCCCGCTTAGGTTGTGTGTATTCGGTCTAAAGCAAAAAACGCTTTTATCGGATGGACCTGATAAAAGCGTTTTTTGAGCGAATTTTGTTGATCCCTCAACCACTAACTATAGGCTGGCTTATCAATGTCAGGCTTAGGATTTGGATTCCGGTTTGGATGCCGAATTCGCAGATTAGATCCCGGTTCGTCACCATCCATATAGTCATCTTCCAACTGATCGGCAGGCAGCTCTTCTGCGTCTATCTGACTGCCGGGTCCACTGGTTCCCTCTGCCGACTGGTTAGCCAGTCCTGCGGGCGAAATAGCTTGTTTTGCACGAATCAGATCTTCTTTTTCTTCACTTTCCATTACGTCCTCCTTTCGTGGTTTGGGGCTCCTATCAACAGCCGTTTTTCAATTAGATAACCGACGATTCTCGATATTGTTCGGTTGGTATAGATAGACAAAATCCGCCAATTCGGTAATCGAACTGGCGGATTTTGTGTGCTACTAAAGATTTTTTGTCTATTTGCCTCCTTCTGCGGGCATCAGCACTGTATCAATTGAATGAACGATTCCGTTTGTGGTTTCAACATCGGCCGCGTTAACGGTCGCGGTGTTACCTGCCCCATCGGTAATGGTAACTGTATCGCCCTGTTTACCAACGGTTAGTGTGCCACCCGTTACTGTTTTGAGCTTCTGACCATCCTGCAACTGATCGGAGGTTAACTTGCCTTTTACAACGTGATACGCTAATAGTTTGACTAGTTTTCCTTTAGCCGCTGGTTGCAGAAGTCCATCTACAGTGCCTTCCGGCAATTTATTGAAAGCCTCATTGGTTGGGGCAAACACCGTGAATGGGCCTTTACTACTAGCCTGTTCGGTCAGGCCCGATACGCGCAATGCCCGAAATAAAATGGTATGGTCGGCCGATTTTGCGGCACTGATCGCCAGATCTTTACCGGTCGAAACCCCCGATTTTAAGTTTGCTCCGGGCATCCCCATCGTACTGGTTGCCGCAGCAGTAGGCTGAGCCGCCGTATTCTGATCCTGAGCTGTAATTGTTGTATTAACCCCAATAAGTAGGGCGAATCCCATCGCCCAGCCGAAACACGATTTCGTTGTCATAGTCGAGTATAAATGGTGAATACAAATCGACTTATTCGATTGAATAAGCCCCGATGCCACACACATCGGTTTCAGGTGAACGACCTTTTCGAAAAAATGTTTCGTAAACGGTATTTAATGGGATAAAAATTGAGGGAAAGCACAGCCCGGCTTTCTGATAAAGAGTTAAAAAGTTGGATGCTGTTGTTCTGATAAGTAAAACAGTTGCCTGTCTAAGTCAAAATCTTTACTGATGAGAAGTACCACTCTGCAGCGCCTATGTCCGTGTAAGGAGAATGGGTATATGTGGATAGACAAATGCATTGATTGACAATTCTTTCCCGATTGTTAATTTATTTTCGATGGGAAAGGCCAACTTTGTGTTTCGATTGTTTCTTACCAAAAACCAATCGAACGCTAATTATTATGCAGATCTCGAAACATAAAGTAGCCGCCATCCACTATACCCTCCGTGATGATGCAGGCAACATCCTGGATTCGAGCCAGGAACGTGACCCGCTCTATTACCTTCATGGCAAGGGTAACCTGATTCCAGGAATGGAAGAAGGGCTGGAAGGAAAAGCCAAAGGCGACAAAGCAAAAATAGATGTAGCTCCTGAAAAGGGCTATGGCAAACGAAATCCCCAACTTATTCAGGAGGTTCCAATCAAAGCGTTTGGTGGCCAGAAAATAGAAGTTGGGATGCAGTTTGAGACCAATCAGGGCGAATTGATCACCGTAACACAGGTAGGACCTGAAACGGTGACCGTTGATGGCAACCACCCATTGGCCGACCAGAATCTGCATTTCGACGTTGAAGTCGTAGAGGTACGCGACGCTACCCCTGACGAACTGGCGCATGGACACGTTCATGGTCCCGGTGGGCATCATTAATCGGTAGAAAGCTGATTGTCTGTGGTTTGTGGTTCGCCTTATTCGTAGGAGTAGGCGACCCACAAACCACTTTTTTTGTAGGAATGTACCTGCTGGTAATCCAGAGAATTCACCCTACTCAAAGCGCTTCATACCGTATTCTGATTATTCGTTTCCCATCTTCGGTAGGCCGATCTATCGAAATCGTTTCAACAGAAATACTTTTATTTTTGAGTACTTCTTTAACGTATTTGACATCGGTTGTTGGCTGATCATTCAGGTAATACGTTACCGTTCCGTCGGGATAATCAAATAAATTCAGGGGAAACCGAGCCGAACTGGTATTGATAATCCGGCTATATATTGTTGACGGACTCGGCGGAGATACCTGATCGATAATCTCCGAATCTTTAGGCTTGATCTGTTGGTAGGTAGGAAAAGAATTTTCCTGTTTTTTTGCCTGCGCATACGAGGTATATCTGCTTGCAAGCGTAAGCATGGCCAGACAAAGTGCAGTCCAATGATAGCCCAACATTGTATAGAGAGTTGTCGTAAGTATACAAAAAGACGCTACCCTTACTGAAAGTTGCCGTTCTATAAAGTCCGTAACAGTCAGCAAGGGTAGATAGTCCGTGCATTTTAGTAACGCACAACTTCGTTATCTAGTACATCTTTAGGGCGTATTCTGTGACATGAAAGCCGGATAGACTGGCCGGACTACGGTTTTGTGGCTGTACTATCTGCTTTACGCTTGGCATCTTCTTTGGCTTGCTTCTTGAAAAAACCACGCAACAGGAAATTATTCTGAGCGGCTTTCAAATCTTCATTGAGCAAAGCGCTACCTCTGTTTAAATTCCGGAGCGTAATCCGAAGGTTATTCGCTGTTTCCTGATCGGTTAGTAACACACCTAGCGGACTGTTGTTGTTATTGAGTTTTTCGGATGCCCGGTTAAAGTTCTCCGTGGATTTTCGCAGGCTGCCAACGGCGACATCGGCCGACGTTGCCGCGCTTTCCAGCCGCCCCGCCGAGCGGCTTAATTGGCGGAAAACCGTTGTGTCAGTCACCAGCTCATTGGCTAACGTTCCTTTTGCATTTAATTTAGCCGCAAATTGCGATACCGCGCCTGTGACCTTTACGGTGTTATCAGACGCCTTTTCCAGGTTTAGCATGGCCCGCTTAAAGTTGTTGGCAACGATCGAATCAGTCAGCACAGCGCCAACTGTGCCTTTGCCCTTTCTAAGGTTCCCGACCAGTTCTTTGAAGTCGTTGGTTACGCGCAGCAGATTGTTATTATTTTCCTGTAGGGTCGCCATAATCTGGTCTGAGCTTAGGGCCGCCTGGGTTTGCAGCCGGTCGCCGTCTTCAACCTCAGGATGATTATTGGTTCCGCCCACAATGACAACAATTTTATTGCCAATCAGCCCATCTGAGCTAATGCTTGCACTGGCGTCTTTCCGGATGAACTGCTTCGAACTCTGTTCGACGTCCATGTCTACTTCTACCTGCGCATTGCTATAGATACTGACTCGCTTAACCGTTCCGACTTTTACGCCTGAAAACCAGACGTTATTGCCTGCTTTGAGGCCTGATACATCTTTGAAAACGGCAATGAGACGGATGCTTTTCGTGAAGCGTTTTTGTTGCCCGCCCAGCACAAACACCCCTGCAACAAAGATGATAATGCCCAGCAGAACAAATATGCCAACAACAACAGAGCGTTTGTTCGATTCTGTACTCATAGTGAATTAGTGAATTGAGTAATTTAGGTAACTCGGTAATGGAGGTAATTGTGTAAAATCGTGTCAGTTCAGCAGCTGAGCCGATATTCGTTTACCGGATTACCTTACATTGGCTAATCGACAAATTTGTAATTGTAAAACTGCTGTATTCGCTCATCGGGGTCGGCAAAAACCTCCTCGAACGGGCCAACTCGCTCGAAGCGCCCATCCAGAAGCATGGCCACACGATCGCCGGTGGTTTTCGCACAGGTCAAATCGTGAGTAATGATAATGGAAGTCGCTTTAAAGCGTTCTTTAACTTCATTAATCAGGTTGTTGATCTCGATACTTGTGATCGGATCGAGCCCGGCCGTTGGTTCGTCGTAGAGCATGATTTCAGGCTTCAGCATTAAGGTTCGGGCAATACCAATTCGTTTGCGCTGACCACCCGAAAGCTCCGAGGGCATCTGGTTGATCGTCTGCGACAAACCAACATCGTCCAGAGCTTCTTCAACGGCGCGGTCAATTTCTCCCTGCGTCAGATCCCGCACATTGCGTATGAGCGGGAATTCCAGATTTTCCCGAATACTCATACTATCATACAATGCACTGCTCTGAAACGAGAAGCCAACTTTCTGACGGAACATATCGAGTTCTTGGTCGCGAAGTTTTTCAACATCCTGTCCCAGCACAACAACACTTCCGGCGTCGGGCTTCAATAAACCAACAATAATTTTAATCAACACTGACTTTCCTGTACCAGAACGACCCAACACGACTACATTTTCGCCCCGGCTAACATCCAGATCGATACCGCGCAGTACGTGTAAGTCGCCAAACGACTTTTTCAGGCCGTGAATACTGATAACTGGATCGGTTGGTTGTGTCATTTATAGTACAGGAATTTGGGTAAAAGAGTCATTAACTAAAATCTTGTTCATTCGTCGGCGTTCATCGCTAGTTGCCTCGAATAGCGGTTATGATCTGAAGCGACAGCAATTCTTCGATGAAGACCAGAAACATGGCTGTTACAACGGATGCATTGGCCGCCTTACCAACGCCCTCAGTCCCTTTTGAGGAATGATAGCCTTTGTAGCAACCGACCATGCCGATCGTAAAACCAAATACAATCGATTTTGTGATGGAAGCGAAAATATCGGTGTACGTAATGGCGCCAAAGACCTCCTGAAAATAGGACACAAAGCTGGTTTGCTCGTTCTGATTCACATTAATGAATGCCCCCAGGAGCCCGACAAAAATGGTATACATTGTCAGAACGGGAATCGTGATCGATGTGGCCAGTACACGACTCACTACCAGGAACTTGAACGGGTTTGTACCCGAAACTTCCATAGCATCGATTTGCTCCGTTACGTTCATGGAACCCAGTTCGGCGCCAATACTCGACCCTACTTTGCCAGATGCAATCAGTGCTGTTACGAGTGGCCCTAACGCCCGCACAATGGCAATGGCAATAAGGGAGGGCAGCCACGAAGTAGCCCCAAACTCAGACAACGACGGTCGCGACTGATTGGTAAACACGATACCGGTAATAAAGCCCGTTGTTGAGATCAGCAACAACGATCGATACCCTACTTCATAACACTGCCGGATAATCTCCTTAAATTCATAGGGAGGAATAAACGCTTCCCGAAAGAAGCGTCCGACAAAGGCCGAAACATCGGCCAGATTTAAGAAGAACTTATCCAGCCGCCGGTTAACGACGGGCTTACTGGATGATTTATTGGCGGAGTTGGTGGTGTCTGACTGCATTAAAGCGCTGACAGTGGTTCTGATCGGATTATTCTAATAACTGATTTGACGGGTTTGGGTTTTAATTTATCCAATACCTTCACAAAGTGTGCAACATTACTATAAACAAAACATGGAGTCAAGTCGCCCATTTGGCC
Source organism: Spirosoma aureum (assembly GCF_011604685.1). Taxonomy (NCBI): domain Bacteria; kingdom Pseudomonadati; phylum Bacteroidota; class Cytophagia; order Cytophagales; family Cytophagaceae; genus Spirosoma; species Spirosoma aureum. Next base: position 5,983,097 of record NZ_CP050063.1, on the reverse strand, counting down.
GCCGAATAATCAATTAAGGACCTTGATGTAACCAGCAATCCATAAATTTGCTACCATTCAATTGCACCATGAAGAAAATTTTACCGGCGTTTTTATTGATTCGTTTAGTAAGTTGTTTTGCGTTATGCTGGGTAGTTGGTGGCTGTAAATGGAATCTGGATACCCGATCATTCCCTAAATGCGAAAGCCCCACAGCAAAAATTAATTATCAGGCTAATTTACTGAGTGTTACTTTTTCTCTCTCTGCTTTAACGGGAACTACCGACGACGTGAAGTGGGATTTTGGTGATGGCCAATCAGGAAGTTCGGCCGTGGCGGTTTCAATGCCACATTCATACACGGCTTCGGGAACATATGCCGTTAAAGCCAATCTGACCAATAAATGCGGGGATGCTTACACGGCCAGTACAAGCATAACAATCAGTAATGTTGTTCCGCCAACGGTTACCATTCAGGACCTCGATCCGACTACCATAACCATGAACTCAGCGGCCCTTCGCATGACCGTAACCAGTAATGGCAACGGAGTAATTAGCCGGTACGGTTTATGTTATTCCACAACCAATAATCCGCCTACAATTGCTGATCAGAAGACCGAAAATACATTTAATCCAACGGTAGGAACTGCAAACTCATTTACGATGACTCAATTGCAGCCCGGTACGACTTATTACGTTCGTGCTTTTGCGATCAATAGTGCCGCTCCCAGCTATAGTCAGGAGGTAAGAACGTTTACAACGCCACCTCTGCTCCCCGTTGTAACGACTATTGGAACGAGTTCGCTCGATCGGAGTACGGCTTTGGTGTTATTCAGGCTGGATAATGCCGGCATTCCAGCTGCTATTCGTTATGGTATCTGCTATTCCAGTACGTCAAATGATCCCAAACTACCTGGTGCATCGGCAGTAGATGTTACCGGCCCAGTTGTTGGAGCCAATACGTCCGTAACACTCACTAACCTGTCTATCAACACAAGGTATTACTATCGGTCGTTCGCGGTGTATGGAGATAATCTGGTCGTCTATGGAGACGTTCTGCCCTTTACTACACTCGATTTTGACCTGACAACTGGTTTAGTGGCCAGCTTTCCATTCGATGGAAATGCCAGTGATGTTAGCGGAAACGGCAATCATGCGACATTAAGAAACGGGCCTACGTTTACGGCTAACCGTAAGGGCGGTGATCAGACGGCACTATATTTCGATGGTGTGGACGATTACATTGAAATTGCTGATAATGCCAGCCTACGCCCGGCCAGTATTTCAATTAGTGTCTGGATTAAACCAAGCGCAGCGGCCCGAACATCCAGGATGCAGATTTTTATGAAAAACAACTTCGCCGATGGCGAAAAGGAGCAGTATAGCGCTATTGTCAAAGAGATACCAGTTGGGTCGTCGGCAACGAAACCATACATCAATTTCGACATTAAGCAACAGAGCAACTGTGTTCAGAGTAAAGGTTGGCAGGATCTGGAACTGTCTGATCTGGTTTTGGTGGATACTTGGCAGCATCTGGTTTTTGTTTACTCGGGTAGAACCATGACTGTGTATCAAAATGGGAAAGCGATCCGCTCAAAGACGGATTTGACCCAAACCTTTATCGACGACTGTATTGGTGGTACCTTAAAGTTTGGGGCGCAGTCGAAAAACTTTCCGAATTATTTCCAGGGTGCTATGGACGATATTCGAGTCTATAACATACCCCTAAATCAGGATCAGGTCGATGCGCTTTATAGTCGCCAATAACAATGGAGAGAAATTTAGTTAACTGGCTTATCATCTGGTGCTTCGGCATTGGTTTGAACTATGGCCAATCGCCGGAGAAACCGCCAATGGTATCGAACATTCGGGTTGAGTCGTCTACACAGCAGGTTATTATTCGTTATGACGTAGAAAATCTGACACTGAAAGACTCCGTTTTTATTCAGATTGAAGGACGACTGCGGGGGCTATTGAAAGTGAGAACACTATCGGGCGATGCCGGACTGGGCGTTACGTCGGGTACGAACAAAATCGTTGTCTGGGATTACCTCCGAGACGGCGAAACGCTGGATGAGGAAATCCAGGCAAAAGTAAATATCAAGCCTTTTACTAAGCCTGGTCCAACTGTTAGGAAAGGCAGTGCAGAAAAAGATTCGCCCACAACCACGGAGCAGCAGGTTATTGGCGGTGGTCCGACGAATGCATTGCTATCAGCGCTATTGCCGGGTCTGGGCAACATTATGGTTCAGCCTAAACACAGTATTGGGCTGCGGCCATTGATTTCGGTCGCGTATGTAGGTGCACTAGCCTATGGTTTATTACAGAAAGGCAAGTCAAACGACCAGTATGCGCTGTACCTTCAGCAACCCTATGACCGGCTTGCAGTTCCATATTATAATGAGGCTAACAGCCTGAATCATCGATACGTGCTGGCAGTCAGTGCAGCTGCCGTTATCTGGGTTGCCGATGTTACATACACGCTATTGAAAGGAATAAAGAACGAACAGCGTCGCAAAAATCAAACGATAGGAATGCGACCTACGATGAACGTTGTCGGGAAAACGCCGACATTTGGACTTCGCTATCAGTTCTAGCGGGTAACATGAACCGCTTACTATAAAAAGGATAGCGCTTACAACGGTTTTACGACTTTTGTTGTCTATCTATCCGTAAGGATTACCGGCCCATAACACTAAATGAAAAGAATTGTAATCGTTTTTTGGGGAATCTTACTCTTCGCCAAAACCTTGCTGGCGCAGCAGACGGGCATTATAACCAGCGCCAGTGGTTGGGTAAAAACAGTCAGGCAGGTAGCGCCCGTTATTACCTGGCAAAGTCCGCAACTGACACGGTCGGAGCAAAAAGTGCCAACCGTGCGGATAACCGCGTGCATACAATCGGTGGAGCCACTTACCTACCATTTTTTTCAGAACGGCAAAGAAATCCCAAACAAACGAACGGGTTTTAAGCATATCGAATGTGGGCAGGAACTCACTGAAGAAATTACGCTTGAGCCAGGGGCCAACGAAATACACCTGACTGCAACGAACCCTGCCGGAACGACCACTTCCGACTCGCGTTATGTTACGTATAAAATGGGGCCACAGACTCCGCCATCACCGAATGCCCCCAAGCGTTTAGCTTTGGTGGTTGCCAATGCAAGTTACCCAAAAGCAGCGCTTCGTAATCCAATCAACGACGGACGAACCATTCGGGATTACCTGCAAAAAGTAGGTTTTGAGGTCGTGTTGCGGGAAAATCTGCCACTCCGCGAATTGAAGCGGACAGTAGACACGTTTCTGGTCGATTTAGGGCGTCAGAAACAAAATGTCGGGCTGGTTTTTTACGCTGGTCATGGGCTGATGGTCAATGGGGACAACTACCTGCAACCCGTTGATGCAGACCCGTCAACCGAGCCTGATGTAGAGTTTGAGTGCTATCCATTACGGCGATTGGTTGCTAAAATGGAGCAGGCAAACCCATCGGGGGCTAATCTGGTATTCTGGGATGCCTGCCGCAATAATCCGTACCGATCCTGGAATCGGAGTATGGGCGGCCCTATACACACCACCATTGCGCCACCGGTTGGCACCATGATCGTCTATGCCACGGAACCAGGTAAAGTAGCCTCCGATGGTCTGGAAAAAAATGGCTTGTTTACCAGTGAATTAATTCGGCACATCGAAGAACCCGGTGTTGATATTTACGGGCTCATTGAGCGTATTGATGCTGGTCTGGAAGAACGGGGTATCAAGCAACCACCCTATAGCGAAGGGCGACTGCGCGGTAAATTCTACTTTGTTAAACCAGAATAAGGGTCAGATTTTGGGAGAATGCGCCAGGGCGTGCCACGGTTTTAAACCGTGGCACGCCCTGGCGCATTCTCCCAAAAATTGCCTGCGAACTACAGAATTACTCGTTCAATGAATTAATTTTTTCCCGGACCTGCTCTAGCTGAGGCCTTACTGAGTCGGCTTTGTCGGGCTGGAGCAGCAGAGCCATTTCGTAGTAACGCTGGGCTGCCTGTAAAGCTGTGCCCGCTTTTGCCTTTTGGTCAGCCAGCAGGTAGAGCACAGCCTGATCGTAAGTAGTTCGGGCGATCTGGGTCTGTTCATTAAAACGATACGCCCGTTCACGGTCGATTTCACTCCGCAACGCCTGCTGACGATCTGCATCTGTAATATTGGCAACCTGCTCAGCAGCATGGATCAGATACATCAGCGAATCAGGCTGATTACGGTATTGCTGAAGTAACTGCTCAGCTTCACTAGGCGGGGGGGATTCATTGAGTGGTTGCGCTGACTCTTCGGGGTTTTCAAGAATCGCGGTGCTGTCTTCCGACTCTTCAAAATCTGATCCATTTTCGGAGGTTATAACATACGTTGCGCTATCCTTCGGTTGTTGCGCATGATGTACGGCTCGTTGTTTTGGTCGAATTTTCCACCAATAATAACCACCGCCAATACTCCCTACAACGATCAGCGTTAGCAAAAAAAGCGTTATGGCTTTCCACGGAAATACTGAAACCGGCTCAGGGGTCGGTTCCACAGGAACCGGCGTTTTGGCTGGCGGACGAGGAGTTTGAACACCCATTGGAGCTGGCGTGGGCAGTACTTCGACTGGCACAGGCTCGGGTACGAATTCCTGAATCGGGGGAGCAGCCGGCTTTGTTTCAACCGGCAAAGTGGCTGACGGTTCTGTAGCTACTTCAACGGTGACGAGCATGAAAGGGTCAGCCAGTGAGCCGGTAGCCTGCGTCAGTGAATCCAGACTGGTTACCTTCGCCAGATTTTGTGCAACGGTAGTAGTAATACCAGCTCCTTCGGCATCGCCTATGATGTACTGCCCCGGATTCAGTACAGCCGGTAGATCGGTTCGTCCGGAGCCATTCTGCACTGACGAAAACTGGAAACGTCCCCAGGCAAATGCGTTTACAGTACCGGAAGGCGAAATGATCAACTGCCCGAAGCTCCGCAGAATATCATCGTCACTACCGCTAAAAGGCTGGTGTTTCTGCTGGGCAAATCGCTCGCGGAATGATGCTAATGCCTGCTGTCGTATCGGTTCGAATTGACTGGAATTGAGTAAATTACTGTGCGTGCGGGCCGCTTCGTCGGCAAAGGATCTAAACTTGCCTGCCATACCAACCAGAACGGTCGTTCCATCAGACATAACGTGTCGGGCAAAGTAAGCGGGCCGGAGTTCGTTGGTCGAAAACGTTGAAAGGATAGTAAGCGGCTTCATTCGGCTAATGATTCGGTGCTGCGGAGTAAACTACTGATGATGTCGGTCGGAACCTGTATATAGGTAATGCCCTGTCGTTGCTGAATGGGTAATGAGAAACCATCTCCAGCCGATTCGAGCCGTACCGGGCTATTGGCTGCCTGCGTAAATCGGGTCAGCGCCAGGCCATTGAGCAAATACCGCTCAAGTTGTTTTCGATTGCTGGCCTGAATGTACAGCCGTTCGGTTCCGGAACGAAACGATAAACCATTATCGCCCGTCAACAGATCAAGCCGGTTCTGCAACGAATCGAGCCGGACCCAAACCAGATGCCGATCTGTGTCCATTCGATTCGACTGGAGCGTTTGTGCAGGCATAGGGACCTCGTCGGAAGGTCCATTCAGCCAGACAATAGCTATTATGAGTACCAGAAACGTTGTGATACTGAACACTAAACCGACTGGCTTCGGGCGCGCCGGGGTAGCCAGAGGGGGCGAAGCCAGTGGAGTTACGGCTGGTTGCTCGTTGGGTACGGATCGGCGAAGTTTCATAGGCTGCTGGCAGAGGATTGTGGGCTATCGATTACTTCTTTTATGAGCTTGCGGATTAGCTCTGCGGTGGCCGGATCCCAGGCACCACCCGGCGAATGACTGTAAAAGGACACATAAATGACCCGGAAACGATTGTTTCGTAAATCGGCGGGGCGCAATTGTCGATCGTGCAAAGGTTCCTGGCTGACAACCAGCAGCAGGTGTTTATCGCGTGCGCTCCCGGCTGCCCGATTCCCGCTGATCGTGCCGGTTTTGGCATAAAACGAATATTGGCCATCATAAGCATCACGCAGCGGTCGTAGCCATTGAGCTGTACCTTCCTGAATAGCTTCGTGCATGCCTGCAAAGAGATTCTGGGCGTAAAATGTACTGAGCTGATCCGGCGCTATCCACGACGCATCGACACTAAATCCCGTCTGAGTGGCAGCTGGTTGATCAGCCAGAATATGCGCTTTGTAGGCGTTGTTAAATGAAAAGAGCTTACCCGCCATTTCAGCCATTTTCAGGGGCGTTGTTGTAATAGGATAAGCCCCTGATGCGCACTGGGCAATGGCATTTTGCAGACTTGTTCGACGGTCGATCAAATACAGATGAGAGGGTTCGGGGAAACTCCATAGTTTGAACGAACTACGCGATGCATCAATCAGGGCATCATTGAGCCCAGGGGCAAGGTTGCGGCTATGCTGACCATTTTCGCTGACAACCTGTGCTGAATTAACGGGCAAATCGAAATTCTCCCAAAGTCCGCGCCCCAGCAGTGAGTTTGGATTATCCCAGGCTGGAAACTGACGAATGCGATAGGTTTGTCCATCATAGCTTACTAGCGGGAAGTTTCGCTTTGCATCGTCCGATTCGCCTTTCGCGAAAAAAGGAGTATCTGACGAATTATTGACAAACGCCTGTTTGGTTCGCCTTGCCTGAGCCGCATCCAGTGAGCCAAGAAGTAGTACCAGCGAATTGTAAGTATTTGTCGAATGGCTCAGGTAGTAATGATTGTTATGGCCAATCAGGTTGTTTCGCCCAACTGTGAACCGGAGCCCTTTGCCGCCAAAATAGCGCAGGGTATAATCATCGCCGTTTGGGCGGGCAATCGCTTCCATTGTTTGACTATCTACCCCGCCAAGCTGTAGATTTTCCCAGCCCAGATTAAACTGCGACGTTGTAGCCGCGTATAAAACCGGCTTGAAGGTTGAGGCAGGGCCATTGTCCATCCGCATGAGGCACTTGTTGCCGAACAGCATCCGCTCATCATAGCGTTGCGGATCAAGATATAGGGCGTCGAGAAGTGGTTGAAAATCGGCCATTCGATTAGGGTCGATAGCTGTTGTATTACCGCGTTTATGATCAGCCATCAGGCGAATCTGACCGCGTTCGTCAAGCACCACCATGCTGAAGGCTTTAGCACGTTCGGCTGGGGTTCTGGGTGGGCGTGAACCGTAAAAATCGCGTACTAATTCAGTCACCTTCTCGGTTAACGGACGATCAAGCGTAGTTCGAACAGGCTGATGTTGCCGATCTGCATCCCGGTCGTAGGCTGACTTAACCAGGCTCGTAAAGTGGTATGACCATAAAAAACGGTCACGCATGGGATACACGTACTGCGGGCGACCATTTAGCCAGATATTGCGCGCCAGAAAATGCTTGTCATTTTGACGGACTTCATAGTTAATCAGTCTGCCATTTCCTTCGGGCATAAACTGGAGCAGATCGCCGGGTTTTAGTCTCAGTGCAAAGTCTGACCGCGACGATTCCAGTACACGCCCCCCCTGTTTAACCAGATACCGCGACCGGGTTGTGTGTTCGTCACCCTGGGTAGTGGTCAGTACCAGTAAGGGTAGTGAGTCGGTTGTCCAGCTGGCGGGTATAGTGCTTAACCGCAGGTTCAGATTACTGCTACTAAACGGACTGCCGGGGGCACTGAACCAGTCGGCGACTGGGCTGTTACGTGAAATTCGCAACGACTGGTCGCTGTTGGATCGATTGACCAGTTGAACGCTGGGCAATTCCGATCTCGCCAGTAGATGACCCTGATAGCCATCCTGATCGGCATCAGGACTGCTCACGTTATAATAAAATGGATTGACCGCGAACTCCCACATGCCCTCATTGGAGCGACGGAGGTGAATCAGATTCTGTGATCGATTCCTGGCCGGTTGGGCAAGAAAGGCTGTATACGCACTCCGAAGTAGTGGCTGTCGGGCAAAGAGCGAATCGGCTGCTGCATGGCCAGGCCCTTTCAGATAGGTGTCGAACTGGCGTAGTAGCTGTCGAGTCGAACCTCCTGGGTTATTTTGTTCCTGCTGAAACGTCTGGAAAGGGCCATTAAGCTCACCAAAAGCCGTTTGCAGATCGCTGATGGTTTGCGATAGGTCGAACTGGCGTGTATTTCGGTCGAATGGAAACAGGTAATACGATAAGGTAGCAATCAATACTAATCCGGCCATCAGAACCCCAAACGAGTGCCGGCCAAACCGGCTGAATTCATAGCGTGCCGGTAAGGGCTGCGTTGAGGAAAGTGGTGTGCCCAGTACAATAACGGCCACAAAAATAGACAGTGACAGAAGCAATGTCAGGCGACTATTCAGGCTCAACAACGGAAAGTCCTGCCCCACAAATACCATCCGGTTCGTAGCAGTCATCCAGACGGCAAACGCGATACTGAATAGCAGACATACCAGTTGGGCCCGCATTTTTGAGTCAGGACTGAGTTTTCCGCCACTAACGGTACTGATCAACCAACCCAGAAGCAGTGCCAGAAGCATCCAGATGACCCATTCGCTGTGTTCAGCAATCACATACCGAACGGTGACCAGATCGGCGAGTTGTGTCTGATAGGTAGAACCCGTATTAATGTGCGGAACAAGTCGAGCGTAGTGGGTCAGGCTGAAGTTGCCTTTGTCGTAGAAGTAATTGACCAGCCATTGATTCTGGGCGGCTTCAAGGAGTTTTTGATTGGCTCCGGTGTTGAAACGAGTCTGATCCTGACGTACCAGCTCGTCGGCTGAATGAATCAAGATGCCTGCCCGATAGCGGATACGGGCTTCTTTTTCCAGCATACGGTCGACGGTATTCGGGAAGAGAAACAAGCTCCCAATTAACACGGCCATTAGACCAACTACCAGCGGGAGACCCCACGTGGGACGCTTCTCCTGAGGCCACAGAAACCGAAGAACGATTACACCAAAAGCAAGGATGACAATCGTTAGCAGTGGCCCCGGCGCACGAAAGGTAAGTTCGATAAGCCACGGTAGGGCATATAAGTACAATAAAATGGCGGTTGGCGGTCCAAACCAACTGAACAGATAACGGTATTGCCCAAAGCGTGAAGTGCCGGGTAGCTGATGGTCTTCAAAGGTGAACAACCGCAGCCACATGTAGAGTAAACTGAATAGTCCGAAAATAATGGCAAATCCGGCATCGAGCATCCCTAGGAGGCCAAAGCAGCATAACCAGTTGATGGCGGAAAGTCGCTGGTAGACAGACGAATGTACCGAACTATACCCCGTGCGGTAAATCTGCCGGAGCCAGATGTAATCCACCACCATGTAGACGAGCAACGGCAGGAATACACTGGCAATCCGCTCGAGGAACGCAATCGGCCCGGCGGCCACATTGACGAGTATCGGAAGAAGGTACGCCAATAGTGGTTTTTCGGATAAGGCATCAGGCCATTGGGCCAGTTTCCGATTGATCCATTGGCTGACCACATGGCCCCGGAGTTTCCATCCGAAGATGACCGCGAAAAAGAGCAAAACAGCAAGTATAGTGTCAGTGTAGTAGTGCCAGCTCAAGTTGGCAAAATTGGCAGAGGTATCCGTGGGTGGAAATGTACCCACACGCCAAAGCAAAATACCTCGAACCGTCATGAAAGCCAGCAGGAGTATATACGCAATGAGTTCAGTGTTGATGAAGCGCAGAGGCTGACGGGTTGGCCCATAAAGCGAATACGGCGTTAGCCATACAGAAACTAAACTACCGATTACCAGTAGGGCAACCAGCAGAGCCAGATGCCAGAATTGAAGTGGATTGACTGCTTTTAGATCCGTTACACGGAGGAGCCACCGGTTAGCTGGTGTGTCGGAACGGGTAACTGTTTTTAGAGACAGGGTGTCGCCTGCGCGTTTTTCGTTGATCAGCCCGTTCGTTTGTTCCTGACTGACAACCCGAAATCGCATTGGTTGCCTTGTGGGTCCGGTTACGTAAAACAAACTGGCCGAAAATTGATGCCGATTCTGGCTGTTTCGTAGTTTGCCTAGCTGATAGCCAGCTGGTAGGGCGTTGTTAATGACATCGTCGATAGAGGAGGTCAGAAAAAGAGATTCGCCATTCGGCCCCGTTGGTTTCAGGTACATTCGCTCTGGAGTTTCCAGCCACAGTGCCATTTGACGACCAATGGCACCAACGCGATAGAGTGGCGTCCGGCTGACCTTAAGCCCGGTGAAAAACAGTTGCTTCGGACCGAGGAAGGTCGAAAATTCGGGATGCCGACTTAGTGTAATCGTAACGCCATCGATTTGAAGTGACGTTGCTGACCGCAGCATAGCCGCCGATGGAAACAGAAACAGTGGACTATCCTCGTTCGCTTTTGTACCAAGTTGTGCCCGAATCAGGTAGGCACTATCCAGCATGGCCTGAGCCTGTGCCAAACCCGGTCGGTCGATGGGTGCTTTGCTCAGGAGCGTTCCGAGCAATAGACCTGTTTTGATGCGCCGATTGAACAGCAACGTGTCCCAGGGGCTTGTTGACGTACCATTACTGAGTTGCAGGAGGTAGCGAGTCTGATCATCGTCGATGGAATCAATTTTCAGGGATAAGGATCGATTTTGGCCATAACCAATGGTAAATTGCCTGGATACCTGCTTCTCGAAAACCGGATTTGCCAGGGTATACAAGTCGTTGGTACCGATAAATATCGGCTCGCAAAACCCCCGGCCCACTAGTTTGGTCGTGCCCGATGTATTGGACTGGAGTGTCAGATTTCCGGGTTTAGTATCCCAGAACGCCCGGTTTGGATGCTGTCCATCGGCCAGTGTCAACTGTGTTTGAAACTGAATGCCAATGTGTTCGAGAACATGGTGGCTGGCATTTGTATAAATTTGCTCGGGGGCCGACACATAGCTTCGTATGGTAAGGACCGACACAACGCCCAGTGCTGCCAGAAGTATGTAGGTGGGTGTTTTCTGGAATGGACCGCGCCATAGAATCCCGAGGACAGCCACCACACACAAAAGCAGAAAGGTATTCAGATTGAACAGGAAAGCCAGCACAGTATCCATGAATGGTGGTCAAGAAGACGTTTAAAGCAGACTTTTGGGTACGTGTAAATCCTGAAGCAATACGTTTTCAAGCTCTCCAAGTTGCATTTCCTGCAAAACTGATAGCAGTACCCGATAGCGTTTGGCCGTTTTGTAGGGGTCAGTGGTCAGGTCTGGCGCATCAGGTCGATTAGTCGGTTGGACCAATAAGCGGACATTGGGAACCTCCGTCAGACGTGTTAACGGTAAGTGCTGATACCCCTCCACAAATGCATGGGCGTGCAGCGCCATTTCAACTAACCGGCGACGAATTTGCTGCTTTTCAGCCTCCGATAACTCTGTTGAGAGCGTTTGTAGATCGTCGTAAAATTGTCCGTAGCGTTGGTAGAAAGCCAGCATGTATTGCTTCAGCGCGGTCTGGTCGGCTTGCCAATCAGAAGGGATGGGTGAGTCTGCCGGAGACGGCACTGGTAAACCAGGAGAGACATTAGCTGGAGTTTCAGGTTGTGTGGGCGCTATAATTGCCCTGGTCTGTTCCTGAACAACGGGTGTTTCCTGGCGGGGCACCTGTGCGGGTTCAGTAACCTTATCTCGTTTCATAAATGCCGCAATGCCCCATAATAGTCCGCCCAAAGCCAGCAAACCGATACCTGGCAGCTCGCTCGAAGATGCGCTGGCTGGTATGTCGGTAACTTTTGAAGGAGATAGTTGCAGGGATTGATCGGGCGATAGATTCTGCGTGGTCAGCCTATCCAGAATGAGGTTGTTGTAGAGAATCAGCGTTGTTTGCTGGGTTTTTTGTCGATCAGTGATAAACGTAATAAACCGTTCAAATAAAGCCTGATCAGCCTTATCGCTGGCTGGACCAGGTGTAAGCCCAGCAGAGCAAAATGTTGCCAGCTTTTGCCGGGTTACTTCCCAGCGAGCCGCGTCGGTAGTTGCGCCGACGCCTAGCCTATATCTGAACTGACTCCGCCACAGAGCGAGATCACGGGGCGTTTTCACCGAACGTCCTTTTACGGAGTCGGCCCGAAATAGCAACGGTTCTTTGTTGAGTAGAAGAGCGCTATCGGTTACCGTTAGTCGGGTTATTTGTTCTGGGCCCCGAATCAACAAGGTTGAGCCCGTTGAGTCGGTCAGCAGGTAATTCGTGGTCTTGCTTAGCGTATCGCTGCTGCTTTGTCCTGATTTAGAAATAGCGGCTGGCTGGCGCAGGCATAGCCACAGACCCGCGAGCCACAACAGGGCGGCTACCCAGCGAATCCAGTTGGTGCGTGTTGTCATAGAGTCAGATCGTGTCATCGAGCGTACCGACCGACTGATCAACCACTACCTGGCTGAAATGCGGCTCATCGAGATACGGGAATAAGGTTTCAAAGACGAATTGGTCGTGCTGAAAAAATTCGGGCCGGATGGTCAGACGGGCCGCTTCGGTTGGGGTACGTAACAGAAATTCAGTACCCGTAAAAAACACATTGACCGTTGGCTGCTTGGGCGACAACAGAGCCGGGTGGGCATAGCGTAATCCACTAATGGAAATCCACTGGCTTGACGACTGGTAGTTTCTGAACGTAACGCCCTCATACAACGACGGCAGCGGTCGTCTCGATTGCAAAGTCGTTGGAGCGGTTTGAGTTGTAACGGGCGATGATGCATCGGGCTCGTAGCGAATCTTTTGCAGAAAGCCGTCAACTTTGGACATCATTCCTTTGAGCCGGTGGGCTGCCTCCGTTAGTTTCTCATAAGGGCGGGGCGGCAACACCGCCACCGCACCGGTTTCGTGGCCTGCATCGACCAGCCGAATGCCCGCATCGCCATCGACCTGCCGGGTTGGTTGCCCGACAAGGTTCGCATCGTAGTTGATGGTTTCACTGCTGAACGCACCGGCCAGACAAATTTTCTTCAGCGCTGTTGTATCTCGCCCGTCAGATGCTAAACGAACATTGCCAAACCGATTGCTGACTTCTTCGGCAAAGAGCCGGAACAAAAAAGCCCGGCCAGTCAGAATAACCTGCGGTGGTGAGTCTGGATCATAAAAGCCGGAATAGACGACTTCCTGCGCCAGTTTATCGGTCAGGCGTTTGACTACGTTATTGATGAACCCAAATTCATCCTGCAATGACTCCTGCTGCCCAGCGAGTGTTTCCAGTGCGTCCGTTACCTCTTTCAGCAAACCAGCCGTACCAACACTATTCTGATAGCGGGCGCGAATGTCCTGAATCTGCTGGCCAATCAGGTCACGAATGGGGCGGTAAGCAGTTTGATTCCGGCCTTTATCGAACCCTCGCTTCAGGGTTTCGATGACCTCCCCAAACCGAATTTTGTCGACCAGATCAGTAGTTGGACCGAGGGCAATTCGCCAGATGGCCTGCTGCCTGACTGTAGAGTCGGGACCAAAAATAGCCGCGAAAACCGTTTCCACGAAAGCGTAGGAAATTGCATTGCCTGCCCCGATGAAACCCGATCGAAATACAGATTTGGTTTCATCGTCGCGCTCGATCAGCGAAAAATCAGTGGTACCTTTCCCCGAATCAACGATCAGATATCGACCTTTTAACGGTAAAGGTTGCCGCTGAACAGACCGGCTTTCGCGGTAGCCAAGAAAAGCCGCGTCGCTCTCCGATAACGTTCCTACTTCGGCCCCGCGAAGGGTATAGGGCGAGTCAGGCTGCATGAGGTCATGCAGATTTCGGTACGTACCCTGAACAAGTGTGCTGACTCGCTGTTGCTCAAAAACGTTCGGCACAAGTAATTTGACGGATAAGAAAAACGGCTGATTGGCCGGATGGCTATGATGAAGATGTTCCAGCACCGTTCGGAGCAGGTAATTGACAATGGCCTGCTGCAAACCGCTGATGGTATCGCTGAACCGGCGGATCGAAACACCAAACTCATTGGTGGCTGGCGAGGCAAACGAAACATCGAATCGATAGGCACCCAGGTGAGCGAGCTTGAGATTCGATACCAGAAAATGACTTTGGGCCAGTGAATCTATCCGATCGCGTTCGGTCAGCAGGTTCAGGTATTCAGCGTCGCCGTGTTGGTTGGGCGCATCTGTTGACTGAAATACGGCTCCTGACCGGCGCAGAAAAAATACCGAACGCAGTAAGTCCGGGTCCGGATCACGCTGATGAAGGGCTTTTGCCGTTAGTTTGCCGCTATCGCTAGTGAGCAGGTTCGGATAGAAATACCGCAACAGGTCATCGACAATATTGAGCCGTTCCAGCACGCGCTGCCCGCTTCCCCGATTGGTCAGCACAATCTGACTGGCTTCTGAGCCGAAGTCCATCACAACATCATAAATAGCATGTGGTTCTGCCAGATAGAGCCTGATTTCGCCCAGGTACGGTTGACCATCCAACTGGGTTTGCACGTTTATAGTGAGTGCGTTAGTCCGTGGGATCTGACGATCTTTCGTTCGGGCCAGCAGCGCCAGTCCCGATTCAGTTTCATCGGCCGGTTCGAGCAAAAAGTGAGCGCTCTGGTCCGACAAATCTTCTGCTGGTGCCTGCGTATCTGACACCGTCAGGTGAAGGGTAAGCGAATCCGGACGGTTTTCATGGAGTGTAATGCCATCAATTACCCGGTCGAGGTTTGTTCCACCATGCGCTACGAGTCGCACGTCGCCGTCGAGCGTCAGCAATCGTGTCAGGGCTGTTTGTGGATCGTAGGGAATAATAAATGACGGAACAACATCGTCGGCTGGTTCGTGCGATGAACGCAGGGGCACAATATGAACTTTTTCACCACGCAGGCGAATGGGCAGGTAGTACATGTGGTTTGGGTTAAAACCGCACTGGGCGTGTCGTAATCTGCACCTTATCGGCCACAATAATCCCATTTGCCCGTAAACCCCGTACCGTACGGAGAACAGTATTGGTCAGTTCACCCGTCAAGACATTAAAGCTGTTCTGCTTCTTTGTCTCGAGGGGAGCAAACGTATCAGTTGTGGCGAAGGCTAGTAGAAATTCCTGTCCAAATGGGCTAGAGCATTCAAAGTCACCCGGTACGTCAATGAACTGCCCCACGGCCTGCCCATCAATCCGGTAATTGTCGAATAGTAACGTTTGCGTACCGTCTTCCAGTACATAAATCAGGCGAACGGTAGCGGGTTTACTCACTTTCAGCTTAATAGCCATCCGTTCGCCCTCATGATAGGTAACGCCCTGACGCCCCCGGTTCGTTTGTAATTCAATGGAAAAATCACCGACCGACTGCGGGGCCATAACTGTTTTGACGGCTGCTTCCATGCGTATGCTATTGGGATCCTTCGGGGACTCGTACGCCAATTGGTTTTGCCGCACCCAGCGGACAGGCAGGTCACTGGATACCAGATCGCGCTCGAAAGCCGCTTGTTTGTTAAACAATTTTGCCCGAATCTCCACCTGATCGCCCGACGTTGCGAAACTTCCCCGCACGGTATAATCGGCGGTCTGATTGTCGCGTTTGAGTAGCTCGACAACCGCACCCGTCCGTTGCTGGAGCTGTTGCCGGAGCGTTTGAGTCAGCGCTTCCCCGAATTCAGTGGAGATTCCCCGATTTTCAAACGTAAAATTGTCGATCAGAATATGCTTCGTCTCGGCGGGCAATTGTCGTCGAATTCCTTCGGTCAAACAGTCGACCACGGTATTGAGATCCTGCTCCTGCGCCCGCATTTGAGCCAGGTCTTCGCGGCCGGTCAACAGCCGGGAGGCAGATGGAATAGCGGCAAAACGCCGTATACCACCGATTTTTAGATTATCGAATACACGCTGGCAATTGCTGTTGTCGAATGTAAATTCCAGCCTGAATTCTTTTATCTGTCGTAATTCATGCCGTTTTTTGGGTGCCCGGTTATTGTCGTAAGTACCGGTCAAGGTTTCTGAAACATACAAAGGCATGAAAAGTTTTCCGGCTGCGTTTGCCTGAATCCGGCCATAATGTAGCCCATCGGTCAGGTCATTACCGATGGCAAGATCTCCGGCACGATAAAAGGTCAACACATTAACCAGATACTGTTTGATCGGTAATTCGGAACTCTCCCGCTGATAGGGATCCAGATCATTGACAACCAGCGGGTTACCATTGCCAAAACAACGATCAAGAAGACCAGCCATAATCTGCCGCTTTTCGGCCGCCGATAGATCGCTGGCCGGGCGGCCTAATTCATTCAGCCGGAAGTAGTAGGCGGTTTCCAGAAAACGTCGTGCCTGACGAGCAATGTATACCTCATCCGAAGGTCGAAATGTCGGTGCTTCGATTTTGGGCTGCGCCGGTTGAGGCTGTCCTGAGGTCAGCTCTGTGAGCAATAAAAAATATAATAAAAACCAATATCTGGCCATGAATGATAAAGCTATTAGGTGCTTTCGGGCGAACATTCTACGTATACTGGCTGATCAATGAACCGGATTTAACCGTTTGATTAGGGGCGAATCCGTACAAGGGTTGCCAACTCGGGTGGAAGCCGCGACGGCGACCGATTGCCAAATAAATCGCTGATGAGCCACCCCGCGTTCTCGTTGTCGCGGGGGAATTCGTCAACCCGAACAATCCAGCCAGATTGTGTCAGGATGAACAGAGATACCCGTTCGGTTTCAATTAGACGGAGTTCGCGCTGGCGGACAGCCTCAATAAAGGCCTGCCCAACGCCTGTCTGACCTAGCGAGTCACTCAGGAGTAACCGTAAATCATGACCTTGTTTGATAACCTGGTGGAATTCCAGAAAGCTGGTTTCGTGCGTGTTTGGCGACAGCGTAAGCGGACGGCTTGCCCGTTGCGTTGTGTCGCCGGATAGTGGCGCTTTTGATGTGTCGGTACTAGCAGTTAGAAACGGAGCTGCCAAACCTACCATGCGCCAACCCTGCGCGCGACCTATGTGCGTCATTTGCCAAAAAACGGTCAGTGTTTCAGTTTTACCACGATAGCTGGCTCGAAAGGGTGTTTCAACCAATACGTTTGCATACAGGTCGTCAGGCTTTTCCTCTGCTTCCGAAAGCTCGGTAACGAACGTATCGATAGCCTGTTTGTAGCTGGGCTGCGTTGTTCGACGACTATCTTTGGCATCAAAAAGGCTAAGCAGATACGCCCGTCGCGGATACAGGGCTCTTAACGAGTCGGTTGTGAGTGGGCGCTGGTCGGGAGTCTGATCATAATAAAACCGTTTCAGAAACTCCTCGATCTGTTTCACCGGCTGGGTAGTCTGGATCGGCACGGATTGCGACCAGCTTTTCTGGCCGAAAATTCCAACCCATAGCGCGATAAAGAGAAGTAAACGAGAGCGACGCATAGAGAAGAAGAATAGATTTCGCTGTTGGCCGTTACTGGCTGATTATTAGTTAGCGGGTATAACTTCCAGGCTTCTGGCCTTCACGTTGCCAAGCAACAGCGTCCATTTTTTCTCATTGTATTCATTCAGCCGGGCATCGGCTCGGATACTGACATCTTTCTTGGTACGGTCATGATAAACGGCCTGATCGCCACGGAATCCTTTAAAATCCTGATAATACGTGCCGGTGCTATGGTAGTTACCATCGGTGCCAAGCCGAAAATCGCTCACATAGGCCACATCGTACTGCGTAATGTCGATATGGGTATAATAGCCTGTGCTGATGTCGAGCAGGTTCCGAAAATAGCGTTTAACGGGCATCGTCCGCTTCCCTTTTCGGTCTATTATTTCCATGTTCGCTTCGTTCGTAAATAACAGGAGCGCCTGTTCAACGGCATCTTCGCGTTCGGCCGTCGAACGCTTGGAGTCGGGTATGATGTTGAGGTAATTCTGAAGTTCAGCAATGCGTTGTTTAGTCCGGTTTTTCAAATCGGCTGCTTCTTTTTCCGACAGGTCATCGTCAACATACGATTGTTTGAGCCGATCCTGTGACCAGCTCAGCGATGTGGCGACAATTAATAGCAATAGTGTGGCTATGAATGGTTTCATGGTGGGTTACGGTTTATGGTCGAGGCTAATGAGGACGGGAACTACTTTGCCAATGGGGTCAGTAGCAGTACTGAATGTAATTTGTACCGGATCGTAGTTCATCGTGTGCCAGTCCATCAACTGATCGCCAAGCGTTTGCGTAATTTTATGCGATAAACTGCCACCTATAGCGCTCATTCTGGTCATGAGCGCACTCATATCGAGCGGTTTATCGGCAAACAGAACCAGATAATATTCTTGCCCCGGATTGTTGTCGAGCCGGATGTGTTTGGTTGGGCCTGGTAACACCGCCGACTCCTTCGCATCGATCATGGCACTCAGGCTATCGGCATAAGGGAATAACCGCGTAAGTTTCATGCTCTGATCGGTTCCGATCACGTAGACATAAGCCGCTTTGTCGTTATTGACCGTTAGTTTGAATCGCGTTCCGGACGCGTAGCCATTAACCAGTTTGTAGGCACCAATTTCGTCGTTCGTATCGTCGCCAACGGTCGAACCCCGGCTCATCAACCGCCGGGCAGGCATTTCAGAGCCGTCTACCAGCCGCATTTCCACGCTGGCCTGCATCGTTACCGATTTGTCGGGTTGTGTCGTTGGAACAGGTGATCGTTTTGGAGCAGAAGTAGGTTGTGGCCGGGTATTATTTTTAGCAATGGTTGGTATCACTTTGGTTGGTTTTACCGTGGGTGGTTCCATCGGATACACCCGGAACGCATAGCGCGTAAACAAAACAAAGTCGCGGTACTTTATCCAGCACAAACCATTGTCGGCCCAGCGTGTCCCCCAGCTATTGACAACCCGAAAAGCCTGACGATTATCGTCATAGCCAACAACTGTGAGGGCATGGCCATACAATTTACGGCGTTTAAAGCCGGATCTTATTTCCTGGTATAAATCGTCGACATCAGACGGTGCGGGCGTCCAGGTATCTGTCGAAACAGCCTGAAATGACAAAGGGATCATCATGCCGATAGGGACGGGATAACCACCCGCCAGTGCCCGTTTGATGTTCTGAATGTTCGCATTGACAACCGACTCCAGATTATTGTTCTGTCGAACCACGCGGAACATAGTGGCAAAGTCAAAAACCCGTTCAAAATGACGAATCCGAAACTGTGAGGCTTCAGAATCATAGGGTTTAACATTCTTTATGCATTGCGGATAGGGGAGACTGGACCAGAATGGAGCTCCGTAATTTTTGAGCGCCAATAAGCCTTCATCCATTGTTCCGCCCTGCTGGCAGGTCACGTCGTTCGGTAACTTGAGTCGGGAGTAAAGGTAGGTTGGTGAAAATCGGGTCTGATTGATCTGCGGTTTAGTCGTCAGGTTTCGCTGAATGGCTTCTATTGCCGTTCGGGTATAATAAGCACAGGTAAACGCCACGCAAGTACCATAGTCGCCCTGCCGTTCAATGTCTGGCAAGTATTTTTCGTAGGAAATGGCTCTGGGAAGCGGTGCCTTATAGATCACATTGTCGGGCTTTTGTTCGACACGCAGGTAGGCTTCATCATCGAAACGTAAGCCCGAATTCACCAGGTCGGCTGGAGCCTGTGCCCAAACCCATTGTGCCGAAAGCAAGATCGTAAACCAGAGGAGAGTTTTCATTACGAGGTGCGTTGATGGCTACTGACGGTTTGAGCCAACTTTAGGAATGGTGAGGTATAGAGTAAAAATCTGCCAATAATTCGTCGTAAGCGGTGCCTTTCCCACGGGTGTCATGACGGTAGCAATGTCGGAAGCCTGTGGTTTGTTGCCCGTAAAGGTTGTCGCATTCCGATAGGTGGTTACCATCGTTTGCCAGTCGCCCGCTGCGGTTTTTATTGACTGGCCATAATACACGACTTCGGCACCCTTAAACTGAACCGCTGCCGACCGATTGCCAAACTGTGCAAGGTAATCATTTACCGATAGACGGGCGTCTGGCTGCCCATCCTGATGAACTGAAATATAGCCAGATGGAGCAAAATAAGCGGTTAGTTCGCGGGCGTATCGTTCCTGCTGGTTTGCCGGGATCTGCGAATACGTTCGTATGTGATGCAGAATGCTATCGATTTTTTGAGTCAGCGGTAATTTCAGGAGTCGGACAGCGGGCATGGCTGTCGTCTGGGGTCGACCGGAATTCGTCAGCCGTACCTGGGCCTGGCACGGCTCTGGCAAACCACCCGACAGCCAGAGCCACAGGCAAACAAACAATGTGAGGATATGAACGGAAAGCAACTTCATTACGGCAAGAGGAGCTTACAGACTGGTATATAGTAGGTAATGGAGCTTTGTGAATGAATACAGTACGATTTAATTCGACCATACTTCCTGAATGGCAATCGTTTGGTATAGTTTTCCGTTTGGCGTTCGCTTCGATCGTTTTTCAATAAAATTAACCTGCCCGATTTTTACGGCATTAAGGGTCAGGCGTTTAAGCATGTCATTCAGGGCGTATTCACCGACCGACGTATCGTTTTGGTAGATCGTTACGCGCGCATCTGCGTTGAAATACTGCGTGGCTTTCTGGCGTTGCAGGGCTCGTTCAGCGTAGGTCAGACGCTCGTCTGTCAGCGCATTGAGGTATTGGCTAATCGCCGTAAAATGCGCGTCGGGTGGTAACTGTTGCTTTATAGGCTTCAGATTAATCTCATAAATCGATGTCTGGTGCGAACTATCAGGTCGGGCAAGCCTGTCTACCCGAGCCTGAGCATCAAGTAATAAATCAG
Organism: Spirosoma aureum; assembly: GCF_011604685.1. Classification (NCBI taxonomy): domain Bacteria; kingdom Pseudomonadati; phylum Bacteroidota; class Cytophagia; order Cytophagales; family Cytophagaceae; genus Spirosoma; species Spirosoma aureum. The sequence goes on along the minus strand of NZ_CP050063.1, from coordinate 5,962,466 downwards.
TCCAGCTTAGTCGGGAACGAGTTGTTGTCAGCACCGACAGGGCCTGTTCCCATGACCGTGTGTAATGACTTCCCTGATCGCTAAGCATACAGGCTGACTGATGGGGCTGACAGGCCGCAATAAGTACGTCGCCGGTCTGATCCAGAAATAAATTTGCCAGAACCCGGTTGATATCATCTTCTACCGTTCCGCCTTTCAACATAGGGTTTACCATCAGACCGCGTGTTCCGGCGGGTAGTACAATGTTGCAGGCATCGGCCATGGTGATCGTGAGCCGGGCATGTTTTGCCCGTAATGAATCATGAAGCGATCGCAGAGATGGGTCGTTGCCGGGTTCAATACTGAGCAACGGAAATGGATCGGTGCGTCCGGCAAGATTGTGCCCGTGACCTGTGTAATAAAGAAAGGCAACATCCTTTGGGCCAATGGGCAGGTTGTGAAGCCGTTGCTCAATAGTGGGCCGCCTGAAACCGGAATCGCTCAATACAACCAGATTTAACGGATAACCAATTCCGGAGGCAATGGCCTTGAAAGTGGCTGTCATGGCCGCAACATCCTTCTGGCAACCGGAACCAACGTCAGCTGCCTGCGTATCCGCCACGATCAACGCATGGAACGTTTGCGTATAAGCCACCTGGCTAACTAAAGTTATGAGCAGACTAGTGAGAAGTTTGATCATACGATCTGTCGGATTTATCAAGCCGAATGATTAGGGTTGACTCGCTGATAGTTCATGGAGTAACTGCTCAGCCTGTTTGCCAAAATAGGTTGTTTTACGGACTGTGCCGAGCTCTGCTTTTGCCAGATTTACCTGACCCGTTTGCAGATAGCCCAGTGCCAATAAATAACGGGCATTGGCCTGCCAGTCGGGTAGCGGACAGTTGCGGGCTGGTTTCAATAACGCGATGGCCTGAGCAGCTTCGTTTTTCTGCAATAAGGTAAATCCGACTCTGATAGACAACGTATCGCGGGCGATAGCCTGTAAACGACTTACCTGATCTGGACCGGGTGCCGTGAGTAAAGGCTCACCATCGCGGGTGGTCGGGTCAAGGCGCAAGTCTGGCTCCATATACCGTGCTGCCATGTCGGCGGGTGATGGACCAAGGAATCGATCCTGAATGAAAAACCAGCCAAATCCGAGTATCAACAGGACGCTGGCTGCAATGGCCAGATAGTGCCACAGTGGACGTGTGGAGCCAAAAGGCACCACCTTGCCCAGTTCGGTATGAGTAGGTTTGATGTCTCCCCGTAGTATTAATTCAGCATGGCGGGCCGCTATTTCGTCACGATAGTTCATACGAAGAAGGCCACTCTGCATCGCTTTCAAACTGGAAACTTCTCTGGATAATTCGCCGTTGCTGGATAGCTCACGTTCGAACTGTGCCTTCTCACCAGCCGATAGCCGACCTGCGATATAATCTTCAGCCCGTTCGAAATCAGATTGAGAAATTGACATTATAAATACGAGTTTTTTAGTTGGTTAAAGGACTGTCGAAGCCCCATGACGCAATTGCGACGTTGCTGGCGTAGATTAGCTTCGTTGATATTGAGTTGAATGGCGGCTTCGCGGTCGGGAACTTCGTCAATATAAAACAGGCGCAAAATGGTCTGACAGCGATCTTTCAGGCCCGACATGGCGAGTTTGAGTGGCTCCAGTGCCCAGCTATGATCTTCAATATCTGTCTGAAGGAGCCAGTCGACCGCTTCGTCACGAACTGCCGACGAACTTTCTTCTGACTCATCCGCCGATTGCTCCTGAAACGGCGATACTTCCTGCCGACGTTTGTCTTTGTCATACAGATTAAGCAGTGTAAACCGGCAAACGCTATGCGCATAGGTTGTGACTTTGGCCTTTTCGTGCGTAAAGCGACCACTCAAAATATTGTCTTTAACAACAGCCAGCCCTTCGGTATAGGCTGAAATTAACGTATCATAGTCATAATTCTGGCGGGATTGCGGAACAACAAACTGATTGTGCACCTGAATCATAAGATAGTCCCAGGCTTGTTGATCGTTGGCCCGGAGTGCTTCATAAAATGCCTGTTCGTCCTGTTGAAACTGGCTGAATGATGGCTGCACGGCGACCTTATTGACTGAACTACGAAAAAATGCGGCCATAATCTGTGGATTCGGTTAAACGCTTTTGTGTGGTGTGCTAAAAAAGTTAACTAAGTAAACTTAATAAGTCGATTTTCTAACGCGAATACCCATGTAGGCTATCCTGGAGAAAGGCCTGATCTAATTTGCTGGTAAAATCTATTCCTTTCTAATCTGTTAATGGGGAAGACTGAATAATGTGAATAAAAAAAATAAAGTCTACCATCAGCAGACTTTATTAACAAGCAGAACGGTCGTAGAATCTGATTCTACGACCGTTCTGCTTGTATGAATCGTATTTTCAACCTATTTGTATGGCTGACGTCAGAGGCTGAAATCGATAGGCTGTTTGTGGAACAGGCGACAAAAAGGACGAATAATCATTCGGACGAGACATTACTTCTTTGTAGAGCAACACGCGGTAGAGGTAATATTTGGTTTCGCGTGGAAGGCTCATCTGGTAGTAATCGCGGTGTTCGTGGCGTTTTAGTTGATTTTTCATCAGGCCCGGTCCGGCGTTGTACGCTGCGGCTACCAACGACCATGAACCCAACTGATCATATAATTTTCGCAGGTATCGACAGGCGGCATCTGTTGCTTTAAGCACATTGAAACGCTCATCAATTCGTCCCCCAACCCGTAACCCCAACGAACGGGCAGTGCCAGGCATTAATTGCCAGTAACCTGCTGCACCTGCTCGTGAAACCGCTTTTGGACGTAACGCACTTTCGGCAAGGGGAACGTAGCGGAAATCATCTGGAATGTCATATTTCTCCAGAATCGGATCGATGATCGGGAAAAATGCATCAGCCCGTTCACGGAGGTTGCCCAGATCGCTGGCGTGACTACGAAACAGCGTAAATACGTGTTTCCAGCGGTCAACAACATCGATCTTGTCGAGTGGCAGGCACTCTCCGCAGAAATCGACATCGAGCAAAGGAAGCTCAGGGGCGTTAAGTGCCACTGTCAGCAAGGCTGCTTTGGCACTAGCACGGGTCATGTCAGATCGCGTTGCGTCTGATGGCATCAGTCCAGATCGGGTTGCGTCAGACCGGGCTGCGTCTGGCTGCTTTGCCGTACTAATCGTAGATGCGTTGAGATTGGGGACTGTAGGGGCGGTAAACTTCGCAGCAACCGTGACAGCCGGACGAATTACGGCCATCAATAAAGAAAATCCAACTCGCTTTAACAAAACATAATTTCGATGGTACTGAGTCTATAACGCCAGTAGATAAAGTATTAGTTTGTTGATTGTCAATATTTTAGATTAAAACTAATTGGGTTACGGACTACGAGTTGCCAAGTTTCCCGGTAAACCGACTGAAAATCACGACCTTAAAATAACACATGAAAAATGTGGTGAAAGCAATAAATGTATTGAAGCAGATAGGTTGAAGCCAGTTGAACTGAAGGCACAAGTGAGCCAGAGATATGGAGAATGAAAAATTAGTCTGACGAGTAAAAAAACTATAGTTTCGCTGGCGATCTGGTTAGCTTTGTGGGCGAAAAACGTGCATTAAGCGAAAGCCAACGCGAAAATTCGAGGCTATTTTGGCAAATGCCGCACGGTACATCTGCCAAAAGTATAATCGACAATAAGACGACTTTATTGATCACTACATACTGATCATTGACAATGCCCCTACGTTCCCGAGATTGGTTTGGCCGCACCGGAAAAGACGGCTTTATTTATCGTGCCTGGATGAAAAACCAGGGTTTCCCACACCATGAGTTTGAGGGAAAACCCGTTATTGGTATTTGCAATACCTGGTCGGAACTAACGCCCTGCAACGCCCATTTTCGCGAGTTGGCCGAAGCCATCAAACGAGGGGTTTGGGAAGCGGGCGGTTTCCCGCTGGAATTTCCTGTGATGTCGCTGGGCGAATGCCAGATCAAGCCGACAGCCATGTTGTTCCGCAATCTCGCCAGTATGGATGTGGAAGAAAGTATTCGTGGCAACTCGATCGATGCGGTCATTCTGATGTGTGGTTGCGATAAAACCACGCCCTCGCTTGTGATGGGAGCCTGTAGCGTCGACATTCCTACGCTTGTCGTATCGGGCGGACCGATGTTGGCAGGGCGTTTCCAGGGCCGAAAGATTGGAACGAGTGATCTCTGGCGGTTTGCCGAAGCCTTTAAAATGGGCGAGATGAGCCAGGCTGAGTTTGTGGCTGCTGAAGCCAGTATGGCCCGGTCGCAGGGGCACTGTGCCGTAATGGGAACAGCCTCCACAATGGCGGCCATGGTCGAATCGCTGGGGTTAGCACTGCCCGACAATGCAACCATTCCGGCAGCCGATTCGCGTCGGAAAGTACTCGCTCATCTGACCGGTATGCGGGCCGTTGAACTCGCGCGTGAAGGCATAACCCCATCGAAGATTCTGACCCGACAGGCATTTGAAAATGCCATTATGATCAATGCCGCGTTGGGTGGCTCAACCAATTTTATCCTTCACCTGACGGCCATTGCCGGGCGGGTGGGTGTCGATTTGTCGCTCGATGATTTCGATACGCTTTCGGCCAAAATCCCCCTGTTGACCAATCTTCAACCCTCTGGCGAACATTTCGTGGAAGATCTGTTCTATGCCGGAGGACTGCCGGCTGTTATCCGCGAGCTTCGTGACTACCTCAATAACGACGCCCTAACCGTTAACGGTCGAACGATTGGCGAAAACTGCGCTGATGCGCAATGTTATGACCCCGCCGTAATTGCAACGGTCGGGCAACCTTTTAAGCCTGAGTCGGGCGTTGCGGTTTTGCGGGGTAATCTCTGCCTGAACGGGGCAGTCATAAAACCCTCGGCGGCATCGCCTGCACTGATGCAGCATACGGGTCGGGCAGTAGTTTTTGAAAATATCGATGACTACAAAGCGCGCATTGACGATCCCGATCTGGATGTTGATCCGAGTTGTGTTCTGGTTCTGAAGAATGTTGGCCCGAAAGGGTATCCGGGTATGCCTGAGGTAGGGAACATGCAGCTCCCTGCCAAGATACTGGCACTGGGTGTTCATGATATGGTTCGCATTTCTGATGGGCGGATGAGTGGTACCGGTTTCGGAACGGTTATTCTGCACGTTTCGCCCGAAGCAGCCGTTGGGGGTAATCTGGCACTTGTGCAGAATGGTGATCTGATTACGCTCGATGTTGAAAACCGGAGCCTTCATCTGCATGTGTCGGATGAGGAACTGGCTGGCCGGCTCGTTCATTTCAAACCACTTGACCTGGGTTATGATCGCGGCTATGTAAATCTGTATATTCGCCACGTTACGCAGGCTCATGAAGGAGCCGACTTCGATTTTCTGCGGGGCGGTTCGGGAAGTGAAGTAAAGCGTGATTCACACTAACAATAAAGAACATGAAACGAGTAACTGGAATTGGAGGGCTATTTTTTAAAGCTGAAAAACCCGATGAACTACGGAATTGGTACGGTACTCATCTGGGATTTCAGACTGATCAGTATGGGGCTACATTTGAATGGAGACATGCTGACGACGCTGAGCAAAAAGGCTATACACAATGGTCAACGTTTGCTAAAGACTCGACGTATTTTGCGCCGTCCAGCAAGGATTTCATGGTTAACTTCCAGGTTGAAAATTTGACCGAGCTGCTTGCTGTATTGAAAGCTGAAGGAGTAACGGTTATCGGTGAAATTGAAGAATATGATTACGGTAAATTTGGCTGGATCATGGACCCGGAAGGCAATAAAATCGAACTTTGGGAGCCCAAAGCCGAATAGAAAAAGCTGGTTTCAGGGAAAACGACTTTTTAATGACAGATTTTGTTAACCAAACCGCTATCATTACTGGTGCGGGACAGGGAATTGGCTTTGCTATTGCCCGCGCCCTTGCTAAGCAGGGTGCCAATGTTGTACTCAACGACTATGATGAAGCACTGGCTCATAAAGCTGCTGATACCATACAACAGGATGGCTATCGTTGTGAAGCATACCCTGGCGACGTCTCCGAGGTTTCGTTTATTGAACAGATGGTCGATGCGGCCGTTACCAGATTCGGTTCGGTTGACATCGCTATCGCCAATGCGGGCATCACTATTTTTGGCGATATCTTCACCACAACACCCGATGCGTTTCAGAAAATTGTCAACGTAAACTTACGCGGGAGCTTTTTTCTGGCGCAGGCCGCTGCCCGTCAGATGCGTGAGCAGGGAAAAGGAGGAAGCATGTTGTTTATGTCGTCGGTGGTAGGTCATCAGGCGCACCCCGGCCTGCCCGTCTACAGTATGACCAAAGCAGGGCTGGAAATGCTGGCCAAGCAACTGGTTATCGATTTTTCACCCCTTGGCATTACTGTTAATGCCATTGCGCCGGGCGCTACGCTAACGGAACGTACCTTAGATGATCCAACGTATATCCCGATCTGGTCGCGCATTACACCGATGGGCCGCCCGGCTACCGTCGAGGATATTGCCAATGCGGCTCTGTTTTTGGTTTCGCCATCCTCCCGCCATATAACGGGTCAGAGCCTGGTCGTTGATGGCGGATGGACCAGCGTAAGTCCACCGCCGGTTGAATGAGTGAAAGCTTAAATGAGTGAAAGAGTGAATTATTATGGCTCACTCTTTCACTCATTTAAGCTTTCACTCATTTCCAATAGTCATACTGCATGTATTCGGCTGTTTCGTCGGCAATGTCTTTACCGAGGAGCCTGCCAACAACATACAGTGACATATCGATTCCGGCCGAAATGCCCGCAGAAGTAATGATCTGGCCATTATCGACGTAGCGTTCAGCCGGAAGGACGGTAGTGTTGGGCGCTAGTTGAGAAAGACTGTCGATAGCCATGTAATGCGTAGTCGCGGAGAGGGCTTCAAGCAAACCCGCTTTCGCCAGTATTAAGGCTCCGGTACAAACCGACAGGACCAACTCCGCTGTTTCGGCCGATCGACGAACCCAATTTAGAATGGCAGGATTATCCATTTCGCGCCGTGAGCCAAAAGGTGTTCCGTCGGTATGGTAGCCGCCACCCCCCGGTACAATAATGATGTCGGCTTTTGGGTGATCATTCAACAGATACGTTGGCGTTATACACAGACCATTGCGGGCATAAACGGGACCTCGCTCGGCAACGGTAAAAACCTGAAAATGGGATTTGCCAGCTACTTTACCCGCAATGCCGAAGACCTCAAATGGCCCGCTGAAGTCCAGAACTTCAATTTCGTTGAAAAGCAGAATAGCTACAGTGCGCATGTTTGACGGTAATGTTCAGACGTTAGTTGGCAATTTGCAAATTTTAACTGACGGCTATTTTCTGCCCAATGTGATCAGTACTACCCCGGCCAGGGCAATCATTGCTCCGATGAGTGACTGACTTGAGAACACTTCACCGGCAAAAAACGTACCCAGTAACATGGCTACTACCGGATTCACAAATGCATAGGTCGACAGGAGTTGTGGTGGTGCATTGCGAGCCAGCCAGGCGTAGGATGAAAATCCGACGATACTGCCAAAGATGACCAGATAGAACATGGACCAGATGGCTTTGGGTGGAGCCACAAGGATGCTCCAGGGAGTAACCGGTTCCATCACTAAACTGATGACCAGCAGAACGAATCCACCAATAATCATCTGAATTCCGCTGGAAATCGTACCGGATGGGAGCGATACACGGGGCGCCAGTAACGTACCGATTGCCCAAGCAAAATTGCCGAATATGACCAGACTGGAACCAAGGACATTCGCATGTAGCCCCCCGGTTCCCTGTAGCTTGTCCGGTTTAATGAGGAAAAAAATACCGATTAAACCAACCAGTAAACCGGCCAGTGCCAGATTGGTCGGCCGTTGGCGTCCAAACGATACCCAGTTAAGTGTCAGCAGAAAAACAGGTAGCATTCCGCCCAGCAGAGCGGCCATGCCCGTTGGAATGTATTGAATACCAAGGGTTAGACAGCCATTGGAAACAGTCAGCAGTAAAACACCTACAATCCCTGCCGATTGCCATTCAATCCGTGTAGCGCGGGGCGTACCAGTCAGTCGGGCGTACGTATACAGAATCGCTCCCGCTACAATATACCGCATGGCAGCCATGTAGAGGGGGGGCATCTGCTCCGTCATGAAGTGTATGAACAGATACGTCGAACCCCACAGAATATAGACAGAGACTAAAGCTGACCAGAGAGTGACACGATTGGGAGTTGGAGAAACTGAGGAAGAAATGGCTTGCATAACTCGATTACTACTTGCTGCTGATGTAACACACACCCACTGGCTTTTTCTCCTTCACGAACTCTTTTTTTTGTGTTATCTATGATTGATTATGAAGATTCTAAGCAAAATTTTATTTGGTATTGACAAATCGCTGATCATATAGGCTTACCACATCGGAAAAACAGACAGACTGCAAGAAGTGTAATCGATATCTATTCTGATTTTCAATGAGAGCTACTGGTTTATCTCGTCCGATAGAGCGCTGATCAATAGAGAGTTGATTTTGGGCGTAGCGCATTACCATTGGATTCTTTCTAAATTAGACCTGCCTGATCAGGTGTTGAAACTTTCAGTCGATCCATGCGTTTAGGAAGTGAAGCCGCGAAGCTATGAGGTCAGTTGTTGCCATCCTATTGTCTTGTTTACTACTGGGGAGCAGTTTGCTGCCAGGCTTCAGTATTGACCAGTCGGCGAAGTGGAATGAATTGATGCAGCATTATCAGCAGCACAAAAAAGAAGTCAGTAATCTGAGTTTTCTGGATTTTCTGGCCATGCATTATGGCGCTAATTCCGAACACCAGAAGCATCCTACGCACAGTCATCATAATTTGCCTTCTGCCGGTCACTCGGGCCCGGTTTTTACGCCGAATGCAATTCGCCTTGTCGTTTCGTCAAGTGTACAGGTGATCATGCACTATAAGGCCGACTTTATTCGGAAAGCAGATCTGTACTCATTTTTGGCGGTTTTCTCGCTGATCAATCCTCCCCGAGCTTAATTTTTGCATTTTATGGGTGAGGTGTGTCTTATTGGCAAGCCATACACTTGTTGGATGAATGCAACTGGTACGTTTAGCATTTGCTGAACAGCCGCCATCGATGTGCTTTATCCCGAGGGTATAGCCGAAAGACCGAGTCGGTTTATCCCAATCATCAAAACTATTCTGTCGTGAACCAGAGTATCAACGCTTGTATTTGCGTTGCCCATCTGGCGTACTGATTCCCTTCGTAATAAAGAATTGCATAGTTCTATGCTGAACGCTATCATTAATTTCTCGATCCATAATAAACTCATTATTGGGCTATTAACGCTTGCGTTAGTAATCTGGGGCGGCTGGTCGGTAACGCAATTACCCATTGATGCCGTGCCCGATATTACCAATAATCAGGTACAGGTAATTACCAGCAGCCCCTCATTGGCTGCCGAAGACATCGAACGACTCGTTACGTTTCCGATTGAAGTCAGTTTGTCAAATATTCCCGATCTAACCGAAATTCGTTCGTTTTCGCGATTTGGACTTTCCATTGTTACCGTCGTGTTTACGGATGCTACGGATGTATACTGGGCCAGGCAGCAAATAGCCGAACGGCTTCAAAATATAGCCGGACAGATTCCACCTGGCGTGGGTACACCTGGTATGAGCCCTGTCACAACCGGACTGGGCGAGATTTTCCAGTACACGGTTGTTCCGAAAAAAGGGTACGAAGGGCGGTATTCACTAACCGACCTCCGCACGATTCAGGATTGGACCATTCGGCGGGGGTTGTTGGGAACGCCCGGCGTCGCTGATGTAAGTGGTTTCGGCGGTTTGCTTAAACAGTATGAAATTTCGGTTGATCCAGACCGGCTCCGTAGCGTAGGAATCACCATCAATGACGTCTTTACTGCCCTCCAGCTAAACAACCAGAATACAGGCGGTGCTTACATCGACAAAAAGCCAAATGCCTACTTCATTCGGTCGGATGGGTTAATTGGATCAACTGATGACATTGCCAATATCTCCGTACGTCTCAATAATCAGGGTTTTCCTGTTCGTATTCGTGATGTGGCTCAGGTACGCATTGGCGCGGCAGTGCGCTACGGGGCCGTTACCCGAAATGGCCAGGGTGAAACAGTTGGCGCTGTTGTGATGATGATTAAAGGAGAAAACTCCTCCGCAGTAATCAAACGGGTAAAGGAAAAGATCACTGAGATCCAGAAAACACTGCCTGAAGGTGTAACCATTGTACCGTTTCTGGATCGGACCAAAATGGTGAATAGTGCCATTGGTACCGTAGAGCGCAACCTGCTGGAAGGAGCCATCATCGTCATTTTTGTGCTGGTATTGCTGCTCGGGAATTTTCGGGCTGGTTTTGTGGTGGCATCGATCATTCCACTGGCCTTGCTTTTTGCCATTGCCATGATGAATCTGTTCGGTGTTTCGGGAAATCTGATGAGTCTGGGTGCCATTGATTTCGGCTTGATTGTGGATGGGGCTGTGATTATCGTCGAAGCGACTCTTCACCACATCATGCTGCGCAACAAAGACCAGACACTTACCCAGGAGCAAATGGACGATGAAGTGTTTGGGGCGGCCAGCCGGATTCGTTCGTCGGCAGCTTTTGGCGAGATTATTATCCTGATTGTTTACCTGCCGATACTGGCTTTATCGGGTATTGAAGGAAAAATGTTCAGACCGATGGCCTTAACAGTGGCTTTTGCGATTCTGGGCGCTTTTATTCTCTCGCTGACCTATGTTCCCATGATTTCGGCCCTGATCCTGAACAAAACGGTCGTGCATAAAGAAACCTTTTCTGATAAGCTTATGAAGCGGATTCAGCGCGTCTATGAGCCAGTTCTGCTAGGGTCCCTGCGGCATCGGTTCATTATTTTAACCTGCGCTCTGGCGTTATTGGCTGTTGCCGGATTTCTCTTCAGCCGAATGGGGGGAGAATTTATTCCGCAACTCGATGAGGGCGATTTTGCCGTCGATACACGAACCCTGACCGGAAGTTCATTATCAGAAACAGTTGATGCTACATTAAAAGCAGAGCGTATACTGCTGAAGAAATTTCCGGAAGTAGAACAGGTGGTGGCTAAAGTTGGCTCCGGCGAAATTCCGACTGATCCCATGCCAATCGAAGCCTCCGATCTGATGGTCATCCTAAAACCCCGCGAGCAGTGGACAAGTGCCTCCACTCGCGATGAACTGGCTAATAAAATGGCCGAAGCGCTTTCGGTGGTTCCGGGTGTAACGTTTGGCTTTCAGCAACCCGTGCAAATGCGATTTAATGAACTTATGACCGGCGCCCGGCAGGATGTTGTTTTGAAAATATACGGCGACGATCTGGAGCAACTCGAGAAACTGGCTAATCAGGTAGGAAGTAGTATTCGTACTATTAGCGGGGCTAAAGACCTCTATATTGAACAAGTGGCTGGTTTGTCGCAGATTCTGATCAAACTGGACCGGGCCCAGATTGCTAAATTCGGCCTGAATGTCAGTGACGTGAATCGTACGATCAATACGGCTTTTGCAGGCCAGTCGGCGGGTCTGGTATTCGAAGGCGAAAAACGCTTCGATCTGGTTGTCAGGCTGGCTTCCGACAAGCGCCAGAACATCGACGATGTTCGAAATCTATACGTGGCCACACCTGCCGGACAGCAGCTACCGCTGGCGCAGATTGCTCAGGTTAGTATACGGCAGGTACCAAACCAGATTCAGCGCGACAACACACATCGACGCATTACGCTGGGGTTCAACGTTCGGGGCCGCGATGTAGAAAGTATCGTGGCCGAAGTACAGCAAAAAGTGAACCGGCAAATTAAGTTTCCAAGCGGCTATTACGTTACCTATGGAGGACAGTTTCAGAACCTTATCGATGCCAAAAAACGCCTGTCTATTGCTGTTCCGATCGCGCTGGGGCTAATTTTCTCATTATTGTTCTTCACATTCGGGTCCATTCGGCAGAGCCTGCTCATCTTTATGGCCATTCCCTTATCTGCCATTGGGGGTGTATTTGCCTTGATCCTTCGTGATATGCCGTTTAGTATTTCGGCAGGCGTTGGATTCATTGCCCTGTTTGGCGTGTCGGTGCTCAACGGTATTGTCCTGATCGCCGAATTTAACCGACTACGACACGAAGAGGGTCTGACCGATATGATTGAGATTATTCGAAAAGGGGCAGAGGTACGTCTTCGGCCCGTTGTCATGACAGCATTGGTCGCTTCATTCGGATTTATTCCGATGGCCATTTCGAACTCGGCAGGGGCAGAGGTTCAGAAACCACTGGCAACGGTCGTTATTGGTGGACTGCTAACGGCTACCTTGCTGACGCTGATCGTCCTGCCGATTCTGTATTCGCTGGTAGAAAAGAAAAATCTGGACAAAGAGGCAAAAGCCCGCCAGAAAACAGCCGCACCAGCTAAAACAGTGGCTTCGATTGTTGCTTTGCTGCTGCTGAGTTCGGGAAGTGGCTGGGCGCAGGCCATTAGTCCTGCCGTCCAAACCATTACGCTCGATCAGGCCCTGCAAGTAGCATCTGCCCGCAATGCCCAGGTACAGATTGCCGGGCTGGGCGTTAGCCAGCAGCAGGCTCTGCGCCGGACTGCCTATGATGCTGGACGTCTGTCGGTTACGGCCATGTTGGGGCAATACAACAGCCGCCGGTTCGACAACAACCTGACCGTTACGCAGACCATTCCGAATCCGACACTGATGCGCCGAATGGCGGAGCTGAACGATCTGACCGTTGCCAATCGGGAAGCCGGTGTGCTGGTAACGCGCAATGATGTGCAGTATCAGGTGAAATCGGCCTATTATGATCTGAATTATCTGTACCAGAAACGGCACTTGTTTCAGCAACAGGATACGCTGTTGACTGAATTCGTTAAGGCTGCGGCAGTGCGGCTTCGGGTGGGCGAAACAAGTATGCTGGAAAAGGCAACTGCCGAAAGCCAGCTGGCCGATCAGCGCGTCCGACTGGCGCAGAATGAAGCCAACGCTACGGCTGCCCGAACGCGTTTACAGGAGCTTCTGTATAGTCGCGAACCGATCGATGTACCTATGCTGGGATTGCCTAAATTAACCCTAACACTCTCCGCTGATACGGCGGCTCTGGTTCGGAATCCTTTACTTCGGCAGCTACAACAGCAAATTCAGGTAGCTCAGCAAACCCGGCTCGTTGAACAGGCCCGGCTGAAACCTGACTTCCTGGTTGGCCTGTTCAGTCAGACGCTTGTGGGAAATCAGCTTATTAATGGTCAGGAGTTGTATTTTGGACCCGGTTATCGGTTCAATGGGGGACAGGTAGGTATTACATTTCCGTTGCTGGGACAGGCCCAGAAAGCACGCATCAATGCAGCCCGTATTGGCGAACAGATCGCACAGACCGATTTACAGAATCAGCAGTTTTCGCTCAATAAACAGCTTGAGCAGGCCGTCAGACAGTATACGCAGTACCGGGATGCGCTGGCTTATTACGAAGAAACGGGACTTGTTCAGGCCGATGTGATTCAGAATCACGCCCGACGGGCTTTTGGTGGTGGCGATATTGGCTACGTGGAGTTTTCGCTAGCTTTACAGCAATCCCTTACCATCCGGTCAAACTATCTCGACTTGTTGAATCAATACAATCAATCGGTACTTTACATCAATTACCTGCTTGGTAATCCATAACGACATCCATCACTGTTCAATGATCGACTTTATGAAATCAATTGGTTCACATGTATATTTTTTTTTGAGTGCTGCGCTTATCGGTAGTGTTTTGGCTGGCTTATGGTCCTGCCAGTCGAGTGATACGACTACGGCGGAATCCCAAACTTCAGTTCAGGATTCAACCCAGCAGGCCGATTCTGGTAAATCAGCCGGACCCGTTCGTATTTCGCTGACGCAGGCACAATATAACGTGGCTGAGATTCAGTTGGGGCAACCTACTTTCCAGACGCTGAGTACAACCCTCAAAGTAAATGGCGTGATCGACGTGCCTGCTCAAAATCAGGTGTCGGTATCAGTGCCAGTAGGTGGGTATATCCGGAAGATTAACCTCGAACCGGGTATGCGGGTAAAGAAAGGAGAAACGCTGGTGGTTCTCGAAAATCCAGATTATGTTCAACTTCAACAGGATTACCTGGACACAAAAGCTAAACTCGACTATGCCGATCTGGAGTTTGCCCGACAGCAGGAATTAAGCCGCGAAAATGTCAATGCCCTAAAAGTCTTTCAGCAGACCCGTTCGACTCGCCAGAGCTTGCAGGCACAACTGGCCGGGCTAACTCAGCGACTGACCATGCTACGGATTAATCCGCAGCAAATAACACCCGCTAACCTGAAGCGTACGATCGCTGTGCCATCGCCGGTGTCAGGATTCATTACCGAGGTTCCGGTCAACAATGGCCGCTTTGTGAATCCCGCCGATATACTAGTACAAATCACGAATGTCGATCACTTACATGTTCAGGTGAATATTTTCGAGAAAGACATCAGCCTTATTCACGCTGGGCAGGTGGTGCGCTTCAGGATGGGGGGCGATGTGGCCGGAGCGGAGACGCAACTGAACCACCGGGCTACCATTTTTCTGATCGGCAAATCGATTGCCGCTGACCGAACGATTCAGGTGCTGGCCCATGCCGATGGTAAAGACAGTGATTATACCCCCGGTGGCTATGTGACCGGGCAAGTGGACATTAAAACCCAGCCCTTGTTGTCGTTACCGGAAACTGCGGTACTAAGTTATGGCGGTAAATCACTGATTTACATTCTGGAAGACAGACAGCGAAAACCCACTACGTATCAATTCCGGCAGGTAGAGATTAAAACGGGTATTCGCGAAAATGGTTATATCGCAATTACATTGCCAACTGATATCGACCCGAAACAAACACCAATCGTCGTGAACGGGGCTTATAGTTTACTGTCAAAACTGAACAATAGCGAAGAGGAATAAAATGACGGACATTGGCTATATCCACCACGAAGAACACATGCGAAGTTCGGATCTTATTTCCGACATCGTTATTGGTATGTCCGATGGTTTGACCGTTCCCTTTGCGTTGGCGGCTGGCCTGAGCGGAGCTGTTGCCAGTTCATCGCTTGTCGTGACAGCGGGCATTGCCGAAATCGTAGCTGGTTCAATTGCTATGGGGTTAGGTGGGTATCTGGCCGGACGCACCGAGGCTGACCATTACGAATCAGAACGACGCCGGGAAATTGCCGAAGTGGAATCGGTGCCCGAACGCGAAAAGGCGGAAGTACGTGAGGTGTTTGCCGGGATGGGCATCAGTCCGGCTTTGCAGACGGCCATTGCCGACGAACTGGCTAAAGACAAAGTAAAATGGGTAGACTTTATGATGAAGTATGAACTTGGCCTGGATGAACCCGATCCGAATAGGGCAACAAAGAGTGCATTGACAATCGGTTTGTCTTATGTTTTCGGTGGCCTGATTCCGCTTTCACCCTATCTACTCGTTTCTCATCCACATGAAGCACTTCTGTACTCATGCATTGTGACACTGATCTGCCTGTTCGTTTTTGGGTATTTTAAAAGTCAGGTTACGGGCCAGCCGCCTGTCAGCGGTGCGTTTAAGGTAATGTTCATTGGAGCACTGGCGGCTTCGGCTGCCTTTGGTGTAGCCAGATTGTTTGGGTAAATGACTTTTAGGTTTCGTCAAGTGCTTCTCGTGGTTCGAACCTGAAAATCCGAACCACGAGAATGGAGACTGTAAGCCAGGACGGAATGTTTTACAGCATAAGCTTTAGTAGAATACTTCGGTTTTATTGGCTTCCAATTGCTGAATGATCGGTGCATACGGACCCGATTTAGCATTAGTACCAGAAAGCGGATTTGATCGTAAATACAATTTCTTCAATCGTTTCGACTCGCCCAATGAGCGAGGTAATTCCTGTAAATTATTATTGCTCAGGTCAAGTTCTTCCAGAGAAGGTAGTGCGGCCAGCACCTCAGGAGCCACCGAAAACCAATTGTAGCCGAGATCAAGGATCGTTAAATAAGTCATTTTCTGATACGAATCAGGTAATTGGCTAATCCGGTTGTGGTGTGCGTATAAAACCTGTAATCGGCGAAGTTTGGTCAGCGATGGGGGTAATTCCTTCAGATCATTATGAGCAACGGCCAACTGCTCGAGCCGTTTCATTCGGCCGATCTGACGGGGGAGTTCGGTTAATTTGTTGTAATACAAATCCATAACCCGAACATGCTTGAGCTTTCCGATGGTTTTGGGAAGTTGAGTCAGCCCAGCGTTATATAGATTCAGGTCGTTGAGCTGGTGAAGCCTACGTAGCGTTTTGCCATCCAGTTCCTTCAGTTTATTATTTCCCAGCCATAAACTTTCCAGACGGCGGTTCTTTCGGATAGACGTTGGCACCTGGGTCAATCGATTGCCCTGCAAGTTTAGCGCCTGGAGATGCTTGTTGCGGGTAATGAATACACTATCGTCGGGAATGACGTTGTATAGCAGACTCAACCGTTTAAGGGTTGGAATGTCGGCAGTTAGCCGGGCGGGTAATTCATGTAGTGCGTTTTTCGATAAATCCAGTTCTTCCAGCTTTGGAAACCGATAGACGATTTCGGGTACGGCTCCCAAATCCAGTTGATTGAACGCGAGCATTTTTACGGTATCGGGCCGGGTTGTTTTTTCGGCCGCTTCCAGCGTACTGATAATACCTGCTCCCCGCCGAACGGTGCGGGGAGCAATAAATGACTTCCCATATAGCATAACCGACATCGTCCGGAACGGTACGTTTCCGCTAGCTGGATAGGATGTTGTCGAGTAAAATTCTTCCAGGGCCTTTATGGCCTTTGCCATTATTGAATCGGGTTGAGGTCGATCTGTATTAACCAATACCCATTGAGCTTTACCATCAGATTGGTAATATTCGTGAAGATGTAGATAGAAACCTTTCTGGGGTATGTCATTCCGTTTTTTTACAAACTCATCCAATTGTTTGGCTTGTTTCTGCATCACCGTGAAAGCGCCCTGAGGCTTTGCTTTAAGTAACTCAGACAGGGCTGGATATTTTTTAGCAAGAGTAGCCTGACTTACCTGATAAGTAGTGGTATCGCGTAATAAAATTACTTTAACCTGCGCCCGGCCCGATAGCGCAAACCCGCTAAACAGCAGAAAGAGAAGTAGATTTTTCATGAGAAAACGATAGGTTTAGGAGTATGACTATATTTATAGTTAAATTCCATAAAAAGAACCGGGATTTTTTTAGATTTATGGATTTTCAGGATTTTGCTTTCGTTGAGAAACAGAATAACAAAATCAGAATAATCCTAAAATCGGCTAAATCCCGGTTCAGAAACCAGTTAATTTTTCGATCCACCGCTCACTGATGAAGCGGGCTGCTTTTCAGAAAGTTTCTTGGCGGCTTTGGCAAAATCGCCAGCCTGGATGATCGAAATCTTGGCGGGGTCGATATGTTTTTTCATGGCCGCATTTATCTGCTCAGCAGTCAGTGAATTGATTTTCTTTTCAAAATCGGCATCCCACGTCATCGTACGATTCAGATACAGGTAGTTGTTGAGCGTACCGGCCAGCCCTGGGTCCTGGGCCCGTCCAACCATCCTCGATTGCAGATAACCCGACTTGGCAGAAGCCAGTTCTTCGGCCGTAAAGCCATCTTTTACCACTTTATCCAATTCCTCCCGGAATGCTTTGGTCAGACGCTCGGCATTTTCGGGATTGTAGATAGCATAGGTCATAAACATTCCCGTTTTATCGAGTGGGTTGGCCTGAAGCTGTGAGCCAACGCCATAGCTAATACCTTCTTTCTGACGGATACGAACGGCCAGTCGGGAGTTGAGAAAGCCACCACCCAGAATATAATTACCCATCACCAGTGCCGGATAGTCGGGATCATCGTCGCGCAGGGGAATGTTGACGCCTGCTACGAGAAACGCGTTCGCTTTGTCTGGTGCTTCGATGGATTGCGGAGTCGGCTTGATATCGTTGAACGGTGTCACCAGCCGGCTAAACGGCTTTTTCGCTTTCCAGGAGCCTAATTCATCCATAACAACTTTGCGGATCGGCGTTTCATCAAAATCGCCAACTATAGCTACTGTCGAGTTCTGAGCGCCGTAAAAATCCTTGTGAAACTGCTTCAGATCATCGAGTTTCATGGCTTTTACGTCGGCTACATCTTCATCGGGCGTTGAGGTGTACCGGATATCTTCTTTGGGATAGGGATTCATCTGGCGCTGAAAGGCGGTAAACGCCAGTGCCTGAGGCTCTGAACGTTGCGCTTCAATTTGTGCCAGTTGTTCCTGTTTCAGCTTTTCGAACTCGTTGGGATCGAAGGCAGGGTGTTTCAGCATATCGCTAACGAGTCGCAACACGGCCGGTAGGTTTTCCTTCGTGGTTTTTATGGTTGCATTGACCTGGTTACCACCACCAAACAGAGAAACCTGAGCCTTCAGTTTATCGAGTTCATCCTTGATTTGCTGACGCGTGCGGGTCGTGGTACCTTTATCGAGCATAGATGCTGTGAAAACCGAAATAGCACTTTTGTTCATCAGGCTTTTCTGATCGCCATACCGAAGGGTTAACCGGGCGTTAACTTCATTGCCACGCGTTGATTTGGGCAATAGGGCTAGTTCAATGGTATTGGGTTGCTCTACGCGACGGGTCCGACCGTCGATGTTAGCCGGTGACGGGTCGAACGCTTCACCGCTGGCAATAGCCGCCCGGCCTTTGTAATTTTTGACTAAAGCATCGACATCCGGCGCATCTGGTACATCTACGCGATCAGGTTTGGGCTCCGGAGTAAACTCGCCTACCGTACGGTTCGATGGTTTGAAGTAGAAGCCAGCAACACGCTGAACATCGGCAGGCGTTACTTTTTCGAGGGCATCGCGGTAGAGGAAGCCTAACCGCCAATCGCCAGTTGCAATGTATTCACTCAACGTACGACCTAACCGTTCAACGTCTTTAAAGCTTACTTCAAGGTCTTTCAGAAGCTTGGCTTTAGCGCGATCGACTTCATCTTTCGTTGGGGCCTTGATCGATACCGAATCGAGGGTACCGAGAAGCGCTTTCCGGGCGTCGCCAAGCGAGCTTTCCTTGAGTAGCTCAGCCGCGAAATACACGTACCCCGGATCTTTGGTCATGAACGAATAGCCGTATTCCTGCGACGCTTTTTTGGTCTCAATCAGGGCTTTGTAGAGCCGTCCGCTGGGTTCATTGGTCAGCACTTCGGTCAGAACATCCATAGTTGGATAATCTGGATGCGAGCTTGGCATGATGTGATATAGTGCCGATACAACTTTCGTATCACCTACGCGCCGAAGCGTTACTTCCCGCTCGCCATCCTGCGTTGGTTCAACGCTATAGGTTGGCTGAAGAATACGCGTGGGTTTGGGAATGGCACTGAAATACTCATTGACGAGTTGCAGGGTTTTGCCTTCATCGATCTTCCCGGCTACAACCAGTACGGCATTATCGGGCTGGTAATATTTCTTGTAGAAAGCCTGAAGGTTCTCAATGGGTACTTTCTCCAGATCTGAGCGGTTACCAATGGTCGATTTTCCGTAGTTATGCCACAAAAACGCGGATGATACAACGCGCTCATTCAGCACATTCTGGGGGGAGTTTTCGCGCATTTCGAACTCATTACGCACTACTGAAAACTCAGTTTCGAGATCGCTTTTTTTGATAAACGAGTTCACCATCCGGTCGGCCTCGAGGTCGAGGGCCCACTTCAGGTTTTCGTCGGTTGCTGCAAACGTCTCGAAGTAATTCGTGCGATCGAGCCAGGTCGTACCATTTGGTCTCGCACCGTGCGAAGTCAGTTCCTGAGGAATATTGGTGTGTTTGGTGGAACCTTTAAATACCATGTGCTCCAGCAAGTGGGCCATGCCGGTTTCGCCCAATCCTTCGTGACGTGACCCCACCAGATAGGTGATATTGACCGTTACGGTTGGCTTCGATGCGTCGGGGAATAACAGTACTTTCAGGCCATTTTTGAACTGATATTCCGTGATGCCTTCAACAGAAGCACCTTTTGTTACACCTTCGGGAAGGGTAATCGCTGCCGGTTTATCCTGCGCGGAAGATAAGGTCAGGCTACCGACCAGCAAGGCCGTCGCCAGAGTTCCCTTTCTCGTCCATACAGACAGTTTTCCTCCAGATGGTGTCTGTCCGGAGCGTAAAGTGTTGTTTTGCATAAAAATACAGTTAGTTGGGTAATGCTAAACTTAGTGTGTAGGTAAGATTAAATAGATAAACTATCAATAATTTTTACAGCTACTTGCCAAAAAAAAGGATGAACGGTAGGTATTTTTCCTAGTACAGGCAGGGGAGAGTCTCTATTACCTGCCTGTACCACGCTAGCTCAGTAAACCACAATTAATCGTTCTTACCGCCACCTACCACCGAAGCGGGTTGCGTTTTTGCTTTTTCGGTTGCCTTTTTAGCCGCTTTTTCAAAATCGCCGGCTTTTATAATGGTCAATTTGTTATAGTCGATGTATTTTTTGACAACCGAATTGACCTGTTCGGGCGTCAATAACTGAATACGTTTTTCCAGTTCGGTATCATAGGCAAATGTGCGGCCTTCTGCTTTCGTGAGGTATTGCGCCAATTTACGGGTCAACGATCCATCCTGCGAACGTTCGACCTGATTGTTCTGTAAAACGGCAGTTTTGGCCGCTTTCAGTTCTTCGGCTGTAATCCCATCCTTAACAAGTTTCTCGACTTCTTCTTTGTAGGCTTTTTCGAGCCGTTCCGAATTTTCAGGATTATAGATGGCGTATGATCCGAAATTGGCTACTTTATCATTATCATCGGCGTAGACATAGGAGCCGACTCCATAACTAACCCCTTCTTTTTGCCGAATCCGGGTTGCCAGCCGGGAATTCAGAAAGCCATCGCCCAGAATGTAGTTGGCCATGTAAAGAGCCGGGTAGTCGGGGTCGTCGTCGCGCATCGGGAACTTCATCCCGGTCACCAGCATGGCGTTGGCCTTGTCATTCGTCTGAATCGACTCGGTTTTGTTTTTCAGATCCGCAAAGAGCTGTAATGGAACTCGGGTAAAGGGTTTCGCTGCTTTCCATTTACCCAGATCATTTTTCAGGATAGTTCGTATCGTCGCTTCGTCGAACGCACCAACAGCAGATACAACGGCGTTCTGGGTGCCATAATAATCCTTGTAAAATTGACGTATATCGTTGATGGTCAGTTTTTTGATATCGTCAATTTCTTCGTCGAAAGTCTTTGTATACCAGACATGACCTTTAGGATATGGGTTCATTGTCCGCTCTGCCACGTTGAACGCAATAGACTGTGGCTCTTGTTTCTGCGACTCAATCTGAGCAAGCCGTTCTTCTTTCAGCTTATTGAATTCGGCTTCCGGGAAAGTCGGATTACGCAGATAGTCGGTCACGATCTTCATCACAGCGGGCAAGTTTTCTTTCGACGTTTCGATGCTGACAATGGCGCTTTGACCGGATGAATAAACATACGCCCTTGTTTTTAACTTATCCAGTTCATCTTTAATCTGCTGATAGCTTCTGGTTTTTGTACCTCGTTCAAGCATGGACGCGGTAAATCCAGCCGCGGTCATTTTATTGGCCAAACTCGTTTCGTCGCCCATTCGGAGTTGAATCTGCATGTTTACCGAATTGCCGCGTGTGCTTTTAGGGAGTAATGCATACTTCAACCCGTTCGCTTCCTGCCCACGTTTCGTGCGGGTATCGATGTTGGCGGGCGAGGCATCGAAGGCTTCTCCAGCGGCTACCATCTGCTCCCCTTTGTAGTCTTTGACCAGCGCCATAATGTCGGGGGCCGCCGTAATTTCAGCTCTGTCGGGTTTCTGATCGGGTAAAAACAGACCAACCGTTCGATTTGAGGGTTTCAGATAGGCCTGCGCCACGCGTTGAACATCGGCCGGTGTGACTTTGCGAATGGCATCCCGGTATAGAAACACCAGCCGCCAGTCGCCTGCTGCCATGTATTCGCTGAGTTGAAGTCCTACGCGGTCTACCTGCTTGAACATTAGTTCAATACCACTCAGAATCTTGGTTTTGGCACGTTCTACTTCTTCGGGCGTGGGCGCCTGGCGAGTCACTTCATCGAGCGTACTCATCATGACATTGCGGGCAGAATCCAGCGAGTTCTCCTTTCGTACTTCGGCGTAGAAGTAAGCAAAGCCGGGATCATGCAGGGCTGGTGTCCAGCCATACTGGAAGGCTGCTTTCTTGTTTTCAATCAGCGCTTTATAGAGTCGGCCGGAGGGTTCATTCGTCAGAACATCCATCAGCACATCCAGGACCGGATAGTCGGGATGCGTACCGGCTGGCGTATGATAGGCAGCCGCTACGCCCTGCGTGTCGCCTACGCGTTTGAGGGTAACGATCCGTTCGCCATCCTGAGTTGGCTCAACCGTATAGGGCTGATTGAGTAAACGAGTCGGTTTGGGAATCGGGCTGAAATATTGATCAATCAATGCCATGGTTTTCGGCTCGTCGAATTTCCCGGCTACCAGCAGAATGGCGTTGTCGGGCTGGTAATATTTCTGGTAAAATGCTTTCAGGTTCTCAATGGGTACCCGTTCGATATCTTCTTTAGAACCGATGGTCGATTTGCCATAATTGTGCCATAGATAAGCCGACGACAGAACGCGTTCCATAAGCACGTACTGGGGCGAATTTTCGCCCATTTCGAATTCGTTACGCACGACTGTAAATTCGGTTTCCAGGTCCTCTTTTTTGATGAAACTGTTAACCATTCGATCCGATTCAAGATCCAGTGCCCACTTCAGGTTTTCGTCGGTTGCTGAAAATGTCTCGAAATAATTCGTGCGGTCATACCAGGTCGTACCATTGGGCCATGAGCCGTGTTCGGTCAACTCCTGCGGAACATTCTTGTGCCTCGTTGAGCCTTTAAAGACCATATGTTCGAGCAGGTGAGCCATGCCGGTTTCGCCCAGACCCTCATGCCGTGACCCCACCAGATAGGTAATATTGACCGTGATGGTTGCTTTGGATGGGTCGGGGAAGAGTAGAACCCGCAGGCCATTTTTTAGCTGATACTCCGTAATGCCCTCAACGGTTGCTACTTTCGTGATGCCTTCCGGCAAGGTTGTCGAGTTGTTCTGCGCAAGGGTTGTTGATCCGTTACCAAGGAGTAAAGCGATTGTCAATAAGCCTGTTAGCAAACAGACGGACAGACGCTGTCCAGAAGGGAGAAGGGAGGTTTGCATAAGAATACGATTCGTTTGGGGTGGAAACTACTCGTATAGTTACACAGTATTAATCACTAAGTCACAGCTAAGGCTGAACTTTTAACAAAATTTAGTGTAAACGGTATCGTCTCTAATTGCCTAGCCTTCAAACCATTGCCGGAACAGGGCGGATTTCTCTTTGCTGACCATTAAGTCCAGTGTATCATTCGGTGTATTGAGATGCAACTGAAGCTTGCCACTGTAATGGGAACGATAGCCCGAAACGGCATTCAGACTGAGGAGACACTGCCGACTGGCCCGAAAAAAACAGCCTGGATCGACGAGTTCTTCCAGCTCATCAAGCGTTTTATAATCTGTAATCAATTTCTGACCGGCCATATTGACCAGATAAATTACCTCGTCGCGGAGAAAATAGGCTACCTGCTCCTGCGGAACGGATACGATCTGGCGGAGGTAATGTCCTGTAAAGCGACGTTTATAAAGCGGAGATGATTGTTTTTCGGTAATGTGAGCCAGAAATTGCCTGAACTGATCGCCCAACTCGGCACTGCTCGCTACCCATCGATGATACTTTGCCAATGCAGCTTTCAGCTCATCGGGGTCGATGGGTTTGAGCAGATAATCGATACTGTTTAGTTTGAAAGCGCGAATGGCATATTCATCGTAGGCCGTTGTGAAAATAACCGGTGCGTTTAAATCGGCTTGCCGGAATGCCTCGAAACTCACACCATCGGAGAGCTGTATATCGGCAATGACCAGGTCTGGTGATTTATGGTTGCTCAGAAAATCACAAATGCTTTGCACGCTGGCCAGTGGCCCTTCAATGGTTGCGCCAGGTTCCAACTGACGAACCAGCTTCTGAAGCTGCCTGGCAATGAGGGGTTCGTCTTCAATCAGCAGGATCGTCATTTGCGTTTTTGGTTTTCCAGGTTTGGATTTATGGCGGATGCTCTCGAAGTGCCCTGGCGTCAGCCTGAACGTCTATTCTACTGACAGCAGCGGCACACGTACGCAAAAAAATGTGCTGTCGCTGTTTATTTCAACCGGGCGGGGGCTCAGGTAACTGTACAGCAATTTCAGGTTTTCGAGCCCCTGTCCATTGGACGTTTCGACCTGCCGTTTGCGCTGAATTGGGTTTGAAATAGCAAGGTAACCATCCTTTGTTGTGATTGTAATAACAAGCGGATGGGATTCACTTATACTGTTGTGTTTGATTGCATTTTCGATTAGAATCTGAAGCGTAACGGGTACAATCTGTTGATCCAGCGAATCTTTGTTTATCTGACTATGAACGATAAAGGCACCGTCAAATCGGGTCTGCAATAAAGACGTGTAGTTTTTGATGAACGTCAACTCGGTTTCCAGCGGCACCAGAGCTTTATCTTTATGCTGGATAACATACCGGAACACTTTTGATAGTTGTTGCAGAAATTGCCGGGCCAGTACCGGGTTATCGTCAATCAGGCTGTCCAGCGATGAGAGGCTGTTGAATAGAAAATGGGGACTGATCTGGTTTTTCAGACTGTCTAACTGAACCTGCACTTTTTCCTTCTCCAATTGAGCCGTTCGCACCGTGTTTTCCTGCCAGCGTTTTAGCAAATGACTGGCCATAAACCCTAAACAGATAACCGTATTGACCAGAAAGATCATGAGACCAATGATAATGAACGTGAACTTGTTCATCATGGACAGTACGGGGGTGAGCAATTGTGTCGTTACCACATACCCGACGATAATAACAATCGTCTTTACAATGCTCCAGCCGCCCAATACCTGGACTATTATTCGCCAGCGAATGTTTTTCTCAAAAGGTAAGCGCCTGTTCAGCCACTCATTAAAGACGTAGTGGAAAATCCAGATCGAATTGAAAAGAAGGTAGGAGGCTAGAAAAAGTATGAGCTGAAGCTGCCAGGTAATGTTGGGAATCATCCATTGCCGAGCTATAACTCCCCCCAGAGAAGTCCACAGCAATAGGAGCTCCACATATAGATTAAACTTTATTTTCATGGCTTGCGATGATCATTCCGTCTGACATTTCGATGACGCGATCGGTTCCAGCAGCAAAGTCGGGGTCATGCGTAACCGCAATAATAGTCTGGCCTTTCCCGGCAAGGTCACGAAAAATCTCAAAGACATTATCGGTATTGGCCTTATCTAAATTACCCGTTGGTTCGTCGCCCATAATAATAGTTGGGTCGTTGATCAGGGCACGGGCAATGGCCACTCGCTGTTGTTGTCCACCGGAGAGTTTACTAGCGGGTTTGCGGGCGAAATCGGCCATGCCAATCAGTCTCAGCTTTTCCATAGCAAGCTCTTCCACTTGTTTTTCCGGATAACGGCCGAGCTTCAATCCGGGCAACATCACATTCTGCAAGGCCGAGAATTCGGGCAGCAGAAAATGAAACTGGAACACGAACCCCAGGTGTTCATTGCGAAAATGGGCTAAATAATCCTGACTGCGACCTTTTAGCGACGTTCCTGCCATTTCGATGTTGCCTTCATAGTCCGTATCCATCGTTGAGAGCAAATAGAGTAGTGTCGATTTGCCGCAACCCGATTTGCCGACTATTGACAGAAATTCACCTTTCTGTACCTCAAACGTAACATCGTTCAGCACCTGAAATTTCTCAGGATCGTAGAAGTATTTGTTGAGATGCTGGGCAGAAAGAACCGTATTCATGTAGGATGGATGCTCTAGGATGGATGATACTGGTGTGTTGTTATCATCCCTGAAAATTTAACCTCTCAAAATAGCAACGGGGTCTACCTGTGCGGCCTTGCGCGAGGGGAAAAATCCCGCCAGCACGGTAGTTATGACGCCGAACAACATACCCATGATGTAATATTTAGCCGCAAAAATGACGGGAAACGTTTTCAGACTTAAAAAGTCGCCCGCATCGAAAGGCGTAATGGACAACAGATAACTTAAACCAAACCCAATGCCGAGCCCCAGTAAACCACCCGAAAGACCAATAAAAGCGGCCTGCAGCAGAAAAATGGCAATAATGTCGCGCCCATCGAAACCCGTGGCTTTCAGGATGGCGATGTCCTTGATTTTGTTGATTACCGTCATGTTCATAATGTTGTAAATGCCAAACCCGGCCACAACAAGCAGGGTAATCGAAACGACATACGTTAACATATTACGGATTTTTTCGCCCGCCAGAATTGCGGTGTTAGCTGTCGCCCAATCTTCGGTGTAGTAGCCGTAAACAACCCGGAGCCGCTTGCCGAACGGAATAGCCTGCAATGGATCGATCATTTTGATGTGAATGTCGGTGATGTAGCTGGGGTCTCTTTGGAGAATTTCCTGCACCGTCGACAGGTTTCCATAGCTCTTGGTATTGTCGACTGTACCGACCCCAAATCCAAACGTGCCGACTACGCGCAGGATACGCGTACCGCCTTTGGGTGTCGTTACCGTTACTTTGTCGCCCACGCGAACGTTGAGTTTTCTGGCCAGAACCGTTCCCATAATCAGGCCATCGGGGTTCGTTTTTAACGTGCTCAGGCTTCCTGATTTGAGCCGTGTTTTTAAATTGTAGAGCCTGTTCTCACGCTCAATATCGACACCGGCAATCGTGCCCGAGAGCTGAATGGGGCCATTGTTATAAAACACCTGCGTGGCTACCTGTGGCGAAACGCCAAGTACGCCGGGCTCGCGTTCGATGCGTTCGGCAATGGTGAGACCATTCTTGATTCGGGCCTGTTCATCTTTGGGTTTCTGGTGGTAAATAACATTGAACTGGCCCGGCCAAAGTTGCTCGATCAGGCCCGGCCGCTGGGTGTTCACTTCGTTATAGAGCCGAATATGGGGGCTGGCATCCAGCGCGGAATCTTCCAGAAACTGATTTACCCCCTGCATAAACGAAATCATGGTGATGAACATTGCAATGCCGAACGTTACGCCAAGCATGGCAACGAGCGTCTGGCGTTTTTTTGCCATCAGGTGCGTCCGGGCAATCTGCGATGCGATGTGAAGATCCATGATGCTAAATGAGTGAAATTTCGAATGAGCGATAGAGCGATATACAACCCGGCGAACACGTTCGCTCAGTTACTCATTCGAAATTAGTTTCGAGGTCGCAGTCAGGCCGCTTTTTACTTCGACGAGGTCAAAGTTTTCGGCTCCTTTCTGGAATTTTACTTTCTGTTTTTTGCCGTCCTGCTCAATCCAGACACTATCATTGCCAATGACATAGGATTTTGGGATCGTCAGAACGTGCGGATTCTGGCTGATAATGATGTTAGCTTCTACGGTCAGTCCATAATAGGACGCGGGTCGTTCGCCAACAAATTCGGCATCAGCCCGGAACGATTGGTCGGTGCGGTTGAGTTTCGGAAAAATCTTGCTAATACGAGCCTTGAAAACCTTATTGGGATAAACGTCAGCTTTCAGTACAACCTCCTGACCGATCCGGAGCCGACCGAAATCGCTTTCGTCGACCGCCAACTGCGCGTATATCTGATTGCCGCTACCCACTAGGGCAAGCTGCTCGCCGGGCCGGACAACCTCACCCGGATCTTTGTACACTTCGTAGACTTTCCCATTCACGAAACTGCGAATGCGCGTGTTGCGTCCGGCTACTTCAGAACTAACCAATTGACTGCGGTTATTGGCAACATCGAGTGCAATCTGATCGCGGCTGCGTTGTAAGGTGTTGACCTGAGCCCGCAGGTTGTTGCGTGACAGCGTATAGTTCAGTTCGGCTCGTTCCAGTTCGGCCCTTGACGTTGCGTTCTTGCCATACAGATCGCGGAAGCGGTTGTAATTGATCGAGTCGTTATTGAGCCGTATTCGGGCATTACGAACCTGCGCTTCGAGTTCAGCCAGAATGGGGGAGTTGTTCCCCAAATTCGCACGTGCCTGCCGATAGGCGTTGGCCGCTGCCTGCTGACGGGCATCTTCGGTGTCGCTTTCCAGCACAAATAGAAGTTGATTCCGGCGAATGGAGTCACCTTCATTCACCAATCGCTGCTGTAAAACGCCTGTAGCATCGGCCGTAACGATATACTCATTGCGTGGATATATGTTGCCCGAGGCATAAACGGCTTCGGTGAGTTCGCGATAAGTAGGCGAAAGGCCATCGCTACCCTGATGACAGGCGGCAACGAGCAACACAATCGCGGATAGGTAAAATGCGGTTTTCATTAGGTTATGCAATGGGTCGATTCTAAATGATCAATCAGTTTTCTTGATGATTACCTCAACGTGTTCGGTTACTGACCACTTCGGATTTGCAAAATCGTCTGATTGATAAATACGTTCGACAGATTATTCAGGTACCGATTTTGCGCCGTCAGGGCTTCATTGAAAACGTTCAGATACTGATCGTAAGCAAACAGGCCGGATCGATATTTGATCAACGCAATCTCGACATTCTGATTACTGAGTTCATAATTCTGGCGGTTTAAGTCCAGCGATCGAATAGCCTGATTATACGTATTCCGAACATCTTCATGATCGGTTTGCTGCCGTTTTCGCTCATAGTCCAGTTCAGACTCGGCTACTTTTAGTTGCAGCCGGGCGCGGATAATGTTGCTGGTACGCAGCCCGCCCGTAAAAATCGGCCAGTTGAATTGCAGACCTGCTACGCCAATTGTATACCACGGCTGGTTTGTATTCAGGAAATTGATCTGGCTGCGCTGGGCCTGTTCGGTAAACCGACCATAGGCCGAAAGAGTGGGCCATCGTTGTAGCCGTTCGCGGTTGAATTGCAATCGGGAAAGTTCGATACGAGCCTGCTGGAGCGATATCTGTGGGCGTTCAACGGGGCTAAGTAACGAGGCCGTTACGGCTGTCGTTGCGCTTTGTATGGTAAGATCCTGCGACAAGAGCAGACTATCGGTTGGGGCCAGCCCCAGAATCAGTTTGAGCTGATTCAGATTACGGACATAGGTTAGCTCATTTTGGTAGAGTACATCGGCCGTGGTCAGTTGTACCGACCGAATCCGGTTATATTCCAGTGGTTCAATGAGCCCTTTGTCAAGCCGATCGCGGGCAATTTGAGTGAGCGTGTCGGCGGCCAGTAGATTCCGACGGGTAAGCGCAATGGCCGAACGGGTCAGAAGCGTGGCATGATAAACGCGGGCGGTTTGGGTCGAAATCTCGTCCTGCAAAACCAATGTTTGCATATCGGCGATGCGGAGGTTTTGTTCCACAATGCCAAGATCGGCCCGAGCTGGTCGATTTATAACCGGAACCGTAACTTCGGCACCAGCAGCCAGCACATAAGGCAATCCAAATTGCAGTGAACGAAATTCACCCGGTTTTCCCCCTAAAAATTCAGCCGGAACCAGCTGAACGGGTAGGGCAAAATTGTAGTCGAAGTTCGTGAAAAAGCGAGCCTGTGGGAGCAGATTCGCCTGCGAAGCTGATCGTTGCTGAGCCTGAGCCAGCCGATTTTGCCGGGCATTTATCAGTTCCGGATTATTGCGTCGGGCCAGTGCCAGGGCTTCCTGCACCGTCGTAACCACCGTTTGGGCGTTTACGGTAAGCGAAAAAAACAACAGGCCACAAAGAGCAAACCGATTCATAGGAATAACGAATGGATGCTCAAAGGAAAATCGTTTCTGAACGAAGATTCTATTGATTTTAAACGAAACAGAGAAAACGGCCTACGAAGTTGCCGTTTTTGATCATGAAGGTAAGCATACGGAACCGTCAGCGAGCCTACTTCCTGTCATCGTTATTGATCTTTTTCTTTTCCCGATCTGTCG
The DNA here is from genome assembly GCF_011604685.1 of Spirosoma aureum. Classification (NCBI taxonomy): domain Bacteria; kingdom Pseudomonadati; phylum Bacteroidota; class Cytophagia; order Cytophagales; family Cytophagaceae; genus Spirosoma; species Spirosoma aureum. Next base: position 5,932,531 of record NZ_CP050063.1, on the reverse strand, counting down.
ATGTTTTCATTTTCCCAAAACGCCAGTTCAACGATAGCCGGATGTTCCGGACCACATTATAATTGATGCCATCCGACAGGAAGGTCGTTGTACGCAGGTAATTCTCAACGATATTGTATTCCCGGAACGGGTTTTCGAAATTAGCGGTGACTGAGAAATTTTGCTTTTTGAATTCCTTCCGGGCTGAAAATCCGTAATAATAGAACCCGGATGATTGCCCCTGCAACTGAATACGACGGGACGTATAGGACCCATTGACCTGAATACTGATGTCCTTGGGTAATTGCACCGATGTATTCAGATTGAACTGATAACTCCAGTTTTTATTCGTAATCTGAAGAGACGGGCTGTTTAGTAAGTTGTAGTTCATACCTACCGAACCGCTCAGATTCCACTGTTTCACCGGTTTTACGGCACCGAACCAGTTGAAGCCGTAGGTGGCATTACGGGAAATGTTTCGATAGGTACTGTTTGACACGCCAGTGGAATCGACCGTTGTTATCCGTTCGATTGCGTTGTTGGTCTGGCGACCAAAAATCATCAGATTGATGGTTGTGCCGCCTTTGGTGAACGTACTGTACGACAGTTCGACGGAGTGGGTTAATTCGGGGTCGAGGTACGGATTGCCGGTCTGAATGTTTTTAGGATCGGCATAATTGACGTATGGATTCAAAAAATTAATAGAAGGTCGCTGGATTCGCTGGCTATAATTGACTCGTATCCGCTGCTCGTTGCCCAGGCGTTTCGAGATGCTCAGATTGGGCAGGAAATTCTGATACCGGTCACTGAAACGGGTAGCTGTCGAAATGAAATCGGCGTTGATCGTGGTCATTTCAAATCGCCCACCCACATTAAAATTCCAGCGATTTTCTGTTCGCAAACGAAACGATGCATACGAAGCCCAGACCGATTGTTTATAATTAAACTCATTCGACCGACGTGGGTCTTCCCGAAAGTTCAGTGATCCATCAGGGGCATTTTCCAGTCGATAATCACTCCCCACATTCCGGGCGATCAATTTCGAGCCTACTTCCAGAATACGTCGTTTGGTGGTCGAAAAGGGGTGAGCGTAATCCGTCTGCAGGGTCAGTTCACTTTGCTGGTTTTGATTTTCATTGCGTTCACGATAGGTAACAATGTCTTCAACGGGCAGTGGGAATTGATTCAGTTTATAGCCGCTCTGATTGTCATTTTGGTTATACTGAGCCAGAAAGGTATATTCCTGATCGGGACTTCGCTTGAATGTTTTGGTGTAGTTGAAATTGACATCCATGCTGTTGTTGCGATTCTGACTGTCGTTGTATCGACGAAAAGCCAACACCGTATCGATACTCTGGCGCGTATCCCGAGTGGAGAATGTATTGCGAGAATCCTTCCCGAAATTGGCATCTATGCCAATGCGATTCGTTGAATCCAGATCATAGTCGATGCTGAAGGAGCCGAATTGCGAGTTCCCGCGATTTTTGAACGTATTACTTTGCGTGATGATACTAAATACATTTCCATCCCGTAAGTTTTGCCGAACCGTCGCTGAATTGCCATAATAATTGCTCCAGTTCGTGCCCCCATAGGCCGTAATGCTGAGCTTGTTTCGCTTCAGGTTAAAATTGCCACCAAGATTATTTCTCCGGCTACCAACCGAGCTGGTAAGACCACCAGTAAGTCCCTGTAGCTGATTCTTGGTGATGATATTGATAATGCCTGCTGTGCCTTCAGAGTCGTATTTGGCTGATGGAGCCGTAATGACTTCAACGGATTTGATCAGTTCCGCCGGAATCATTTGCAGGGCCTCGCTAATGCTACGGGCCATTATGCTCGAGGGTTTGTTGTTGATCAGGACTTTTATGCTACTACTGCCTTTTAGCTGAACTGTTCCATCTGGGTCGACGGTCAGGAGCGGGACTTTTTTTAAGACATCGATGGCTGTACCGCCGGTATTGGTCAGATCCTTGTCGGCATTATACACCAGTCGGTCATCTTTGTCTTCAATTAACGCTTTTTCGCCGGTGACGACTACTTCATTGAGCGTCTGACTGTTAGCGCGGAGCGACACAACACCCAGTGCAGTTGCTACCCCAGTTCTGCTAACGGTGACAGTTGGGATCGTTTTATTATCGTAACCCAGAAAACTGATGACTATGCGATAGATGCCTGTCTGCACATTGTTGATCGTGAACTTACCCTGTTCATCGGTAGTCGTGCCGGTTATGGGTTTTTCCGTTTGTGGATTAATAAGTGCAACTGTAGCAAACTCAACGGGTTTATTCTGTGCTTCATCCATCACAGTTCCGCTAATTTTACCAAAGTTAGCCGCACTATTGACCGACTGAGTCAGCGACGATGAACCTGGTGGCGATAGGGGCGTTTGTTGTGCTTTAGTCAGAATAGTTACCCACGTGAACGAGAGAAGTAATAGTGTTTTCATCCGTTGAAATAAGTGTTCAATAATGACCAATAACATAATCAGTAGATTAGGCAATTGGCTTTTCAAATACAGGTTGTGAGGTTGATTCTAGAATTAATGACCGTGTCAGTTCATGCCAATGTAAACCTTAATCTGGCCCAGATTTAGCTGGTTACAGATTAGTCAACCGTAAGGCATTATACGACCGGTAAGTAATTGCATAGTCAGTAAAGACATTTCAAAAAGAATGCTACTGATGATGAATGCCGCAGAATAAGGCCCGGAAGCTGTTTTATACTTGATACTGGCGGAAATATAGCCTGTGGTAGGATGCCCGGATGAGTTCAGCATTGCGCATAAAAAAGCCGAACTCGTTCGAGTTCGGCTTTTTATCAATCGATTGTGGTCTAATTACAGATCGGCAATCGCTTTATTGATTTCGTCTTTTGTTTTCCCTGTTTTTTGCTGGATTTTCCCCCACATTTCGTCTTCCTGACCTTCCTGATAGGTTAGGTCGTCGTCGGTCAGGTCGCCGTAGGCTTGTTTGATTTTACCTTTCAATTCGTTCCAGCCTCCTTTTACGGTTGTCTCGTTCATGATCGTAGTGTTTATAACGTTGAATGATCTTGTAATCATCTTGACTACGTTAATAGAACTATGCCGGGACCGAATTGTTTTCAACGATGTGCTTCACAATCCGATCCGAGTCGATATTCAGGTTGTAAATGACACCTGTCAGGGGCGTTGTATAACCCAGGAAATAGAGACCCTGTAAATCCTTATCATTGAACCACAGCTGTTTAGGGTAGCCACGATCATTAAGGATTTGCGCGGTTATCGTCGTGTCAAGAAAAGCCGTAACGCCCGGCCGATAACCGGTTGCCAGAATAATAGCGTCGAAAGGCAATTCGCGATTATCAGAAAAAGTTACGGTTTTGGCATTTATCCGCTCGATACCCGGAACAACGGTAATGTTGCCGGCTTTAATCTGGTCGAGAGTGCCGATGTCTATCACTGGAATGATACCCCGCCGGGTGTCATAGGAAGGCGGGTGCGCTGGCTTGCCAAGGCCATAGGCCGAAACATCGCCCACATTTATTTTCTGCGCGAGACCCGCCAGAAAATCAGCGAACCAGCGTGGAAATTTGCTCAGGAAAATGGCGATCGGTTGTGCTGGCCGCCCGAATACGTCACGCCGAATGATATTGATTGGTCTTCGTACCGAAATAAACGGTTTGGCTCCATGCTCCAGCAAATCAAGAGCAAGTTCGGCACCCGTATTCCCCATACCGACAATCAGCACATGTTCATCGCGGAAAGGAGCGCCATTCCGATATTCGTAGCTATGCCAGATAATACCCCGAAAATCGCGCTGACCGGGCAGCTCTGGCACATTAGGTATTTGATTATAGCCAGTAGCCACCACAACACGTTCCGCAGTAAATTTATCCGTTTCGGTTTTTACCTGCCACATTCCGTCCTGATCACGATGGATTTTCGTAACTTTTTGGTTGAAAAGCGGCCGTATTTTGAACCGTTCGGCATAACGTTCGAGGTATTCAACAACCTGCAAACGCGAAACGTAGGTTGGGTAATTGGCTGGATAAGGCAGGTGAGGAAGTGCAGAGTGTTCCTTAACCGTATGCAGGTGCAGACGGTCATAATGATTGCGCCAAGAGAAACCGATGTACTCACTGGCTTCCAGCACGGTAAATGGCTGATTTAAATGGGCTAGTTGCCCCGCCATTGCCAGACCTGCCGGTCCGGCACCAATGATGATCGTGTGCATGAGTTTTCGGTTTTCAACTGAATCGGCAAGCAAATCGAAGCGGACTACTGCCAGCCGAACCCTTTATTTAATTCGTGTCCAGGTCTGAGTTTTGCCCAAAAGCGAGATGCCTACATAACCACGCACGTCGAGGGTATTGGGATCTTTGAGGGTCATCTTGCAATTGTATTCTTTGCCATCTTCAGGATTATAGATCTTGCCGTCGCTCCAGACGTTGCCGCCATCAAATTTGAAATTATACATCAATAGCAGATTCTGCAGGGGGCGGTTCCGTTTTGAAGCATCGGTATTGCGGATATCCGTTTTGGGTTTACCCGTAGCCGGATCGTTCGGTTCGCTAATCCAGATAAGTTTACCGAAATAAGTACCGCCCTGCTTATAAATCTGAATGTGCCCTTTTTTTGTGCCATTAAGCCAGGTGCCGACCACCGCATCGGCGTTGTCTTTAGGGGCGAAAGCGGTTTGAATAAGAAGCAGAAAAAAGATTGGCAACAGGTTACGCATGGTTTTCATAAATGCTCAATTAGGAGAATAAAAAAGCCGGATTTGTTGTACTAACGTAAATATCGAAGAAAATTGTCAGAACCTGAATTGGACTGATTTTTCGGATTTCGCAGATTTTCTGTATTTAGCGCAAATTGTCAACCGATCGATAGCGCTGGAAAAAATTGACGAGCCAGCGTAGCTCGAAAAACCTTCGTTCTGCCATGTTTCATCGCGACCCGAACCGCACATACCCCACAGAAACCGAAACACGGGTAATTATCCGTTTTCAGGACTGTGACCCACTTCAACACCTCAATAACTCGAAATATTTCGACTATTATTTCAACGCTCGCGAAGATCAGGTCGCCACACTTTATGACTTCAATCCAGGTCAGATGTTTCGGGAGTTGAAAACGAGTTGGGTTGTCTATCAACATCAGATCGCTTACATCCGCCCCGCCATGGTAAGTGAGTGGATTCGGATTACCTCCCGACTGATTTATTACAACGAGGATACCCTGGTAACGGAGTTCGTAATGACCGACGATGCCAAGACGCACCTCAAAAATGTGCTCTGGATGACCTCAAAATACATCAGCGTATTAACGGGGAAACGAATTCCGCATGATTCAGTTGTGATGGACTACCTGCAGGCAACCTTACTGCCGAATGTTGATTATCCGAACGTCGATTTCAACGACCGTATTAAGGAAATCAAGCAGCAGCTTTTTCCAATGAAGGCCGTTTAAAAAAAAGTTTGTAGTTTGTGGTTTGTTCTTCCCGAATCAAAACTACAAACTACCCCCATCTCTCTGTGCGTCTCCTCAACAACCTCACTGTTCGCGTCCTGATTGCTATTACCCTGGGTATTCTGACGGGGTATCTCTTTCCCGAAACTGCTGCTAAGCTCAAGCCCATTGGCGACCTCTTTATCAACCTGATCAAGATGGTTATTGCGCCAATTATATTCCTGACCATTGTGCTGGGTATCAGTAATATGGGCGATCTGAAAAAAGTAGGACGGGTAGGCGGGAAAGCGCTACTCTATTTCGAGATTGTTACAACGGGCGCGCTGGCTATCGGTCTTTTACTGGCAAATCTTATTCGCCCTGGCGATGGCGTTCAGACCGCTGCTGTTAAAGGCGGAGACATCAGTAAATATACGGAACAGGGGGCCGGAATGGACTGGACAGAGTTCTTTCTCCACATTGTACCAAGCAATGCCATTAAGGCTTTTGCGGAAGGAGATATTTTGCAGGTGCTGGTCTTTTCTATTCTGTTTGGCGTTGGCCTTACTCGCATGGGCGAACTGGGCAAGCCACTCATCCTGACCTTTGAACGGTTATCGAAAGTGTTTTTCAATATTCTGAGTGTCGTCATGATTCTGGCCCCGCTGGGTGCTTTCGGAGGAATGGCCTTCACGATCGGGAAATACGGCTTAAGCACATTACTACCGCTGGCAAAGCTGATGGGCACGGTTTACGCAACCATGTTTTTGTTTGTTTTTGTGGTTCTGAACCTGATTCTACGATACTACAAAATAAGCCTGTGGGCTGTGCTTAAGTTTATAAAAGAGGAACTGTTAATTGTACTGGGAACATCGTCGTCGGAGTCAGCTTTGCCCCAGATTATGGAAAAGCTCGAAACGCTTGGCTGTTCGCGTTCTGTAGTCGGATTAGTGGTTCCAGCGGGTTATTCGTTTAATCTGGATGGGACTACGATCTATCTTGTAATGGCAACCGTTTTTCTGGCCCAGGTTTTTGGGGTCGATCTCACACTGGGTCAGGAGCTGACGATAATAGGGATTCTGATGGTTACTTCCAAAGGGGCTGCGGGTGTAACGGGGAGTGGCTTCATTGTGCTGGCCAGTACCTTGACTGCCATTAAAGTAATTCCGGTAGAAGGGCTGGCATTGCTGCTTGGTGTTGATCGATTCATGTCTGAAGCACGCTCCATAACAAACATTATAGGTAATACTGTGGCTACTATTTTCATCGCTAATAACGAAGGCGAATTTGATCGGATAAAGTATAATCGAGTATTGAATCAGGAGGCCAAAAACGAACTGGCCGACTACAAATACTAGAATTTAGTCGACTGAGTAGTTATGGTAACTGGTTTACTGTTAATAAGTTATCATAATTTTTTACTCCGTGAATATACTTTTTTGGAGAATAAATTAAACCATTTCATGGCCTGTTGTTCAAAGGGACAAATACAACCTGAAAACAACAACCACCATGAAAAAAGTACTGATGACGGCCGCTACGCTGGTCGTTCTGCTCTCGACCAGCGCACTGGCACAACGGTATGGTTACCCTTCATACCCTTCTCCCCAGCCGAACGGCAACTATCCGCAGCAACCGGGCTACAACCAGCCGGGTTACGGGCAGCCCAATTATAATTACGACTATGATGACTACCGTTTCGATCGCCATCTGGAGTGGTGGGACCGTGAACTGAATCTGTCGCGCAGGCAGGAGCGCGAGATTCGCCGGATTCGCAATCGATTCGAACAGCAAACCAATGGTATCGACGCACGTGATCCACGTCAGCGGGATTTTTTCAGGCAGGCTCGGCAACGGCAGTTCTTCGATATGATGGCCGTACTGAATCCTGATCAGCGGAATAGGGTCATTGATCGGATGCGGCCCTATGAGCGTTCGGCCAGCCGGGGGCGTGGTTACGGGAATGATCGGGATTATTACCCAAGAGGTTACTGATTTTTGAGAGGAGAAGTGTGAACAACAGTCGGTCAGTTTGATCGGCTGTTTTTTTCTGCGAGTTTTCAGTGCAATTGGCACAGGTATTGAGAAGATGTACCGTTCAGCCCACTGATATGACCGTATATGCAACGCTGGATTTTGGGAACTGTCTTTATTTCGTATTTTTCCAGGAAACTCATACCCCAAAACTGTATGTTAAGACATCAACAGCTCATAAAAACGAGTGCATTGCTAGCCGTTGTCGCTACGACGACATTCGCCCAGCCATCACCCCAACAACCTAAAATGACCCAGAATCCATTCTTAACGCCCTATTCGACACCTCACCAGGCGGCCCCGTTCGACAAGATAAGAAACGAAGATTATTTGCCTGCCCTTAAAGAAGGACTCACCCAAGGGCGTAAAGATGTTGACGATATCGTCAATAATCCTGCCCAGCCAACATTTGAGAATACCATCGTTGCCCTCGAACGCTCAGGCGATCTGCTGGGAAAGGTATCATCTGTATTGTTTAATCTGAATAGTGCTGAAACCACGCCCGAACTCCAAAAGATCGTCAAGGAAGCATCACCCCTGCTGAGTGAGTATGGCAACGACATCACGCTGAACGAGAAACTCTTTGCCCGGATTAAATCCGTTTATGATCAGCGAGCCAGCCTGAAACTAGATCCAGAAAGTGCAATGCTGCTCGAAAAAGCCTATAAGCGATTCTCCCGCAATGGTGCAAATCTGGATGCAAAGGGGAAAGAGCGTTTACGCACTATCGACAAAGAACTTTCCCAGCTTTCAATTCAATTTGGCGAGAATGTGCTGAACGAAACCAACGAATACTCGATGGTTGTGACGGATGAAAAAGACCTTGCTGGTTTACCCGACTTTACGCGTGAAGCGGCTAAAGCCATAGCGAAGCAGAAAGGGAAAGAAGGTTGGGTATTTACCTTACAGGCGCCAAGTTATGGTCCGTTCATGCAATATGCTGAGAACCGCGAGCTGCGCAAAAAAATGTTTCTGGCCTATAACGGACGCGGCTTCCACGGCGATAAAAACGATAATACGTCGATCATCAACAAAATCGTGAATCTTCGGTACGAACGTGCCAATCTGCTTGGCTATAAAACGCACGCTGATTTTGTACTGGAAGAAAGCATGGCAGGATCAAAAAATAAAGTGCAGAGCTTTCTGAATGAGCTTGTTACCTATGCCCGTCCGGCTGCTGAGCGACAGCTGGCTGAACTGACAACCTATGCTAAAGCCCATGGTTTTACGGACGACAAGTTGCAGAGTTGGGACAATAGTTATTATGCCGAGAAGCTTAAGAAAGAGAAGTATGATCTCGACGACGAGATGCTGAAGCCGTACTTCAAGCTTGAGAATGTACTGAACGGTGTATTCACAGTAGCCAATAAACTATACGGGATCACCTTTAAGGAGCGGACGGATATTCCGGTCTATAACCCTGAAGTGAAAACCTTCGACGTGTATGATAAAGAAGGGAAGTTCGTTGCCGTATTCTATGGCGATTACTTCCCTAGGGCGGGTAAACGCAGTGGTGCATGGATGAATGATATCCAGGGACAGAAAATAGAGAACGGTGAAAACATTCGTCCGCACATCATTAACGTGTGCAACTTTACGCGCCCCACTGATACAAAGCCTTCCTTATTGACCTTCTATGAGGTCACTACGCTCTTCCACGAATTTGGCCATGGGCTACACGGTATGCTGGCGAATGGGAAATACGAAAGTCTGAGTGGAACAAACGTTCCCCGCGATTTTGTGGAACTACCCTCGCAGGTGATGGAGAACTGGTGCTATGATCCGGAAGCGCTCAAACTTTTTGCGAAACATTACCAGACCGGCGAAGTGATTCCAAACGAGCTTATCGAAAAGATTCGGGCGAGCCAGAATTTCCTGGCTGGGCTGGCAAACCTGCGCCAGTTGCGGCTCGGTCTGGTCGATATGTATTATCATGGTCAGAAACCGACTGGAGAAACCATTACCCAGGTTGAGAATAAAGTTGATTCTGTCGCGAACCTGTTTCCACGTGTAGAGGGAGTCGCTTTTAGCCCAGCTTTCTCGCACATATTTTCGGGTGGTTATTCGGCAGGTTATTATAGTTATAAATGGAGTGAAGTGCTGGATGCCGATGCGTTCGAGTTCTTTAAAGAGAACGGCGGTCTGGAAAATAAGGCCGCAGCCGATGGTTTCCGAAAAAACGTACTGGAAAAAGGAGGGAGTGAGAAACCTATGGAACTGTACAAAAAATTTCGAGGTCGCGAGCCTTCCCCCAAAGCCATGTTACGGCGCAGTGGCCTGATTTTGTAGGCTAGTTTAATACTTCAGAAATGCAGAAGGGGGATCGATTCATATCGATCCCCCTTCTGCATTTCTGAAGTAACAATAACGATATATGACGTATGTAGGTTACGGTTATTTAGAGAGATAATAAATAAAAGAGGTATTTATGTGATAAATATATACTAAAACGTTGTTTTTAATAAATTTATAAAAAAAAATTACCATATTCAATCCAAACGGATCAACTTTACGTATGTAGCCAAGTTAGTAAGAGGGTAGAAAACTATTTGTATTATTTTATTTATATGTTGTTTTTTGATATTAGTATGTGGTTGAAAATGGTATAACTTTTGCTGAGTAATGTTAAAAATTAATTGATAACGATAATAAGTGGAATGTAATGGGTTACCCTTATATAAAGAGGTGATCAACCTAGAGCAGTGTAAATTATATATGACTTATGGCAGTGAAGAATTTGCTTAATGATAATTTGACATTAATTGGCAATAATATGTTGATTTTGAGTTAGTTAATGAATATTAGTTTGGTCACTTAACAGATTTGCATACCGAATAATATATTTTTGGTTGGCAGACTGAAATAAGATAATACTTTTAAGCGCTAATAATGTATAAAAAATAGTAAATGCTTTTTTGGGATCTATGTATATAGACAAAAGAGTACTATTTTTACCATTGTTTAGTATGGCATATAATTTGTTGTATTATGGCCGAGAATCTATACACACAGTTTAATCTTATTTGACGTCATGAAAACTTGTTTTTCGTCAGCCCCTCGTGACCTATTCAATATAGGTCTCATTCAAAATCCCCCCTTACAAAGTTCCCTTTTTAGTTCATTTAATCTACTTACCCTTTAATTCAGCTTTTATGAAAAAATTATCTACCTACATGTGTGGGAGATCTAATCTGAATCTCTTAACATGGGTCTTCCTCTGTTTATCGCTGTTAGTATCGACCAAGACACTGGCACAGCTAAGTAGCGCACCATGTAATACGGTCGCGTCGCTAACGAACCCTACGTTTGCCAATCTTACAGCAACTTCGAGCCAGCTTGCTATTGTTGATGAGTTTGCCAATAAAGGAAACCTGATCGATAATGATCCTTCTTTTTCAACGGCAGCTACCTTTTTAGCTGCGCTGGGTACTTCTGCCTGGCTAGAGGTAAGAGACCATAATGCTACGGGAGCGAATGTATATCCCGCAGGTAGCTTTGCTGGCTTTATTATTAGCAGCACCGTTAAAATTGGAGCAACTACAACAATCAGTACTTATTTAAGTACCAGCCCTACTCCTAATACACCTGTAACAACTAAGACATTTACGAACCTGGCGGAAGTTGGGCTTCTAAATGGCAAAACAAGAGTTGGTTTAATTTCAACAGGTAGTTTCGATAGAGTTCGCATTGATTTTGGAGGACTTGCGGCAACCATAAGTGTCTACGCACCCGTCATAGAAAAATTCTGTAATACATCACCTGCTCTGGCGTGCAATACGCCGACTTCATTGACCGCACCTGGCCATTCGGTTTATCTTAATCCAGATCACACTGGAATTACAACTGACGTTGCCTGCCTTGCCTGTACCATTACAGACCCAGATAATATAATTGATGGGGATGCTACCAATTCGTCCAGCATTGTTTTGACTGCTGGAGTCGCAACGACTGCATCAGTTGGTGTGAAAAATGCATTTGTTACGTACCCTGCGAGTACGTCGAGTACATTTGTCGGCTTTGATATCTCCAGTACAGCTTTAGTCGATTTAGGCGTTCTCGATCGGCTAACTATTTCTACCTATAAGACAGGCACCACCGCGGCTATACAATCCTTTACAGGGGCTAATCTTATTTCGACTAACAGTTCTCTATTATCTGGTACAGGCAGAAGAACCATTGGATTCTTAGCTACACAGGATTTTGATGAGGTTCGATTAACGGTTACTAAAGCAGCGGGCGTATCGTTGGCAACGCTTAATATATTTGGTGTTGTTGTTCAGAAATTCTGCGATGGCCCCAGCCTAGACTGTGCCGATAATGTAATTCCGAAAAATACACTAACTCCGCTTACCAGCCCAACTCACCCGGTGTATGTCGATGGCGCTAACACGGGAATTATAGGATTAGCCTGTGTGGGTTGTAGTATTAATAATTCGGAAAATGTAGTCGATGTCTCAACAACAAACTCGGCTACGATCGTACTGACTGCAGGGGTATCGACCAGTGCAACGTTTGCAGTGGCCAATGCCCTCCAAACCTATCCGGTCAATAGCTTTGCCGGATTTGATATTGAAACGAATTCGTTGTTGTCGGCTAACGTCTTAAGTACCGCCATCATTACATTATTCAACAATGGAACTGCGGTTCAAACCAGCACGACTAATGGACTAATAGTAGGTGCCGGCAGTAGCCCACTGTTGAATGGCAGAAGCCGTCAGTACATTGGTGTCGTAGCCAAAGTGCCTTATGATGAAGTGAAGATTACATTCGCCAATCTGGTCGCTGCCGACCTCGGATCGATTGTTATTTATAATGCTGTATTCGAGAAAACGTGTGCCAATATACTGGCATGTAATACAATCTATAGTTTAAGTAATCCATTGTTCCCTGTTGTCATTGATAACGCGAACACGGGAGTTACGGGCGTCGTTTCGGCGGCAACGACTGTTGAGAATCCATGGAATGTAGTTTCGGCAAGTACATCGGACTTTGCCAAAATCAACACGACTGCTTCTGTAGGTACGGTAGCGTCGATCGCTGTACTCGATGCGGTTAACACGTATCCTGCTGGTACGACTGCCGGTTTCATCGTCAAGAAAGTTTCCGGTATTCTGGCCCTCGATTTGTTTGCTCAGTTAACGGTTAGTACCTATAAGAGTGGAACCCTCGTAGAATCTCGGAGCGCAGGAAGCTTACTTGATGTATCGATAACATTATTTGGTGCAACCAGCGACTATTTCAATGTAGGCTTTGTTACGACCCAGCCTTTCGATGAAATTAAATTAAGTGTTTCGCCCCTGGTAGGTGTAGCTGCATTGTCGGCCCTGGGTGGTAGCCTGGATGTATATGGGGCCTTTGCCGATACACGCACATCGTCGGGTGGTGGTTTGGTTTGTGCTTTAAATACAAATCCTGATTTCGCGGTTACCAATAAGAATGTACCGGCCACGGGCAGCGTCAAGACCAACGACGTTGTGCCAGCCGGAACCACTTATGGCCCCGCACCGTCTCCAGCCAGCCAACCTGGCGGATCAACGCCAAGTCTGACGGTTAACTCCGATGGCACCTATACATTTACCAGCACAACACCTGGCGTCTATGTTTACAATGTTCCTGTTTGTGGCGCTGGTTTATCAGGAACCTCTTGTGCAACGCAAACGCTGACGATTACAGTTCTGGACCCAACGGTAACAACCAATCCACCTGTAGCCAATCCTGACTTTGCCTCTACTACAGGAGCGCCAACTAACCCAACTGCCGTTACCGTAAATATTAAAGCCAACGATGGCGCAGGTAATCCAGGGGGTACATTAGGGCTACCAACTATACCAACCCAACCAGCAAATGGAACTGCAACCATAGATGGAACTGGAAAACTGGTCTATACACCAACTGCAGGTTTCTATGGTACAGATGTGGTAACCTATCAGGTTTGCGAAACTCCTGGAAACTTGTGTGCAACTGCCACCGTGACCATTACCGTTAACGTACCGGGCAGCCCTGCTACTGTATCGATCAATGATGACTACATCTCTACGCCGACTGGTACTACGGCTACAGGCAATGTGCTCACCAATGACCTGGGAAATACGCTGACCGTATCGAGCCCTGGAACAACAGTAACTTCATCCGGTACACTGATTGTGACATCAAGTGGTAGTTATACCTTCACGCCAGCTCCAGGCGTTTCAGGACCTGTTACTTACACATACACGGCCTGTGACAATGCTTCGACTTGCGGAAGTGCTACACTGCACATACTTGTTGGCCCAGGGTTACCTGATTTAACGCCAATCATTAACTTACCCTCGAACAACTTTACGACATCTGGTGCCGATCAAGTTAAAAACTTTACGGTGGGAATCTATGAGTTAGTGGGACAACAGACATCCAGTGGCAATGTAGTCTTTACGATTACAGCTCCATTTGGCTATACCCTGGCCTTTAACAGCAGTATAACGTCTATCGATGTATCTGGAGGTGGCACCGTTGCCGTTAATAATACTAATTGGGCAGTCACTTCTGATAATGGTTTGCAACTGACGCTAACGATTAAGCCTGGGCAATTTATTGCTGCCAGCCCGGGAAATTCGATCATTGGGTTTACTATCACTCGAACCGTAGCTAACTCGAACGGTACAGCTAATATTACGGCGAATGTGACCGATGATGCGTCGAAAACCTACGATAGTAACCCGGTAAATAATATTTACGCCAGAAATATCAACGCTTTATAAACATTTAGGTAGTGCCAAGTACTTTTGTTTAAGTATTTGGCACTATCTTAACCCCCAAATACAGATAAAGTCATTACGTTTGTTGAATTGTTAAACTAAAAGCTCTAAATCATGACCAGAAAACTTTTACTGGCGTTTCTATTGGGTGCAGCAAGTTGGTCTGCCAGTTATGCGCAGGATCCTTCTGTAGGAGGAATCGCTTCAGTGCCAAACTCCATTTCGACAAGTGGCACCGGTACTGTACAGGCAAACTTTGGTAATGGAAGTTCCACTGCTATCCCCCAGGCTAACAATGCTACTTACACCATCAATCTACCCCCGAACATTGGGGTAACCGGTTCAAGCTTCTCGCCATCGGCTCCCGCCAACCTGAGTGTTACGATCGGTACGTATAGCCCGGCAACAGGAACAACGGTTACCATTGTTAGTAGCTTAGGCCCCGTTCCAGGAAATGCCAATTATCTATTTACCTTGAATGTTGTAGGCTTAACTGTAACGGCTGGTGCGCCCATAAGCATCAATGCAGCTAGCTTTCCTCCTGTAGGTACCAACGTTCCTGGTAATGATAATGCCAGTGGCTCTATTATTGTCACTGCTGGCCCATTACCTGTTTCGCTGGTTTCTTTCACTGCAAAAGCACAGGAAAACCGTACGGTGGCTGTATCTTGGATCACCTCGCTTGAAACCAATAATAAAGGGTTTTTAGTAGAGCGCAGTAAGGATCTCAAGCAGTTTGAGCGCGTAGGAGAGGTGAGTGAAGTCGCTGCAAACAGCAGTGCCCAGAAACATTATCAACTCATTGATCAGACGCCTTATTCGGGTACAAGCTACTATCGGCTGACGCAAATTGATCTGAGCGGGAAAAGCACAAGCTTCCCGGCTGTCTCAGTTGTGTTGCGTGAAGGAGAATATGGCGTATCACCCAATCCTATCAGTAGAGATCAAGTCTTTAAGTTGAGTTTAGATGAACCTGAAACAGCGACTATTAAATTCCTGGGTATCGATGGTCGGGTACGATCGTTGCAGAAATCAGGGATCGAGTCGGGTAATCTGCTGCTGAAATCACCGAGCAATCTGTCAGCAGGGATTTACATTATAACGGTCGAAGAGCGTGGTCAAACCCGCCAACACCGGATCGTTGTGGAGTAGTTTCAGTTTCCTTGAGGCTAATCAATCCACAAGTAGCGACCCGAGAGTGGTTATGACTCTTAGAAAAAACTCATTCAAGACTTTAGATCTCATTATAATGAATAAGAACATCAAAAACTCGATAAGTCCTTCCGGCAAAAAAGCCTATAAAACCCCCAAGCTAAAAGTGCTGGGCAATGTTAAGAAACTAACCTTAAAGACAGGTTCTAACACGGATGGTTTTGGAGGCCATTTCTAAGCGAGCCTAGGTCTAGGCCCTCGTTTTAGTTCATGAGTAGCTTGGTTTGTCTCTTATTTGACGAACCAAGCTATTTTTATTAATTTCCAGTCTAGTATATATACTTTATGGCCTTGACACCCAATACACGACTTCAGCGAGTACCAAGTCAATCTTCTTCAGTGCTAGGTAATGAAACCATTGTTTTAAATTATGAAATTGGTAATTACTATGAACTGAATGAATTAGGAGGATTTATCTGGTCACTTTTAGACGCTCAAAACGTAATTTCTGTTGAAGAAATTAAAGAGAAAGTGCTTGACGAATTTGAGGTAGAAGAGTCGGTTTGTGAGCAGGAATTAACTTCGTTTCTAGAATCACTTTTAGATGAAAAACTTATCGAAACAACTAACTAGTTTCACTAGGTTTATCGAGCTAAGTTGGTATAAAAAATTCCTTTTAGGTAAGGCTTTTATTGTACTGGCTGTTTATAAGTGCCTTTTGTTCATTTTTCCGTTCAATTTCTTTTTCAAGAAGTCGATCAATGCAATTCCCTCAAATTCTGCCCCAGTTGAGGAGAATCTTGTAGCCACAGTCTGGGCCATCGGCGTTGTGAGTAATCGAATTCCATTGGGGTTTACGTGTCTGGTGCAGGCACTTAGCGCAAAATGGCTCTTGAAAAAATACCCCGATGTCCACATTTGCATCGGCGTGCATAAAAGTACTAGCCAGGCGTTTTCAGCGCATGCCTGGGTAGTCTATAAAAATAAAGTCATTCTTGGTGAACAGGAGACTCAAGTATTTCAGCCCATTTTAGAATGGAATTAAGTACCTATTATTACACGGCGTACGGGCTATCGATTGGTTCTGAAATTGCGCTTTCTCAGCTTAAAGAAATACAACCAACAGCGGTCGATCTGGTTATTAAACGAGGCAGAATCCCTCAAAGCCCACCGTTGGAACCTACAAAAGTTTATCGTAGTGGCTTAAATGCACAGTTTGCCCAGGCGGGTTTAGGTTGTCTGTGGCTAGATTGGTCTCCTCTTCTGTCGTTTATGGCGATAAACGGAAATGAGTTGATTCTGGATACTGATCAAACTGATGAAGACCTGCTTTCACTGTTTACATTGAGTGAGGCAATTGGGCTAATACTGTTTCAAAAGGGTTATTTTTTGCTTCATGGAAGCGCCATTCAGTTAACTAATAAAGGAGTCGTATTTTTAGGGCAGCCTGGCGCAGGTAAATCGACAACAGTAGCGGCCTTTGCCCAAAAAGGCGTGCCGGTGCTCAGTGATGATATGGTTTGCATTCGGCTCCAGGAAGGGAAAACCCCCATGCTTATTCCTGCTTTTTCTCAGATTAAAATTTGGGAGAATACAGTCAATGGACTCAATCTGAATAGAACAGACTTAACGCCAGTTCGTGAAGGATTAACTAAATTCTCCTGGCATGAATCCGTTTCGTTTGCTCAGGAAGAAGTCCCATTAGCGCAGATTTTTGTATTGGAGAGCCCCAGCGAATCGGAGAATACACTAAAGCCCATATCAAAAAGCCAATTGCCAATTGAATTGCTCAATCATTTTCCTTTACCAGACTCGCTGCTAACCGGCAATAGCCTGAAAGATTATTTTGAAAAAAGCATCCTGATCGCCAACACTACCCCGCTTTACAAAATGAGTCGCCCTTCTGATTTTGTAAAGCTACATCAGTTTGTCGAGTACATTAAATCGACATTGTAAATGATGCCCGGTCGTACTCCTGAAATAGTGCTTCTGCAAATGGCCTGTACGATTGAGCCGTCAATTGAAAAGAAAGACCAAATCAATACGTTTCTGGCTCAAACGAAAATTAACTGGAATCGATTGTATACACTGGCTGAGCGGCATCGGCTCACGCCATTTTTGTACAATACGATCCAATCGCTACCGGAAATTCCTGCTAAATTTCTAGCAGCACTGCGAGCCAGTTATCAGGCTTCGACAACGGATGGCATGCTGAAGATCCATCATTATCGACTTCTGGATAAATTACTGACTGATCATGCGATTGCTCACATTGCCTATAAGGGCATTTATCTGGCCGAACATTGTTATCCAAATGGAAATTTTCGGATTAGTGGGGATCTTGATGTATTGGTCAGCGTAGCAGATGCTTTTAAAACTACGCAACTATTAGAGAAGCATCAATACCGGTTAAATAAAAAACACAAATTGTATTACGAGGATGGAGAGCAGCGCCTGCTCACCGAATTATCAGAAATTAGTCTTTTTAAACTATTCTATAATGATAGCTATTTTGATGTAGATCTTCATTGGAAAATACTGTGTTTCAATAAAGATTTTGCCTCGTTTGATTTAAATTACATTCTGTCTCACAAGGAGTTTCAGAATGAGATTCAGGTTGTTTTGTTAGTGACGCATCATGGCGTAACGAATATCTGGCAACAACTTTACTATATCAATGATCTTTACTTCTTACTAAACAACAGAGCAATTGACTGGGCGTGGCTAATGCAGGAGATGCACCGGTATGGTATGGAGCGGATATTTCTGGTAGGCCTGTACTGGTGTCAGAAAATATGGAATTTGACACTACAGACATCGATTCAACAGTTAGTCGATACGCCTGGTGTTCATAAATTAGCTGATAGTTATGAGAAAAACTGGGAATCCAACGAACCCGTTGCCTTGAGCAGACAAGTGCTTGATCAGTTCATTTTTTTTCTAAAAGCTCAAACTCGATTGAAGGTTCAGGCGAAAATCTGCATAACGTTTCTTACCAGTCGGGTATTTAGAGCAAGCACATTTAAAATAGGTAAAAAACTAATTTACATTCCGAAGGAACTGGGGTTTTTAACCGTATTCATCCGGGCATTACGATCTATGTATAAGTTTCTACCTGCTTCTCATTAAGCTATACAGGCAAGCGAAAAGCGAACTACAATTCGAATTCATTGGACAAATCAACTTTTTCTGAATTCAATTTGGCGTCTTGGAGCGATCCCAGCCAGAGTGACAGGTAAATAATACGACTTAATAGCCAATTGTAGCGGGTCTTTTTAACGACCGGCATTTTTGGGTTGAAAACAAAATCAACAATTTGCGTAAAAATGCCGCGATCGATTACTCCCCAGATCGGATGGTTGGGAGACGAAAACTGATCGTAAGTAGACTGGTAGAGTTGCTTCGCCGAAAGATTGCCATATTCGACAAAATTGGCTTTGGACAGTCGCGATACAATGGCTGGTGGCAGCACATCGTTTAACCCGTTCCGGATCAACCCGCGGCCACGACCATTGTCGAAACCTACACCCAATGGCGTTGCCAGGCCTATTTCCATGACATTCTTATCGAAAAAAGGGAATGAGTATAGATGGCCGTAATAAGCACCAATGTGATTCAACTGTTCATTACAGATAACATTGGTCGTATTTAGAATCTGACGGATCGGTTGATTCAATTCAGCTTCTAAAGTTGTTGTTAGTTCTTTCGTCGATAGTTGTGACCGAAGAGGAACGCGTTGCTTGAATTCGTTGCTAAGGGCATTGTTGATGAGTGATTGATGAGCCAGTTTGTCCTTGATACGTTTGAAACAATAAGCAAGGATAGCGGTAGAAGATATGCCAAAGAATTTTTTTTGAGAGCGAAGCGTGTTGAAAAACGTACTCAGAGACTGAGCTTTAGCTTGTTTTTTTAGTTTGGTGCCGATGAAGTACAGAATAAACTTCTCAAATTTTGTCTGATCGTTGAGTCGGGGCCAGTCGTCACTAACATAGCGCAGATTTCTGTCGCCGGGAGCGATAAATTGTTCGCAGGCTAAAAGCAGATTCTCCCAATCCTGAGCATCAAACAACTCATCGAGAAAATCAAAACAGGTTGTGATGATGCTATCGCCGTCGTGACCGGTTAAGAGAATAGCACACCCCACTTGCTGCGCTTCCAGCGAAACACTCAGGTGAAAACTGGACGGAATAATAAAATGCTCAGGCCGGTCAAAAATTGTATTAATTTTCAGTACGGATTCCAGCACATCCGCAACGGGATGAACGGTATGATGCTGAACTGGATACTGATCAATCACGGCCTGCACGTATTCGCTTTCGTCGGCCGATGGTAACTCGGTATCGATATTGAATGTATGCAGTGGAGAGCGATGTTGCTGAGTCAGTATTGCCTGCGCCATGCAACTTACCGACGAAGAATCCAGGCCACCGCTCAAATGAGATCCGATACTGGATTCGCCCTCGACTCGGCTATCAATAGCAGTTATGAAGTAGTCCCTGAACAGGGTTGAATAATCTTCCGGTCGGCTAAGTCCTTTATACTTCGACAGATTAATTGTCCAGTAGGCGTGTGTTTGTTTGCGCTGGGCAGTTACCTCCAGATAATGGCCGGGCAATACACTATAGATGTTTTCGTAGAATGTCTCTTCTGAATAAGGAACGTAATCGGCAATCCAGGTGAGGTACTCTCTGAATTTATGTTCATTCGGCTTGATAATAACCTCACGAAGGGCTAATAACGCCTTAATTTCTGATGCGAAAGCGATGAAACAAGACGGTTGATACACATAATACAGTGGCTTTACACCTAATGCATCACGCCCACAGAAAAGGGTCTGCTTTTGAACATCCCATAAGGCTACAGCAAAATCGGCATTGGGTTCGTCAAATCCAGCCGGACCACTCTTGCTGTAATTCGTCGTGAAAGGATGACTCGTTGTAACATTGGAAAATAAGTCGGCATCGGCAGTTGCGTAGATTGGTGCTGTTGGATTGACCTCAATTGAGTTGCCGAAATTTAAGAATACCCCATGATCAATCGATTGACTAGTGACTTTGCCCCGATGCCCCAATAATTTTATTACATTGGTTGTGTCAGCAAGTTCTATGGCCTGCTTATCAAATCGGATTATTCCAGCGATTCCGCCCATAATTGAAACTCTGCAGAGAACTCTGATAAACTACTATCTTTCGTATCTTCGCTTCGGCTTAAACACCGTTTATCAAGCCGCCAAAGGTACAATAAGTGATAATGCCATTCTATTTCAATAACTAGTAAGCCGCCTGAGCATGCTTAAAAAATGCAGTCTGTATGTATTTGTTTTACTGATTTTTTGCCTAGGCGAAAGCTGTCAGCGAGAATCATTAGGGCCAGCCAGCGACGATTCTGCCTATTTTCCCCTCCAGATCGGTGATTACTGGATTTATCAGGTGACACAGGATACCTATTCATCCATCAATCCCGTCACAGAACACATTTATCAGGTTCAGGAAAAAATTAGTAGTTCATATAATCAGAACGGCCAGTTATTTTTCCTGATGGAAGAATCCATTAAGCGAACAGCACAGTCAGATTGGCAACTTACGACTATTCGGACGGTCTATAAAAATCTTACGCAAGCCGTCAGTCTGGATAATAATGTGCCGGTAGTAAAGCTGGTTTTCCCGATTGCCCCAACCACTTCCTGGAACACAAATCTGTACAACTCCAACCCGGATACGTTGCTTCGGTATGAAGATCAGTATCGTTCATTTTCGCTCGGAAAACTCAACTTTGAAAACACAGTTTCGGTACTAGGGGCCAACGATTCGACCCTTGTGAATCTGGAAAAATATCGTCGGGTATATGCCCGGAATATTGGCCTGGTTTATCGGGAAAACGTTTCGCTGGTCTATTGTCAAGCCTCAGCCGATTGTGTCGGAAAAGGGATTATCGAATCGGGGACCAAACAGAAATGGGAACTAGTTGCCAGCAATCGACTGCCTTAATGCTGCCACAAAACTTTTCCCGAAAACGTCTGCGTTCGACCATCTTTCCAGATCAGTTGCAAAGAGTAGGGGTAGACCCCAGGTGTGGTCCCCTGCCACAAAATAGAATTTTTACCCGTTTCGACGGGAAACGTATGATCGTATATTAGTGCTCCCAAGAGGTTATAAATCATCAGGCGCGACTCGGTAGGTAACTCCTGCACATTTAACGTCAGGTCAAATTTGGCGTATGATGTAGCCGGGTTTGGATAGGTCTGCAAGGTAATTGGCTCATCGCTGGCCAGCACCTTCATGTCCAGAATGTAAGGTGGCTGTGTACGATTACCACTGGCATCTTTTCCAATCACAATGAGTTGATACGCTCCCCCGGCTTTGAGCGACAGGTTTGTTCGAACCTGTAATTGATTGGCCGAGACCGAAGCAATCGTAAAGGCCGTAGTGGAAAGCTTTTGCTGAGCACAGGTAGCACATTCTTTCAGGTAAAGCTCAACCGCACTCGTGTCTTTGGCAGAAAGTGGATTTTCATCAATTAAATAGACATCGATCTTAGGGTTCGGGTCGACAACAGCCCCATTTTCTTTGACGGCTCCATTAATGAAGACGTTGAGTGTTGGGCTAACTACATCTGGCAGCGCATCGACAGGATAGCTACTGCTCACTTCCGCCTGTGCCCAGTCAATAGTCAGTGTGGCTTTGTTGTTGGCTTTATCTAATTCGGTGATTTGATTCGTGGGGTCAATCAATATGTCAATTGACTTCAATGTTTCATCTTTGGCAATCGTGTACGACAGCGTATCCTGATAGCGAAATGAATTGAAATAAACCGTACTACTGGTGGCATTGTTACCGGTCGTTTTTTTGAGAGACAAACCTATGGACTGACCGGCGACAAATTTGCCTAAGTTGACCAGGGGAATGACTACCCGAATCGAATCGCTGCTTTTGATCGAACTACCGGCCACCGAAGACTGAATATAAATTCCTTTCTGAGCAACCGCGAAGTCAGGATTTGGCAACGGATACAGACTAAGGGCCGGATCGCCCTGTAAAACCATCTCCAGCAAAACAGACTCATCATAAAGATCAATACCTTCTTTCTCAAGGGCAACATTTAATTGCTGCTGGAATTTCCCGAAAGGCATTCCCAGCGAAGAAGGGTCCGTAAATAAGCTGCTATACAGTTTAGTTAGATACTTGGTTGTTGGCTGTTCAAAACTTAAATAGGAGTGGGCTAACACTAAGGCTGATCCTTTTTCGGGAGCCAGCACCCAGTCGGTTGATAGGGTGGTGAAACGGGAAAAAATTTCGCCTACTCCGCAACCATTAAAAATCATGAGCGGATAATTTTTATTCCGGTATCCATTTTCCAAGGGTGAGGCAAATCCGAAGTTCATATCGGTTATAGCTGGACCGGCATGGCCAAAAAACGTGATCAGACTAACGCCATCATTTACCAATGGAGCTATGTTGATCGGCTCAACTTCTTCGTAAGTATTGCTTTTACTGAATGAGCTAACCTGGCCTCCCAATTGCCCATTTTTGAAAACATCGCCCAGTTGACTCATCGTTGAGCGCAGGCTTTGCGCTTCGCCTTTACTTTTCCCCCCACTGATATGAATGATGTGTTTACGCCAGAGCCCGTTCGGCGTAGCATTCTCCAATTGCTTAACTTTCTCCAGATAAGTCAGTACCTGGTCGTTTGTCGTAACATTGAGTCGGCCAGTCGAAATGGCGGGAGAATTTAACGGAAAGCCGTTTAATCCCGCAGTGAGCAGAATATCGGAGCCAGGGTAGCCAATCGTAGGCACCAGATCATCGGTCGCCGTTTTTACATAATACGGATAACTGCACGCTTTACCAACCAGCAGAAGATTTTTTACGGGCGCATTCGCCAGCATAAACGCAGCGAAACGACGGAGTGCCAGCGGCCCTTTTTCGCCATAATTAAACTGATCGAACAGGGAATCTGCCGCTACGATAAATGGTTTGTAGTTGCCGCCCTGAGCTGAAGACCGGTAATTGGCATAGGCCGTGGCAGATTGTCGAAGCGATGAGTGGGTAACGATCAGGTAATCGGCAGTTTGGGAGAATGTACTTTGAAAACGAACTGCACGTATAGCCAGTGGTTTCGCTACCTGGTTGGTAACCAACACAGAACGCTTTCGGGAAGCATCACTGACAACAATGAGTTGTTGGCCACCACTTGCCTGGATTGCGACGTAACGGCAGTTCGCCTTATCGGTAATGTCATAGGCAAACGAGGCCGAAGGAATATCGGTTAAGGCTAACAGTGCAGTCTGGCGCTGATTGGCGGGTATGTTAAACACTTTCGATAACTGACCTCCCATGGCAATGGACTGCGGGTACGTGAGTTTTACATAGGTTATCGAAAAATGATCGATAAAGCCATACACTTCAGCTTTGAAACGCAGTGTAAGCTGGTCGTTCAGAATCGTATTCGGGTTGATCGTTTGCTGGAAGGTCTGGCTAGCGAACCCTGGGAGAAGTAATGACGCTAATGGCGTTGGGGTAGGCCCATCCAGTTGAACATTTACTTTGTGCGTCGAATAGTCTCGCCCGTTTACCATTCCTTCGAGCGTAACTGGCCAATTAGCGGATACTCTACCCGTTAATTTCATGGTAACCAAACCAACGGAATCAATAGTCAGCAGCGGCCCTGACCAGCCTTCTCCTGGCTCGAAATAACTGTGTTGTAAAACGGGTTCGAGACCTTTCAGATTGTTAAATGTATACTCACTGGTGAACGCCTGAACGGTTTCTTCGATATGAAATGGTTCCGGTGTTATTCCCTGCGCTGAATTGCTGAGTTCGGGTACGCGTTTGCCTGCCTGTGTAGGGCTGCTGGTCAGGAAATAAGCGGCCTCATCAGAATATAACGTTTGGTAGGGGTGTAAACGCTTTTGGGGCCTGTATAATAAGGAGTCCTGGCTGCCGTCGTTTCCTTCGCCGTAGAACTCAACATAATCCTGTTCGTTGAAAACACCATCCTGTTGACCCACAATGCGAATAGACATTTCCTGGCCTCTGAAAAACAACTGCCAGTTGGCTGGGTTCGTTTGCAGCAAGGAAGCATCTGCCGTTTTGATGTCCTGATAGCTGATGCGGTAAACAGCCGCTTTATTGATCGTGAACTTGAGGTACTTCTGGCCCGGTCTGATCCATTCATTGCCAAACGGATTCTGAGCGAACAAAGCCAGCGCATTTACGAAGAAATAAGCTAGAAGTACCCCTTTTTTCATACACAATTGAGCTTAGTTGACGCTTCAGATCGGGTTGCTATGGATTTCCTCACAATACATTTCCGTGAAAAGGAAACATCTTGCAGGAAATTGCCGCAGGACTAGCTAGCTACACGTAGAATTCAGGTCAAATTTGTTTTCATCAAAGATAATGAGATCACCTGAATTTAATGATTGCTGTTAGTCGCCAAACAGTACTTGATCAAAATCATTGCCAAATTAAGTTCGTACGGTATAAAAAAAGAGCCCTACAATGATCCAATTCGACAAGAATCGGTCCTTGTAGGGCAATTATGGCATTCAATACGTCAGGAGGGCGAAGAAATAGGGTAAATTAATCCATTATTTGAGCCTTCAGCCGATCAAATAACGTATGGTCTGATTACGCTTGTTTGGTAACCTGAATGTTTAAGACAAGCCGTACATCATCGCTGACAACGACGCCACCAGCTTCTGTAACACCGTCCCAGGTTAAGCCAAATTCTTTACGCTTAATGGTTCCCGTGACTTCAAAACCTGCTTTGGTCTGGCCGTAGAAATCCTGCATCTGACCACCATATTCGGCTTTCAGTTTTACAGTTTTAGTAACACCATGTAAGGTTAGGTCGCCAATGAGATCGTATGTGTCGTCGCCCGTTTGCTTGAACTGAGTTGACGTAAAGGTCAGTTTTGGGAATTGTTCTGCATCGAAAAAGTCAGCTGATTTCAGGTGGCCGTCCCGTTGTTCGTTACCAGTGCTAATGCTATTAATATCGGCTGAGAAGGTAATTTTTGAATCGTCAAAGTCATCGCCAACCATATCTAATTGACCATCAAACTGACTGAACAGGCCAGTTACGGTCGATACCATCAGGTGTTTTACTTTGAATTGTACTTCCGAGTGCATCGGGTCAATAACCCAGGTGGTGGCGGTGGTTGTTTGAGCTTCCATGATTCTTTGAGTTTTTAAATGTTTGATAATGCTTGTAAGTGCATTTAATGTATATACATTTAATTGAGAAAAAATGTTTCATAGCTTTAGATTAATTTTTTGTGAAGCTGCTGAAGTTGTCAGATTGGCGTAGCAGGTAAAGCCTGAGAGAGCTTCGATGCGGGCGCTGAGAAAGCCAGATCAGAATCGAAAAATCTTAGCTTATATCCGTTGTTTTCTATGGTAATTGGGCATTTTTTAGGCACTTTTGCCTCTTGATTTTTGTTTTATTTATGTATTAAATTATTAAAAAATGCCCAACTGGTTCCTCGGAAAAATCCGTTATCAGCAACCCATTGACGACTCGAATGTGGGATCGCGGAACGAAGAATTTATCAAGCAAAAAACGGTTACGGAAGCTTATCTGGTCGATGCCGTCAGCTATACGGATGCCGAAGGTCGGCTCTATCAGGAGATTGCGGCCAACACACCCGACTTTGAGATTACCAATATCTCCCGCATGAAACTCGCTGATGTTTTTCATCACGAAGATGGGGGCGAAACCTGGTACAAAGTGAAGGCGATGTATATCACCGACGACGAAAAAACGGGGAAGCAGAAAAAGACGCCAAGTATCATGCTGGTGAACGCCGAGACGCCGAAGCAGGCCTACGAACGTGTAGAGCTTAGCCTGAAAACCGCTCTTGATCCGTTCGAAATTACGGACGTCAATACAACGAAGATTCTTGAGGTTTTCCCGTATAACGAGGAAGAAAAGCGTAATCTACGACCGCTGAGCGAAGTTATTGAAGCAGCTGAATAATGGCTGAAATCGTAAAAAAGGGAGCTAACCGTTGACGGCTAGCTCCCTTTTTTATTAACGCCCCACCAGGTTGACCTGATTGAGTTCCTGTCGTTTGTGTCCCTGTGAGTCTGTTATTTCAACGACTTTTACCTGAGGGTCGAGCAGGAGTGACCGGGATGACTGGGACAAAAAGGAGTTTCCATAGCTAAATTCAATCTTCTGTTTTTTGCCGTCAGTAAATGTCAGTAAGGCAGAGACATCTGTTGGTCGCAGACGAACGGATGGGACAGATTTCGAATTTCGGAAAACACATAATCTGCCCCGGTTTTGCGTACTCACCAGAAGCTCATGGCCGTCGGCGCCGGCCAGTTGGGCAAGACCTTTAGCGTTTCCGGGAACATAAAATCCGCTTGCTGCTATAGATTGAGCGGTAAACTCACCTTTCCCATCACCTCGAAGCCATAAGCCGTTCAGAGCATCGTAACGACCCATCATGACTTCACCGCTAAAGTCGTTGCCAACAAGCATCACATCCAGATTTCCGTCGCGGTCAACATCATCAGCCACCATGCCAAAAATAGGTGCTAACTGGGCTGGCGTAGGCAGTGCATGTAAGGTGAACGTTCCATCGCCCTTATTTTCAACATAGGCAGATTGTAGGTAATTTGCTTCAAGAACCAGTGCTTTCTCTCGTTCTTCGGGCGTCAAAAGCTTATCGATACTGGCCTGAGTAAAGTCTTTGTAGAGCGGAAAACGCTTCCGCATGGCAATCATCTGTTTAATCAGATCATCGCGTCCGTGGAAGGTGAACTCCCTGCTTTTTCCGTTTTCATCCGGTATAAAAATGGTCGGAATGGCATCATAAAAGCCGTTGTTGTCAAAATCACCGGCATACATACGAACCGGTTCCTGATCACTGGCCCGCATACGAGCGTTCTGACCGAGGTTACCCGCTATGTAATCCATATCGCCATCCTGGTCAAAATCACCCGCTACTAGTGAATTCCACCAGCCTTTTTGATTCTGTAGCTTACAGTCAACAGGTTGCAGTTTCCCCTGTTGGTTTTTAAGCAGCGTGAGCGGCATGAATTCTCCGGCCAGCATCAGGTCGGGCCAGCCGTCGTTGTTGTAATCGGTCCAGAGCGCATCGCAAACCAGGCCCAGATCCTGCAAAGCGGGCGCAACAGTTTTGGTCACGTCAGTAAATTTCGCCTGACCCGGTTTGGAGTCATTGCGGAAGACAAAACTTGAAACCGGTTTGGGGTAGTGATCCGGTTCAACGCGTCCTCCAACAAATAAATCAAGATCGCCATCACGGTCAAAATCAACTGCCTTGACACAGGATTTGCTTACCATACAGCTTGGCAGCGCGTTTCGGTCGAGCGTAAAGGATCCTTTCCCGTCGTTTATGTAGAGCCTATCCTGGAAAGTTGGTGAATTCGCGTTTCCTTCAATGCTGCCACTGGCCACATAAAGATCGAGGTCGCCATCATGGTCGGCATCAAAGAGCAACGTTCCCATGTCTTCTTCCGGTTTGTCTTTGGCATTGGCCATGCCACCAACCGTCTCTACAGCAACGGCTACTTCGGGCAATAGGTCTTTTTCAATGAATGAGCCGGTGGCGGTTTGGAGGAGAAAATGACCTTTGTTCATGCGCGAACCACCAATGAACAGATCGTCTAACCCGTCGCCATTAACATCGCCGACCGATACGGCAGGGGCAAACTGAGAGAGTTTATGAGGCAGTAACTTCTGGACGTTGAAATCGATGTATTCGGGTTCGTAATGCTGATAGGTTATCTTCATTGAATCGGTCACCTCCGTAAACAGACTAGCTGGCTGAGGTTTCGGTTGAACCGGTTCGTGGGCATTGCGCACATCGACGGTCAGAACCTGATTCGTCGCTACATTACGTAAGACCTGCTGCTTTTGCGGAGTACCGTTGAGACCGGGCCAGATGATGTGCACCTCGTCTATCGAGGAAACATCGCCAAGACCAAAATGAGCGACGGCTTCTACAGTAGACAGGTAGCCGCGGTAAGGACTGTGCTCATAAACCTGCTGTTTGAAGCCGATAGACGGTTTTTTGTCATAGTAAATCTCGACAATGGCACCTAATCCATTCCGGTTCTGCGCTTCACCAATGAATTTTATGCGCAGATAATTCGATTTGTCGGCCTTGTTCTCGACGAGGTTATTCCGATACACAAAGGCCGAATCGTTGATGTTGTTAACCACGTAGTCAACATCACCGTCGTTATCCAGGTCGCCATAAGCGGCCCCGTTTGAGAAGGACGGAAGTTTGAGTCCCCACTTTTCCGTTACATCCTCAAAAGTCAGATCGCCTTTATTCCGAAAGGCATAATTGCTGATTTTAATAACCGGAATCTGGGCAAGCATGAACGACTTTGTGGCAACTCGCTCGCTTTGCTCGCGGAATGAGCCGAAATCCCGGTCAGTTACATCTTTAGGGAAACCGTTCGTAATCAAAAGATCCCGATAGCCATCGTGGTCAAAGTCAATCAGGTTGGGCGCCCAGCTCCAGTCCGTTTCAGCGACGTCGCTGAAAAGGCCAATATCACTAAATACGGGATGCTTGCCCGATGCGGTGGGCGCAGTCCCCTGATTCAACTGGAGCGTATTCCGGGTGAATTGATACGTATGTTTAAATTGCTCATTGTTGAGGTAGGTCTGGTAATTATTGGCCCCCATGAGCATTTTCTTGCGGTTGTTATCGCGCGGAAGCATGTCAACCGCTACGATGTCTGCCAGGCCATCATTGTTGATATCGGCCACATCGTTACCCATGGCAGCACCACTGGTATGCTTAAAATACTGTGCCGCCTGATCGGTAAACCCTGTATGGCGGTTGCTGCCATCGTGGTTATTGATATACAGCAGATCGTCGGTCAGGTAATCATTCGTTACGTAAACGTCTTTCCAGCCGTCCCGATTTATATCGGTTATGTTAAGTCCAAGCCCATAGCCTTCGCTTAGAATGCCTTCCTGTTTGGAGACATTCGTGAAAACCGGATGACCCAGCGTCGGGTTAGGGTCATTTCGGTAAAGCCGGTCGGTGGTAGGAGAGGAGCCATCCACGATTCGATCGCGGTAAGCGTTGGGATTGTTTTCGATGGTATTCGTCAGCACGTAAAGGTCGAGGTCGCCGTCGTTATCGTAGTCGAAAAAAGCTGCGTTCGTGGTATGGCCATCGTCGGCAATACCGTATTCTTTTGCCATTTCGCGAAATACGGGAGATTGCCCCGGCTTGGCCCCCTGATTGACGAACAGCATATTTTCGCGTTTGGCGGCTATTTTGCTGACTGTTGCCCCAACGTAGATATCCAGCCAGCCATCATTGTTGATATCGACCAGGGCTGTTCCCGAACACCACTTTCCATTGCCGGTTACACCCGCTTTCTGAGTAATATCCTCAAATTTGAAATCTCCCTTGTTGATGTATAAACGATTTGCTACCTGATTGCCCGTAAAAAACAGATCGGCTAACCCATCATTGTTGAAGTCGCCAATGGCCGTACCTCCTCCGTTATAGACATATTCGAAGTCAATAATATTCATCGTATCGTTTTCGATGATACGATTAGCGAATGTAATACCCGTTTCGCTGGCGGGCAGTAACGAAAAGAGAGGCTTATCACAGGCCGTTAACAAAAACGTAAGGCCAATTACTAGAAAAAGAGAAAGAGTTCTCACTAGGCGGTAAAGACAGTTACTTAATTAGATTCAGGTGGAAACAAAAATACGATTACAGGAAGATATTTCATAAATTATTGGAGGGCCATTGACCGTTAACTAACTCATGGCTTACACAATTCTAAAACGGACTTATATAATTATGAAGTTTTACAAGGCGTGTTTGCTTTTGTAAGTAACCGTTTTTACTTTTGACCCACTTATGAAACGCACTCTGTTCCAGCTACTAAACCTATTTATGGCCTGTGTCATACTGCTCAGCAGTACTGGCTTTGGTTTGGTGGAACATACGTGCCAGATGCGAGGCAAGAAAAAGACAATGGTTGTTGTCTTTAGCGATGCCAAATCGACATCAGGTTGTGCCATCCATAAACAGTCGGGCACGTCGGACAAAACGATTATTAAAAAATCGGAATGCTGCCAGGATGATCAGCGTTACGAGAATGTAGACGTTACTTCATCACTAAGCCAACTCGTCGCCAAATTCGTCAAGAATATAACCGAGTCTATTCTGGCGGGTGTTACAGTGATGCTTGCATGGATTGCCGATTGGGTTTTCGACAGAAGTGCATCTGTTGCGGTTAACGTTACCAATGACCCTCCTTCACCGTCCGGTCGCGACATTCTGACTCGCGCTCATAGTCTCCTTATTTGATTCGTTGATGAATGCACATTTCCGGTGTCTTTCCGACACGGGCGTATCGTGTTTATTCATTAATCAACGAACTCATGAAACTCCTTTTTTTATGGATGGTTATGCTGGCTGCGTCGCCAGTACTGGCGCAATCTGATTCCATTGCAACCAAATTACCTACTGTTCCAGGCCAGGAAGTGGCTGTTCGGGGAATTATCAACGAAACCGTCAATAACAGGCGCATACCACTTGCCGGAGCAACCGTACGTTGGGCAGGCACAACAAATGGTACGGTGACCGACTCGACTGGTCGGTTTCGGCTGACTCAACATCCGACTGTCAGGCAGTTGATTGCCAGTTATGTAGGCTATCAATCCGATACGCTTACAGTGACGAATGTAGCTTCAGAAGTAATTATTACACTACGTTCTGAACGGACGTTGCAGGAGGTGACCGTTTCGGGAGCTCCTGGTCAGATCGATCGAATAAATCCAATTCAGACAGAACTAATTACCCAACGGACACTGGCGAAAGCCGCCTGTTGCAACTTGTCTGAAAGCTTTGAGACCAATGCATCGGTAAGTGTCTCGTATAGTGATGCCGTTACCGGCGCCAAACAGATTCAGTTTCTGGGATTGGGTGGGCAATACGTGCAAACGAATGTTGAGAACATTCCGACTGTGCGTGGACTGTCTACAACTTTCGGGCTTAATTACATCCCAGGCACCTGGATAACAAGCATTGATGTTGGGAAAGGAGCTGGTTCGGTAGTCAATGGTTACGAGTCGATGAGTGGCCAGATGAATGTCGAGTTGCAGAAACCGGATGACAAGCAAACCTTGTTTCTGAATGGCTATGTCAACAGTTTTGGGCGATATGAAGGCAACATCAACTGGTCGAAGCCAATCGGGGCCAATCGAAATAGCCCGAATCAGTTATGGCCGGGTCATAAACAGTCACAACCCACAGAGCCAAAGTGGAGTGTAGGCGTTTTAGGGCATGCCAGCACGCTCCGGACAGAAATTGATCAGAATAACGATGGCTTTCGTGATCTACCCCTCTATACGCAGGTTAATCTCATTAATCGTTATAAGTACAACGGCGACCGGTATATGGCCCAATTTGGGGTTAAAGCACTCTACGAAGACCGCGATGGCGGGCAATTGTCGCGGTTTGAAAGCCAGAGCAGCCCACGTTATAGCTTTTTGAATACAACAAAACGGCTGGAGTTTTTCTCGAAAACGGCTAAACTCTATCCCGACAAACCCTATAAAGGTCTTGGATTGATTCTGAATGGTGTCCATCATGAGCAGACGGCCCGGTTTGGATTTGCACCTTATGACGGTCGGCAGCAGACAATATATGCCAACCTGATTTACCAGACGATCATCGACAATACCAACCATAGTATCAAAACCGGACTCAGCTATCTGCTCGATGATTACCTAGAAAATTACAAAACGATCAAAACGGCCCGAACTGAATCGGTACCTGGGGTATTTGCTGAATACACCTACATCTATCCTGAAAAACTAACCCTGGTGGCTGGTGGTCGGGTCGATTTTCACAATCTCTACGGCACGCAGTTTACGCCCCGGCTTCATCTGAAATATAACCTGACCGACAATCTCAGTCTGCGGGCATCGGCTGGGCGAGGATTCCGGGTGCCAAATCCATTTGCCGAAAACTTCGGCTATCTGGTGAGTTCAAGAGCAGTTTTTTTGAAGGAGCAACTCCGTCCCGAAGTGTCGTGGAATTACGGGCTTAGTCTGACCAACGATTTTTTGATATTTAGCAAAAAAGCCTCCTTGACGGTCGATTATCATCGAACAAATTTCCTAAATCAGTTGATTGTGGACATTGAGCATCCTCGCGAATTGTATTTCTACAACCTTCAGGGAGCTTCTTTTGCCAACAGCTTTCAGGCAGAACTAAATGTACAGCCAGCCAAACGCTTTGAGCTAAAAGCGGCTTACCGGCTGTTCGACGTCAAGCAAAGTATGGGCGGGCCATTTGGCGAAGAGCGGCTGCTCCCCAAAATGATGGTTAGCCGCGATCGGGTTTTGCTGAATGCAGGGTATGCATTGCCGTTCGATAAATGGAAATTTGATGCAACGCTCCAATGGAATGGACCCCGGCGGATTCCTTACCTACGCGAGGGCTATGTTCACACCACCTATCAAAACATGCCGGTTGAATTTGCACCGGGTTTCTACAACCTTAACGCACAGGTAAGTCGGGCATTTCGGAGCGGGTGGGAAATCTATCTGGGTGGCGAAAACCTGACTGGTTTTAGGCAACAGAACCCGATCGTTGCCCCAAATGATCCATTCGGCCCCAGCTTCGATGCTGGAGCTCAGGTGTGGGGGCCAATCACGGGTCAAATGGTATACGCAGGCTTTCGTTTCAAACCTCAGCACTAAAAAGATTATGACACTGACCATCCGAAATATGGTGTGCGATCGCTGTAAACGGGTCGTGCGCGAAGAGCTTGAAAAGCTCGGCCTGACTGTTGGGCGGGTTGAACTTGGCGAAGTAGATGTCACGACTTTCCCGCCAGCTGTTACGCTTGATACCGTTCGACAGGCGCTACAGGCCAACGGGTTTGATCTGGTCGACGACCGGAAGCAACTGCTCGTTGAACACATGAAAGTGCTTCTGATCAATGAAATCCAGCACCTGAAAGGCGATCGACTACCTACAGAAAACTATTCGACTTTTCTGGAACGCAAACTCGGTTACGAATACTCCTACCTCAGCGGCTTGTTCTCAGCGAGTGAAGCTCATACGGTCGAGAAATACATTATTGCGCTGAAAATTGAGAAAGTAAAAGAGTGGCTGCGATACGACGAGTTGACATTGAGCGAAATTGCCTGGCGCTTGGGATACAGTAGTGTACAGCACCTGTCGAATCAGTTTCGGCAGGTAACCGGGCAAACTCCGGGACAGTTTCGGAAGGGAGCACTAGTTGAACGACGAGGCCTGGATACAGTGCTTAAAAGTGAATGAGTGAAAAAGATTTGTACTTAGTGCCAGTTGTAAAACTCGTCCGTAATTATATAAAAACCGAATCCGCTTAAGGTTGTTATTTTGTCAGACCAATGGTGGTCAGAATTAGCCAAACTTAACTACTATCATGGAAAACATGACAATGACCTCTCACGTGGATACCTGTTTCGATTGCGCAAAAGCCTGCGAAGAATGTGCCACTGCCTGCATCGAAGCGGGTGATACCGACAGTAAAGGCCACGATATGACGGCCTGCATTAAACTTTGCCGGGATTGCGCCGATATCTGTACGTTATGTGGTCGTTTAACTGCCCGTGGATCGCAATTTATGAAATCATTCATGGCGGTTTGTGCAGAAGCCTGTGAAGCCTGTGCAGCTGAGTGCGAAAAACATGCCAGCCACTTTGCGCATTGTAAAGCCTGCGCTGAGGCTTGCCGCAAGTGCGCCGAAGAATGTCGACAGATGGCTGCCTAATACTAATTAGGGATGGTACTTTATAAAAATACCATCCCTGATTTTCTCTCAACAACCTGATGAAAAAGTTAATTTTACTTGCCCTGTTTTTTATCAATGGCTTTGCATTTGGCCAACATCAACATCACGAAGGGATGTCCATGCCGGGCATAAAAAAGCAAACTGAAAAGAATCCGAAGGCTGATACAACTAAACCGATGGATCATTCCGGGCATCCGGGGATGAAGATGGATGATTCCATGAAAAGTATGCAGTCGCTGAATCATGGCCTGACAATGGATACGACAATGGGTATGACTCATTCGCTTTCGCGCTACTTGTCGATGAACCGGAACGGATCAGGCACGTCCTGGCATCCCGACAATACGCCCATGTATGCCTACATGAGTCACCCGACATCAAAAGGGTGGAGTTATATGCTGCACTACGCTATTTATTTGCGTTATACGAGTCAAAATGTCAATAATGCCGATAGACGTGGGCATGGGCAACAATTGGGTGCGCCGAACTGGTTTATGGGCATGGCACAACGTAAAGTTGGGCAACGTGGACTGTTTCAGGTGCGGGCCATGCTGTCACTCGATCCGCTCACGGTTGGTAATGGTGGGTATCCATTGCTATTTCAAACGGGTGAGACGTATAAAGGCCAGCCACTAATCGATAAACAGCATCCGCATGACCTCGTTTCGGAACTGTCGGTTAGTTACAGTCATGCGTTTAGCAAAGACATTGATCTGTATGGATACGTTGGTTACCCTGGCGAACCGGCACTCGGTCCACCCGCATTTATGCATCGAATTTCGTCATTCAACAACCCGGATGCACCGTTGAGCCACCATTGGCAGGATGCTTCTCACATTCTGTTTGGTGTTGCCACGGTTGGGTTTCGATACAAGTGGGTAAAAATTGAAGGGTCAACGTTTAAAGGTCGGGAGCCTGACGAAAACCGTTATAATTTCGATAAACCAACCTTTAATAGCTATTCTTATCGATTGTCAATAAATCCATCACCAGCATTGGCATTACAGTTTTCGCAAGGATTTTTGACTGACCCTGAAGAAGCCCATCCCGGAGAAAATGTTACCCGTACTACGGCATCAGTTTTGCATAGTAAAGGACTAGGACCTGGACGTTATGTGTCTTCGGCATTTGTCTGGGGGCGGAATGGTCATGATGGTGTGGGCGAAAATTCGTACCTGGCCGAAAGTAGTTTGCAGATCGACCGGATTGCTTTTTATGGGCGCTACGAAAACGTTCGAAAATCGGCCGAAGAGTTAGGTATTCATAGTGAGGAGGTTAGCCAGGGCGTGAATGCTGGCTCAATCTATACGATAAATAACCTGACGCTTGGCCTAAACTATCGCATTGCCCAGCACTTTAATACGGATCTGGTACTGGGTGCACAAGTAACGGGTAGTATACCCGATCAATATCTGGAAAGCAACATTTACGGCAAAACACCGATTTCCGGACAGATTTATCTACGTCTGACGCCCAGCCTGATGACAATGAATAAAATGCACCGAATGAACGGGCACCATTCTAATTAAATTTTCGTTTTTAAATCACTATAAACCAGCTACTAATATGTTGCGTAACCTGTTTCTGACCGCCCTGACTTTGCTAATGATCGTGGGCAGCCTTTTCGCTGGCGCACCGAACCGCGATGACAAAGAAAAAGAAGTAAAAATCAAAACGTCGGCGATATGCGGTATGTGTAAAGCACGCATCGAGCGCAATCTGGCGTTTGAAAAAGGGGTTAAAGAAGCCGACCTGGACGTTAAAACAAAAGTTGTAACAATCAGATACAATTCGGCTAAAACGGATGTGACTAAATTAAAGGCAAACATAAGTAAAACGGGTTACGATGCCGAAGAAGTACCCGCTGACGAAGTCGGTTATAACAAACTGCCAAGCTGCTGTAAAAAGGGTGGCGGCACAAATCATCAATAAGGTGTTTTTATATTGAAAAAGCCCAACATGACTGCATGTTGGGCTTTTTTATGAATCAATTGTGAAGAATATAGTTGATTTAACTGGTTAAATTCGGTATGGTTTCGACAGCTAATTCGATAGAAACTTGAGTTCCCTGATTTTTGGCCGATTTGTATATACACTGGCCACCAATAAGCTCAACACGCCGAAAAATATTTCGTAGCCCGGCTCCAGATTTTGATAATTCCTGACTCATTATT
Source organism: Spirosoma aureum (assembly GCF_011604685.1). NCBI lineage: Bacteria > Pseudomonadati > Bacteroidota > Cytophagia > Cytophagales > Cytophagaceae > Spirosoma > Spirosoma aureum. Next base: position 5,896,215 of record NZ_CP050063.1, on the reverse strand, counting down.
TCTTCGTAGTCAAACCCTTCGCCGTCGTCATTAAAGGCTAACGTAAATTTTTCAGGAGCGAATAACAAATCAATATGTATCATGTTTGCTCTGGAATGCTTGATGGCATTATTTAAAATCTCTTGGAAAATACGGAATAAGACAATTTCCCGGTCATACCCTAAGCTGTACATCTCACCGTCTAAATGCGTACTAGTTTTAAATCGTTTCGTTTTCTCTATTCGGTGAAGCTCATGGTTTATACTTTCCAGCAATCCAAAATCCTGGACGAAATCACCATCGAGGCTTTTAGTTAATGAGCGTAAATCTTTGATAGACTGACTAATAACATCGGTAGTTTGTTTTATATAATCCAGGCTTTCAACTTCTTGCGGCAGGCTTTCCAATATGCTTAAGTTTATTTTAGCTACGGATAATAATTGCCCTATATTATCGTGCAATTCCTGTCCAACCTCCTGTAAGGTGGAATTTTGTACTTCTAATTGAGATTTTAATATTTCCCGATCGTATCTGGCTTTTAAATCGGCCTTTTCCTGCCTGTATTGAGCTTGTTTTTTATTGAAAAAAAATAGAAAGGAAACTACGAAAGCGGAGAGTCCAAGAAAAATTAACGTGCCAAGAATAATAACCGTTATAATTGGATCAATTTTCGTTTGCATAATATGGCTTTTATAAACATACTATAGGAGAAGATGTTTAAAATCGGATTTATTGAAAACAGAAGTGTGCCTATTTTGGGGTCAATTTTATTAAGTGACGTAACAAGACCCATGATAAAAAAAGTACCTGACCAGAAGAAAAGATTACCAATACTGATCCAGAATATTGGCTCATTTTTTAAATCGATAATTTCATTTCGCTTATATAATTCATTAAAATAAATAAGCAATAAGCTAATTATGAGCGCTCCGCGAAGATTAAATATATAATAATGTGTCTCATATTTTAAGATAAGGCCATAAATTAAACTGCTAATAGCATAGATAAGTATTGATATTGGTATAACTCGCCGAATAAATTTATTTTTTAAATGATAATAGTAAATCGAAGCAACAAGAAAATATTCAATAGGCCCATAAATAATGTATAAATATTGAAATTTCATTCCGATTTGGTACAAATATTCAGAATAGGCATCCATTGCAAAAGTCAGTCCTAAATAGATCCATATACTATTGATCGGAAATTCATGCCGCCGTCTGAAAAAGAAACAGACGGCGGTAGAAAATCCTAGTGAAAAGAAATAAATGGCTAATAAAGCCTTCTCCATTCTTGTTTTATTAACATTAGCAGTAAACTAAATGCCGGTTATCCAAAAAGTGCAGACTTTCCATTGCGTGGACAGCAAGCTATCATACTTTCATTAGCTGCATTAAGCTCTACTGCCGCCAGAAGTGCTACATTATCACCAGCGCCTAACTCCCCTTTGCTGGCTTCCGTTTTCAATATTTCTTCTGAAGCATCATTAATACCAACCAAGGCGGCAGTAATTTTTCCGTTATCGTCAAAACCAGGAAATATCCGTAAAGCTACGCACCTATCCTGATCCAAAATGGACTGGATCAATGCTTTATCAAAATCAAAAAACTTAGTATATGCTTTTTCTGAAAGTAATGGAGAATCAGGCGAATAAAAGGCTTCCTGCCAACTGTTTATTATTCTGGAAAGATGCTCAAAGGCGCTGTCTGCATTGCTTGGATCAGAAAGTATTCCTCCACGCTCTCTTTTTTGACTTGAATTGTCTTCACAAAATGAATTAGTCATAATTGTATTAGGGTTAATTGGCTATATAGTTTTTCTTTTACTCTACGGGTAGATTAGCGATATTTTGAAAATCAATTACGATCCTGTGATTGCTGGTTACTGATTGACTTATTTTTCAAAGTCTTTGAATAGTGCTCGGATCAGGCAAACAAGGATCGATAAAAAAGAAAAGGGGCTATTGTTTTAGGTACTGACAAAATACACACATTCCTCACTAATAATTGCTGAGGTTTTTCCCGTATTTACTGGAGATAATTACCCTTTTTTGTTTAGTGCTTTGCTATAAATGATAAATTTTGTAAGCAGATGCAAAGTTTTGTAGATCTATTATACTTCTTCTACATAATCCAGATCTTTCGTAAACGTTTCGGCGAGGTAGGTGAGAGCGATAAGAGCAACGGCTAGTGTTAGAAGGCCAACGGTTAGTGCGCTGTAAACCGTTCCTAAAGCAGGTTTAAGCTGAATGAAAAGTGCACTTAATGGAATTGTTGCCCCTCGTACAAAATTTGGAACGGTGGTTGCCACAGTAGCTCGAAGGTTGGTTCCAAACAGTTCTGCCGCAATGGTTACAAATAATGTCCAGTAACCATTGGCGAAACCAAGACATACGCACACGGCATAAAACAGTGTTGTATCCCGCACGGGAGCCAGTAAATAAACCAGCATAAACACCAGCGAAAGCAGCATAAACAGACGGATCACTTTTTTTCGACTCTGGGAGTACTGACTCAGGAATCCGCTCACCAAATCGCCGAGTACCTGCCCCGAAAAACTCAGCATAACGGCTTTCCCGGCTACTACGGGCTCGCTGAGACCGAGTGCTTTTCCAAACTCCGGTGAGAACGTGATCAGGATACCCACTACAAACCAAATAGGTAATCCAACCAGAATACACTGAAAATACTTGGCCAATCGCGTAGGAGACGAGAAAAGCATAACGACGTTTCCTCTGGGTAAGACCCGCTGTTTTGTTTTAATGAAAATACCCGATTCAAGCACGTTGACCCGCAAAATAAGGAGCAGTAAACCCATTCCGCCCCCAATGAAGTAAGAAATGCGCCAATCGAACAGGTCAGCAACGAAATAAGCAAGGATTGCCCCCAAAACACCCATTGTGGCAACAAGCGTGGTGCCATAACCACGAATTTCTTTGGGCAGAATTTCGGTCACCAACGTAATTCCGGCTCCTAATTCACCAGCGAGGCCAATGCCGGCCACGAACCGTAATAGAGCATACTGATCCAGCGATGTGACGAAGCCATTGGCAATATTCGCCAGGGAATATAGGAGGATAGAGCCAAAAAGAACTGACAGTCGCCCACGTTTATCACCCAAAATACCCCAGAAAATTCCACCAATCAATAAACCCGCCATTTGAGAGTTCAGCAGTAAAATTCCGTCGCTTAACAATCGGTCACCGTCAACTCCCAATGCTTTCAGGCTGGGAACACGTACAACACTGAACAGAAACAGGTCGTACATATCTACCAGATAGCCCAGAGCAGCCACCAGCACAGGAAGTTGGAGAAGTTGGCTGATCACTGTGCGATTCGTCGTCATGGATTCAGGAGTAGTTATTGGCTTCATTGGTAGGAGTCTTTTCAGGTTTTGCGGTTACCCACAAAGGCAAAGACAGATGTTCGCAGAATTAAACGAATACGTCTGCGAACATCTGGAAAACTAGTAACTCTCAGTTGGTTAAACCTTTTCGGGAACTACAAATGGAGCGCGGTATTTTCGGGTCAGCATCTGATTGGCTTCCTTGTCGTTTACGAACACTTCATTTTTTGGGTCGAAATGCAGGGTACGGCCCAAACGGTAGGCGATATTCCCCAGGTGCGCAATGCCAGACGACAGGTGGGCCGTTTCAACAGGGCCGTTCTGTTTCGATTTATCCCGCGACCGAACAGCTTCGATGAAGTTGGCATAATGATCACCCCCTTCGTTACGGGCTGGGCCAGGGGTTCGCTCTTTACCCAAAAACGTTTTATAGTCCGAATAGCCGTTAATGACCATATAACCTTTGTCGCCATAAAATATATTGCCAATTTCGACGCCATCTTCTTTGTTCGTCATCCAGGGGCGAACCTCAAACTGAATCACTTTCCCTGACGAGGGGTATTTGTAAACCGAGGTAAGCGTTTCGGGGGTTTCTTTGCAATCTTTCCAGAGAAACTTACCACCTGCCGACGTGATTTCTTCGGGTAGTCCTACATCTAATCCCCACATGCAGAGATCCGTTTCGTGGATTCCCTGATTGCCAATGTCGCCATTGCCGTAATCCCAGAACCAATGCCAGTTGTAATGAACATAGTTTTTGCTGAAATCACGCGCCTGAGCCGGGCCTTGCCAGAGATTCCAGTTTAGTTCGGAAGGAACGGGTGACGTTCCTTTATCACCAATGTCGGGACGCCATTTGTAGACAAGTCCCCGCGCCATGTAAACCTTGCCGATCAGTCCGTCGCGCAGGTGTTTGATCGCTTCCTGAATCGCGACCGAGCTCCTTAACTGTACACCATGCTGAACAATACGATTGTAGCGATGAGCCGCTTCGACCAGCTTACGGCCTTCATACAGATTATGGGCACCCGGTTTTTCGACGTAAACGTCCTTGCCTGCCTGACACGCCCAGATAGCCGCCAGTGCGTGCCAGTGGTTGGGCATGGCGATGGTTACGGCGTCGATGTTTTTATCATCGTAGACCTGCCGTAAGTCGCCCATTGTCTGTACTTTTTTATTGTACTTTTTCTCGAATTCAGCAGCGCCGTTTTGTAGCACTGTACTGTCGACATCACATAGGGTAGCTACTTCGACATCTTTCTGTTTCTGAATGCCCTGAATGTGATCTTTACCGCGTCCATTGATGCCAATAACGGCAACACGTATACGGTCGTTGGCCCCAAACGCACTGGCTGGAATAAAAGTGGGCATGCCGATAGCCGCGAGTGAACTGACGGCCCCTGCTTTAAGGACATCTCGTCGGGAAACTTGATTGGTGTTCATGTGCTTCAATTGGTTTAGGAAGTATTATTTGAGTTCTATAGAATTCCTGATAAGCACTATAGCTTTAAATCGGTTGGCCTCAATCCATGATAAGAATAATCTTCTGATAATTAATTGTTTACAGTCTCGGTATGGTTAGCCCGCCATCAACCATGATGACCTGACCAGTCGAGTACGGAAAATCGCCCCTGGCCAATGAGGCAACAGCACGGCCCACGTCGTCGGCAAAGCCCCAGCGTTTCTGGACGCATAGGCCCGATTCGATCAGGGCATCGTATTTGGCGGTAACGCCCGCAGTCATATCCGTTTTGATGACGCCCGGTCGAACTTCATAAACTGGTATGTCAAACTCTCCAAGCCGGACGGCAAATAGTTGCGTTGCCATACTTAACCCCGCTTTCGCCACACAATATTCTCCCCGATTAACCGAAGCAACCGTTGCCGAAATCGAGGACACGTTAATGATACAGGCCCAGAAGGCAGCTTCCTCAGCGCGTTGTGCTATCATCCAGTTGGCGGCTGCCTGTGTCAGAAAGTAAGCGCCCTGTAAGTTCGTTGACAGCACATACTGGAAGCTTTCTTCGGTTGCTTCGAGAATATCGCGCCGTTCTTTTGGAGCTACGCCCGCATTATTGACCAGTATATTAAGCTGCCCGAAATGCGATTGGATCGACTGCATCATGGCTTGTCGTGCCTCCGATGAGGCAATGTCGCCCTGACAATACAAGACGTCGCTCCCCCGGTTGCGTAAGGCATCCAGCGCATCGCGAACGGCGTCTTCGGGCCGAACGCCATTGATGGCCAGATCGAAACCCGCCTTCGCCAGATGTTCAGCAATGCCGTAACCGATTCCCCGGCTTCCACCCGTAATAAAGGCTACGGGGCGTTTCTCCGCGTTTATCATAACTCCGGAACATCAACCCAACAACGCTTAGCCCAACTTTCCAGCCCTTTTTCGGCGAGCTGAACGCCTTTAGCTCCCTCCCGTAAATCCCACGGAAACGGCTCATCATTAACAACGTGTTTTAGGAACAATTCCCATTGGGCCTTGAAGGCATTGTCGTAAATTTCCTGTTCAGGTACTTTTGACCAGCCATCGAAAAATGGAATCGTTTGAGGTATATCAGGATTCCAGACCGGCTTGGGCGTGTTGCCGTAGTGCTGCGTATAGCACTCACGTAATCCGGCTACAGCCGATCCTTTTGTACCATCAACTTGCAGTGTGAGCAGATCGTCACGCCGGACGCGAACTGTCCAGGATGAATTGAAATGAGCAATAACACCGTTTTCGAGCTCAAAAGTGGCATAGGCGGCATCGTCGGCTGTGCAGCTATAGGGGCGTCCCTGCTCGTCGATGCGTTCGGGAATATGCGTAGCGCCGAGGCACGAAACAGATTTTACCTTTCCAAAAATATTGTCGAGCACATAACGCCAGTGGCACAACATATCCACGATAATACCACCGTCATCTTCTTTGCGATAGTTCCAGGACGGACGCTGAGCCGGGATGCTATGGCCTTCGAATACCCAATAGCCAAACTCACCCCGAACGGACAGGATTTTGCCGAAAAAGTCATTCTGGATCAGGCGTTTGAGTTTTAGCAAACCAGGTAACCACAACTTATCCTGTACGACACCGTTTTTTAAGCCAGCTTCCTGACACAACGTATACAGTTCCAGGGCAACCTCGGCACTGACCGCGGTCGGTTTTTCGCAGTAAATGTGTTTACCCGCTTTTACGGCCTTCCGAACGCCCTCGGCGCGTCGGCCGGTGGTTTGGGCATCGAAATAAATACTGTTATTGGGGTCGGCCAGGGCTTCGTCAACATCCGTCGTCATTCGCTGGATACCCGAAAGCTGACACAATTTTTCTAATTTATTCCGGTCGCGGCCAACGAGAATGGGGTCAGGTATGATGGTTTCGCCGGGACCAAGTTTTACACCACCTTGTTTAATGATTTCGACGATTGACCGCATCAGGTGCTGATTTGTACCCATTCGGCCCGTCACGCCGTTCATGATAATACCAATTTTGTGTTCCTTCATACTGAACGAGTGCAAGTGGGAAAGAGTGAATGAGCGAACGATTTACCGGCGCTCCTTATGAATGATGCAGATAACCCTGCTTTATTTTGTCAAGGAAAACCGACTGATCTTCGGACCAGTAGCGGTTTGAAAAGATTTCGACTTCGTTGAAGCCATTAAATCCCGCAGCCTCAACCCAGCCGCGAATTTGCCGGACATTAATACACCCTTCGCCCATTAGTCCCCGATCGTTCAGGAAGTCGGTCGTTGGTGTTTTCCAGTCGCAGATATGAAAAGCGTACAGGTTCTCATTTTTACCGCATCGGGCAATTTCACTTTCCAGCATCGGGTCCCACCAGAGATGATAGACATCGACCGCAACGCCTACCCAGGGTGAATTAATGGCCTCTGCCATATCGTTTGCCTGACTTAATGTGTTGATTGCCGAGCGATTATCAGCATACATTGGGTGCAAAGGCTCGATCGCCAGTTTGACTCCGGCGGCCTCTGCATCGGGGAGAATAGCCATTATCCCATCCTGAATCTGCTTTCGGGATTCGGTTAGTGACTGGCCCGGAACGGCCCCGCACACGAGCACGATTAAGGGTGCGCCCAGCGCATAAGCCTCCTCGATGGCTCGTTTGTTGTCGTCGATCGCTACCTGTCGACCAATGGCTTCAGTATGAGGGAAAAAACCACCCCGACACAGCGAAACGACCGTGAGGTTGAGGTCGCGAAGTAACTGCCCTGTTTGCTTAATGTCTAGTCCTGTCAGTGCATTGCGCCATACCGTAATGCCGCCGATGCCTGCTTCAGAAAAGTTTTTGGCGGCTACCTCGATTGGCCAGGGTTTGGTCGTGATGGTATGGACGCAGAGCTGCGACAAATCGCTTAAGGGTTTCGCACTCATGACAGGCAGTTGAAAAAGGTATAATAAGGTTCGTTACGGATGATTCGCTGGAGATAAAGGGCCACCTCGCGGGCGTGATAGTCACCCCACATGCTCGACTCCCCGTTAGCGATCTTACTGCCCGCTGGTACATAATCCCAACCGTTGGGCTGGTGATAAATCGAATGCAAAATCAACCCCTGATGCGTTGGGTTTGTGCTCAGATAGGATTCGGAAAACAGTGTATCGAGTACAGTTAGCCCTGCTTGCCAATACCGTTGTCCGGCCTCCGTAGATCCAGTCGACAGGAGGTATTTTCCCAGTCGCAACAATCCCTGTGCACCAATGGCCGCTGCCGAACTATCGACGGGCTCCACATCATTATAGGGATCTGCCGGTCGGTTAAGGTAGTCGCCCAGTCGATGGAGGTTGGGGGCTCCAGTATCCCAGTAAGGAATTCCATCCGTGGGAGTATGCTCAATAAAAAAATCACAGGTTGCCGATGCAGCTTTTAGCATAAAAGTCTCAATACTGGCCCTGCCACCGTAAGGTTCCAGTTCGGCACCATCACGGGTGGCGAGCCATTCCAATTCTTCGGCAAAGCCACACATTGCCCAGGCCAGGCCGCGTGTCCAGGTTGTGAAGCCCGAATAACCCTGTTGCGAATTGGGGCACCGGAAATTGCCATCTTTCACGTTGAAAACGCTTTCGTGCGCAGTTCGCCCCCACAAATCATACGAATCACGCCCTTCACCGTAGAATACCGAATAGTCGGCGGTGGCTTTTATATGCTGGAGAGCTCGCTCGAGAAGATTAATTTTAACGTCACCTTCGCCCTGAAAAACATGTCCTAATGCATGACTTAGCACCAGAGCCCGGCACGAACGGATGGTATCGACAAACAGCGAGTGCGGCCCGTTGAAGGAACTGATGAAGCCACCATTTTTTATAGTTGTCCAGCGACTTGCCTGAACCGCTCCGGAAATTTTCAGCGCCAGTTCGTAAAAATTTTGCTCCCAGTCGTTTTGTGGAATACGGCCCTCACGCATTAATCGAAGTAGATTTCCGTAGGTGCTGACATTGTTGAAGCCGTGGTCATGAACGCCGATGTGACTAACATGAGGAGCCATCAGATCGAGTGTTTTCTGGCGACCTATTTCTAGAAACTCAATGTCATCGGTTGCGTCATATTGCAAAATAGCTGAGCCAAACTGAAAACCCTGCGTCCATTCGGTCCAGCCACGGGTGGTATACTGCCCCTGGACAGTGAAAACCGGGGAGCCTTTCGATACGTCGTAGTGCTGCTCGATGAGCTGAATTTTCTGGCCGGAGAGTTCCCAGAACTGGGTAAGCTTGGTTGAGAGGTCAACGGGTTGTAAAGAATTGTTAATCTGCATACTGTGGAGAAAAGCCGCGGGTTTGATTCAGGCGGATATGCCTGTTATTTTTTCTAAAGTGCGGTCTCCTATGCTACTACTATATCAGATCGTAAATTAGTACGTTACGACAGGATGAATCAGGGTTTTTTCTATAATTTGGAAATGATATCCGACTCACAACCCGACTGCCGAGATAATATCCGCCGGTAGTAAGTTAGCGAACAGGAAAGGAGTTTCTTGCCAAGGTGTTAGTTGTGAACATGGGCACCGGGAAACTGATCTTGACTATCTTTGTTTCGCTGACCGAATAGGAGCGAACTGGCGTTCAGAAACGCTTTTGGGCAAGACCTGTGTTAAACAGATTTGGGGAAAGTTAAAGACAAGCCCATTGGGGGTTAAAAGGGAGAAGCTACAACTAGCCCCGAGTCAGGAATGTCTTGACGAAAGAGTACTAATCAACCAATATCTTTTCATGAAAATCCTGGTAGTAGAAGACGAAGAACGGTTGGCTTCTTTTATTCGCAAGGGTATATCGGCCGAAGGTTACGAAGTCGAAGTCGCTTACGATGGACGTACTGGCCTGGCACTGTTTCGCAGGGATGAATATGATATTATTATATTGGATGTCAATTTGCCACACATCAACGGCTTTGATCTGTGCCGGTTGATCCGGTCGGAAAATGAGACCGTACCAGTATTGATGCTAACCGCGCTGGATAGCCTGGCCGATAAGTCGAATGGCTTTAACGCCGGCGCTGACGATTACCTGGCCAAACCGTTTGAGTTTCACGAATTGATATTGCGACTTAGAGCTTTGTCGCGCCGGAACGGCTCCAAACTAAAGCAAGTACTCCGGCTGGCTGATCTGGAACTGAACCTTGATACTAAAGCCGTGACACGCGCTGGCAAACGCATTGACCTGACTACCCGTGAATACTCTTTAATTGAGTATATGATGCTCAACAAAGGAAGGATCATTTCGCGGGTAGACATCAGCGAGCGGGTTTGGAGCCTGAATTTTGACAACAACAGCAATGTTATTGATGTGTATATCAGTTATATACGTAAGAAGATCGACAAAGGCTTTTCACCGAAGCTGTTACACACCATTGTTGGAATGGGGTATGTGCTCCGGGAAGAGTAAGGGACGATAAGACCCATTTGATTAGATCTACAAGGTTTTCAAAACCATATAGATCTAGGCGATCTAGGCCAAACGGGCCTTTCTATTAAATACATTCATGCTCATTCGGAATCGCCTGACGATCATTTTCACATTGCTGGCTACGGCCATCCAAGTCACACTGTCGCTGCTGGTGTGGTATTTTTATTCGCTGTACCGACAGGAGGAATTTTATAGTCGGTTGGAGTCAAAAGCCCGCGTTGCCGGACGGGTACTAATTTCCAGGCGGCATCTGCACGATGACTTTTTTAAAAACATGGTGCGGACCGATCTGCTCACCATTGTCGAGGAGCAAATCAGCATTTATGATCACCAGCACAACCTGGTATTTACCAATCGAACTCTAAAAGAATCTGAATATTATAAAGAAAAAATACCGCTGCTGGCTGCCGAATCAATGTTTGAATTCAAAAGCGGGCATCTTGAGTCGATCGTAGTACGATACAAGGATCGAGGGCAACTCTTTTATATTTTTGCCTCCGGCTATGACCGGATCGGCTTTGCCAAATTGGGTACGTTACAACAAATTCTGTTGCTGGCTAATCTGCTGGGTTTTGCGTTGATTGTGCTGGCAGGCTGGTATTTTTCCGGTGGGGTACTGAAACCCATTGCCGATATTGTGGATGAGGTGGAGCAGATAACCGCCATGGATCTGCACAAACGGGTTAATGAAGGGAATCGCCGGGATGAAATCGCCCAACTCGCCATGACCTTCAATCAGATGCTTTTTCGACTGGAGGACGCGTTTGTCTCTCAGCGTAGTTTTGTTTCCCATGCTTCTCATGAACTACGCACACCGCTCACCAACATTCTGGGCACGCTGGAAACTTCCCTACGTTACGACAAAAATCCAGCCGACTGGTGCGACAGTATGGAAGTATCCGTAGAAGAACTGAAAAAAGTGATTACTCTGACCAATGGTTTGCTTGGTTTAGCCAAAGTCACCGATGGAACCGTTGCCCTGACTTCGGTTCAGGTAGACGATTGCCTGCTTACGGCCATTGGGCTAGTGCAGACCAAGTATCCGGGTCGGAACCTGCCGCTTCGATTTATGACCAATGAGGACGAATCATTCACAGTGAAAGGGAACGCAACGCTGCTGACGACAGCTTTTTTAAACGTACTCGATAATGCCTGTAAATATTCAAACGAAGCGATTTCTGTAGAATTAATCGCCAAAAAAGAACAAATAACGGTAACGGTAGCTGACCAGGGACGAGGTATTACGGAAGCGGATGCAGCTCACATACTTGATCCACTTTACCGGGGGAAAAATGTTGAGGACGTACCAGGCTATGGCATTGGTCTGGCTGTAACGCAGAAAGTCATAGACTTGCATCAGGGGATCATTCAAATCACTTCCAACGTCAACAAAGGGACCTCTGTAACCATTACTTTGCCCAGCCAGGCATAAAATTTTCAATCTAATTTTAATGTCAGGCTGTTAGAGCCATATTTGACTATAATAAATCAAAAGTTGACACACTACACTATTAAATAGTATTATTCGAAGAATGATAGTCCTCTCCAGGAATAGCTCTGTGAGGACGAGAGCCGTAAAAGCCCCATAATAGGTATTTTTAGTATAGAAGTAAGTAGGTAATCCTCCCTAGATCGAAACGGAGATTTAAACTTTTCCAATATCTTTTAATTTCCTTCTCATACCGTTTTAATGTCTTGGTGCTTGATTTGTGTCAAAGCAACACAGACACAAGCAATGCAACGCCGGCATTTTCCCTCGATTTTGCTCTACTGCTTTGGACTGGCCCTGGCTTTTTCACTAGTGTTCAATGGATTTCTTCTGTACGAGCAAACCCGTCTGCGAAGCATTTACGAATACGAATTAGGCAACGCAGTCCACCCGGTGGATCTCGTGGTTTGGCAACAGCAGCTTTCAGACTGCAAACGAGCTAACCAACAGAAAGACAGCCTGATTCTTCAACTGGAGCAGCTACCCAACGCCACTCCAGGTCAGACAGTCAAAGTTGAGCGGAACTCGAATGGGGTAATGAAGAACTAGAAAATGAATTAATCCAGCAGCAAATCAACGTGGCCAATGCCTACTAAAAATTGTCAAACTAGTCCCGTGCAAAACAATATAATTATTATGAATAGAATGCTCATACTCACGAGCTTGTGCGCCTTGTTGGGCTTGGCAAGTTGTGGACATAAAGAAGAAGAAAAGGAAGAGGAAATTAAGTATCAGGTTACCAGTCCATTAAAAAGAGACACAACAATCACCAACGACTACGTCTCTCAAATTCACTCTATCCAGCACATCGAATTAAGAGCACTGGAAAAGGGGTATTTGCAGAAAATTTTCGTGGACGAAGGGCAGTACGTTAGAAAAGGGCAGCTCATGTTTCAAATTCTGCCTATACAGTATCAGGCCGAACTATTGAAAGCCCAGGCCGAAGCCAATTTTGTGGACGTCGAATACAAAAACACAAAGCTACTGGCGGATAGTAATATCGTGTCGAAAAATGAATTAGCCCTGGCCAAAGCCAAACTAGATAAGGCAAAAGCTGAAGTATCCGTAGCGCAGATCCACCTTGGATTTACGGAAGTCAGAGCGCCTTTCGATGGTATTATGGACCACTTCCAGGTACGGTTGGGCAGCCTTGTTAATGAGGGCGATTTGTTGACCACCCTCTCCGACAATAGCAAGATGTGGGTGTATTTCAATGTGCCGGAAGCCGAGTATCTGAACTATAAAACGCACGCTCAGGAGGAAAATCTGAATAGTGTCAATTTGCTGATGGCCAATCAGCGGGTATATGATCATCCGGGTGTGGTTCAAACCATTGAGGCTGACTTCAATAACGAAACGGGGAACATTGCGTTCCGCGCTACGTTCCCCAATCCTAAAGGGCTGTTACGGCATGGCGAAACCGGTAATATACAAATGACTTTACCGATGAAAAACGCCCTGATCATTCCGCAGAAAGCCACCTTCGAAGTTCTGGAAAAGAAGTACGTATATATAGTCGATAAAGACAACAAAATTCGATCGAGGGAAATCACCATTGCCGCCGAAATGCCGCACATTTTTGTTGTTCGAAGCGGTCTGAACAAAGATGATAAGATCCTTCTGGAGGGCTTACGTCAGGTAAAAGAAAACGAAAAGATACAATACACATTCGTGAAACCAGAGTCTGTTATCTCTAACCTAAGTTTATATGCCGAGTAATCAGACATTCTAAAAACCAGACGTTATGTTCAGTAAATTCATTCGCAGACCTGTATTCGCTATCGTGATCTCGATCATGATAGTCTTTATTGGCATACTGGCTATCCAGAAATTGCCTATTTCTCAATTCCCTGATATTGCCCCCACAACCGTAAATATTTTCATTGCTTATCCCGGATCCAGTGCCGATGTATTGGTAAAATCAACGCTGATTACCTTGGAACAGGCCATCAATGGCGTCCAGGATATGCGGTATATTGCGACCGACGCAACCAGCGCTGGTGAGGCTACCCTTCGGATTATTTTTGAACCAGGTACTGACCCCAACGTGGCCGTTATTCGGGTGAAAACAAGGGTGGATCAGGTTATGCCGCTCTTGCCCGAACTGGTTCAGCGTGAAGGGGTTATTATCTCGCCGGTCCAGCCTAGTATGTTGATGTACGTCAATCTCTATTCCAAGGAAAAGAGTATTGACGAAAAATTCTTGTTCAACTACGCTACTGTTAAAATGATCCCCGAAATCCAGCGGACTAAAGGGATCGCCAGGGCACAAATATTGGGTAGCCGGCGGTATGCGATGCGCCTATGGTTAAACCCTGAGCGCATGCGTGCCTATAATATCTCCACCGAAGAAGTCATGAAGGCCGTAGGGGAGCAGAGTATTATCGGTCGGCCCGGCCGGATCGGTCAAAGCTCCGGTATAGCTGCCCAGTCGCTGGAATATGTACTCACCTACAAAGGACGGTATAACAAGCCGGAAGAGTATGAGGGTATCATTATCCGGGCCAATTCAGCCGGAGAAAGCATACACTTACGGGATATAGCCCGGGTTGAACTGGGAAGTGAATTCTTTGACATCTATTCTAACCTGGATGGCCATGCGTCGGCAGCCATAGTATTGCGCCAAAACTATGGTAGTAATGCCAGTGACGTTATTGAAGAAGTAAAAAAGAAGCTTGAAGTAATGAAAGAATCCTTCCCTCCGGGTGTGGATTACAAAATCAGCTATGACGTGTCCAACTTCCTGGATGCTTCTATCGAGCAGGTAATTGATACGTTGCGGGATGCATTTTTACTGGTTGCCTTGGTCGTTTTCATATTCCTGGGCGATTGGCGTTCAACCCTGATACCGATCCTCGCGGTTCCGGTATCGTTGATCGGGGCGTTTTTCGTTATTCAGGCTTTTGGGCTTTCCATCAATTTAATTACGCTCTTTGCCCTGGTGCTGGCCATTGGTATTGTGGTGGATGATGCCATTGTGGTGGTAGAGGCCGTGCATGCCAAGATGGAAGAAGAGCCGAATCTATCCCCCTTTGGTGCGGTTAGAAAAGTACTTGGTGAGATCAGCGGAGCTATTATCGCCATTACCCTGGTGATGGTATCGGTATTCCTGCCCATTTCGTTCATGTCGGGTCCGGTCGGTACATTCTATCGCCAATTCTCGATCACTATGGCCAGTTCCATTGTGATTTCGGCCTTGATCGCCCTGACGCTTACGCCAGTGTTATGTGCCATGTTGTTGAAAAATCACCATGGCCATCCCGAAAAGAAGAAAAACTTCCTGACCAAAGGGATTGATAGTTTTAACCGGGTGTTTGATAGACTTACCGGACGATACGTTGGCTTGTTAAAATTAATCGTCAGCCGTCGAGTCGTTACGTTCATCATATTATTGGGTTTCTGCGCAGGAATATTCTACGAGAATACCGTTCTGCCAGCCGGATTTATTCCGAACGAGGATCAGAGTACGATTTATGCGATTATCCAGACCCCACCGGGTTCTACCCTGGAAAAAACCAACCAGGTTTCCCGAAACCTTCAGAAAATTTGTGAAGAAGTTCCGGGTATAGAATCGGTATCGTCGCTGGCCGGTTACGAGATTATGACCGAAGGACGGGGCTCCAATGCCGGTACGTGTCTGATCAACCTGAAACCCTGGTCGGAGCGCGAGCATAACGTGAAGGAAATCATGGAAGAACTGGAAGGTAAGACGAGAAATCTTGGCGCTGTGGTTGAATTCTTCGAACCACCGGCAATTCCTGGATTTGGTACTTCAGGCGGTTTTTCCATGCGCTTACTGGATAAAACGACCGATACCGACTATCGTGAGTTTGATAAGATCAACAAAGAGTTCATGGCCAATTTGGGCAAGCGTAAAGAGCTAACGGGCCTGTTTACCTTTTTTGCCGCGAACTATCCGCAATACGAACTGGAGATCGACAACAATCTGGCCATGCAGAAAGGCGTGTCTATCGGAAAAGCGATGGATAACCTCAATATCATGATTGGCAGTACCTACGAACAAGGGTTTACCAAGTTTAACCAGTTCTTCAAAGTGTACGTGCAGTCCGATCCTAAGTACAGAAGGCTTCCATCCGATCTTCTCAAGCTTTTTGTCAAAAACGATGCGGGTGATATGGTGCCCTACTCGGCATTCATGCGGCTTAAAAAAGGGCAGGGACCCAATGAAATTACCCGGTTCAATTTGTACAATTCTGCCGCTATTCAGGGCCTTCCGGCGAAGGGATATACTACGGCAGATGCCATACAGGCCATTCGGGAAGTTGCCAAAAAGACCTTGCCAAGAGGATACGATATCGCTTTTGAAGGCCTTTCCTACGACGAATCGATCCGGGGGAATGAGTCTCTGTACGTATTCCTGATTGTATTGGCTTTCGTTTACTTTGTATTGGCAGCCCAATATGAAAGCTTTATCATTCCGTTGGCTGTCGTGTTCTCGCTACCAGTTGGGATATTCGGTTCGTTTTTGCTGCTCAAGTTAATGGGGCTGGAAAACAACATCTATGCCCAGATCGGACTCATCATGCTGGTTGGTCTGTTGGGTAAAAATGCTGTACTGATCGTGGAGTTTGCCGTTCAGAAGCGCCATCAGGGAGAAACAATTCTGAACGCAGCCATTGAAGGGGCCAGGGTCCGTTTCCGCCCGATCTTAATGACCTCATTCGCTTTCGTGGCCGGATTGATACCGCTGATTAGTGCAACCGGTGCCGGTGCTATTGGTAACCGAACCATTGGCGCTTCTGCCATGGGTGGTATGTTATTCGGCACCATTTTCGGGGTCATCATCATTCCTGGATTGTACTACATATTTGGCAGTTTGGCTGATGGCAGAAAGATGATTAAAGATGAAGAAGATGATTCTTTAACCGAAAATCTGGTTCATTCAGTTGACATTTTCCCACAAACAGAAGAAGTTTAATTACATGAGCAATAAAAGACTATTGGCTTGCTTAGGGATAGCTTTCATTGCCCTACTCAATGCCGCCTGTAGTGTTCCGCGCCTGGTTGGAAAAACAGAAAATAAACTGGTACCTGCGAGTTATAACAACTCGCAGGACTCTACCAATTCGGCAAAGAGTACCTGGAAAGAGTATTTTACCGATCCAAACCTGGCCGCCCTGATTGATACGGCATTGTTTAACAATCAGGAACTAAATATCACGCTGCAGGAAATCCAGATGGCTAATAACGAAATATTAGCCAGAAAAGGGGCATATCTACCCTTCGTTACGGTAGGTGGCGGTAGCGGTGTTGACAAAGTGTCGCGCTATACGAGTCAGGGAGCTGCCGACGCCTATTCAGAAATAAAACCGGGTAAAGAAACGCCGGAGGTTTTACCGAATTCGTATATAGGTGCTTTTGCCAGTTGGGAAGTGGATATCTGGCATAAGCTGCGTAACGCCAAAAAAGTGGCCGTAATGAATTACCTGGCTTCTATTGAAGGGAAGAATTTCCAGGTTACGAATCTGGTCTCTGAAATTGCCAATTCGTATTACGAGCTTATGGCGCTCGACAATCAGCTGGAGATCGTACAGAGAAACATTACGGTTCTTACAAATGCGTTGAGTATTATCAAGCAGGAGAAAGAAGCAGCCAAAGTAACCGAACTGGCCGTACGCAGGTTTGAGGCCGAGGTATTTAAAACCCAAAGCCTTCAGTACGAAATTCAGCAAAAGATTGTCATAGCAGAAAACCGGATTAACTTTCTGGTGGGTAGATTTCCGCAACATGTTCAACGGAATTCCCAGAATTTTGGCACTTTAATACCGACCAAAATTTCGGCAGGTATCCCCCCGCAATTGTTAGCCAATCGGCCTGATATCCGACAGGCTGAACTGCAACTGGCGGCAGCCAAGCTGGACGTAACGGTGGCTAAAGCAAATTTTTATCCTTCGTTAAACATTACAGCATCAGTGGGCGTCATGGCCTTTAATCCGATCTATCTTGGAAATCTGCCTCAATCATTAATCGCTTCGCTGGTTGGTGATCTAGCCGGTCCCTGGATCAATAAGAATGCCATTACGGCTACCTATCAAAGTGCCAATGCCAAGCAAATTCAGACCGTTTATAATTACGAGCGCACAATTCTGAATGCCTACATCGAAGTGGTCAACCAGTTGTCGAATATTGATAACCTGGAGAAAAAGTACAACATGAAAAACAACCAGGTGGACGCACTTACCCAGTCGACCGGCATATCGATCAAGTTGTTTACCTCAGCCAGAGCCGATTATATGGAAGTGCTGTTGACTCAACGCGATGTACTGGAAGCTCGAATGGAGCTTATTGAAACCAGAATGCAACAAATGAATGCACTGGTCAATACGTACCGGGCGCTTGGTGGTGGATGGAAATAAATTTCTGATACTAATCAATCTAGGCCTTTAACAAAAACCCGTGCCACGGTTTCGAACCGTGGCACGGGTTTTTGTTAAAGGCCTACTACTTTTTTCTGAATCTCTGCTGGAAAACCTGATCAACAGTCAAAATAATTGAACAAAAACGGCTTAAAATCGTAGCTTGTAGCAGACTTGGTAATACCTCCAGATGACCTACGAAAATTCACGCACTTTTGCTCAACAACTAGATCAGGCTGACCCTCTTCGGCCGTTTCGCGACCGTTTTCATATTCCTCAGCGCGATGGTAAACCCTTAAATTACCTGTGCGGTAATTCGCTTGGCCTGCAACCTAAAACTGCGCGTGAAGCCCTTGGCCGCGAGCTTGAAACCTGGCAGAATCTGGGTGTTGAGGGCTGGTTTGATCATTCTGCCGTTGCAGAGTCGGAAAGTGACAGACAAACCTGGTTAGGTTATCATGCTACCTGTAAAGACTCACTGGCGCAAATCGTAGGGGCCGAAACCTCGGAAGTTTGCCCGATGAACGCGCTGACCGTGAATCTGCATCTATTACTTGCTTCATTTTATCGGCCCGGAACAATTGATTCATTAGGGAAAAAGAAGTACAAAATTCTTACGATTGCTGGTGATTTTTCATCGGATCAATATGCCCTTGAAACGCACGTAAAGCATCATGGGTTAAATCCCTCAGAAGCAATTATCGAAATAGCGCCACGATCCGACGATAGCCTGATCCACACGACGGATATCCAGCATGCCATTGCCGAACATGCCGACTCGCTGGCCTTAATCTGGATGAGTGGCCTGAATTATTACACAGGGCAGGTTTATAACATGGATGCCATCACCCAGACGGCTAAACAGCATTGTGTACTCATTGGTTTTGATCTGGCCCATGCGATCGGAAACGTACCCCTGCGGCTCCACGAATGGGGCGCTGACTTTGCCACCTGGTGCTCGTATAAATACCTCAATGGCGGGCCGGGAGCCGTTTCTGGCGTGTTTGTTCATCAGAAACACCATGATCAGAACGTACCAAGGCTGGCTGGTTGGTGGGGTTATCGCGAAGACCGGCGTTTTGCTATGCAGCCAGGTTTTCTACCAGCTCCCGGAGCCGATGGCTGGCAGGTTAGTACCCCTAACATACTATCACTGGCCTTGCATCGCGCAGCTTTGGCCATTACAGCCGAAGCTGGAATTATTCCCCTCCGACAAAAAAGTGAACTATTGACTGGTTACCTGGAATATGTGTTGGCACCGTTTGATGACGTGCAGCTACTAACGCCCGACGATCCGAACCAGCGCGGTTGCCAGCTATCGTTGCTGGTGCGCAAAAAAGGCCGTGAGTTGTTTGCCTATCTGACCGAACAGGGTATTATCGGCGACTGGCGCGAACCCGACTGCATTCGGCTGGCTCCCACGCCTTTATATAACACTTTTGAGGAAGTATGGCGGGTAGGGGAGGCCATGAGCAGGTATTTTAGCCTACAGGCAGATTAAGCACACCGCTGTACTCAAAACTGCCTGAAATGCTTTCATTAGTCTATTTCGTCTCAGCTTTCAGAAACGGAACCTGGCTTATTGAATGCAATATTACGCTTCAGACCTTCCAGTTTGGTTCGTTTCACGGCCGATCGGCGAAAAACCTCACGAAAAACATCTTCCGTAATTTCCTCCCAGTCGGTCTTTGTAAAAGCGGCTAATTCGGGATTTAGGTTGAATTCAACCGTTTTGTGTGGTTTGGCAAAACGATTCCAGGGGCAGACATCCTGACAGATGTCACAACCGAAGACCCAATTGTCAAATTTTCCCCGAACATCGTCAGGAATTGCCTCTTTTAACTCAATCGTAAAGTAAGAAATACACTTGCTGCCATCAACCACGTATGGCCCAACAATTGCGTCGGTAGGGCAGGCGTCGATGCAACGTGTACAGGTACCGCAATAGTCAGTAATTGGACCATCAGGCTCCAACTCAAGATCGAGGATTAATTCGCCGATAAAGAAAAACGAACCGATCTCGCGATTGATCAGATTGGTGTGTTTGCCCACCCAACCTAATCCCCCTCGATTAGCCCAGGCTTTATCCATGACTGGTGCTGAATCGACAAAAGCCCGCCCGCCAACTTCACCGATTTCTTCCTGAATATAAGCCAGTAAATTTTTTAGTTTGTCTTTTATAACATAGTGATAGTCTGCACCATAAGCATATTTTGAGAGCTTATAATCTGCATCGGATTCGGGAAGTTTCTGCTCTGGATAATAATTGAGCAAGACCGTTATGACCGATTTGGCATCATCGACCAGCAGGCGGGGATCAAGCCGTTTGTCGAAGTGGTTAGCCATGTAATTCATCTGGCCATGCATCCCATTCTTAAGCCAGGTTTCCAGGCGGGGCGCTTCTTCTTCCAGAAAATCAGCTTTCGCCACACCACAAAAATCAAAACCTAAGGCGAGGGCTCTGGCTTTGATCAATTGGGTGTACTGACTTGTTGACGAATGCATAAAAGACGAAGGCGACTGTTTCTGGAAAACAGATTTGCCGGAAAGATAAATCCTGTAAATCAATAAATCAGCCTGACCATTACTGAGAAATCGTGTCAACTTGGCAGTAAATGCGGTTTTGGCCGAGCTTTTGCCCATCTTTGCATATGAATTTCTGGAAGCGAAATAGAAGCTCATCAATGGAAAATAAAGACATTTTGGACGAAGAAGCGTCTACGAATACGCAACAACCTGACAACCTGACAACTGCAACCGCAGCCGGTGAAGAGGCTGTACCCGTCAATGGCGGAGAGTCGGAAGAAACAACTGAAAGCAATTCGGCAGAAGGCTTTGTGGCCGAAACGGAACGGATCGGCAGTGAATTAGCTGAACTTAAAGATAAATACCTCCGTTTGTACGCTGACTTTGAGAACTTTCGTCGGCGAACGGCCAGGGAAAAACTAGACCTGATCAGTAATGCCAATGAAGGCTTATTACAGGCGTTGATACCCGTTGTTGACGATTTTGAGCGCGCTATGCAATCCATCGAAACAACGGATGATATTGCCGCCGTAAAGGAAGGTATATCCCTGATTTACAATAAGTTGTTTAAGACTTTAGAAAATAAAGGCTTAAAACCAATGAGTTCGAAAGGTGAAACCTTTAATGCTGACCTGCACGAGTCTGTAACTCAGTTTCCGGCTCCAAGCGATGATCTCAAAGGAAAAGTCATCGACGAAATTGAAAAAGGGTATTATCTGAATGACAAGGTCATTCGGTTTGCGAAAGTAATTGTAGGAGCATAATTTTTAGGTGTGATGTGGGATATATGATGTTTGGTCCAATGTGCCAGACTAGACATCATATATCCCACATTATATATCCCGACCATGGCAACGAAGCGCGATTATTACGAAATACTGGGCGTTGATAAGAACGTCTCGCCGGAGGAGTTGAAAAAGGCATATCGGAAGATGGCCATCAAGTACCATCCCGATAAAAACCCCGATGACCCCACCGCCGAAGAAAAATTTAAGGAAGCGGCTGAGGCTTACGATGTTCTGAACGACCCTCAGAAGAAGGCTCGCTATGACCAGTTTGGTCATGCCGGTATGGGTGGAGCCGCTGGTGGCTATGGTGCCGGTGGACCAACCATGGAGGATATATTCAGTCAGTTTGGTGACGTTTTTGGCGACGATTCGCCCTTTGGGAGCTTCTTTCGGGGAGCACAGGGGGGAGGAGGACGTCAGCGCGTTCGTCGTGGCTCCGATCTGCGCATTAAACTGAAATTGAATTTACAGGAAGTTGCCAACGGTGTTGAGAAGAAAATTAAAGTTAAGCGCCACGTTACCTGTAACACCTGTGGTGGTAACGGGTCTAAAAATGGTACGGCTGTACAAACCTGTACGACCTGTAGTGGAACTGGGCAAACCCGTAAAGTAGTCAACACCATGCTTGGGCAAATGGTCTCGACCAGCACTTGCCCAACCTGTAATGGTGAAGGTAAACTGGTAACCGACCGGTGCGACGTATGCTTTGGTGAAGGCCGTGTATTGCAGGAAGACGTTATTCCAATTAAGATTCCGGCGGGTGTTGCTGAAGGCATTCAATTATCGGTAGGAGGAAAAGGTAACGTACCCCCGCGTGGTGGTGTTGCTGGTGATTTACTCATTGTCATTGAAGAAGAAGAGGATGCTGACCTCAAGCGTGATGGCAACAACGTCGTGTTTGATCTGTACGTCAACTTTGTGGACGCTGCTGTCGGCACAAACGTAGAGGTGCCAACTATTGACGGAAAGGCCCGTATCACGCTTGATCCGGGTACGCAGAGTGGCAAAATTCTTCGTCTCAAAGGCAAAGGAATCAAAGAATTGAACGGCTATGGCCGTGGTGACCAACTCGTTCATGTAAACGTCTGGACGCCCAAAGCGTTATCGTCGGAAGAGCGGTCGATGCTGGAAAAGCTACGTAACTCACCGAACTTTCAGCCAAAGCCTAATAAAAATGAAAAAGGATTCTTCGATAAAATGAAGGATTTCTTTCATGGATAAGTATTGACGATAAATGGTCAATAAACAAACATATAGAAAAATGCCAGGGAGCCCCATTTAGGGGCTTTTTTGGTTTATAGCTGTTGTATTTTGTATGAGTTCCTTATTGAAATGTGTTTGGGGCCCATAAACTTTGCTTATTTCAAATTCCCCTGCCATGTTAAAAAAATGCCTTTAAAGGTATGCTCCACTTCAATCAATAGTTAACATACTCTTCAATATTCATGACTTGGCCCCCGGTTACTCAATTCGTCGTATTAGAAACATCTATTTATATTATAAAGATTAAAAGGAAAGCTTTCACTTTTTACCTTGAAGACCTATTCATTATTCTATACCAGTTCTACTCTTGATACCATCATGGATTTTAAAGACCAAATCAAACAGCACTGCGACCGTGTTGCTAAGTTAAAAGACTCTATCCAGACCGAAGAAGCGGCAAAAACGGCTCTAATCATGCCATTTCTGAATATGCTAGGATATGATGTATTTAATCCGTTTGAAGTTGTGCCCGAGTTTATTTCTGACATTGGTACCAAGAAGGGTGAAAAGGTCGATTACGCGATTATGCGAGAAGTCAATGGGCAGCCTGAACCCTGTATGCTCATTGAGTGCAAACATTGGAAACAAGCTCTTACCTTGCACGATAATCAGTTACTACGTTATTTCCACGTAACCAAAGCCCGCTTTGGTATCCTGACTAATGGCGTTGTATACCGCTTTTATACGGATCTGGTTGCTCCTAATCGGATGGACGAACAGCCTTTTCTTGAAATTGACTTACTTGATTTACGAGAGAATCAAATTGAAGAGGTTAAGAAATTTAGTAAGCCTTACTTCGATGTTGACCAGATTCTCAATACAGCCAGTGAACTAAAATATACTGGTGCACTGAAGTCTATCATGCACCAAGAGTTTACAAATCCATCGGAGCACTTTGTCAAATACTTTGCCAGAGGTGTGTATGAAGGCCAATTAAACGCCAGGATGGTTGATTACTTCACTGGGTTAGTCAAGAAGTCAATTGCCCAAACGATTTCCGAGCAAGTATCCGGGCGGTTGAAAACCGCCCTAGGGCAAGAAGAATTAGCTATTCCACAAATCACTACCGAACCAATTGCTACTCCAACCAGCGAAGAAAAAACAGGTCCCATTGTGGTTACAACAGCGGAGGAATTAGAGGGCTTTTATATTATTCGTTCCATTCTGCGTCCGCATATCGATTCAAACCGCATTGTTCATCGGGATGCACAAAGCTATTTTGCGATTCTTTTGGATGACAACAACCGTAAGACAATTTGCCGATTGCACCTAAACGGGCAAAAGAAATATATCGGCTTACTTGATGCAGAAAAACGGGAAACGAAATATGAAATCCAATCCCTAGACGACATCTATAACCATGCAGAGGCCTTGAAGCAGTCAGTGGGCAATTTCACAAAATTATCTGTAGCTGCCGAATAGGTATTGCTTCAATCTACACGTTTATGAAGCGATTTATACTTCGAGGATTTACACTGCTACAAATTGGCTGAACTTCTAAAAAAGACGTATTACCAAGCCGGGTATTTTTCGTAAGAGGAAGTACTCTATTTCATATGCAGACAATCAAAATAGCTGGTGGGAATTTACCCCATCCTTGACTGTTATCAATTACAAATATGGTCTATTGGGCCAAATTATTTTTGCCAGAATAGACCATATTTAATCGTTACATAAGCAGGTGTCGCTAATGTATATTCCAGCTTGTTATAGATTAAAGCAGTGATAGGAACAACTGCATTTATATCTAAATACTTATTCGTTTTTATTTTAAACTGAGATCCAACTTGAACGTATGCATATTGGAATAAATTAAATGCCTCATTATACTTCGATACGTTTGTTCTATAGTTCACAAATTGACCTCTATAATACTTTTCAGTAAATGGATTATCATTGTAAAGCAGGTTTGAAAAAAGAGAGTTCTCAGCTCGAATAGCCACATAGTGCCTGAAGAAACCATGTGGATCGACCCGTTTCTTCATTTTTCTTCCTATTGAAAAATAATAACGTACACTAATCGGCAAATCGACGCTATATAACCAAGCTCGATTTCCAAATCCGTAATTCATTTCTAATGCACCCAGCAAGGAAATGTCTGGCTTGATTTTATGTTCAATAGCCGCTTCGACTCCTACGCTTTTCCAGGGTGCAGAAACAGATGATTGCCGAAAGAAAGGCAAGTTCAACCCGGTTTTGATTAGTTGTTTGCTATCGGGAACAGGTTTATAAGCTTGACTAGTTGAATCGTAGGTAATCGTATAATTTTTTTTATCAACAACCTGAGCAGGCGCCAAGTGGGCCATTAGAAAAAAGAAAGTGAATAATCGAATCATAACTAGTTTATTTTCTGCCCCATTTATAGACTAGCCCTACTTGTGCACTCTGATTGTATAAATCAAAAGGGCCTGCTCCGGCAATTTGGGTAACTGCTTGAGCAAACCTTGTAAATCCCTTGAAATAACTTATTTCAGCGCCAACGCGACCAAACATATAATTGAGTCGGAATGTTAGCCCAACCTCAAGCGGGTCAGTATCAGCCCAGGCATTCTGAGTTCGGATTAAGGGGTTGAATTCAATTCCCGTCAGTAGAGTAATATTCCTGGTAAGATGCAGCCCAATTTGTGGGTTGATCCCTAGATAATAATAACCTGCTATTAGATTTATTTGACCGTTGATGTATCTGGATTTTAAGCCTTTTTGCTGAAATGTAGCATCAATTCTCAGCGACAACTGATCTTTGATGATTGGCCTGGTGTAAAAGCCCCCGATATAAAAACCATAACGGGGCAATAGACCTGCCAAAGAAATTGCTATGAGACGAGGTTCTGCACTGGCTATTGGATATGAATAATTCACCCCTGCTCGAAATCCATATCTTCGTTCTGATTCCGAATGGTTTTGATAAAAATCAGTTACTCCCTGACCTAAGGCAGCCCAGGGAGTAAGCATGAGTAGATGGATAAGTATCCTTCTGAAAACAGCCATTGTTATTGAAAATAGTAACCGGGTTCTTATGCTCTTTAGAGGGTGTCAATACACAAAAGGATGGCTTCTCTAACTAAGAAGAAAGCAATCGCAAATAAAGGTGTTATCCTGAACTGACACGTACTAATCATTAGCAAAAGTTGACCGACGAGCCCTTTTTACTTAGGTCAGTAGTAGTAATCAGTGGCCGTCCAGAAGTAAGGCTTGCCCTGATTGTACCACGATTCCTGGTGGTATTCGATTTGCCGTGTCATTCGCCCCTGGGCATCATATTCATTCGTATAGGTGTAGTCATAGATATGGACGCCATCCGTATAGCCGTAATCAAGAATCTTTTTATGAACTAGCGCATTTCGGCTGGTTTCTCCCAGAAAGGTTAACTGGGCCGGCGGAGCAAGATGCGTGTTATCATAGGTCATCTGAGTTACCTGTTCTAGCTTGCCGCTCGCGATTCCATATTGCTCAATACGAACCACGTTACCATTATCAATAGTGAATACCTGCCGGTTATTCAGAAATTGTACTGTTTTTAGAATGCCTTCGGCCGAATACTGTCTCAACGTATCGACATCGATGTAGGAGTAACGCTTTTTAGTCCGGCTCAGCACCCTACGCTGCGAGTCGTCGAGTCGATACTGGAACCGAATGCCGGTACTGCCTTCCAGTTCCTGAAATTGCCCGTTCTGATAAGTGTATTCACTTTTTAGTGTTCCGCTGGTGTAAGGGCCACTAATATTGGCCGAATATTGGGTTCGGTCATAGTTGGTTAGCCTACCCTGTGAGTCGTAGCGAAAGCTCATACTATCTTTAGACGCAATTGCCTTAACTGCCCCATCAATCAGCACGGTATCGAGCATGGGTTCCTGATCCAGAAAGCGGTAATAGCGGATCGTCAGATGGGCTACCCTTTGTCCAGATGAAGGAGATGGAGTCAGCTCTAATGGCGCATCTTTACAGCCAATAACGAGAATACACAGTACCGCGAGAGCAAGCGTTATCCTTTTCATAAAGACTGAAGTATGATGTTGTTGAGTATAAACCAGCGAGTGAACCTATTTGTGCAAACTGGCCCGCTCTAAAGTAGATAATTCAGTTGATTTTTCCGCAGCTTAACCGCTGCACCAGTAAACTGCAAACCACCACCGAACTTTTTTGCTGAGCGGTTCCCAGAGGTAGAGCCTTCACCACTACTGATTTATGGAAATTAATGGGTAAAGCAAATTGCCCGATTCCTTTTGATTAAAAACATTATCTGCTTTATGAAACATTGGACAAAGTACCTCCTGGGCGGGGCAATGGCAGCGTTAAGTATCGTCTCGGCAATAGCTCAGAAAAATCCTGAAGATAAGGCAGGTTGGAAACTGGGAGCCCAGGCATATTCATTTCGGTTATTCCCTTTTGCCGAAGCCCTGCGGAAAATTGATAGCTGTGGCCTCAAATATGTCGAAGCATTTCCGGGGCAGCCAATTGGTGGAGGCATGGAAGGAAAAATGGACTTTAAAATGGATGCTGCAACCCGGCAGGCCGTTAAGAAATTAATTAAAGACAAAGGGCTGACAGTAGTGGCTTATGGTGTGATCAATCCTAAAACGGATGAAGAATGGAGTGCGTTGTTTGAGTTTGCAAAGGATATGGGTATCCTGAATATCAACTCTGAACCTACTCCTGAGCAAATGCCTTTAGTCCGCAAACTAGCTGAGCAGTATAAAATCAACGTAGCCTTACATAACCATCCCAAACCGTCGCGCTACTGGCATCCTGATACGGTTCTGGCTGCTATCGGTGGGAGCAAGTACATCGGCTCCTGCTCCGATATTGGACACTGGGTTCGTTCAGGGCTCGATCCGATTGAGTGCCTGAAAAAGCTGAATGGCCATGTAATCGGTATGCATTTTAAAGATGTGAAGAAAGATACGCCCGATGGTAAATACCACGATGTTGTCTGGAGTACGGGCGATTGCAAAGTAGAAGCCGTCATTGCTGAGTTGAAACGCCAGCACTTTAAAGGCCCGATCTCGGCTGAATACGAATACCACTGGGAAAATAACGGCCCTGAGATAGCGGAAAGCGTGAAAAATTTCCGGGAGATTTTTAACCGGGTGAAGGTGCAGTAGAGGCAAGGGGTGGGGAGACGAGCAAATGCGTAACTGCATTCACTGTCCCTTGCTCCCTGCCCACTCCCTCCTTAACTTCGTAGCCTGTAATTGACTGTATCATGGCTCTCACAACACTTGTTAAAATCTCCAACGTTACGAATCTTAGTGATGCCCGGTATTGTGCTGGTATGGGTGTCGACATGCTTGGCTTTTCAATGGATGCTGAATCAGCAGATTATGTTGATCCTAAAAAGTTTGAAGAAATAAAATCGTGGGTTGCCGGGGTACAGATTGTGGGCGAAACAACGTCGACTGATCCGGAAGTTATTGAGCAACTACTTGAGACCTATCAGCCTGATCTGCTCCAGATTGATGAATCGGCTTTACTGCCGTACCTGGGTTCGTTAGGAAAACCACTCATTCTACGGGTCGATTTGTCGCAGTTGACCCTCAATCAACTTGATACCTTTCTGCAAACAGGGGCGACAGGTGCCGAATACGTTCTGCTCGAAAGCAATGGGCCGCTTCACCTTGATGATGACCTGAAACTGGCGCTCCAACGATTGGCAGGGCGATACCCCGTATTATTAGGCACCGGTGTTTCGGCCGTCAATGTACATGAGCTATTGGCACAGCTTCCTGTTCGGGGAATTGCGCTTAGCGGGGGCGATGAAGAACATCCCGGCAATAAAGAATTCGGTGAATTGATGGATATTCTGGAAGCCATCGAGGAAGAGTAAAAGCGGTTTTCCTTCTTCAGCGGGCAGAAAGGCACACCAACTGCCCGTTGAAGAGGGAAACTGATAAACTCCTGTCTGTCGCCTGCTACTATGTATTACCTACTATCATTGAAAACATACTTCCATCAAACCGCGCGTCCATTCTTCCTATTCTCTTTTCGCAGGTCCTGCTCCGTTACTAGGTTTACATCGGTTTTAGACACAAAAAGCCATGAACAGACGATTAGAACGTATTTCCGACCAGGCCCAAATAGGGGGAGTATGCGCAGGTTTAGCCGATTATTTTGGCATAGATCGTGCCGTAGTCCGGCTCATTTTTGTGATAGGAATTTTTATTCCCCACTTTCCGGCTCTTATCATTTACTGTATCTTGTGGATCGCACTGCCAGAACGTAGGTTCGGTGGATCAACAGCTCAGACAACCGTTTATGCAAACCCCGTTTTTTCTATGAATCCCTACAATCCCAATCAACCCGCATCGCCCGACCGTAGCCTTATCGGCGGGGCAGTTCTGATTCTTCTCGGCGTTCTGTTTCTGCTGGATCGCTATCTCGATATTGACTTTGGCGATCTGTGGCCATTCGTCCTGATTGCGATTGGATTGTGGCTGATTTTCCGGGATCGTATCAAAACGCCATACGATCCTGATAAAAATAACACCAACAACCCTTTATAAAAGATGGCTGATCCCGGATGAATTTTGCAAACGACAACAATCCATCCGGGATCAGCCATAAATAAACTTTGTCATGCAACGAAGAAATGGATTATTCTGGGGCATTTTTCTGCTCACATTTGGTGTGCTGTTCCTGGCTCGGAGAGTCGGATGGCTAGATGTCAATTGGCATTCATTGGTAAATCTATGGCCGGTTCTTCTGATTCTGGCCGGTATTAACCTAATTCTGGAGCGTCGTGGCAATCCGGCGGCCTTTATCACAACCGTGATGCTGGCGGTGGCTGTACCGACAACTTTATTCGGTTTCTTTACGCACGATCGGGATCGAGACGGTTTTGGCATCCATTGGAATAATCATGATGATGATGACGACGATGATGATAATAATAATCGTAATGACGATGATAACGACGATAACGAGGACGACTATCGCTCTGAACGGGATAATCGGGATGCGGGGAAAATTCAGACGAATACGTTTACCGAAGCGATGGATACCGATACCCGTGAAGCTGTACTGAAACTGGCAGGAGGAGCTGGACGCTTTATTATCAGCGATCCAACGACTGAACTCATAAAAGCCGACACCAAACAAAATATCGGTAGCTATTCGATGTCGGTAGACCGGGATGAAACAACACACATTCCGACCATTGAGTTAAAGCCAACGGATGAGAATCAACACATTGACCTTAAAGACGGTAAGTTCGAAAATCGGGTAGACGTTCATCTGAACGATAAGCCAGTCTGGTCAATGGATATTGCACTGGGTGCCGGGCAGGGTGACCTTGATTTAAGTGCTTATACCGTGAAGGATTTAAAACTAGCGGTGGGGGCAGCTGATCTGGATCTTAAATTAGGAGCCAAAGCTGATGTGTCCGATGTGAAACTCGATGTGGGTGCGGCTTCGGTGACAGTGCATGTTCCGAAAGAAGTAGGTTGCCGCATTAAAAAAGATGGCGCTCTGAATTTAGAACGCCTTGATGATTTTACCGATGTAGGTGGTGGCGAATTTGAGAGCCCTGGCTACAGTACTTCCAAAAAGAAAATGACGATTCGCTTCGATGGCGGTATCTCCAGCTTTAAGGTAGTTCGGTATTAATTAAGCGAAAATCATAAGGGCGATCTGATCAGATCGCCCTTATGATTTTCGCTTAATTCTGATTGTTCAACCGATTAAGCAGCATCTTATTAAACGTCTGCTCAGTTTTATACAACTCAGTCAATTGGGCCGGACTGATTACCTTCAGAAACCGGCTCATATACTCTTCATCAAGATCGGCAAGTTTTTGCTTGGTTGAGTTTATCTCGCGCAGGCCATTGACCAACTGATTGTCGTTGAGGCTCGTACGGGAAGGCTCGTTGCTAAGCTGCCGAATCCGGCGGTTCAATTCCTGCTTTTTACCGTTATATTCGTTATAAACCGCCCAGAACTGTGGTGCCTGATCTGTTGTCAGATTGAGCCGATTGGTAATCATGCCAATCTTTGCAGCCTCAATTTTCTGGCGTCCGTTCGGGTCGTTTTGCGCCATTGTGATGTGTGTTGTCATCACTAAAGCTACTATCCAACCAATCCATGCGTGTCTCATCGTGGTATAATTAACCATTCTATAAAGTCAGGAGCCGAGGCCCAGTGATTCTGATACGTTTTGCTCGTCAATGTGCTGCTGAATATCGGCGGGTTTCACATTTAAATATTGAATGGCCGTTGTATCGCTACCCAATGACGAATGAACTTGCTGACCATCGGCTAACTCATACGGATCGATTCCCTGATCATCAAGATAAGCTGCAATTACATCATTACTTACACCCGTCAGTGCTTCTCTGCCAATAGACTCCTGCCGTTGGGGTAAGGTTTTCCAGATCAGCACGGCAATCAGACTGGCACCGGCCAGCGAAGTTACCGTACGTTGCCACGACCAGCTAATGCTAAACGCTGGTTTAGGTTTACGGGTCACGCGAGCCTGCACTCGTGATGGCAGCTGGTCGAAATAGCCATCCGGAGCCCGAAACGGTTGTTGTCGAAGCGGGTGCTCGGGAGGAAGTTCGTCAATCCTGAAGTTGCTCATTTCGTTCATTGTCGTTCAGTGTACAAGTTACACAATTCGTTCTTTATATGCGATTTGACAAGTTACACTGATCGGGGTTTAATCAGACGTATCAGATTTATCCAGATAATCTTCGATTTTTTTTACGGCAAGGTGATAGGATGCTTTCAAGGCTCCAACTGACGTACCGGTAATCTCGGCAATTTCTTCGTACTTCATGTCATCGAAGTATTTCATGTTGAACACCAGCCGTTGTTTATCCGGTAATTTTAGCAGGGCCTTCTGCAACTTCAATTGAATTTCTTCGCCACTTAACTCGTTGCCCGACGTGACAAAATCCGAATTGCTTTCCAGCTTTTCCATCAATTCACCCTCGACGTCGCCAATAGGCAGGAAAAAACGCCTTCGCTTCTTGTTCAGAAAATTGAGACACTCGTTGGTGGCAATCCGGTAAATCCAGGTATATAACTGACTGTCACCCCGAAACTGTTCCAGGCTATTCCAGACTTTAATAAATGTTTCCTGAACCAAATCATCAGCGTCGTCGTGGTCAATGACCATCTTACGGATATGCCAATAAATTTTCTGCTGATACTGACGTACCAGCAGATTAAAGGCATAATTCCGGCTCGACGGGTCGCGGTATTTGGCGAGGAGTTCTGCGTCAGTCATTCTTTTTAGGAGTTGGGAGTGAGGAGCGAGGAATGATAATAGCCGACACGCTATTGTTTTTCGCGGAGCATTCTCACTTCTCGCTCCTCATTCCTAACTACTCTATTTTCTTCCCATTACTTTCTTCACCTGCTCAACAATTTTGTCGGCAGTGAGGCCATATTTTTGCATCAACTGGTCGGGTGTACCACTTTCACCGAAGGTATCGTGAACGCCAACATATTCAAGTGGAGCCGGAAAGTTTTGTGCCAGAACGTGCGCAACGCTATCGCCCAGGCCTCCGCTGATCATGTGCTCTTCTGCCGATACGGCACAGCCCGTTTTCTTCACCGAAGCCAGAATCGCTTCTTCGTCTAACGGTTTAATCGTGTGAATATTGATAATATCGGCTTCAATTCCTTCTGCTGCCAGTATTTCGCCTGCTTTGATGGATTCCCAAACCAGGTGGCCGGTGCAGAAAATCGACACATCGGAGCCTTCATTGACGGTCCATGCCTTCCCGATTTCGAATTTTTGATCGGCAGGCGTAAAGACCGGAATAACGGGCCGTCCGAAGCGTAGGTAAACGGGCCCAACATGGTCGGCGATGGCGATGGTAGCGGCTTTGGTCTGGTTATAATCGCAGGGGTTGATGACGGTCATGTTGGGTAACATTTTCATCATACCCAGATCTTCCAGAATCTGGTGAGTAGCCCCATCTTCGCCAAGCGTAACACCTGCGTGTGATGCGCAGATTTTAACGTTTTTGTTGGAATACGCAACCGACTGGCGAATCTGATCGTAGACCCGACCCGTAGCGAAGTTAGCGAATGTGGTTGCGAAAGGAATATGACCGCCAATGGTCAGGCCAGCCGACACGCCAATCATATTGGCTTCGGCAATACCGCACTGAACAAACCGTTCGGGGTTATCTTTAATGAATGCTTCGAGTTTCAGCGAACCAGCCAGATCGGCGGTCAGCGCTACTACGTTGGGATGGGTTTTGCCAAGTTCAGCTATACCGGCGCCAAAGCCGGAGCGAGTGTCTTTTTTTTCGGTGTACTCGTATTTTTTCATGATTTTTTTCAGGACAGCAATGGGCTTGTGTTTTTAATAATCCGAATAGCCTACAGATAGGGGCAATTGATTCAGGGCCTGGGTAAGTTGCTCAGCATTTGGAGCAACACCGTGCCACTTGTAGCTGCCAACCATGTAATCTACACCGAAGCCCATTTCTGTATGCATCAGAATCAGCGTTGGCACATCCGGATCTTCCTGAGCTTTCTTCAGGGTCTTGATAACATCAGCCATATCGTTCCCCTGCATTTCGTCAACATGCCAGCCAAACGCTCTGTATTTGGCACCAAGATCGCGGTTGTTGTTAACGTAATCAGTTTTACCATCAATCTGAGCGTGGTTGAAGTCGATGACAGCAGTCAGATTGCCTAATTTTTTGTTGGGGGCAAACTGAGCCGCTTCCCAGACCTGGCCTTCCTGCTGCTCGCCATCGCCCATCAACACATAAACATGGTTTGTGTCGCCATTGAGTTTTTTAGAGTAAGCCGCACCAGATGCTACCGACAAACCCTGTCCTAATGAGCCCGAAGCAATGCGAATACCTGGCAGGTGCTCGGCAGTGGTAGGATGC
Organism: Spirosoma aureum; assembly: GCF_011604685.1. Classification (NCBI taxonomy): domain Bacteria; kingdom Pseudomonadati; phylum Bacteroidota; class Cytophagia; order Cytophagales; family Cytophagaceae; genus Spirosoma; species Spirosoma aureum. The sequence continues at coordinate 5,862,697 of NZ_CP050063.1, read as the reverse complement.
CCCTGTAAGCGACTGTTCAGTTTTCGGAACGTTGACAGTTCGTCCAGAGAAAAATAACCGGCGCGCGCTAGGACCGAGTAAAAAACCGGCGAAATATGCCCATTTGAGAGGAAGAATAGGTCTTCATCGCGACCATCCATGTCGAAAATAGGTGTACCGTCGGCATCTTTTTTCAACTTCATGATATCAAAATAGAGCGCAACCAAAAAGTCAGTACAGCCCAGAGATCCACCGGGGTGACCAGAGTTAACGGCCGCAACCATGCGGACGATGTCGCGCCGAACGGCGGTTGCGATGTGTTCGAGTTGTTCGAGTTCCATGTAGTAATGGCGCGGACGCCCACGTCCGCATCAGGATTTATGGCAAAAGTACAGACGTGGGCATCTGCACCAGGTTATTCTAAAATTTGTTCGGCGTGGTTTTTCGTATCCACTTTGCCAATAATATCGGTAATAATACCATTTTCGTCAATCAGAAACGTAGTCCGGACAGTACCCATATAGGTGCGGCCATACATGGATTTTTCCTGCCATACACCATACGCTTCAACAATGTGTTGGTCGGTATCGGCCACGAGCGTAAAAGGCAGATCATATTTGCTGGCAAATTTCTGGTGCGATTTGACATCATCTACACTGATGCCCAAAACTTCGTAGCCAGCCGCTTTCAGTCGATCGTAATTGTCCCGGAGGCTACACGCCTGAGCAGTACAGCCAGGCGTATCGTCTTTGGGGTAAAAATAAATAACGACTTTTTTGCCCCGATAATCAGACAGTTTAATTGGCTGACCAGTTTGATCAGTGCTTGTAAAGTCGGGGGCCGGATCACCAATATTCAGGCTCATTCAGATGTATGGTTTATGGTTCTCGGTATAAGCTATTCGGGAGTTGTTACTTGCTGAGACTTCTGTTCGGTAAACCAAAACCCATCTATCGAAAATCGTTTTATCGTCTTCGACGTCGTTTGGGCGTGGCTTTTCGTTTGGGTCGGGGCACTTCAATGGTCGTAGTGTCTGAACCGATGTTGCCAGAGCGATCCTTCACTTGTATAAGTACTTCATCACCGGCCTCAAACGGTTCGTCCGGATTAAGCTTGTCCGACCACAACAATGCACGTTTATAGTCGTATTGCATCAACACCCATTCACCGTTAACTAAGGCCCTAAAATCAGCAATACCCGACAGGTCATCCCGAATCCGGGCTGTGATTCCTTTTGGCGTAGCCGACAAAATTTCGACCGTTGGCGGATTGGAATCGGTCATCAGTTGAAACCGACCCAGCGAACGAGTTTTAAATTCAATCCGGCCCTTATTCCACGTTCCGCCCAGAAAACTTTCACGACCACCACTCGTCCAATAGGCTTTCGTACGCATCGTGTCGACTGCAATCGGGTAATTCGGGGTATACTGAATCGTCAGATAATCGTTGAGTGGTATCGTAGGCTGGTTGATTTCCAGACCACCTCCTGGTATTGGTCGCATTGCCAGGTGCAACGTGTCAAATAGCGTTTTGGCCTCAAATTTCAGCCGGGTACTACCATCGACAATTACTTCGTTGCGTCCGGGGATAATGCGTTTTTTGAAATTTGTTCGCACTACGCCCCGGCCAAATTGTATGGAGTCTGGCAATGACTGGCGCAAATCTATAAGATAAACTGCTTGGTTGTTGCGCACATAACTAACTGGCTGCTCAGTTACCGTACGACCACTGTGTAATTTGGCTAACGGGGGATTATTCGCGGCTATGTTCCTGACGGTTATTTTCAGTACATTCTCGTCGGTTGTAATGGTTGCAGCAGACTCTCCACTGGCCTGATCGGGCGTATAGGTAGCGGGCGAAACGGTCAACGAATCTGTGCGGGGTGGGTTAGTTGTCGGTGATTCCGGCAGTATCGTAAAGGTTAGTTGAGCAGCATGGTCGAAAGCATCATAAAGCGTTAGTGTAACTTCATGGGGTTGTCCGTCCAATATGGGTAAGCGTCCCCGATAAGCTGCATTGCTTTGTAACTTATATAAATTCAGAATATTGCCATCAGCAATGTAGCCCCGATGGTATCGCTGGCCGCTCATCTGTTCCACTTCGTAGTTCTCATGGATATTCATGAACCGCGTGTATTCATTCGGAAAACTGTTCATGTTGTAGGCAAATACCTCGCGCCCATCGAGCCGGATTTCGAGGCAACTGATTCCGTTCCGGTAAGGCGACCCGTTAGATTTGTCATAACCCAATACTTCCAGGCCAAGAAGCCCCGATGCCGTGATAGGCTGCGAAAGCGTATAGGTGCCGTCAGCACGACGAACGGGCGCAAAGCTAACGCGCTGGTATTCGCCGTTAATGCGCGAAGTCGCCGTCATTGTTTTCAACGCTATCCGCTCGAAATAAGGAGGTACATCGTCCTTAAGTTCCGGGAAACCGTAGAGCAGCGGGTTGATGAGATTATCCTTGGCGTCACGAACTTCGAAGTGTAGATGAGGTCCGCCAGACCCGCCAGTATTACCTGATGCCGCAATAATGTCTCCTTGCTTGACCGGGAATTGTCCCGGTGCGGGCCGTAAATCAATCTCGAACGTTTTCTTTTCGTATTGCTGTTCGCGAAGGTAAGTGCCAAGGGTATCCTTGAGGGCTTTGAGGTGGCCATAAACCGTTGTCAGACCATTCGGATGTTTGATGAATACCACGTTGCCATAACCACCTGTAAAGACGGCAATGCGCGCAATGTAGCCATCAGCGGCAGCATGAACGTCTAGCCCTTCGCGGCCACCCGTTCGTATGTCAAGCCCGGCATGGAAGTGATTCGCCCGCAAATCACCTAAACCACCCGACAGCGAATTAGCGGCTCCCGGCATAATCGGAAACATAAAATAACCTGCCGGCGCACCGGGCGGCTCGCCCAGCCGATTGGCTGTGGCAGTCGTCTGCTGTGGCGTCTTTGATGAATCCGGACCAGTCTGACCAAAGGCCATTCCAGCCGTAATCAGCGCTGCCAGAAAACTATAAGTTTGTACTCGTTTCAAATCAAAAATATCGAAGACTTTTACCTTTCTTTCGCTCAACCGAAACCGTATTGTCGTCGTTTTGAAGGACACCGGTTCGGTTGTGGCGGATGGCAAAAAGTCGCTTATTTTACATCAATCTCCAGCATTTTCTGATCTTCGATGTAGGCCGTTAGTCGATCACCGATCTGTACCGGGCCAACGCCCTTGGGCGTTCCTGTGAAGATTACATCGCCTTGCTGCAGTAAAAAATACTGCGATACAAACGAGATCAGGTAATCGATCTTGAAGAGCATCAGACTAGTGTTACCCAACTGCCGGGTTTCTCCGTTTATGTCTAGTCTGAAGTTCAGGTTTTGTAAATCCGGGAAATTGGTCTTCGGAACGAACGGAGAAATAGGAGCCGAGCCATTGAATCCTTTGGCTAACTCCCAGGGTAGTCCTTTCGCCTTTAATCGGCTCTGTACGTCACGGGCGGTGAAGTCAATGCCAATACCGATTTCGTCGTAATACTTGTGTGCGAACTTCTCTTCGATATTTTTGCCAACCCGATTGATTTTTACCAGAATCTCAACCTCGTAATGAACGTCCTGCGAGAAGCTGGGATAAAAGAACGGTTCATTTTTGAGGGGAATAGCCGTTTCAGGTTTCAAAAAGATGACCGGATCGTCGGGCTGTTCGTTGTTTAATTCTTTAATATGTTCGGCGTAATTGCGGCCAACGGCAATAATTTTCATAGTAGAACACGGATATCAGCCCGAGTTTGTGTGGATATGACACAAAAGTGTCTATCCGGGTTTTATTAAACTATTCTGAAAGCTACAAATCTAAGGACTAAACAGGGGTAGACCGCACCCATCGGTAAATATTTGAACAAATCTGATCCGTTCCGGGTCATATAACGTCAGAAGACCATTCAGAACAAAAACGCAAAAAGATGAAAAAAGTCATAATAATGATGTTCGCACTAGCTTTCGCTGTTACGGCTTGCGAGAAAGTGCCTTTAACCGGACGAAAGCAACTCATATTGGTGCCAAACAATGACATGCTTACCATGAGCTTTACACAATATAAGCAGTTTTTGGATACAAGTAAAGTGGTTAGCAGTAGTGGCGATGCCGCCATGGTGAGTCGGGTCGGTGATCGAATTCGGGGAGCTGTAGAAAAGTATATGAACGAAAATGGCTACGCCAAACGGCTTGAAGGGTTCAAATGGGAATATCATCTGGTGCAAAGCAATCAGGTCAATGCCTGGTGTATGCCCGGCGGGAAGATTGTGGTTTATTCCGGTATTTTGCCCTATACGCAGAACGAAGCCGGTTTAGCAACGGTACTTGGCCATGAAGTATCGCACGCCATTGCCGAGCATGGTAATGAGCGGATGAGCGAGGGCCTCGTTGCAAACGGATTGTTACAGGCTGGTCAGGCCGCAACGGGCATTGCAACATCGGCCCGAAGTGCTCAGACTCAGGCCATATTTCAACAGGCTTTCGGGGTGGTAGGACCGCTTGCTTATCAATATGGAGTAGGATTACCCCACAGTCGCAAACAGGAATCGGAGGCTGATCACCTTGGCCTGATTTTTATGGCTATGGCCGGTTATGATCCTGCCGAAGCGATTACGTTCTGGCAACGGATGGCTAAAGCGAGTGGCGGAAAAGCTCCCGCTGAGTTTATGTCAGATCACCCATCGGATCAACGCCGGATTGCCGATCTGCAAAAACTACTGCCCGATGCCCAGAAATATTATAACGGGTCCCGTCGGAATAGCTAATGCTTTTAACGAAATGGAAAAAGCCGGAATCTTCGTTCCGGCTTTTTCCATTGTTCTAAATTCGACAGCAGCTTATTGTCGAGGCTATCAAAGCGCTTCGACGACCTGACGAACCTTTTCAGCCGCTTCTTTCAGTAATACGGCCGATTGAACTTTCAGCCCTGATTCGTCAATGATCTTGGCTCCTTCTTCAGCGTTGGTTCCCTGAAGCCGCACGATGATTGGTACCGGAATATCGCCGATAGCTTTGTACGCTTCAACAACACCTGTTGCCACGCGATCGCAACGAACAATCCCACCAAAAATGTTGATCAGAATGGCTTTGACATTCGGGTCTTTCAGAATGATCCGGAAACCTGCTTCAACTGTTTTGGCATTCGCTCCACCCCCAACATCAAGGAAGTTGGCAGGCTCGCCACCCGATAGTTTAATGATATCCATAGTAGCCATAGCCAGACCAGCGCCATTGACCATACAACCGACATTACCGTCGAGTTTAACATAGTTGAGGTCGCTGGCAGACGCTTCTACTTCGAGCGGATCTTCTTCGGCCAGATCGCGCATCGATTTCAGATCAGGATGCCGATAGAGGGCATTGTCGTCCAGATTTACTTTCGCATCAACGGCCAGAATCTTGTTATCCGATGTTTTAAGAACCGGATTGATCTCGAACATGGATGCATCCGTATCAACGTACGCTTTGTAAAGTGCCGTTACGAATTTCACCATTTCCTTGAAGGCTTCGCCTTCCAGCCCTAATCCAAATGCAACTTTACGAGCCTGGAATGGCTGCAAGCCTACAGATGGGTCGATCCACTCTTTTACGATTTTTTCGGGCGTTTTTTCCGCAACTTCTTCAATGTCCATACCGCCTTCTGTGCTGGCCATAATGACATTGCAGGCTTTCGTACGGTCGAGCAGGATGCTGATATACATCTCTTTCGGTTCCGTTGCGCCGGGGTAGAAAACGTCCTGAGCTACAAGTACTTTGTTGACTTTTTTGCCTTCTGGTCCGGTCTGGTGCGTTACAAGCACATTACCGATGAGGTTTTTGGCAATGTCGCGAACCTCGTCAGCCGATTTAGCCAGGGCTACACCACGCTGTTCAGTACCGACAATTTTGCCCTTGCCGCGGCCACCAGCGTGAATCTGCGATTTTACGACAACGAATTTTGATCCGGACTGCGCCATAATCTGTTTGGCGGCTTCAACGGCTTTCTCGGGCGACTCAGCCACGATGCCTTCCTGAATCCGGACACCGTACTTTTTCAGAATTTCTTTACCCTGATACTCGTGTATATTCATGGCAACTGCAACAAGGAGAATTGGAAATCGTATTTTTGTGCGGCAAGTTAGCAGGAAATGAAGAATGAAGAATGATGAGCGATGAATAATTACTCCTGATTCTTCGTTCTTCGTTCTTTACTCTACTTTTTTTCTCTTCATGCAGTCTCTTCTTAAGACCTCTAATATTCGTCGGAACTATGGCAATCTGCCGGTTCTGAAAGGAATCGACGTAAGTATTGAACCCGGCGAAATCGTCTCGATCGTGGGTGCATCCGGTGCTGGTAAAACAACATTGCTCCAGATTCTTGGCACCCTGGATCGGCCGGATGCCGGTGAGCTACATATCGCTGGGCAAAACGTGTTTTCATTAAGCGATCGCCAATTGGCTCAGTTTCGGAATGAGCGAATTGGTTTTGTATTTCAGTTCAATAACCTGTTGCCTGAGTTTACAGCACTTGAAAATGTATGCTTACCGGGCTTTATTTCTGGAAAGGAGGAGGGGGCTGTTCGACAGCGGGCTACTGAATTATTAGAGAAGCTTGGCTTGCGTGACCGGGCTACTCATTTCCCTTCTCAGATGTCGGGAGGTGAACAACAGCGGGTCGCTGTTGCGCGGGCACTGATAAATCAACCGGCCATTGTATTCGCCGACGAACCTAGCGGCAATCTCGATTCGCGCAATGCCGAAGACCTGCACCAGCTATTCTTTCAGCTTCGTGATGATTTCGGGCAGACGTTTGTTATTGTTACTCATAATGAACATCTGGCAGATCTTGCCGACCGAAAACTGGTAATTCGGGATGGGGTTGTGTTTGTCTAATTTTCATAGGGCTAATTCGACTTAGCTAAGTAAGCTAACGACAATCAACGATGGTATTTTTTGCTATTAATGTCGCCAGATGATAAATAACTATTTATTAATGGTGTTGATTCTGGCATCAATAATAGTCCATTTGCTGTTCCATAGGTTATCCGTTAAGCTTAGGCCAACTAGTTTGAAACGGGCATTATAGATGGAATAGGAACTCACTGAACTACTGAAAAAACAATCCTGACTTACCTTATAAAGCACCAAATAAAGCCAGTGATGATGGCGTATTGAAAGCTATTCTGCTGCGAAATTAGTAGAAATAACGAAGTATTTATACCTAAAAAAAGACCGACTGTCCGGGGTAAATCATTGACTACTAAGTACTTAAAATTTGTCTAAAAAATTATTTTATAAAAAAGAATGAATCTTTTTTATTTTTGTTTTATTATTGTGTCGAAAAGAAAAGTTTTTCATAACGTTGAGTAAATCAGAAAGCCAAGAGAGTGTCTCGCTTGGCTTTTTTGTTTATATACCAGTAACATACCTATCGATTAGATTTGAGGATACATAAACCGGTTAGATTTCAGGTTTTTATCTCGTAGCGGCCAGTTTTTATCGGATCGGACTCCCATTAGAAAACTAGATAGATTAACAAAAAAGAAGCGACTCTGATCAATCGATCAGAGTCGCTTCTATATTTAAGGGAATCAGCTGATTCCTTTGGAAGCAAGCAATATTACATCATGCCGCCCATGCCGCCACCGCCGTGCATACCTGCACCGCCACCGGCTGGAGCTTCTTCTGGCTCGTCAGCAATAACGCATTCCGTTGTCAGCAACAGACCTGCAATTGACGCTGCGTTTTCCAGAGCAAGACGGGTTACTTTTTTCGGATCGATGATACCCGCTGCGAACAGATCTTCGAACGTATCGTTCTTCGCGTTGTAGCCGAAGCCACCCTGACCATCTTTCACTTTGTTTACGATCACTGATCCTTCGCCACCGGCATTGGCAACAATCGTACGCAAAGGTGATTCGAGGGCTACACGGATGATATTGATACCCGTTTTTTCGTCTTCGTTGATTGGTTTGATAGCGTCCAGTGACGAGATCGCACGGATCAGGGCAATACCGCCACCCGTTACGATACCTTCTTCAACGGCTGCGCGGGTTGCGTGCAACGCATCGTCAACGCGATCTTTCTTTTCTTTCATTTCTACTTCGGTAGCAGCACCGATGTAGAGGATAGCCACACCACCCGACAGTTTGGCCAGACGCTCCTGCAATTTCTCGCGGTCGTAATCTGATGTCGTGTTTTCAATTTGGGCTTTGATCTGATTGACACGACCGGCGATATCTTCTTTCTGACCGACACCGTTCACGATGGTCGTATTGTCTTTGTCAATCAGAATTTTTTCAGCCTGACCTAAGTAATCGATCGTTGCGTTTTCGAGTTTGAAACCGCGCTCTTCGCTGATAACCTGGCCACCCGTCAGGATAGCAATGTCTTCCAGCATAGCCTTCCGGCGATCGCCAAAGCCTGGAGCTTTCACGGCGGCAACTTTCAGGGCACCCCGAATTTTGTTGACAACCAGTGTCGCCAGAGCTTCACCATCAACATCTTCAGCGATGATCAGCAACGGACGGCCGGTTTGAGCAACCTGCTCCAGAACTGGCAGCAGTTCTTTCATCGACGATACTTTCTTTTCAGAGATCAGGATGAATGGACGATCCAGTTCAGCTTCCATTTTCTCCGTATTCGTCACGAAGTAGGGCGACAGGTAACCACGGTCGAACTGCATACCTTCTACGGTTTTTACTTCCGTTTCTGTTCCGCGAGCTTCTTCAACCGTAATAACGCCTTCTTTGCCAACTTTTTTCATGGCTTCGGCGATCATTTTACCGATCTCTTCGTCATGGTTAGCCGAAATGGTAGCTACTTGTTCGATTTTACCGAAATCGTCACCAACTGTCTGCGCCTGTTCGGTCAGGTTAGCAACAACGGCTAATACCGCCTTTTCGATGCCACGCTTCAGGTCCATTGGGTTAGCCCCCGCTGCAACGTTCTTGGCACCGATCGAGTAGATCGCTTGTGCTAAAACAGTGGCAGTTGTTGTACCGTCACCTGCTGAATCAGCAGTTTTCGAAGCTACTTCTTTCACCAGCTGAGCACCCATGTTTTCCATGGCATCTTTCAGCTCAATTTCTTTGGCAACCGTAACACCATCTTTGGTGATAACAGGAGAGCCGAATTTTTTATCCAGAATAACATTCCGGCCTTTAGGACCGAGGGTAACTTTAACCGCGTCGGCCAGGGTATCAACACCCTTTTTAATACGTTCACGGGCTTCGGTATCGAAGAAAATTTTCTTAGCCATTTTTTTGAAAATGTAGAATGTAAAATGAAAAATGGACAATGTGCAATGCAGAAGCGTTTACTTCATTGTGCATTGTACATTATTCATTGATTTACAGGATTGCGAAAATGTCCGATTCGCGCATGATGAGGTACTCTTTGCCATCAACGGTGATTTCTGTACCAGCATATTTGCCATACAGTACCGTATCGCCCACCTGAACCGTTAGGGGTTCATCTTTCTTGCCCGCACCAACGGCTACGACTGTTCCGCGCTGGGGTTTTTCCTTTGCCGTATCAGGAATAATAATCCCGAACGAGGTTTTTTCTTCGGCCGGGGCTGCTTCTACCAGCACCCGGTCAGCCAGCGGTTTCACGTTCACTTTAACGCTTTCCGTTTCTGCTACCATGATAATGAGTTGATTAAGGTTATTAACTAGTTGTGCAATGCATTACACGTCGTTCACCGACTGCCAATTTTTGTGCCAACCCGACAGACTGTCAAATTTTCAGGCTTAAGACTGACAGACTGCCATTTACTGGTTTCTTTACAATTCCTTCTCATAAAACACGATTCAGGCAAACAGAATTTGGTTTTTTGATACCTATTCGCTATTTTGAGCAACCAATATGCTGACTAAAGTGCGTTAGTAAGTCTATGAAAAAATTGCAGTCTGACTGGTTTACGCAAAATTGGCTTGATGCCGAGTACCAGAAATATGTCTTGATGGCATACTTACAAGCTGTCCGGCAAAACTTCACTGAAAACAAACTTTACCCCGATTTGCCGGATTTACGGAATCATTACGAGGCTGGTGTTCGCTTTTCGAGGGGCAAAGGTACGTTAAATGCTGCGTTTCCCAAGCGTGCAGAAAGAGTTACTGGCCCACCACCCCGAATCGAGTATAAATCTGAGGTAACGGACGACGAATTCATGGCTGAATTAGATACAATTATGAATTTTGCGCTGCCACGATTTCAGTCTATGCTGACAGAAGGTCAGCAGCGATGGGCAGATATAGCCAGGTCAGTAACTCTTGCTCCAGTTGGCTTATTGCCGTTGCGACCCGAAGAAGGCTATCTGCTGATTCAGGCGACGAGCCAGGCCGAAACGCAGGTCTATTACTTTTGCCTGACTTTATATTCGGAACAGGAACCTGGTGGGCGATTAGTTCGGTTGCAGTTTTTGGAGGCTGTCCGTAAAAGTCTTGTGAATACCGTTGAGAATATTAAACTTGACCTGATTCGTCGGCACCGCCATATGCCTAATCCGGCAACGTTCATGTTAGAAAGTCAGGCTGCTTATCCTGTTGAAGAGACTCTCTTACCCATTGCGCAACAATTACTTGTGAAAGCAGTAGCCTAAGACAACAGGCTGTTAAGGCACAGGGTGACCAATATAAAGGCATCAAAAAAAGGCTCCGGTTCGAACCGGAGCCTTTTTTTGATGCCTGATGACATTACTTATTTCTGGGGCGTCAGGGCCGAGGTTGATGCACCTGGCGTTGCAGCTCCCGGAACAGCCTGACTTGGGGCTGCACCAGCCGCAGGTGTTGGCGCAGCAGCACCCGGTAGGGTTTGCGTTTGTGCGCGGTCTACATTAATGCTATTAACACCAGAAACCTGATTGCGGTCGATCATGATGTAAGACGCCAGCGATAAGACCATTACGCCGATGCCAAGACCCCAGGTGATTTGTTCCAACAGGTCGGTTGTTTTCTTGACACCCATAAGTTGATTGGAACCCAGTCCGCCAAATTCGCCGGCTAGGCCACCGCCCTTAGAGTTTTGAATGAGCACAATCAAAATCAACAAGACGGTGAGAATGCACGTGATGACAATAGTTGCCGTTACCATGAATTTTAGTTATCACCGGTACGCCGGTGCGTTTATCAGTAAAGAGTTATTTCAGTAAAGCTGAGTGGTTTCAAGATTCGCTCGATTCGCTGGCCGCACTCGATAGTTCACTGATTTTTGCCGCAAAGTACGCTTTTTTCTCTGGATTTTTCACCATAAGCTTCTCGTAGACTTCGCGAGCCTTTTCGATCTTACCCTGTTTGGTCAGAATTTTAGCTAAACTCTCGGTCACCAGGTTGCCGCCAACGGCTTTATTTCGCTTGGTCAGATCTTCCTGCTCGGTTGGTTCACCGATTTTCGAACGCACGGGCGAAATGCGGGGCTCTTTCTTGATAAAGTCTTCGATCAGATCAAACTGGCGTTTTCGTTCAAGATCAGCCGGAGAGAGAGTCGGCTCTGGCGGTGTAGTTTCTGCAATCTGAGCAAGTTCATTTTGCAGATTCGTTTCGGCCAGCGTAGGGTCTTCGGGCGTTGGTACGGTTTCCTTATGTTCTAACCGCGATGGTTCGGGTAGTCGTAACAATGGCAATTTGGGGAAACCGTTGCTTAAACCAGCCTTCGATTTGAACAAGGCATAACTCTCATGCTGATAGTCATCAGGAATGGGTACATGCTTAGCTGATAACTCATTAAGTTTAGTTAGGAGGTTTTCAGACCATTGAAACTCATTGTCAATTAGTTTGCGCAATGCGTTTCGGCTGAGGGCATGAGCGGCTGCCTGTCTAATGAACGGAACTGTCTGCCCTTTGAGGTGGACAGAAGCGGCCTTGGCCGTCAGAGTATGCAGGGCCTGGCAGTAAGGGTAAGCTTGCAGGCTTTCCTGCAATTGTACGAAGTCAGTTGAGCTTAGATCATCCGGATGGGTGACCCAGTACGAAAATGTTTCTTTATCGAGCGCCAGCATGGGTTGGGGTGTCGCAATTCTGTTGGCCGAAGGTACTGATGAATGGTGAATTATAAATCAAGAATTGTAAATTATGGATGAGTAAAATTTTACATCCTTTACGCATCATAAAGTCTCATTTATGATTTTTTATGCTCATCAACGCTTACCAGTCGGCAGCTGTCTTATTAAAAATGTCCAATACGATCTGATCCAGAATTTTAGGCACAAGGCGGCTTTCATTCTGGCTAAGGGTTTGATTCTGAGGAAAATCCTGGTAAAATGAGAAGGATTGCTCGAAATTTTTACTCTCATCCTTATTGTTATAAAAACGAGCTAGTACGGTGATTTGCAGTCGGTTAACACCCGCCTGATCCTGCGCTGTCGGGGCAACGGCCAGTAGGTCATACCCGGTTATATTGCCCTCAAGCACCATGTCGCCGTTATTGGGAACAACCTTCAGATTGGTGTATCGTTGATAATATTCTTTTAGCTTTTCATTGAACGTCAGTGGCAGGTTGGCTGGTCCCCCCGCCGTAGCAAGCACGAAGTTATTGACCGTTACACTCTTAATATCTGGAGACAACGTAGTTCCCGTAAAGGAATATACCCCGCAAGACTGAATGATTAAGGAACAGGCAAGAACCAATAAGGCGACAGGTAGTGAGCCATTTTGCCGCCATCCATGATTGTGCATCCATCTTATAGGTTTCATGAAAAGCCTATTCTTCATCGATTTCATACTGCTTAATTTTTCGGTATAACGTCCTCTCTGAAATACCTAATGCCTGAGCTGCGTATTTACGCTTGTTGTTATTACGCCGTAAAGCCTTGAGAATCATTTCTTTCTCCTGACGTTCAAGTGAAAGAGAATCATCTTCTTCGGTTTCGTGGGTTACATCCTCCACGGTTACGTCGTTGATGTCCTGATCGACATCATCAAAAATCTGTACGGGCGGATGACTTCCATATGTTTCGGAAGGTGGAGGGGTTTCGGAGCGCCCTGAACCGTTAATGGCTGGCAGAAAGCGGGTTACATTATTATCGCCCTGCGGATAATGATCACTGTCAGGCTGAATCGAATCGAAGAGATCTTTATGATTGTTCAGAATTTGCCGGCCATCCTGTTCGTTACCTAACACATCGCGAACAAGTTTTTTGAGGTCGTTCACATCCCGGCGCATATCGAATAGAACCTTGTAAAGCAGCTCGCGCTCCGAAAAATTTTCGCCATTGGCATTCCCGTGCGATTGGGGAAACAGGGCCAGCGTTCGGTTAGTAGGCTGCTGTTGGGGCAGGTATTTGGCCAGCGTGTCGGCTTCAATGGGTTTATTCAGCTCCGATTCGAGGATAGATACCTGCTCGGCAATGTTCTTCAACTGACGAATATTACCCGGAAATGGATAACTCATCAGCAATTGGCGGGCACTTTCCGTCAATTGAAGCGGTTTGATCCGGTAACGTTCGGCAAAATCAGTTGTGAACTTACGGAATAGTAGTTCGATGTCGGTGCCGCGCTCGCGGAGGGGCGGAACGTAAATCGGAACCGTATTGAGCCGGTAGTACAGATCTTCCCGAAACTTACCTTTGTCGACGGCGTCTAATAGATTTACGTTGGTTGCCGCTACAACCCGAACGTCGGTTTTCTGGGTTTTTGATGAACCTACCCGAATAAACTCCCCATTTTCCAGCACCCGCAGCAAGCGTGCCTGGGTGCCAAGCGGCATTTCGCCAATCTCATCCAGAAAAATAGTTCCACCGTTCGTTGTTTCAAAATAACCCTTCCGCGAATCGACAGCCCCGGTGAATGAGCCTTTTTCGTGACCAAACAACTCCGAATCAATTGTACCTTCTGGAATCGCCCCGCAGTTGATGGCAATGAACTGACCATGTTTTCGGGCGCTCAGACTATGGATAATTTTAGAAAACGATTCCTTACCACTACCACTCTCGCCGGTAATGAGTACAGTCAGGTCAGTAGCGGAAACCTGCATCGCTACGTTGATGGCGTAGTTAAGAGCAGGCGCATTACCGATTATACCGAAGCGTTGTTTAACGCTCTGAATTTCTTGATTGTTCATAAAAAAAGTTTTCAGTTTTCAGTGCGTTTCCTCATCAGAACAGGCACAGAAAACTATAAACTGAAAACTTACACTACTTCACCCCGTAGCGTAGCCGATGTGCATTCGGTTACCAGCACATTGACATACTGGCCTTTCTGGAAATCTCCTTTTGGGAAAACGACCATTTTGTTCTGGTCATTACGGCCGCAAAGGAAATCGTCGGAGCGTTTGGATGTTCCCTCGATTAAAACCCGCTGTATCTGCCCGATATGGCGCTGATTGCGTGCCGCAGAATGTTCCTGTTGCCGGGCTATGATTTCATTCAGCCGCCGTTTTTTTACGTCTTCCGGAATGTCATCGGCATATTTTTTAGCGGCCAGGGTACCCGGACGTTCCGAATAGGCGAACATGTAGGCGTAGTCGTAATGAACATAATCCATCAAAGACAGAGATTCCTGATGTTCTTCTTCCGTTTCGGTGCAGAAGCCCGAAATCATGTCGGTCGAAATGCCGCAATCTTCACCCAGAATCTCACGGATACGGTCAATTTTTCCAATGTACCAGGGGCGGTCATAGGTACGATTCATCAGCTTCAGTACACGGCTGTTACCACTCTGGGCTGGCAGGTGAATGTATTTGCAGATGTTGTCGTACTTCGCTATGGTGTGTAGCACATCATCCGTAATATCTTTGGGGTGCGACGTTGAAAAACGAACACGCAGATCCGGATGAATGCGAGCCACCATTTCGAGAAGGTTGGCAAAGGTTACAACCGGCTCAGGGTTAGGAGCATGGTTCGTAACGCCGAGCTGAACCTGATCAGTGCTCTCTGTTCCCTGCCATTTGTAGCTATCCACGTTTTGGCCAAGCAAGGTCACTTCGCGGTAGCCCTTGTCGAAAAGGTCCTGCGCTTCACGAACAATGCTATATGGGTCACGGCTGCGTTCGCGACCGCGTGTGAACGGTACGACGCAGAAACTGCACATATTGTCGCAGCCCCGCATGATGGAAACGAATGCGGTAACGCCATTGGAGTTTAGGCGAATGGGTGCAATATCGGCATAGGTTTCTTCGCGGGAAAGAAAGACGTTAACCGCTTTCTGGCCCGATTCAGCTTCCTCAACCAGTTTCGGAATATCGCGGTAGGCATCAGGCCCAGCCACAATATCAACGACTTTTTCTTCTTCTAAGAGCTTGGTTTTTAGCCGTTCGGCCATGCAGCCAAGCATACCGACCAGCAGTTCGGGTTTCTGACGCTTGAGCCCCGTTAGGTGTTTGAGCCGATTCCGGACTTTTTGTTCGGCATTTTCCCGAATAGCACAGGTATTCAGAAAAATAACATCGGCATCTTCGGCCGAAGCCGTTGTGGCAAACCCTGCATTCCGCATAACAGCCGCCACAATCTCGCTATCGGCGAAGTTCATCTGGCAGCCGTAGCTTTCGATATACAGGCGTTTTTTGCCTACCGCCAATTCTTCTTCTGAAGTACGGGGCAGGTCGATTGCTTCCTTATCGGCAGGTTGTAATATCGTTAATTCAGGAATGAGCGTCATAATCGTCAATGAATCAAGGTATTGATAAGCCAATTCTTACCAGAACAGGCTATTGGATTCGATCAGGCTTATCAACTGGAACACAAAATTACGAAGAATGGCACAAAGATGCTGTCATTTTGGCAGATTCGGCCGTTAAATTCTCTTAAACCGGTATAGATGGTTATTAGAAGGGGTAACCAATCCCGAAATTGATGACCAGCGGATTTGGGCCACTGGAAAGTTGTTTGAGCGAGAACTTAGGCAGGATGAACCGTTCGTCTACAAATTTCCCTTCGCTCTCCTTGAAATACTGCCTGGCCGGGTCCCAGACTTTAATTCCACCATCTAAACGAATGACAAAAAACGAAAAATCAAACCGGATTCCGACACCTGTTCCGACCGCAATTTGAGGGAAAAATGTATCGAGTCTGAAGTTTTCGCCATTGCGTTTGGGATTATCGCGGAGGGTCCAGACATTACCCGCATCGATAAAAAAAGCGCCGTTTATATCGGCCAGCAAATGAAATAATCGACCTCGTAATTCTGCGGAACCTTCAATAATCATATCGCCAGGCTTCTCGAACGTATATAGAAACTGCTCCGGATAATCTGGATTCAGACCGGGCGCGTTTGAATTCGTTGAAGATCGTTGCGGCCACTCCGAGCCAGGCCCCAATCGACGTGGAAGCCAGGCTCGTACGCTGTTGCTACCCCCCGCAAAAAACAATTTTTCATAGGGAGCTGTACGATTCGACCCATAGCCATATACCAGACCTGTATTGATCCGAAAAGCCAGGCTTGTATGGGTACTTAATGGGATGTAACGCCGGTAGTCGAAATTGAACCGCAGGTACTTGTAATATTGAAGACCAGTCGAATCCGTTGTATTGAAAAACTTACGCAATTGAGTTTCCGGAAAGAAGTTCAATGTAGTTCCTCCTGATTCAACTACTGCACGCAAGAAACTGGCCCGTCGATTCTGGCCAGTTGTATTTGTATTATAGGTATAACCAAAGCTAATGCCAGATGCAAATGATCGTCTGAAACCGAGATAGATCGTACTGCCCTGTTCAATCAATGAATCCAGTTGTTTTTGAAACGAAGTACTAATAGTGGAGTCGGTCCCATTCCCCGCATTGATCAGGTTTATGTCGGCGATGTATAAGTTAAATTGTGTCGTGGGCGAACTCTGCCAGTTGTAAGCGGTAGTTGCCCGTAGGGTAGAACGGCGATAATCGGGTCGAATCGTGTTGGAGAAGCCCAAACTGATCTGTGTACGAGGATTATACGGAGTAAATTTAAATCGTAGGGGGCTAGGAAACAGGATCTGCGGAAACGTAAATGAACTGGATACACCTAGTTCCTGAGCGAAGTAGATGCTTTTGGAACTTGTTTCCGTGGCAAACCCTGTCTGGGCTTCAAATCCGTACCGAAGGCTGGTTTCAAAGGTTTCCAGGCCACCAAACAGATTGCGTACCCGGAATGTGAGGTTGCCAAATCCTCCCGGATAGCTTTGTCCCTGGTAAAGAACCGTGAACCCACTTTCAGCTGTGGCTTCGTACTTATCTAAGGGTGTGGCGGTTATGAGCGTTCGCAACCGCCGATTGGTGGTATCGATGAAATTAAGATTGACGAATTTAAATTGATTCAGTAAAAACAGGGAACGCTGAGTCTCCCGGTAATTCGTCTGACTATACAGGGCACCTGGGCGAGTGCGTATTTTACTGTCCAAAAGCCGGGATGATATATTCCGGCCTCCTAGCAAGTACGTAATACCATTTCGCCTGACTGTATCCAGCCCGGTAGGAATGATGACGGGCTGGAGTTCATCGGGACTGATCCGAACTTCCACCTCACCGATTCGATAGATTGGATGCTCGGATCGACCCGGCGGATTCAGAATCTGTAGGTAAACATCAATGGGGCGGTGTAACGTATCGGCACCAGGAAGCCGTTCGGTACCACGACGGGTCGTATCCAGATCGGTTACGGGAATATACTGTCGCGAGAAAGTGTAATAGCCCTGATCGCGTAACAAGGATTCGATGCGGATTTTTTCGCCCGATATATTGTCGAGATCGAATCGCTCCCCTGCTTTAAGTTTCGATACGATGAGCGAATTGCGAACAAGAGAGTCGACGCGTGCGTCGGCAATTTCGTACTTGATATTCCGTAGATAAAACCCGGCATTTTCGGTAATCTGATAATTTACCCGGATCTGGCGTCGGCGAAGGGTGTCGAGCTTATACGCTGTTCGGGCGTGGAAGAATCCTTTGTCCGACAGATATTTCTGCATCTTTGCCGCATTCGTTTGCGCGTCGCCTTCGGTAAAGTAGGAGGGAGGTTCACCAAGATTACGCATCAGCCAGTTCCCCTCTTCGGCTTCCTGACGTAACTTTTTGGCCTGCTTACTAAATCGCCGGTTAAGTTTCTTCAACGCCTTGGGTTGATTGGCCAGTTGCTGACTTTGCTGTTCAAATTCGTTAGTTTTGGCCTCCAGCTCACGTAATACGGCATCGCGGTTATATTTGCGGAGACCAAGCTGATAAAACCAGAGTGGCGGGGTGATCGGTAACCCAAGTATCCGGCGATTGGGCTTCTGGGGAATCAGACTTTCGAGCTGTTCACTGGTGATCGTGCGATTGCCCTTCACCGTTTGAGCCGTAAGTATGTATTTATCGCCCTGTAATCGTTTGGAACTCAAACAACCAGACAAACTTAGAATTAATGTACAGTGTATAATGAGTAGTGAATAATGAGTCAGGCGACTATTGTGCCTTCTATTATTCAGTACCCATTCCGGAACGCCGGATCGTACATTATTCTTTATAAAAACCATGCTTTCCAGGAATCAGATCAAATATATTCAGTCACTGCATCAGAAAAAGTACCGTCAGCAGCATGGTGCCTTTTTGGTTGAAGGTGCCAAGAGTGTACAGGAAGTTTTTCAATCCGATTTTCAGATCGAAATGCTTGTGGCGACTGAAGCATTCTACAAAGAAAACACTCGGCTAACAGACCGCCAACGAACTCCTGTCGAAATCGCGTCTGTGGCCGACCTGGAGCGGATTGGTACGCTGGAAAGTAACAACGCAGCTCTGGCTGTTGTCAGAACGAAAGAAAACCTGCCGCTATTGGCTGGTCCTGATGAAATAGCCCTGATTTTAGATGATATCCGTGATCCTGGCAATCTGGGTACCATTCTCCGTATTGCAGACTGGTATGGCGTCCGGAAGATATTGTGCTCCGAAACAACTGCCGATGTCTACAATCCCAAAGTAATTTCGGCCAGTAAAGGCTCATTTACGCGGGTAAACTGGTGGTATGGTGATATCGCTCAGTTTTTAAGCCAGTTGGGCGATGGGGTTGCTGTTTATGGTGCCTTTTTAAACGGGGAAAATGTGCATACACTCTCCTTCGGTACGTCTGGTTATCTGGTCATGGGCAATGAATCGAATGGAATAGGCCCAGCTGTAGAACCATTTGTAACGAAGCGCGTAACGATTCCAAGTTATGGAGGAGCAGAATCGCTGAATGTTGGTATTGCTACAGCCGTGTTGCTGGATAACTGGCGTCGAACCGGTGATTTGTCATAATACAGTCTAACGCTAGCAATTGTCCTGATAAAAATGTATAATACCATTTTATGGCGGTATTGTCATAAAATTGGACGATAAATGGCTCGACTGATCCCCCTTCTTGTCTGCCTGATGTTCGCTACTGCCGTGTCGCCCAGGCCAGCTACTCTGGCTGATCAACCGGTTTTTCGCCAGTTTGTTGCTGATAAAAACCGGTTTCAACAGGATTTACAGCAACTGATCGATCTAGTCGCAACAGATGCCCCGGCCGATTCGATCAGGGCCGCTTTTCGGCGAAGCCGCGAAGGGTATAAGCGGGTTGAATGGCTGCTGGAATACTACCAGCCCTATATGGCGATGCGCGTAAATGGTCCACCGGTGGTGGAAGTTGAGGAAGATGAACCTGGGCAACATACAACTCCGCCCACGGGCTTGCAAGTGATCGAGCCTTATTTGTTCCCAGTCACTGATCGTACACAAAAAGCCAATCTACAGCGTGAGTTGAACGTGCTCCTGTCTTATGCAGTTCGATTGGAGCAAAGCATACCCGCCGACCGACTGACGGATGGTGATATTCTGGATGCCATGCGACAGCAACTATTTCGGATAGTGGCGTTGGGTATTACGGGTTACGATGCACCTGAATCCAGGAGCGGTCTAGCCGAATCGGCCGTATCGCTTGGTGCGCTTCACGACGTATTCCTGCCCTATTCCAGACGTTTACCTGAGAGTGTCGGTTCGGCATTGGAGCAACGATGGGCCGATGCGATTCGGTTGCTGAACGAAGCGCCCAGTTTTAATGATTTTGATCGGGTGGCGTTTATCCGTGAACAATTTTATCCGCTTTGTCGGGCGTTAGGTGAGGCCAGGCAGTTACTTTCGATTCCTGTATCGGCCAGCGGTCGCTTTCTGTCACCTCTGATTGCTACGTTATCTGATTCGGGCGCTTTTCGCCCCGATTACCTGACTACCTATAGTGAGTTCATTAGTTCGCCCCGGAAAATAGCCTTAGGGAAAATCTTATTTTTCGACCCCCTTCTGTCAGGTAACAATGCCCGAAGTTGTGCGTCATGTCATCGTCCTGAACGGGCATTTACGGATGGACAAATCAAAAGTCGTGCTTTTGGCAGCCGGAAGCGGGTCGATCGTAACGCACCCACATTGCTTAATGCGGGTTTGCAAAAGGCTCAGTTTTATGATTCCAGAGCCCTTTACCTCGAAGATCAGGTCCATGATGTACTAAAAAATACGCACGAGATGCGCACTTCGCCCGAGGAGGTCATTCAAAAACTCTCGGCGAGTAAACAATATAGAACGTGGTTCAACGATGCTTTTAGTGATGGTCTGACGGCCCAGAATGTTCGTAATTCACTGGCCTGTTATGTCCGGAGTCTGACGAGCCTTAACGCTCGCCCTGATCGTTATCTGAAAGGAGAAAACGTCCTGTTATCGGCTGATGAGCAACTAGGTTTTAACTTATTTTTAGGGAAAGCGCGCTGTGCCACCTGTCATTTCTTCCCGATTTATAATGGATTCGTGCCACCCCATTACGAAAAAGTGGAAAGTGAACTGATTGGTGTACCCCGTCGACGAAAAATTCGAAAAGCAAAGCTTGACCGCGATCCTGGAAAATTTAATGCGTACCAAAAAGATCTGCAACGGTTTGCCTTTAAGACACCTACTGTACGCAATGTTGCGCTTACGGCCCCTTATATGCACAATGGGTCATATCGAACGCTGGCTCAGGTTGTTGATTTCTACAATCGGGGGGGAGGTAGGGGTATCGGCATCCAACTGGAGGGCCAGACACTGCCCAGCACTCCCCTTGACCTGAATCTACAGGAGCAAAACGCATTGGTTACTTTTCTGAACGCTCTGACTGATACAACAGGATATACCCACCGCCCACTACACTTACCAGTGGTTGAAGGCCACCAGGCCTGGAACAGACGCAAACCCGGTGGCCGATATTGACTACAGTACCCTAGGGTGTTGCCAGCCGAAGTTGGGCATTAGCACCGTATTGCAGTTTGATGCCAAGGTCAAGACCAATTCGAAGCGCATAGCCGACGAAGCTGGCCGGTATAAGCACCAGGTGCTTTATTTGCAACACATCGGTACTGACTGGAACCCTATTTGCTGACCATACCGTTGGGTCATTCCAGTTGCCGGTTTTTAACGTAAACATAGATCCCGACCCATTGACCTGAATTTTGAATACATCCTGCAGGCAGTTTTTACTATCCCTTACAACATAGGTTGCGCTGGTAGTGGGTGTAATCACTACCGAACGGGTCGATGCTGTGAAACCACCGTTGTTCGGATTGCTCCATTGATAATCACTGATAAACGATGCCGACAGTGTGGTAGACTGTCCATTAGTGATGGTCAGCGATTGGGTCAGGTCTACATCCTTCATGATTGTAAACTGGTCAGTGATGGAGTAGGAGGAAGGTGATTTGTTTTCCAGAAATTTAGCATCCAGTCGATTATCTTCGACTTCCATGAAAAACGAGCCGCCAATCAGCTTTTGCGTAGAGACCATTACCGGATGGTTACCCCATGTTAAATTATGATCCAGCGCTCCTGCCGATCCTGATACGACATAAACTGTTCCCTGTTTTTTCTTCTCTGATGTATTTTTATACAGGCAGGAGTTCGCCGATCCGTCGTACCGCCCGGAGCTATTGTCTTCTGGATATCGATAAGCAGATGGATTATTTGTGAAATCGCTCATGGGGCCGGTCTGATCATGAATTGGATACGATCGCTCATAGACATGACTATGCCCAAGCATGACCAGATCAACACCGAAGCGTTCGAGTATTGGATTAATCCGTTGCCGAACGGCAATAAGATCCGATTCGGTTTCGGAATTGTGCGACCCCTGCGAATAAGGCGGGAAATGCAGATAGACGATCTTCCATTTTTTTGTCGTGGCAGCCAGGTCCTGCTTTAACCAGATTGACTGCGGGTGATTGATCGTATCTGAATAAAACCGGATGTCCATACCATTTACGTTTCGAGTCCCGTAACCATCCAGCATTACAAAATGAATTGGGCCGTAATCGAACGAATACCATTCTTCGGTACCGGAGGCTACACCACCAGCTTCAGCATTGGCTGGCAAATTGAAGATCGAGAAATAAGGTATGTTATGATTGGCCGCTAATGTTACATTATTATTATAGTCATGGTTACCCGGAATGGCAAAAATCATTGAATTCTTTAATAGCGTAGTTGCTTGGTACGGGTCAAAAAAGTTAGTCTGGTATTGTGAATCGTCACCATCGTAGGAGTTATCACCGGTGAGCATCAACAGGTCGGTGGGTGTTGAACCCCGAAACGACAGAAAACCATCCCGGACCTTCGTCTGGTTATTATCGACAATATTATTCCCGCAATCGCCGAAGGTAGCAATACGGATTTTTCGTTTGGTCGTGCCGGGGGGAGCTGTCAGAAAATAATTGTCAGGTCCATACTGTAGTACAAGCGTAGTGGTACCGATACTATAGAAATATTGAGTATCGGGCGTTAGACCCGTAAGCCTGATTTCGTGTTCCGTCGAACTTACCGTCTCGCTGGTAACCCCTGTTAGGCTTGTCGTCGATAAACCATAGGTAACCCGCCCAATAGTGGCTACATCGGTGCGCCACCGGATGGTAGCGGCTGTTTGAGTGCCAAGCTGGAGGTAGGGGCCGCGCGTAACGACAACGGCACCCTGCACGCGCATTTCGAGGTTGAATGTTATATCGGAACTGGTTAGCCCAATCTGATGGACCTCGACCGCAATGATGTTATCGCCATTCTGCAGTAGGGTCGTGCTGACCGGTTGCCAGGACGACCAGACTTTCTCATTAGCCGCATCAATCGACGAAGCCGCCGGAGTCGTAAAGGAGGCCGGACCAGAGGGCATGTTATTATTGTTGCCGTTGACATCGCGTGGGAGTTCGGTGCCGTTAATGAAAATCACAATGCCGTCGTCGCGCATAAATCGCAGCTCATAACCCGGATTGGCCGCCACGTTAGGAATATTGACTTTTTTGCGAAAATAGGCAGTGATGAATTTGTTGGTCGGGTTAGTCCCGAAACTGACGTAATTCGTATAAGGGTTTGCATTGAACGGATTATTGCTGGCAGGATCGAACGTAGACGTGTTCGGATCGTCGCTTTCTCCATAGCCCATACGCCCTCGGCTTACTGTACCTATATTTGTTTGCTGCCAGTATGAATCATCGAACCCCAGTGCCCGCCAGGTGCTTCCACGATCGATGCCATTATCGGCATATTTCCAATTGCTGGTTGTTGTTGCCGTAATAGGTAATGTCGTGGCAGCCAGCGTATTGGTGTTTGTTTCGGCAATAAGCTCGAGATCGAATGAAATATCGGAACTGGTTAGCCCAATCTGATGAATTTCGGCAGCTATTACATTATTGCCGGATTGGAGGGTTCCGTTGGGCAGGTAAAATTCATAAAAAGTATTGGGCGGATCTTCAACGTTAAGCGTCGACGAAGTTGTATTCGTGATTGTACCTGAAGGCATTCCATCCCGGCGAACTTCGACGCCATTCACGTAAATGATAATACCATCATCCCGTTCGTAGCGAATTTTATAGCGGAAACGCGTCAGGATTGCAGCGTCACTGACGGTCTTCCGGAAGTAGGTGGTGATGAATTTATTCGTAGAACTAGAGCCAAAACTGACGACCGTTGATTCGTCGCCGTCGCCATAACCGAGTTCAGAAGCGCCCACTGACCAGGATGTAGGACTTGAGTCATCATAGCCAAGATCTTTCCAGGTGTAGGTTATTGGCCCGACAGTTTGATTGGGTGGGGTTGACCCTTTGTCGGAATAGCGCCAGGTAGCTCCGGATGCTACCAGTGTTGTGGAGGTTTGGGCTATTGCCGACTGCCAGACCAACACAAATAATCCCCAAACTATAGATGTTTTCATTAGTTAGTAGTGACTATAAGGTGAACTAGCGTAAGTCTATGTTACTATTGATATGGGTCGGATAATCAACTAGCGCATATCCGTCTAGTATGGTATGAATGTACTATAAACTTTCTGATAGTAACTATAATAATATTACTTTTTTTATAAAAAATAGGAATAAATAATCATATAAAACAGGAAATACTCAGTCAATTTTGAGGTGACTGAGTATTTTTATTACTATTGAATCGAAATGATTGATCACATAAATGAACTCATCGCTGACTCGTTTGCCAGTTCTTCGGCGTGTTCTTTCCCGAGGTAACGATCAATAAAATAGTGAGCTACATACAGTAATGGGGTCAGTACGATAGCTGATGTCGCTTTGTAGATGTAATTAATAATCCCCACTGCCAACACCTGCGTTAAAGACCAGTTACCGAAGACGTAGAAAGCGATTCCCAAGACTACAAACGAATCCACTAATTGCGAAACAAGGGTTGAACCAGTCGCCCGGAGCCAGATTTTTTGGCTACCCGTGATCCTGCGTAAGGAGTGGAATACATAGACATCCAGAATCTGGCCTACCAGAAAAGCAGTCAGTGAACCGATGATAATACCCAGCCCCTGGCGGAAGATCATCTGGAACGCATTATCGATATTGATGGAATTACCCGCTGCATCTTTGGCATTTACATCGAGCCAGAACTGCGCCGGAGGCAGGTTTGTGACGGCATAAATAATCAGGAAACTATAACCTACGAAACCAGCCGTTAGAAAGGAAATTCGTCGGACACCTGATTTGCCAAAATATTCATTGATAATATCAGACGTAATAAAAACAAATGGCCAGATAACTGCACCAGCTGTAAGATTGAAATCCAGAATAAAATCCCCGAATAAATGAATCTGCGCTGGTTTAGTGCCAAGCATCGTTTCAACCGAGAAAATTTTGACACCGATTATTTCGGCAACGAGCGCGTTTGTCAGGAAAATGGCACTTAGAAAGATATACAGGTTGGTACGTTTATTTGTAAAGGAGAGGGAAGGCATGTGAATTATGGGTTTACGTTTTTACTATTCGATTTGTAGTTTATGGACAGATTGGGCTGTTACAGATCTGGCTAAGAATGCCCTCGGCTATGAACGCTGAAACATAATCTACAAATTTTTACTCATTTACGCTTATACACGCCTGCTGTAGCTGTTTTTTCATACCAGCCAGCTAAGGCTGGTGCACGCTGAAATAATTTGTCGACCACATTTTCGCGATCAATAATATAATCGGGCGGATCTTTCCGGAAGTGATCAAATACGTTGATAACGGCTTCGTAATTATCCAGATTTTTAAGATCGTATTTCGCTAAATCCCAATTGAGGTAAGGCGTGGCCGGACGATTTAGCCGGTAAGCGCTTAAATCTTCACCAATAATCAGAATGTGCCGATCCCGGATGTTATCAGGAAGGGGAGATGATTGAACCTGTAAGCTACTTAATCGGCCCAGGTCCGAACCCGGAATCAGCCCAAGAAGTCCCTGATAGAATAACAACAGAATCAGTCCGAAGGCGATTGAAAAGCCTAGTTCTGCCAGCCATCCTTTTCGGAAATTTTCAAAATAATACAAGGTAAAATAGGCCATCGGCGGCACGAAGCTCAGAAACGACATGGGAGCCAGAAAAGGACCCAGCGCAATCGTAAGCACGGCAGTAACAAACCAGATCATCATAATCTGCTGAACCCGTTGCTGAAAGTTGACGTATCGACTCGAACTTCTAAATAAACTTAGAAAGCCCAGCACGCCCAGACCCAGCGGTATCAATAAGGACGCAACGAGTGATTGAAAATCAGACAGTGAATATTGGCGTACCCGAAATACAGAGGCCAGTAGATTGCGGTTAAAATCATCCAGACTGTTATTAAGGTAATAAAACAGGACGGTAGCAGCGATCGGAAACAGAAAACCGAATAGTGACAGGGAGTGTTGGCGAAAGCTTGTTCCGGTATAAAAAAGTAGCGATAATGTTGCCCAGATGATAAATAAAGCAGAGGGCAGGTAAAACAAAGCCGCGATGCCGATGTAGAAACCAACCTCAAATACCTCATCAGTAGCACCCCGGCGTTCCATCTGTTTGATGAGCGTTCCGAAAGCCAATAATAGAAAACTCGTGGACATCAACACCGGGGAGAGCGTCAGGCAGTCGAAGGACAGATGCAGAAACAGCATATATATCAAGCCTGGCCAGAACGATCGATCGGGATACACATCGCGGTTGTTGGTCAGGTAATTGAAATAAACGATCTGAAAGACGGAAACGACCGTTGCCGCAATATGTAGTACAAGCGTCGAACGACCGAATAACGTGTGTAAACCCCAGTAAACCACGGCCGATAGAGGGCTGATGCTGTCCCAGATGTCGCGGTAAAGCAGATGACCCTCGCTCATCTGCTCGCCTACCAGCATCCAGTTCAGTTCTGGAATCAACATTGGAAATGGATGCAGTAAGAGTGGCAAACGAATCAACAGCAGCAACCCGAGCAGGCTGGCGTATTGATAGGGATAATAAGAGCGGAAAAAACGTAACAAAACAGTTGGCTATTCAAAATGTTGGTAGGTTAGATAAGTAGACGAGCCCATCATTCATTTTATTTTTGGGCTTATCTACTGACTAACTGCTACTGCGAATTTACAGTCAATTTCGGCAGAACCGAAAAAGGTGCAGATATTTGCAGATGGGTAATTAATTGGAGGTGCCAGATCGTTAGTCAATAAACAGCCATCGGGGCCTCTGGCGAGCGGAATCACCAGTCAATTAACTTTCCAATCAACTTGTTGCCCAGGTAAGATATTATGGAATCGAAACGACAACAAAAAGTAGCCCGGCAGTTGCAGAAAGATTTAAGTGAAATTTTTCAGCGCGAAGTGCCACATTTATTCAACGGGGCTTTTATTACGGTCACCAGCGTGCGTGTGTCGCCCGATCTGAGCGTAGCCCGTGTGTACCTGAGCTTTCTGGCTACCAAGAATAAAGAAATGCTTCTGGAAAGTATTCAGGAGAAAGGAAAAGTACTCCGGCAGCATCTCGGCGACCGGGTTCGGCACCAACTCCGTATCGTTCCTGAGCTCCATTTCTTTCTGGATGACACGGCCGAATATGCCGACAAAATGGACAAGCTCTTCGCAGGTCTCGAAATTCCTCCCGCACCTGAGGAGGATGAAGACGATGCCGAATAAGCGTATCGTGCCTGCGTGATTAACACAGTCAGAGTTATTTACGCAGGCACTCTTTCTTAATTACTTCATGAACCTCCCGACCTGGATTGCCCGACGGTATTTTTTCTCTCGAAAGAAACGCAGTTTTATTAGCTGGCTATCGATTCTGTCTATGCTCGGCGTAGGCGTTGGAACCATGGCTTTGGTGGTTGTCTTGTCAGTCTTCAACGGGATGGATGAACTGAACAGGCAGATTTTTAAAACGTTTGAGGCCGATATGACCGTTTTGCCTAAGCAGGGTAAACGGTTCATGGCATCACCCGAACTGCTCACGCGCCTGCAACAGACCGCTGGTGTAAACCTGTTAACCGCCGTAGTGCAGGATAATGCACTGGCTCGCTATGCAAATGGCGAAACAGTTGTGCGGCTTAAAGGCGTTGATGATAGTTACCTACAACGAAAGCAACTCGACTCGGCCCTGCTCGAAGGTAAATTGCGGCTACGCGATCGGGGCGTAAACTATGCCATTGTTGCCGATGGAGTCCGGAATGACCTGAGCATATCGGCAGTCGATATTCTAACACCACTGGAGATTTTATATCCGCAAAGTGATCAATCGTTCAGTGTACTTAACCCCAATGCGTTCAATCGGGAATCGTTGACAGTTTCAGGCGTGTTTTTTATCGAGTCTAAGTACGATAATTTCGTGCTTGTTCCGTCAATTGTAGCCCGGTCATTATTTGGTTACAGTACCAATGAAGCCACCAGCCTTGAAATTCAACTGAAGCCTGGTACGGATGAGAATGCAGCAAAACAGGCGTTGCAGGATGTTGTGGGGGATAAACTGATCGTCCAGAGCCGGGATGACCTGAATGTTGATCTCTACCGAACTATTCGCATCGAAAAATTGCTGGTCGCTATCACCCTGGCATTTATCATTCTGGTCGCGTCGATCAACATATTCTTTACGTTGTCTATGCTGGTCATCGAAAAGAAAGAAGACATCCGGATTTTGTATGCACTTGGCGCAACAACGGGTTTGGTTCGACGGATTTTCCTGACCGAAGGAGCCATCATCGCTTTAACTGGTGCTTTCACCGGATTGGCAATCGGCGTTTTTATCTGTCTGGCGCAGGAACAATATGGCTTCATCGGCATGGGAACTGTAAGCTCGATAATCGATGCCTATCCGGTTCGTCTTGACAGTAGTGACATCATTATGACTGCCGTTCTGGTGATTGTGGTAACTTTTCTGACGTCGTGGTTCCCGGCTCAACGGGCCGCTAATGTGAAGTAAGCAGGCCGATTTTGGGCATGATCAATAAAGCCATAGCTGTGAACGATAGCCGTTACGGGCTAATCATTGTTCCCCTATCTACTGTAATCACATACGCTTTACCACCTTCGCGCTCAATAGCTTCTGCAACCAGTTCCGGGTTTTCGGGTGCGTAGGCAAACATACAGCCACCTCCACCCGAGCCATTGATTTTACCCCCTAACGCTCCGGCCGTGAGAGCCGCATCGATCATCCGATTAATTTTCGGCGTGCTGATGCGTTGGGCGTCGCGTAAATTGTTCTGATGTTCGGTTAGTAACTTGCCAAAACGGAAGTGATCGATTTCGTCCGTCGTTCCCGATGGTGTATCCAAAACAGCAAGAGCATCGCGTAGAATATCGCGGTTAGCCAGATTGCCTTTTAGGAGAATGTACTCGTCTTTGCTCAGAATATCCTTGAACTCAGTTGCTTCGGTTAGCGGAGAATAATGCAGCGAGAACGTTGAGTTAACGGCGTTAAGTCTTGAAATAATGTCAAGCATGCCAAACTTGACCCGTTTCAGAATTCCAATTGTGTCTTTTGGCTCCTGAGAGTCGCCAAGAACGAACGTGCCGAGTTTTGGATGGAATTTACGAAGTGAAATTGTTGGCGTTGACTCCAGATAGATGACATCGCCAACAGCGGTGGAATAGTGATCCATCATACCCCCAGGTTCCCCAAATTCCAGAACTTCGGCCACATAAGCTAACTCCGCCAATTGTTCCTGAGCTAACTGACGCGGTTCATCGGCAAGCTGAGTCAGCACATTGAGCCAGGTAACCAGCAAGGCCGATGAACTCGATGTACCCGAATTGATTGGGATATTCCCATGAACTTCACCTTCGATACCCGCTGAAAACAGAAAGCCTTCGCGAAGCAGCACATTCACGGCCGATCGAAAATAATCGCGAATGTCTGGGTAAGGCAATGGAAGGCCGTCAAACGGAATATTGACAGCCTTCTTTATATCGGGTAGATTTAGCCGGAAACCCCGCGAGCTAACGCGTTGTGCCCGAACCTGAATACGGCGCGAAATGGCAGCGGCAATGACTGGCAATCCCAGGTAATCCTGGTGTTCGCCGAAGAGGCAGATACGACCAGGCGTTGAAGCAGTTATGGGAGAGGGAGTAAACGACGAAATCAAAGTGATAATACTTCTAACTGGTGCCTGAGGAAAGTTATGTGATTATAAATATGGATGGACAAAGAACACAAAGATTATTTATTTCTCCGTGTTCTTTGTCCATCCATATTTATAAACATTACCAGCTTGTCTTCTTATACCCTATCGTGGCATAGTATAAAATAAAGCCAAAAAGGGGTAATAGCAAAGCATAGGCCATTTTAGGGCTGATCGTATCGGTCAGATAACCATGGAGCAGGGGCAATAAGGCACCACCCGAAATACCCATGATGAGTAGAGCAGACCCAATTTTAGTAAATCGTCCTAGTCGGTTAAGCGCCAGTGGCCACATCGCTGGCCAGATAGGAGCCAGCCCAAAACCCAGCAGAGCCACACACAGGACAGATGTAAACCCACTTGTCAGTAAGGTCGCCGTAGTCAGTACAAGACCGTATATAGCCCCAAACCGTAGAGATGTTTGCTGTGATATATACCGAGGAATTAGAACAATACCCAGCACATAGCCAGCCAGCAAACCATAGAGCGTATAGGTGGTAAAATACTTCGCTTCATCGTTCGTAAAACCGATCGCTTTGCCGTAATTGATGATGGTGTCTCCGGCAATGACCTCAGCCCCAACATAGCAGAAGAGAGCTATAACGCCCAGAACGAGGTTAGGAAACTGCGAGACGCTGGTATGAGAGGTTGCGTCTGCTGGTGCGTCGTCCTGTTCTTCTGAAACTTCGGGGAGGTTCGAAAACCGGATTAATCCGGCCAGAACGACCAGGACACCAGTTAGAATAAGGTAAGGTGTTACGACTTTTTCCAGTGATGCAGCTCCCGAAACAGCATTACCACCTGCTAACAACAGTCCGCCAAAAATAAACTGGCTTATGATCCCGGCCAGTTTATTGGCGATGCCCAGAAAGCTGATCCGCTGAGCCGCACTTTCGCGGGGGCCAAGAATAGTTGCGTATGGGTTAGAGGCTGTTTGTAGCACGGTCAGACCAATTCCGATCAGAAACAAACCAACCAGAAACAGCGGATAGGATACCGACTTCGCTGCCGGAACAAAAATCAGTGTTCCAACGGCCATAACCAATAAACCCAGCGACATGCCATTCTTAAATCCCGTTCTCTTTAACACGGCTGACGACGGAATGGCCATAAGCGTGTAGGAGATGAAAAATGAGAAAGCAACCAGATTGGAGCCGACCGTACTCAGATTAAATGCCTGCTTAAAGAAGGCTATCAGTACACTATTGACCCAGGTAACAAAGCCAAAAATGAAAAATAAAGCACCGACAATCAGCAACGGAATCGTGTAATTCGAACGGACCTGCGAAGGAGGAGCGGTAGGTGTCATAGGTAATAGTCGATAAGAAAATGGTAAGGGGTGGGTTTATATATTTTAAAATTTTTTACAAATTAAGAATAGAAATTTGTTTCTTCGCTCATTGACTACCTAAAATTCGTCGTTAAGGCCAAATATGGGCTTGTTTGTCTTCCATTTACCACGCGTAAAATCCGGTATCTGGATGGGTTTACTGCCGCCCGCAATGCTCTCCTCCGACAAGGGACTAATGGCACTCCATACGGCTGCATCATATACGTCGATGGGTGGTGGTGTTTTGGTTTTGACGGATTCGATGAAAGCGCGCATAACGAAAAAGTCGATACCGCCATGACCGGCATTCTCCGCAGTTTGGACGTGGCGCTTCCAGAGTGGATGGTCATACTTCTCCTGATAAGCCGCAAAGGGTTCCCAGGTGTGGGCTTTGGGACTAACATGGTCGCCGGTTGCGCCTTCCAGGTAAATCATGTCGTTATCGTCCATCCAGATTCCCTGCGTACCCTGCGCCCGGAACCCAAGCGAGTAGGGGCGAGGGGAGTTTGTATCATGAATGATCACGATATTCTCGCCGTTCGCGCACTCAATAACAGTCGTTACAACATCGCCAAGTTTGAAATTAACTTTCGCATTGGGGTGATTAGGACCACCCTTGTCAACAACGTATTTGTGTAGGCCACGGCTTTTGGTGGCTGTACTGGTCAGGTGGAGAAATCGATTTCCGCGATTGATGTTGAGCCAATGAGCAACCGGGCCCAGGCCATGCGTTGGATACACATCGCCATTGCGATCTACAGAATGCTGGGTTCGCCAGTGGGCCTCTGAGTAGCCTTTTGCACCAAATTCCGCCCCAACGCCACCAATCGATTTGCCATCGTTGAATTTGATGTTACGCAGGTCGTGCTGATAGCCGCAATGGGCATAGGTCATTTCGCCAAATAACCCCTGACGTACCATATTTAAAATAGCTAACACGTCGCGCCGGTAGCAGACGTTTTCCATAATCATGCAGGGCATACCCGTCTTTTCTGACGTATCCACCAGGTCCCACGATTCTTTTAGCTTAACCGTTGCTGATACTTCAACGCCAGCATACTTGCCCGCTTTCATCGTGGCTACTGCCATCGGTACATGCCACTCCCAGGGTGTTGCAATAATAACCCCGTCGAGGTCATCGCGTTTGAGCATCTGCAAAAAGGCTTCATCCCCTTTCGTGTAGGCTTCGGGTAAGGGTTTTCCTTTCTTCTTAAAGATGTCATTTGTTCGGGCAATACTGTCTGCATCGATGTCGCAGATTGCCGGAATGACCACATCGTCGCGATAAAGTGCCTGATCAACGTGGCTTCGACCACGCGCTCCAACGCCGATAAAACCCAACCTTACTTTGGCGTCTACAGGTTTTGCACCGGTTAGAATAGACGGGAAAACAGAAGCAGTTGCTCCGGTCAGAGCAGCCGTGCGAATAAACTGGCGTCGAGTGGGCGTAAAGTCCATGCAAAAAAAGCAATTGTTTAGGACTGGAAAGATAAGGATTCTTGCTTAACTCAGCATAGCAGATCTTTCGTTCGATGCCCTCGGCGTCGTAAAAAGGTTACCATTTACGCCCCTGGAAACCGTAGCACGGCGATGGGTTAAAGGACTACACACTTAAAAATTCCACCAAACGGCTCTTGGATAGGATGCATTTAGCAAAACTGGTTCGCCGATGCGGGGCGTAGTAACGTCCATTCCCTGTTCGTCGGTTTTTTTGAGAAGACGTTTAATCGGTTCATTCCAGGCATGAAGGGCCAGCGAAAATTTTGCCCAGTGTACCGGTAAAATGGTTTTAGCGCGCAAATCCTGGGCGGCTGTTGCCACCTCCTCGGGAAACATGTGAATATGCGGCCAGTCTTTGCCATATTGACCACATTCTAATATGGCCAGATCGAATGGGCCATATTTATCGCCAATTTCTCTAAAGTGCTTGCCGTAACCCGAATCACCACCCAAAAACAGGTTGTTTCCGTTCAGGTTAAGCACGAAGGCAGTCCATAGGGTTTTTCCCCGTGTAAAGCTCCGACCCGAAAAGTGCCGGGCTGGTACTGCCGTTAAGACAATGCTATCAGAAACCTGCTGTTTATCCCACCAATCGAACTCAACAATCCGGTCGGTCGGAACGCCCCAGCGTTCGAGGTGAGCACCAACACCAAGAGCTGTATAGAATTTTTTGACTTTTGGAATTAGCTGCGTTATGGTTTTATAATCCAGGTGATCGTAGTGGTCGTGGGACAGGATAAGCAAATCGATGTCGGGCATATCATCAACACTGTATTCATCAGAACCTGGGAATGATTTTCCGAAAAAAGACACGGGCGAGGCATTGCCACTAAAGACCGGATCGACCAGAACCGTAATTCCCTTCGATTTGATCAGATACGACGAATGGCCGAACCAAACAATTGACGGTTTATCATCGGCAAGCGCTTTCAGATCGGTTTTGACGGATGGTAATGGATAGGCGGGGATATTGTTGGGATCTTTGTGTAGAAAATCCTGCATCATCCCCCAATAAGACGCATCTTCGGGCATAACAGGTGTTACTTCCAGATTCTGAAAAGAGCCGTTCTGATAGTTTTTTGAGTGTAAGATCCGTTCCAGCCGATCCGTTGCCGGATTGCTGCCAAAAACGCTTTGCTGCATAAATAAATAGGTTGAGCCGACAGCAACGGCTACTAGAAGCGCAAGTGTTATCATGGTGGTTCGTAATCGTTTCATGGTGCTTGAACGGCGCCAACCGGTGTCAGGTTCCGTAAAATGACGAGTGGAACAATACCTGGTTGACAGGTGTTATCAAAGCATATCAGCGTATTTCTGTTTAATCTTTTGTTAAAAACATTGAACAAAATAGGGAAACTCGCTGTTATTAATTTGTATTAGCACACTGAGGAGCGTATTGGCTACACGTTCCGCCGTCTGCCTGTGTTGTACACAAACTTTGTAACGACAGGTTGATCGAATCCTGGTTTCGATTCTCTTTTTATGGACACAAAATGGGCTAACGCCCCGCGAGTTGCCGTGTTTCGCAAGGAACATTTCAACGCGGCTCATCGTCTTAACAACCCAAACTGGTCGGATGAGAAAAACACCCGCGTTTACGGCAAGTGTAATAATCCCAATTTCCATGGGCATAATTATGACCTTATCGTGCAGGTTACCGGGCCAATCGATCCTGAGACGGGCTATGTCATAGATATGAAACTTCTCGGTGATCTGATTAAAGAACACATTACAGATCGCTTCGACCACAAAAACCTGAACCTCGACACCGAAGAGTTTGCAGACCTGAATCCTTCGGCCGAAAACATTGCCATCGTTATTTATACCATTTTACGTAATCAGCTAAGCGAGGGCTTAGACCTTAAAATCAGACTGTATGAAACTGAACGGAACTTCGTCGAGTACCCCGCTTAATGGTTCAAATGGTAACCACAACAACGGTGTACATACAAACGGCCATAGCCTGAACGGACACTATTCTGCGACGGCGGACCGCGACGAGTTGGTTGATGAACTGGGTGATGCGCATGGTGCTTCGTCGATTGATACACCTATGCGTCCCGATGCTTTTGATTTGGATGACGATCTCAAAATTGACCTGATTGAAGAACATTTTCGGGAAATTATGAACATTCTTGGCCTTGATCTGACCGACGACAGCCTGAAAGGGTCGCCCCGGCGTGTGGCAAAGATGTATGTAAAAGAAATTTTCCGGGGGCTCAATCCCGCCAACAAACCCACGCCAACGCTCTTCGATAATAAATTCCGGTACAATGAAATGCTGGTGGAGAAGGACATAATCGTTCAGACCTATTGCGAGCATCACTTTGTGCCGATTATTGGCAAGGCACATGTGGCTTATATTTCCAGCGGTAAAGTGATCGGCTTGTCGAAGCTGAACCGGATTGTGGAGTATTTCAGCAAACGACCACAGGTGCAGGAGCGTTTGACGGTGCAAATTGCCGATGAACTGAAAAAAGTTCTCGAAACCGAAGATGTTGCGGTTATGATCGATGCGAAGCACCTGTGCGTATCGACGCGGGGAGTGCATGATGTAAACTCATCAACGATTACAGCGGCCTACGGCGGCAAATTTGACGAAGAAGCGACCAAACAGGAATTTCTGCGTTACGTTGCTCAGCCAAGTGTAACGATCTAATTTATAAAGGATTATTGGCCGAAGGGCACAGGGGTTTTTCCTCTGTGCCCTTCGGCGTACCTGGGGGTAGTGTATTTACGGATTCAATCCGTAATTTGTTGGGCTAAAAGTACGCCTGTTATGCCCTCACTGATTACTGTTGTTGAAAACGGCCTCATTGGCAGGAGCATCGACGTTAAGGAACGATCAGGTCTGTCGGCGGATGTAATTGTTTCCGACCCAATTTTTGAGGCTCTTCGACAACTGGCTTTTGATGCAGATGGCATTGATGGTTTATTGACCTTTTCTGTCCAAAAAGGCCATGAATACATTCGGGTTCGAAATTATGTTGGTTTATTAACCCTGTCTGATGGTACCCAATTAGAGATTCTGCCAAAAATTGGGGACGGTTTAACCAGCCGATCGATGTTATTGACCATGCTGCGGCATCTCGAGCATGGACCATTCCGTACGCTTACATCGGCATACACCAATGCCACAAACCTGCCCTTGTGGGAGGTATTTGTTACGGCCTTTCTGGATGCTCTGGAAGCTTTGGTCAGGCAGGGTATCCAACGATCCTATGTGTCGGTAGAAAGCAACGAACAATTCTGGAAAGGCAAGTTTCAGGCCACCCGGCAGCAACGCGAAAATGCGCAGCATGCCGAGCGATTAGCCGTTGTGTATGACGTTCTGACGGCCAATGTGCCTCACAACCGACTCCTAAAAACGACACTACTTTACCTGCGGCAGCGAAACCACAGTCCCGGTGTTCAGCAGCGCATCCGGCAACTTGACTGGGCTATGAATGAAATTCCGGTTTGTGAATCGATCCCGGATGATCTGAAAATGGTCAGGCGAACCACCCGGATATTTGCCCGTTATGAACTGGTTTTGCGTTGGGCTGAGGCTTTACTGGGCAGGCGAGCCTATGGCGTTAAAGCTGGTCAGACAGCCGATCTATCGCTTTTATTCCCAATGGAGCGTGTATTTGAGGATTATGTTTCACACGGTATTCGTCGATATTGGCCGATCGCTGATGCAGTGGCCGTTCAGGAGTCGTCGGCGCACCTGGTCGATGAGCATATCGGGGTGCCAAAATTTAAACTCCGGCCCGACATCCTGATTCGGCATAATGGCCAGACATTTGTGCTGGATATGAAGTGGAAGGAACTGACCAGCCGCGATCATGCCCGGAACTATGGAATCGAGCAATCGGATCTTTATCAACTCTATGCTTATGGTAAAAAGTACGGAGCCAATGAGCTATTTTTGATTTATCCGGCAAACGAAACCTTTCAGCATCCACTACCCGTGTTTGACTACGATGCTGATACTCGTTTGCATGTTGTGCCATTTACTATACTGAACCCACTGGCAAATGAAGTAGAAAAATTGGCCATTTACGCTTTGTCGTTTCGATGATGTGCTTTCTTTGCGTGTAGAAACGCGTCCCCTAACCTGACCGTAACGCCTTATGCCCCTTCTTCTGACCTTAATTGGTATCCTGACCCTTGTTCTATTAGTCGCTTTTGTCCGTTTAGATACGTTTATATCCTTCGTACTTGTCTCACTCGGTATCGGGCTGGCATCGGGTATGAGCGTACAGGATGTTGGAAAATCGATTCAGACCGGTATTGGCGGAACCCTCGGCGATCTGGTGTTGATTATAGGATTTGGTGCTATGCTTGGCCGACTTGTCGCTGAAAGCGGAGCCGCCCGGCGCATTACCGATGTTTTGATCAAACTATTCGGCATTAAAAATATTCGATGGGGGCTGGCATTGGCGGGTTTCGTTGTCGGTATTCCGCTGTTCTACAATGCGGGCTTCATTATTGTTGTACCCCTGATTTTTACCATAGCCGCATCTTCGCGATTACCGTTACTGTCGGTTGCCGTGCCCATGTTGTCGGCCTTGTCGGTTGCCCACGGTTATCTTCCTCCTCACCCGTCGCCTTCAGCCGTGGCTGCTCAGCTCAATGCCAATATTGGCCAGACACTTCTATACGGACTCATTGTCGCGATTCCTGCCATTGTTATTGCCGGACCAATTTTTGGCAAAACGCTGGTCAATATGAAGATCACACCCGATAAAGATCTGTTTGATATCGATGAGGTGCCGGGAGCAAAAGCCGGTGCAAAACCATCTTCTGAAAATCTGCCGAGTACGG
The DNA here is from genome assembly GCF_011604685.1 of Spirosoma aureum. Taxonomy (NCBI): domain Bacteria; kingdom Pseudomonadati; phylum Bacteroidota; class Cytophagia; order Cytophagales; family Cytophagaceae; genus Spirosoma; species Spirosoma aureum. The sequence goes on along the minus strand of NZ_CP050063.1, from coordinate 5,825,279 downwards.
GTATCAGCTTTTTCGTTGCGCTCTTGCCCGTATTGCTATTAACTACATTTGGACCGCTAAAAGGGGCGTTACCCGATTCATCTCCCTTAAAAACGATTGTTACGTTACTGGCTGAACCCTATATAGGGATGTTATTATCGGTACTTACTGCCATGTATACACTAGGTATCCGGCGCGGACAATCGATGAAAGCGATTACCAAAGACATGGAAGAAGCCGTTAAGGCTATTGCGCCTATTTTGCTGGTTATTGCCGGTGCCGGTGCGTTGAAGCAGATTTTTACGGATAGCGGCACCAGCAAATACATTGGTAGTTTGCTGGCCGATGCAACAATTCCGCCACTGGTATTGGCATGGGGTATTGCTGCATTTATTCGGGTATGTGTCGGTTCGGCAACGGTGGCTGGCCTGACAACATCCGGAATTATTGCGCCCTTGATTCAAAGTCAGACCATCAAGCCCGAATTAATGGTATTAGCCATTGGTTCGGGAAGTCTTATGTTTTCGCATATCAACGATGGCGGTTTCTGGTTGTTTAAGGAATACTTTAACCTGACTATTGGTCAAACGATTCGAACGTGGTCGCTCATGGAGACAATCGTATCTGTAATAGGGTTGCTGGGCGTATTAGCCTTAAATCTGGTGGTGTGATTACGCCAGCAGCTTCATACTTCATTAACGATTTAACTGTACTGTCTGCTAGTATGGTAATACCCTGGCAGATGCATTTTTGTCTATCACATCGTTTAGCTTTGATGTTTTCTATTAGTGCTTACTTTTTCAAGATAGAGGACAATTGCAATCCCAACTGTATAGGCAACCAAGTCTATGCATTCAAACGAAGTTCCAATAACGGTACTGGCCGTTTTTGAATTTTGAAGACCAAGCCTGTTTACAATATGAAAATATTGCATAACCTCAATGGTATACGAAAAAAGCAAAACACATAAAGCAGTAGGTAAAACAGGCGTAGGTAGGAATGATTTTACAAAGCAATAAATCAGTATCGAAACCAAGACATCACCAACATAGGGGCGAATAATTGGGTCATGAGCAAATTTGGCAATCAGAATTTCAATGCCGAACAGCAGAACGGCGAAAGTGAAATATAACGTATTGAATTTTAGATTAATATATCTTCTTTGTATCACTATTGAAAATAGATACGCATGACAAAATTGTGAATTTTTCAATTACAACGATTTATTGACCAGTAACTTTCTGTGTCAAAACATTGCAAAAATACCCCGAAGATTAAGCACCACATTTGATAAAGCAGTATAGTGCTAACTTAGTTTATCCAATTGTAATTAGATCGCCAAAAGCTTCAATTAAGAAAGAGTTCGAGCACGCTCGTGTCTTGAGGGATTTCGCTATTGAGGGTTATTCAGCTTGTAAATTAAAACGGCAACCCCACATTCAAAACCAGTTGCGTTTTGAAGTAATAGTTTTTGCCGCTCCCCGAGGAGGTCAAAAATTCTCAACCCTTTGTTAATCATGATTGGGTTTACAAAAAAATTAAACTCGTCGATGAGCCCTTCTTTTATGAGTGAAGAAACAAAGCCAGCCCCTCCATAAACGATAATATCTTTACCGGTTTTGCTCTTCATGTTTTTTACGGCTGTAGCCAAATCACCATTTTCAATCGTTACATTTTTACCGGCAATGCTTTTCAATGTTTTACTAAAAACCACTTTAGGTGTATCGACCATTTTTTGAGCAAAAGAAAATTCTGGACTGTCAGGCTGATTATTGACAACATTCTCCCAATAGGTCACAAAGCCATCAGTCATTTTTCTGCCGAGTAGAATAGTGTCTGAACTGTCAGTGAGGGAGTTGATCAATGCCAGAAGTTTTGAATCCTGATCGAAATTCATCCAGTCAAGTTCTCCATTTGGGCCAGCTACATATCCATCGACAGATAGTTGCATTTGTAGTTTCAGCTTTCTCATTGCGCTTTGATTTTTTATCGTACTTAGTTGTTTCTGCTACTCAAATTTATGAAGCCAGTTTGGCATTTGCATTGTTAAAGCGGCTGAATCAATTGATCATTTCCTGGCGTTTTAACCGATGTTCGTCTAAAAATTCATACGGAACATTATCGTTAATGGTACAAGAAAGCGTGTCGGACTTCAATTTGATTAGTTCGCTGAAAGCCTACTTAACGCTTCTGCTGTTGAATTTACAAAATTAATTTGCCGGGTTCTATTACTTTCAATAATAAAGTCTTTGATACTTTTACCCGGATATTTAGCGAAATCGCCAACTACAGCCAAACGAACCCGATAGGTTGAAAACTTTTGAAGCATTTCCCCAGCTATTCCTGATTTTAAATCAAAAAAATCGGGTGTAATATTTTCTTCATGAATAATTATTCTGTCAAAATCCTGGTAATATAAATTGCCTAATAAGTCTAATCCATCATCAGTTGTTTTAACCACAATAGTATCTGAAACTACTTCAGCAATTTTTATGTCATTTATTGTATGCGTTTTAATGTCCATGCCGTTAATTACTTCGATCTGTTATTAGTGTGCTTCGTAAGGAACACAATGATTTAGGGCTTTGCCTATTAAGCAAAGCCCAGATAAATAGATTTCATTCTGCACGGATTGGCTCCCACCGTCCATTATTCTTGGCAATATCGATCATTTTTTGCCCGAATTCTGTCATTAACCCTTCCTGTATCATTCTCCCTACGCGTTCTCTATTCGATTTGCTCCAATTACTTCTAGGTTTACGGGGCGAAAAACGTTGATATCGGCTTTCTATATCTCGTTTATTCGTCAACGAATCGATCCAGCCAAAACATAAGGCTTCTTCAACTGCTTCGCTGTAGTTAACGCTTTTTGTTTCACTGCCTTTATTATACAGAATTAAACATATTTCGGTTTTCGACTGACCATTCTTTTCCAGCCACTGCCGCCATTGTTCTCTTGTTTCTGCGTAGACCGTTTCCATGCCTTTATTCATTTCCATTATAAACCGATTGTTTACTTTGTGTTGGTGGAAGATAAAATATCAAGGTAGTGGCGGTTGTACATGATGCCTAAAATATTGCCAAACGGGTCGATGACTGACGCCGTAATAAAGCCTACACCGCGCTCTGTGATTGGCTCATGCGCTTTGGCTCCCAATGCTAAAAGCCGATCCAGCGCTTTTTGAATATCATCGACATGCCAGTACAATATGGCTCCGCCAGGGCCATTCATAGCGGTTTTGGGCATGTATTTTTTATCGATAATGCCCACCTCATGCTGGTAGTCGCCAACGCGAAACTCAACATAGGCTGGGTTTTCCTCATCGGGCCGCTGGAAATAGGGGTCAATGCCAAAAAGTTCAGTATACCACTTACAGGCTGCTTTCATGTCATCTACCCAGTAACTGACGTTGGCCATTCCGCGAAGCATTGCTTTTGGTTCAGTTTCCATTGTTTAACAGCTATTTGTTTCAACAAAGGTAAAGTGGCGGTGTGACAGCCCTATGTCAGGGGTGATTTTGCTTTTTTGACAGTTCGAAATACTCCTGCAACGTCATTTTGTGAGGTTCAAATTTCTCGTACTGAACATCTAACCGTCGGATACGGTCGAGCCTGAAAATCCTGAAATTTTTTCGTAAACGGCACCAGGCAACCAGCAGCCAATTTTCTTGAGTGCTCAATAAAGCAAAAGGCTCAATAATTCTTGTGCTTGTTTCGTTCGTATCTGGCTTTTGATAATCAATTGTTGTCAGGTTGAAATTCGTTAAAGCTAACTGCAAGCTTGCCAAATAATTACTTGTTTTGTCGTTTGAGTTGTTCTGGCTTACAATAATTCGACTGGAGAGTAATTCAGTATTTTCCTTTGTCTTGTAACGTAATACAGATTTTATTTTTTCGATCGCTGCCGTATACTCATTAACGAACGACGCGTCTTTGTTTTTTGAGACGAATTTTTCCGCAGTAATCAATGCATTTGCTTCACTTTCAGTAAAACTTACCGGTGGAAGCCGGTAACCTTCCATTAAGGAATAGCCTTTTCCTTCTTCCGTTATTATAGGAACACCTGATTGTTCTAAAGCCCTGATATCACGGTATATTGTGCGAATGCTAACATTAAATTTACTCGCAAGTGCTGTTGCTGTAATGAGTCGTTTAGTCTGCAATTGCGTAAGAATTGCCGTTAGTCGCGAAAGCCGTTTTGTATCGTTGTCATTCATTACATGTAGGACAGCCGCTATTAGTTGCTGAGTCTTTTCGCATCGGGTATAAACAATCCTTACACCAGCTTTAACAAACATAGACAACACCAGTATTATACCAAAATTGACCTATTTTAATAACTATATAGCCCTCCTAATGCATACTTTAAATTTTTATCGTGACCGTTGTTTGGCAATTGAACATACAGATTCATACAGCCTAGTTTTAATTTTATTAGTATCATATTTTTGGTGAATGGAGTACTAAGATTCGGATGTCTTATTGATACTTATGAAATGAATAGTAATAGGGCTTGTGGTTACTTATTAATGGTTGTAGAGTTGTCCTTTAGCACATTTACCGGACATGACCTTTCTTGCCTACTAGTTTTTCCTAAACATTAACAATTCAGTTGGGTATGTTTTGGAATCGTGTTTCTTTGCAGATTATGAAAACTTTATTTCGACTTTCGTTCCTGCTGTTCGTTGGCTTGATGGCTATGACTGCAGCCAAACCAACCCGTGTCGTTTTTTTTGGGGATTCCATCACCCAGGCGGGTATCAAACCCGGTGGTTACATTGACCGCCTGAAGACGCTTCTACCAACCGATCAGTTTGAACTGATTGGAGCTGGTATTGGAGGGAATAAAATCTACGATCTATTCCTTCGCATGGACGACGATGTGCTGGCCCAGAAGCCCGATGTTGTCGTCGTTTGGGTAGGTGTTAATGACGTTTGGCATAAAGCGTCCTCCGGAACAGGAACTGACCCCGACAAATTTGTGAAGTTCTACGAAGCCGTTGTGAAAAAGCTACAGGCTGCCAATGCGCGTGTCGTCTTGTGTACACCAGCTGCCATCGGCGAAAAAACGGATATGACAAACCAGCAGGATGGTGATCTGAATCAGTATAGCCAGTTTATTCGTGATATGGCTAAACGGCATAATCTGCCACTGGTTGATTTACGGAAAGCCTTTCTGGATTATAACCTGAAAAACAATCCCGAAAATAAAGAGAAAGGAATTCTGACGACCGATCGCGTTCACCTGAACGATGCAGGTAACCAGTTTGTCGCCGAGCAGATGCAGAAAGTGCTCTCTACCGTAAAATAACTACCTACTTGGATTCGTAGTTAAGTACGAATTCAGGCGGTTGATAGAAAGTTTGGATAACAATCTAAAGGGCATTTAGTTGATTCGTTGTTCGAATAACATTCTGTCCACGACCACTATATGCATACTATTCCCCTCGCCGGTTATCGGCACAGTGCTGTTGACCGCTTTTTGCGGTACGTTCAAATTGATACACAGTCAGACCCTCAATCAGAAACCAATCCGAGTACCGAAAAACAAAAAGATCTCAGTCGAATACTCGTACAGGAATTGACCGAAATGGGTCTGACTGATGTCGAACTCGACGAGTGGGGCTATGTTTACGCTACCATAACGGCAACGACTGAAAAGACTAATGTCCCAACGATTTGCTTTTGTTCGCATGTCGACACATCGCCTGACGTAACGGGAGCTGGTGTAAAACCGATCATCCATTTCAACTGGAATGGTGCCGATATTGTACTTCCAGACGATGCCACGCAGGTAATTCGGGTAGCGGATCATCCCGACCTCAGGCACCAGCTAGGCAATGATATCATTACGGCAAGTGGTACTACCTTGCTTGGTGCTGATAACAAAGCCGGAGTTGCCGAAATTATGGATGCAGCGCAGTATCTACTGACTCATCCTGAAGTGAAACACGGTCGTATCCGACTCCTGTTTACACCCGATGAAGAAGTAGGCCGTGGTACGGAGAAAGTGGATATTCAGAAGCTGGGTGCCGATTTTGGATATACCATTGATGGCGAAGCACTTGGGACCCTTGAAGACGAAACGTTTTCGGCTGATGCAGTCAGGATAACCATTCAGGGTGTCAGCACGCACCCTGGTTTTGCTAAAGGTAAGCTTGAAAATGCGCTGAAAATAGCCGCTGATCTGCTGGCTACGCTCCCTAAAAATGCGCTTTCCCCCGAAACGACCGAAGGAAAAGAAGGCTTTGTTCACCCAACCCGTTTTGAAGGAAATCAGGATCAGGCGGTGCTGGAATTTATTATCCGCGATTTCACCGAAGTTGGTTTGCAGGAGAAAGAAACCTATCTGCAAAACAAACTCAATGATGTTTTGGCGAAGTATCCGGGCTCATCGGCAAAACTGGTCGTAAAAGAGCAGTATCGCAACATGAAAGAAGTGTTGGATCAGCATGTCGCCGTGGTCGACAATGCGCTGGAGGCTATCCGACGGGCTGGACTATCAGCCGAACGGCGTAGTATTCGTGGGGGGACCGATGGATCACGTTTGTCGTTTATGGGCTTGCCTTGCCCCAATATATTCGCTGGCGAGCACGCTTTTCATTCACGTCTGGAGTGGGTATCGGTTCAGGATATGCACAAAGCCGTTGAGGTCATCGTCAATCTGGCTCAGGTGTGGGAGGAGCGAAGTTAACGAATCCGTTGCAGGCTGGTCTGAGTGAATTTTATGCGTATATCTGCTTTAGATTAGCGAGAAAAAGCTCGTTTCAGCAATAAATCAGGCTAACCTTAAACAAGGCAATAAATAGATAGTCATTACTTTTGCGGAAAAGATAGTGATCTATGGCTCAGAAAAAGCCGAAATTTTATGTTGTCTGGCGTGGTCGTGAGACCGGTGTATTCGACAACTGGGACGACTGTCAGAAGCAAACGGCGGGCTTTGATGGAGCGCTGTTTAAAGCGTTTGATACCAAACCGGCAGCACTAAAAGCCTATAAAGACAAACCACACGTGCACATCGGGCAGGGCAAAAACGGATCGGCGAAGCAGACCGGAGCTTCCAGCCTGAAAGTGCCCGGTTTGGTCGGTTCGCCAATTCAGGATAGCCTGGTTGTCGATGCCGCCTGGAATACCGCTACCGGCGATATGGAGTACCAGGGAATTTATCTGGCCACGAAGCAGAAGCTCTTTCTCAAGGGACCCTATTCAGATGGGACAAACAACATTGGCGAATTTCTGGCGATTGTTCACGCACTAGCCCTGCTCCATCAGAAGAATAGTAACATTCCGGTTTATTCCGATTCCCGAACGGCCATTGGCTGGGTCAAAAAGAAGAAAGCCAATACCAAACTGGAAGAAACAGCACGCAATACAGAATTATTCGATTTGCTCGACCGGGCCGAAACCTGGCTTCAAACGCACGTTTATGCTAACCCAGTGTTAAAGTGGGAAACAACCGTGTGGGGTGAAAATCCGGCAGATTTTGGTCGAAAATAAAACGTATGCTATAAACCTGTGTTTTCGTTCAAGCAATTTACTATTCATCAGGAACGCACGGCCATGAAGGTCTGCACCGATGCGTGTGTGCTTGGAGCCTATGCCGATGTAGCCGGTGCACGGATTCTTGATATTGGTACTGGCACGGGTTTATTGGCACTGATGACTGCGCAGCGCAATCCGAATTCGCTCATCGATGCGGTAGAAATTGATGCGGACGCATTTGGTCAGGCTGCTGAAAATATAGCAGCAAGCCCCTTTGCCAAACAGGTTATAACCATACACGAACGCATACAGGACTTTATGGCCAGCGGGCGTAAATACGACCGAATATTAACGAATCCACCCTTTTATACGAACCACCTTCGCTCTCCCGATTCGACCGTTAATCGGGCACTTCATACCGATGAACTGCCTTTTTCAGAACTGATAGAAGCCGTTGTTCGATTATTGGAGCCAGAAGGGCAATGGTGGGTATTGCTGCCGCCCTACGAAACTGGGAAATTAGCTAAACTGGCCAGCGAAGCAGAACTAAGTCCATTCAGACAGCTTGCTTTGCGGCACCATGCGAAAAAGCCTGTATTTCGAATGGTAACTGGCTTTTCGTTCCAGGCCGACAACCGTTCCGACGAAGTATTGGACATCTATGAGCCAGATGGACGAACCTATTCAACTGCATTCCGGAACCTGCTCCGTGATTTTTACCTGATATTCTAAATACCTTTGTGAACTTCGTATCGACGTTGAGCACTTTGTGGCTAAAGTTTCGTTCATGAAGTAAAGAATAAAAGGTTCGAATTAAATGACTGAATTGCTTCAACTAACCGTTTTAATTCCGCTTTTCAACGAAGACGAGTCGCTGCACGAACTGCACGACTGGATCGTGCGGGTTGTAACGGAACAGCACTATACATACGAAATCCTGTTTGTCGACGACGGTAGTACCGATGACTCCTGGGCGGTTATCGAACGACTGGCGGGCGTTAACCCGAATGTTCGCGGGGTTCGCTTTAATCGTAACTACGGCAAAACGGCCGCTCTGCAAACCGGATTCCAGGCGGCTCGGGGCCAGATTGTGATCACTATGGATGCCGATTTGCAGGATAGCCCCGACGAAATTCCAGAGTTGTATCGCATGATCGTTGAGGATAAATACGATCTGGTATCGGGCTGGAAACAAAAACGCTATGACCCGATTACCAAGACTTTACCGACCAAACTGTTCAATGCGGTTTCGCGCTGGATTTCGGGGGTTCAACTCCACGATTTTAATTGTGGCCTGAAAGCTTACAAACAGAAGGTTGTTAAAACAATAGCCCCCACGCTGTATGGCGATATGCACCGGAACCTGCCCATTGTGGCTAACTGGAACGGGTATGGCCGGATTGGAGAGAAGGTTGTCCAGCACCGTGCCCGTAAGTACGGGACAACCAAGTTTGGCCTCGAGCGCTTCGTTAATGGCTTTCTGGATGTGCTGGTTATTGCCTTCGTACACCGGTTTAGTAAGCGGCCGATGCACTTTTTCGGCACATTTGGAACGTTATCGTTTTTTGTCGGAACAGTTCTGGCCGTGTGGCTTATCGTAGAGAAGCTGATCAATATCTCCCAGGGGGTGAAATTTAGAAATGCCACCGATAATCCGTTGTTTTACTTCGGACTGGTCGCCATTATTCTTGGCGTTCAGCTATTCCTGGCGGGCTTCCTGGGTGAAATGCTGGTCCGACAATCGCTGAATAAATCCGGTGAACACCAGGTTGCTGAGCGCGTTGGTTTCGCGGATCGAATAACTGTATAGTATTATTTCCAGCTTAAGTTAGACAGAATTTCTAGGTGAAAATAGGATTTTTTTGAGCAGAGTTTTCGGTTTTGGTCGATTAAACCCATGTTATATAAAACTTATCCTGTATCCGTTTAAAAGGAAAACAACTTAGTATAGTTTTCTCTTTGTATTTTTGTAGCATTAAAGGCATTCCGCCCCCTTTTTGTCAGGCCAAATGGCATTAACTGACGAAAAGTGGGCGGAATGTTTGTTTCAGCGAAACAACAAACATTGATTATTCCAGTTTTTTCTTTAAATCGTATGCAAGCATTTTTTGAGCCGACACAACTTGACCCTATGGCAAAAACACCTTCTAAAGCCCACCCCTGGCACGGTATTTCACCGGGCGAAAAGGCTCCGGATATTATTACCGCTTTCATCGAAATTGTACCGACCGATACGGTTAAGTATGAAATTGATAAAGAGTCGGGTTATCTGAAAATTGACCGCCCGCAGCAGTATTCCAACATTATTCCGGCGTTATACGGATTCGTTCCTCAGACTTACTGTGGCGATGGAATAGCCCAGTTAGCGTCTGATCGGTCTGGCCGTATCGTCGAACTGGGTGATGGTGACCCGCTGGATATCTGCGTACTGACCGAGCGCGAAATCACCCACGGTGATATTCTGTTGCAGGCGATCCCGATCGGTGGTTTCCGGTTGATCGACAAAGGCGAAGCCGACGATAAAATTATTGCCGTTTTGAAAGGGGATTCCATGTATGGTCAATACAATGACCTAAGCGAATTGCCCGTAGCTGTTGTGAAGCGATTACAGCACTACTTCTTAACCTACAAGAATTTACCAGACGAGCCAGCTGTCATGGAACTGGCAAATGTGTACGGTCGCGATGAGGCCCGTGACGTAATCCGGACCGCAATGGAGGATTATGCGAACATGCCTGCCTGATGCAGTAAGGTGATTTCTAAAACAACTGGGTAATTTGGTGAATGACAGGAAGTCGTTCGCTAAATTACCCAGTTGTTTTAGAACCCTGGTTGCTGTCAATACCTCATTTAACCAGTCAACCATTTATCCGCCGATTTGCGCACTCAACATTTTTCTGAAATATTGGCAACTATGACGCGTAATTTTGTTTATTATGTGTATTAACACACAACTCAATTAATAATACATGCGACAGTTTCTTAAGTATGTTTTAGCCACAATCGTTGGCTTACTACTGTTTTCGTTCGTCGGCTTTCTGCTGTTGATCGGACTAAGTGCGGCTTTGTCGTCATCGTCTGACCAGAAAGTTGAGGTGAAGGAAAATTCGGTATTGAAAATTGATTTAGATAAACCTATTGAAGAACGCAGTGCTGATAATCCTTTTAATGGTTTCGGACCTATCAATGCGTCTGGTGATGCCATCGGGCTTATTGAATTAAAGCAGACCTTAAAGGACGCCAAGGAAGACGATAATATTAAAGGAATTTATCTCCAGACAGAAAGTCCGAGCGCAGGCTGGGCCTCCGTTGAAGAGATACGTAATGCCCTGATTGACTTCAAACAGTCGAAGAAGTTCGTTTACGCTTATGCCGAAACGATGAATGAAAAAGGCTACTACATTGCTTCGATAGCCGATAAAATTTACCTGAACCCCGTTGGCGATCTGGAATGGAACGGCCTGGATGCTGAACTGTCGTTCTTTAAGGGAACGCTCGATAAACTGGGGATCAAACCGGAGATTTTTCGGGTAGGGGAGTTCAAAAGTGCCGTTGAACCATTCATCCGGGAGGACATGAGTGAACCCAACAAACGGCAGGTTACCTCTTTCATTAACTCAATCAACGATCACATGCTTGTCAGAGTGGCTCAAAGTCGTGGGTTGCGCGTTGATTCGCTGAAACGGTATGCCGATAAGCTGACCATTCAGAAACCCGCCGACGCACTCCGTACCAAACTGGTTACCAATATTGGTTATCAGGATGAGCTGGAAAGCGTGATTCGTAAAGAACTGGGCCTGGATGAGAAAAAGAAAATCAATTACGTGTCGCTCAGCAAATATGAACGCTCCGAATCAACGGACCCAAGCACGGAAGGAACCGGTAGCAATCGGATTGCCGTGGTTGTGGCTTCGGGAGATATTCATTCTGGTAAGGGCGAAGAAAATAGCATCGGCTCCGAAACCATTGTTGAGGAGCTACGCAAAGCCCGGCTTGACGATAAGGTGAAGGCCATTGTTCTGCGTGTGAATTCAGGCGGGGGTAGTGCGCTGGCGTCAGACGTCATGTATCGGGAAGTTGAGCTTGCCCGTAAAGTGAAGCCGGTTATTGGCTCCATGTCGGACTATGCGGCATCGGGCGGTTATTACATGCTCATGGGATGCGATAAAATTGTCGCTCAACCGAATACCATTACGGGCTCCATCGGCGTATTCTCACTGTTGTTCAATACCGAAACGTTCTTTAAAGACAAACTTGGCGTGACCTATGACCGTGTTAAATCCAATGAGAATGCGGATTTTCCGGCAGTAACGCATGAAATGACACCCTTCCAGAAGCAGACGTTACAACGGGCTACGGAGCGGATCTATGCCGATTTTACCAGTAAAGCGGCTGCCGGACGCAAATTGCCGGTTGATAGCATTCGTGCCATTGCGGGCGGCCGTGTCTGGACGGGGTCGCAGGGTAAAGCGATCGGTCTGGTCGATCAGCTTGGCGGACTGGATGATGCCATTAAACTGGCTGCCCAGTCGGCTAAACTGAAAGAGGGCGATTATAAACTCAAATACCAGCCCCGAAAGAAACCTTTCTTCGAGCAATTGATGAGCTCGTTTGGGGGTGATGAAGAAACCCGTGTTCAAGCTCAGCTCGGTGAATTGGCTCCCTATGTAAAGTACCTGAAAAAACTCAAAACGATGGAAGGCATTCAGATGCGGATGCCGTTTGAGATGACGATTCGATAGCCCGAATTAGCTTGTAAATAGAAAAGGCCCGTACGGTTTTAAGACTGTATGGGCCTTTTTTTGCCTGTCTACTTTGTTTACCTTGCGTATCATAAAGTCGATTCAATGAAGATCCTTCCGATTCATCTCGATCTGTTTGCACTAATTATCTTTCTGGGTGTTGCACAGGGAATTTTCCTGGGGATCTTCTTCCTGACGGGTGAGCGGGCGCGTAGCGTTTCGAATCGGTGTTTGGGCTGGTTTAATCTGGCATTGGCAGCAATTAGTGGCGAAATATTCCTGAATTATACCAATTACACATTCCGGCTACTTTGGACGGGTGATTTTGCCGAACCGTTTAACTTTGTACTGGGACCTTTATTCTACTTCTTCGCTTATAGCCGCTTATGGAAGAAACTGCCTCGACATTGGATCTGGCATATGCTGCCTTTCGCGATCTGGCTTATCAACGCCGTTACCTGGTTTTATCAACCCATCGAATTTAAATACAATTCCTATATCGATTCTCAGCATCCCGAGTTGGCGTACATTCATGCTGACTCGTATTTAGACGAAGATTTTACGGGGTTGCGTCGCTATATAAACCAGATGACCCTGTTCAGCTGTCTCGTTTATGCCATTCTGGCGCTCATAACATTATGGAAATCAGGCCGTAATAAGTCGACTGTGCATCAGGTTTCTGGCCTGACATCCTTACGTTTATTAAGCGGACTTTTTGCGCTGGTCCCCATTCTGATTATTATAGTCAAACCGCAGTTTTATCGGGATGTAGGTGATTACTTGTTGGCAACATACGTCTCCGTTACTATTTATGTAACGAGTTTTCTGGTGATGCGCGGGTCTGATTTTCTGCGGAATGAACCAGCAAAAGAGCCGGTCGTCATGGAGCCGGAATTGCCCGTTGAGCCCAAAAAGAAATATGAAAAATCGGCTTTATCGGAAGAGGTGGAAGAGGCTGTTCTCGCCAAACTCGCCCGCTTGCTCGAAACCGGAAAGCCTTATCTCGAAAGCGATCTGTCGCTACCCAAACTGGCCGAACGATTGAACACGAGCCCACACAATCTGTCGCAATTGCTGAACGATCGGCTTGGGCAAACCTTCTTCGACTGGCTGGCAACCCATCGAATAGCGGAAGCACAGCGATTGCTGAATGACCCGTTAACGACCAATCTTAAAATCGATGAGATTGCTGAGCGGGTTGGCTACAACTCGCCATCTGCTTTTCATACGGCCTTCAAGCGGTTAACCAATCAAACCCCGGCTCAGTATAGAGAATCGGCTGCAATACGCTCGGCCGGGTTGTCGACAACCGAGTCACAGGCTTCATCCCGGTCGGCAAGAACTTCATAAGGATCGGGAAATAGGGCATTATAGGCCTTTGTGGGGGATTTTTGGTACATCAAATCAAAAGACCCCAACATATGCAAGCATTCCCCCAATGTCCAAGAGCCCGATTCTTTTGGTGTATTTCCGTACTAATGCTTTCAGTCATTGACGTCGCCATGGGTCAAGCGGCCAATTCTGTAGAATGGCCTGCTTATGGGAATGATGCCGGTGGGATGCGATTTTCGCCCCTGAAGCAAATAAATCCAACCAATGTAAAGCAGTTAACGATAGCCTGGACATTCCGAACCGGTGAGTTAGAACACTATAAAGGGACGAGTGCCGACGAGAAAGCGGCATTTGAAGCAACCCCGATTATGGTGGATGGTACACTTTACTTCAGCACACCAACATCGCGGGTTTTTGCGGTAGATGCCACTACAGGCCAGAAAAAATGGGACTATAATCCCGATGTTTATCTACGCCAGGATTTATCCGAAATCACGTCGAGAGGAGTTTCATGCTGGCCCGCTCCCGCAGATAAGCGTGCTTCCGTAACAAGTGGCAAACGCATTTTCGTAGCAACGCTGGATGGTCGACTAATTGCCCTGGATGCAGTGACGGGTAAACCAATTTCGACCTTCGGGAAAGAAGGAAGTGTGGATTTACGCAAAGGCGTTGGCAATATCAGTGTGACCTCGCCACCGGCAGTTATTGGCAATACAATCGTGGTTGGCTCATCGATGGGCGATAATCAACGATTCAATTACGAGCGGGGCGTTGTGAGGGCCTACGATGCGCTAACGGGGACATTACGCTGGAGCTGGGACCCTATTCCCCGATCGAAAAATGAGGCAGGCTTTGCGACATGGAAAGGTCCCGAAGCGACACAAACAGGTGCGGCTAATGCCTGGTCGTTGATTTCGGCGGATGCCGAACGTGATTTAGTTTTTATCCCGACAACCAGCCCTAGTCCTGATTATTACGGTGGGGAACGTATCGGTAGTAATCTGTATGCCAGCTCTATTGTTGCCATACGGGCGTCAACCGGTAAAGTTGTCTGGCATTTTCAGACGGTCCATCATGATTTATGGGACTACGATAATGCGTCGCAGCCCCTGCTATTCACCTTCACAAAGAATGGCAAAGCGGTGCCTGCTGTAGCCGTGGGAACCAAAGTAGGCCATGTCTTTATTCTGAACCGGGAAACGGGCGTGCCGCTGTTGCCCGTCGAAGAGCGACCTGTACCCAAATCAACCGTTCCGGGTGAGGAAGCTTTCCCAACCCAACCTTTCCCATCCACTCTACCGTTGCTGGGTTTGCCAAAACTGGAAGCCTGGGGCCTGACTCCAGATGATAAAGCTGCGGCTCAGCGTCGCATCAATAGCCTACACTATGAAGGAATGTTTACTCCTCCTTCGCTACAGGGAAGTCTGGTTGCTCCGGGCAATGTAGGGGGCGTTCATTGGGGCGGTATGTGTTATGATCCCGAATCAGGTTTGCTCATCACTAACATTAATCGATTAGCAGCCTCTATTCGCCTGTTGCCTCGGGAGAAATTGGCCGAATCCGTTAAAAATGATCAGGAGTTGCTTCGGGCCGAAACGGGTATGCAGGCCGGAACGCCTTATGTAATGAAGCGGAGCTATTTATTTACAAGAGATGAACGTGGTGTTATCATGCAGACACCTCCGCCCTGGGGAACGCTGGTGGCGATAAATCTACAAAAGGGCGCGCTGGCCTGGGAAATACCGCTGGGCTATATGATGGACATAACAAAGTATCCGCAGGCAAAACAATGGGGTTCCCTGAATTTTGGCGGAGCTATTGCAACAGCAGGCGGGTTGATATTTGTGGCCGCTAGTCTGGATGGCCATTTGCGTGCCTTCAATACCCAGGATGGTAGCTTATTGTGGGAGGTTGCATTACCGGCAGGCGGGCAGGCTACGCCCATGACGTATCAGATCAATGGGCAGCAATACGTTGTGATTGCCGCTGGTGGCCACGGAAAGCTGGGAACGAAGCTGGGCGATTATGTTGTGGCCTACCGACTTCCCTAGTCGGGTGTTCTGGGGTAAACAGGCTTCGCCCCGGTCGGCGTGAAGTTCAAGATTATCGGAAAATAGCCTGTTAAAACCCTGATAAACGGAATTTTGGCTTATCAATCACAAACGCAGTTTACGCCAATGATCGCTACTAAACAAGTAATGACAGACAGTCCAACACTAGAAAACAAAGCCGTTGATACGGCGGCATTCCGACGCTATGACCTCGACTGGTTGCGTGTCATTGCTATCCTCACGCTCCTGTTTTACCACACGGGCATGATCTATGTTTCCTGGGGCTGGCATGTACAAAGCAAAGCAACGAGTCCCGAATTTGAACTGGTCATGCGCTGGCTGCACCGCTGGCGGATGCCACTACTGTTCTTTATTTCGGGAGCCGGAACTTATTTTGCGCTTCGCAAACGCTCATTTGGCTCCTATGCGGGCGAGCGTGTCCGACGGCTGTTCGTACCGCTGGTATTTGGTATGTTTGTTATCGTGCCTCCGCAGATTTATTTTGAGTGGCTGTTTCGCGGTCGTTTCGCCGGGAGCTATGGCGAGTTTTACCCCGAAGTTTTCCAGTTTCAGCCTTATCAGGACGGTGGGGCTGGTGGCGCTTTTAGCTGGCATCATCTGTGGTTTGTCGCCTACCTTTTTCTGTATTCATTGGTAAGCATTCCGGTATTTCGCTGGTTGAAGAGCAATAGTGGTCAGCAATTTGTCGATCGAATTGGCCGACTGATTGCCCGGCCGGGTGGAGCTCTGTGGCTGGTCGGATTGCTGCTTCTGAACGATGTTTTGCTGGGCGGTTTCTTTCCGAACGAAACGCACGCATTAGTGAACGACTGGGCTTATTTTATGAAAAACCTGATTCTGTTCTGGCTTGGTTATATCCTGATCAGTCGACGCGATTTCTGGCAAGCCATCACCGATCAGCGACACTATTTTCTGATTGGTACGGTACTCTGCACGATTATCCTGTACGGGGCCAGGCCGTTCTTCGGGCTTGATCCTGACGACGATACCGTATTACTTCGAACACTCATTAGTTTCAATGGTCTGGGGCTAACCTGGTTTTCGGTACTAATGACCATTGCCTACGGATACCGCTATCTCAATGTCAATCCGACCTGGCGCGGGCGACCTGTTCTTCCGAAGCTAAACGAGGCTGTTTATCCATTCTACATCCTCCATCAGACCGTTATTGTCATGATTGGCTACTATGTTTTAACCCAAATGAACCTTGGAATTTACGCCGGTTTTTTGACGATAAGCCTTTCATCTTTAGTTGTTTGTATCGCTATTTATGTGCTTGTCGTTCGGCCATTTAAGCTGACGCGTGTATTGTTTGGCCTGAAATAAACGCCTGTACTGTTGATTTACGAGTGCTGGTTTACGATTTTTGATGGTCTGAACTCATCATGATGGGGGTAGAGCGTGCCGTTTCCTGGTTCGTTTCGTCAATTTAAAATCGTACATCTATGCTTCGCACTGACTGGACCCGTGCTGAAATCACCGAAATATATAATTCACCCGTTCTGGACCTCGTTTATCGGGCTGCAACCGTACACCGTCAGCATCACGACCCGCAGGAGGTGCAGGTTTGTACGCTGTTATCGGTTAAGACCGGCGGTTGCCCCGAAGATTGTGCGTACTGTCCGCAGGCAGCCCGTTACCATACGGCCGTGAAGGTTCACAAACTGATGGAGGTCGATGAGGTGCTGACTGCTGCGAAACGTGCCAAAGACACCGGTAGCACGCGCTTTTGTATGGGAGCCGCCTGGCGCGAAGTGCGCGATAACCGCGATTTCGACAAGGTGCTGGAAATGGTTGAGGGCGTCAATGAAATGGGACTGGAAGTGTGCTGCACCCTTGGAATGCTAACCGAAAGCCAGGCGCAGAAACTGAAAGATGCGGGTCTGTACGCCTACAACCATAACCTCGATACGAGCGAGGAATTCTACGGTGACATTATCAGCACCCGTACCTACGACGACCGTTTAGATACGCTGGGTCATGCTCGAAAAGCGGGCATTTCAGTTTGTTCAGGTGGTATTATCGGCATGGGCGAGTCTGATCAGGATCGTATTGGGATGCTGCACACGCTGGCTACACTTCCACAACATCCTGAATCGGTTCCCGTAAATGCGCTTGTACCCGTAGAAGGCACACCACTGGAAGATCAGCCTCGCGTATCGGTTTGGGAAATGATTCGGATGATTGCTACGGCCCGGATAATCATGCCCAAAGCGATGGTACGGCTTTCTGCCGGTCGAGTTCGGATGAATACTGAAGAACAGGCATTGTGTTTTCTGGCCGGTGCCAATTCTATTTTCGCTGGTGATAAACTCCTGACTACGCCAAATCCTGATGAAGATCAGGATCAGCAGTTGTTTCAGACACTGAATATCCGACCCAGAAAAGCATTCAAAAATGGGGACCGGCCATCGGTTGTTTTTGAACAAATTCCACTAGCTGCAATTTAAATGCGGTTGTTATTTTGATTAAGGCGTGCCACGGTTCCAAACCGTGGCACGCCTTAATCAAAATAACAACCGCACCTCATTGATTCTGTGTACTTTGTAGAAGACAAAATCTACCACGTTTATAGCCGTGGCAACAACAAACAACCTATATTTTTTAGACCAGAGAACTATATTTATTTTCTATACAAAGTCCGGCGATATATTAGACCAAACTGTAATTTACTAGCCTACTGTTTAATGCCCAATCATTTTCATTTTCTCCTTCAGGCCACATCAATATCTGTATTTATGAAACAATCGACAGTCGTGACACAAACACAACTGAGCCAGCTCATTGATGCTGATTGGGGTTATTTTAGTGCATTTTCTGAAGCTATCCTTCCCGAAGAATCCATTCGTAATTTGTATTAATCTGTTTTCGGGAATTTGGAAGTTGTAACGCCTTACAACTTCCAAATTCCCGAAAACGGGCATACGATTTCTTCTCACTAAGTCGTTGGTCAGAAAAAGCGTTTATGATGTCGGTACCAACGATTCGTTTTATTGCAGTGCTGCTGATTGGTCAATTAGGATTGAACGCCTGTCAGACAAACACAGATATTGTACTACCTAGCACGGCCATCGGTACTAATCCGAAAGTTACTGTTTCCGACTGGATCGCCATTACGGATGAAACCTGGACAATCAGCGCTAAAGCCCCCCAATTACACATTGCCGGTTTTGTCGATAGTGCCGTTACGAATTCGGTTGTCGAAAATGGATTAGTCGTTGCTTTTTACCGCCACTCCGCCGTAGAAGAGGTGTATCCACTACCGGTAGCGATTGGCAATCAGGCTATTTCATTCACCTATTACGCCATGAATGACAAAGGCATTATCAGCTTTCAACAGAAAGCGGGACAAACGCTCGATGGCGAATACCGTTGGATTGTGGTGCCGAAAGAGGCTGCTAAAAACGTAAACTGGACCGATTACGACGAGGTGAAACAGGCATTACATCTAAAGGAATAAAGAAAGTGCGGCCTTTTTTCTCAAATAGATGCAACTGAGTCGCCTGATCAACGTTTGATTTTATCCCACCATTTTCGAATTGGATCAACCCAGTCCGCTGTGCCAAGCCTGTCTGGGTCCTGGCTGATTTCCAGAACCTGATAAGCGGTTAGCCGGCGTTCCGGCGATACGGTCAGTAGTTTGTTGATTAGCCGAACACTGGTTGCTGATAGGCTTGCATTCAGCTTTATGGGCGAAATATAAT
This sequence comes from Spirosoma aureum, assembly GCF_011604685.1. Classification (NCBI taxonomy): domain Bacteria; kingdom Pseudomonadati; phylum Bacteroidota; class Cytophagia; order Cytophagales; family Cytophagaceae; genus Spirosoma; species Spirosoma aureum. The sequence goes on along the minus strand of NZ_CP050063.1, from coordinate 5,805,968 downwards.
CGGCTTTCTGGATCAACCGACCGGTTTCGGATTCGGTGCTGCCACCAAATGGTGAATAACCGGTCAGCATTTCGTAGAGCAATATGCCCAGCGCCCAGCAGTCTGACGCAGAGCTGCTTTCTCCCCTGAATTGTTCAGGAGCCATTGACGAAGCTGTCCCAACAACGTGTCCCTGTCGGGTTAGTCGAGGGGAATTAGCGAGCCGGGCTAACCCAAAATCCAGCAGTTTAATGTTCTGGTGTGGGAGGAGCTTGATGTTACTTGCCTTGAGGTCGCGATGTACGATACCCCGTTCGTGGAGATAAGTAAGGGCCGAAGCAACCTGACCGAGCAGTTTCCAGGCTGTTGCTTCCGGAAGCGGGCCGTTGCGCTGAAGGAATTGCTCGACAGTTGGTCCCTCTACGTACTCCATCACAAGACATGACAGTCCCTCTTCCACGAAAAATTCATACAGTAATGTCATGTGAGGGTGCCTGAGCGATGCCTGAACAGACGCTTCGTTGCGAAACCGTTCGGCCTGTTCCAGCTGACGTAACAACTTGATCGCTACCGTACGATTGGTGGTCGCCTGATGAGCCTGATACACTTCGCCCATTCCGCCCGAACCCAGCCACCGGGTCAATGTGTAGCCACGAATAGTTTGATTCATTTCAGGAACGCTTATAGACGAATGTGATTTGAGATGCAATACGTTAAAGTCTTCAATGGCGGCTGATTAACCCAGTACGGTGGCTGCCAAACGGCTGATGTTAAGTGTCCGGGCATTTGAATCAATGATGTCGCGGTAGAGGCCGCCCGACTGATAGAGCGACTCGTGAGTGCCCTGCCCAATCACTTCGCCCTCCTGCATGACATAAATCTGGTCGGCGTCCATGATCTGACTGATATTATGGGAAATGATTAGTACGGTGCGATTCTGCTTGATGGCGTCCAGGCTTTCCTTAATTTGTTCTGCCGTGATGGCATCCAGGCTGGCGGTAGGCTCGTCGAGCAGTAGTACCGGCGGATTTTTCAGGAATAACCGGGCAATGGCAATGCGTTGCTGTTGCCCACCCGACAGGGTTCGGGCTTCGGTTTGGTAACCTTGAGGCAATTGCAATACCTGTGCGTGGAGACTGGCTTGTCGGGCGGCTTCAATAACGTCGTCGGGAGTAGCTTCCAGGCGTCCGTAGCGAATATTTTCTTCGATCGTTCCGGCAAAAATGTGGTTTTTCTGAAGAACGAGCCCCACGTTTTCCCGGACAAATTCGCTGTCATAGCCTGAAAGGGGTTTCCCGTCGAGTAGAACGCTGCCCTGCGTCGGATTGTAAAAACCGGCCAGCAGATTCAGTGCTGAACTTTTACCCGCCCCTGATAGCCCGACGATGGCTGTTACTTTCCCCGGTTTAAGATCGAGTGTAACATCGCGGAGGGCCTGCTTGCCGTTCGGATAAATAAAATCGACATTTTTGAGGGAGAAGTGCCCCTGCCAGGCAGTTGTTTTGAGTGAACCCTGATGGGGTAAGTAGGTATTGTTCTCGATCATGTCAAAAAATCCTTCGGCATAAACGAGGGCTTCTGAATACTCGTCATAGATGCGATGCAGGTGCCTGACCGGGGCCGACACATTGTTTAAGAGCATAATATGAAGTAGAATGGCTCCAATGGTCATCTGGCGATTCAGAACAAAATAGATGGTCACAACAAAGACGAGAACAATGCCAATTTGTTCAGCAACACTTTTCAGGCCATCGAACAGGTAATTAGTCCGATGATGACGAATTTCGTTGGTGCACAAACTGACGTTCAGGACGTGCTGACGGTCCTGTTCATAACGTTCCCGCACGAAGGATTTTACGACAAAAATGGATTCCAGGAGCCCGAAGAGTGCATTGGCCTTATTTTCCCGTATTTCCTGAATACTTCGGCGTATCTGCGATTGACGCTTGGTTTGCTCCCGACTGATATAGGCATACAGGGGTAGTACCAGTGTTGCCACGATACCAACGCCAACATTTTTGTTGTAAATCAGCACCAGCGCAAAGAGCGCATTGGCCATCATCGGAACAATGTCGACAAAGAGATTCTTTACCGTTTTGGTCAGGCTTTCAATGCCCTTGTCGATTCGTTTTTCGAGCTTGCCCGTCTGATTCTGACCCAGGGCAAAGAAGGACAGGTGGTAGGAAACAATCCGGCTAATGGTAAACTCATAGAGATCGGCTGCCATCCGAAAACGGATGCGGTCACTCAAAAACTTCTGCCCCAGCTGGACCAATAGGCTCAGGAGTTCTTTGGTAAGCAAAATAGCTACCAAACTGCCAACAACCCAGGCCACTTCTGTTTTTTCGATCGGGCGATCCAGTAGTTTCTGGACGGTATTGACCGAGTATTCCATGACCAGGGGTGTAACCTGCGCGAGCAGTGCCCCAATGGTAGTCAGGAGAAGTGCTACTGCCAGACTACCCCGGTAGTTACGAACAAATGGCCAGAGTTTCCGGATAAGAATAAAGGTGTTCATGAGCGTTTGGGTAGGAGTTTGGAAGGCAGTAGGCAGTCTTCAGTGGGCAGTCGGCAGTAAGCATGATAGCTATTCAATGAAAACTACCAGCTGAATACTGCCCACTGCCTGCTGTAACCTGTTTACGTCTAAATCATTTGCCGGATAAACTCCTGCGTATTCAGCTTGCCGTCTGTCTGGTAATCGTAGAATAACTCGGTCATGGAAGCGATAATGTGCGGGTCTTCGGTCAGAAAAGCCGTTAGTTTCGACGCCCTTCCACTGGCACTTGACCCGCTTCCAAGAATACAGACGCACAGGCCCCGGAAAATGCCCGGTTTGTTGTCTCGGGGGGAGCTGATAAACAGCTGTACCGGCAGCGTCTTATTGACCTTTGAGACCCGAATGCCCAGTTCCTGCATCTCGCGAATAGCCTGCGAATGATCTCTGTATAGCTGGCTCACCAACAGCGATTTGGGTTCGGTGTCCTCTTCCGAAGCAGCGGGTACCAGAAAACGATTGTGATGCGGAATGTCATCGCGCTGGGTCAGAATGGCGTTGCTGCCCGGCCGATAGGTTTCAACAGATACGTGCTCATTGACCACTTTTCCGAGGTATTTAAGAAAAGCGTGTGTAGCGCCTTCGTTCTGATCATTAAGCGTTACAAATTCTACGTGGGCGTCAATGCCCATATTCTGGAGGTAAAGGGCAGCCCCTTTCAACTTATTTTCAATATCGGTTCGGTCGCGCTGGAGGGCTTCTGCTTTACGGGCATACTCGAACTGAGTGGCATTCCGTAACTCATGCGGTTTAAGGTCAGCGTGTTTGGCAACGTAATCCATGCGAAAAGGAGAAATTCCCTCCACACGAGCCGTATTTGACAGCACAAGCAGGTCGTTCCCCTGTGACTGGGCCGATTCAATGACCTTGCCGATGCCATCCAGAACTTCATCGGCTCCTTCCATAAGGAGCACTTTTTCGTTAACCTTTCCGCTTACGTCGATCATCAGCGTATTGAGCGACTGGGTCGCCTGAACCAGCAGATTGGTCTGGGTCTTAATGTGATCCATTTCCTGTTGGTTCACTTTCTCCTTCTGCCGGTTCGCTTTTTCGGTCGATACGGTCACGAATAAGCCAATAAAAATACCGACAATGCCCCCAAGCAAACCGGCGATATCAAGTTCGCGAATGTAGCGGTCTATTCCCGGACTGAAATAGCGGCTATGATCAGACCAGGTGCCGGTTTTGGGATCGATCTGGAAATTTGACAGGTAATGGGCCGAATCATTAAAGACATAATACCATTTGAGGCCCATAGAAATCAATAACGCTACAAACGGTAGCATAAAAAGAACTGTGAACAGAAACGGATGCCGCCGGATAATTTCATAGAGAACGCTGAAAAAGCCTTCATCATCGGCAGTGGTAGCGTCGTGACGGATGGTATGAGAAGCGGAGGAAGAAGAAATCGTTTGCATGATTGCGTTTGATTAAAAGGACATGACAAAGGTCTCCTGTAATTGACTGCGGTTCTATCCCCAAAGACCTACATTCTGGCTACAGGAAAACCTATAAATTGGGGAAGCGTGGTGGCGAAGGTCTATTGGTTTTTAGCTACTATTCGCTGGACATAAGCCACTGTGTTACTGGAATAGCAATGCCTAGTCTTACAATTCGCTGAGATACAGGACAATCCCCAGCGAGATTCGATAGGCCGATAGATCCGCTTGATCAGACGTGTCCCGGCCGTTTAATTGAACGGTTGGCTTACCCGCCACCTGAACAGAACCGCCCAGCGTTATGGCTATCGGTAGGGAGACGAAATAGGTAAGGCCAGCACCAATATGGGCTGCCCCACCTTTAAACAGGAGATTGTCACGACCACCGTTCTGATTGAGAACCTGATCTACTTTACCCGTTTGATACGCATAACCCACTTCGGCATATGGGCGAAGGGCGCGCGTTGTGGGCGAAAAGTTGAATCGTATTCCCGGTGTTAAATGCGAGAAATGAAACGATTGGGCGGCTATATTCGAGGCATTCAGCGAGGTATAATTGTATTGAAGAAACACTTCATAGCGTTGGTTCAGGCCAAAACCTGCTCTTCCGCCAAAGCCTATGCCGTTGCCCGACCGTTCATCCAGGAACTGGAAATAATCGGAGGACCAGTTCATGTAATGCCCCTGAAGACTCAAATTGAATCCTTCTGTAGTAGAGCGTTGTCGAATGGTTTGGGCCAAGAGGTTGGTCGACATGAGTAACGTTGCTCCTATAAGCAGGATAGTAAACGGAGAATAGCGCATGAGTTCGTGTAGTTTATGTGAGCTGGAAAGGATCAAATTGAGTCGCTAAAAATTAAGTACATCGTCGCCGGTACGTACTTCAAAGGTTTGTCCGGGCCGAAACAGTACCGGCTGTCCTTTTGCTTCGTCACTGATCGTTGCTGACCGGAGCAGCAGCCGTTTACCGTTGATGGTTTCTACGGAAGTAATCCGGAATTCCAGTAGATTTTTCTTTCGGAAGATGTCACCTTCGGCCCGCTTCACCTGGCTTACTTCTCCGTAAGCTGTGGCACCCGCCTGAATAACAACCTGACCATCGCTCAGAACGGGTTCGGTTACCCGAAAACGAATCGATTGTCCCTCATGAGCCCCATCGGAAGACAGTCCTTCGGTTAGTGTCAGATTAACCTTCAACCGCCGGATCGCAATTGATTTGTGGGCGATCGTTTGGGGTGCCGCCAGTTCTGGAACGGGTTCCGAACGCACTGGAGCGACCGGTTGATTTACGGGTTCTTCAATGGGTTTTTGGGCGGGGGTTTCCTGCGTAATCAGCACGGGCTTCCGGCTGAGGGGTGCTTTACTGACAGGCGGTTTGGGCGTTGATACTTTTGGGATTTTCTCCGTCGGATTCGGTTTCTTTTCGACCGGTACGGTCTTGACCTCGGCAGGTGTCACGGGCGAAGCAGGAGTGAAGGAGGCCTGGGGATTGTCTGAAACTGGCTCATCAACTGAGTGTTTGGGCTGGTTAGCTGCCACTGCCGGATGTTTTATGGCCGGCTGGTTTGGGTTGGTGAGCTTCGTATCAGTGGTTTGATCAAAGAGTATCAAACTGATGAAAAACAAAGCCAAAGCCGTTAAACCACCAGCCAGTACGATTTGCCAGTTTTCGGCTAACCAACCCGATGCAGGAAGGTGCCTGTTGGAAAATGATCGGTTGGTTGATGGTGCCACTTTTGTTTCGGGTGGGCTCTTCCGGCGTGCCGGTTGAAAATCCATGACATCCTTAACCGGTGTAGCAACGATCAACTGAGCGGGATTCAGGGCTGGAGACTGTGAGAAAAAGGGCTGTAATGCTTTCTGGAATTCTCTGGCATCGGCAAATCGTTTAGCCGGATTTTTTTCAAGGGCTTTTTGGACGACAGCTTCCAGTTCTTTCGGTATCTGGGCATTTAATTTGCGTAAACCAATTGGCTTCTCGCGGATGATGGTCTGCATCAACTCATAGTCAGTCCGGCTCGCGAAAGGTAGTTTTCCGGAAAGGAGTTCATAGAGCAGAATGCCCATGGCGTAAAGATCGGAAGCGGGCGACGGAGCTTCCCCCTGAATCAGCTCGGGGGCCATGTATTCGAGCGTGCCTACTACGCGGTTTGCCTGCGTCATTCGCTGTTCACCCACCACACGGGCAATGCCAAAATCCATGAGTTTAATAGCCCCTTCCGGTGTTATCATCAGGTTCGCCGGTTTAATATCCCGGTGCAGAACACCCTTGCGATGAGCGTGGGCAAGTCCTTCAAGGCCCTGCCGGGTTATTTCGGCGGCTACCGCTGCTGGCAATGCGCCGGTTTTACGGATCAGCATTTCCAGACTGTCGCCTTCTACGAACTCCATCGCCATGAAGTAATCGGTACCGTCCTGCAGGAAATTGTAGACTACGGCAATGTTTGGGTGGTTGAGCCGGGCCAGAATGAGCGCTTCATTACGGAATCGCTCCATAAACGAAACCTGACTCACCAGGTGGGAGTGAAGCATTTTTACGGCAACGGGCCGTTCGAGGTGAGTGTCGAGTGCCCGATAGACGGTTCCCATGCCTCCTTCGCCAAGCAGCGACTCAATGCGGTAGTGATGAATGAATCGGCCTTTCATGGATAGTGTTGTCGAAGTCATTGAGGAAGTGTCAGATCACGGGTAAATGGAAGATCAATCTCGCGCGTTTCTCTGGGGGCCGTTTCATCAGGTGTTGCGATCCGCTCGGCCAGCACAACCGTGATGTTATCGTGCCCTCCCCGGCTCTTGGCAATTCTGATGAACTCGTCGGCTATATCGGGCAGATTAGCCTGATTCAGCAACTGCACAAAATCGGCATCGCTGCAATACTCATACAGCCCATCAGAACACAAAAGCAATCGGTCATTGAGATCGAATGGGAGCACGCAACGGCCTAAGTCGACCCGAACGTCGGCTTTCGTACCCATAGCCTGAGTCAGCACATTTCGTTCCGGATGGCTGATTGCAGCTTCAGCAGTAATATCGCCCGCCCGCAGCAATTCCTGCACGTACGTATGGTCTTCAGTGAGCTGGATTAACTGCCCGGCTTTGAACAAATAAGCCCGACTATCGCCCACATGAGCAAAGTATAACTGCTGGTCGTGCACCACAATGGCGGTGCAGGTAGTGCCCATTCCGCGTAGTGTATCGTGTTGTCGTGCTTCGTTGAATATTTCCCGATTGGCGATCTGGAAAGCCCGTAGCAGACTTTTTTCGATGGAGTCCTTGTGCTGGAAATATTCACGGTTTACGATTTCAGCAGCCATCTGACTGGCTACTTCACCGGCCAGATGCCCACCCATTCCGTCGGCTACCAGCAGAAGGTACCCTTTCAACCGGCGAATTCCTTCGTCGGCCAGGCGTACGAATAACCCGGTGTCTTCATTGTTCTGCCGTACATTGCCTACATCTGAGAGCACAACGGCATTGATTTCTCCGGCAGAGGCTGGACTGTCGGATGAATCATTCGTAGTCTGTTCTACTACGGATTCGGCTGTTTCGGGAAGCGCATCCGGCTCCTGTTGCCCAAATAGCCATTTGAGGATTTTTTTCATGAGCGCGGTTGCTATCGATCAAAGTAACACTGATACAATTCTCGTACTTCGGGGGCAATGACGTATTGCTGTTCTGTTCCGCCGTGTCGGATGGTAATTGGCAGCGCTTCACCCGGCAATCGCCTGACCCGAAAAGGCTCTTTGTCCTGAACGGTGCCATCGGGCATGACCAATTCGAGGTCATAGTCAGCATTGAGCACCTCAACCTGTATTTGTTCATACTGGTCGGGCAGGCTTACACTGGTTTCTTCCTGTTTAGGAATTTTTTTCCAACTGCCGTTGAGAACAGAAATCCCAATAATGATCAAAATGGCCAGTAGCCAGGCCAGCCAATTGGTTGTTGGATAGGACTTTAGGTGTAAAGGTTGTTTGCGTTCAGTGGGTGCTTCAGTATACTCAGCGGTTCGTAACTGTTGCCCGATTTCAACTGCCGTGGCGCGTTTTGCCGGGTTCGTTTGCAGGCAATCTTGTATAACCGATAGCAATACGGGCGAAATGTCGGGATTGAGCAGGCGCGGACTGGTAAAGTGGCCTCGTGTAATCTGTTGACGCAACAGCAACGGACTGGCGGCCTCGAAAGGCAGATGGCCGGTAGTCATTTCGTAGAGCAATATGCCCAATGCCCAGCAGTCCGATTTTGCTTCAACCCGCCCGGTAAACTGTTCGGGAGCCATAAACTCGGTCGTGCCAACGGCAAATCCGATTTGGGTTAGTTGTGGCGTATGCTGCCCTTTTGCGATGCCGAAGTCGAGTAGTTTAATCTGACCATCGGGCTGGACCCGCACGTTTGAAGGTTTCAGGTCGCGGTGAACAATGCCGTTCCGATGCAGATAGGTGATGGCGCTGACCATCTGTTCCAGGATACGACAAGCTTCCGTATTGCTGAGCCGCCCTTTCCGACGAATCAATTCATCCAGCGATTCGCCATCTACCCATTCCATCACCAGTGCCGGACGGTTGTCAATGAGCGTGGAATCGTAGAGAGTCGCAATGTTCAGGTGCGAAATCGAGGCATGTACGGACGCTTCGTTCCGAAAGCGGGCGGCAAACTCAGGGCGGTATAATAATTTCACCGCGGCTAAGTTTCCCGTTTCCGGATTCACGGCTTTGAAAACCTCGCCCATCCCACCCGCACCTATGTAGGTGGTTAGGCGATAACCAGCAACAATGCGATTAAGAAAGGGCTGTGAGGGTGACATAGGGAACCGGTTTTAGTAGATGGTTTACGGTAGGCTTATGCAGGACGGGATTGTATTATGTTGTGCATCGGCCACCGTAAACCAGCAATAGCATGCGTATTGGTGGTACTTTTCTTCGTTGAGGATAGGAGCGGAAAGCGGTAGAAGGTACTATTGACGAGTATTGTGTAAAGACAAACGCTGTATTATTCAACAACCTGCCGACGGCCCATCAGTTCCAGACCATATTTGATCGGGACGGCGAAGGTGATTCGGGTGGCATCGTTCCGGCTTGTGCTGGCCGAGAAAATTCCAATGGCGTTTCCATCGATATCGAAGACAGGCCCTCCACTATTGCCCGACCCCGTTGCATTGACTGTAAGCTGGTAGTAGTCACCAAATTCGCTGTAGTAGGCGGCCGCTTTACCCACAGACTGGCCACGCAGAATCTTGCCAACATTGCCGGGGGTGACCGTAACGTCGGGCACTTTAACGATCTGAGGATTACGGTTCGCAAAGTCAGAGGAATATTCGCCGACAAACACATCGGGTGAAATGCCGGGATAGCCCATTACTGTTATAGGTTGGCCAGCGGCAATACCTTTGTCGGCATCGCGAAGTTTTACAGGGCTGAGCGTTTCAGGAAGGTCGATCTTAATGATTGCTACATCATGTTTGTTCGAAACAATGGGCTTGCCCTGAGCCGGGAAACGCTGCTCATTTTTGTTGAACGTTACATCGATGTAGGTGTTCTCGCCCTCAATAACTTTACCCGACATGGGTTTTCTGCCAAAAAACTGCGTTTCAGAAGGTACCCACCGGAATTCCTGCACGAGGTTCGGGCTGACTTCCCATCCTTTTGCGCCTTGCACTAACAATACGCCAGGGAAAGCGTCTTTAGGAAAATCATAGTAAGAGTTCCAGGCCGCAGCCACGTGGCGATTCGTCATAATGTGCCCCTGGGGCGACACAACAAATCCAGTTCCGCTGGCACCAGCCATCGCAATAGGTTTGCCAACGGCTACATTTCGCTTCAAGCCCAGCAGCGGCTCAACCTTACCCGGCGATGTTTCGATATACATGGCCACATTGACAATGCTGCCATCTCTCTGTTTAACAGGCATATACTCGTGGTAGATGTCGTCGCCGGTGGGTGTGTACGTCAGTTTATAGCCAAATTCAATGAAAACCACTTTGCTGGTATTGGCCGAAGCGATCTGTTCAGGGGTTAACCCATTGTCGGTTTTGACCACCGGGATTACGGGTTTGTTGGTGATGACGATGGTTTTGCGTTCGCCAAATTTATCGCGGAAGGCATAGCCTAAGCCAGAGAGAAGTACCAATACAACCGCCACGCTCAGCATCAAGGAGCGCGTTGTTTGCCGACGTTCGGTTACCATCATCCGCTCCACCGTTTGCTTGCCTAAGCCAACTTTATGCGGAGCCATCAGGTCGGTATCGTTCAATCCATTACCTGCTTCGGCCAGACTAAGCTCCGTTGTTGGTTTGCCCGAAACAGCCATGTCCATAATGCGGGTACTCATCATCAATTCGACCGGGCGGGGATTAAGGTCAAACTGAAAAACAGGCCCACCATTTCCCAGTTGAATTTCATCGCCGGGTTGAACAACAGCTGACCCAATGACGCGGCTCTTGTTGACGAAAATTCCATTACGGGAATTGTTGTCTACGATACTGAACGATAACGGCTGTTCGGTGTCACGAATCAGTTTGCCGTGTTCCCGCGATACGGCCGAATCGCGTTCAGGATCAAACCGAACGAGGTTGGTGGCAGCACGGCCAAAGGTGAGTTCTGTGTATTTTTTGTAGTCGAACTCTTCGACCTGATTAGCTTTGGTTCCGGTGAGGTGCCGGATAACGAAACGATCTACTATAGTTGCCATGACGAGTTATGGTAAAGAGTGAAATAGCGAATGTGTGAAATTTTTGGCCAAAACGAGGCTGAAAATGAGTGCCGTTTGACTGATACAAAGTTGACAGGTGAGCCGCTGGCAGGAAATCGGGGAATGCCCTGAATTTAATCCCGGAGAACCTATATTTTGCCTCTATAGGAAAACCTATATTTTGGTGTAGATCTTTGGTTTTGAGTAATTTATCGATCTACTTTTGATGAACTCCAAAAGAGTGAATGAGAGAAAGAGCGAATGAACGCCTGGTATATGACGCGTATTTGGTCTACTCTGAGAGGGATCGTGTTTCACCCATTTGCTCCTTAACCCTTTTGCCCATGCGCTATCTTTTGCTCTTCTTTCTGACCAATACTGTAGCGGTTGCCCAGAATCCAATAATCGATTCATTGCGTCGTGAGCTAACCAAATTGCCAACGGACAGCAATCGGGTGAAAACGTTACACGAACTGGCAACTAATCTTTGGTGGAACGGATACGATTCAATCGCAATCCAGACCCTTCGTCAGGGAATGAAGGTGGCCCGGCAAGTAACGTACCCAACCGGTGAGATCCGTGCCCGGTTGGCGTTGGCCCGCATCGAAGCGGATTACCTATCAGATACGAAATCGGCGCATGCGCAACTAGATACAGCTCAACAAATGGCAATGGCAATCCATGATTTATCCTTACAGGGGCAGGTGTTTCTACGTCGGGCTCAACTGTATGAGAATATCATGGACAAACTTCCCGTAGTCAGAACGTTGCTGGATCAAGCGCTTCAGAAGTTCAAGCAGGCACCAGACCGTAAATGGGAGGCCCAGGCTTATAACGAAATGGCCATCATGAAAATGGGCGAGGGGAATTACGTGGCTGCGATTAATTTCTGGCTCAATGCACAGCGCATTCAGGAATCGATTGGAGACTGGAAAGGATTACGGGCTACGTTGCCCAACCTGGGCGCCGTGTATATTAAACTCAAGCGGTATCCTGAAGCGATGGCCTGTTTTACCGAAGCCGAAAAGGTAGCCGATCGGTTGAACGACACCATGATCCGGACATTTATTCTGAGCCGGAAAGGGGAAATATTCGAAAAAAAAGGGGAGTATGCCGCTGCCCTGTCGTTATACCTACAGCAGGTAAAGGCGTATTCGAACCCATATCTGCCCGGCAATCTGGCCAGAGCCTATGGGGCCGTTGGGCGGATGTATATTCAACTGAACCAATACGATAAAGCGCTTCACTACACGAAATTATCGCAGGACACCTACCGGAATACGGTCGAAAAAACGCAGGAAGCGATGGAACATAATGCGCAGGCCAATTTCGGGAAAATTTATCTGGCACTGAAGCAGTACGATCGCACGGTTTCCTACGCCCGGGAAGGGCTGGCATGGACAGAAAATGTCCGCGAAATGCGCCCGGAACGAACCGAATACCTGCGTCAGTTGTCAGACGCCTACGACCACTTGATGCAGCCCGCCAAAGCACTTTATTATTTTAAGCGCTACAAAGCAGAAGCTGACACCATGCTCAATGAAGAAGCGATGCAAAAGGCAACCGTGGCCAGCATGACGTTTGATTTTGAGAAAAAACAGCAGGTTATCCGGCTACAACAGGCTCGTCAGCAGGCGCGGATTCAATTGCTGGAAAACGATAATCTGGAAAAAACCAGAAATTTCCTGATTGTTTTGCTGCTGCTTAGTGCTGGCATACTGGGTTTTGTATTCTGGAATAACCGGCGATTACAGACCCGAAATGAGGAGTTGTCGCGGAAGAATGCCGAAATCGAAGCAGCTTTGTATAAGGGACAGACGATTGAACGAAAACGGGTCGCGAGCGAATTGCACGACAGCGTGGCTTCTAAAGTATCGGCATTGAAATGGCGGTTCGAAGCCTTCGATACATCGCAGTTTGATACAGATCAGCATCGCGAACACGCTCGTTTGCTGGAGCATATGGGCGAAGTATATGACGATATTCGGGCCATTTCGCACAATCTGATGCCCGAAATTCTGGAGAAACAGGGTCTTCAGGCGGCTCTTATCAAACTCACCGATACGCTTAACGTACAGAACAGAACCCGGTTTTTGATTGAAGTAGAGAAATCGGGAGAAGATGTACGGGGAAAAACCGCTTATGAACTTTATGCGATCACCCTCGAACTGGTCAATAACATACTGAAACATGCCCGAGCGCGGCAGGCCGATATTTCCTTATTTCGGCAAAATGGCTTTCTGGCCCTTACGGTTCAGGACGATGGGCAGGGTTTTAGTCTGGAAAATCAGAAAGACGGTATTGGTCTCCAGAACATTCAGTCCCGGCTGGAGCGGCTGGGCGGAACCTATCTGATCTCCAATCGGGATCAGGGCGGAACGCTGGTCAATGTACAGATTCCGATGGCTTGATTACCTGGTAGCGATAGGATGGGTAATTAAACATATTTGGCGGTTCCTGGCGTGAGTTGGGTCAGGTTCTTAAAGCTGACCTTTGTGGGTTGAGAAACCGTATCCGCCAGAAATGGCGCATCGAATCCGTAGCTGACGAATTCAGAAATCATTTTGGGGATGTGAGTAAATACGTACTAATTGCAGCTTGTAGCCTGTATGACAAGCATCAAACAAAAAGATCTAAAGGGCAGAAATAAATTCCATTTCATGAAAGCCAGCTATTTATTGATTTGTCTCTCCTTATTCCTCTTGTCAAATACCGGTCAGGGGCAGGAACTCGCAACGGCTAAATCGTTAGAAGGCAGATGGGATATTGTGGTTGACATGGCCGGTAAACGATCACCGGCCTGGTTGGAAATAAGGCATTCAGGAAATCACACACTTGTTGGGCGGGTGATGTTCCTGTTTGGCAGTGCCCGGCCCATTGCAAAGATTAACTATACCAATGGGAAGTTTGACTTCTCGATCCCGCCCCAATGGGATAAGGGCGACACCGACCTTCAGTTTGAAGGGGCCGTTCGTGCCGATTCCCTGACCGGAACTGTTAAATACGTCGATAATAAGGTGTATACGTGGACAGGTGGCAGAGCCCCTGCTCTTCGGAGAAATAAAGCACCTCAATGGGGCAGTCCGCTACAGCTAATCAACGGAAAAGATACACAGGGCTGGCATACAACCACTCAAAATCAATGGGTTGTCGAGGTCGGTGTGTTAAAAAGTCCAAAACCGGGTGCCAATCTGATTACCGATAAAGTATTCACTGATTTTAAATTGCATGCCGAGTTTCGATACCCCAAAGGAGGGAATAGCGGGATTTACCTTCGGGGACGCTATGAAGTACAGCTAACTGACAGTAAAGGATTAGAGCCGCTTGATGATCAATTTAGCGGTGTTTATGGCCTTTTGTCTCCCAATGAAATGGTCGCCAAAGATGCTGGCGAATGGCAATCCATCGACATTACCCTCATTGGACGAAGAGTAACCATAGTAGCCAATAGCATTCCCGTAATTACAGACCAGGTAATCCCCGGTATTACGGGCGGTGCACTGGATAGTCGGGAAGGGGAGCCCGGCCCTATCATGCTACAGGGTGACCACGAGCCTATCGAATTTCGAAACATTTCGATAATCCCGGTTAAACCGTAGCCGATAGTGCACTTTTGACCCTTGTCTACATAGTGCATTAATGCTCTCATCCTGCTGGCACCTCGCTGAATCCACTAATTAAACCTAGCCTTCATTCTCCACGTAAACTAGTGGTCGGCCCATTTAAACCGATAAGGTTTTTGTAACCTTATCGGTTTATAATTAAATACCATTATACATAATGGTATGAAAGTAGCTTCATTGCCATGACCTAATCAATTTCTATCTTCAGAAATAGCAAGCAACCTTACAGAAATATGGCATTGGGCTCTTTTGTAAAGCAGAATAAATATATGTAAAAGTAATTTTTATTGTATTATTAAAAGAATTAATTAAAATTTATTGAATTATAGTATGCTATTTTAGTAAATAAAAATAACTAATTGTGCTGATTTTGATCTATGATTAAAAATTCAAGTACACAATAAAATATTTTATGTATACTTGCAATTATACACTATATTAATTTCTATTTTATAGAAAGAAATATATCTGTTTTGTGAGTTTACTTAATTATACTCATTTTTGCGAATAATAAGCCCTACGACAGTTTGACGACCAGACGTAGGGCTTGAAATATGTTCAATGTTTGACCATTAAACAATTTAAAGTTAATGAAAAAATTCTCGTTTAGTTGGCAGATCGCAATCCTGCTTTTTATCATCGCATCATCTTGTCAAAAACCGGACATTGTGAATAACATTGAGACTAATGTAAGCAACAGTACAACTGATGCTGTAGAGATGACAATTGTATTCAATGGTGTCAGAATCCGCAAACCCGCAGGAGTGCCATTGAAAATTTTTCAACTTAACTCGAACAGAGAAGTAAGTCAGTATCTGGACGACCTAAACAATAACTCTAGCGCAAGGGCACAATCAAAAATTCCTTTAGGAATACTGAATAGTACTGTTGGAAGTATTATAAGCAAGTACATTAATGTAAATAAGCCGATTTTTGAACAGGATGACTTAGGTAAGATTTATAAAGATCTTCCAGATTTTAAGTCAAAAGAGGATATAATGAAAAATGCTGAACTAATACTTCAATATTATAATAGGCTTGTTATTAATGATTTAAAGAAAGAAGTTTTAACTATACCCTCAGATGTTAGTGGAGGTCGATATCCATTCTCAAACTTTGGTAATGGGAATGATTATGAGAGACAATTATTTAATGAAGAGCCCATAATGGGTAATTGCGTATACAATGCCAGTCTTGATGCGAGAGATTGGACAAATCAGATGTATAATAGCATTGATGCTGATGATTGGCGAGGTAATGCTTTTAAACATGCATGCTGGAATGCGCAAGCTGCAAGGAAAATAGTAATAACTGGCTACAGCCAATGGACTGCGTATGAGTGGACCAAACGATTCGCAACTGCACATGAATACAATACTACAGTTAGCCCTTGGCAACTTGGGAGCGATCATAAGAACATTATGGATTATCATAACAATTTGAAAGGCCGATCTTATACCAAAGATCATATAAGGACTAATATCTGGGGTAATGTAGTGGGCTGGCCTTCAGAAAGTTCGATTATAAACGATCACTATAATCATGTTAATAACCCTAATGACCTTAAAGTCCCTCCACAATCATTTAGTGATCAAGATAAAGGAAATTACATATTAACTCTAACTAGTTCAACAGGCACTGTAGAAGGTCTATCAAATGCGAACTATACGGACTATCTTTATTTAGCGGCATTAATGTTTGACCCTCTTCCTTAAGTTGCCGAGATAGTGAAATGGTTAAAATGAAGGTTTTATAGATAGTATTTTCACCTTGGCTTAATTCTATGTAGCAATCTTATGTACAATTTCAGTACGAAATTCAAAACGATAGTATTGATGAGCTTTTTTTTTATAGCAAAAAATGCTCAGGCCCAAAGTAGTATTGTTAATAAGCAACATAACTACTGGCTTAGTCTTGGGTTAGGTAAAGCAGAATTTCCAAGTGCTATGGTTGCTTTAGGTTTCGAACCTAAGCACAGAAGTGCTATTATAACAGCTCGATACTCAGTAAGCGGTGAAATAGCACAACCAGTAGAGCCAGGTATTAAGATCAATGAACTGGGAGTACTCTACGGGATAAAACTTGGCAAATTCCGTTTTTCGACCGGTTTAAGTACTGTCTGGGGTAATGAGAGAGGTGTCTATCTATATACAGACCCTGATCCTCTTTGGGGTACTGGAGCGAATTATCAATACCTCGGATATACTACTATTGGGATACCTGGAGAAATTCGATTCATAACATCCGCCAAACATGTGGGAATAGGTATATCTGCTTTTGGAAACCTAAATGAACGCCGATCGTTCATCGGAGTAAACCTGGCATTATATGTTGGAAAAATGAAATCTACTGGTCTGCCCAGTGACTGACTTTAATCGTTGCTTATAAAGCAGGAGACTGCTCGCTAAACTGTGTTACGGTTGGATAAAGGGCTAAAACCATTTTTTTTCGCCTGTGACACAGTTTAGCGAGTTTCACCTTTATATTTCTGTTTTACCCGTTGAAAGTAATCTTCTTCTATCTTATTAAGAACATAGCTTGGAGCCTTTGTGGTACAGGTAGTTATGTCTTTTGTATTATGCCTGAAGCCTATTATTGATCTGATATTTATTCGTAATCCAAAGCAGGAATACTGCTTCAAAAACCAACGTAATAGGAATTACGGATAGATTCTTGAAGAATAATAATATCGTCCATTCTGATGCAGAATTGGACAGAATGCCGCCTTTTTTTAAGGTGAGGTATAAACAGGTTTCGTAGGCCAGTAAATCAATCAAATAATTTAAAGTCCAGGCTATCAGCGAAAAAGCAATAAGATTTAGCAGGATAGAAAACCACTGTTTTCTTACTTTTTGACTGGCAATACGCCAATTCTGTTTACGGTTTTCCTGTTGAGTGAATAAGTGCTTGATGCGCAAAATTCCTTTTTTGACATTCGCCAATCCGAGCACATACAAGAACATAATTACCCGGGCCGTCTCAATAACGACTTCGAGAATGATGTTCAGGAACGACGATATTTCGCCAAATCCACCGAGCTGGATAACCCGACCAAATCCCGCAATGAGGCCAAGACCGGCCAAGACCGCAAAATTCTTTTTAAAGAAGTAGATGGTGCTGTATAGCCAGTTGAATTGGTTGAAAAGAGTAGATGAAGTATTCATAGGAACGTATTTGTTAAGAATGAAGGTTAGTATATGCGTTATAGAAGGCTAAACGGATACCCGACAGAGCTTACTCTACGGAATGAATTCTCCTCATAAAATCCCGTGCTTTAGGGCGTATTTGATGATACCGATTGAGTTTTTGACGCCTAGTTTGCGCAGGATGTTGTGGCGATGGGTCTCTACGGTGCCAGGACTGATAAACAACGTATCGGCAATGGCATTGGTGGAGAGTTCCTGCGCAACGAGCCGGATGATTTCAATTTCGCGGTCGGTGAGCGGGGTTAGTAGGGCAGGGGCTTCGTCGGTTGGGCGAATTGGCTCTACAGGTAAGGCCACCAACTGGGTCATAACCGATTCAGAAAAGTATTTTTCGCCCCTTGCAATCGTACGAAGGGCTTTTTCAAGTTCGGCTTTACCGGCTTTTTTCATGACGTAACCCGAAATGCCAGCCCGAAAAGCCTCCCGAATATTATCCGCATCTTCGGAAACGGTTAACATCAGAATTTTAAGGTTCGGGAAATGTTGCCGAACTTTTAGCGTCAGATTGATGCCATTCAGATCGGGCATATCCATATCGGTTAACAGGATATCAACGTCGTTTACGTGTAAAAAATCAACCACTTTTCGGCTGTCATTCAGCGTGCCCACGACCTCTACGCCCTCGATGCGGCTCAATAAAAGTGATAGGCTATCTAAAATAATTTCGTGATCGTCCGTTAATAGGACACGGATTGAGGATGGCATGGTTAGTAGGAGGTAGGTTGGGGTTCTTAGCCAAATATACTATACGTTTAGACTTGATGGTCAATTATTTGTCATTCAAATGGAATGATAATGTTCAGAAAATAGCCCTTCCCGATCAAGCATAATAAATAACCGATGTGGATAGTTGTTTCAACCAGTTTTCTGCGACGATCGGCTACATCGGAAGGAAATCATCTTACCAGATTACAATGCCATTGAATCAGACCGTTTAAACTTTTATGCCACTTACAAAGTCAATAGAATAAAGCTGCTTACTGCTGATTTTGTAAGTAGCCAACTAAAACGACTCCGTTATGAACTATATAGCAAGGTTATTTCTACTTACGGTTTGGCTTCCAGTCTCAACGTTTGCCCAGCAACCTGGGCTGGCACAAGCCGCTATGGATGCACTCAATTCTGCCATGCTGAGCGATGCTCAGGTAGCTGAACTTTCCCGACAGGCTGTTGTGGAAATGGATGCGAAAAACCCGGTAGCTGCACCTAATGATCCGTATACGCAGCGGCTTAATAGAATTGTTGCCCGCCACCATACGGTTAGTGGGCTACCCATCAATTATAAAGTATATAAGGTGCCCGATGTGAATGCCTTTGCAACTGCCGATGGGAGCGTTCGGGTCTTTAAGGGTTTGATGGATATCATGACCGATAACGAACTGCTGGCCATTATGGGACACGAAATAGGACACGTAATAAACCATGATACTCGCGATGCGATGAAAAGTGCACTCCGTCGCTCAGCGGTTCGTAATGTGGCTGCTTCGCAATCAGGTTTGATTGGAAAGCTGTCCCGCTCCCAGTTGGGTGGGCTGGCCGATTATATGCTGGGTGCGAAATTCAGCCGCCAACAGGAGACCGAAGCTGATGATTATAGTTATGGCTTCCTGAAACGGTATGGCTATAATGTGATGGCACTCGCTACCTCCTTTGAGAAGCTGGCCAAACAGGGCGGTGGCGGTGGTAGCGGTGTTGCCCAGATTGTGTCTACTCACCCCGATAGTAAAGCCAGGGCTCAGCGCGTACGTGACCGTGCCCGTCGCGATGGACTGATTCGTTAGTTTAGTTGAATAATGGTCTGATTATCAGTAAAATGTGACAAATAGTAGAAGCTTATTTTAGTATCTGTCACATTTTTAATATGCACATTTTATCAATTTCCACTGAAGTAGTGATCGGGTAGAATACGTTAATATAAAACAGTTGGTCGTCGGTTCGTTTCTATGAGAAAAATTGCATTTGTTGTCCAGCGTTATGGAATAGAAGTAAATGGTGGAGCGGAGTATTTTTGCCGCATATTGGCTGAAAAACTGGCCGATACCTACAAAGTAGATGTGCTAACCAGTTGTGCATTGGAATACGTCACCTGGGCAAACTGGTATCCGGCTGAATCAACGTCGATAAATGGAGTACAGGTGCACCGCTTCTCTACTCAGTACGAACGGCAGGTGAAGGAATCTTCCCGAGTTGAGCATAAGCTCAAGAAATGGTCTCGACCGGAGGAATGGCAGGGGTTGGGTTTTCTGAAAATGTGGGCTCGTGCGCTGGTTGGCAAGACCGTACGACGCTATGGCCGGTTGTGGGCCAGGTATCAGGGGCCATATACGCCTGAGCTGATCACGTACCTGAAGCGCAACCATCAGCAGTATGACGCGCTGTTTTTCATTACATACCTTTATTATCCAACAACTGCCGGGCTGAACGTTGCTCCGCATAAGTCTATTTTTATCCCGACGGCACACGACGAATTGCCAATCTATCTGCCCCTGTTCGACCCGGTATTTCAAAAACCACGCGCTATTTTATTCCTTACACCGGCCGAACAAAGCTTCGTTCATCAGAAGTTTAAGAACGATGCGATTTATAATGATGTCATAGGGGTAGGAATCGAACCAGCCAGTGCCGGATCGGGAGAAGCCATGACTACTATACCGGACAGCAATACCACATATGTGCTCTACATTGGGCGGATTGATGTGGCTAAAGGATGTGACATGTTGTTCGATCTGTTCTTCCGCTACAAGGAAGCGAATCCTTCGACCTTAAAGCTGGTGCTGGTTGGGCAGGCATTTATGCCCATACCCGAACACCCTGACCTGCTGTCGGCAGGTTTTGTGGACGAACCCACGAAAGCGGCTTTATTGGCGGGCGCAAAAGCGCTGATCATGCCATCGCCTTACGAAAGTCTGTCAATGGTGACTCTGGAAAGCTTCGCTGCCGGCATTCCTGTTATTGCCAATGCCGACTGTGCTGTACTTCGCGACCACATCATTGGGAGTCGGGCTGGGTTTTTATATCGCAACTATGCCGATTTTGAAGAGTCTATTAATCAGGTGCTAACACAGGATATATCAGAAATGGCCAGCAATGCCCGTGCTTATATTCAACAATATTATACCTGGCCAACCGTGCTGGCAAAGATCGACAAAGCCGTGGCTTATGTATCGGAACAGAAGTAAATGAGTTACTGAAGCACTTCGTGCATGGTGTTTAACCGACGGTAAATACTGTCTTTATTGCTGAGGAGGTCGAAATGGTTGCCCCGTTCGATGATTTCACCCCCTTCCATAATCAAGATTTCATCGGCTTCTTTTATGGTACTCAGTCGGTGGGCAATCACCAGGGTTGTCCGGCCTTCCATCAGATTGTCGAGCGCATCCTGTACTGATTTTTCCGATTCGATGTCCAGAGCTGATGTGGCCTCATCCAGAATAAGAATCGAGGGTTTTTTAAATACCGCACGGGCTATACTGAGCCGTTGTCGCTGGCCGCCACTCAGGCGAATGCCCCGGTCGCCGATGTTGGTTTGGTAGCCATCCTCTGTTTCCATAATAAAAGCATGGGCATTCGCTATTTTAGCGGCTTCAATAACATCCTCCATTCGGGCATCCGGTTTACCCAGGGCAATATTATTAAAGATCGTATCATTGAATAGGATGATTTCCTGGGTTACGAAGCTCATCTGCTGGCGTAACGATTCCATAGTAAACTCCCGAACGTCAACCCCGTCGATACTAACGCTGCCCTTTGTGGCTTCATAAAACCGGGGAATCAGATCCGCGATGGTTGATTTGCCAACGCCAGATGGGCCTACCAGCGCTATTTTTTTGCCTTTAGCCAACCGAAAATTAATGTTTTTCAGCACGGGCTTGTCGGCGTACTGGAAGCTTACATTGTTGAAAACAATATCCCGATGAAATCCGTCGAGAAATCGGGCATTCGGCTTGTCCTGGATTTCTACAGGCTTATCAAGGAGTTCAATGATGCGTTCGCCCGCAGCCTGCCCCTGTTGAATGTTGGTCAGTGCCACAACAATGGCTTTGGCCGGACGGATGACCTGCGAGAAAATGGCGATGAAGGCGATAAATGAGCTGGCCTGTAAATTACTCTGGCTATTCAGAACCAGACTGCCTCCATATACCAGAATACAGGCCACAACGAATACGCCGGACGCTTCGGAAAAAGCAGGCGCTAACTCCCGGCGCTTAAAGCCCTCCAGACTGGCCTTTCGGTAAAAGTCGTTTTCTTCACTGAATCGATCTATAACAAAAGGTGTGGCATTGAACGACCGAATTATCCGCATTCCCAGCAGCGTTTCATCCATAAGGGTGAGCATTCGCCCCATGGATGCCTGAACATCTTTAGCTTCTTTTTTGAGTTTTTTGGTAACAGCGGCTATACCCACAGCCGAAATAGGGATGATAACCAGCGTAAAGAGCATCAACTTGGCCGAAATCAGGAACAGAGCCACGAAATAGCCAATCAGCATATACGGTTCTTTGAAAACGACTTCGATGGAACTGGCGGCAACACTCTCAATGGCATAGACATCACCATTGAGACGGGACAGCAAATCGCCTTTATGTTCTTTTGTAAAATAACCCAGGTGTAAGTGATTGATTTTCTCGAACAGTGTCTCCCGAAGCCGTTTGACCAAAAGCGTTCGGGCATTGAGCAGGCAACGCTGCGCCAGAAACCGGAATAGATTGGTCAGCACAACGGCGACCACGATCATGGCCGCCAGAAAATAAAGCGCATGAATAGGGTTCGTGGTCTTGAAATAATAAATCAGGTGGTAAAAGGAATCCTTGAAGTAGTTGGGCGACAGCCGAAAAGCTGGCATCATTTCATACTTGACCGCATCGGCTGTATTGATTGGGTCAAACAGAAAGTTGAGCAGAGGAATGATCAACGCAAACTGGAATACGTTGAAGAACACACTGATGAGTGTAAAAATAAAAAAGGGAATGATAAATTTTCCATAAGGCCTGGCATACACCATCAGCCGCTTATAAATCTTCATTGGTTGGCGTTCATGTATATAAAAGGAAA
The DNA here is from genome assembly GCF_011604685.1 of Spirosoma aureum. Lineage (NCBI taxonomy): Bacteria > Pseudomonadati > Bacteroidota > Cytophagia > Cytophagales > Cytophagaceae > Spirosoma > Spirosoma aureum. The sequence goes on along the minus strand of NZ_CP050063.1, from coordinate 5,783,428 downwards.
CTTCGGTCTGAAGCAACGACTAACTTAATGATCGATAGACGTCAATGTATTTCCGGGCCGAATCCTCCCAATTAAACTGTGCACTATACGCTTTCATAGCTTCTTTTAGCTGATTGCCAGCCTTATTGTACTGGTACATACCCGCCGTAAAAGCCTCCTGCATGTTATCGAGATCGTGAAAATAGAAGGCCATATCCTTACCGATCTCAGGTAGGGCTGTGCGCTTCGATAAAAAAACGGGCTTGCCGATAGACATCGCTTCGGTTACAGGTAAGCCAAAACCTTCGGCCAGTGAGGGCATTACCACCGCCTGACAATTATGATAATACCAGGATTTTTCACCTTCTGTAATCTCATTTACCAAGTGCATCCGGTCTTCTACATTTAATTCGGAGGCTTGCTGCCGGAGAAAACGGGCATACTCCTTATCCTCGTGCCGGCCTGCTAAAACAAGTTCCAGTTTCGGATTATACTGAAGTAACGGCAGTATCTGGTGCTGGTTTTTTTTAGGAGCAATCACCCCAATATTAAACAAAAAAGGAGTAACCGGCCGGTATGATTTTTCCTCCAATGCAGGCTGCGGTAATCCATTGGTGCCGTTGTAGATGACATGAACCGGTTTGCCATCCGTATTACAATGGGTCAACACATCATTCTGGGTAAACTCAGAAATGCAGACGATGGCATCACACCGATCGATATTCCGTTGCAGATGCGCCAGGCATCGCTCTTTTTTCTGATCGGACTTATCCTCATGCAGGAAATTCAGATCATGAATCGTAAGCAGAACTTTAATTTTTTTATTCCGCACTGGTAAATAGTGTGAGTTCTGGTAGGTGCTATGCCACACATCGAATCCGTTTAACGATGGCATGAAGAATTTCTGGAGCGAATGCTGATTGATGCACGTTAACGAAGCGTCGAAAGTCGATACGGCCTGTTTTGGAATAAATAACGAGAGCTGTTCCTGACTTATGTTTTGCTGGATTGCTTTTCCCAGATTGAGGCAGTAATAATACAGCCCCGTGTTAACGTACTTCATACGCTCACAATCGAACACAATACGGATCATAACGTTCTAGTTTAATAAAGTTGGATAATTGAAATAGAAGTCCTGAAACACACCATCCATAAAAAAAGGCACTTCTATTACAACGGTTCACCGTTTACAGGAACCCTTGTTGGATACTAGGATACTTTATGAAGAGTAAGGGTTGGAGTGATCGATAACTTCTATATAAACAATACTGACTACTTGGGATTAATGTTGCACAAAATCACATAATGCGATTTTAAGGTCCCGAATTCAATCCATGCATAACACTATGCCCCGTATTATTCTTGATTGTGACCTGATGAAGTTTCCTCACTCGGGCTTATACCACTATTGCCAGAACCTGACACAACACATCAATTCGTTGCTTACGGAAGAAAATCAGGCATTGATGCAGATGTATCTACCACCCAGGAAGAAACTAAGGCTTATTGAAGAACCGCATCACCTGATTGAACGCAAATGGCATAAATTCATACAGCCTTTTCTGAAGGATTGTCAGCTGTGGCATGCTCCTTTCCAGTCCGGCCGGATAGTGCCCAACAAACGGAAATTTCCCCATGTGAAGGTTGTGTTGACAATCCATGATTTAAACTTCCTGCACGAGGGGAAACCCGCAAACTACCAGGAAAAAAGCCTCGTCCGCACTCAGACATTAATTGATCAGAGTGATGCCATCATTTGTATTTCTGAGTTTACCCGGAACGATGTGTTGACTCACTGTACCACGAATGGCAAACCGATTCATGTCATCTACAACGGTCTTAATCCCCTGCCGCAGATGGATGATGATGTATCTATCTACAAACCCGGTCGAGAATTTCTGTTGGGGTTAGGCTACCTGAATCGGAAGAAAAATTACCACGTCCTGCTACCGTTACTGCAATCCAATACAGATCTGGAACTGATTATTCTGGGCCATCATGATGACCCGGATTATGTAGTTTCAATGAGAAATTACGCACAGAAGCTAGGCGTCGATGATCGATTAAAGCTGCCAGGAACGGTTTCTGAAGCCGAAAAGATCTGGCATTTACGCCATTGTAAAGCGTTTTTACATCCTTCTTTGGCTGAGGGCTTCGGTTTGCCGGTAATAGAAGCCATGCAATTTGGTAAGCCCGTATTCCTGTCCAGGCTTACTTCATTACCGGAAATAGGTGGAGATTCAGCTTTTTATTTTCCAGACTTTAGTGCGGTTACCGTTCAGGAAGTCTACAGGCAGGGTATGAAAGCCTATGAAACATCATCGATGGCCGCGTCGATTATAGAAAATACGAAACGATTTAATTGGGAAAAGAGCGCCAGACAGTATCTAGCCGTTTACCAGTCACTTATGTCCTGAAATTGGGCTAAACTGTCTCATGAGTTAATAGGTTCATAGCCGAGAATATACGGCAGATTGAGCAGTTGAATGCGATCTGTTTCGCAGATATTGGTATGGGGGCCAGGTTGAAGAACCTGACCCCTGCGATTTCTCAAAAGAAGCAGGGTTTGCCTTAGTGGGTAATGAAAATCGCTGATCGCTGATTCTTTACGTTAAAATTTCCGCACGATATAAGCCCCGGTAATGACCAGCACAACGCCTACCAGCCGTTGCCAGCTAATGGCATGAATGGGCGTGTTGAATAGCCCAAGCTGATCGACTATCATTGCTGCCAATACCTGGCCAAGCAAAACCATGATGGTCACATTCCCAATTCCTAATCTGGGGGCACAAATCACAACCAGTAACGTATATGTTCCGCCTAATATACCACCCAGATAACTCCATTTTGGCGCATTACTGAACTGTTGAAGAGTCGGAAACTCTTGCCGCATAATGAATGTATAGGCCGCCAGTCCAATTACTGCTACCATAAAAACGGTCAGTGCTGAATAATAGGGACTTTGGAGGCTTTTGCCCAACTGAGTGTTTATCGCACTTTGAAACGGAATGACTACGCCGGCAACTATGGCTAATAGTAAATAAAGGAATGAGTTGATCATGGGTAGAAAGAGGAATGGTTGGGGAAGTATATTCGTCAAAGAAGGTGAATATAGCATTTTAAGCGAATCATTTTGCCAGGTTTGAATTAACTGTAAAAATCATCGAATTTGTTAATCGTATACTTCTGATTTTCAGTGCTCTTGTCTGATATTTTTCGTGTTTTTTGGCACAGAATGAGACTTATAATGTCTGGATTTCTAACGCCAATCCTGATAATCCGGGGCACAAAAAAGGAGCCTGATAAAATTGATCAGGCTCCTTTTTTGTCTCGACTTGATCGGTTTTGCTTACAGCCGCTTTATATATTCGTTATCGGCAATTTTTTCGATCAAAACTTCGGCCAGGCTTAAAGCATGTTCTTTACGAACTTCAGCCTTGTCTTTTGTTTCGACAGTTACATTAATGATGTGATTCACATACAGAACGTGCATTTCGCCGGTTGTTGGATTCCATACTGCTTTGTCACCTACACCTGGAACCGCTTCGAATGAGCCTTTGCTAACAACTGGCTCAGTATGAGGGGCCGTAGCAGAGGTGATCCCTGGCGAAGGGTGCGATTGATGAGCCTCGTGTTCGGGGGCTGTGGTGGCTGTTGTCGATGTGGTTTCTGAAGCGGTACCCTCTGTTTCAGGCGCTTCTTCTTTAGGCTCTGCTTCGGCTACGGGTGCAACTGGTTTGCTGGGCTTGTTTTGATACTTTTTATCGAAATCGTAGCTGGCGAAATCGATTGACGAATACGGTTTTGTACCGTTGAACGAGACAATCACTTTATTGCCTGCCCATTCAAACGCGGAACCGTCGTGCTCGTGGACCTCTTCCAGCTCGGTGCTTTCTGGTAAATTAAACGTATGGCGTACATACTCTTCTCCCAAAAGATGACCGGGATTATCGTAAATGGCGTTGCTGGTGAGCGTTAGAACGCCAGAGACACTCTTGGCCAGAATTGATGTGGCATCCGCATTGCTAGCGGGATCAGACGAATCAGATGGGCTACTGCAAGCTAAACACAGTACAGGAAAGGCCAGTATCAGCGATTTGATTTTCATGAGTTATTTGAGAAAAGCCAAAATTAGCGTTTTCTTAAATACCATGTTATCCTTCCAACTGTTTTTGGCTTATCTCATAACTTAATAAACTCCACGCGTCGGTTATTCGCTTTACCTTCTGCGGTGGTATTGGGTCCGGCGGGCTGCGATTCGCCTTTGCCATCAGTTTCCAGGCGTTCATTGCCAATACCGAACATGCTGGCGAGGGCCGATTTTACCGCTTCTGCCCGACGCTTTGACAGAGTCAGGTTGCTGGCATCGTCGCCGTCGGCATCCGTATGACCAATAATTCGGACGCGGACGTCGGCATTTTCGATCAATACATTGGCGATATCTTTCATGGCTCCATACGATTCAGGTTTGATTTTGTCTGAATTTGTATCGAACAGGATACCGTGGGTCACGAACTTTCCTTCAGTGATGAGTTTATTGCGGGTATCGGGCGCACCGACAGCCAGCCGTAGGTTGCTGATATAATAGCGATCGTTTTCGGTATGCATATCGGCCGTAGAAAATACGACTGTATTGTAGGGCACACTAGGTTGAAAGGCGCGGGGAATATCCCAGATTTTCTCTTCATTCACATAAACCCGGAGCCGTTGTTTTTGCCGCCAGAATGAAACGCTTACCAGATTACGCCCTTCTGCGGCATTGAATTGGCGCATGGTGGCTTCATTGTGTAAAAGCCGTTCACCCCCAATAAAGTTTTCAAATAACGTTATACCACCCGTGCTTCCTGCATTTCTGGGGTGTAAGGCAACCCGAACCCCGTCTTTCCCCTGCGTATGGCGACCCCAGGTAATAAAATCTTTCGCCTGTTTTTCCAGCGCTACCAGGTTGACAAACAACTCGCTCGAGTAAAAATTAAACTCCGGATTCGTGGCCAGATCGAACTGAAGGGTGGCGTTTTCGGGCAGATTTGTAATGTATTCGGGGAAATATTCTCCCTTTTTTGATAACATCAGCCAGTGGCCTGTTTTGCCATCAATTGTAACGACTTCACCGGAGCCGCTTGAGTTCCATTTGGCAGGGAAATCACCGATGGCGTCCTGCATAAAATCTTCAACAGCAATAACTTTATCGCCTGGCACAAAATCAAACTTGCTGTATGATTTTAAGGTTGCTGGCTCCTTCGTTACTGTTCCGGGAGCATTGGCGTTGGTTGCCGACGGGTTGCTGCTGCCTGCCTGACTGGAGGGCGCATTCTCCGCTTTGCTATTATCTGGATTCGTGTTCGCTGATTCAGTTGCAGGGGCATTTTCGGGGGTAGTTTTGGTCTGCTTGGATTTATCTTTTTTCTTGAAGATACCCATTACACCTTCTTCTACTTTGTCGAGCCCTTTATTGATTCCCTGATCGATTTTACTATTCGCCCGATATTCGACGTTTCGCTCAACCACGCGACCAGGATCATTGACGCGTACCTGTGCAAAGGAAAATGGAGCTGTAAATAAGCCTGTTATGATGAGAAAGCAGAGGGTTTTCATAAGCGGGATGATCAACGTGTAAGCTGAACAAAGATGTCTATTTTCAGGACATCTGTCGGAGTTCACTGAGTGAACGGTAACGAATGAGTGAGTGAACGGCATTCATTCCGTAGTTTTGTGATCGAATTAACGCACCAATGTCCGCTATCGAAACCATTCCGCTTGCTCTTGGCCGTAAGGTCTATTTTGCTTCCGATTTTCATCTGGGTACACCTACGCCCGAACAGAGCCGCACGCGCGAACGTGCTATTGTGGCCTGGCTCGATGCCATTCGCCCGGATGCCGAGATAATATTTCTGGTTGGCGATGTGTTCGATTTCTGGTTTGAATACAAGCGTAGTATTCCGAAAGGCTTTATTCGCTTACAGGGGAAGCTGGCCGAGCTAACCGATTCGGGCACACGCATCGTATTATTTACCGGCAACCACGACATGTGGATGGATGATTATTTCACGCAGGAAATGGGCATTCCCGTTTACCGTGACCCAAGGGCTTATCTACTTGGCAACAAGCGTTTCTATATTGGTCACGGCGATGGCCTTGGCCCCGGCGACTATACCTACAAAAAACTGAAGCAAGTTTTTGAAAGCAAACTGGCCATGCGCCTGTTTCGATACTTACATCCCGATCTGGGTATCGGAATGGCTCATGCGTGGTCGCGCCGGAGCCGGATCAGTAATCAGGAGAAAGGAGAGGAGCATTTTCTGGGTGAAGACCGCGAATGGCTTATGCAGTATTGCCGAGAGGTTGAAGCCCGCGATCATCACGATTTCTATATTTTTGGCCACCGCCATTTACCACTCGATCTGGCCGTATCACCCACGAGCCGTTACATGAATCTGGGTGAGTGGGTCTCTGCCAAAACGTATGCCGTTTTTGACGGGACAGAATTAACTCTGAAGAAGTGGGAATCGTCAATAATAGATAAAGAATGAATCATGTAGACTCATTCTTTATTCATTTCCAATAATGTCTTCGCAGCGGTAATAGTGGAATGTTTTATCGTCGGACATGACCACAAATAACCCGTGCGGAAACTGTTTGCCAAGAGCGACATTCGTTACATCGGAACCGTCGCTGACCTGGGCTGCAACTTTGACGATCTTAACGAGTTTGTGATCGTTTGGATTCGATGATTCACCTTCGCGTTTGAAGATATGAAATTGATTGGCCCCCTGGTCGGATACGAGAATGAAACCCGTTTTGGGGCCTGTTTTGTAGATAGATATACCTTCGTGATCTTCCGCAAAACCTGTTCTGGCGAACAGGGCTAATTCCTGATTTCCTTTTGCTGGATCGGCATAGTATTTCCTAACGCCAACACCCTCATCAGAATAGTATACGAAGCCAAGTTCATTGTCCACCGCGATGGATTCAATTTCCTTTTTGCCGCTATACGCCCCAAATTTTCTGACCAGTGTAGTCTGAATCTGGCCAGTACCATCGTCTTCAAGCCGGTATTGGCCAATGTATGATCCATCGGTTGGTCCCGTTTTACGTCCAACCATTGCATAGAGAATTCCTGCCGGAGTTTTGTAAAGTGCAATACCCATCAGGTCACGGAAACCGCTGCTGGTATCACCAACGAACATCTCAAGACCGCCTTTATCGACGGACTTCATATCGGGTAGCGAGAAAATGCGAAGCTTGTGGGTGAAACGTTCGGTTGTAACGGCAATGTCGGTAGGTTTGCCACCGAGCATAAGCCCATAGGCAACATCAACATTATCAGGCCGTTTGAGGTCATGAACTTCACGAACAATTTTGCCTTTTAAATCAAACACATACAGGCCACCATCCTGATCTTTATCCGTGCCGATAACCAGACTTTTTGTTGGATCGGCCGGGTTGATCCAGATAGCTGGATCGTCTGTATCGTGTCGTACCGTATCGGTAATATAAATGGGTTGGATAACTGCCGACTGAGCTCCTTCCGGTGTTGTTGTCTGAGCCGAAGGGTGCTGGCAGGCAGCTACTAGAAATAAACCGGTCAGTATGAAATAAAGCGGGAAGTGCAAGCGATGTATGGGGTAATCTGGCTTGTTCATCGGTAAGCGAATGAAAATTGGGTTTTGCCGTGTGGACCTCCGCCCACACGGCAGGTAAATTAATTTGTACCGAAAGCACCGATGGTTGTTGACGGAGCGGGCGATTTGTAAACTGTCCCGTTCGCAAACGAAATACCATCAGCATAAAGCCGGGTAAAACTTATAGTTCCTTTGCCAATAGCTGGCGATCCTGCTTGCAGACGGAAATCCCACGCGGTGTTGAAAATTGCGTTTTTTGGATCGGTAGTAAGCGGGTAATTCACAAACTTGGGATCATTGTCGCCAACAGTTTTGCTGATGATGTCGTTGGTTCCGGCCAGAATTTCCGTTGAAGGCTGGAAGCCTGTAACGCCGTCCTGGGTAGCTCCGTAATAAAGATTGTTGCTTACTTTGGTGCGATTGTCTTCCGGATTTTTAGGATCGCGTTTCACGCCAAACCGATCATTGGCCAGGAGGTTGTTGTAAAGTTCAGCACGAACAGCCACTTCTACCCAGATAGAGCCTCCTTTGATGGTTGGCCGACGCCAGCCCGCGTTTAGAAGCGTGTTGTTATAAGCAACTATATAAGCCTGTGGCGTGCGGTCGCCGGTGTTCGAGAGTTTCAACGCATTGGTGTTTGGGCTATACACCAGATTGAACGCTACGTCGGCCTGTACACCCGATTTCATGTTGATGGCATCGCCACCCGATACGCCCTGCGTATAAATCTTATTGTTGGCAACGATAACCTTACCCCCCTCGATGTAGAAACCGTCTTCATTCTGGTTGTTCAACCGACTGTTAACGATCACCAGCTTACCATTTACATTCGAGTAGTTAACGGCAGGTACGTGATTGCCAGCTTCAGCCTTGTATAAGCCAGCTTTTACGGAAGGAGAACTCTCCGTAGTTACCGCTCCACCATATTCCAGAATGGCGTTATCGATCAGCATTTCGGCACAGGTTGGTGCAGCAATAATACCACCCCACAGGTTGCCCCACTGATTGGCCGTTGTTTTCCAGGCGTCGGGCACGGTGAATTTTACCGGATTCGCCGAAGTACCCATTACATACAGATTGCCCCGAACAATAACTTCGGGTTTTACCGTCGAATCGCTGAAAATTACGTTTACACCTTCTTCAATAACCAGTGATTGACTGGCAGGAATCTGCAAGTGGCCGGTGATTTTGTAGGTGTTTCCTTTCGTCCAGGTGCCCGACACATCGCCCGATACCGCTTCTTTGACAACGGGTGTTGGGTTTACGTTTGGATTGCTGTTGTCGTCGCTCTTTGAGCAGCCTACCAGCACCGCAGCCGACAGGGCGGCTAGAATAATTAATTGTTTCATTGTAATTTATTGGTTATGAATTGTGTAGCACCAACTCTCCAGAGGTGGCGAAAACAGGTAGCACTTAGCCGATTCTGGAGAATCGACAATTGACTATAATTTGTACCGGATACCCAGAAAATAAGAGCGTTGAAAGAAGTCGCGCCGGATAAGTGTTTTGCCCGAAATATCCTGGTCGGGTACGTCTGAGTTTTTGCTGCTGGCGTTTTTTATGAAAATTTCAGTAGGTGTATTCAGCAGGTTATTCGCCTTGGCAAACAGCAGGAAGCCATTGCCTAACCGCTTTTCGGCCGATGCATCCATCTGAATAAAGCCCTTCTGATACAGATCGTTATCGACAAATTGTGAGACGGTATTGATTCGGCCACCAATATAGCTGGCTGCCAACTGGCCATCCCAGCCATGTTCGGAATCTTTGTAGAGCAGCGAGAAGTTCGCTACGTGCGCTGACTGCCCGTATAAGGAGCGTGTCTGATTAACGGTGATGGTTTGTAAATCACCCTGAGCATTGCGAATGCGCTTCGACTTGGGCGTGGTAATGCTGGAGTTGGTGTAGGTGTAATTGGCTTTTACCCCCCAGTGCTGAAAATATTTAATAGCATCAAGCTCCAGCCCGAAGTTGGTCGCGTTACCGAAGTTGCCCGGACCGTAATATAAATCCTGCCCACGAATCGCATCTTTCTGAAGCGTATATTCGATCGGGTCCTGAATGTGTTTGTAGAATACTCCAATCATGAACTGTTCGAGCGGTCGCGGGAAAAATTCATACCGCAGGTCGACATTATCGGCCAGTGCCCGTTTTAAATTCGGATTGCCACGTTCCTGATATTCTTCGTTCACGATGCGATACGGTACAATCTCGAAAAAACCGGGGCGATTCAATGACCGGAAATACGACAGCCGCCAGTTTGTGCGCTCCGTTGGGTGATAGCGAAAATGCAGACTGGGCAGTACATCCGTATAAATCTGGCTTCCGGTTGGATTCTCTTCGCCAATCGGGAACTTCATGGCATAGCCCTGATCGGTGTGTTCGACGCGAACGCCCCCAATTACTTCAAGTGGCTGATCGGTGGTCCGGAATTGCAGATAGCCCGATGAGGTTTTTTCCGTTGCGTCGTAGTTGAGCGCCGAAGCAACCGAACCCAGTGGATTTTGTATCGTCCAGACAATCTGGCTATAGTCTGTAAAATCGACCCCATACTGCGCAAATGGATTGGCAGGGCGAAGGGTATAATTGTTGTAAAAATTTGTGCGCTGTTTGTCGCGGTATAAACCGCCCGCCATCCAGTCAACGGCTATGCCAGCGAGTGTGGTTTTAAGCGTCAGGTTCAGATAACCAGCCAGATCTGTGTCAGAATTGTGTTCCCACCGGCGCTGGCCATCCTGAACAGTTGTCCGCTGTTCGACAAAATTTTTGCGAGTGCCCAGCAACGGCACATACGTTTGATCGGGAACCGTATTATTGGCCAGCGAATACACCGCCGACCAGTTTACGGCCAGATTCGAGGTCAGTTGATGCGTGCCCTGAAGGGTGCTGTTGTAAATCTTTTGTTTCGTCAGCCGGGAGCGGGTTTCATAACCTAATGTCGCATTCCCCAGCACCGGATCGAAACCGCCAATCCCCAGTTCTGTTGATTTTGTTTCGCGAATCTGCTGATTGGTGAGACTGATCAGGGCATTAAACCACTGGATTTTATTATTCTCATTGATTCGGTAGTCCATTTTGGCATGGAGCCCGTAGCGCGTTTGACGTTCCGAATACTGCCGATCACTTAGTTTCGTGAGCGTTATGCCACGCAGTGTATCGACCACATCGCCATTGAAAAACAGGCTATTGCTACCCCGAAATGTATTCTGTAAGCTTCCGGCGAGCATTACCCCAAATCGCTGATTAAAGAAGCGGTTACCGACGGCAAAGCTGCCGAGCAGGTTAGGGGGCGGGTTATGACTGGTATAAGTAGTAGACGCTTTATTGAAATCGGAAAATTTAGCGCTGTACTGGTTGCCAAATTGCTCATAAGGCGATTTGACATTGATGTTTTTCGTATCGAAGCTGGTGAATGGGCGGTCGAAAAATAGTTCGCTATAGCCGGTTGAGAGATTTGTCAGCAAGGTCGGGCGGTCGGGCGCATCTTTCATGACCATGTTGATCGCACCACCTACTGCGTCGCCTTCCATACTGGGCGTAAGCGCTTTATACACTTCTAGACGATCCAGTAATTCAGATGGAAAAATGTCGAGCGGCACATAGCGATACCGGTTGTCGGGACTTGGGATCTTTACGCCGTTGACAAGGGTATAGTTATAACGTTTGTCCATCCCGCGCAGGATGGCATACTGACCATCACCGTTGCTATTTCGCTCAATCGAAATTCCGGATACGCGCTGAATGACGTTTGCTACCGTCAAATCGGGAGATAGTTCAATCGTTCGACCGGACACGATGTTGGTCACTTGCAGGGCATTCCGTTCGAGGTCGCGGGCTGTTCGCTCACTGGAACCATCGCGTTTCCCTTTCACAGTGACTTCGGCAATCTGGCGGTCATTTTCGGTCTCTAACGGCAGATCTAAGGTGATAATCTGGTCTGCACCTGTGATACTAATGTCGAGTGTTTTCGTGCGATACGAAACGTAGCTGACCCGGATTTTATAGGTTCCGGCGGGAACATTCTTAATCGAGTAGGAACCGTCTAATCCCGAGATGCTGTACAGTTTCGTATTTTCCAGGAGCAGTGTTGCACCAATAACGGGCTGACCGGTGACCGCGTCCGTGGCTCGTCCTTTGATGACACCCGCCGAGACCCGCAGGCAACATAAGACAAAAAGTATGTTCAATAGTAGTAGCTTCATGCAGTGTAGAGCCTAGTGTCGGATAGAGGGCGCGATCAACTCCCGGCTCAAAAAGGAGGTTATTTCGATTGGCCGGACAAAGGTGTATGAAGTCGGAGGAATAGGACAAATTTCAGCCGTGAACAAAAAGGCAACAAGGCAATCCTGAGCGTAAACAGGTAGGCAACAACGTTAACAGGATAGGGTTAATGTGTTGTATATCAATGCTATTTGGCGTAGTAAAACAGCCATTATGTTATTGTTATGAAACTGTTTCCTGAATGTGAAGGATTGGGGAAAAGGAGATGCAGGATTGTGAAATGTTTCAGTTTTGAGAAACTGACACCACGGCTGAAACCGACATAACAGGAGAAGACGTAACCGTAGAAACTGACGCAAAGAGTGGTATTGGGGGAGTCAAAGGAGGTGCGGAAGAATCGCGGGAAAATCGTTGAATAAACGCGGAGAGCGATTCGCCTTCCAGTAAGCCAAGCTTTTTGCGTAGTCGGTAACGGGCCACGCGCAGGCTATCGGTCGATATACCCAGTAATGTAGCCACATCGGCCGAACTGATATTCATTTTTAACAGCGCAATCAGGCGCATATCCGTTGAGGTCAAATCAGGGAATTGCTGTGTTAGATCACGGAAGAAATGAGGGTGCACCTGCTCGAAAATAGCTCTGAAATCAGCCCAGTATTTATCCTGACTGAAATTCAGCGTTATTTTCTGAACCAGTTGCTTGAGCAGTTTTTTCTTATCCCGTTTATCATCTTTCAGCACTTTTGTCAGGTCATCTTTTAATTCCTCCAGCACCTGATTTTTCTGGATGATCTGTAAGGTATGGGTGGTTAACTCTTTACTTTTTAATTCCAGCTGGCTTTTCAGGTTTTCTTCTTCCAGTTGTTTATTCTTCAGGGCAACCTGCATAAGCTCGTTTTGTGTTCTGAAAATCTCCTGATTCTGCTGATTTAGGGCTTGCTCATTGCAAATTTTCAGCCGCTGCCGACTGATTATTACGGCGGCCAGAATACCAATCAGCAACAGGACAATGACTGTGGCAGTAATCGCAATAAAATCAACCCGCTTCCGAGCATTTAACTGACTAATTTCACTGTCTTTCCGTTCAACGTCGTAGAGCGTTTGGAGCAAGGCAATCTGGCGGTTGTTTTCAACGGCATAAATCTCATCAACCAGATCGCGGCTTCGTTCCAGATAAGTATACGCGCTATCTGGCTGGTTCATTAACCGGAAGGTTTTGGCAATGTCCCGATAGGCACTACTCAATTGGTAGCGTTCCTTTTTTTGCTGAGCCAACTGCATGGCCTCACGTGATCGTTCAAGGCCGCGCTGGTAGCGGCCAGTCTTCCGGAAAATATCGCCGAGGTTATTAATAATCTCGATCTGACCAATTTCATCATGAGTCTGTTGACTGAGCGACAGCGCATTTTGGTAATAATATTGAGCCGAGTCATACTGCTCTCTATCCTCGAAAATGCTCCCCAGATTTTCGTAAATTGTCGAAAGTCCAGCCCGATCGTTTGTTCGTCCGGCGTTAGAGAGAGCTAATTTTTGATAGCGATAAGCCTGATTTAGATCCAGTCGTTTTTCGTAAAAATGACCAATGTTGGCATAAGTGCGGGCCAATCCCTGGGCATTTCGACTCTGGCTATAGTACGTTAGCGCTTCGGTAAACTGGTTTAGCGCCAGGTCACTTTGTTCATTATAGTAGTAAACCTTTCCAAGTTCATTTCGGTTGCGGGCCAGCCGATTGCTATCGTTTACGCTACGAAAGATTTTTTGCGCCTGAAGCAGGTAGTCAATCGCCTGGGCATAGCTTCCCTGATGATAAAATAGAAGGCCGATCTGTTGCAGACAATCACCTTCCGTACGTCTGTCATTCTGAGTCACCGCCTGATTCAGCAAAACCCTGATGAATCGGTAGGCCGAATCAGGGTATTGGCGGGATAGCTGTTCGGCAACCGTCAGGCTTTGTGCGTTGACGGAGAGCTGCCAGCCCGCAAAAACAAACATCAGGAATAGATGCATCAGGTAACTACGCCGATAATAAGCGGGCGTATTCACTGAGGCACAGGCGTATGTGAGGAGAGAGGACGACATCCGATATGGATTAATCTAACCCATAAAGGTAAGACGATCGAAGCCTGACTGGTGTGAAGTTTTTATTAACACTTACCTTGAGACCAATACGGATCTACATCGTATAAAAAAACGCCCGACCTGTAGCAGGCCGAGCGTTTAATTCAGGTTATACATTGTTTAATTCTGTTGCAGCAGATCCTTTCGGGATACGTTTTCGCGGGGAGCTTTATTCAACTCACTGCGCCATTCCTTATTTTTAAGGTCTCCTCGTTTAACGGATCGAATGAAGTTAGCCCAGGCAAAAGGGTTCGTGAACGAGAAGGTCGGTGTCTGACTTCGGCCAATGACCGATTCTCGCCCAAAGAACTGTTGATTGACAAAGTTCTGGTGATTGGCCAACGCACCCATGGGCATAGTAGCTGCCTGCCGCATAATCGCTTCGGGACTGGTATTTTTTGCCAGATTTTCCCGCTCTTTTTCGTCGGGAAGCTTCAGATTAACGAATGCCTCCTTAAACAATTCCTCGGTAGCGTAGGGGTATACTTTCACCTCCGCCAGTGTTTTAACATCTTCCTGAAGGGCAACAACCGCCGAATAGGTTAGATCGGTAAGTCGCGTAGGAATAATATGATATTGGACTTTAAAGCCGACATAACTAAAAATAATACTATCGCCAGGAAATACGGGCAAGGCAAAATAACCGTTCGGGGCAGACAACACGCCACGTCCGGCTTTCGGAATGTAGATATAAGCTCCGGGGAGCGGCTCATTGTTTTTGCCGCCAGTCAGGAAACCGGTAAACGTTACCTGCCGATCCTGCCCCTGCGCGAATGTAGTTGTGAAAAGGCCCGACATCAGGAGCAGGCTTAATCCTAGAAGTATATGTTTTAGCGATTGCCTCATGCTTTAAAGAAACGCTGGATTATGGCTGGCTAACGAAGAGTTTCTTCACAAACCAGTTGCTGGTCGCCAACATCCAGAGTCGTTTTAACGTAAACTATACAAAATAACGAATGATTTATTAATTGCCGGTATTCAGGCAAATAATTTAAGAAAAGTTAAGCCTTAAACTACTTGTTTGTTCTGGTTTCAGCCAGAGAAAATAAACCATTCTGCTGTTTTTGACCGAATTTATGTAAAGGTAAGCGTATTGCTTTAGAGATAGTCTCCTTACACTCTATTTTAACTTGTAGAGTTGCAAACGTCGGCTAAGGACTGTGTGCTTGTGCATTGCCGAAGTTCATTACGCTAGATCAGCTCGTGGGTTTGCTTGACAATATCCATAACAAAACTGCTTTTCGTTTGCCCGATGCCTTTGATCTCATTAAGGTGATTGACCATAAAATAATGATAACTCTCCATGCTGCTGGCAACAATCTTGAGCATGAAATCAAACTCGCCCGAAATGTTGTAACATTCAATGACCTGATCGAATTGTTGAATGGCGGAAATGAAGGCACCGGCCGTTTGCCGGTCGTGGTCTTTCAGCGTAATATGGCAGAGCACCATAATGCCTTTATTGACTTGCCGGTGATCGAGCAGGGCTGCGTATTGTTTGATGACGCCGTGCTTCTCCAGTCGTTTGATCCGTTCATGGGTGGGCGTAGGGCTCAGGTGAATCTGAGTAGCGATATCCCGAACCGTGAGCTTGGCATTTGCCTGAAGCAATCGTAAGATCTCGATATCCTTGTGATCGAGTGGGAGGGGAGTGCTTGCGTGTTGTTCTGTTGAGCCATCCATTTGTTCATGAAGTTAATTAGTTGTTCTAAAAATTACCAATAATTCGTTTAGTTGTTCTAAAATTATTATACTATTTTCTGAACCTATGCTACCGTTTTAGTTTTGTGCAGGACAAATACTATAAACGTGACTATTTCTCGCAATACACTTATTCTGCTGATTGCCTGTACCGGCGTCTTTGTCGAAGCGCTGGACATTGCTATTCTCAATCTATCTATCCCACTCATACAGAAGCAGTTTAGTGTGAGTACGGGCACAGTTCAATGGCTACAGACCCTTTATGTACTTTTATATGGGAGTTTCCTGATCATTGGCGGTAAACTCTCTGACGTATCGGGCCGAAAGCGGGTGTTTTTAGCGGGCATTGCGCTATTCTTCCTGGCATCAATTGGGGCCGGATTCTCGGACTCTTTTAGTCAATTAGCCGGCTTTCGCGCCTTACAGGGACTTGCAGCCGCGCTGGTCATGCCTTCGGCGCTATCCTTGATTACCAATACCTTCACTGAGCTTACGGCCCGTAGTAAGGCAATCGCTTTATTCAGTTCGTTTGCTGCCATTGGTTCCGGAAGTGGTTTGTCACTAGGGGGAATTATTGCTACTTACGCAGGCTGGCAGTGGGTCTTCTTTATCAACGTACCAGTGCTTTTGCTCATTGGCGGGTTGGCGCTTCGCTATATTCCGGCCGATCCGATTTATCGAACCCGCCAAATACCTGATCTGCTGTCGGGTGCCCTGCTGGCATTTACGCTATTGCTGATTACGTATGTAGTCCACACAATCGGTCAGTCGGCATCGCCATTATGGCATCAATTGGTGTTGATCGGGCTGGTCGTGTTAAGTATCAGGTGGTTACAGTTTCGGACTATCCGGCAAACGGACCCGCTCATTGATATATCCTTACTTCGGGCACCAACCACGCTTACCGGTCTTGGTGTGACGCTTTTACTGGGTGCTTTTTTTACGGGCTTCCTATTCGTGCAATCCATTACGCTACAGCAATACATGGGCTTTAGTGCGGCTCGGGCGGGCATTTTATTATTTCCCTTTAGCCTTCTCTCGGCTGTGGTAGGCAAATTGCTGATTCCTGCTTTGCTCCGCCGGATGCCGGTACTCCAGATGGGTATATTGGGGATGGGCATGATGGCAATTGGTGCAGTAGCACTGATCGGATCGTTACAGCTAGGCTACCCACTATGGCTCCTGTTGATTTCCGTTGCCTGTATCTCGGGCTTCGGCATGGCCATATGCTTCACCAGCCTGACATTGCTAGTCATTGCAGATATAGCGGTTGAGCATCAGGGACTAGCCTCAAGCGTTGGAACAACGGCCTACTTTCTGGGCGGTGGCCTGGGGTTGTCGATTTTAAGCCTGTTGATGCCTTCCGAAACAAACGTGACTAATGGCTTGATCTGGCCAGCGGTAGGATTACTGGTCTATGCAATTGTAGGCGTAGTATGGTTAGGCAGGCATGCCTATGTAAAACGCAGACGGGCATCTACACAGGATAAACACCTGCTCAGAACAATCGATGAGGTTTTATAGCTAGAGGTAAATGCTGTAAATCAGGCAAATAATTTGAGGAACGTGATAATAAACGGAGCCGCCAGCAAAAGTCCATCGAAGCGGTCGAGGAAGCCGCCGTGGCCCGGAATGCTACTCCCCGAATCTTTGATGGCAATACTCCGCTTAAATAAGGATTCGACGAGATCGCCGTACGTTCCCGTTACAACGATAATGCCGCCGACGCAGTACCATTGCCAGGGTCGTAACTCATCGGCATAGATAGCCAGGCCGAGGGCAATTAAGGCTGCGGCAGCCGCACCGCCCAGAGCGCCTTCCCATGATTTCTTGGGCGATACCCGTTCGAACAGCTTTCGACGGCCAAAATGAGTACCGGCAAAGTAAGCTCCAATGTCGCTGGCCCACAGTAATAACAGGCATCCGGTAATAATCATGGGGTGAAAACTACCTCCACGCAAAGCCAGTATAATGAGCAGGGCAAAAGGCATGGCTACGTAGATGATACCCAGAAACGTGAAGCCGATGTTCGTAAACGGTTTCATGTCACGCTTTTTGTACAGCTTGATCAGGAAAATCATGGACGAGGCCGGGCAGATCAGAAAGTAGTTGCCGGTGCCAATCTGGTCGGTTTCAATGAAATAGGCCAATATACAGACCATACACCCAACCACCGTTCCATAAGCCGTTAACGGTTCAAAACCGTCGAGCCCTAACAGGCGGTAAAACTCCCGTTGCGTGAGTGCACTGATAACACAGAAGAGTAGCGCGAACGTCCAGTCGGCATACCAAATCATGAAAATAATAAAAGGAACCCCTAATACAGCGGCAATAACCCGCTGTTGAAGGTTCGACATTTTAGCTAAACGTTGCTTCATTCTCCAGAATTACTTTGGCCAGAACCGCGTCCTTGGCCAATACGTGGACTTCACTTTTTCCTCCTCCGATTGACGGATAACTACTGCTTTGTTTGTTGACCACAACCGCCGGAATATCGTGCTCACTCAACAACGCTTTTGCCAGTTCGGCCCGGTGGGGCAGGGGCGTAGTATAAATAGACTCCCAGTTTTCTGTCATTGTTTAGATTATTAGGTAGCTGGCTAGGGAGAAACACATAATTAGCCCGTCGCCCTATCGCTATTAGCCTGTCTGAAGTAAAATAATAATCCAACGGTAACAACACCTGAAATCAGCGCGCCCAACAGCGGCACTGATTCATTACTTTCAATATCCATCGATACGAGTTTTCGCTGGTACAGGAATACCATCAGGACCGTAAATCCGTTATTGACAAAGTGAGCCAGAATCGGAACCCACAAATTCCCTGACCAGACGTAGAGGTAGCCAAATAAAGCCCCCAATAGCATACGAGGGAAAAAGCCCAGAAACTGTACGTGAATAGCACTGAACAATGCAGCCGCCACCCAAACGCCAAGGTGAACATTGCCGGTCCAGTGGATTAAATTCCGTTGTAGAATACCCCGAAAAAGGGTCTCTTCACCAATGGCCGGAATAATAGCAATAACCAGAAATGCCACCAGCAATTGCGGGATAGTTTTAAACGTAGTCAGGTACTTTGTAACGCCCTCGAGTTCTTTTTCTTTATCGCGAATCCACTGTTCCAGCGGAGACAACGTTTGAGGAAGGTGTATGCCCTGGTTCCATTCAATAATGAGGCTGTCGAAAGGCATGAAGGCAACGACAATCAGCGCGATAAAACTCAGCCCAGCCACTGCCGAAATTGGCCGGGGGTTAAACTGATCCCAGGTTCGGCGCTCTATAGAATACCAGTATAAAAGTGACGGTAATAGAAAGGTACCGAGGTGGTTAACGGCCTGCAACACCATCAGTTCATACCAACCGTTGGGTGCGGCAACCGGATTAGCCGCCAGTTCGGTCAGGTAAGCCTGGGCTTCTGAAGGGCCCATCCCTTTGGTGAGCATTAACAGGCCGAACAATAACAGCGTACTGATAACCCCACCCATCAGCACAAAACCGACCAGCATAATCAATCCACCAAGTGTTGGTGGCCGCGATAAAGAGCGGTTCGACATATAGATTGGTTGCATAGTTCCGGTAAATTTATTCAATAGCAACCTATCTTCTGCTAGAAAGGCACTGACGAATTGGATAATAAAACATGGCGGATAAAATAGCCTGTCAGGCGTATAAGCCGCAAGTTACGACAAAAAACAAACCCTGATGGTACAACCCGTCTCGTGTTGATAATTCGTTTGAAAAAACGTTGGGCCGATCAGTTTTCCCGGTTGAATCGTGACAGCTATACTGCGCAGGGCAGTTGTCCGTGAAAACCTGTTCCGGGGTAGGCAAGAGACGCTTGATTTAGTAAATTGCCGATTGATTCAGAGATCTATCTACATGGGTTTTCTTCCTCTGATTAAATCGTACCTTATTCAGCCCTTTAGTCGCCCCACGGCCGAACGCCGGTACTACCTGTTGGGTATGCCCTTTTTTCTGCTCCTGGGAAATTATTACCTGATTGGGCTTCCCTATTTTCAGAATTTGTCGGTGTTTCTCATTGGTACCGTGTCGTCGGCCGGGTTTTACTGGCTCTTAATTGGCGCACTGAGACTCGTGGTGCGTACGGTAATAGGCCGGTACCCTCATGTACGTCAGGCTGCCTCCCGAACACTGACCTTGTTGCTGCTGGCTGCGGGCATAACAACGGGCATGTCGGTTTTCTACGTCTGGTTCTATAGCCTGATGCCTGTACTGAACGTCTCATTTTCCTGGGATACGGTACTGCCGATCTGGATCGTAAGCTACATTGTCGATGTTTTCCTGTGCACAGGAATCAGCGTCTATTATACCTATTCTCAGTGGGAGACCAATCAGATCGAAAATGATCGGTTGAAGCGGATGGCGCTGCAACACCAGTTCGATGCGTTGAAGGGAGACTTAAACCCCCATTTTCTATTTAATAGCCTGAATTCGCTGTCCGCGCTGATTGGCGAAGATACCACGAAGGCCGAGCGGTTTGTGGATGATCTGGCCAGAGTTTATCGGTATCTGCTACAGGCGGGCAAGCATGAACTGACCTCCTTACAGACCGAGCTGGATTATACCAGTGTATACGCCAATCTCTTAAAAACGCGCTATGGCGATAGTCTGACCATTACATTTCACGTAGCTGACGAGTATCGGCTGCGTAGTCTGCCGCCGTTAACCATTCAGACTCTGATCGATAATGCAATAAAACACAATGTCATGTCGGTTTCGAATCCGTTGATCATACGCATCAATACGCTCCTCGACGGACGTTTGGAGGTTAAAAACGTGCTTCAGCAGAAAATAAACAAAATTGAAACGACCCGCGCCGGTTTAGCCAACCTGACGGTTCGATACGACTTGCTGAGCGACGACAAATTAGTAATTCAACAGGAGAAAGAGTGGTTTATCGTAACTGTACCATTAATCGACCTTGGACACGTATAAATCATTGTTGCAGATAGCAGAGAAGAAGCGTTTTCTCAATTAGGCAGACCGTTTCAGCAGGCCAGCTGCTCAATTTAACAGCTAAACCAGAATGTGATCGGATAGCAAGCGAACGAATTAGTACTTGCAGCCAGTTGACGTTCATTGGCGCAACGGGAATCGTATTATGTTATCATCGTTTAGGGAAAATCTTCGTTTTTGGCTGGCAACAGGACCGCTGGTCAACTACAAACTTGATCGTTTTATACCGTTGTCAGTTTCTGACTCAGAAACCGTGTTGCCTAAACGTCCGGCGTTGCAATGGCATGTTTTGCTAATGCCTTTGTTTTTTATACCACTCCTGACGTATTGGATTATTGGCCCGGCCTACCTCGCTGATGCCAGAACGTTTCTGCTCGGAACGCTGCTGAACTTTAGCTTATCGGGTTGCTGTATTTTAACGCTAAATTTTCTGACCCAGGGAGTGATTCGCCGATACCCCGACCTGAATCAAATTTGGCTTCGGGTTTGGCGAATGTTACTTGTATTTGGAATCGTAACCCCAGCATACATTCTCGGTGGTATCTTTCTCTACGATCACTTTCATCTGTTTGGGTATCATCATGTTCCCAATCTGACCGTGAAGATTCTGTTTTATAATGCTTTAGTGAATATCGTATCAGTCG
Source organism: Spirosoma aureum (assembly GCF_011604685.1). NCBI lineage: Bacteria > Pseudomonadati > Bacteroidota > Cytophagia > Cytophagales > Cytophagaceae > Spirosoma > Spirosoma aureum. The sequence continues at coordinate 5,762,169 of NZ_CP050063.1, read as the reverse complement.
GTATCGACGAAACGGTTTATTCTCTGACAAAATGGCGGGAAAGTGCGCTGGAACAGGAGAAATTGAAGGAAGTGACTTTGCAAAGTCAATATGAAAGCCTGAAGCATCAGGTTAATCCGCATTTTTTATTCAATAGTCTGAACTCACTTTCCTCGTTGATTGCCGATGAGCCCGAGCAGGCTGATGAGTTCCTGTATGAAATGGCCAATGTGTATCGGTATCTGTTGCAAACGAATAAAGCAAGTATTCTGGATGGTGCCAGTGAGCTTACCACCCTTGAAACGGAACTGAAATTCATCGAGTCGTATTATCACTTGCTCAAAACCCGCTACAGGGCTGGTATTGACCTGAAAATGGCTGTATCACCTGAGTATCTGACGCATAGATTGCCGCCATTAACGTTACAAATGCTGGTTGAAAATGCGGTGAAACATAATATTGTTGCCGCCAGCAAGCCCTTGTTGCTGGAGATTACGACGATACAAATCGCCAACGATTTGAGTAGTAATAAACCAGTTCGCCAGACGATTCGACCAACGAAATCAATGAGTGGAGGAGTGCTGATTGTGCGGAATAATCTGCAACGGAAGAATAATCGTATGACGTCGAATCAAATCGGATTGACCAATATTGCTGCTAAATATCGGCTCCTGGGTCATACTGAACCCATAATTCAGGACGATGATGGCTATTTTACGATTACGTTATCGCTGTTTCCGCCAACTACTTCTCCGTAGACAGTCTGTTGAGAAGGAACCAAACCGGGTCGTAAATCGTAATTTGTACATCATAAATCAAAACTTATTGCCTGCGTGATACACATTGGCAACATACAATTACCCGATTTTCCGCTGCTGCTGGCTCCCATGGAGGATGTCAGCGATCCGCCGTTTCGGGCGGTCTGTAAAGCCAACGGTGCCGATCTGATGTATACCGAATTTATCTCGTCGGAGGGATTAATTCGTGATGCCGCCAAAAGCGTGCAGAAGCTCGATATCTTTGAGTACGAACGACCGATTGGCATTCAATTGTTTGGTTCCGACGTTGAGACGATGGGGGCCTGTGCCGAAATTGCAACCCGTGCCAACCCCGATCTGATCGATATCAACTACGGTTGCCCCGTAAAAAATGTAGCCTGTCGGGGCGCTGGTGCTGCTTTGTTGCAGGATATTCCGAAAATGGTGCGTATGACCGAAGCGGTTGTTAAAGCCACCCATCTTCCGGTGACCGTTAAAACCCGGCTTGGCTGGGACGATAATACCAAAAACGTAGGCGAAGTTGCCGAACGCTTGCAGGATATTGGTATTAAAGCCCTGACCATTCATGGTCGGACCCGTGTTCAGATGTACAAAGGCAATGCAGACTGGACGCTTATTGGCCGTATCAAAGACAATCCGCGCATTCAGATTCCGATTTTCGGAAATGGTGATATCGATTCGCCGGAGAAGGCGCTGGAGTATAAAAATCGGTATGGTGTAGATGGCGTCATGATCGGACGTGCCAGCATTGGCCATCCCTGGATTTTTGACGAAATCAAGCATTATGCCCGAACGGGTGAGCACCGACCTGCCCCGACTGTGGCCGATCGGGTGGCCGTTTGTCGCCAGCATTTAGATTTTTCGATTCGCTGGAAAGGTGAAATCGTAGGACTCTTTGAGATGCGCCGTCACTACGCGAACTATTTCAAAGGGTTGCCCGATTTTAAGCCGTACCGGTCCCGACTGGTAACCACCGATTCATACGCGGAGCTTGGAGCAATTCTGGACGAGATTCAGGAAAATTACATTCCTGAGCTTGTATGAGCTAGCTTCCTGTAAAACGTAGGCCCCACAGATTGAGAGTCATTCAATCTGTGGGGCCAATATATTCTTATTTCTTCAAGAGAAAAGCTAGCGTTTTAAGCCGGATACCTCCCGCTCAGATTCTGCCCAGGCGGTGTTGAGTGCACCCAGAAAGGTTTCGGGTTGTTGAGCCCCCGAAACTGCGTATCGACGGTTAAGCACAAAAAACGGCACACCGCGTGCGCCAACTTGCTGGGCTTCATAAATATCGTGTTGAACCGCTTCTGCATACTGGTCGCTTTGAAGCAACTGCTCCACAGCGGTAGCATCCAGGCCAATATCAGTGCCCAGTTCGAGCAGCGTGTCGTGATCGGCGGTGTTGCGACCTTCGGTAAAATAGGCACGAAATAATCGCTCTTCGGCGGCATCGCCCAGGCCATTTGCTTTGGCCAATTGAATCAAGCGGTGAGCGTCAAACGAATTGGCCACAACCGCTTTATCGAAGTCGTATGATAAGCCAACTTCGCTAGCCATTGCCGTTACACGGTCATTCATCTGCCTGGCCTGCTCAAGGCTCCATCCTTTTGCCTCCGATAAATATTCGTTTATAGTCTTGTCGGGATCAGTTTTCATGGCAGGATTAAGCTGAAAACTCTTCCAGACAATGTTTACCTGATCTTTATGAGGAAACTCGCTCAGTGCGCGCTCGAATTTGCGTTTGCCGATATAACAAAACGGGCACATGACATCACTCCAGATTTCTACTTCCATCTTTTTGAATCATTTAAGCGATTAAGTCGCTATATGTAGCTGTAGAAAATAGAACTACGATGGATTAACTCTTTTTGGCGATCTCAGGTTCGATTTGCTGCCTGGATAGCTGTCACTTATCAATCGGATTTCCGCGCCCAGATCAACCCATAATCCATTTGGGTCGCAATGTTCTCGGTCGTTGGTTCCAGACCTGCTTCTGTAAACCAGTGCCGGTATTCGGCCCGACTGTAGGCCCGACCTTTGGTATTCCAGAATAACTGAGCTGAATAGTCCGTAACGGGAAGCGGTCCATCCAGCGTATCGTTCAGGAAAGCGTCGTGAACCCATAGCTCACCACCGGGTCGAAGGGAAGCTGCAAAGCGGTTAGCCAGCAGTTGGCAGGTTGACGTTGGCCAATCATGGAAAAGGCTGGCTGCCAGCAACAGGTCGGTCTTTGGAAGCTCATCCGTAAGCATATCACCGGGTAAGAACGTTACCCGCTCCCGGAGCGTTTCCACGCCTGATCGATCACTTGCCGTAAGTTCGTCCAGCAGCTCACTGGCTACTGCCAAAACAGCTGGCCGGTCGAGTATCGTGGCCGTTGAAGAAGGGTTATTCAGGAGCCATTCATAGGTATAAAAGCCTGTTCCACCGGCTACGTCCAGCAGATGCCCTTCGCGTCTGGAGAGCTTGGCGGCAACAATAGGCGATAGCCGTCTGGCACGTCCGGCCAGGCCGAGGGTGAGTGTCCGGGCTAGTTCCTGATTGTCCATTGGTGAAGGACCTTCCCCTTCCTTGACGAAGGAAATACCCTGAGGAGCATCCAGTGGACCGTCATTTTTAAGCCGGTTAACCATTTCGATGACACCCGGATCGTCTTTTTCCAGACCCACATAACCGGTCAGGTTCGGGTTATGATCCTGTAGCAGGTAGCGGCCCAGTTCGGTAATGCTTAACTCCCCCGACGCATGACAACGGAGCATATCCATGGCACACAAAGCCGGGAACAGTACCATAGCTGGACGTTCGCTAAGCTGGAGTCGCTCGCTTAACTGGGTTATTGGAAGCGGGCCGTTTCGTAAATGGTCGAAAACGTGCAAATGGCTAACGGCAGCAATGAGTAATCGTGAGCCAAACATGGCCCGTAAGTGACGGGTAATCGGAGCCAGGTCAGGCTGGGAATCGTTGAGCATTGGTATACTGGATTATCTGACCATTCTACAGCCAGCGCGAAGGCCAAATATAACGGCTGTCCGAATTAGATGGCTATAAATAGAGCGCTTATTCATTGCCTGATAACCGAACTTACTGCTAAATCAGGCCGTTCCCTTTACTAAGAAAGATTAATACGTAAAACGCTCCTTGCCGGCTGGGAAGCCACCTGTGCAAATTGAAAACTAACTCTTTATGACGCCAACGTCTACTCAGGAATCAAGTATTACGGCAAAAAAACACCCACTACTCGCCTGGATTCTTCTTTTTGTGCTGGCACTGGTTTGGGGTAGCTCCTTTATTCTGATCAAGCGAAGTCTGGTAGCTTTTCCGCCGGAGCAGGTAGCTGCTGGTCGTATTTTCTTCGCGTTTTTGTTCTTTAGCCCATTTCTGGGAATCCAGGCTCGTAGTATTGACACCCGGCAATCGGTTCGAAATCGGTGGGGCGCTTTATTGGCGGCAGGGTTATTGGGCTATCTGATTCCCGCTTTTTTATTCGCCGAAGCCGGGGCACACCTGAACAGCTCACTCGCTGGCGCATTAAACGCGCTTAGCCCATTGTTTACGCTCCTGATCGGCGTATTGTTTTTTGGTCGTGTTCTTCGTCTCTGGCAGGTTGCCGGGATTTTGCTTGGCCTGGGTGGATCGATCCTGCTAATATTTTATAGTGCGACAGGATCATTTTCGATAAATGGATATGCTCTGTTAATTGTGCTGGCAACGCTTTGTTATGGCACAAACATCAATATCATTGGTCGATACCTGAGCCACATGCCTGCGTTGGTGTCAACTGCCTGGTTATTTGCCTTCGTTGGACCAATGGCTCTGTTAACCCTGCTGACGACTGATTTTTTTATAAGGGTAACGTTACCAGTTTCAACGCTATCGCTGGCCACGCTTATCTGCCTGGGAGTGCTTGGGTCCGGTGTGATGTCGGTAATTTTTAATAGGATTATGCAACTGGCTTCGCCGTTGTTCGCGTCATCGGTGACGTATCTAATGCCGGGCGTGGCACTGATGTGGGGTGTTCTCGATGGCGAAACCATCTATGCGGTGCAATTTGCGGGTATGGGTATTTGCCTGTTGGGAATTTGGTTGATTAATAAGTCTTGAGGAAATGTTTATGGTTTGTGGGATACTGTTTATAGATTAGCCGCTCAGGAAACAGTAATAGGCCCCAATCCAACTACTTTACTTTGTTCCATGTACCAAACTACGCTTAACAACCAAAACGTAACCATTGATTTCACGGCGGCTGGTCCCACACTCAATGGCGAATTTTTTGTCTGGGATTTAGTAAAACTTTCGGATCGGGTCGTTCATATTTTACACCAGAATCGGTCTTATACAGCCGAAATTCTGGACCTGAACCCGGCTGATAAATCCGTTCGATTAAAGATCAATGGTCATATCTACCCGGTTCAGCTAAAGGATCGGTTCGACCTTTTGCTCGAAAAAATGGGTATGGCCAGTGCCGCTGCCACCAAAGTTAATGATCTGAAAGCACCCATGCCCGGACTAATTGTTGGGGTGAATGTTCAACCGGGCGATACGGTCAATAAAGGTGATAGCTTACTGATTCTGGAAGCCATGAAAATGGAAAACATCCTGAAAGCCACTGGTGAAGGAGTCATTAAAACCATTCGGACCAACAAAGGAGACCGGGTTGAAAAGGGGCAGGTCTTGATCGAATTTACCTAAAGCATAGCACAACCTGAAAGAGTCCAATGTGGTGCACAAAGTAAAACCACGCGCAAAACTCCAGGCTTCATGCTCCATGCCCCACGCTTTTTTCTTATCTTTGCCCGCAAAATTTTCCCTCATGACACCTTCGACGAACTATAAACGCATTCTGCTCAAACTGAGTGGAGAGGCATTGGCGGGCCCTAATGGTTACAATATTGACCCGGTTGTGCTGGAAAGATACAGCCGTGAAATTAGGCAGGTAGTAGATTTAGGCGTTCAGGTAGCCATCGTGGTCGGCGGAGGCAACATTTTCCGGGGCGTTTCGGGTGAACGGTCAGGCATCGATCGCGTTCAGGGCGATTACATGGGTATGCTGGCAACGGTTATCAATGCAATGGCTATTCAGAGTTCGCTCGAAAAACATGGTATGTATACCCGTGTGATGTCGGCCATTAAAATGGAGCAGGTCTGTGAACCGTATGTACGTCGGCGGGCTGTGCGTCACCTCGAAAAAGGGCGTGTCGTCATCTTCGGTGCCGGAACCGGCAATCCTTACTTCACAACAGATTCCACGGCAGCTTTACGGGCCATTGAAATCGAAGCCGACGTTGTGCTGAAAGGCACTAAAGTTGATGGCGTCTACACGGCTGATCCGATGAAGGACAAAACAGCCACCCGGTATACGAGCATCACCTTCGATGACGTTTACGAAAAGAAACTGAATGTGATGGACCTGACGGCCTTTACGCTGTGTCAGGAAAACAATCTGCCGATTATTGTCTTTAATATGAATGAGACGGGTAGTTTGCTCCGGCTTGTTCAGGGTGAAGATGTCGGAACGCTTATTACGGCTAAATTACCAGAAGAAACAGTCTAAAATAGTTTACAGTTTACCGTTTATAGGTATAATGGCTATCAACGCCAGTGACTGTAAACGGTAAACTTAAAAAGCTGAAAACTCAGAAAATGGAAGAGATCGAGCTATACCTCGACGATGCAAAAGATACGATGGAAAAGGCGCTTAAGCACCTGGCCATCGAATTGACCAAAATCCGCGCTGGAAAAGCAAATGCCGGTATGCTCGACGGCATTCAGATCGAATATTACGGAATGCTGTCGCCGTTGCATACGGTAGCGTCGATCAATACGCCCGATGCCCGCACGATCGTTATCAAACCTTTTGAGAAAAAGCTCATCGGGGAAGTTGAGAAAGCAATCCGAAATTCAAACCTTGGTTTGAATCCCAACAACGATGGTGAACAGATTCGACTGAGCATTCCACCGCTGACCGAAGACCGGCGTCGCGATCTGGTCAAAAAAGTAAAGCAGGAAGTTGAAACGGCTAAAATCAATGTCCGTAACATCCGCAAAGACACGAACGACGACATTCGCAAACTGGTTAAAGATGGTGTATCTGAAGATGCCGTGAAACAGGGCGAAGAGCGTGTTCAAAAGTTGACCGATGCCTTTATTGCACGGGTTGATGAGGTGTTTGTGGCGAAAGAAAAAGATATTTTGTTAGTATAGATCCGGTTGATTTATCGACAGCAAAAGAGCCGGTCATCTCAATGGGTGATCGGCTTTTGTTTGGAACGAAGTACGGAATTGATTCTTGAATCGGATTCGTTGAGAAGTTTACCAGTCAACCATAAAGTGCTTCCGAATCAACCTATTGACTGAGTTGGTCGGCCGTTTCTCGCGACGACAGGGTACTCAATACCTTTTGCGCCTGTAACACATGCCGCTGTTCGTGGGCAATCAGAAACCGGAACGTATCCCCCAAACTCAGCTTTATCCAACTGGCAATAGAAATCGGGATGCGTAGTTTGCCAATGTCGATATGTTGCGCCCGTTCGAGCAGGTTTTGCAACTGCGCCTGTTGCCGGGAAAATTCGGTCAGAATATCCCGTGGATTCAATTGTGCATCAGGTGTGTGATTTTTGACCGCTTTCATTTTTAATCGAATGGCTCCATCTGCTCCAGGGCGCATTGATTCAGCAAAATAATTGCCCAACCAGCCACTACTGAAAACATCCTTTGCCGTAAGGTTATGCTGCTCGCCGGTCTGGATGGCTTTTTCCATCAAGGGAATATAATAAAGGCCGTAACTATTCAAATGCTCAAGGCATTGTGCGATGCTCCATTGCGCAGGCGTTGGGGCCTGGAGCAACCGGGCATCGGATAAACTATAGAATTCCTGCCCGGCAATCTGACGGAGCTGGCTTACATCTTCCTCCAGATCAAGGAGCAACGTTTTACTAGTGAAGCGTGGCATAGTCGGTTGATTTATAGCACAAACGTAGCTGATCCGAGAACAAAAAATCTTGGCGTAGACCAAGATTTTTGTTAATAAGTGAGTTTTATCATAAGCTAATTAAGAATCAATTCGTCTATTCACAAGTTGCTGGTAGCTAAGTTTAGCTGCCGGATAAATGAATATAAAACCATCGTTGATATTCATAATTTTTGCTTTGCTTCTGTTTTAGTACAGATCATAACCGAACCAATTTCAATAACTTACTGAACGTAGCAGGATCTAATCCAAGGTAAGACGCCAGGTATTTTTGCGGAATAAGCTGCAATATGTGCGGACTCCGGGTCAGCAAAATCCGGAATTTTTCTTCGGCAGTGAACGTCGCCAATTCAATTTGTCGCTCCAGAAGCCCGGCTAAAACCTGAGCCGAAGCCAGTCGTACCCAACGCTCAATTCGTGGGTATTCGTCAAGCAGACGGGTGAAGTCAGGATAAGAAATACGGAGTAGCTCACTGTTCGTCAGCGTTTCGAGGTAATACCGGGAAGGCTGCTGGAGTTGAAACGAATCGACGACACCCGAGAAAGAACCCGTATAGGAAAAGACCAGCGTCGTTTCTTTCGTGTCTTCGCTCAGGTAAAATGCCCGTTGCACACCATCCTCCACAAAATAGAGATAATGCTCAATGTCTCCGGCGCGGGTCAGTACGGTTTTACGCTTATAGCGAACCGGATGCCAGCAATTAGCGAAGGCATCCCACTCGTCGTCGTTTAGAGGGTATGTTCGGAATACGGTTTTTTTGAGGGCGTCTTTTTCCAAGGTTTCGGGAGGTTAGGAAATTGAAATAGGCCTTTCGCCTGGAGCCGTACCACGGTTACTGGTACTACTTGTAATAACCACCGTCCGCAGTTGCGTTGGCACGGCTCCAGGCGAAAGGCCTATGAATATAAGGAAGGTGTGGAAAGTATCCGATAATAAGCCCATTTTTCATTGTTACACGATGCACATACGCCTACGAGTCGATAGGCAGACTGGCAAAATAGTGAGGTCTTTCCGCCGTTTTGGTACAAAGCCTTATCTTTGGGCTACGTACTAGTTTACTTTATGAACCAACCAACCCTATTTCAACGCCTTCGCCCACACCTGATCGCTGTGCTGGCTCTTTTGGTGCTGGCTATAATCTACTTCTCGCCAGTGCTGTCAGGCAAAACCTTATCGATGGGCGACGTTCAGCAAGCGTCTGCGTCGGCTCGCGAAATCCGTGAGATAACGAAAGAAACGGGCGAAAAACCCCTCTGGACCGATGCTGTTTTCAGCGGTATGCCGGGTTATATGATCGATTACAATTACCCGTACATTCTGATCTATAAAGCCGTGATGAGTGTCGTCAATGTGTTGCCAAACACGGCCAGCATTGTGTTCATCGTCATGTTGAGTATGTATATTCTGCTCGTTGTGATGGGCTGCAACGCGTGGCTCTCGGCACTCGGTGCTGCTGCCTATGGCTTTGGTACGTTTGGTATCGTTAGTCTCGAAGCGGGACACGTTTCCAAACTCTTTGCCATGGGTTACGGAGCGGGTATGCTGGCGGGTGTAATTCTGGCTCTGCGCGGACGATACTGGGTTGGAGCCGCTTTGATGGGGCTCTTCCTGAGCATGGAGTTTGGCGCGAACCACATCCAGATTACCTATTATCTGTTCATGACCATTGGGTTGTATGTACTCATCGAAGGAATTGCCCTTATTCGGGCAGGAAAGGGACGCCAACTGGCCCTTGGTCTGGCAACCTTAGCCATTGCAGGTGGGCTGGCTGCGGGTAGTTTTGGAAAACGCTTGCTCATTCTAAATCAATACACGAAAGAAACAATTCGTGGCCAATCGGAACTAACGGCCAAAACAACGAATCCAGATGGCAAAACTCCCAGCAGCGAATCGAAAGGAGGTCTGGATAAAGATTATGCGTTTCTGTATAGCTATGGCAAGGCCGAGACATTGACACTGCTCGTTCCGAATGTTTACGGTGGGGGATCGGCTGGCGGATTGACAACGGATTCGGAATTTTATAAAGCGATGACGAGCCGGGGTGTCGACCCCGCATCGGCTAAACAAATGGCTGAATTGGGCGCGCCAACCTACTGGGGCGATCAGCCAATATTAGGTGGGCCGGCTTATGCAGGAGCCGCTCTGCTCTTTCTGTTTGCGCTGGGCATGTTCGTTATTCCGGGGGCAATTCGCTGGTGGCTGTTGAGTGCGGCTGCGCTGATGATTATGCTGGCCTGGGGTAAAAACCTCCTGTTTTTTAACGAATTGCTATTTGATAACCTGCCTTATCTGAACAAGTTCCGGGCTATGACAATGGCGCTCTGTTTGGCACAGCTATTTCTGGCGGCCGGAGCGGTTTTGGGCATTCAGACCATTGTGAACCAAAAACTGACGCTGGCTCAACTGCGGCAACCGCTCCTGATCAGCCTGGGGCTAACGGCTGGTGTGGCGCTTATTCTGGCTGTGCTGGGCGGTACATTCTTTACGTTCCAGAAACCTAATGACGTCGATATCCTATCCCGTTATTTTGGCGAAGCGGCTAAAGATTTTCAGGCGGCACTCATTAGCGACCGGCAGAGTATGTTGCGTTCTGATGCGTTCCGGTCGGTTATTCTGATCCTGTTGGCTGCCGGAACGTTATGGCTGTTTTTGACCAATAAAATCAAATCAGTCGTATTTTATCCGATCCTGTCGGCAATTGTCATATTCGATTTGTTTTCGGTTGATAAGCGATTCCTGAATAATGCTGATTTTGTGCCCAAAGCACAGGTCGCAACGATCTTTGAACCGACTCCAGCCGATCAGCAGATTCTTCAGGATAAATCCCTCGGTTTCCGGGTCATGGATCAAACCGAATCGTTCATGGAAAGCAACCGGGCTTCCTATTTTCACCGCTCGATTGGTGGTTATAACACAACCCGATTGCGTCGTTATAATGAGTTGATGACGTTCGCGCTCCAGCCTAATTTCCTGAATATCCTGAATATGCTGAATGCGAAGTATGTTATTCGGCCCGGAGAAACGAATCCCGCCAATCCGCAGCAGGCACCAGCCGGACCAATCGCTTTGCCAAATCCAAGTGTATTGGGAGCGGCCTGGTTTGTTAAAACAGTCCAGCAAGTCGGTAATGCCGATGAAGAAATGGCCGTTATGCAAAAGCTCAGCACGCGCGATTCGGCCGTGGTCGATAAGCGATTTGCTGCTGAACTCGGTAATCTGCCCGCCACGATGGATCATACGGGCAGCACGATTGAATTGACAAGTTATCGTCCCGATAAATTGATCTATCAGGCGAATGCCGTTCGCGATGGTTTAGTGGTGTTCTCGGAAGTGTACTATCGGGGCCATGAAGACTGGCAGGCGTTTATCGACGGTAAGCCAGCTCCCCACCTTCGGGCCAACTACGCTCTCCGTGCAATGCGTGTTCCGGCCGGAAAGCATACCATCGAGTTCCGGTTTGAGCCACCACTGGCCAAAACCGGTGATATGATCGACCTGATTTGCAATGTGTTATTGATTGGGTTGATTGGATTCGTTGCGTTCAGGGAAGGGCGTAACCAGCGTACAGAGCCAGCACCTGCGCCTGAACCTACTGTACCACCCACTTCGGAACCAGTGAAACCTGCTTCGAAGGCGAAAACTCGATAATGCATGTAACTGCCTGATTATAAGTTTATTGCTATGGAAATCGGTCGGTCTGGATGATAGAAATCACGCTATCATTCAGACCGACCGATGTTTTGCTAACTGGGGTACTGCATACTAGACGGTTGGCTCTGGTTCCACTTTGGGAGCTGCCGACTTACCAGGTTTCCGAGGGCGGGTCATGCCGTAAGAGCCTCTTGCAATTTTTCCTTTGCGTGACTTTATATCGCCTTTTCCCATAGCTCTAACTGGTTTAGTTTTATTTTTTCTTTGACGGGTAATAGTTAAAGATACGGCAATTTTTTGATCCTTACTAGTTAAGCTATTCACGTCCGTGTATTGGCCCTTCTATATATCGATCGATCTGGATACCGTAGAATAGGCAGATGGCAAAAAAGAAGCGGGTTATTACAACGAGGAACCTTTTAAATGAGTCCCTGAACCTGAACTCATAATCTTTAGTCAATATATGAAGCGAGTATTTTCTTTAGGATTTCTTCTGCTTGTCTTTTTTAGCTGTGATAAGAATACGGTGAAACCAGCTATTGTTGAAATGCAGATTGCCGACCATCAGCAGGACTGCATGGGTGTGGCTCCCCAAAAATGTTTACTCGTTAAAGTAGACAATGATACCAGCTGGCAACTTTTTTACGGGAATATTGAGGGGTTTTCGTATGAAGCTGGATTCGAATATAAATTGCTTGTCAAACGAGAGAAAATCGACAATCCGCCAGCCGATTCGTCAGATCTACGGTATAGTTTGGTCAAAGTGGTTGAAAAAAATAAAACGTAACACCCAAATTTTTAGTTGGATTTCGTACCCTCTGCCTGGGTGAACTCAGGTTGAAACACAACTAAAAATCAGGAAAGAGACATTAATTTAGCCGTCGTGCCTCAACGCCTTCTACTGTAATTTTAACCGGCTTAATGGCCCCTTTCTCATCAAAATAGAGCCGGTCAATACAGGTTTCGCGGTGATTGCCATCGGTTTCCGTTAAGGGTCGGCGGTGATAAACAATATACCACTCGTCGGTGCCGGGCACCTGAATGATCGAATGATGGCCAGCACCGGTGGCAACAGACGGGTCTTGCTGAAGAATTTTCCCTACCCGCTCGAACGGGCCAAACGGCGAGTTTGCCACCGCATAGGCTACGGAATAATTAGGGCCTGTCCAGCCTCCTTCCGACCACATAAAATAATACTTGCCATTACGCACGAACATCGTGGGGCCTTCCACGTAATTTTTCGGCGTAATTTCCCGAAAGAGAGTGCCGTCGGAGAAAGGAAGAAAACCCGTAAAATCGTCTTTTAAGCGAGCAATGTTGCAATGCCCCCAGCCGCCATACAGCATGTAATACTGGCCGTCTTTATCTTTGAAAACAAACTGGTCGATCGGCTGGGCTCCGTTACGGATCTGACCAATGAGGGGTTTGCCCAGGTAATCCTTGAAGGGTCCGGCCGGATTGTCGGCAACGGCAACACCAATGCCACCGATCTCTTTCTGCTCATCGTGAATATCGTTCGCACCAAAGAATAGAAAGTACTTTCCACCCTTTTCAATGATGGCAGGAGCCCACATAGCTCGTTTTGCCCATTTTACGGCAGTTGAATCAAGAATGCGGCTATGTTTTGTCCAGGTCACCAGATCTGGCGAAGAAAACGCATCAAAAAATATCTGTTGGTTATAGGGTGCCGAATAAGTTGGATAAATCCAGTACTGGTTCTTGAAGATAACACCTTCCGGATCAGCATACCAGCCTGGAAAAACGGGATTCCCCGATTTCTTTACAGTTGATTTCTGCGCCTGTAAAGGAATGTAAGAGAGTGTGAACAAGGAGAGAAAGAGGGCGTACTTAAGAATGGACATACAAAGAGCAATTGAGGAACAAGAAAAATCGGAGGACAAAAGTAAACCTAATTCGGAATTACCAGTTCTATTGGCCGGGAGGTTTGAAACATAATCGGTGGTAATTTTAGCGATAGAAGTAGTGAAGGAGGAATCAAGGAAGGGCGTGCCACGGTTCAAAACCGTGGCACGCCCTTCCTTGATTCCTCCTTCACTAATAAGACAAACTGGTTAAATGTAAATCACAGCGTATTTCTTGCCTGGAAGCGATCGCACAAATCCACGAAACTCAAGGTTGAGGAGCAAAGACGCCAGTCGGCCCATCGGAATCTGGCTTTTCCAGCTTAGGTCGTCAATGTGTAAGTCGTTGACCTGACGCAGCAGGGCAATAATCTGACTTTCTTCTTCCGTAATGTCCACAGGCAAAGCAGGTGCAGGTGCCGAGGTTGCCCGTAATCCTGTAGTCGATGAACCGGTTTCCGGGCGATCCCAGTTGAGGGCTTCAATGATGTCTTGGGGACTGGTGTAAATCTGCGCTTTATTTTCGCGAATGAGTTTATTACATCCCGCTGAAAACGTCTGATTCAACTGGCCAGGTACAGCAAATACCTCACGATGGTAGTTATTGGCATATTCGGCTGTTATTAATGCCCCTCCCTTCGCGGCTGCCTCTACCACCACAATGGCATCACTCAAACCGGCAATGATGCGGTTTCGGGCTGGAAACAGGTGAGCATCTGGTTTTGTCCCCGGCTGACTTTCGGTCAGCAAGCCGCCCAACATCTGCATATCCTGCGCCGTTTTCTGATGTACATTCGGGTAGATAATGTCCAGACCACTCGCCATCACACCAATTGTCGGTAAGTTATTGGCCAGACTGGCACGATGGGCCGCAATGTCGATGCCATAGGCCAGCCCGCTAATGATGTAAGCGCCATACGGAGCAACCGCTTCAATGATTTCGCTGGTTATACGTCGGCCGTATTCGGTAGCCTGCCGCGTGCCTACCAGCCCAATTGTTCGGGGAGCGTTTAGATTGCCTGAGCCTTGAAAATACAGGAGGGCAGGAGCGTCGTACAGGTTTTTGAGCCGGACCGGATAGTCTTTATCGGTATAGAACAACACTGTTGCTCCCAGCTTCTCAACGCGTTTCATGAGTTGCTCGGCTTCTTCCAGAGTACCCGCCTTCAGGATAGCACGAGCCGTGACTTCGCCAATGCCGGGAACTTTCATCAGGCGAGCCAATGGAGATCGAAACACCTCAGTAGCTGAACCACAGTAACTTACCAGTTGTCGAATGAGAATACTGCCAACCCCCGGAACGAGGGTGAGGGCTAATTGGGCTTGAGTATCGGTAGGCACGAATGGTAAAAAGCTGAATTTGTATACATGAGTTGAGTCAATGATGACTTCTGCAAGCTTACTGATTTCTGGTGTTAAAAACCAGTTTAGCCGAAAAACAGACTTTCTTCCATGAATAAGTCTTTAATGCCGTTTTAATGATAGCATTCTGATAACACTAGCATCATCTTGGGGTAACGTGCAGACGGTTACTTTGTAGTCGAGAATTTATCCGTTCAATTATCTGATCATGCTTATCCATAAACCCATAGTATCTTCATCGGCTTTGCTCGTACTTTTTGCGCTGGCAGCTTGTAACAACGAAGAAAATCCAAGTGTAACAACGTCTGAAGTTGTCCTGAAAAATCAGTCCGTTACGCCGGTTTTAGCGAAGAAACAGGCTGGTTTTGAGAATCTTGAGGTGTATTCACTTATCAGTAGCGATGATAAATTAGATCAATCACCGGGCTATATCTTTGGTGGTTCTGCCGATGGAACGGGCATCCTGAAAAATACCGACGGAACCTATATGATGTTGGTCAACAATGAGGATAATTTCGCCGTATCCCGCCTGACCCTGGACAAAACCTTCAAACCCATCAAGGGTGAATACCTGCTCAACTCCGATGGGGGCATTTGGCGGCTTTGCTCGGCAACAATGGCTACCCCCGAAATTCATGGTTTCGGGCCAAAATTTTTGACCTGTGGCGAAAGCGGACAGGAGTCAAGAACCCACGCGCTGGATCCATACGGTAGTGTCGGATCGGCCAGTTTATCAAAAGAAGTGGCCGGGCTGGGCCGGTGGAGTGCCGAAAATGCCGTTCCACTTCCCAAAACAGCATTTACCGGCAAAACGGTTATCCTGATTGGTGACGACGATTCGGATACATATGGCGGCCAAGTAGCAATGTATGTGTCAAACACAGTGGGTGATCTGGAAAATGGTACGCTCTATATGATGAAGCGCACCGATGGGAACCAGAAAGAAATGGACATGAAAACCGGTACAAAATACCCGGTTGAGTTTGCCAAGATCGACGACCACAAAACGTTGACGGGCGATCAGATCAATCGTAAAGTAAACGATCTGAAAGCCATCAAGTTTGGTCGGGTTGAGGATGTCGATTATGGGAAAGGGAGTGATGTTGCTAAAGCGCGCGAGGTCTATTTTACCGTGACAGGGCAGGCAACTACGGGCGTAAACGCCGATTACTCGCGCTCGAAATACGGCCGGGTTTATAAATTGACGCTTGATGCCGCTGACCCAACGAAAGGCTCGCTCGAATTACTGCTGGACGGTGACGATCGGAATGGAATAGCCAAAACCTTCCAGGACCCTGACAACATTACGGTTACCGAAAACTATGCGTACATTCAGGAAGACCCGAATGGCTACGGAGACGAAACCCACGATTCGTATCTGTATCAGTATAGCTTCAAGACCGGCGAGTTAAAACCCGTACTGATGATCGACCACCGCCGGACAGAAGCAGATGCTGCCAAATATAATGTGGGTGGAACATCGGCCAAAGGTGCCTGGGAAATCAGTGGAATGATCGATATTTCAGATGTGATTGGCGTTCCGAACACGTTCTCCGTTGGTTTGCAGGCCCATTCCTGGCGGGACGAAAAATACAAGAAAGTAGATGGAGGTTCTAAACGGCCCGACGAAAACCAGGGCAGCCAGCTAGTGATTATTAAAGGTTTAGCACGTTAGCCCTCGTTTTTTAGAAGTACACTGCCTGACTGGTCTTTTGCTGGTCAGGCTTTTTGCTTACCCATCGATATGATCTCGGAAAAAAATCGTCCAGTACCTGCCCATAAAACCGCTGAACCGAATGTGTGGTGGATTGTTGCGCTTACTGCCGGACTCTTATTGCTGATTGGGCTATATGGATTGTTTCGACCCCGGCCGACTCCCCTGCAACGGGTTCAGATGCAATACGTAAGCGACATCGCACTGCTCGATTCGGCGGTACGGAAGCTACAACGGGTTATTGTCGAAAAGCGCCCTGTCGCAGCCTGGAAACAGGCTTTTCTGGAAGCGCGGCTACGCTATAAACGGGTTGAGTTTCTAACTGAATTATACAACCCCGAAACCGCCAAGAGTATCAACGGACCCAACCTCCCTGAGGTAGACGAAGCCGACAAAAGGGTAGAGCAGCCCGAAGGATTACAGGTGCTGGAAGAGTTCGTGTTTCACTATGAGCCAGAACAACATACCGAAGCTGTTGAGCAGGTTGCGTTGTTAGTGTCGAATGTCGGTCGGTTGACTAAAGTGGCTGCTACTAACGAAATGACTGATAGTCACATTTTTGATGCCATGCGGCTGGATGTGTTCCGGCTTATTTCGCTTGGTATTACCGGTTTCGATTCGCCGATTGCGCGCCATTCGTTGCCGGAGGCCGTTCAGGTACTGGAAAGTCTACGGCAGCATTTAAGTTTCTACAAGCTGTCCGACAAAGATGCCAGACTGGCAACTCAACTGGATCATATTTTTGCTGATGCCATTTCCACCTTAAACCGTGGCCCCGATTTTAACCGATTTGACCGGTTGGCGTTTATTACAAATCAAGCTAATGTGCTAAGTGGTTTGTTGCTCGATGCCCAAAGAGCATTGAACATCCCTGTTTTTCAGGAAAGCCGTTTTCTGTCAGCGCAGGCCCGGACACTAACTGATCCTGATGCATTTGACGGCAATTTTTTCGTCAATTCGAACGATGACCGACCTACTGCCGAGCGGGTTGCGCTGGGTAAGTTATTGTTTTATGATCCGATACTGTCGGGTAATTCAAAACGTAGTTGTGCATCGTGCCATCAGCCGGAACGTGCATTTACGGACGGTGAACCAACGAGTTTGGGCATGGCAGGGTCGCGCAGTAAACGAAATGCCCCCACGCTCCTGAATGCGTCGTTGCAGGCCGTGCAGTTTATGGACTCCAGAGTCGTGTTCCTGGAGGATCAGGCCAGCGACGTCATTGCCAATGAGACGGAAATGCACGGTTCACTGCCCGCTGCGGTTCGTGCCCTGCAACAACGCAATGAATACCGCAACCGCTTCATCAACGCCTACAAAGAAGGCGTTACGGAATATACAGTCAAAAACGCCCTTGCCAGCTATATCCGTTCATTAACAAGTCTTGATTCACGGATCGATCGGTTTCTGCGGAACGATGCTGGCCCGAATCAACCGGCCCAACTTACAACAGAAGAAAAGCAGGGTTTCAACCTGTTTATGGGCAAAGGCCAGTGCGCTACCTGCCATTTTTTCCCGCTATTCAACGGAACAGTTCCACCTATGTTCGCCAAAACCGAAAGCGAAGTCTTGGGTACCCCAGCCACTTCGGCTAATGAGCAGCTTGACGCTGATGTAGGTAAATTCAAAACGACGGCTATGGATCTTCAAAAGCATGCCTTCAAAACGCCTACAATTCGGCACGTGGCGAAAACCGCTCCATACATGCACAATGGCGTTTATCAAACCCTCGAACAGGTTGTCGATTTTTATGATCGGGGAGGAGGGAATGGACTGGGTTTCAACCTGCCTAATCAGACCTTACCCGATTCAAAACTGGATCTGACAAAAAAGGAGCAGGCCGCACTGGTCGCATTTATGAAGGCGTTGTGATCCAATACTGACGAATACTAAAAAGTACGTATATTGGAGAGCTAACGTTAGCCCATTCCTTTAAATCAAATGAATCTGATTGAAAGTTTTGTCAAGCAAACCGAGGTTGCCTATGATTGGACGAACAGATTGATTAGTTCAATACCCTATGAAAAATGGGACGATATTCCTGAAGTAATTGAATCATCGGTAAGCTGGCAGGCTGGCCACCTGATTGTTAGCGTTTATTACCATTCAATTATGGTTATTTCTGGTCACCAAATGGATATACTTCAGAAAATTCCGCTAAAAAAATATGATGAACTGTACACCGCTGCACCACCCAAAAATGCAGTTGGGAAAGTAGATCTGAAAGAACTGCAAAGCCAATTGGTGGCAATGCAGAATAAATCAATTGATATAATTAAGTCATTATCTGTCGAAGATCTTGATCTCGAATTAGAGCCTACGCCAATTCCACACCCGATTGCGAGAACCAAATTTGATGCATTGGACTGGAATATAAAGCATACAATGTGGCATTGTGGTCAATTGGGTATTTTAAAGCGAATTCATGGTGAACGGTATGACTTTGGTTTACGAAGAGCGAACTAAAAATCAGACGTTGTGAATGAATTTTTAAACGAACAATGGCTTAATTGTAATCGTTGGCGTGCCCTCGACTGTATTGAAAGTTGGGCGTTGTTGTCTCGATAGTTTTGTTTTAATAGTATAAAAAAGATGAACTATTCAATTAAGGTAATTGACGATATACTAAATGATTTTAAGCCGATTATTGGCGAAGACTATGAAAAATATAGGAACCACGTATATCGTGTTTACTTGAATTGTTTACTAATTGATAACAAAAAAGAAAATAAAGAAAAATATGCAGTTGCTACCGTATTCCATGATATTGGAATCTGGACTAATCATACAATAGATTATCTAGATCCTTCAGTTGAACAGGCCAAAATTTATTTGACAAAAATCCATAAACAGGACTGGATACAAGAAATTTCTTTAATGATTTATTGGCATCATAAAACCACAAAATACCGGGGTGCATTTACTGAAACAGTAGAAAACTTTCGAAAGGCCGATTGGATCGATGTTTCACTGGGGTTGTTAACGTTTGGTTACGATAAGCAAAAAATCGAAGCCAACAGAAAGCAATTGCCGAACTTAGGATTTCATGCTTTTCTCATTCGGGCAACCACAAAAAACTTCTTTCGGCATCCGATGAATCCGCTCCCTATGTTCAGGAAATAAGCAACCAATGAGCTTTACCCGGAATCTAACTTTTTAGTCTGCTACGCTATCAGCCTGTGGCCTGTCTAATCCGGCGCGCATCTGTTCGAGAAACGATTTTATTTTCTGGAGTTTGACAATATGACGGGCATTCTCGCGTCGACGGGCGTCACGCTCTTTCAAAAACTCGCGGGCTCCGGGCAGGGTGAATTTCTGATTGTCAATTAAATCCAGAATTTCTTTCAGGTGATCGATATCAGCTTGTGTGTATACCCGGTCGCCAGATCGGTTTTTCTTGGGCTGGAGCGTCGGAAACTCCTTTTCATAATACCGCAGTTTCGAAGCATTGATCCCAAACATCTCTGCCACTTCCTTAATGCCATAATAAAACTTGCCGGGGCTTTCCATATGACAAACTTGCTGATGTTCGGTTAAACCTGCAAGTTTTGGCGTAATTTTGCGAATCAGTTGTTGGTCAGTAATCGTTAGCCGTTCGTTAGTAGCGTTTTGCGATACTACTGATTGATCGACTGTCGACTAATGACTAACACAATGACTTCCCACGAAATACGTCGGCATTTTCTCGACTTCTTCCGTTCTAAAGAACACCTGATTGTTGCTTCGGCCCCGCTCGTTGCCAAAAACGACCCAACGCTGATGTTCAACAACTCGGGCATGGCTCAGTTTAAAGACTTCTTCCTTGGCAATGGTACGCCCCCGTCGAAACGAGTGGCGGATACCCAAAAATGCCTGCGCGTTTCGGGTAAACACAATGACCTCGAAGATGTTGGTTTCGATACCTATCACCACACCATGTTCGAGATGCTCGGCAACTGGTCGTTTGGGGATTATTTCAAGAAAGAAGCCATTACCTGGGCGTGGGAGCTGCTGACGGAGGTGTATAAATTGCCCAAAGATCGACTTTATGTTTCTGTATTTCAGGGCGATGAGAAAGATAATGTCCCCTTCGATCAGGAAGCGTTTGATCTCTGGCAGCCTATCGTTGGTGAAGATCGGATCATTTATGGCAACAAAAAAGATAATTTCTGGGAAATGGGTGATACCGGTCCATGCGGCCCCTGCTCAGAGATTCACGTCGACCTGCGTTCAGCCGAAGAAATCGCCGAAAAACCGGGTAAGGAACTGGTAAACGCCGATCATCCGCAGGTGGTTGAAATCTGGAACCTCGTGTTTATGCAGTTCAACCGCAAGGCCGACGGTTCGCTGGAGCCGCTGCCCGCCCGCCACGTTGATACAGGCATGGGTTTCGAGCGGTTGTGTATGGCGATTCAGGGTAAAAAATCGAACTACGATACCGACGTTTTTTCGGGAACGATTCGGGTCATCGAAGAACTGTCGGGAAAACAGTACGGTGGCACGATGGACAAATCGGACGTGGCCATGCGCGTCATTGCTGATCACATCCGGGCAGTGTCTTTTGCCATTGCCGATGGACTTGTTCCCTCGAATGCCAAAGCGGGCTACGTAATCCGGCGAATTCTGCGCCGGGCTATTCGGTATGGCTACTCGTATTTGGGAATGAATGAGCCATTTATGACCAAACTTGTGCCGACGCTGGCCATGCAGTTTGCCGACGTGTTCCCCGAACTGAACGCTCAGCGCGATTTCGTGGCAACAGTAATCCGGGAGGAAGAAATTGCCTTCCTTCGTACGCTCGGAACGGGTTTAGGCCGTCTCGATCAGATTATTGGTCAGTTGACAACCGAGGGCAAGTCAGAAATTCCGGGCGAAACGGTCTTTGAACTGAACGATACCTTCGGTTTCCCGGCCGACCTGACGGCCCTGATCGCCCGCGAAAAAGGCCTCACCATCGACGAAGCGGGTTTCCAGAAATCGCTTCAGGAACAAAAAGTACGGTCGAGAAAAGATGCTGTCTCATCGGCTGGTGACTGGATTGAACTGGCCGAAACAGATAAGGTCGAATTTGTGGGATACGATCAGCCTGAAGCCTATGCGCAGCTTGTGAAGTATCGTAAGATCAAGAATAAGCAGGGAACACAGGTGCAGATCGTACTCGATAAAACGCCTTTCTACGCTGAATCAGGCGGACAGATTGGCGATACGGGCGTGCTGGAACTCTTTGCTGGTTCGGATCAGATCGGGACATTGACCGTGCTGGATACGAAGAAAGAAAACGACCTGACCATTCATATCGTTGAGGATGTAACGGGCATTGATGATCTATTGGCCGAAACGGATACGGTGTATGCAGTCATCAACACGGCCCGCCGTGGCCTGACCAGCAGCAATCACTCGGCAACGCACCTGCTCCATTCGGCTTTGCGCGAAGTGTTAGGTCCGCACGTAGCTCAGAAAGGTTCGTATGTTGGCCCTGATGCGCTGCGGTTCGACTTCTCGCACTTTAGCAAAGTGACCGACGAGCAACTGGCTGAAGTGGAACGGATTGTGAATGAGAAAATCCGGGAGGATATTAAACTCGATGAAAAGCGCAACGTGCCGATCGAACAGGCTAAGGGCTTAGGAGCAACCGCCCTGTTCGGTGAAAAATACGGTGATTTCGTTCGCGTCATTACCTTCGATCCCAATTACTCGGTCGAACTCTGTGGGGGCACGCATGTACCGGCAACGGGTCATATTGGTCTGTTCAAATTTACCGGCGAAGGGTCCGTTTCGACGGGTGTTCGTCGGGTAGAGGCCAAAACGTCGGCGGGTGCCGAAGCATTGGTCAACGAGCAAATGGCCGTTGTTTCGGAGTTGAAAGAATTACTGAAAGCGCCGAAAGATGTCGTAAAAGCCGTACAGTCGTTGCTGGAAGAGCGGAGTTCTTTGCAAAAACAGGTCGAAGCCTTACAGAATGAGAAAGTTCAGCAACTGAAAAACCAGCTTCTCGAGAAAGTGGAAACCATAAACGGGCACGCTCGTCTGGTAGAACGGGTGGATGTGCCTTCTGCCGATGCGCTGAAACAACTGGCGTACGATCTGAAAGCAAAGGTTGATAATCTGGCTGTGGTACTCGGCGCTGACATCAACGGGAAACCACAACTGGCTGTTATGCTGCCCGACTCCCTGATTCAGGGCCGTAATCTGAATGCTGGTCAGGTTGTTAAGGAGTTAGCTAAAAATATCAAAGGTGGTGGCGGTGGCCAGCCGTTCTTTGCTACCGCAGGTGGTTCTGATTCGTCGGGTTTGGATGCCGCACTGGCGCAGGGTAAAGAACTGCTGGGGTAGAGAAGCAAAGCGAAAAATTATGGCAACCATACAATTGACGCTTCCTGATCAACAATTGGAGGCTCTGCAGCTTAAAGCTGAATCGGTACACTTGACGGTGGATGAGTTATTGAAACAGACAATTGAATCTTTAGTGCGGCAATCGCCTGTTCCTGAACAGGCGATTGCTTATGTGCTTACGAAAAATAAGGCATTATACGAACGGTTAGCTTGATGAAACGTTTATCCCTTCCTGAGGTATTCCTGTTACATGAACGAATTATTCATCTGTCAGGAGGGAGCTTGGGCATTCGTAATCAGGAAGCGGTTGCATCAGCCCTTATACAGCCTTTTGCCACATTTGATGGAAGTGAGCTATATCCGACTTTGTTTGATAAAGCAGCTCTTACTGGGTATCTGTTGATTTGCAATCATCCGTTTGTGGATGGAAATAAGCGAATTGGCCATGCTGTAATGGAAGTACTCCTGGTGTTGAATGGATATGAAATCGTAGCCAGTATTGATGAACAGGAGAAAATTATCCTACAGGTTGCAGACGGAGCCTTAACGCGGGAGCAATTTACGGATTGGTTAAAAGAACACGTAAAGCTTCTATAGTCAATCATTCATCCTACACACCATGAAAAACCTTCTGCTTGGCTTATCTTTTCTACTTTCAATCTCCAAATTCACGTATGCCCAAAAGCAGAACGTCGATGTACTGATCAAATCCGGTTCGCTGATTGATGTGCGAACGGGCAACATTCTGACAAAGAAACTGATCGCTACCCGTGGGAAAACCATCGTAGGCGTATTCGATGAATCGCAACTGAAGAATTTTCAGGCGAAAACGATTGTCGATGCAACCGGGAAGTTTATCATTCCGGGTCTTTGGGATATGCACGTCCATTTTGGCGGGGGCGATACATTGATTGAGGAGAATAAAAATCTCTTTCCATTGTACATCGCTTACGGAATTACGGGCATACGTGATGCCGCAGCTGATCTGAGCCCGTCCGTTCTAAAATGGCGCGATCAGATTGCAAAAGATGAGCTGGCCGGGCCAACTCTGTTTACATCGGGGCCAAAACTCGAAGGGTACAAATCGAGCTGGGTAGGTGATATTGAAGTCAGCACGAAGCCTGAGGTAGATAAAATGCTCGACTCCCTGCAAGGGCTAAAGGTCGATTTTGTGAAGATTACCGATAATGCCATTAAGCCGGATATCTATCTGTATATTCTTCAGGAAGCCAAAAAGCGCGGCATGAAAACGTCGGGCCACGTACCATTCGCCCTGACAATGGATCAGGTTTCTTCGGCTGGTTTGGGTTCGGTAGAGCATATGAGCTATGTGCTAAAAGCGGGGTCAACGCGCGATAAGGAAGTCGCCGAAAAGGTAATGTCGGGTCAGTTGACAACCCGGTTGGCTTCCCCAATGGTTACGCAGAGTTTTGATGAAGCAACCGCTCTGGCCGTTTACCGACGGATGGCAAAGAATGGTACGTTCGTTGTGCCAACACTCACGATCAGCCGGACAATTGCGTTTCTGGATCAGGATAATCATCAGCAGGATAGCTACTTACAATACATCGGGCAGGGCTTGAAAAACACCTATGCCTGGCGGGTGAGTCGGGTGGCTAAAGATGGTCCCGACGCCATTGCCGAACGGCACGCCCTCTATGAAAAAACCAGTTCACTGCTTCCTCTGTTGCACAAAGCGGGTGTTACGATCATGGCCGGAACCGATGCAGGCTTTTTGAATTCCTATGTTTATCCGGGTGTCGGCCTGCATCACGAACTTGCCTATTTCGTAAAAGCCGGGCTCACACCGCTGCAAGCCCTTCAGTCGGCCATTATTCCAGGGCCTGTTTTCTTGGGAAAAACAGCCACGTTCGGCGCTATTGCTACGGGTAAAAGTGCCGATATCGTGTTGCTCGACAAAAATCCACTAGAGACTATTGAGGCTACCCAGGCCATTCATACGGTTATTTTGCGAGGAACCGTGTATGATCGAAAGGCGTTGGATGGTTTACTGGCCGAAGCGAAGAAGAAAGCCAGCAAGTAACAATGACAGTATCTTCACAACCTATTGGCGTATTTGATTCAGGTTACGGTGGCCTGACCGTTCTGCGCGAAATCGTGCATAAGCTTCCGCAGTACGATTACATCTATCTGGGCGATAACGCCCGGACACCCTACGGCACCCGATCCTTCGATACGGTTTATCACTATACACTCGAATGTGTCAGGCATCTTTTTGACCGGGGTTGCCGACTGGTCGTTCTGGCCTGCAACACAGCTTCGGCCAAAGCTCTGCGCAATATTCAGCAACTTGATTTACCAACACTGGCTCCCGGTCTGGATGGGCCCGGTCTGGACGGGCCCAGCAGGCGTGTATTGGGGGTTATCCGGCCAACAACTGAGGTCATTGGTAATTATTCGCAAACAGGTCATGTTGGTATTCTGGCTACGCGCGGAACCGTGACGTCGGAATCATATCTGGTTGAGATTGACAAGTTTTTTCCGGAGTTACGGGTATTTCAGGAAGCTTGTCCGATGTGGGTGCCGCTGGTTGAGAATGGTGAATATGCCAGTGCCGGAGCCGACTACTTCGTGAAGCAACACATGGATCGCTTAATGGCTCAGTCGTCGACAATTGACACGATTCTACTAGCCTGTACCCATTACCCGCTCTTACTCAATAAGATCCGGCAATATGCACCCGCCAATACCACGGTTTTAAGTCAGGGTGGCATTGTGGCCGATAGTCTGGCCGATTACCTGACTCGCCATCCTGAAATCGAAGCGCAATGCAGCCAGTATGGTCACCGAACGTTCCTGACTACCGACTCAACGGAGGATTTTGACCGTCAGGCTACCGTTTTTTATGGGGAGCCTGTTCGGTCCGAACATTTATCCCTGTAGTGATTAAATACTCCCTTTCACCCCACCGCCCGGTTCAGGAACTGTATGATCGGCTGGAGACCTGCAAATACGTCGAGCGTCTGTTTGGAAAGGCTGGATTTCGTCAATGAATTATCGGACAGAGTATGGCTCGATGTAAAGCTTTTCAACTTAAGGTATTCGATAGCTGGATTATCGGCTGCGTAGCCTTTGGGCGGCCGTTGCAGGGCTTCTCCGCGATTCAAGCCCGTAAAGTATTTTGTGAAGGCCGGTTGCGCAAGAAGGCCTTCAAATTCATCCAGATTGTAGTCAATTTCCTGTCGGATCGTAGCCAGGATGGTTGCATCGGGCATATACAGACCACCAGCAATAAAACTCCGGCCCGGCTCGAGATTGAAGTAATAGCCTGCCGATTCCAGTTTCTTTCCGCCCTTATTGAACCACGCGCCGAAGTTGGTTTTATAGGGCGATTTGTTAGCCGAAAAACGAACATCGCGGTTGATGCGGAAGATACAGCTTTTTGACTGAAGGGGTGTCTCGGAAATAGCCGGATCAATTGTATTTAAGCCGTCTATCAGCGTGGTAACAAATTGAATGAAGTCGCCTTTGGCTGCTTCGTAAGCAGGGCGGTTGGCATCGAACCAGGGTTTGTTGTTGTTGGCTTTCAGGTCGGTCAGAAACGAAAGGGTAGTGGTTTTAAGCATGAGTTTGTCATTGAGTCAATCGGGCAAAACTACGTATTTTAGCCAGATACCAGGCGAAGATTTATGCAGAATCCATTACTCGGGAAGAAGCTTGAAGAGGTTCCCTTTTCCCGCTAAAATTTCGTATCTTTGTCTTTCAATCTGAACAGAAATCAACGCATGGTATCGGTACAAAACGTCTCCCTACGTTATGGGAAGCGAGTGTTATTCGACGACGTCACTATAAAATTTACGTCCGGTAACTGTTATGGTGTAATCGGAGCAAATGGAGCCGGTAAATCAACCTTCCTGAAAATTCTGTCTGGCGAAATCGAACCGCAAACCGGAACCGTGTCGATGACACCCGGCGAACGGATGTCGGTGCTGAACCAGAATCAATCCGCTTACGACGAATTCCCTGTCCTGCAAACCGTTATCATGGGTAATAAACGCCTATATGACATTATGCAGGAGAAAGATATATTGTACGCCAAAGAGGATTTTACGGATGCCGATGGCGAAAGAGCCGCTGAACTCGAATCTGAATTTGCCGAAATGAACGGCTGGGATGCGGAGTCAGATGCCGCTAGCTTGCTGTCGGGTCTGGGCATAAAGGAAGACCTGCACTACGCCCTGATGTCGGATATTAATGGCTCCGAAAAAGTGCGCGTACTGCTAGCTCAGGCCTTATTTGGTAGCCCCGATGTGCTGCTGCTCGATGAGCCGACGAACAACCTCGATGTGGAATCAGTGAGCTGGCTCGAAAACTTCCTGGCTAACTTTAGCAACACTGTCATTGTCGTATCGCACGATCGCCACTTCCTGGATCAGGTCTGCACGCAGATCGTAGACGTGGATTTCAGCAAGGTCAAACTCTTTGCGGGCAACTACTCGTTCTGGTATGAATCGAGTCAACTGGCCCTGAAACAACGCCAGGATCAGAACAAAAAGACCGAAGATAAGCGGAAAGAACTCGAAGAATTTATCCGCCGATTCTCGGCCAATGCCTCGAAGTCGAAGCAGGCAACCAGCCGTGCCAAACTGCTCGAAAAACTCACGATCGAAGATATTCAGCCGTCGTCGCGGAAATATCCATACGTCAATTTCAAGCCTGAACGCGAACCCGGCGACCAGATTCTAACGGTCGAAAACCTGACGTATACGGCCGAAGACGGTACGAAATTGTTTGACAATCTGTCGTTTACGGTCAATAAGCAGGATAAAATATTCCTCTATAGCCGCGACGGACTCGCCGTGTCAGCCCTCCTCGATATTCTGGCGGGCGAACGCAAAGCCGATTCGGGTACCTTCCGCTGGGGCATCACCATTACCATGTCGTATTTCCCGACGGATGCCGAAAAAGAGAAGTTCTTCCAGACAGATTTGAATCTGGTCGACTGGCTGCGGCAATATTCAGTGGAAAAAGACGAAAGCTTTATTCGGGGTTTCTTAGGACGGATGTTATTCTCAGGCGAAGAGTCGTTGAAAAAAGCGACCGTTCTGAGCGGGGGAGAGAAGGTTCGGTGTATGCTGTCGAAAATGATGCTGTCGGGTGCGAACGTTCTGATGCTCGATGAGCCGACCAACCACCTCGATCTCGAATCCATCGAATCACTCAACAATGGGTTGATCGACTTCAAAGGTCCGATTTTATTTACCTCACATGACCACCAGTTTGTGCAGACGATTGCCAGCCGTATCATTGAGATTACACCTGCGGGCATCCTCGACAAGTTGATGACCTACGACGAATACCTCACCGATGATCGCGTGAAGGCCCAACGTGAGGAACTCTACGAAGCAGTAGCATAAGCACTAATAAAGGTAATTCTGAAAACGGGTAATTGGGGCTCTATCCCCAATTACCCGTTTTTGTTTTGCACATCATTCGTCAGAAACCGCGCTACGGCTATTGGCAAATGACTGATTTAGACAATTGCCCGATTTTGCAGTTATACATTAGCAAACTATCATGCACCATTCCTATGCAGTCATTCGATCTTATTGTTATTGGCACTGGGTCTGCCGGAAAAACCGTTGCAGAAACTGTCCGTGAAGCCGGTAAATCTGTTGCTATTATTGATAAATTACCCTTTGGCGGTACCTGCTCGCAGCGCGGATGTGATCCGAAGAAAGTACTGGTGGGCGCGGCAGAAATCGTGGCTCGATCTGCCCAATTGACTGGAAAAGGAATCACCAATACGGCCACTATAAACTGGGCTGACCTGATACAATTCAAAAACACATTTACCGATTCGATTCCCGAAAAGACTGAGAAGAAATTTGCGGATCAGGGTATTCAGCTTTTTCATGGCGCGGCTACATTCCTGTCGGCAACGACAATTCGGGTAGGTGATGAGGAGTTAGCGGCTAACCATATTGTCATTGCCACGGGCCAACGACCGGGTTCACTGAACATTCCGGGCGAAGAGTTTCTCATTGATAGCACCGGGTTTATGGAGCTGGCGGAGTTACCCAAGGAGATCGTTCTGGTGGGCGGGGGTTACATTGCCTTCGAGTTTGCGCATATTGCTGCGCGTGCCGGGGCTAAGGTGACCATCCTTCATCAGGGCAAACAACCACTGGAAGGATTTGATGCTGATTTGGTTGACTTATTGGTCAAAGCTATGCGTGCTATCGGCATTTTTATCGTGCTGGAAGCAAAGGTAACCGCTGTAGAAAAAACGCCAGCTACCTTAATGGTTCATTATGAGCACAGTGGTAAAAGTTATTCGGTAGGGGCCAGGTTGGTCGTTCATGCTGCCGGCAGGGTAGCCGACGTTGCCGAACTAGCCTTAGAAGCTGCCGGTGTTGCGATTGGGAAGAAGGGCGTGATCGTGAATGAATACCTTCAAAGCATATCGAATCCGGCAGTATATGCCTGTGGTGACGTAGCCGACAAAGGACTGCCACTTACGCCATTGGCGTCGTATGAAGGTAGTATTGTAGCGAAGAATATCCTGAATGGCAATCAAAAAACCTATTCAAACGACCCTGTGCCAACAACCGTATTTACGGTACCGCCACTAGCCTCTATCGGCCTGACTGAAGAACAGGCCAGAGAACAGGGGCTTGTGGTAAATGTCCTGTTTCAGGAAACAGCCGATTGGTATGTAAGCCGACGAATCAATGAGCCGATTACGGGCTTTAAAACGTTAGTTGATGCCGAAACGGATCAGATCGTAGGGGCACATTTGCTGGGTTCTGGGAGTGATGACGTAATCAACCTGTTTGCGATGGCTATGAAGCACCAGATTCCGGCTAAAGCATTAGGGGCTATGCTGTTTGCTTACCCGACTCATGGGTCAGACCTAAATTCCATGCTGCCCTTATGAATCTACAAGCCGAAGCTTTGTTTGGATATGCTGCACTAGTTTGCTCTCAAGTTCTGCTTCCATAGAATAGAACTGTTGATCAAGTTCTTGAGATAAAGCATCATATTCACCTTCAGGCCAGTTATCTATTACCTCATTTCGTTCATCTATGTCTGTTGAAGGCTGGCCATCCGGGAACAGGCTATTCATCTGCATGAGCAAGGCTGCAATAGCCGGGAAACCAAGTGAATACAGGTCCTCGATCGTCTGTTTATTATAGTCTGCACCGGAGTTATAATAGTGGCTGATCAGACCACCATTGTCAACATCCCCAATTAATGCTTCAATGTTGAACCAGATTCGTTCGTCTGGTGAAAGTGAGAGGTAATTGGTAAAGGCCTTATCGACCAGTTTTCCCCAATCATCCTGAAAGTCAATTAAGGTTTGGTCCTGTTTTTTCATACCAGTTGAGGCATGGAGTTTAAATGAGAGAAATTAATTGAATAATTTGTGATCAGGAAAGCAGCCGGTACAGCATTTCGATGCCAATACCGGCAGTAAATAAGCGTTCTTTCCGGTTCTGGAGTAATTGCTGAGTCCAGTCAACGAAACCGCCATCACCGATGTCGATGGATTGTCCATTGTGTTCAATCACAATTTTACATTGGAGCCCCTTGTAGTAATTATTTTCGCCGACAACATTCTCTGGAATCTCGATATGAACGTCGGCCTGTTGTTCACGTACATAGTCGACCAGTTTAGTCACGAAGGCAACCGGGTCGGCGTAACCTTTGCGTGGATAGCACCGAAACGTCAGCTTATCGATGTGTAAAGTTTCGCGGAAAAGCGCCTTCATCAGGGCTACATGCTCGGCTAATGCTTCTTTTTCGAACTGATGACCACCTGAATCGCGGCCTGCCAAAACGAAACAGGCAATTTTAAAATGCGACCGCATTCCCGGTATATCGGGCAACGTAGGGGTCCGAAGGTGGCGATGTACTGTACTGAACCGCAGCTTTTCCGGGGCCAAAAGAGCCGACTTGCGAGTGGTCAGCCGGGTATCCGCAACGTGTAATGCGAGTGCGTTGGTCGCATCGGCCACGACCTCCGTTTGCCGGGTAGCCGACAGTACTTTTTTCTGACCAGTAGTAGAAATGACGGAGCAACTTCCTAACGGAGCTACCGGCGCTAACTCCACGGGTGAGAAACCAAACTGGTTAAAAACGGCAAATGCCTGGCTTTCCAGCGAATGGAGGCCAACGACGTCGATATCGGCGGGTTTGACAAACCGATTGCTCTGGTAGGCCCGTAACAGATCAGCCGGTGATAGCTGTTGTGCTTTGCGGTCAAATACAGCCAACAGTAAGGAGGTCAGCTCTGAACTGGTGAGTTCGTTTGCCAGCACGTCGATCAGGTCTGGACGACCAATTCGTTCTGCTATTTTTTGAGCAATCATACGTCCGCTGGATTTACAGAATCGGGGAGTGGCTTACCAGACAGCCGGTTTACCCTACAAACCCAATTTTTAGATGCGTTCCATCGCAATACGGTTTGTTACTACTGGCACCACAACGGCAAAAAGCTGTGACTTTGTTCTTTTGCGTTTCGTAACCGTTGGCGTCTTTCACCCGAAGATTACCGTAAACCAATAACGGACCATTGGGCAATGGTTCTACCAGACTTTCTGCCTGTATCGCTTCAGGCTCGATCGGATTGTCATTGCGGAAATAACTCAATGCTTTTGATGGACAGCGGTCAACCTGCTCGATAATGCGTTGGGTACCGGCTCCTTCGATGTTGACCCAGGGACGTGCACGAGGATTGAATACCTCCGCCAGTTGTGTCCAGCAGAGTTTTGAATGAATGCAAACCGCAGGTTTCCAGACTACGGTAATCTCGCCGTTGCTATAGGTTTTTGTAATTTCCGGGCTTTCGCTCATAGTCGTTATGAATTAGGCTCTTCAGTCAATAACTCAACGCTGGTAGATGGTGGATGATTTGGGCTTAAATCGTCGACGAGCGTTGTCTCAAAGTCAATAGGATCTCCCAGCGCCCGATGGATAGGGCATCGATCCGCTAATTCGAGCAGTCGGACGCGCTGTTCCTGACTCAGGTCACCGTTTAAATTCAGCTTCATCGAAAATAAAGATCGCTTTCCTACTGGATCATACGTGTAACTGACGTGAGCGACAATCGAATCGACGGGCCAGCCTTTACGGTCAGCATACATGCGTAGAGTTATGACCGTACAGGAAGCCAGCGATCCTGCCAGTAATTCTCCCGGCCTCATACCCCGATCCTGACCACCCGCTTCGTGGGGTTCGTCGACAACAATAACTTGCGAACTGGTCGAGAGGTGAGTCTCATAGGGCGACCGTTCGATTCGGGCAGTGATGGTGGCCATGCTACGGTTATGGTTTACGGTTGTTAGTTCATGGGATTCGGTTTGTCATTATTGGGCGTGGCGTGGCACTTTCCGGGCGTTAACCAATCCTGCGAACAACGAACCGAATCCTTTCTCTTATTCTTTTCCCCATTCGGCCGGGTTTTCACGCCAGGTCGAGAGAGAATCCAGCGCATCAACCGGAATGTAGTCGAGCGCCTGTGCTTCAGTCAACAAACTAGAATAATCACTCAGGCAAACTAACGGGACATTTTTATTGGCAAAATTCTGGGCGGCCAACGGGAAACCATAGGTAAAAATGGCCGCCATACCCAGTACATCAGCCCCGGCTGCACGAAGTGCATCGACCACTTTAAGCGAACTGCCGCCCGTTGAAATCAGATCTTCGATCACCACAACACGCTGTCCGGCTTCTAGTCGCCCTTCAATCTGTTTGCCCATACCATGTGCTTTAGGCTCGGGCCGGACGTAACAATAGGGAAGGTTTAAAACATCGGCAACGAGAACGCCTTGTGGAATGCCCGCCGTAGCAACGCCTGCAATCACGTCTACAGTTGGAAACTCCTGACGGATGCGATCGGCCAGCGCATTTTTAATGAATGTACGGACTTCCGGATAAGCCAGTGTAACGCGGTTGTCGCAATAAATGGGTGATTTCCAGCCCGAACTCCAGGTAAAAGGCGAGCCAGGTTGTAAACGAACAGCCTCCACTGTGAGTAAGTGGCGGGCGACGGTTTGTTGGATTGATAATGAGTTCACGAGTAACAAAAAAAGTAGCAGGTTCAAAAGTAGGAAAATGAACGCATACCTCTTCCTTAGTTTTCCTGAGCCAGTCGAAAATTTTCCTGGATTTTCCTGAAATAGACCTTATCCAGAGCATGCGGTAACTGAACTTTATAACCGTATACTCTTATCCCGTAAGGTTCGCCATCATCAGCAAACTGCCTCAGGAAAACGAATGAAACCCTGAACGGACAATAAGTTGAGACCATCAGCAAGAAGCCCGTTTCATGGAAGTTTACGCATCCTATTTAGTGTTTTTTTGCCTGATCGTAGACTTCCCATGAACAGGTTTCCAGAAACATTCGGCCGTCGAGAAGTTTCGTAGTTGAGCCGTCGGAAATTAAAAGCGTAGCTGGCCCTTCAACCGTTCCCCAGACCTGATTGGGGTCAGAAGAGGGGAAACAAATTAATGTTTTAGACGAAGATCCCGAAAGCTTGAGCTGAAACGCCAGTTTTTCATGACGAAAATTAATTTCTCCACCAGTCAGCAGTTTAGCGTGATCGGGGCTACTGAACGTTCGGTTCTGTAACGTATATTGCTGACTGACAGGGTGAAAACCAGACCGTATAATCTCGTCGCCCCGTTGAAGGTAAATGTAACTGCCTGGGGTGCCGAAAATATTCCACCCATTGCCGGCGAAATGATACCAGGTCCAGCTGGCTGCCTGACGCTCCGGAGTATCGTTCAGGCGGCCTTGTTCATGATAGGCCTGACCTTCGATTTTGGCCTGATAGTCATCCCACGAAATCGATCCTGACACCCTGCTGCTCGGAATTTGAGAAACATAACTAAAGCTTGGTGCTCCAAGGTGTACACCGCTAAGAACGGTTTGCAGGACACCCGGCATCACACCCGTTGGATAAGCGGCAAATGGGGGCTGGGTTGGCCTGATGTCAAAAACACCCGTTACTTCGGGGAAATTTACGTTAATCAGGTAGTGGTTATCAGTACTGGAACCAGCGTGTTGAATGAGTAAGCGGCCAGGAATTTCGATACGATCGGCAGCCGTTTTTAGCTCCGACTGGGGCATGATGCTTGTGAATCGTTTAACAACACCATGTCGGGTTTTGAGCGATATGGTAAAAACGGCTTTCTTATCTTTCGTGGCTGCTGGTTGCCACCAATGTTGCGGTATAAAAGTCAATACCATCGAACTGCCGTCCTGAAGAAAAAAGTCAAAATACCACCATTGTAACTGAACTTTGGGTCGGAGAAAGTTATCAACCTGTAGCTGATGGAATCGATCGGTGTTCTGCCAGTTCTGATAGGTGAGGAATTTGCTGATAAGACCACTGGGAAGTAGTTGCGGCAATAAGCGCTTCGTTAATGGCTCATTGGGTAAACTGAAATGGCCGTCTTTTCGGGCTTGAAAACGCTCAACTTTCTTAACGAATCTACGGGGAAGTTCTCCATAATAACGGGGCAAAGACGCTTCGTGTCCAGCCAGTTCGTCCCACTTCAACTGCGGATCTGCCGAGGATAAATTAATTTTAAGTAAGAGCAAGTCCTTCTGCCCCTGAAATAAGGCCTGGGCGGTAAGAATTACCTGTTCAGGCGTCAGGAGTGAAATAAAGCCGTCTCTTGAAAGGGACGGGGGAGCGAAACGGGTTTTATTCGTGTAAGCAAGCCAATCGGCCTGCTTTACAATATAAAAAAGTGTTTCTGAGGCCAGGGCATTACTAACCGACAATGCTGTTGCCAGACCTAACAGGAAGAGCCAGGTAACTCTATTTTTCTTACGCATCCGCTCCACCACAGACAATAATTCGTTGCTGGTTTTACGTCTAATGTAGGTTTGTTTATTCGTAAAATCTATAGCAGGCCGGCAAATTGGCGTTTTGGGGAGAAATTTCGAAGGCTTTTCGAGACGCCTTTATCCACCTTATCTTTAGTGACTAAAATGCGCCACTATCCTGAAAACCAGCTTAGCCACTATTCTGGAACAGTACCTGAAAGCTGGCCACTGGTTTACTTGGTGAGTCCCTTTACCAGTCCCATACTTTATAGCTTATTATTAAATAGATAAATAGTTTAATTATAATAATAATAAAAATTAAAAATATGTTTTCAGGTAATAGTCAATATTATATTCTATAAATTAGGATTCAAATGGAATTTATTGGAATTGGCCTTACCTGCTTCAAATCGGAAGCTAAACACTCTTTTGCTTAACTTATAGGAGAAACAAACAGTGAATCGTCGCGACTTTAATCAACTCATGGCCGTAGGGGCTGCCGGGATTTTACTGCCCACCCTGCCCGCCTATTCCCGAACTGTTACCGCTGAAGAACTAATGGAACCGGGCCTGGATGTTTCCATTAAAAAACGGCTGGCCGATGCTGCTTTGAATGCCGCTACGGCCAAAGGAGCCACCTATGCTGATGTTCGGATTGGGCGTTACCTGAACCAGTACGTCATGACGCGGGAAGACAAAGTGCAGAATATCATCAACACGGAGTCCTTTGGAGTAGGTGTACGCGTTATTGCGAACGGTTGCTGGGGGTTTGCGGCTATTGGCGATACCCAAAGCGAAGAAGCAGTAGCCAGAACGGCCGAGAAAGCTGTCGCTTTTGCTAAAGCCCATGCCAAGCTACTTAAAAAACCAGTACAGCTGGCCCCTCAGAAAGGCTTTGGCGAAGTATCCTGGAAGACACCCGTTCAGAAAAACTCATTTGAGATCCCGGTCAAAGAAAAAACGGATCTACTGCTATCGGTCAATGGCGCAGCACTGGCCAACGGTGCTGATTTTGTTAATTCGGTGCTGTTTATGATCAATGAACAGAAATATTTCGCGTCGACCGACGGCTCGTATATTGATCAGGATGTTCACCGGATCTGGCCAAATTTCACGGTTACCGCCGTTGATAAAGCGAGTGGTCTGATGGCGACCCGGGATTCGCTGAGTGCGCCAATGGGCCGAAGCTACGACTACCTTCAATCCGCTCCTGCCGACCGCCTTACCGGGGTCACTACGCGTTACAACAAAGGCTACGACATGCTCGAAGACGCGACGGCAGCCGCCAAACAGGCCCGTCTGAAATTGAAGGCCAAGACCGTAGAAGCTGGTAAATACGATCTGGTACTGGATCCATCGCATACCTATCTAACTATTCATGAGTCGGTTGGGCACGCTACAGAACTGGATCGTGTATTGGGTTATGAAGCCAACCTGGCCGGTACGTCGTTTGCAACGATCGACAAGTGGCAATCGAAGAATTTTAACTATGGTAGCAAAGAGGTCAACTTCTTTGCCGACAAAACACAACCCGGCTCGCTGGGCGATGTAG
Organism: Spirosoma aureum; assembly: GCF_011604685.1. NCBI lineage: Bacteria > Pseudomonadati > Bacteroidota > Cytophagia > Cytophagales > Cytophagaceae > Spirosoma > Spirosoma aureum. The sequence goes on along the minus strand of NZ_CP050063.1, from coordinate 5,726,187 downwards.
GTTGGGATGACGAAGGCGTGAAAACCAAGCAGTGGGATATTATTAAAGATGGTATTCTGGTCAATTATCAGGCCATCCGTGATCAGGTGCATATGTTAGGCGAAACGGAGTCGCAGGGCTGTTGCTATGCCGATAGCTGGAGTACCGTTCAGTTCCAGCGAATGGCGAATATTTCGTTAGCGCCTGGAAAAGAGCGGCTCACCGTCGATGAGATGATCAAGGATGTCAAGAAAGGAATCTACATCATTGGTGATGGGTCGTATTCAATTGATCAGCAACGGTATAATTTTCAATTTGGAGGCCAGTTGTTCTATGAAATCAAGGATGGGCAAATTGCCGGTATGCTTCGTGATGTTGCGTATCAATCCAATACGCAGGAATTCTGGAACTCATGCGTAAAAGTCTGTGATGAGCGGGACTTTCGTCTGGGTGGAACATTCTTCGATGGCAAAGGGCAGCCTGCACAAATCAATTCGGTTTCGCACGGCAGTTCGACGGCCCGCTTCAACGGAGTAAACGTGCTCAATACCTCCCGGAAAATCTAAACCTCAACGCCATGGCTATTATATCCCAAGAAGAAGCAAAGAAAATCCTCGATAAGGTTTTATCCTTTTCCAAAGCCGATGAAATGAGTGCCAGTCTGAACGGAGGCCGGACCAGTAACATCCGGTATGCGCTCAACAGCGTTTCCTCCGGGGGCGAAGCTGATAATATGTCCCTATTGATCAGTGCTGGTATCGGAAAACGATTAGGTTCGGCTACGGTTAATGAGTTTAGTGATCAGGCAATTGAACGAACCGTTCGGCGAGCCGAAGAAATTGCCCGGCTGGCTCCTGAAAATCCGGAATACATGCCCATGATCGGGCCACAGAAGTATCTGGAGACGCCAATGTATTCTGAAAATACAGCCAGAATGGATTCGGAATATCGGGCTCAGGTTGCGTTCGATAGTGTGGAAGCGTGTATCGAAAAGAACTTAAGTGCTGCTGGCTTTTTACAGGATTCAACTGGTTTTTCGGCGATTGCCAACAGCAGGGGCCTGTTTGGTTATAATAAAGCAACCTCGGTCGATTTCTCGGTTACCGTTCGAACGGCCGATGCCAGAGGTTCGGGCTATGTGACCCGCGACTTTAATGATATAGCGAAACTGAATGCCGCGCAGACCACCCAGATTGCGATGCAAAAAGCCATGGCTTCTACCAGTGCCCGAGCCATAGAGCCCGGTAAATATACGGTCATTCTGGAGCCAACGGCCATGAGTACTTTATTGCAGAGCATGATGTCGGGTATGGACACTCGCCTGGCCGATGAAGGAAGAAGTTTTCTGAGTAAAAAAGGAGGGGGAACCCGACTCGGAGAAAAGCTTATTGACGAGCGAGTTACGATCTATTCCGATCCGACGAATCCCGAAGCGCCAAGTGAACCGTTTTCTGGCGATGGGCGGAGAGGGTTCGCAGCGATCAATTTTCTCGGAGGAGGGGGTGTTGGTGATGGTCGGCCGCAGGAAAAAATAACCTGGTTTGAGAAAGGGGTTGTTAAAAACATGAGTTATTCCCGCTTTTGGGCCGATAAAAAAGGCGTGAAAGCCACTCCGCCCGCTGCGGGATTTATCATGCAGGGTGGCAATCAGTCGCTGGCCGATATGATCAAAAGTACCGAAAGGGGTATTCTGGTAACCCGCCTTTGGTATGTTCGGATGGTTGATCCGAAAACGTTATTACAAACAGGATTAACCCGTGACGGAACGTTCTATATTGAAAATGGGCAGATCAAGTTTCCGGTCAAAAATTTCCGTTTTAACGAAAGCGCAGTTATTGTACTGAACAACATAGAAGCTCTGGGTACGCCGGTTCGGATGAATGGCAACCTGATACCACCCGTAAAAGCCAGGGATTTTACGTTTACCAGCCTGTCGGATGCCATCTAGATTTGTTCGGAACGATGCTGAATGAGATTCAATGTTGAGTCGATCACTTCTTTTTCGCAGAGCGAGTACCGGCAGCCTTGTCGGAAGCTAAATTATTGGTGAAAAAAGGGAGCATCTTTTGCTCAATTCGATCGGCAATGTGGTTGATATGGTCTCCTTCATATTCTTCATACGTATGGGCAATGCCATAGCTGGTTAATACGCCGTCTAACAGTTTGTTATTGGCGGCTATACTGGCATCTTTATTACCTGCATCGAAAGCGATTGCTTTTAACTGCCTGATGTTGGAGATATACTGATCGATCGTTACCAGGGGTGCATTGGCAGCCCATTTTGCCATAACCAGAGGCTGGGGCTGTCCATCTTTCAGGGGCAGCTCCAGATGAAATTCTCCCTGGCTGGTACTTGGCGACCAGGCCGCAGCTGATGCAAAAGCGGCTTTTGTTCCAAAATCAGCCTTTTCCAGATCTTGTTGCGTTTTAATACCTTCCATTTTGGCCGCTTGCTGAGGATTTGGTGTAGCCGTCAGGTTGGGTAGCATACAACACGGACTAAGCAGATACAGACTCGAAAAAATCTCAGGATGTTTCTCACCGATTCGGATGGTACCATAACCGCCCATCGAATGCCCGGCTAAACCGCGGCTGGTCGCTCGTGGAATGGTTCGGTAATGATTGTCGACGTAGGCTACAAGCTCTTTGGCCACGTAATCCTCCCAATTGCCGATCGTAACCGAGTTCGAATACATACTCCCGAAATAGCGGTTATAAGCGTTTGGCGTTACAACGATAAACTCAGCTGATTTTCCCTCAGATACGGCTTTATCGATAGTAGATGGCAGGTTGATCCAATGCTTGGTAAAGCCATACCATTTGTCGTCGCTGTCGGTGAACCCGTGCAGAAAATAAATCACCGGGTAATGACGATTCCTGTCGGTCTGGTAGCTGGGCGGTAAGTAAATTGAGACGTCCCGTTCCGGTGAATCGCCAGCCAGATTTCCTTCCAGCCCTTTGCCATGCACTTTAATGCGCTCGACCTTACCCACCTTCGTGGAGTTAGTCTGACCTGATACCGAGAGTGGTCCTGCCAGAGAACAAAGAGCTAGTAACGCAAAAGCCCGATATAAACAGGCGAAGGGAGGAGTACATCGATTCATGGCATTAGAAGCAGGAAAACGAGTTGCTTTACTGCTTCATGTAGGCCGTTATCTGGGTCAGACAATGATTCCATTTGCTCACTAATCGAAAGTCGGGGGCTAAAAGCCGGGGAATCTGCACGCTAAAATGCGCTACGCTTACTAAATATAACTACCGAGTAATTGATTTCGGACAGACAGACTAGGGATTTATGGTCTGTTTTAAGTCTATACAGTATCCTGTTTTTGTTCAATCAGGACTTTCAAGTAGAATGCAGGTCCCCGTTTGGCTACTGGCTGAATGGGGCTTTTTATAAAGATGGCTATGGTTAACGTGCGTTTCATTAGCCTGGCCAGGCATTCAATAGCCGACGGATAATAATAATTTCGCCCACATGATAGGCCGTATGGTCGGCGATCAGTAAAGCTTCACGAAGAAGATTTTGCCCGTCACCATGAGCAAAAGGCTGAAACAAATCCCTCTGCGGGTCCGCCAGCAGAGCTATAAAAGCATCCCGATCCTGCTGAATCTGGTCCAGCGCTTGTTGCCAGGCCGAGTTATCGGAGGGCTCCACCTGTTTGGTCCAGTAGCCTTCGGGCCACGGGGGCGACTGGTAATCGGCATTACGGGAAAATTCAAGAATATCCCACTGTACCACCCGAATATGGTCAATTAGTTGCCAGATGCTATACGGTAGATTCTCCGGCTTTACCCCACGTAAATTAGCGGGTAAATTCTTGATGGCAGCGTCAAGCGGTTGGTGCGCATCACTTTTCTGTAGCAACGTGATTAATTGATTGCGTAAGATCGTGTTTGTATCGGTAGCAGATTTATGGGGTTGAGTCATGAGCGTGATTCGTTCTAGTTCATAGAATTACCAATTAGCAGATGAAGTGTTTAGATTTATCGGGGAGATTAATCAATTTTTTAGTACGATACCCAGATGCCAATTTACAGGAAAGCACCGTTGCTCATACGGTGCTTTCCTATAGTTCGATGACGAATAACTTACTCACTTCGCAGACTCCTGACCGGATTCATCAGTGCTGCCCTGATGCTTTGAAACGATACGGTTGCTAATGTAATTCCAATGGCCGCCAGACCCGATACCGCAAAAATCCACCACGATATGTCAGAGTGGTATGTGTATTGCATGAGCCAGCTACTCATGAAGTAATAGGCTACGGGAGAAGCAAGCAGGAACGAAATCAGAACCAGAACGACAAAATCTGTCGACAGGAGCTGCCACAGATTAAAGACAGATGCTCCCAGCACTTTACGAAGCCCAATTTCTTTCGTACGCTGTTCGGCTACAAAAGAGGCTAGTCCAAACAAACCAAGACAACTAATGAAAATGGCGAGTATAGCGAACAAAGTGGCGAGTTTCCCAATGCGCTCTTCAGCACGGAATTTCTGATCTTGTTCGTCGCTGGCGAATTTATAGTCGAAAGGACTGGCTGGGTTGTATTTTCGAAAAATCGGCTCGATCTCATTCAGAGCTTCACGGGCGCTCATCTTCGGGTTCAGCCGGATCGTAATGAAATTAGTCCATTCGTAATTCAGTCTGAAAGCCGTTTGTTTTACCGGCTCGAAGGGTGAATCCGTCACCAGATCTTTTATGACACCAATAACCGTATAGGTTTCATTCACCCATTTTATCTGCTCGCCAATCGGTTGTTTCAGGCCCATATACTTGATCGCACTTTCGTTCAGGATCAAAGCGGTGGAATCGGTTGAGAAATTCCGTGAAAAGTCACGTCCTTCCTTGATCTGCCAGCCTACGGTTTTGCCAAAATCGTGGGTGCAGGTCACGACGTTAAAATCGACCGGGCGATTCGGGTCCTTGCCTTTCCAGTCCAGTCGGTTGTCGCTCGAAAAAACACCCGTAGTTGGATTATTTGACTCGGCGACACTGACAACCGCCCCGCTTTGCAGCAAGTCATTATGAATAATCCCGTATCGCTCCATCAGTTCCGGCGTATTCATCCGGACACTTACCAAACCATTTCGGTCATAGCCGAGCGGTCGGTTTTTGGCGTACTGGATCTGCCTGAATACAACGATGGTTCCGATGATAAGCGCTAGTGATACGGTAAACTGCGTAACAACCAGTACCTTACGCGGCATCGATGCAAATCGACCGACCCGGAAAGTGCCTTTCAACACGTTCACGGGCTGAAAACCGGATAGATATAATGCCGGATAACTACCCGCAACCAGCCCTGTGATCAAACTAAAGCCGACGCCAATCGCCCAAAACAGCGGATTATTCCACAGGATGCGGGTATTCTTATCGGCAATGTCGTTAAACCAGGGCAGAGCAAGCTGTACCAGTAGCAGCGACAGCGCAAAAGCGAAGAAAACAACCAGAAATGACTCGCTGAAAAACTGCCCGATTAACTGACTGCGAACGGAACCGACGGCCTTTCGTATACCCACCTCTTTGGCACGCTTTTCGGAGCGGGCCGTCGAAAGATTCATGAAATTGATGCAGGCCAGTAAAAGTACAAACAGGCCAATAATACCAAACAGCCAGACAAACTGAATACGCCCCCGGACCGGAACACCGTTTTCCCACTCCGAATAAAGATGCCATCGGCTCATCGGATGCAGAAAAGCTTTGGGATTAAATTTGGCTTCATCCTTAGCGTGCGTGGCCTTAACGGATTCAATTTTGGACGAAACTTTCTCAAAATCAGTGTTGGGCGCGAGCTGAACCAGTAGCTGAAATGCATTTACTCCCCAGTTATCCTCAACCCGTTTTACCCATTCCTGATCAGCCACAAATTGCGCCCAAGGCAGCACATAAGCTACATCGCGAAACTCCGAATTGTTCGGAAAATCAGGGTAAACACCAGACACTTTAACGGCTACTTTATTATTGACCTTTACGAGCTGATTAATCGGATCGGTATCTCCAAACAGGGCGCTGGCCAATGACTCCGATAGCAGAATAGAAGCCGGGTCATTAAGCCCGGATCTTGCTCCCTGTCTTAATTTCAGGGGTAATATTTCCAGAAATTCCGGTTCTGCGTAATACCCTTTTTGCGTGAGTTTAGCCGTACCATTAGCCAGAATCTGCTCCCCGGTCTGGTGAGTCAGAACGATGTGACGGAAATCACTACCATAGTCGTTTTTCAATGCGGTGCTCAATGGAATTGGAACCCATTCGCTCGTAGAGGTATTGCCTTCAACCGTTTGTTGCAGCATAACTTTGGCAATACGGTTGTAGTTGGATTGATCGGTATCGAACGATAACTCGTCATAGATCCACAACCCAATCAGCATAACTACCGTCATTCCTACAGTTAGCCCGCCAATGTTGATAAAGGAATAGATCTTGTTTTTGCCCAGATTACGAAAGGCGATTTTGAGGTAATTTCGGATCATGTCAGGATGGAAGGATGAGTGTTGAGGGTACTCGCCGAAGCGTTGGACTTTTGGTTTGCGTTTAATCACAAAGGGCTTGAGTAAACTCGCTACGTCCCGGATGTAGCGAAGCCGTGCTTTTCGCAGGCCAATGATGCTGACTCGTTGCTGAAACAATTCTTCCAGATCACCTGCCATTTCGTCAACCAGGTGAGGAGCACAAAACAGATGCAGGAGCCGGGTAGCCCAGCGCGGTGGTGGTTGCGGTTCAGTTGGTTTAGTCATGCCCAGGCGGTCGTTGGAATCGCTTCCCACATCTGATTGCGGAGCTGACGAGCCTCCTCCAGGGCACGCCGACCAGCAGCGGTCACTGAGTAGAGCCGTTTTCGGCGTCCACCCCGTTCCTGACTGGCTCCGCCCATCTGGGAGCTGACCAGCCCTTTTTCGTAGAGTCGGTTTAAGGCAGAATGCACCGCTCCCAAATTGACAGCCCGGTTCATTTGCTGCTCGATCTCATTGACAACCGTGGCTCCATAGGCATCGCCTGAACGGATAGCCACAGCCAGTAGGACGACTTCTTCGAACTCGCCTAAGTAAGTTCCTTTCATAACACCAGATTTATTATACATATACAGAACAAATGTCCTGCCAAAGTAGAAATAGCCCCTTCCAGCTCTATTTAGCCTATTTGGTGCATTGTAAATTTCCTGTTTTGTCCAAAAATGGACAGTTTCTGTACGCTTGTGGACGGGATCTGGTGGCGTTGTGAACGTAGTGCTATGGGTGATGGATTGTGCTAAATTACGTACAGGCCTAACCTGTCGTTAAACAACAAAGCCCGACTTCTGCCGGGCTTGTGTGTTCTGATCAGTAGAGCGTGCTGCTACTGTCGGGCATGAAGTCGTTATTGACAATCGGCCAGTGTGAAGGTCATTATCCGTTGCTTCCCGTTATCATCGAAGGTCTGTGAGGTGGCTACATTCGCACTGTTTTTGACCAGATTTGTCGTTTTAACAGTGTAGGCTAACGCGAATTTACCGGCCTTGTCGAGCTCATACCCATCTATTTGCTGACTGGTATTGGCCCGCCAGGGATTGACATTGAAAATATCGTACGGTAGGCCGTGCGCTGCCTGTAACGATTCTGCACTCTTCGTGGCAGGGTCAATTGTAATTGCTTCATATTGAATCAAATCGCCACCTTCATAATAGTTCGATTTAAAGTTGCCCTGTGCATCGTAAACAAATTCTTTTTCAAATGGGTCGCCCCATTCGGGAACTGGCTCTGCTTTAAGCCGAACAATCCGCCCCTGATCGTCATAGCTAACTGTGGTAGTTAAAATTGTTTTAGAACCCAACTGATCCAATACCTGAGTCAGTTTGCCATTGTTCCACTTAAAACTGACTGCATCGCCTACACCCCAGTCGGTTATCTGCGTTGGTTTTTGGCCGTCGACGGTGATGCTGGCCCCCGTAATCTGATTGTCGCTGTTGTAGGTAAATGAATAGACATAAACTTCCTTTTTCCCGGTGCCGGTTGCACCCTGAAAATGAATGGTCATCTGGGAGATATACCCGGCGGCATTATACTCGTAAATATGTTTGTTACCGTTACCGCGGTCTAATTGAGTGAGTTTGCAGCCGGTAACCGTCTGAGCGGGTGCATCGACATCTGTTTTTTTGCAATTAAATAAGCCAAGTGTCAGTACGCTAAACAGGGCTGTAAGCAGAAACTGTTTCATGATCTGGATCTGTTGTTTTTGCCACAAACCTAGTTGTAGCCAGAGCCGGTGACCAGTAAACCAGTGCTGAATTGAGTAAAGCCCTGATTGAATCAGCGAATATCAATTATGGAAAGAGTGGGTAGTTTATGGATTCCTATAATCATCTCCCAGGCAGTCGCTATTTAGTCTTTCAGTTTGACCTCCTTACTCGGCAGATAACCTATTCGCTGAGCAACCACCCGGAGCGAATCGCCGGATTGAAGCATCAGTTTCTCTCCGCTGTATACGTGCCAGCTATTCGCCTGATCAGAGCCGTGTTTAAGAATATAGCCAATCGAGGCTCCGGGTGTGGCGCAACGAATACTGACCGTATTGCCTGATTTAACTACTCTCGGTTCAGCGGTTTGAGGTGGTTCTGATCCGCCGTTCCACATTTGTTTCAGCATCTCGGCTTCGGGTACAGCGGCTTTATCACCGACCTTTTTTAACCAGGAATCCATTTGACCACGCAATTCGGCCAGCCTGGCTTTATAGGCCGGGTTACCTGCCAGATTGGTAAACTCATTTTGATCCGTCTGGGTATCATACAGTTCCTCGGCAGATTTGGTTTTTCGGAACCACATCATCTGGGTCGCGTTCAGCTTTCCGGCATCCCGTAACTGAAGAATTTCCCGCATCATAGGGATACTCAACCGAAACTCGATATCCTGATAATAGGGCTTTTCGGGCATAAAATTCCGGTAGTATTTATACCGCCCATCCCCGATCGCTCGCACCCGATCCAACGGCATGTCCATCCGATCTCGACCGGCAAAGCTGTATTTTCGGGGTGTAGCCGCCTTTTTTTCGCCCAGGAATGCCTGACCCTGCAAGTAGTCTGGGAGAGGAATATTAGCCAGGGAAAGCACTGTTGGAGCTAAATCGACAAAGCTGATGAGTTGGTCGTCGGTCGAGCCTTTCGGTTTACTGCCTTTCACCCGAAATTTCTCTGGAATTCGAACAATCAGCGGCACCCGCAGACCCCGGTCATAGACTTCCCGTTTCACAAACGGCAACCCGTCGCCGTGATCGGAATAGAAAAAGATGATCGTGTTGTCGTAGAGGCCATCATCCTTGAGCTGCTTGATAATCGCACCCGTAATCGAATCCATCCGCATTACATTGGACAGATGACGAGCTATGTCATGGCGGACAGTTTTGGTGTCCGGATAATACGCGGGCACGATAATATCCTCAGGACGAACCAGTAAAGATTCCTTTTCACGCATCCAGATTTGCGATTCATGGGTGATCATCAGGTTGAACACCGAGAAAAATGGTTTACCCGTTCCGTCACTACGGCTGGAGCGGTTTCGCCAGTGCGCTTTTGGGCTGCTTTCATCCCAGACCGTTACCGGCGGTAAAAACTGGTAATCCTGTTTCTCGTTGTTGGTGGTGTAATACCCCGCTTTACGTAGGTACTCCGGAAAGCAACGAACATCCTGAGGGATTACTGCGGAATAGGTCTTTACGGGCGAAAACTTATGAGGATAAGGGTCCGGCTGGAGCGTTCGCATGTGCTGTGTACCGATGGAGTTCTGGTACATACCCGTGATGATTGCCGAGCGACTGGGTGCGCAGACTCCGGCCGTTGTATACGCATGGGTGTAGCGAATGCCCTCGGCCGCTAACTGATCGAGATTTGGCGTTTTCACTACTTTATCGCCGTAGCAGGCCAGATGAGGGGACATATCCTCGCAGGTAATCCAGAGAATATTCGGTTGAGCAGGTGAAACCTGAGCCGATTGTGGAATATTCAGATGACGATGCATGAAGGACATGGCAATCCCACTGAATACCAGAACAAGAAGAGCTAACTTTTTCATACAACGAACTAGTTCGCGCAAGCGCAGATCCAAACGAAAATAGCCTAAACGCAAGTCAATCAGAGCGTTCAAGTAAACCAAAGACGTTTGCGGGGTAGATTTATCCATTATACGTACTAATTATTTCTGCTTTTCTGGAAGAGTCATAACTTCAGGAAAAAAAACGAAATGTTGAAGTATTTGAAGGTTTATTTCAACTTTACAGGCAAATCCTGTCAAAAATGTCCCTGCACCTGTTAACCGACAACGAATTGTTGGCCCTACTCCGAGAAGATGACGAGCAGGCGTTCAGGGAGTTATACGATCGGTACTGGTATAAAATGTATGTGATTGCTCACCGTAAACTTCGCCGTAAAGAAGTTGCCGAAGAACTGGCACAGGAGCTTTTTGTGATGATCTGGCAGAAACGGGAATCCCTTCGGGTCATTAATTTACAGGCGTTTTTGGGCGTATCGCTCAAAAACCTGATGATCGACTACATCCGCCGGAATATTCAGGAAGAGCACTATCTGGATCAACTCCAGCGCTTTTTCCCAGCCAAAACCTTTGCTACGATGGAAGCCGTTCAACTGAATGAACTCTCCGAAGCGATCCAAAGCGCTCTGGCGAAACTGCCCGAAAAAACCCGCGAAATATTCATTCTCAATCGGTTCGAACACCTCACCATTCGCGAGATTGCCCAGCGATTGAATCTATCAGAAAAAACAATTGAGTACCATCTCTCCCGATCCACTACTTTTTTGCGTCAGAATCTGCGCGATTTCATGACGGCCTGGGTTCTGTTTCTGCTCTCCTAGGCATCGAATTCTTTCCGAAATGAAAAATAATCTAAAAAAAGCCTGATTAACCTTAGGGGATTTCTAGAGCTATTCGTCTATACCTTTTGTCGGACCGCCGATACAAACGAATGACTCAACCCGATGGACAGCACCAACTACCAGGAGCTACTGGCAAAATACCTCAGGGGCGATTGCACCGACGAAGAACGGGCACTCCTCGATCAATGGTTTGCATCCCTGGATTCTGAGGTGGAGCTACCCTCAACGGAGGATGAGCAGAAAGAGCTTCTTTCCCAGAACTGGCAGATGCTTGCCGCCCGGACTGTAAAAACTGCTCCCTTCAAACGATTCCGGGCCAGACCCTATTGGGTAGCTGCTGCGGTTGTGCTTCTGATTGGTGGCCTGAGTTGGTATTTCGTCAGTCGGTTAACGCTTGAACTTCCTGGGAAGCTGGAGCAGGTAATGGAAACACAATCGTCGTTTACAGAGCGAATTAACTCCTCGGCATTACCCGAGCGGGTGGTGTTGAGCGATCAGAGTGTAGTTACGTTGCAACCGGGTAGCAGGCTCCGGTACCCGATTGAATTCGCTGGCAACAAACGGGAAGTAACGCTGATTGGCGAGGCTTTTTTTGAGGTGCAAAAAAATCCGCATAAGCCGTTTCTGGTCTACTCGCATGACCTGATCACCAAGGTTCTGGGAACGAGTTTTCGCATTAAAGCGTACCCAACCGATCGGAACGTAACGGTAGCCGTGCGAACAGGGCGGGTGTCTGTTTATTCGCCCCAATTGGCAACCCAGACCAAACTAAAGTCTGATCCGGAAACCATCGGTGTCGTACTGACTCCCAATCAACAGGTAACGTATCTGGGGCAGGAACATCGGTTGGTGAAAACGCTGGTCGAGAAACCCCTTGTCGTGATTCGTAATGAAGAATTGGCTTCGTTCACGTTTCAGAATGCGCCGGTTTCCAAAATCATGGCGGCTATCGAGAAAACCTACGGCGTCGATGTGGTCTATGACGAAGAACTGATGGCTAACTGCTTTATAACGACTTCGTTAGATCAGGAAAATTTGTACGACAAACTGACGATTATCTGTAAGCTGCTGGGAGCTACGTATAAGATCATCGATGCGCAGATCGTCATTAGCGGGTCAGGCTGTTAATGACCGAAAAGAACAATGAATGTTAACCAGAATGCTATGAAGTGAAAGTAACCAGACGCTAAAAAAGAAGGTCGGCGATGGGTCCAAGCATCACCGACCGGAAAAGCCCCATTTCGGTTCGTATTCCGTTGCATCCTCGTCAGATGTGTAGGGGCTAATTTGTCTTTGTCTAAATCCTGTAAACAAAAACAATCAAAGGTATGAAATTACCTCGACTCAGTCACGCCTACGCACGTACCCTTATGCGTATTACCCTTGCCCAACTGTTTTGTATGGTTTTGTTCCTGAACATAACCTACGCCCGGACAGTAAAAGCCCAGGCCTTACTGGAGCAGTCCATTAGCTTATCCGTTGAGGATAAAGAGATTCGTGTTGTGTTATCGACTATTGAAAAGCTAACGAAGGTCACCTTTTCCTATATTCCACAACAGATTCAGGCCGATCGGCGCGTATCGATTAATATCTCGAATCAGCGTCTGTCTACTGTACTGGATCAGCTTTTCAGGAATTTGCCGATCACCTACGAAGTTGTGGGGAAAAAGCAGATTCTGCTCAGTGTGCGCCCGGCTGTTCAGCCGACCACTCCGACCCTACTTCCCCGGAATACGTCATTCGTGCCAGCGCAGGCAGCCGACCGGCAAATCGCGGGTACTGTTAAAAGCGAAACTGGCGAAGGCTTGCCCGGTGTGAGTGTGGTGGTTAAAAACACCACCCGAGGCACGACCACGGATGCTCAGGGAAACTATAAACTCACCATTCCGGACGACGGACGGGCCATCACACTGGTCTTTTCGTTTGTGGGTTATCTGAATCAGGAAATTTCTATCGGTAATCGCACAAACATTAATCTTCAACTTGTGCCAAATGATAAATCACTGGATGAAGTGGTTGTAGTCGGTTATGGTACGGTTAAGAAAAGTGATCTGACCGGCTCCCTGTCTCAGGTCAAATCCAAAGAGATCAATTCATACCCGGCAACGAATGTTTTGCAGGCGTTGACAGGCAGGGCTGCTGGGGTACAGGTTCTGCAAAATACGGGCGCTCCGGGCGCACCAGTCAGTGTGCGAATCCGGGGTACGAACTCCATTCAGGGCAGCAACGAACCGCTCTATGTGGTCGATGGATTTCCGCTATCGGGCAGTAACCCAACAGTACTGAACAATGCGGATATTGAAAACATGGAGATTCTGAAAGATGCCTCAGCTACAGCTATTTACGGTTCCAGGGGTGCCAATGGCGTGGTGTTAATTACCACAAAACATGGCAAAGTGGGTAAAACACGCGTAGATCTTGAGACCAGTTATAGCTCACAAACGCTCAGAAAGAAGCTGGATTTAATGAACGCCCAGGAATATGCGACCTTCTATAATGAACAGGCCACTAATGATAAACAGAAGCCCTACTTTACGCAGGATCAGATCAATGCCTTTGGGCAGGGTTTCGACTGGCAAAACCTTGTTTTTCAGAAGGCTCCAATGAAAACGACAGCACTGAACATCAGCGGAGGTAACGAAAAAACGCAGTTTTCGCTGTCGGGAAGTGCGTTCAATCAGGATGGTATCGTCAAGGGTAGCGACTATAACCGGTATTCGTTGCGGGCCAATATCAATCATGCCGTCAGCAACAAGTTCAGTGTCAATTTTGGCGGGACCTTGACCCGTTTGCAAACCGGCCGAAAAGATAGTGGGGGAGGGAGTCGGGGAAACTCGATGATTGCCGGTGCTATTTCAGCCCCACCTACACTAACACCGTATAACGATGATGGTACGTACCGGACACTGGCCATCGCCTATCCGTTTGTGGCGACTGACCTGATCAATCCCCTCAACTTTATCAACGAACAAAACAACCAGACAAAGGCCAATGTTGCCCTGCTCAATGCATCGTTGATTTTTAAGCCCATTGAGTCGATAACCATCAAAGTATCGGGCGGTGTTGAAAACCGCGACGACCGTAGCGACAACTACACGACACGAAATTTCGTGAATTCGAGTGGAGCCGCTAACGTTGCTACCAATCAATTTACCAGCCTGTTGAGTGAAAATACGATCAGTTACAACAAAATCTTCAATCTAAAGCATACCATTTCGGCCGTAGCCGGTTTCACCTATCAGGATTTTTTGAACACCTCACTGTCGGGGAGTGGGGTAGGCTTTCTGAGTAACACGCCTGAAACGTATGATCTGGCATCTGCTTCAACACCAGGCATACCGAGTTCCAATTATTCTAAATCGGTGTTATTGTCTTACCTGGCCAGGGTCAATTACGCCTATAACAGCAAATACCTGGCAACTGTCAGCATCCGGAGAGACGGTTCTTCAAAATACAGTGAAGGCAATAAATGGGGGTATTTCCCTTCAGCTGCCCTGGCCTGGCGCGTATCCAATGAGGAGTTCATGAAGGACAATACATTCATCTCTGATTTGAAAGTACGGGCAAGCTGGGGACTGACGGGCAGTCAGGCCATTAACGCTTATGCGACGCTGAATCAGCTTTATTCGGGTAAAACCGTTTTTGGCGATGCCCTCTATAACACCTACGGACCGAATACAAACTTGCCGGGTAATCTGAAATGGGAAATGACAGAGCAGAAGGATATCGGTGTTGATTTCGGGATTTTGAATAACCGAATCCTGTTCACGGCTGATTACTACATCAAGAACACCCGCGATTTGCTCAACAACGTAACGCTGCCGACTTCACTCGGCTATACCACGACAATTAAAAATATTGGCGAAATCCAGAATAGTGGAGTTGAGTTAGGGATCGACACCCGGATTTTAACCGGCGCGTTCAAATGGGATGTCAACGCTAACGTCTCCTTCAACCGAAATAAGGTCGTAAGGCTATACGGTGGACAGGATATACTGGGTGGCACAATCAGCGTAGTTGTCATTAATGATGTGACGAATATTCTGCGTGAGGGCCGACCGTTAGGTCAGTTCTGGGGCTTCGTCGAGGATGGGTACGATGATAAAGGGAAAATAAAATACAAGGACACCGATGGTGATGGAAGCATCACGATCAAGGATAAAACGTACATCGGCAACCCGAATCCCAAGTACATTTTTGGCTTTAACTCGAACATGTCCTACAAAAACTTCGACTTGACGCTCTTTCTACAAGGCGTTCAGGGGAATGATTTATTTAACGCCAGTGCAATGGGAAGCACAATCGATTATGGCTTTGGCCTGAACATGCCCCGCGAAGTTTATCTGAATCACTGGTCGACCTCCAATCCGAACGCCAAATACCCAATTATCAGCAACAGTGTCAATGCGCGGGTTTCGAATCGATATGTAGAAGATGGGTCTTTCGTCCGGCTTAAAAACATTCAGTTAGCCTACAATTTTCCGCTTCAGAACTGGGGTGTAAAATGGGTGCGAACGGTTCAACTGTATGCCAGTGGACAAAATTTATTGACCCTGACGAAGTATTCCTGGTGGGACCCCGAAGTGAATTCAAAAGGGGATGCTAACTCGACGACGCAGGGGGTAGACTCCTATAGTTACCCCGTAGCGAAAACGATCACGTTTGGTCTTCGTGTCGGCTTTTAACAAAGGCCATGTTCTCATTCCCATTCGAAAAAACTCATTCTTCTGATTAGATACTACAATGAAAATGTCCCTTATAAATCGGCCAAAACAGCCTCTCGATGGTAAATACTGGGGTATTATCGGGGTCTTGTGCCTTTGTCTGTTTTCTTCCTGTGAGAAATCACTCATTGAAGAACCAAAATCATTGGTTGTTGAATCTTTTTTCAACACCGCCACTGAAGTTGAAACAGCTACGAATCTGATTTACTCACCTTTGCGGAACAACAATTATGCGGTTTACGAAGCAACGCTTGAATGCCAGTCCGATTATGCGAACGGTCGGGGAAGCTGGGCCCCGCTACACGTTTTTCAGGGGTTGGATGATGCCAATATTACGCGCGTATCTGACCTGTGGAGGGCCTTTTATCTAAGCATTCGCAACGCCAATCTGGTCATAAAAAATGCACCCACCGGAAAGTCGATCAGTAAAGCGGATGTTACCAAATACGTAGCGGAAGCAAAGTTCATGCGGGCATTCAATTATTTTCAGCTGGTGCGCAACTGGGCGGGTGTGCCACTGCGTACGGAAAGCACAATGGATGCCATTGACCTGAAAAGAAATACCGCTGATGAGGTTTATGATTTGATTATCGCAGACCTCTCCGAAGCCGAAACAAATCTTCCCGATAATCCGGCTGTAGCCGGAAGGCCCACCAAATGGGCGGCCAAAACCATGCTGGCCGATGTGTATTTAACCCTTGGCAAGTTTGCCGAATCACGGGACAAAGCCGATGAAGTGATTAAATCCAATAAATTTTCGTTTGTGCCCACGACCACAAAAGCTGATTTTCAGACTAAAGTTTGGGGGCCTGATTTAGTATCGACTACCGAGGAGATTTTTTACCTGAAATATGCCCGCCAGGTCAATCAGGGCAATTACATGCTCTGGATAAGCAATCATCCAGACACGAAGTTGTTCAATTTCGGAGGAGCTTACGTGCTTTATCTTGATGTGACGAGTGCCTATTATAAGTCCTGGAATCCGAACGACCTGCGGAAAGGATTGTGGGATTTGATAAACTTTGGCTTGGGTGCCAATACGCTTGTTAGCTCAAAATTTGCCGATCAACTTGCTGTCTCTCAGTCTGGTGCGGGTAATGATGATCCCGTTTACGGGTATTCAGACGTATTGCTGATCTATGCGGAGGCTTCAGGCAGGGCCGGCAACGGACCCACGGCAGCGGGTATGGAAGCACTGAACAAAGTACATCGCCGGGCGTATGGGAAGGCCCCTGCCGTTGCTTCATCGATCGACTTCAACCTGACCGATTACAACGCTGCTACGTTTCTGGATTTAGTATTAACCGAACGGAGCTATGAATTTCAGTTGGGTGGGAAGCGCTGGCTGGATCTCAAACGAACGGGCAAAGTGAAGGAGGCTATCCTGGCAGCAACGGGGAAAACCGTTGCTGATAAACACCTCCTGTGGCCTATTCCGGTTTCAGAAATGAATTACAACAAAGGCCTTGATCCAACAAAGGATCAGAATCCCGGCTATTAAGCATCTATCCATTTTTGACTAGTCAAACGAACTGTTATGGAAAGAAGATCAGCTCTTGCAACGCTGGGCGCTATGTCGCTGGGCGCTGCCTCTCCTACATTAGCAACGGGGGAAATCCTGAAAGAACCCTATAAGCTCACGAAGCAAACTCTAAAAACCGATATTCTGGTTATTGGTGGTGGAACGGCGGGCGTGGTAGCCGCTATTCAGGCAGGCCGGGCCGGACGCAAAACAATACTTGTCGAAAACGGGAGTCAGCTTGGTGGCACCACCACCACTGGCGGAGTAGCTTTCCCCGGTATATTTTTCGCCTGGGGCAAGCAGATTATCAGCGGAATCGGCTGGGAAATGGTGCAGGAAGCGGTAGCCCTCAACGACGATACATTACCTAATTTTTCAATTCCTCATGGCAAAAATCACCCCAAACACCAGGTTCGGCTGAATGGACAATTATATGCTATGTTACTGGAAGAGAAATGCGTAGGAGCGGGTGTTCAGATTCGCTTCTATGAGACGCCTACCCAGATTACCTTCCAAAAAAACAACTGGATCGTCGAAACGGTCGGTAAAGGGACCATGACCCAGATAACCTGTAATCAGCTGATCGACTGCACCGGAAATGCGTATGCTACGTCAATGGCCGGGTTTGATGTACTGCGGGAGTCGGTGACTCAGCCGGGTACGCTGATGTTTAAACTAGGCGGTTACGATTTTAATTCGCTGGATGTTAAGCTGATACAGGCTCGTTATCAGGAAGCCATTCAGAAAGGAGAGTTAGTGAAAACCGATTTTCGGAACAATATAATTGGCTTGTTGCGAAGTGCCGGCGATAACATTCAGCATGTATTAGGGGCCGATTCCACAACCTCTGAAACCCATACCGTCGCGAACATAAAAGGACGGGCTTCCTTACTTCAAACGCTGCGTTTTCTGCGAACCCTGCCCGGTTGCGAAAAAACAAAACTCATCGATGTACAAAACGAAACGGCGGTTCGGGAAACCTACCGGATCGACGGTCATTATAAAATTACACAAGCCGATTACGTGACCGGGAAAGTGTTCGATGATTCGGTTTCCTATTCCTATTATCCAATTGATGTTCATGACGAAAATGGCGTCGTTCCCGATCATTTAGCCGAAGGAATCGTTCCAACAGTTCCACTTCGAGCCCTTGTTCCGAAAAACAGCCGGAATTTTCTGGTGGCTGGCCGGTGTGTTAGTAGTGATCGGCTGGCGAATTCGGCGCTTCGTGTACAGGCGTCCTGTATGGGGATGGGACAGGCAGCCGGAGCCGCGGCTGTTCTGGCCAATTTGCAGAACAAAACTCCGCTGGACGTTTCCATGAGTGATCTTCGGAAATTGCTGGAAGAACACGGCGGAATTGTACCTGGGAACGGCTCAAAAGGTTGATCAGTTTTGTTACTAGTCTGTTTCTTTAGCCTGTATTCTCACAGGCTAAAGAAAAGCTTTAAGTCTGCCGACTTGTGTTAATGTACGCCCTGAAAATCAAAAGATTAGTTGTCTGTTTAGTAACAGCGTTTCTGGCAGTGGTCTATGATAGCGCTGGGCAAATCCGGTATTTACGTACACCAGCAATTACGCTAAAACCTGATACGACGCTGGCATTTATAGCTGCTTCACAAGACTCGATTGCAAACGATACGTT
Organism: Spirosoma aureum; assembly: GCF_011604685.1. Taxonomy (NCBI): domain Bacteria; kingdom Pseudomonadati; phylum Bacteroidota; class Cytophagia; order Cytophagales; family Cytophagaceae; genus Spirosoma; species Spirosoma aureum. The sequence goes on along the minus strand of NZ_CP050063.1, from coordinate 5,707,458 downwards.
GTTTCAGATTCGGTCAAAAGAGGGCTACCCGATGGCCTATTTTCGGAAAGTCAGGACGAGCGTTTGCTTCGATAATAAGTGCCGGTTGCTGAAGGTTAATCTCTACTGGACAAGCACCGGGCGTTATTTGGGGTTTAATCTTCCGAAAGGTGAATTTTTGAGTAAAGCAGAGCATAAACCATTCACACCGGCTGAGTATGAGCGGATGAGTGAGCTGCTGGCCGACCCGCTTTCGCCCCTGGCAACGTTATCATATGCCGAACTGGCTCCTCAGGCAAAGCCCGCAGACAAGGAAAATGAAGTTGATGGCGTGTCGTCGGCAACGGCGAAGAATGTATTGGAATATGTTGTTGAAGGGGCAGCGTATACCACCTATAAAATGTGGCATGTTGTCTATGGCTCAACTCAGGAGGATGTAGCTCGCTTAACTGAAAAATCATTGTCGCCTGACTTCATCCTGGCGATTTTGGATAGCCCGGACTTGACGGATAAAATCTGGGCATTAAACCATATTCGGGGATTTGTAGCGCTAACGCCAGCGCTACAAAAAGCACTTTTGGGATTGATCAGCACCACCGATTACAACCTGGCCGAGCGCGCTATTTACGCCTTTAGTGCTGGCGATTTGAAATCCGAAGTCATTCAGCGTGCCTTGCTGGCGAAGTTTCGGGAAGCAAATTACGCACTTAAAAAACTTATCATTTCCAAACTTAAGGAAGCGCCACTGCTTGACGTTCAGGTAAAAAAGGCCTTCACCGATGACTTGAAATCGTTAAATACTGAGTTGATAAGCAACGTATTGGATCTATTCAGAAAACACAAAGTTGCCGACATCGACACTTGCCGAACGATAGCTGAACTCCTGACAAATAAGAATGAATTAATTGCAAAAAAAGCGTTTGCCTATTTAGACGCTATAGTGGTCACCGATGTGCTGATCGAAAAGCATATGAAGGAGTATCGAGCGAAAAAGTGATTTACCACTGACGCAACTACTTCGTTGGGCTGATCGAATGTTGGCCGTTTATCCGGCTTCGCTATCCGTCGTCACTCGCAGGTAGCTACAAGACTGCAGGTTGCTCAATATTATTCAAATTTCTGCAAATTTCTGGATTTAACGGACATTGTCTACACGATCCACCAGCCAGATTTAGTGTCAAAGTGGGCTAAAGTCATTTTTCTATTATTTATATAGTTTATCTACCCTAATGCTTTATTTTTAGCCCCCAGCCACCCAATTAGGGTATTATGCCAGTATGTAATTCAAGGGAGTTCCCGGTTTTGATGTCTGTAGTTTAAAGGCTGAACCCCGGCAGGACACTTCTCAGGGATGCATATGGAAGACAAGGGCGTATCTCTAAAACAGTGGTTACAATCATACTTAAAAACCAAAAACATGAGCAAGATCACAGTAGCAGACGGTACCGAGATTTATTACAAAGATTGGGGAACGGGGCAACCGATTGTTTTTCACCATGGCTGGCCTTTAACAGGCGATGACTGGGATGGCCAAATGATGTTTTTCCTGAATAAGGGATTTCGTGTGATTGCTCACGACCGCCGGGGTCATGGACGATCGTCGCAAACGGCAGATGGACATGATATGGACACGTATGCCGCCGATGTAGCCGAATTGGCACGAGTGCTCGATCTAAAAGATGCCATTCACGTTGGCCACTCGACCGGTGGTGGTGAAGTGATTCGGTATGTGGCAAAATATGGACAGGGGCGGGTTGCTAAAGCGGTACTGATCAGTGCCGTTACGCCACTCATGGTGCAAACCGAAGCAAATCCGGATGGTATTCCCATGGCTATATTCGATGAAATTCGGGAAGGTACTGCCACAAAACGACCCCAATATTTTCAGGATTTTACCATTCCCTTCTATGGCTACAATCGGGAAGGTGCAACCATATCGCAGGGCATTCGGGATAACTGGTGGCGCCAGGGTATGATGGGTGGCATAAAAGCCCATTACGATTGTATCAAGGCTTTTTCAGAGACCGATTTTACGGAAGACCTGAAGAGTGTGGATGTACCGGTACTTGTTCTGCATGGTGAAGATGATCAGATCGTTCCATTCCCGCTGACCGCAGTCAGGGCTGTAAAGCTATTAAAAGATGGGAAACTCATTTCGTATCCCGGATTTCCGCATGGAATGCCAGCTACTGAAGCGGCCACAATTAATGCCGATCTGTTAGCGTTTATTAACTCATAATGAGCCAATTGGCTAGAGTATACAGTTAAAATCGGGGAAGCTATCATCGTTTCTGTTGATAGCTTCCTTGGTTGGTTAGTTATTCAAAATCAGGACTATTCGCCGGGCAAGTCAGGATTAGTACAGTTTCCCGGCAATCCATTCTCACTGCCCGACTTCTGCGGCAAAAAAAGTAAGTAAGCCCCAATTTCTGTATCTTCTTTAGGGGTTGCTATGAAATGGCAAGTCACCTTCGATTAAAGCCTTTCTGTATCGACAACCCTACACCTCTTTCCTTTACAATTCATGTTGATCAATAGCGTGTATAACTACTCGTTTGTACTGTTTAGTCAAGCGATTAGATGACTATACGTTAGGTATCTCTACTCAAATTTCCTTACTTGATTGTAAGTCCTCTAGCATGGAAAAATACAATTTTATTGAACTGATTAATGGCGGTTGAAATGACTACTGATCAGTTTGTGTGAAACTATTTTAGACTAAAAAATAGTAGTATATCCTATTCGGCAACGTTCCCGGTAACGATTGCATAGAAATAATTAAACTTATGCTTGGTAAATTTAAGTAAAGTGTGGAGATTAATAGTCAGGGAACAACTAGCTTTACTGATCTACAGTCAGGCTGTTTCTGGGAAATAGTCAAATTCTAGTATACTTGACAGCCGAAAACGAATGAATCTTAAATCGCTACCCGATGAAATATTACTTATTCGTCTTCGAACAGGCGATGAGGCTGCTTTTCGGGAGATTTATCAGCGATACTGGAAACGGTTGTATAGCTCTGCCCGGCGTAAAATCGAATCGCAGGATACGGTTGAAGAACTGGTACAGGATATATTCCTGAAGCTATGGGAGCGTCGTAATGAGCTACGGATTGAACGGCTTGATGCTTACCTCTATACAGCTGTTCGGTATGCAACAATCAATCATATAAAATCGACGCTGATTCACGAAAAATACGCGGACTACGCCTATGTCCATCTACCGGAAGCCATATCGACCACCGAAGAGCAGATGGATCTGGATGAATTGATGGAAGCCGTTGAAAAGCAGTTGAGTGATCTTCCCGAAAAAACGCGTCAGATTTTTAGACTAAACCGTCTGGAATATCAATCCGTCAAGGAAATTTCATCCCAGTTAAAAGTCCCGGAACGAACGGTTGAATATCACCTTAGTCAGGCCATTAAAGCACTGCGGGTCTACCTGCGAGACTACCTGTTACCGGGTATTATCCTGCTACTCTACATCTGACAGCCTACCAACCGACCAATTAAATCACAATAACTATATAGTACTATTTAAATAATATTTGCTCTATTTCTCCTTAAGTGTTGTAATTTTCTACTATTCAATAAAACTATTTGCGGCTTTAGGTGTGGTTGTTTGACTTAGGTACTGTAAACCCACTGCTACCGAGTCATGAGCCGAAAAAAATTTGGGCAACTCTTACAGAAATACCTTCGTGGAGAATGTACACCCGCAGAAAAGGCTTTTGTAGAGCACTGGTATGGCTTGATTGAAACCGAAGAGTCGGGGCAGGAGCTTGACATGAACGAGCTGGAAAACCGTCTTTGGGACCAGATTCAGAGTAAGATGCCTCAGGACGAACCGGGGCGTGTTATTCCGTTCAGGAGCACTTCACTTCGATGGATCGGTATTGCGGCATCGCTGCTTTTGATCGGTTGGTTGTATTTTGCACAGCGTCAGAGTAGCCCTGTCAATCCAGCAGATTCACTGATTTCACTTGTCAAGGGCGACTGGATTGAACGAACCAATAATTCCACTCATCCGCTAGTAATCCGCCTTGAAGACGGGAGTGCAGTCAAATTAGCTGCTCATAGTTCACTACGTTTTCCTGCCCATTTTGCGACCGAAAAACGAACCGTTTACCTAACTGGCGATGCCTTCTTTTCAGTGGCGAAAATGCCATCCCGACCTTTTTACGTGTATGCGGGAAGCGTGGTTACGAAGGTGTTGGGAACGAGCTTTTTTGTCAGGAGTCAATCGGCTAGCAAACAGGTGCGGGTTGAAGTGGTAACGGGGCGGGTGGCTGTTTATAAAGAAACGCCCCGCAAACTGGCAACGACCGACGGAGTTGTACTGAGCCCGAACCAGACCGCTACTTTTTTCGAAGAAGAACAGCATTTTGTAACGGGCCTTGTCGACTCCCCGTTGGTTATACGTACCTCGGAAAAGGAGCGTAAACCGATCTCCTTTCAGTTCGACGACACTCCTTTAGCGGAGGTGCTGGTTAGGCTCGAACAGGCATATGGCATCAACATCGAAGTAGAAAATGACAGCCAGAAGGGATGCCCATTAACGGCCGATTTAACCGATCAACCACTCTACACTCAGTTAGACATCATTTGTGCTGCACTGAAGGCGAACTACGAAGTGAAAGGAACAACCATCCTGCTCACTGGAAAAGGATGTAGTGACTAGCTTTCCCATTGATGAACCAATAATTAATCCATTCAGCCTATGTGTCGAACCTATCCAGATCACTGATTTTCACTAAAAAGACGCTGGCCATGCCGTGAACATGAACCAGCGCCCAGTTGATCTCTCGTTGGACAGACCGCGAATCTTGACCCAACACGAGAACTATTTTGTCAAACTCCATTTAACAAAACCCTTAAATCTATGAAAAAAAGAGAACCTGTACGTATTTGTGGCTCTCTGGGCCGACAGGTCAACGCATTTTGGTGGTTTATGAACTTCTCTGTTATTCAGCTCATCCTGATTACGGCCTGTGCCAGCTTGTCAATAGCCTTCAACGGAAATGGGCAGGAATTAATGAGCCGACCGGTTACGCTAAAAGCTGATGGACAACGGCTTCGATTGGTGCTAACACAGATTGAACAGCAAACGGCCGCCCGGTTTGTATATGGCTCAAAAACGATCAATGTAGACCATCCGGTCACGATTACCCTGACGGATAAGCGCCTGAATGAAGCATTGACCGAATTACTGAAGCCACTGAAATTAACCTATCGGTTGGTTGGCGGTTTGATTGTGCTGGAGTCCGATTCAGATGGGCATACCCAAGTGCCAACTCCGGGCACAGAAGCGGCCGATCATGTAGTAACAGGAAAAGTCCTTGATGAAAAACAGGCTGCTTTGCCGGGGGTCAGTGTTGTGGTAAAAGGGTCGACACGGGGTGCAACAACGGATGCCAGTGGCGTATTTAAACTGTCGGTACCCGATGGCAACGGGGTGACGTTAACATTTTCGTTTGTTGGGTACCAGAGCCAGGACATAGCGGTTGGAAATCAATCGACGATCAATGTGTCGATGGTGCCCGATGTGAGCGCACTGGACGAAGTTGTCGTGATCGGCTACGGGGCCGTACGTAAAAAAGATCTGACCGGGGCGGTTGTTCAACTCAAAAGCGAGCAGTTGAAAGAAGTACCGACTGCCAATGTGCTGGAAGCCGCTCAGGGCAAAATTGCCGGGGCCGACATTACCCGGAGCAGTGGACAAGCCGGGGCAAAGGTCAATATCAGCATACGCGGGAATCGCTCCATTGGGGGAAATAATGCTCCCCTGATTATTGTCGATGGTATCCAGTACAGCAACCTGGAAGATATCAATGCCAACGACATCGAAACAATGGACGTCCTCAAAGATGCCTCATCGATTGCCATTTATGGGTCGCGGGGAGCCAATGGGGTTATTCTGATTACGACCAAAAAAGGTAAAACAGGTAAACCCGATATTTCATTTAATGCGTATTCGGGTATTTCTCAGGTGACGATGTATCCGAAAGCCATGGACATTACTGGCTTTCGAGATTTCAAGCGGGAAGCCTGGCGGGCCGCTGGCGTCTGGAAAAGCCCGGCCGATGATGCATCCATTTTTACGAACGTAGCCGAATATGATGCCTTACAGAAAGGGAACTGGACTGATTATCAGGATGCGCTGATTCACAATGGTCTTCAACAGGATTATCAGATTGGCATACGGTCAGGTACCGAGCGGCTGAAATCGTATGTATCTGTCGACTACTATAACGAAAAAGGTATTCTGAAGTTAGACGAGTTGAAGCGCTACACCGGGCGGCTGAATGTCGACTATACAATTACTGACTGGATGAAAATTGGCTTACAAAGCCAGCTTACCTACTACAACCAAAGCGTCCGGCGCGACCCGCTCAATCAGGCGAATAAAATCAGTCCGCTTGGGTCGCTTTATGATGCCAATGGGAATTTTAACTACATCATGCTGGATGGGCAGACGGCCAATCCACTGTCGGATGAGCAACCGAACGTATTCAATAACTCGGTGCTGACAACCCGGATTCTAACCAACGGTTATATTGAATTGACGCCCTTCAAAGGCTTTACTGCCCGGACTACACTGGGCGTGAACCTGGCTTCGATCCGGGATGGTTCATATGCTTCCCCGAAATCCATCGATCGATCGCTGACCGGTAAATCGCTCGCTACGTACAATACCAGTAGCAGCCGTAGCCTCAACTGGGAAAATGTGATGACCTATCAACGAAGTATGGGCCAGCACGCATTTACGCTCACGGGTATTGCCAGTTATATCGGTAATACCTCCGATAACGCAGCGGCTTCGGGCGTTAATCAACTGCTTCCATCGCAGTTATTCTACTCACTGGGCAGTGCAACGGAAGAAATCAAGATCAACTCCGCCTATTCGCAGAATGACCTCATTTCGTTTGCGGGTCGGTTGAATTATTCCTTCCGCGACCGGTATCTGCTTACACTGACTGCCCGTGAAGATGGCTCTTCTAAACTGGCAACAGGCAATAAATGGACATTCTTCCCCTCGGCTGCGTTCGCATGGCGCATAATAGAAGAAAAATTTATGCAGGGTCTGAAAGGGCTTAGCGACCTGAAAGTTCGCGTCAGTTATGGGGTTGCCGGTAACGACCCCTCTGGTCCGTATGCAACCCAAACAACGCTGACCCGGCTGGCCTTTGGGTATGACGAAGTACCGGTTCCCGCCTATACTTTCTCGCGGAACGTAGGCAATGCTGAATTAGGATGGGAACTATCCAATACTAAAAATATTGGTCTGGACTTTGGCCTGCTGAACGGTCGCATTAATACGTCGATCGATTATTACGATACCCGCACATCTGACCTGCTGCTGGATCGTGGGTTACCACCAACGACAGGGGTAACGACGGTTAAGCAGAACATCGGCAAAACACGTAACCGGGGTGTTGAGGTCACGCTGGGTAGTACCAACATCCGGACGTCAAATTTCAGCTGGACCAGCAACGTCACCTTCACCAAAAACAAGGAAGAAATTACGGAGCTGGTAACGGGCGGCAACGACATTGGTAACGGCTGGTTCATTGGCTCGCCCATCAATGTCTTTTACGACTACCAAAAACTGGGTATCTGGCAAACCTCAGAAGCGGATGCCGCGGCCAAGCTTTCGCCAACCCAGTTGCCCGGAGAAATCAAAGTGAAGGACCAGAATGGCGATGGTAAGATCGATGCCGTGAACGATCGGATTATTCTGGGAACACCCCGTCCGAAATGGAGTGGTGGTTTCGATAACACCATCAAATTCAAAGGCTTCGACCTGAATGTGTTTCTCTATGCCCGGGTAGGACAGATGATTAACTCCGACCGGTCGGCCCGTTTCGACCAGCAGGGCGTTGGCAACAGCACGGCGGGGCTCGATTACTGGACCCCCGAAAATCCGACCAATGCCTATCCCCGGCCTAATAAAAACGGAGGGCTGAAATACCTCTCTACATTAGGGTATGTGGATGGTACGTATGCCCGGATTCGTAACATTACGCTGGCCTATAACGTACCCGCCAACATCCTTCGCTCAAAGGTCATTCGGGGAGTTCGGCTGTATGTGACAGGCAAAAACCTGTTCACTTTCACCAACCTGAACTATGATCCGGAGCGGGGTGGTTCCGAGAACTTCCCCATGACAAAGCTCTACGTATTTGGTCTGAACGTCAACCTATAACCCCTCAACCCATTATGAACTTATCCATTGTCAAAAAAACGGGGTTACTGGCACTATCTCTGCTAACCTTGTTTTCGTGTAAAGATGTGCTGGAAGAATATAACCCCAGTGGGTTAACCGCCGAAACCGTTTACACCACACCCGAAGGTTTTGAAACACTGGTCAATGCCGCCTATACGTATCAACGCTGGTGGTACGGTAAAGAAGAAGGGTATAACATTGCCGAAACAGGTACCGATATCTGGACGAGCGGATCGGGCGAGGTCTACCGGGACCTAACCCAATACCTGAACCTTCAGGGCAGTAATGCGGCCCTTACGAGCGAATGGCGGGAGTTCTACGCAGCCATTAATCTGTGTAACGGTGGCATTGGCCGCATCGATAAAGCGGGTTTATCGGCTGCGTTACGGCCAGTTCGCGAAGGGGAACTACGGTTTCTGCGGGCGTTTTATTACTGGCATATCGTTGAAACCTGGGGTGGTGTTCATTTCACCACACAGGAAACGAACGGTATTGTGGCGACGGCTAACCGGACTTCTGTTGAAACCATTTACAACCAGATTTTCGAAGATCTGAAGATTGCCGTAGCCAACCTGCCCGCTACGCAGCCCCAATACGGTAAAGTGACAAAGGGAGCTGCTCAGGCGTTTCTGGCACGCATGTATCTGACTCGTGGCATGAACAAAGAAGCGCTGGAAATGGCGCAGGCCGTGCTGACGGGTAATTACGGCTACAAACTGGAAGCCAGCTATGCGGACTTGTGGAAAATGAGCAATATGAAGACCAAAGAGGCCATTTATGTCGTCGATTATTCCGTGAACCTGGCCATCAATGATCTCGTAAACACAACCTTCAATCCGTATGGCCATAGCCGGGGCAGCAACAATGGGCACCTGTTGTTTTTGATGAAGTACGACGATCGGCCGGGCATGACGCGCGATATCGCCAACGGGCGGCCATTCAACCGATACATGCCAACCCGGTTCCTGCTCGATCTGTATAGCGATGAGGATGCCCGCTACGAAGGTTCATTTCAGCAGGTTTGGTTTGCTAATGCCACTTCGCGTCCGGCGGGTATGAACCTGGGCGATACGGCGGTGTATTGCACGAAAAAAGAAATTCCCGATGCGTTTGAAGCAACCCGGAAGTACCAGACCTACGACCGAAGTAAGATTTATAACGCCAACGGAACGGTTAAAGACAATCTGCGTTACCCAACCTTGTCGAAGTTTATGGACCCGACGCGGGCTAGCCTGAATGAAGCGCAAAGCGCCCGTGATGTATTCGTGATCCGGCTGGCCGAGGTGTACCTGATCGCGGCCGAAGCCCAAATGAAGCTGGGTAATTTGCAGGCTGCTGCCGATTACATCAACACCGTGCGGACACGGGCGGCCAAACCGGGTAAAGCCGCTGCCATGCAGATTGCTTCAGCCCAGGTAACGCTTGATTTCATTTTGGATGAGCGGGCACGTGAACTGGCCGGGGAGCAGATTCGCTGGTTCGACCTCAAACGAACAGGGAAGCTTTTGGAGCGTGTTCGTGCCGATGCGCCCGATAATGCAGTCAATATTGTGGATTATCATGTGCTTCGGCCTATTCCACAAACGCAGTTGGATGCCATTACCAATAAAACGGAGTTTACCCAAAATCAGGGTTATCAATAGACTGGACAGGACGCGCTGATCCGTATGATACAGCATGAATTTATTCGCGTAAATCATCTGAGTCCTACGGATCAGCATGACCTCACCTGGCTGCTGAATAAAAAAATTATGACGAAAAACCATCGATTCCTGAGCCTTGTGTTCTCAATACTGGCTCCGTTTTCTGCTTCAGCACAAACCGCACCGGCCTATAGCTGGGCCAACCTTCCTAAAATAGCCCAGCCCGTTTTTCGAAAGGACACGGTAACGATTATTGCGCATGGTGCAAAACCGGATGGCGTTACACTGAACACCAGGGCGATCAATGCAGCTATTCTGGCGTGCAGTCAAAAAGGGGGCGGGGTGGTGCTCGTACCCGCTGGATTGTGGATCACCGGACCAATCGAACTGAAAAGTAACGTCAATCTGCATCTAAAAAAGGCAGCAACCCTGTTGTTTACGACCGATAAAAGCCAATACGGCCTGGTTGAAGGCACCTACGAAGGCAAACGGTCGGCCCGTAATCAATCCCCCCTGTCTGGGGCCAATCTGGAAAATGTGGCTATTACCGGTCAGGGCATTGTCGATGGGAATGGAGACGTATGGCGAGCCGTCCATAAAGCGCAGCTCACCGAAAGCCAGTGGCAGGAAAAAGTAGCTTCGGGTGGCGTTTTGAAAGAGGATGGTAAAACCTGGTATCCGAGTGAGCAGTTCAAACGGGCCAGTACCGAAAATCGAAGCATGTTGCTGGTTGCCGGAAAAACTCCTCAGGATTTTGCGGATATGAAGGACATGCTCCGGCCGAATCTGCTGGTGCTGACGAATTGCAAAAAAGTACTGCTGGAAGGGGTTACATTTCAGAATTCACCCGCCTGGTGTCTGCATCCGCTGATGTGTCAGGATCTAACGATTCGAAATGTTACCACTAAAAATCCGGAATACGCGCATAACGGCGATGGTATGGATATCGAATCCTGCAAGAACTTCCTCATCGAAGGCTGTACACTTGATGTAGGCGACGATGCCATTTGCATCAAATCGGGAAAAGACGAAGAAGGGCGTAAACGCGGGATGCCTACCGAGAATGGTGTTATTCGGAATAATACGGTCTATAACGGCCACGGAGGTTTTGTTGTCGGGAGTGAAATGAGCGGAGGGGCACGTAATATATTCGTCTACAACTGCACGTTTATGGGTACCGATAAGGGCCTGCGTTTCAAGTCGGTACGGGGGCGGGGTGGCGTAGTCGAGCATATCTATGCAAAAGATATTTTCATGAAAGACATTGCGCAGGAAGCCATCTTCTTCGATATGTACTATTTCGTCAAGTTCGCTACCGATGGGGAGCGCGACGAGCGCCCGATCGTCAATGAAGGTACGCCCGTTTTCCGGGATATGCATTTTGAGAACATTGTCTGTAATGGCGCAAAAAAGGGCGTTTTTATCCGTGGTTTACCCGAAATGGCGGTTAAAAACATTACGATGGACAGGCTGGTCCTTCAGGCGGATAAGGGCATAGAGTTGATCGATGCGAGCGGTATTCGTTTCAAAAATGTACAGTTGATCACCAAAAGCACAAAGCCCGTTATTCTGGTAGACAATAGCAGTGATCTAACGTTCGATACGATACAATACGATCCTCAGGCCAGTTTGCTATTTTCTATAAATGGCGAGCGGACTCAGGGCATTCAGGTGAAGAACACGGATGTCGCTAAAGCCCAGACCAGGGCGGAGTTTAACAAGGGTGCCCAGGAAAAGAACCTGACCCTGTCTTCTACAAAATGAGGGCTTACACCGACGCCTGTTTCTGAGAATTTTGGTATTGAGCTATTGGCCTTTCCGTTTTTATCACCCCCCCGGCAGGATTACGACTTATCTGACCGGCGTTCAATCGTGTCTATCAAACAGTTGAAGTTAGAAAGAGTATAGGGCCTGTTTAACGTTCTATTTAATCACAAATGAAACAACTGCTTCTACTTAGTTGCCTGCTGGTCTGTACTAGTCATGTATGGAGCCAGACGACGCCACCCGCTACGTATCCGTCTTCGTTTACGGTTGCTCAGGATGGGAGTGGCAATTTCAAAACCATTCAGGAAGCAGTCAATAGCTTTCGCGATCATTCGCAGGTTCGGGTAAGCCTTTATGTTAAAAATGGCGTTTATGCCGAAAAACTCGTCATTCCTTCCTGGAAACCCAACATTCATGTCATTGGGGAAAGTAAAGAAGGCGTTGTGATCACCGGCGACGATTACTCAGGTAAAGCCTATCCGGGCGGCAAAGACTGGACTGGTAAAGACAAATACAGCACCTATACCTCCTATACCGTTCTGGTCGACGCGCCGGATATTATTCTGGAAAACCTGACCATCCGAAACACGGCCGGGCGTGTTGGGCAGGCTGTCGCACTGCATGTTGAAGGTGATCGGTTTGTCTGCAAAAACTGCATCCTTTTAGGAAATCAGGATACGCTTTATGCTGCTGCCGAGGGCAGTCGTCAGTTTTACGAAAACTGCTTTATTGAAGGGACTACCGACTTTATTTTCGGAAAATCGATCTCCGTTTTTCAATCCTGCACGATCAAAAGCCTGTCCGATTCATTCATTACGGCAGCAGCTACACCAGGGTATCAGCGCTACGGATTCGTTTTTTTTGATTGCAAACTGATCGCCGACCCAGCCGCTAAAAAAGTCTTTTTGGGTCGTCCCTGGCGACCGAACGCCAAAACGATATTCATTCGAACCGATATGGGTAACCATATTTTGCCCGCAGGTTGGGACAACTGGGGTAATCCGGCTAATGAAAAGACCGTACTATATGCAGAATACGGCAATACTGGAGCCGGAGGGAATTCATCGAAACGGGCAGTCTGGTCAAAAGTTCTAACGGATAAAGAGGCCAGTACCTATACTCTAGCAACCATTTTTTCTGAAAAATCGGCCTGGTTACCTAACGCAGCCCGCCCCTAAACATATGAATTCGGTACGTATCATTAGTTTGTTTTTTCTGTCGATAGTTTCGGCTGTAGCCCAAACGCCCCGACCAAAACCGGCTTCAACCGAGGCTGAAACACCCTATGTTTCGAAGGTTTGGGTCGCCGATTTAGGGAATGGAACGTACAAAAACCCGGTCCTGAACGCAGATTATTCTGATCCGGACGCCTGCCGGGCGGGCGACGACTATTACCTGGTCGCATCGAGTTTCGATGCCATTCCGGGATTACCCATTCTGCACTCAAAGGATCTGGTCAACTGGAGCATTATTGGCCATGCGCTGAAACGCCAGCCGCCATTCGAGCATTTCGAGAAAACCCAGCACGGTAATGGGGTATGGGCTCCTGCTATCCGTTATCACAACAAAGAATTCTACATCTATTACCCGGACCCTGATTTTGGTATCTATCTAACTAAAGCGGCCAACCCGGCTGGCCCCTGGTCGGAGCCGGTGTTGGTGGAGGGTGGCAAGGGCCTGATTGACCCGTGCCCGCTTTGGGACGACAACGGGCAGGTTTATCTGATACATGGATGGGCCGGTAGCCGGGCCGGTATAAAAAGCATTCTTACCGTCAAAAAACTGAATGGCGAAGGGACCAAAGTGCTGGATGAGGGCGTCATCGTGTACGACGGTCACGAAACGGACCCAACCATTGAGGGGCCGAAGATTTATAAACGCAATGGCTTTTACTACATCTTCGCTCCGGCGGGGGGGGTGCCTACGGGCTGGCAACTCGTGCTCCGGTCTAAGGAAATTTATGGGCCATACGAACGAAAAGTTGTTATGGATCAGGGTAAAAGTTCGATCAATGGTCCGCATCAGGGTGCCTGGGTCGATACGAAGCCGGTCAATGGTAAGCCTGGCGAAGACTGGTTTTTGCATTTTCAGGATAAGGAAGCCTACGGTCGGGTTGTGCATCTGCAACCGATGAAGTGGGTGAACGACTGGCCGGTTATCGGTATCGATGCCGACGGTGATGGCAAGGGAGAACCCGTATTGACGTATAAAAAACCAGCCATTGCGGGGCCGTCGCCAGGCAAAGAATTTCCAATTAGTACACCCGTCGAATCGGACGAGTTCAGTTCAACGATGCCGGGACGCCAGTGGCAGTGGCAGGCCAACCCGAAAGGCATCTGGCATACGACGAGTAATCAGGGGTTTCTGCGACTATATTCCTACAAGGCACCTGAGGACATCAAAAACAACTGGGAGGTGCCAAACCTGTTGTTACAGAAGTTTCCGGCCGAGCGGTTCATGGTAACCACAAAGCTAATCTTTAAACCAAATCCAAAACTGGAAAACGAACGGACGGGGCTGATCATCATGGGGTTGAGCTATGCGAATCTAGTGCTAAAAAGCAGTAAGGATGGGGTCAACCTGGTCTATGGCGTTTGTAAAAAGGCGTCAGAGGGAAAACCGGAAGTCGAAACCGTTATTGCTAAAATGAACGCCGGTAGTCCGGTGTATCTCCGTGTGGTGGTGACAGAGGGTGCCAGGTGTCAGTTCAGTTACAGCTTGGATGGGCAGAATTTTACCAAAACCGGCGATCCGTTTCAGGCGGAAGTGGGGCGCTGGATCGGTGCCAAAATGGGTATCTTCTGTACCCGTACCACCCAGATCAATGATTCAGGCTATGCCGACTTCGACTGGTTTCGGGTTGAATCCGTACCCTCGGAGAATCCATGATCAATGCCCCGATTCCAGTAGTCATTCAATACAACCGCTCGAATGGAAGACGCTACAACAAACAGGCAGGTATGCTCTGTGAGAATTTTGATTGTGTGGGTAGTGATGCTAGCCACGTTGAAGGCATCCGTTTCGGCGCAGCAAGCCAGAACACCGACTGAAACAAATGTGCCCTGGTCGGTGCGAATGGCGGATTCCGATATTGGGCGGAACCCGAAAGGGTGGATGCTTGATTTTTCGAAAGTACCTCGATGGGGTTATTGTAACGGATTGGTTTGCAGCTCGCTTGAAAAATTGTGGCGACAGACTCATACGGAAAAATACTACGACTATATCAAGGAATACGCCGACGATATGATCAATCCGGATGGCAGCATAAAAACCTACACCCTGACCCAGTACAACATCGATGCCGTAAACTCCGGAAAAATTCTGTTTGCCTTATACGAGCGCACGCATGACCCCAGGTATGAAAAAGCCATTCGATTATTACGCAGTCAGATGCTTACGCATCCGCGTACGAGTGAAGGCGGGTTCTGGCATAAAAAACACTATCCGCACCAGATGTGGCTCGATGGGTTATACATGGCATCGCCCTTTCTGGCTCAGTATGCCCAGGTTTTCAACGAACCCGAGCTATTTTCTGACGTAGCCAATCAAATCCGGCTAATTGATGCCCACAATAAAGATCCGAAAACGGGCCTTTATTATCACGGTTGGGATGAAAGCAGACAGCAGCGTTGGGCAGATAAAGAAACCGGCAAATCACCGCATGTGTGGGGGCGTGGCATGGGCTGGTACGCCATGACCTTGGTGGATGTACTCGACTATTTTCCGGCAGATCATCCTCAGCGGGAACAGATTCTGGAAATTACCCGAAACCTGGCGCAAACACTGGCGACCTATCAGGATTCGCCAAGCGGGCTTTGGTACCAGGTGATGGACATTGGCAAACAGGAAGGTAATTACGTTGAATCGTCGGCCTCGACCATGTTTGTGTATTTTCTGATGAAAGCTACCCGGAAGGGCTATCTTGACCCGAAATTCAAAGACATTGCCCAAAAGGGATACAATGGCATTTTAACGCATTTTATCAAAACACAGCCAACGGGGGTTGTAACGATCACGGACGCCTGTGCAGGAGCTGGTTTGGGTGGCACGCCTTATCGCGATGGGTCTTACGAATACTATTGTCAGGAAGCGAAACGGGATAATGATCCTAAGTCCGTTGGCCCTTTTATCATGCTGGCACTTGAGTTTGAGGGCATAAAGTAGCCAGGTATATTGCATTGTGGGAATTGATCACTCATTTCACTGTTGAATTTGATAGCTTTGGATTCAACTTATACTTTACCCGAATAACCAAGGCGTTTAACGCATGAAAAAGAACGTTACTACCAGCTTATTTTCCGCCCTTTTACTGCTGTTCTATCTGCATTGTGCCGCGCAGCCTTCCAACGGAAGTTACGCATCCCGGCAGATGCTGTTACGCGATGAGGGACTCTCCAAATTGAATTACATCGATCTGGCTCATCCCGAACGAAACTACTTTGTGGCCGTTCCGGCTGGTCGGGATCTGCAACTAATAGGGCAGGGGAGAGTGATGATCGGCACCGGCAAGGGCTACGAAGAGCGGGATATCAAGACGGGGGCAAAAGTAGCCGAGCTGACCACATACGATGGAACGATTGCCGCCCGGCGCTTACGCAATGGCCATACCATGCTGGTTGGTTTAAACTGGCAGGGGAAAAAAGGCATCGTATTGCTTGAGCTTGATCAGAACCAGACCGTACAAAGAACTATTAATTATCCAGACTTTACGTATGTCCGGCTGATTCGCGAAACGGCTGACGGCAATTTTCTGCTCACCTCTAATGACCGGGTGATTGAAGGAAAACCCGATGGCTCTATTGCCTGGCAGGCTCAGCTGACGAAACAGGACAAAGCGCAACACGCTTGGCAGGCCCAGCGGCTCGGTAATGGCAATACATTGGTGAGTGGAGGTTATTCGGCCAATTTCCAGCAATTCGATAAAAAAGGCAGTTTTGTCGATAGTCTC
Organism: Spirosoma aureum; assembly: GCF_011604685.1. Classification (NCBI taxonomy): domain Bacteria; kingdom Pseudomonadati; phylum Bacteroidota; class Cytophagia; order Cytophagales; family Cytophagaceae; genus Spirosoma; species Spirosoma aureum. Next base: position 5,690,895 of record NZ_CP050063.1, on the reverse strand, counting down.
AGTGGCCCGCCCGTTGTCAATCCTCACTTTTTTTCTGGTTTTCAGATTCTGAAGAATGGAAACTGGGTGGTGGCTAACTGGCAGGGACACGGGCCTGAACACGGAGCCAGTGGAACGCAGATTCTGGAATACTCCCCGGCGGGTAAACTGGTCTGGTCGTGGAAACAGGATGCTAAACAGCAATCGTCCATACAGGGTGTACTGGTATTGGATGGACTGGATCTGAACCGTCTGCACGTAGAGGATGCTCAGGGACGGCTGGTGTCGAATTGATGCGTATAGTTGATGCACTGATGCTGGTTCATTTTGTCGGCAATACGCGGTTCAGAAAGTCAGAGATATAGGTCAGAGTCGGGGTGAACCAGGGATTGAAAAACATGAACGTATGGGGCGCGTCGGGAAACGTATGCACTTCTGAATAGATACGCAGGTCGTTCAGTTTTTTTATCAGATCATCACGCCCGCCGTGCATACGATCCACCGAACTGTTCAGGAATAAAATTGGGGGAGTATGCTTGTCAATGTGATTAAGCGCCGAGGCTTCCTGCCATAAATCGGGCCGCTGCGTTTTGGAATAACCGAACCAGTACGTAGCCGCCGATGTCGATTTTGAATCATCGCCCTCCCCCGATTCCGGGTGAATAAAAGCGAGAACGCCATCAATATCGACAATGGCCTGGACGGTACTTGAAGAGTGAGCATTACCCCCTGATCCCTCAAATGTTGCCTGCCCGTTTGTGGTACCAACCAAAGCGGCCAACTGGCCACCCGCCGAAAAGCCCAGCACTGCGATTCGGTTGGGGTCAATGCCATATTTCTTCGCATTGGCCCGAACCCAGCGAATTGCCGCTTTGACATCATAAACGGCGGCCGGGTATAAAGCCTCCGTCGACAGCCGGTATTCGAGGGGAATGGTCACAAATCCTTTAGCAGCCAGCTGTCCAGCCAGGGTGTTGTTATGCGACCGGTCGCCCGACCGCCAGCCACCCCCGTGAATCATGACAATTGCCGGACGAGTATTCCCCGAAACGGCTGGCCGAGCGTACACATCCAGCAGCAGATTTCTTCCTTTGGTGGGTGTACTGAACGGAATAGCTTTATCGACCCGGATTCCAGATGGCAGCGTAGAATCGGCCAATGTAATATCGGGGTGGTATTTCTTCTCACGCAGGTAAGAACCTTGCACGGTAAAGGACGTATCTTTTCCGCCAGTCGGCCTTAATTGGGCATAAGTTACGGTTGTACAAAGTGCCGTGATCAGGAGTAAAACAAAAGGGCGATTCATATCAGTTTGGTCAGGACGGTAATGACTAGTTTGGGCAACTTTACTGCCTAATTCGCATCAGAAATCAGATTCATTTCCAGGAGCCAGCTTTCACACAACGTTGTCCATTGTTGCGTTGATCCCGGATTGTTTCGTAGAGCAATCGCATGGCCTCCTTGTGGAAATATATGGAGACTGGCCGGAATTTTCTGGTCAATCAATGCCTGATAAAACAGCAAACTGTTTCGTTGATCGACAACCGTGTCATTGTAGGCATGAGCCAAAAAACAGGGCGGTGTGGTGGGGGTTACCGTGTTTTCCAGCGAATAGGCTTTCAACAAGTCGGCGGAGGGATTTTGGCCTAACAGATTTTTCCGGCTGCCCGCGTGTGCATAGTTGCCCATCGTGATAACCGGCGAAACCAGAATGGCAAAATCGGGTCTGAACGACAATCGGCTGATCGAATCGCCAATGGCCGAAACATCGGTTGTATTGGTTGCCAGCAGTGCTGCCAGATGACCTCCGGCTGATGAACCCATCGATCCGATTCGATCTGGCTTTATTCTCCATTTTTTAGCATTACTGCGGATAAATCGTATCGCTCGCTGAGCGTCCTGAAGCGGTCCCAGTTCACGCTGTTTCAGATCGGGCGAATTCGGTAGTCGATAATTGAGGACAAAGGCGCTGATCCCCATTGTATTGAACCATTTCGCCAATTGCCACCCACTAATTATATACGCCAGACGTTCGTAGCCTCCACCTGGACAAATCACCACAGCCACTCCTTTATTCTCCTGGGCCGAAGGAAAAAAGGCATACATGCCTGGCGTTCCAACCTGGTAAACGCGCTCGTTAGCAATACTATCCTTTAGCGACATACCTTTTGTATTTGGCATGTTACCCACTGGCCAAAGCGGAATAAACTCCTGTGCTTTTGCGCAGAAACCTGAGGTCAAAAGAAGGATAACTAGTAAACAAATTTTGCGCATGAGGGGAAGGTATAAGGCGATAAATGCCTGGCAGGAGGAAAACTTGTTCAAGGATAAAGAAGCCGATTAGATTAAGCAAAGGAAATATTGTGACATTTTACGCAATCGTTACCGGGAACGTTCCCGAGCTGAATTGGGTGATGGCAAACTCGACTATGTGATCAGAAATTGGCTTTTCTGCTTCTGAATTGAACAGGATAACTAGGGCAATATGACAGGTATAAAATCATTATGCATATAAAATTATGTACTTTAGAAGCAAATTCCGGTGATGCCGGGGGCTGAAATGGATTACAAAACCCTTCCTGATACTGCCTTATTGATTTACCTGAAAAAAGGGGATGAATCTGCTTTTCAGGAAATCTATACGCGTCACTGGAGGAAGTTATTCACCATAGCCAGAAATAAGCTTCCCTCGACGGATAGCCCCGAGGATATGGTTCAGGATTTATTCGTGCGGTTATGGGAGCAGCGCGAAAACCTGCTTATCGAAAATCTGGGTGCTTATTTACATACATCCCTCAAAAACGCCATTATCAATCTGTTCAGGGCGCGACTGATCCGTGAGAAATACGTGGAACATGCGCAAAATTTTTCGTCGAATGAACAAACTACGGAAGAACAAATTGCCCTGAACGACCTGATGGCTACCGTTGAGAATCAACTGAATGACTTGCCGGAGAAAACCCGTCAGATTTTCCGACTGAATCGACTGGAATATAAGTCAGCGAAAGAAATTTCAGCGCAACTGGGCATTCCCGAACGAACCGTCGAATACCATATTAACTTAGCCCTCAAGCTACTTCGGCCTTTACTGCAGGATTACTTCGTGTTAGCCGTAGTGCTCTATTACTGCTAAAAGAAGTTGCATAGCACAATTATCCGGGTTAACCCGTTGGCCAAACCTAATACAGCCATGACCACCGTTTGGCCCAATCCAGCAATGCGGCACTACGCCATTTGAGAACCGTTTTAGCACCTTGCTGTCTGCCATCAAAAAGGGATGGATCGCGCCGGTCGGTGTACCAGTTCGCACCTAGTTTAAAATCGTTGACACCCCGTTTGCCCGGCCAGCTATTGTTCACAACAAATTTTCCACTCTGTTGAGGAAAGCCCGGAATCGTTGAGTTAAGTGTATAGCTCAATGTTTCGGTCTGCTTGGGAATATACCTGATTACATAGTTACCATTCCCCAGATAATGCCCCGGCCATTTTTGCTCACCGATCTGGGCTTGAACGGTCATCGTAAAACACGCCGAATCTACCGGAATATTAACTTTGGGTCCTTTTAAGTGAAATTCCATCACCGAATAAACGCCTACCGTATCGTTAAGCGTAGTGTTGCGGTTAAAAATGTTACTCGGGCTGTGATCAAATTTTTCGAAGCTACCACCCCAGCTTTCTTTAAAGGGATCATTTGGATCGCCATCCATCATGTAAAGCAGCGAAGGCGTGTCGCCCATCTTTACGTTGCCCTTGTAATAGTTTTTAAAATCTTTGCCCAGGTGTCCGGCAGCACGGATATAGCGGTCGTAATAGTTTCGGTTATTGAGGCTATCAGGCACGCCATTACTCGAAAAGAAGCCGTTGTATGAGCCGTTCGCTTCGATGAACCATAGGTTCGGGAAGTTTTTGACGACATAGGAATAGGGGTTCGCACACCACTTTTTGTTAGGCCCACCAATCCAGTACACCTTGATCTTACTTTGAATCGAAGGATCGTCGTGCAGCGCCTGAGCCAGATCGTCCAACCCGCCCCAGACCAGTACCCAAAGTGGCTGTTCACTTTTCTTTTTGGCACATTTGATGATCCAGTCTGACCCTTCGGTGGCTGTGGAGTAGCCTTTGAACGGAGCCGCGCCCTGACGCCCCTGTTTGCAAACAGCCCGCAATGCATCCGGTGTAGGATAGTCTTTCAGGTGCTGACTCAGCTTGGTGAGATCTTTCTCGTAGAGGTCAATCATGTCCAGAATATGCCGCTTTGTGCCAAAGCCATAGGAGGGCGATGAAACAAGTCCCTCGGTCTCGAACATATTGCTGTACATCAGGAAGTGGGCCATTGACTGATTATCGTCCGGGTCCGTGCCGCCGATGTCCGTGCTGATCAGAACGCGAGGTTTCATCGGTACGGGTTTCTGGGCAATGAGCGTTAAGGGAAGTAGGGCCAAGAGGTAACTTAAAAACACTTTTTTCATAATCGGTTTCTCCTTTAACAATCGCTGATTGTCTGGATAAGGTTTAGCTAGTATGATTAATCAAATAGCAGGGAATTTCCGTAATATACCCCTTATGGAGGATGACTTTCCCATAAAACGGTATCATATCGAACAAAATCAGTTCAATAGCATTATACCGCCTTCTATATGTCAAACAACGAGGTGTTTTCCGCAACTCAACTGTAAAAAAAGCCAAAGCTTAATTCGTTTAGTCTAAAAAAATTTTGTATTATACAGAGAATTATTTGGTAAAAGTGAAATTTTATTATAAATATTTTACTATTTAATAAAACCATTTGCGGTCGGCATAGGCGAAGTCTGTCGTGTATAGGATGACTAACTCAACTCAGTATGAGCCGCAAGGAATTTGGTTTTCTTCTGCAACAGTATCTGGACGGGAAATGCTCTGAGGAAGAGAAAGCATTTGTCGAGCATTGGTACGGGATCGTACAGAACAAGGATAGAGAGCCATTGCAGGAAACGGATTTGCAGGATTTGGAACCCCTGCTATGGCAGCAAATTCAGAGCCGGACGCAATCGCCGAAGGTAATTCCGATGCCGGTTAGCAAGCCCGACCGTGAATTCTCCTTTCCCTGGCTGGCGGTTGCGGCCACGGTTGTGCTGGTGCTCCTGGCTGGCTGGTGGTTTTATCGCCAGCAATTCGGACTAATGAAATCAGAAAACGGGTTTCAGTCGGAAATTAGCCATGCCGGATGGCAACTACGGACAAACTCGTCGGATAAATCCGAAGTGATTCAACTTCCTGATGGTAGCCAGGTTCGATTGGCACCCCAAAGTTCGATTCAGTTCCCGGCTAAATTCGCGGCTGATAAACGAGAAATTTTACTGATCGGGGAGGGCTTTTTTACGGTCCAAAAAATGCCATCGAGACCGTTTTACGTGTACACCGGCACGGTTGTTACCAGGGTATTAGGAACCAGTTTTTTAGTGAAAACACAGGCGACAACAAAACAGGTCGTTGTTGAAGTGGCAACCGGCCGGGTAGCCGTTTATAAACAGACTAAGGAAATTGAAACGATCGACACGACGAACGCAATTGTGTTGAATCCGAATCAGAAAGCAATCTATTCGCCCGATAATCAGCAATTTGTAACGGGTCTTGTGGAGCATCCGCAATTGATTCAATCTGCCAAATCCGAACCCGTGGCTCGCTCGTTTGAGTTTGATGATATTCCGCTTCGTCGTGTCATTGATCAGCTGGAGGAAGCATACGGCATAACGATCAGGCTTGAAAATGAAAATCAGAATGAATGCCCACTAACTGCCGATCTATCCAACCTCCCTTTATATGCTCAATTAGATATGATTTGTGCAGCTACAAAATCCAGCTACGCAGTGCAGGGAACAACCATTGTGATTAGTGGAAAAGGATGCGCCAATCTCTAGTTAAACTCATGTAACAATCGCTAAACCTGTTGCCTATGTAAATTCATTACACCCCTCTCGAAAAAAAGAAGCTGAACATGTTTGCACCATGTTCAGCTTCAGAATCATCCCTCATGTAGCCTGGTAAGCGATTCATCTGTGGCATTGCACTGCCCAGTGAATGAGGGGTTTATTTGCCAAATCGTCCATTTAACAAACCCTTAAAGGTATGAAAAAATTTGATTCAGCTCTATTGAGTTGGTCATGCAGCCGACGTATACCGTTTTTTCTGCTGCTTATGAAACTATCTGTTGTACAACTCTTTTTGTTAATCACGTTTGTGGGCCTGTCCTATGGCTTCGACGGCAAAGCGCAGGAGCTACTGAATAAGTCGATATCGCTGCATACCGAAGGGCAACGCCTTCGATCGGTTATCGGCCAGATCGAGAAGCAAACGTCGGTCAAGTTCGTGTACAGTTCCCGCAACATCGGGGTTGACCGACCCGTTACCATCCATCTGAACAATGTGCGGCTGGGCGATGCACTGGACCAACTGCTTAGGCCCTTAAATCTGACCTATCAGCTTATTAATGGGCATATTGTTTTAGACAGTATTGTTCAGAATGCTGAAACAAAGATAGAAGATGCTTTACCCCAACCTGAAGCGGCTGATCAACTAATTACCGGTACTATTACCGACGAGAAAGGAGAAAATCTTCCCGGTGTCAGCATCGTTATCAAAGGAACCGCGCGGGGAACGACCAGCGATGCAAAAGGCCAGTTCAAACTTAGTGTTCCAGCTGGCGGGGTGACGCTGACACTTTCCTTTGTCGGCTATAAAAGCCAGGATGTGGTCATTGGCAATCAGACCACACTGACTCTGACCATGCAGCCGGATCTCAATTCGCTGGATGAAGTGGTTGTGGTTGGATACGGACAGGTGCAAAAAAGAGATCTGACCGGGTCGGTAGTATCCATCAAAGAAACCCAGATTACCTCTACTCCGGTCGTCAATGCGCTGGAAACCTTGCAGGGAAAAGTAGCGGGTATGGACCTGACCCGAAGCAGTGGCGAAACGGGCGCACCCCTCAATTTTACCATTCGGGGTAACCGGTCGCTCAATGCATCCAACCAGCCGCTGATTCTGGTCGATGGGATTCAGTATGGGTCGTATATCGATATCAATCCGAATGATATTGCTTCTGTTGACGTATTGAAAGATGCTTCGTCAACTGCCATTTATGGGTCGAGAGGGGCCAATGGCGTTGTACTGATCACCACCAAAAGCGGGAAGGTTGGCAAAACGAAAGTTGAATTCAATAACTACTACGGGATAAACGATCCGGTTGCCTATCAGCACGTTACCAATACGGACCAATATGTTGCCATGACTCGTGAAGCCTACCGGGCCGCAGGTCAGTGGAGTAGCCCAGCCGATGATGAAAAGGTTTTCAATGTGCAGCTGGAAAATATCAGAAAAGGCGTCAATACGGATTGGGTTAGTCTAATGCTACGAAGTGGGAGCGTTCAGAACAATCATATTGCCATTTCAGGTGGCAACGAAAAAACAAAATTTCGTCTGTCGTCAGAGTATTTCAACGAGCGCGGTCTGCTCAAATATGATCAGTTACGACGTTTCGTTCAGCACCTAAATCTCGACCACCAGGTTCTGAATAACCTGAAGATTGGGATGGTACTGAATTTCAATTCGTCAACGCAGCAACGGCGGAATACCAGTTTCTGGAATCTTCAGAAAAACTCACCGCTGGGAATTCCTTACAATGACGATGGCACGATCAAAACATATCCGTTTCCTGGTGCTGTGGTCTATAATCCGCTTCTGGATGAAAGCCCTGACAATTATTCCAACCTGACGTCAAGCAATCGAATTTTTATGCTCGGTTTTGGTGAATGGTCGATTTTGAAAAACCTGTCGCTCCGTTCTAGCTTTGGTATCGATATCGCTACTAGTCAGCAGGGTATTTTTGAAGGAAAGAACACAACACTGGCTGGGGTGAACAGTGGGTACTCGCGGGCTGCGTTGACGGATATCAAAAACCGTAACTGGACCTGGGAAAACGTACTGAATTATACTAAAACCATCGGCGACCACTCCCTAAACGCGATGGTCGGGACCAGTATGATCAGTTACCGGACCGTTAATTTTTCGGGAGAAGGAAAAGATCAGCCGTTTTCATCGTCGCTGTTCTACAACCTGAATACCAATACTAAAGACATTATTACGACCAGTAGCCTCATCGAAAGCTCACTCGCATCGGTGTTTGGTCGCCTGAACTATAAGTTCAAAGATCGGTATCTCTTAACTGCTTCGTTACGTGCCGATGGAGCGTCGGTACTGGCGGAGGGACACAAGTGGGCCTACTTCCCCTCCGTGGCGGTAGCCTGGCGCATGCTGGATGAGTCGTTTATGACAAATGCCGGGAATCTGTTTTCCGAAATGAAACTTAGAGCCAGTTATGGGATTTCTGGAAACAGTGCTATTGCCGCTTACCAGACACAGGGAGGGCTTAGTAAGATCGCCTATTCATTTGATGAAACACCTGCTTTCGGATATTGGCCTAAGTTGCTGGCAAACAAAGATTTAGGTTGGGAAAAAACCGCAACTGTCAACGTCGGACTTGACTTCGGCTTTTTTAAAAATCGGGTGACCGGTTCTGTCGACGTATACCGGACCAACACCAGCGATCTGCTGATGGATCGTATTCTACCCTCACTAACGGGGTATAGTACCACAGTTGCCAACGTAGGGAAAACCAAAACCAGAGGTGTCGATCTGCTTATTTCGACCCGCAATTACACATCGCCCAAGTTCACCTGGTCGACCGACCTGAATCTGGCGACTTACAAGGAAGAGATCGTGGCGCTTAGTGTTGGGGGCGACGATGTGTCAAAGGCCTGGTTTGTTGGCAAACCACTTCGGGTTTTTTACGATTATGAAAAAACCGGCATCTGGCAAACGGCTGAAAAGGATGAAGCGGCTAAATACAACAAAGTGCCCGGCGAAATCAAAGTCCGGGATCAGAACAACGACGGTAAGATTACGGCCAGCGATGATCGCGTTGTGCTGGGACAGGCATCGCCGAAATGGTCGGGTGGGATAACCAATAACTTTACGTATGGCAATTTCAACCTCTCGGTGCTGGTTTACGTACGGGCTGGCCAACTGATTTCAAGCCAGTATCTCGGCTATTTTTATCCGGGTGGCACGGCGGCAGTTGCCGACTATTGGACGCCCGAAAACCCCACCAATGCCTACCCGCGTCCGTGGCTGAGCCATACTGACCAGTACCTGTCGACGTTGGGGTACATTGATGGCTCCTTCTGGAAAATTAAGGACATCCGGCTGAGTTATAACTTACCGAAAATCCTGCTGAAAAAGACCCCGTTGAGTAACGTAACGATCTATTCGACCGCGAAGAACTTTTTCACCTTCAGTAAGCTGAAAGATTACGATCCTGAGCGGGGTGGTTCCGTCGATTTTCCGCTGACTAAACAGCTTATCGTTGGCCTTAACGTCAGTTTCTAACTCCTTAATAGACCTTGTTGATTCAAGACACTGTCTTTCCATAATCATGAAGAAAATCTTTAACTACCTATTTCTTTCCATGGTATGCGCTGGGCTTTTAAGCCTTACTGGCTGCTCCGATTTCCTGAAAGAAAACAACAAAAACACGGTGACTGCAGATGCCTTTTATAAAACTACAGAAGGCATTGAGAGTCTGGTCAATTCATGTTATGCACCCACGCGTATCTGGTACGGCAAAACCGTTGGTTATTTGCTGACAGAAGCGGGTACCGACGAAATGCTTTTCAGTAACACGGCAAACGGCACGTATCCCTATTTTGATTATAACTCCAACCTTCAGGCAACGGAAGGTGGGTTGATCTTTGTCTGGAAAAGCTTTTACCGGGGCATCAACACCTGTAATACAGCCATCGCCCGAATCAAGGATTCGCCGTTACCTGCTAATCTGAAAGCTATTCGGGAAGGGGAAGTTCGTTTTCTGAGGGCTTTTTATTACTATCATCTGGTAGAAACCTTTGGCGCTATTCCATTACGCACTCAGGAAACGACCGAGCCTGAAATAACAGCCCTTAGAGCACCTGTCGATGAAGTTTATAAGCTCATATTCAGTGACCTGGAAACGGCCCTTACGACTATAAAAGGAGTGGTAAGTCCGCAGGGTGGACGCATAACCGAACCAGCTGTGGCAGCGTTTCTGGCGCGTCTGTACCTGACCCGCGACAAAAACACCGAAGCACTGGCAATGGCTGATCGGGTTATAAAAAGTTATGACTTTAAATTGGCCGAAAATTATAGGTCGCTCTGGGATATAGCAAACAGTAGCGGTAGTACTAATAAAGAAGTGATCTGGTTTGTCAACTATTCAGAGAATAATACGCTCAATGACTATGGTCGCTATGACGATCTGGGCTATTACTGGCTCTGGGAAGGCGGCCATCATGGTCACCTGATGTTTATCCCGTATTTCAATGGGCTCAAAGGCTGGCAGTATGATCTGGAATCGGGGAGGTCACTACTGCAGTACATGCCCTCCAAATACCTGATAGATCTGTATGACGAAACGAAAGACGCACGCTGGGCCGGTTCATTCCGGACGGTCTGGTGGGCAAACGATCCGACAACCCTGACCGCTGGTATGAAACTGGGTGATACGATTGCCGTCGTTTCAAAACGGGCCGTTACGGATTCGTACCGCAAATCGAAACCCTATGCCATCTATGATGTCAACGATGTCTATCAGGCGAATGGTGTGCCTGTTATTCCACGGTGGCGCTACGCTGGACTTTGGAAATTTGCGGATCCGAGCCGTTCGGCCAAAGACGTGGTGAATAGCAAACGGGACGCGTTCGTTTTTCGGTTATCTGAAATGTATTTGATCGCAGCCGAAGCCAGCATGAAGCTGGGAAATACGGGTGCTGCAGCTGATTACGTCAATGTGGTTAGAAAGCGGGCAGCGCTGCCTGGCAAAAGCGACCAGATGATCGTGAAAGCCACCGATATGACACTGGATTTTATGCTGGACGAACGTGCTCGGGAATTCGTTGGGGAACAACTTCGCTGGTTTGACCTAAAACGAACCGGAAAATTGATCGAGCGACTGGCTAAATACAACCTGGATGCTGCTTCCAATGTAAAATCGTATCATTTGATGCGGCCAATTCCTCGTGTTGAGATCGATGTTTTACAGAATAAAACCGAATTCGTTCAGAATCCGGGTTATAACTAACAACTATTCAGGGCGTTATCGACTGCAAATAAGCGTACTCGAAAGCCCAAAATTGCTTTGCTAATTCATAGGTTGATAGTGCAAAAAGCCCTTGGGATTTCCATAAGGGCTTTTTCTGTTTACAGCCGGAAAATAGACTAAACCGACCTGGCTTACTTCACCGATTACAACTAATTCCGGTAACTGTTTTTTTAGTGTAAAAAACTAGCCTGACGTTCTATTAACTATAAAGTTCCTGCTAATTATTATAATTGCAACCGATTGCAAAACCATGTCAAAAAATATAGCTTTACAACGCGATTGCCTCGGTACGGCTGTAAACCATCTCATTTATAAACGCTCAGGCATAAGCTGACCAACTCTCTTAATCAATGCGGACCACTAGTTTAAATAACCTCTAGTTTATGTTCATCCTGAATAAATTCACTCTTGCTGCTATAACGTTTGTGAGTGTTGGGCTAAACGATGCTGTTTGCCAGTCAACCACCCGACCCGACCCGGCTAAACCCAAACCACTGGTTACTGCGCTATACACAGCGGACCCGTCAGCTCACGTATTCAATGGAAAAATTTACATTTATCCATCGCACGATATTGAAGCGAATGTGCCCCAGGATGATGAAGGAGGCCATTTTAACATGCGCGACTACCATGTTTTCTCAATGGACAACATCAATGGTAAGGTAACCGATCATGGGGTGGCACTGGATATTAAAGACGTTCCCTGGGCAGGTCGTCAGATGTGGGCACCCGATGCAGCTTACAAAAATGGAACCTACTACCTCTACTTTCCCGTGAAGGATAAACAGGATGTGTTTCGCATGGGAGTGGCAACCAGCAAATCACCGACCGGGCCTTTTAAAGCCGAACCCGCTCCAATACCGGGTAGTTTTAGTATTGACCCGGCGGTTTTTACAGATACCGATGGGAAAACGTATATGTACTTTGGCGGCATCTGGGGCGGTCAGCTACAGCGCTGGGCAACAGGCAAGTATAATAAAAACCTGAAGACCGATTTAGGCAAAGATAATGAGCCCGCGCTGAGTGCAAAAGTCGTTCGGATGAGCAAGGATATGCTCAAATTCGATGAGCCGCTCAAAGAGGTAAAAATAATTGACAAGAATGGGAAGCCGCTGCTGGCCGGTGACCATGACCGACGCTTTTTCGAAGGGGCCTGGATGCACAAGTACAACGGCACTTATTACTTCTCCTATTCAACCGGTGATACACACTTTTTGGCATACGCGATCAGTAAATCACCCTATGGTCCGTTCACATATCAGGGTACATTCATGAAGCCGGTAACTGGCTGGACGACACACCATTCCATTGTTGAATTCAAGGGAAAGTGGTACATCTTTTACCACGATGTCGAGTTATCGGGTAAAACGCATTTGCGGAATATCAAAGTACGCGAATTGAAGCGCAAGCCTGATGGTTCTATCGAAACCATTACACCTTAACATTATACTTCTACCGAATAAAAAGCTTCCATCTGAAATCAGATGGAAGCTTTTTGTTTATTGTCAAATCTATTTATGCTTCGATTGATGGGTCTTTGCGTATTGAGCTACTTCAATGAATGGTGCTACCCAGATGTCCGATTCATGCTGCTTCAGATACCGTACTAGTTTGTTGTGTTCCGCCAGCGCAACATTCAGTGAGTGTCCACCACCTACGCCATGAAACAGGAAGACGAGTAACGAATTCGTTTCCTGCGCTTTTTTTACTAATTCAATCAATTGTTCGCCGGTCTGCCCATTGATGGCATACGACCCGATGTCGGCAAAATTGATTTCAGTGATCGGTTTCATCTCACTTTTTGTCCCTCGTGCAGCCACGAAATCACCTTCTACGGTTTTGAAGTAGTCGACATCTCCAATTTTAGTGTCGCCACAGGGATAAGCAAAAGTCCGGGTCGATTGGCCATCAAGGGTTTTGAGCAGGATGTTGGTCATCCTGATTTCGTCCGTCATCCGCTGGACGGTGTATTTACTCAAATCGTTGGCAGGTTTCACCCATTCGCGGCCGGGCCGGTCGCCATCGCAGGGATGAAACAGCGTATGGTTGGCTAACTCATGCCCATGAACAGCCGCTGCTCGCCAGCGCGGAATATTGTTTACGAAGCCGGGAAAATAGCCTGATAGATAGAACGTTCCCTTTAAACCAAACGAATCCATAACCGGAATGACATTGTCCAGATGCACCAGTAAGGCATCGTCGTAGGTGAGTGCCACGGCACATTTTTTTCCGTTCCAGACGGTGGAATTTTGCGAGAATGTCAGGGTGTGGGTGAGCAGCAATAAACTGAGTACGGTTATTTTTTTCATACGATGCAATAGGTTGTTCCTTGTTTAGATAAATGGATAAGCGCTTATTGGCTGCGTAGCTCTTTATCTGTTTAATATAACAATGACACCGGAATTACCCCGGTGTCATTGTTAATCACTTGCCAAACACCTTTTGGTTAATAACCAGGGTTCTGACCCTTGAGGCCAATGTTGGGGTTATTGTCAATTTCCTGCTGGGGAATGGGTAGTAGCTCATGTTTGCCCTTCTGGAAGTAAGCAAGTGGTTCGGTTTTTAGCTTACCAAGCTTACGCCAGCGCAAAATATCCCGGTTCCGGATTTCTTCGCCATTCAGCTCGATTCGGCGTTCGTGCATAATAGCGGTGAATACCTGATCTTTTGTCGAAACCGGATAATTCGCTGTTGGGTAAACAGGCATAGCCACGCTAGCGCGATTCCGAATCATGTTCAGATAGGTAACGGCACTGGCTGTATTGCCTAATTCGTTTTCGCATTCAGCCATCGCCAGCAGTGTTTCGGCGTAACGCATAATACGCTGATTGATGCCTCCCGTTGTCGAAACACCGGCTTTGTACATCAGGGTAAACTTCCGCCAGCTTATTTTCTGCTCTTTACCATCGACCATCGAACTGAAGCCATTCTGCTGAGCGTCCGTCAGGACGCTCTGTCCGTTATTGAATTTATCGCCCGTGGTGTACACCGATTTAGCATAACGTGGGTCGGTTTTGGCATCACCTTTGCTGGTTTTTTCAAATTCAGCCAGCAGACTATTCGACGGGATGATGTTGCGCCAGCCGATGCCCGAGTACTCCTGAGTCCGAACAGTTTCTTCGCCACCCGAAGCGCCATCACCATCACCACCCCAGTTAAATGTACCGCCCGATGGTAGAAAATTAACCTCCCAGATCGACTCTTTATTGAACTCAGTTTCTTCGATGAAATTGTCGTTATATTCATCAACCAGTTGATACGTACCTGAGCTGATGATTTTCTGAAGTTCTGTTTTTGCATTGGCGTAATCGCCCTGTTGCAAATAAACGCGGGCCAACAGCATCTGAGCTGCTCCTTTCGTGGCACGGCCCTGATTGGCAGCATCATACGTAGCCGGAAGTGCATCCTGAGCCGCTTTCAGATCAGCAACGATAAACGCATATACATCAGCTTCCGGCGACCGGGGGGCTGAACCAGCCAGCGACGTAACGTAGTTTTTATACAATGGAACTCCGCCCCACAAACTAACCAGCTCAAAATAAGACCAGGCTCGCAGAAATTTGGCTTCGCCAGTAGCCTGATTCGCCACACTGGCCGTTAGGGTAGTTGTAGAAGCTGCCGCTTTGTCGATAACAACATTGGCCCGGTGAATGACCCGATAAGCACCCGTCCAAACGGAACTAACGAGGGAATTGCCCGTATCGTGCACACCGGTTAGTAACTGGTTACGGGGTGTTTCGAGCTGCCCTCCTCCAGCCGACACATCGTCAGAACGAAGGTCTTCGGTAAAAAACCACTCACGCGCAATCAGGTTAGTCGATTGAAGAGCCGCATAAATGCCATTCGTGGCACTCTTTATCTGTACATCGGTCTTAAAATAACTGTCAGTTGTAACGGCGTTGGGGTTGAGCTGGTCTAAACTCTTGTCATTACACCCAATCGCAACGCTGAGTAGCAAAGCGCTGGTTAAATAATAGTGTCTTTTCATGGAAATAATAGGAGTTGAGGTCGTCAAAAAACCAATTAAAACGTAAGCTGAAGTCCAGCCAGGAACGTGCGTGCCTGCGGATAGCTGGCATAGTCAATGCCGCTCCGTAGCAGTGTTCCATTGCGGGAACCAATTTCCGGATCGTAGCCCGTGTATTTGGTCAGTGTCAGCAGGTTCTGGGTTGAAACGTACACCCGAACTTTGCTAACGACACCGTTTGTGAGCCCACCCAGCACCTTGACCGGAATCGTATAACCAATCGTCAGATTCTTGATCCGCATGTATGAGCCATCTTCAAGGAAGCGGTCAGATGTACGGCTGTTGTTATTAGGATCACCACTAACTGCTCTGGGAACGTCGGTATTGGTGTTGGTTGGCGTCCAGGCATTCAAAACGGCCGTGCCTGCATTGAACAGACGAAGCATTCCCTGCGTAACAACCTTAGTGCCGTTGTAAATCTTATTGCCCTGAACACCTTGCAGATAGAGTGTAAAATCGAAGTTTTTATACGTACCGCTGAAGTTAGCACCGTAGTTAAATTTCGGCAGGTAGCTTCCCAGATAGGTACGGTCATTGGCATCAATTTTACCGTCGCCATTTAGATCTTTAAACTTGATATCGCCGGGCGCTGCTTTGTCCTGATACAGGGTTTTGTCGTTACCATCAACCGCATTCGCGGCATTAATGGCGGCCTGATCCTGGAAAATGCCATCGACCTGCCAGCCGTAAAACGACTGAATGGGCTGCCCAACTTCAGTTTTGGTGATATCGAAACCGCCATAATCAGCATTCTGGCCCGCATAGATGGATGCCGTTGGGGTAGCCAGACTCAACACCCGGTTGCGGGTGATTCCGACGTTAGCCGATACATTCCCCCGAAAATCTCCCTTTGCGTAATTATAACCTGCCTGGAACTCGTACCCCCAGTTTTTCATGCTCCCGATGTTCGCGACCGGCGCATTGGTGTACCCGATGGAATTTGGAATAGGAACCGCCAGAATCAGCCCGTCCGTGAACCGGTTGTACACTTCGCCGGTGAAGGTAATTCGGTTATTAAATAAGCCTACGTCCACGCCCACATTGACCATGTCGGTGGTTTCCCACTTCAGTTCGGTATTGCCTAACGAGTTGAAATAAGAGCCTAAACTGTTGGCACTGCCAAAGGGATAGGCGGTAGCATCAGCCTGCACCAGCGACTGCCAGGCGTAGTTGTTGATGCCATTGAAACCGGTTCGGCCGTAACTGGCCCGTAGTTTCAACTCCGACAGTTGGGGCATACCTTTCATAAAGCCCTCCTGGTTAATACGCCAGCCCACCGAAGCCGATGGGAAGTTACCCCACTTATTACCTGGAGCAAATAAGGAGGAACCATCCCGGCGAATCGAGGCACTCAGCAGGTATTTACCTTCGTAATCATAATTAACACGGCCGACGTAGGATATCAGGTCCGTTTCGGCCCGCGTGCTGGTTATCGAAGGATTGCTAACGCCTTGTATTACATCGAGATCGTTATTGGGCCGGGTGCCTGAACCTGTCAGGCCGGTAGACAGCACCTTTTGGGTTTCGGCCACCGCTAATACGCTGAGGGAGTGTTTCCCAAATGTTTTATCAAACGAAAGCTGATTGGTGATTACCTGAGAGATGTTTGTATTACGCACCTGCGAAACTGTGGCAGAGGTACGCTGAACGTATCCATCGTTGTAAATCGGATTAAAAGTGCTCCCGTTTGTAAAACCTAGATCGACCCCATAATTAAAGCGGTATTTCAAAAAACTGGTTAGCCTGACATCGGCATAGACCGTGGCGAAGGCTTTCAGGAATTTAGTCCGGGTAACGTCCATGGTCAGGGCTCGGAGTGGGTTTTCCGGGTCAGAACCATCGAGTGCGGTGGGGGCACTAAATCCACCTACTTTTGTAGGATCAGTCGTTGGCCAGTAGGGCATCATGCGGATGGCGTGCATCAACTGCGACCGGTCGGCAGATGGCTCCGCCCGCTGGTTGCTGTATGCGGCTGTCAGTGTCTGCCCAATCGTCAGAAATTTAGCGACCTGATGATCAGAATTTAACCGTAACGAACCCCGTTCAAAATCGGTACCCTTCATAATGCCATCCTGTTTGAAGTAGCTTCCCGACGCGAAGAAGCGGGAAACTGTATTTCCTCCCGACAAGGAAAGCTGATGCTGGGCTATTGGCGCGTTCCGGAAAAGTTCGTTTTGCCAGTTCGTTTCAGTTTGGGCAAAGGTTTGCGTTGCCCCGGCATATATCGGCTGATTCAGGTCGCTCAGACGGCCCGGTGTCGGGATACCCGCATTCGTGGTCAGGGCTTTGGCGTACTGCACATACTGATCCCGGTTGAGCACGTCGACTTTATGCCAGGCACTCTGCGTACCGACGTACGAGTCCAGCGAAATGCGCACTTTACTGTCCCGACCACCTTTTTTCGTTGTAATCAGGATCACGCCATTCGAAGCCCTCGATCCATAAATAGCCGCTGAACTGGCATCTTTTAGTACTTCAAGTGACTCGATATCATTGGTATTGAAGCTATTCAAATCCCCCGTTGGTACGCCATCGATGACATAGAGCGGACCCGATGCATAGTTAATCGACCCGATTCCCCGGATCTGTACAATAGGCGAGCTGCCCGGTCCTCCATTGTTGACAACCGATACTCCCGGTACCCGTCCCTGCAAGGCTGACGTAACGTTGGGGACTGGCAGGGCCGTTAATTCTTTCGGTGTTACAGTTGAAACGGCTCCCGTCAGCGACGACCGCCTTTGCGTGCCATAACCAACCACAACGACTTCTTCCAGTGAGCCAGCATCTCCTTCCAGCGATACATTGATCGTTGACTGATTGTTGACCGCAATTTCCTGTTTTTTATACCCAATGTAGCTGAATACCAACACCGCGTTTCCATTCGGAACATCAATTCGATAAGCGCCCCGAGCATCACTGGCGGTGCCACGCGTCGTGCCTCTAATCTGGATATTGACACCAACTAAAGGACTTCCTTTTTCGTCGAGAACGGTACCTGTAATCGATTTATCGGTTGATGCGTTTTGCGCCTTTACGCTCAAAGCAAGGGTTACTATGAGCACTAACTGGCAGAGCCCATGTCGAAAAAAAATACGCAGTAAGCCACGTAGCTGTAGTTGATTGGTCATAATTTTTAAGGTTTTTGGTTTAGTAATGGCAAATAAAACTCTGCATTCCAGGTCGGACGTTTTTCGCAGGAGCTATAAAGATGTGTTTGTAAGTCAGTGATCGTAGCGCATTGCTGACTCTTTTAGGACTGATACGTTTTTTTTCATAGGCTTTTGGAAAGGGTTTAAAAAAGGGAATTGGTTTGTTTGGATAGCGGTAGTGAGTTGAGAAGGTTAGTAGGCATGGTCTTGTATGCCGTTTAATTGTAATTTGTATTTTTTAACTCTTTATGTTAGAACCAGGGCTACTGGTAACTAAAGTCAACTACATGGGTCTATATACTAGAGAAATAACGGATAAAATTGATGAAGAAGTTTAACTAGTGACTCCCAGATTGGTACTATTATTACTTATCTAAATGCAAATAGCAGAATAAGATTTTAATTTGCAACCGATTGCATTATTTTTGTAAAAATTATGTTTTTCCTCGTTTAACAGGCATAAGGTGACTTTTTGTATTCGGTTCATATTGCGGTTTGCTCATCAGTGGATTTAGTAGCCAGGTTATACTATATTATCATTGACAACTTCGTGTTACAATCCCCGATTTAGAGCCAATTCGTGGGAAAATCAGGTGCCGAAATGTATTGATTGAATCAAAAAAACGAGTTTGTCGTGGTTCGAAATAATCAATAACGGCATAAAATATGATCTAGATCATATTTTATGCCGTTATTTGCATTTTGTTTCTCAGTAAGGATCGTTTTAGTTCATGTATTGGTACGTCTCGTTGTGAAAAAAAGAATTGAACGTCGTTATCGAATAGCCCGCTATGTCATCTATCGTCAAACTATTCTGGAACCAGTAGACCATTTCTGGACTTTCCTGGGTGCATTTACAGCTATTGCGGCAATCGGTTTACTCCAGCAATCTCACTTTACCCAGCAGGATGATGTATTTCTAATTGGTTCATTTGGGGCATCCTGTGTATTGATCTTCGGGGCAACCAATAGTCCACTGGCACAGCCCAGAAATTTAGTGGGCGGTCATCTTTTGGCTTCACTCATTGGAGTTGCCATTCATAAGCTTGTTCCAGATCAGATTTGGCTGTCATCGGCGTTGGCCGTTTCATTGTCCATCGTCTGTATGCAAATGACCAAAACCATGCATCCGCCAGCCGGGGCTACTGCCCTTATTGCTAATATCGGTTCTGAAAAAATCAAAAGCCTGGGATTTGGCTATACCCTGACACCTGTCATGACGGGGGTCATTATTTTATTGCTTATAGCGCTGATTGTTAATAATATACCTTCCAGTCGATCGTATCCGGTTGCACCCTGGCCCTGGCGGAAAATAACCGGAAAGAAAAAAAGTATCGGCATGGCCAGACCCAACAACGGGATAAGGAAAAGATGGACATAGCGCAAATGACTTCAGAATGAAGAATAGTCGGACAGAATGTGATCTGCATAGCTGCCTGTTTTGTATGGCTGGGAAGGACGATTGGCAGGCCGTTGTTCGGGCCAACCGGAAAATACTGCATGTCAAAAAAGGGGCATTGATTTTTGCGGAAGGAGATGCGGTTGCAGGAGTCTTTTTTGTGTATAAAGGGATCGTCAAAATTCAAAAGCAGTGGGCGCGCCAAAAGCAGTTGATTCTCAATTTTGCCCGATCGGGTGAAATGATTGGCTATCGCGGTCTGGGGGAAGAACCCATTTTTCCCGTTTCGGCGACAGCCTTAGAGGATGCTGCCATCTGCTACATTGAGTTGCCTTTTTTTGAATCCGCATTGGAAACAAACCATGCCCTTACGCATGCGTTGATGAAGTTTTTTGCCAATGCCTTACAAGCCGCTGAAAAACGTTTGCGCGATCTGGCGCTCATGGATGTGAAGGGACGAGTGGCCGAAACCCTGTTAATGCTGGAGCGAAAGTTTGGCATCGATGCGGGTGGCTATATCGATGTTAGCCTGAAGCAGCAGGACATGGCCGCCTATGCCGGAACAACCTACGAAACGTTTTTCCGAATGCTCCACGAACTGAAAGCGGAAACGATTATTGAACAGGACGGCAAACGGATACTCATTCTGGACCACAATCGGTTGAGTAGTTTGACCCAGATAATACCAGCATAAAACCCCTGTTCATCAATTCGTAGGCTGTTGCTTTAGAACCATTTTTATGGGTAATGGCTACCATTGACCATGTGCTATGGAAAGTAGGTCTGCTTACAATTCGATAAATACGTTTTCCAGTCATTGAGGCTAAACGGTTTAAACGTAAATGAAGCAGCACTGAATGCATAAGAAGCCACAACATCGCAGGGTAATTGAGCGACAGTCAGAATAACGACCGGTACTTGTTGCGTTTCATCACGAGACCGTAAAAAGGCCAGAAAATCCAGTTCGTTCGCACTATCCTGCATATTGATATCCAGCATAACCAGACTTATGCGCTCTAAATTGACCTCCTTCAAATACGTTTTGGCTTCGTTCGCACGTAAAAATTGCTGAAACGTAGCTTCTGGAAAGGAGGTTTCTGAAGCCTGCCCTAATGTCTCGGCCAACGCCCTATCCTCACTGATGACTATAATCGAAAATTGAGACGGCATGGGGTTAAACGATTAGAAAATTCAGGCTTCTGTATCGACTTGAAGCGAAAAAAGTAGAGCCATCAAAGAATTCAAATTTAAAAACATACCTATCTTTTCGATGTCTACTACATTTTAAGCAATGGGTTCAATTTTTTATTCACTCCAGCGTAAAGATAGCCCGGTGCGGCTAGAGATAATTGCCTGTTCGATGCTGAGAATACACCCGTGGGGACCCGTGTAGAAATGAATATTCCGATCAAAAAGCCCTGAATTAACACGAAGCCGCATATCAATCGTAATTGTTGTCGATATAATTTCGACTCATAATCGTTAGTGCTATTATATTATTGGATAGATAAGCTTTCGCTATTGATTAAATAACTAAATTGTACGGATACTATATGCGTTATAATTAAACTAAACGTATATATAGATGATCTCTAAATCATTAAAACGAATACTAACCCCGTTGGCATTCCAGGAAGACATCGTATGGGTGATCTACTTCGTTGCAGTTAAAGTTCCTGATAGTAGCAAAGCTGATAAATCGGAACACAAGTGTGGGTTTGAGATTTGTTACCTCAAAATAGACCCAGTTAACCATTAACGAAATAATTACCTGTCCTGCTGAATTTAGCTTGAATTCTTCATGTAGTACACTCTTTCGATCACTATGTTAACTTCCCCCATTTTATCCGATGACCATTTGCTGCGAGCACTGCTTAAGGACTCGTTAAATGGGCTGATCCTCTACCAGATTGTCCGGGATGAAACCGGTAGACCTATTGATTTTCGATATCAGTTGGTTAACCCGGCAGCGGCTACATTGTTGGGAGCCAGTCAGGAGGAGCTGATTGGCAGAAGCTGCCGGGAGGTATTTCCTCAGGGTGAAGAACTTCGGCATTATTATAAACTGGTAGCCATCAGTGGGCAGAACATGCGGGTCGATTATCAACTACCCCACGATGGACGATGGTTTGAGGTACTTATCACCGGCCAGGCACAGGAAACCCTGCTCTGTTTCTTTACCGACATCACTGAGCGGGTACAAGCCGAACAGGCTTTGATCAAAAACCTCACGCTGCTTCAACAGACCGAAGAGTTGGCCGGAATCGGCAGTTGGGATTATGACCGGTCAATGGATTGCTTCTTTTGGTCCGAGGGTATGTATCGGTTGTTTGGTATCGAATCAGGGGCACCTGTTTCCCTTCAAACGTATAGTAAATCTGCCATCCTGGCCGATCAGCCTGTTGCCCAGCGAATTGTTGAGCAGTTGACAACTGGCAGCCATTCTTTCGAAGAGGTACTTCGCATCTGGCGGCATAGCGAAGTGCATAGAATCAAAATTAAAGGTGTCGTAAAGGCCGACGGGAAAGAACAGCCCGACTGGGTGCTTGGCATCTGCTGGGACATTAGCTAGGCAGTCGAGTTTGCTAAGCTAACCACTAGCAAACCCTTTTGACCGCCTGCTCAAAAGTTTTGCTTTGATCGGTATAGGATACTTACCTTGGATGTATGCCTAAACGAACATGCCTGTGCTTCCCTTTGCTTGAACATTCTTTGTGGGTCTTTCCCAACAGCTCCTTGTGAGTGCTTGATTTTACGTCCCGACTGGGCTATTGGCACCCGATCAGGTTTTGGCCTGCATTGCCTTAGTGCCTTAAGCTCGCCTTACGGGCGACGAATTCCTGTTTCCATACACTGAGATTTTAATCTACAGGTCAACCTTGTTAGTAATGAATTATAGAGGAAATGAACACCATAATCAAAAATGACTGGTACAGGGATTTTTTAACGGGCCTTATCTGCCTGATGGGGGAGTGGGCTTACGCCATAAGCACAAGTGCCGGCTTGTTAAGCAAAAACAGCCATTCATCCAATTGCCGATGGTAGATAAGCGCTGTTGCTATTCCTTTGAGCCAACAAATCAGCCTTAACCATGAGCTTAACGAAAGTCCTTTTGATTTTCACCTTTTTGGTGTTTAGTGTGGTCAGTATCAGTACGATTCTGTGGCTGTTAAACCAACGAAGTGACTTTACACCAATTCTGGCCATACTGCTTCTGATCATTCATGGCTGGATATTCCTTAAAACGAAAGCTTTCACTAAAAACCCGTTTAAAAACTAATGCGAAAAACTATAATTTCAATTGTTTCAGCCCTTGGGCTCCTGCTTTTGGTCAGTCAGTTTGTTATTTCCTGTACAACAATCGACGCTAGCCACGAAGGGATCAAAGTCAGTAAAATAGGCTCCGACCGGGGAGCCTCCGACATTGAGAACGTGACAGGCTGGGTTTTCTATAATCCATTGACTTCCTTTATTGAGCAATATCCTACCTTCACCCAGACCAAGGATTATGACCCCTTTACCGTAAGTGCCAAAGGAGGTACGCTATTTAAGATTGACCCCACTCTGAACTATCACCTGGTAAAAGGACAGGGCGCTTCCGTTTATCGCAAGTATCGAAAGGAGTTGCCCGACATCGAAAATAACATCCTGCGCACTATTGTTTACAATTCGTATCGGGACGTTGCGAACACCTTTACGCCTGATTCACTGGTTAATAACCGGGTTAGTTTTGAAGATCAGGTAGAAGCTAAATTACAGAAAGCCCTGGTCAATGATGGATTTGCCTTTGAGAATATTACCTCCAATCTAACCCCGCCCGAATCGCTGCAGGCCATGATTGATGCCAAGAATACGGCCGTACAGAATGCACTCCGGCTCAACAATCAGGTAGCGGCCGAAAAAGCATCGGCTGAAATTGCCGTGACCAAAGCCAGTGGTATTGCCCGAGCCAAAATTATTGAAGCGGAAGCAGAAGCACGGGCCAATGAGCTGAAACAAAAGACGTTAACGCCTATGCTCATCCAACAGCAGTGGATTGCCAAATGGAACGGCAGCTTACCAACCACACAGCTTGGCAGTAGTTCAACAATGATACAAATGCCGATCAAATAAGGTTTGACTGGTAAGTCAGTATACAGCCAATTTGTTCGAAGGTAGTGTGACAGATCGACGGAGTCCAGTAACAAGCTAACACTAGTTACTGGACTCCGTCGATCTGTATTTTGGAAGGGTTGTAATTTGGTCTCACTTAAAAAATCAGGCGTTTAAATAAACCGCCGAATTGTGGCTTATTCAAACAATTACATCGAGAATAAGCTGAATGGGGTAAAAGTGTTTGAGTACAAACGGGCTTCACCTGCCTTTAGGAGTTTAGTGATCATCAGTAAATTCAGGAGATTTGCCCGCTTCGGTGAATCGCCAAATGGGTGAATTAAGTGGTCACTCAATGAAGCGCTTTTTCGCAGGATTAATGGCTAAGAGATTAACTAAACTTATTTGTAAAACCGTATTCCTATGGATCGTCGGAAATTCATTAAGCATACCGCTGTAGCTACCGCGAGCACGACCATCTTGAACTTTCCTATTTATGGCAAAAATGCGCCGAGTAACAAGGTCGTTGTGGCCGTAATGGGTGTCAATAGTCGCGGTTCGTACCATGCCAGGTCGTTTTCCAAACTGCCTAATGTGGAGGTGGCCTACCTCTGCGATGTGGAAGATAAGGCCATTAAAAATGGGTTGGATGCGGTGAAAGATGCCAGCCGCAAACCCACCATCATAAAGGACATCCGCGAACTGGTGACCCAAAAAGACTTCGACGCACTGCTCATTGCTGCTCCTGATCACTGGCACGCTCCGGCAGCACTGATGGGCGTAGCCAATGGCAAACACGTGTATGTCGAAAAACCCTGTAGTCAGAATCCCTACGAGAGTGAAATGCTGATTCAGGCCCGTGACAGGTACGGCAAGCTGATCCAGGTGGGTAGCCAGCGCCGGTCGTTTCCAACCCTGATCGAAGCGGTGAAAGAAGTACGTGGCGGGGCCATTGGCAACCCCTATTTTGCCAAGTCCTGGTACACCAACTCCCGCAAATCGATTGGCGTAGGCAAGAAAGTTGCCGTACCAAGCACCCTGGATTTTAACCTCTGGCAAGGCCCGGCGCCCCGTCAGGACTACCGGGATAATCTGGTGCATTATAACTGGCACTGGTTCTGGAACTGGGGTACCGGCGAAGCCTGTAACAACGGTAATCACGAGATCGATTGTTGCCGCTGGTTTCTGGGCGTTGATTTTCCCTCGAAAGTAACCTCGTCGGGTGGGCGATATGCCTTCAAAGATGACTGGCAGACGCCAGATACGCAAGTAGCTACGTTTGAATTTGACAACGGGAAAGCCATCACCTGGGAAGGACGCAGTTGCAGTTCATTTCCCATTGATGGTAGCGGCCGGGGCTTCATTATTTATGGCGACAAAGGCACGCTCGTGAATAAAGGTGGGGGCGATTACCAGATTTTTGATGAGAAGAACAAGCTTGTCAAAGAGATCAAACCCGACACTGTACTCGACCCCAACAACACCGTTAGCGCTACGGGTGATCTGGAATTGACACACTTCACCAACTTCGTGGAAACCATCCGGGAGAATACGAAACTAACGGCTCCGATTGAGGAGGGACATAAAAGCGTATTGCTCTGTCATTTAGCCAATATTGCCCAGCGGACTGGTTCTACCTTGCACTGCGACACTACAAACGGGCATATCAAAGACAATAAAGCAGGCACACAACTCTGGAAACGGGAGTACGAAAAAGGCTGGGAAATGAAGGTGTAATGGTTTTTTTTGTCAGGGTTTATCGGATAAACCAGTATTGATTTGACAAACAAAAACTGGTTTATTCGATAAACCCTGGTCCGTTTTCTTCCCCCGTTTTCATACCGGATTCTGATTATTATTTCCAGTTGCATACGAACGGTTAGCACTAAATAAATTAACCGCTAAGCGGCTAATTGCCGTAGTTCAGCCGAGAAATTGTCAAGAATTTTCTGCAACTCGCCCAAGCTTTGCTGGTCAGCCGTTGAACTACTCTAAACACGGTAAAAGACCCCATTGGTACGCACGCTCCTGGGTAAGGCACATCGACAACCCGCCAATCATGACAAACGGCTGCTTCGGTTCTTTCAATATCCGCAGGCAGCTATGCTGACTGAGTGTGTTCAACGATTCAGGTTTCGCTTACTCAGGGCCAAGTCAATTAGCTCGTATTAGAATCAACCAATCCCCCAATTGGTTAGAAATGCTAGGACCCAGATCAATCACTGTTCAAAAGAGGTATTTAAGAAATCAGCACATAGCTCTCGGATTTCAAGCGGTTTTGAGACAAGCACAGATCTGGTTTGATGGTCGTCTCTAAAGTCAAATGGCATTTCGTTTAGTAGTCTGGCGAGTATAGTCCAACTGAGTCACTACTCCTAAGTGATTGATTTTTAATAAATTATTTGATTTTGATCGGAAATTGGCACCATTAAAGTTTAATAAAAAATAAAAATAGTCAAAAATGCTTGACTTCCTGAAATCGGCTTTTACCTTTGTATTCAACATTGTTGAATTTTAATAAACTCTGTTATGGGGCTGGCCTGATTGGTTCGCCATTTTCTCAAATGCACATGCCTTAAACCCAAACCTTACTCGTTCATGAAGAAAACTATCCGAAATCCGCATGGGGATTTAACAAGATTCCTATGCCCTGTTCTCTCTATAGCTTTCCTGTTTCAAGGGGCTTTGGAGACGTATGCAGCAGGACCTGTTGAGCGACTTGAAACGTACACTATTTCAGCCTCCGGGCTGGTAATGCCTCTACTTAAGCGATCCGGAAAAAAGCCTGACAAAGAAGCGAAAAGTGTGGATCGGACCATTTCGGGAAAGGTGACTGATGAGAATGATCAACCCTTGCCTGGGGTCAGTATTGTGGTAAAAGGCTCGACCATTGGTACGGCCAGCAAAGCAGATGGGACGTTTTCGCTAAATACAAAAGAGGGGTCTGTTACGTTGGTTTTCTCGTTTATGGGCTACGTGGCGCATGAAGTGGCTACTGGCAATAAAACTTCCATCGACGTGAAGCTTCTGCCCAACGCCGAGCAGTTGAAAGAGGTTGTCGTTGTGGGCTATGGCACGCAGCAAAAGAAGGATCTGACCGGATCGGTTGGCTCCATTTCCGCAAAAGATATTGAAACCTCGACCATCAATACACCGGACAAAGCCTTACAGGGAAAAATCGCGGGTGTGCAGGTTCATACGAACTCGCACGCACCGGGCGGTGGCATTGCCGTTCAGGTGCGCGGAACGGCGTCTTTGTCGGCGGGTGGTTCTCCCCTTTATGTAATCGACGGGATGCCGATCAGCAGTGGTACGCAAACGAGCGCCAGCACGGACGCCGGTTCGTTTGGGGGCGCTCCGAATCCGTTAAATTCGATTGATCCATCGGATATTGAATCAGTACAGGTGCTTAAAGATGCCTCAGCAACAGCTATTTACGGTTCTAGAGCAGCTAATGGTGTTGTTCTGATCAGCACCAAACGAGGTAAGGCGAATCAACACAATGTCGATTTCGACATATCAGTTGGCGTCCAGCAGGCCCGGCGCAAGCTTCCCTTTCTGAATGCGGAGCAATGGGCGCAGCAAGCCAATGAACGTTCTACGTTGCTGGGTCGACCCCCAACTTACACGCAGGCTCAGGTAGCCGCTTTTGGGAAAGGCACCGACTGGCAGAATGAAGTATTTCAGGCCGCTCCCCGGCAAGCCTATAAACTGGCGTTTTCGGGGGGAGGGCAGAACCTGCGTTATTTGATTGGAGGGAATTACACCAACCAGAATGGTATTTTGCCCGGCTCCAGCTTCAAGCGATACGGTACGACAATCAACCTGGATGCCGACGTCAGCAAACGGTTACGCATTGGCGAAAGTTTGCTTTTTAGCGTAACGGATCAGTATACGGTGCCAACGGATACGAAGGGCTACGAGGGTATCTCCAATGTGATTAATGCGATCTATCAGGCTCCGCCAACCATTCCGGCGCGGGATAGCCTCGGTTTGCCCAATAACCTACGCAACTTCCCGCTGGGTAGCGGTCTGGAAAATCCGTTGACCATGACCGAACAGTATAAGCAGTTGAGCAACACGCTACGCTTGATTGGTACGGCCTATGCCAACTACAACATCATGGACGGCCTGGATCTGGACATTCGGGTAGGGGCTGACATTCGGGACTGGCGCTACCACGAATATTATCCAATCGGCTCAGAAGCGGCAGCGGGCGCGAGTGGGAAAGCCCGCCAGATTGCGGTTCGAAACATCAACATTACCAACGCCAATACACTGACCTACACCAAAACGATCAATAACCTCCATAAACTTAAAGTGCTGGGCGGGTTTACCTACCAGCGGGAGAAAAATGAAACGATGGATGCATCGTCGTTTGGCTTTCCCAGCGATGTATTTCAATACTACAACCTGGGCCTGGGTAGCAGTCCCCAAACGCCGGGCAGCAATCAGAATGAATGGACGCTGATTTCGTATCTGGGTCGGGTAAACTATACGTTCAACGACAAGTATCTGCTGACGGCGTCGATTCGGGCCGATGGCGATTCGAAATTTGGGGCCAATAACAAATACGGTATTTTCCCATCGGTTGCGTTGGCCTGGCAGCTGGGCGACGAACCCTTCATCCGAAATCTGGGCGTGTTCGACCTGTTGAAATTGCGGACCAGTTTCGGTCGGACGGGCAACGAATCCATCGGCGTATATAGGTCACTGTCACTGCTCGGTACGTCGTTTGGTACGCGTAGTTCCTATATTTTCGGCGGCTCGAAGGTACCAATTGCGTATCCTAACAACATACCCAATCCTGACCTGAGCTGGGAGAAAACGCAGGAATACAATTTGGGGCTTGATTTTTCACTATTCAAAAACCGACTCAGTGTTTCGGTCGATGCCTATTACAAGAAAACAACCGATCTGCTGCTCGATGTGCCGATTTCGTCCCAAACGGGCTTCAGCAGCGTATTGAAAAATACGGGCGCAATGCTCAATAAAGGCATTGAAATTGGCGTGAATAGCACAAATCTGGCGGGCAAACTGGGCTGGACAACAAATTTTAATATTGCCTTCAACCGCAATGAGATTTTATCATTAGGAGGTGCACCTTATCAATATACCGGCTGGGTTGGTGGTGGTAATGTAACACCCCACGACAAGAACACGGCCCGCCTGGAGCCGGGACATTCGGTCGGGGAGTTCTACGGTTCGATTTATGAGGGCGTCTGGAAATCAACTGAGGAAATTAAGCAGGTGGGCACAATGCCAGCCGCCAAACCCGGCGACATTCGCTACAAAGACGTGAATGGCGATGGTACGTATAACACCGAAAGCGACGACGTATTTCTGGGTAACCCGAACCCAAAATTCAATTTTGGACTGACGAACGATCTGAATTATGGCCCGCTCAGTTTGCATGTGTTTATGTATGGTGAATATGGCAACTCAGTCCTTAATCTGGCCAAGCAGCAGTGGTTATTAGACGGATTGGGCGTTTCGGCCATGCGGCTTGATCGCTGGTCGCCCACGAATCCGAACGGAATTTATCCGGGAGCGGGGGCATCGAATCCGCAGCGCGTTAGCTCGATTATGGTCGAAGATGGGTCGTTTCTGCGTATCCAGACCATCGCACTGACCTACAAAATACCTTCGTTCTCCAAGTTTGTCAAAAATGCCCGGATTGGCATCGGGGTTGATAATCTGGCTGTACTGACGAAATACACAGGCTACGATCCTGAGCTGAATTCATACGGTTCCAGTAACACGACTAAAGGGATGGATCGCTATGGTTATCCATCGGCCCGCACCTTCCGCCTTGATCTTAAACTGGGTTTTTAACTCCTAACCAGCCATTTCCATGATTACCCTAGTTAAAACCAATAAAGTCGCAGCCATCTGCGTGGGGTTACTCCTCGCCGGAAGCACTGGCTGTCAGGATATATTAGACGAAAAAGTATATAGCCAGGTTGCCGTCGATGCCTTTTACAAAACCAGTGATCAGGCGCAGCTGGCATTGAACGGCGTATATACCCGATTGTGGGACGATACGTATCGCGATGGTCAGTGGGTGACGCTGGGCGACGTAACGGCGGGAATTCTGATTGGGGGCGGCTCGGCCAACGGTTCCGGCGATCGCTCAGGCGTTACCAACGATTTCAACACGTTCTCCTGGAATTCCGACGCGCTTGAATTATCGACGGCCTGGGATTATTACTATGCCGCCATCAACCGGGCGAACGTGTTGATAGATAAACTGGCGGCTTCTACGATCCCGAACAAGGCGAGGCTGGATGGTGAAACCCGGTTTTTACGGGCGCTTTTTTACTTTAACCTGGTCCGTATTTTCGGTGGGGTTCCGCTCCAAACGCAAGGCACTTCGGACTTGAGCGAAGTAAACAAACCGCGCAACACGGCCGAGGAAGTCTACGCATTTATTGGTAAAGATCTGGAAACGGCCGCCAGCGAATTGAGCCCCTATAGCGAGGGCGATCATACAGCGGGCAAGGCGACCTCGCTGGCTGCTACGTCTCTGCTGGCGAAGGTGTACCTGCAACAACGGCAATGGCAAAAAGCCGCCGACGAAGCCAAAAAAGTAATCGATTCGAAAGCGTTCGACCTGATGGCCGATTATGAAAACATTGTGAACCCTGACTTTCGCAATGGCAAAGAAATGATCTTCTCGATCCAGCACGGCGGTAATGCCAATAGTACATCGCAACTGTATCAAACCCGGATGATTTACCTGTTCGGGCCACCCGCGATGTCGTTGTCCAACGGGACCAGCATTCAGTTTCACTTTCTGAAAGACCTGGTTATTTTTCAGGCGCGCAAAGAGTTCTTTGCCAACTCGCCCGATACATACCGCAAGTGGTGGTCGGTACGGGACAAGATGCCGTACTACTATAAAAATGGCATCAAAGACCTGGTGCGTGATACGGTGAAAATGTACGCGCCATTCCTGACCAAATTCAATCGGGTCGACTTTTCGACAGGTATCCTGAAGGAAGGGGTTGACTATCCTTTGATTCGGTACGCGGATGTGCTGCTGACCTACGCCGAAGCGATCAATGAACTGGGTAACCCCACTCCGGCCGCCTACGAGGCTATCAATAAAGTCCGGCAGCGGGCGCGGGCTGTGGGAACGGCCAATGCGCAGCCAGCCAGTCTTTACCCGGATTTAGCTGGTCTCAGCCAGGCACAATTTCGGGATGCGTTACTGACCGAACGAGCCCGAGAATTCGTGGGCGAAGGACACTATCGTTGGGATTTGCTACGACATGATCGGCTGATTTCCAACGCCAAGCAACTCGGCATTACGGCGGCTGCCGATAAACACGTGTTATTTCCGATTCCGGCACTGCAACTAAGTCGAAACACGGCACTCAAGCAAAACCCAGGGTATAATTAGGACCCGTCAAGCTTAATTCTACTTAAACCGATAAGGTTTTAGAAACCTTATCGGTTTGAATGCAGCCAATCGCTATTTCTTACCTTTTTTTATATTCTATGAATCAACGTAAACGCAATTCCTGGCTAAAGCTGATGGCACTCAATGCCTGTATGCTCAGCTCTCTTCCCAGCACCGGTTTACTGGCGCAGACCAGTTCTGACAAACCCACACAGATTGAAGTTGATCTGACGAAAGACAAAGGTCCACTAAAACCGATCTGGGCGTGGTTTGGCTATGACGAACCCAATTATACGTATATGAAGGACGGTAAGAAATTGCTGACCGAAATCTCTAAATTGAGTAAAATACCGGTCTATGTTCGGGTGCATAGTCTGCTTGTAACGGGCGATGGAGAAGCCGCGCTAAAATGGGGTTCAACCAATGCCTATACGGAGGACGCCAACGGAAAACCGGTTTATAACTGGACCATCGTCGATAAGATTTTCGATACGTTCATCGAGCGCGGTATGAAGCCCATTGCTCAGATTGGGTTTATGCCGCAGGCTCTTTCTACGAAGCCTGAACCGTACCGGCACCATTGGAAGCCAGGTGATAATTATAATGACATTTACCTCGGCTGGGCTTACCCCCCCAAAGATTACGCCAAATGGAGCGAGCTGGTCTATCAGTGGGTGAAGCACTCGGTCGCGAAATACGGCCAGAAAGAGGTCGAAAGCTGGTATTGGGAACTATGGAATGAACCCAACATCAGCTACTGGAAAGGCACAACGGAGGAATACATCAAACTTTATGACTATACCGCCGATGCCGTGAAGCGGGCTTTGCCAACCGCCAAAATGGGCGGTCCCGAAGTGACGGGTCCGGGCAACGAAAAATCGCATGTATTTTTCAAAGCGTTCATGGATCATATTGTTAATGGAAAGAACTACGTGACGGGAAAGGTCGGTACCCCAATTGATTTCATTACATTCCATGCCAAAGGCGCCCCAAAACTGGTGGATGGGCATGTGCAGATGAACATGGGCACGCAACTACGTGACATCGACAAAGGCTTTGAAGTCGTAGCTTCGTACCCAAGTCTGAAAAACCTGCCGATCATTATTGGCGAGTCAGACCCGGAAGGTTGCGCGGCCTGTTCGGAGGATTTTAGTCCCCAGAATGCCTACCGCAATGGCACGATGTATTCCAGCTATACAGCCGCTTCATTTGCCCGCAAATATGACCTGGCTCAGTCGCGTGGCGTTAACTTGGCCGGTGCGGTTACCTGGGCGTTTGAATTTGAAGATCAGCCCTGGTTCCGGGGTTTCCGCGATCTGGCCACCAACGGCGTCGATAAACCCGTTCTGAACGTATTCCGCATGTTTGGCATGATGCCGACTACGCGCGTCGATGTAAAAAGCGGCTTAGCCTATGACTACGTTCGTGTGCGGGATGCGAGCGTACGTGCCGAAGCAGATATCAATGCCCTGGCGTCTAAAGATGCACAATCGGCCGCTGTAATGGTCTGGAACTACCATGATGATAACGTACCAGCACCTGATGCCCCCGTTTCGGTTCGGTTGAAAGGATTGCCTAATAAGAAAGTTCTTCTTCATCATTACCGCATTGACAAGGAATTCAGCAACTCATATGAAGTCTGGAAGAAAATGGGCTCGCCCAAGAATCCAACGACCGAACAGGTGGCCGAACTGGAAGCCGCTGGACAGTTGAAAGAACTTTCTGCCCCCGAACCAGTAACAGTGACCAGCGGTGAAGCCACGCTGAATTTCTCCTTACCCCGGCAGGGTGTATCCCTGTTAAAGTTGTCGTGGGATTAATATAAACCTTGATTACAACCATTTTAACCAGTTTTTTAAGCCCTGTCACTTGAAATATGTCTACTTTCGTTCAACAATATTGAACGAAAGTAGACGAAGGAATATGATTTCAATCGACAATAATACCAGCAAGCTGAACCTGGGAGATCGGATTAAAATCCTGCGGATTAACCAGAACCGGACACTTCAGGAAATCGCGGATGCCAGCGATTTGTCAAAAAGTATGATCTCGAAAATAGAGAACAATAAAACGGTTCCGTCGGTGGCGGCTCTGGTGAAAATCGCGAATACACTGGGTACAACGATTTCCAATTTACTTGAACATGACGGCTGGCTGAATGCTATTGTAACGCCCCGGCAAAAAGCGGAAGAAAGCCTGACGCAGACGGATAAAGGGTACTCGATTTATCCGTACGCGTCGGAATACCACGAGAAGAAAATGCAGCCGTTTCTATTCGTGGGTAAAAAAGGGGAAGTTAAACCGCATGAGCTGTCCCACGAGGGCGAAGAGTTTATCTACGTCATTCGGGGTCAGATGAAAATGCAGGTTGGTGAGGTTGAATATCAGCTCAAAGAAGGCGACAGCCTTTATTTTAACTCCTCTCTGAAGCACGGCATTCAGCCGACTTCTGATGAGGTAGCCTATTTAGACATCTTTGTTTAATTCGTAAGTACCATGAAAATTCGTGCCGTCAGGACTAAACTCTACCAATGGAACGGGCCGGTAAAAACCGGTGATACCATCTTTGCGACGCCCCTCAGCCCGCTTCATTTTCAACAGGATTCTCAGGCCGCTTTCCGGTTTTTTAGCTGGCTGGTTGTCGAAATCGAAACCGATGAGGGGCATATCGGTATTGGCAATGCGGGTCTTTGTCCCGACGTCACCAAGAAGATTATTGATAGCAAACTGGCGTCGCTGCTGATCGGCGAAAATCCACTGAATACCGAATATCTATTCGAGAAAATGTACCGGTCGACTGTTGCCTACGGTCGAAAAGGTGCCGTCATTGCAGCGATCAGTGCGTTGGACATTGCCTTGTGGGACATCAAAGGGCTGGCTTTCAATCAACCCGTGTTTATGCTGCTGGGCGGACGGACCAAACCGCAGATCGAAACGTATTACAGCCGGTTATACACCCGCGATTTAGACAGTTTGCAGGCAGAAGCCGCTCACTACAAAGCGGAAGGATTTACCGGTATGAAGCTCCGTTGTGGTTATCCATTGACAGATGGACTGACCGGACTGAAGAAAAACGTAGAGATGGTCCGTGTTGTGCGGGAGACCGTCGGCGACGATGTCGACATCATGCTCGAAGCCTATATGGGTTTCAATTTTCCCTACGCCAAACAACTCCTCAAAGCGCTGGAACCCTACAATCTGCGCTGGGTTGAAGAACTAATGCTGCCCGACGAGATCCAGAATTTCGCCAAACTAAAACAGTACACCGACATCCCATTGTCGGGTGGAGAGCATGAATACACGCGCTACGGTTTCCATGATCTGTTGCAGACCGGCGCGCTCGATATTTTCCAGTTCGATACTAACCGGGTCGGTGGTTTCACCGAAGCACAGAAAATCTGCAACATGGCGCTGGTACATGGTGTCGAGGTAATTCCGCACGGTGGGCAGATGCACAATTTGCACGTTGTAATGAGTTCATTCGCCTGCCCGATGGCCGAGTATTTCCCCCAGACCGAAATTGAAGTCGGCAACGAAATGTTCTGGTACATTTTCGATGGCGAAGCTATTGCTGAAAACGGCAAACTCCAGCTCGACGATTCCAAACCGGGCATGGGTCTGACCTTGAAAACCGAAGGACTCGAACAATTTACCATTATCGCCTAAACAACCTGACTGAACGTATTATGGAACAAATTTCGGTGGAACATAGCATTTTAGACCTGTTCAAGCTGCACGGTCAAACGGCGCTGGTGATAGGCGGGAACCGTGGACTTGGTTTGGCGATGGCCCAGGGATTGGCCGAGGCCGGGGCCAATATTGTGATTGCTGCCCGCGATGAAGCCACAAATCAGCAATCCGAAGAAGCGATCAAATCGACCTATGGCGTCGATTGCATCAGCACTGTTTGTGACGTAACGGCCGAAAAAAGCGTCAGATCGGCTGTTAATCAAACGGTAGATCAGTTCGGTAAAGTGGATATTCTGATCAATTCTGCCGGGATCAATATTCGGGGAGCCATCGAAGATTTATCGCTCGATGACTTTACGAAGGTACAGCAGGTCAACGTAACGGGTACCTGGCTGGCCTGCCGCGAAGTGATTCCAGTTATGAAGCAGCATGGATACGGCCGGATCATCAACATCGGCTCGATGCTGGCGTTGACGGCCATTCCCGACCGTACGCCCTATGCCACCAGTAAAGGTGCCATTCTGCAGCTGACCCGCTCGCTGGCCATGGAAGTAGCTAAAGAAGGCATTACGGTCAATGCCATTTTGCCGGGTCCGTTCGCTACTGATTTGAACTTACCCTTACTGAATGACCCGGAGAAATATCAGGCATTCATCGCCAAAATTCCAATGGGCCGCTGGGGCGAACTTCACGAGATTAGCGGTATTGCGCTGTACCTGGCCAGTCGGGCGTCCAGCTATGTAACGGGCTCCTGCTTTTCGGTGGATGGCGGCTGGGTAACTCAGTAACCCATGATATTTCCTCTTTAGTCCTAAACCTTACCCAACTTCATGGAAACGACACGATTAGTGCAACTGTCGGATGCTTCTCGGCAACGGCGGGTTGCTTTGGTGCAGGAACCGTTGCTGCGATTTTTGCAAAATACTACATCAATTTATGCGTTAGCGCTTGACGCAATTCAGAATAAACAGCCTTTAACTGATCTCATTCAGAGCCGTTTGTCAGATGAGTCGATTGATTATCAGCCCGTATACGATGGCCAAAGTGCCTGGAAACTGTTGCCTGCTTTCGATCATCCCGAAGACCCATTCGGGTGTTTGGTGTCGGGAACGGGACTAACCCACAAAAACAGCGCATTAAACCGGCAGATGATGCACGAGTCGGCCGTTGAAAAGCCAACCGATAGCATGCAGATATACCAGTGGGGTCTGGAAGGCGGTTCGCCGGAACCGGGAACCATCGGTGTGCAGCCAGAGTGGTTTTATAAAGGGAATGGGTCGATGCTAAGGGCTCATGGTCAGTCACTTGATGTGCCTGAATACGGAGACGATGGGGGAGAGGAGCCAGAAGTTGCAGGGGTTTATATAGTGGATGAAGCCGGTACGCCCTGGCGGATTGGTTTTTGTACGGGGAATGAGTTTTCCGACCACATCATGGAGAAAAAGAACTACCTGTATCTCGCGCCTTCCAAGTTACGACAGTGCGCTATTGGCCCTGAACTGGTCGTTACCGATGACTTCAGTGAATGGACGGGTACGGTAAGCGTCGACAGGAGCGGAACGTCTCTTTGGGCGTCTCCAATCCGAACGGGCGAGAAAAATATGGCTCATAGCCTGCAAAACCTGGAATACCACCATTTTAAATACGAAGCTCACCGGTTGCCGTTTCAGGCACACGTCCACTTTTTTGGTGCGGATGCCTTCAGTTTCGGTCAGGGAATTGCGTTGCAGGACGGCGATTTGATGCGGGTTGAGTGGGATGGATTAGGCCGTGCACTGCAAAATCCACTCAGGCTCATCAACACGACCGAACAGTTATTGACTGTCAAGGCTTTATGATCAACTAATAGAACCGCTCCGGCGGGCTGGCGGATTTTTATGATGAATATGATAAGTTAAGATCAGTAGTTTAAATCATAATCATCATAAAATCTGCCGGCCCGCCGGAGCGGTTCTATTTTGCTTCCTCAACCCTCATGGAAAATCAGATTGGTTTACTGGGCGATGTTAAACCGTTGAAAATGCGTTGGGTCATGGTGAGCCTGGCATTTCTGGCCACAGTGCTCAACTACGTTCACCGACTTTCGTTCAACTATCTAAGTGCGGATGGTGATCTGCGGAAGCTTATTCCCGACGATGCGTTCGGCTACATTGGCACCGCTTTTTTTGTGGCTTATATGCTATCCAACGCCTTTTCAGGCTTTGTGATCGATAAACTTGGCACGCGCGTCGGGTACGCGTTGTGCATGGCTTTCTGGACGAGTGCCGGGTTAGTTCATGCCTTTGCCGTTACGCCCCTACAGTTCGGCATCTGTCGATTTTTCCTGGGTATTGGCGAAGCAGGAAACTGGCCGGCTGCTATCAAACTGACCACCGAGTGGTTCCCTCCGAACGAGCGGTCTACGGCGTCGGGAATTTTCAACAGCGGTTCCGCTTTGGGTGCGGTGATTGTGCCGCCGATGGTCGCTTATCTTGGCGTCGAATACGGCTGGCAGGCTACGTTCGTCATTCTGGCGGTTTTTGGGTACCTATGGCTGGCTATTTTCTGGTTTACGTACTACACACCCGAACAATCGGTGAAAGAGGCCAAAGCTCGAATTATTCCACCCCTGAAACTACTCAAAACCAGGTTTGTGATCATGTTCACACTCTCAAAAACCTTTATGGACCCGGTTTGGTATTTTGTTACGTTCTGGATTGGCCGTTACCTCGTCGATGTTCATCACTGGGATTTGAAACAGATTGGCTGGTATGCCACGATTCCCTTCATTATCGCTGATGTAGGCAATCTGGTCGGCGGGTATTTCACACAATACATTATCAAGCGGGGCGTTCCAATTCCCAAAGCCCGAAAAATCGCGGTTGCCATCGCTGGCTCCATTATGGGAGTATCCTTGTTGCTGGGACCGATTGTCATTACTACACCCTTGTCGGCGTTGTTGATTTTCGGGATGGCTGGATTTGGGTATACGGCATACACGGCAAATTCGCTGGCGTTTCCGGCAGATGTAGTGCCAAAAAGTGCGGCTGCCTCCGTTTGGGGATTGGCCTGCGTCGGCACGGGGCTTGGCGGGGCTTTATTTCAGTCGCTGTCGGGTCTGGTTCTGAAATCCTATTCAGGCACATTAGGGTATGCGGCCGCCTACAACATCCTGTTTATTGGTTTTGGGGTAGTTGCTCTGATTGGTTTGTTGATTATGATGTTTTTCATGGGCCCGCTGGTCAAAAACAAAGAACTCCATCAGTACGTCGAAGCTGATGTTCCCGTTTTACAGGCTTAACGGACTCCAGTCTGATTCGAATAGTCGGGGCAAGCCAGTCGTGATATTTCGGGTACGGTACATCCAAACTCTGTTTGGCCGGATCGGATTAGTGACTACCGGGCCTTATCTTCATGCTGAGAAAACGAACCTATACCTCTTTAGTGGTAGGCAATAATCGATGAAGATACTGTTAGTAGAAGACGAGCCTGATTTACTGCAGGCGGTGTGTCGCTATCTGGAAGGGGAGGGCTACGCGGTTACCACGGCCGATACGTATCCGGAGGCCGCCCAGAAAGCGAATGATTACGACTATGATTGTGTCGTGGTGGATTTGATGTTGCCCGGCGGACACGGATTCGATCTGGTTCGGGCTTTAAAAGGTCGCCAGTCGGCCACCGGAATTATTGTCGTTACGGCGAAGGATACACTGGCCGATAAACTCACTGGGCTTGAGATCGGAGCGGACGATTATTTGACCAAACCCTTTCATCTCCCTGAGCTGAACGCTCGAATCCGGTCAGTACTCCGTCGGCGCTTGTTTGGCGGCCATGAGCAATTGAAGGCGGGGGAACTGACCATCTGGCTCAATCAGCAACGTGCACAGATTCGGGATACGGATGCCAAACTGACCAGTAAAGAGTATGAATTACTGCTGTTTCTGGTCACCAATGCTGACCGACTCTTAGCCAAATCGGCCATCGCCGAGCATGTATGGGGTGACGCGATGGATGCCGCTGACTCGCACGAGTTTCTCTATACACACGTAAAGAATCTTCGCCGGAAGCTCATTGCTGCGGGCTGCCCTGATTATATTCAGACCCGCTACGGAGCGGGTTACATCTTTTCTGTCCGTACGCCATGAGTCTATTCGGTCAAACGGCCCGTTATCTGTTGCTGTCGGCATTTCTCATTGCTTTGGTGGGGTCTGTCGGGTTTTATACACTCATTCACCGAAAAATCCGGCATGAAGTCGATGAAATTCTGGTCAGTCAGGTTGACCAGGCCCAAAAGCACCTTCAGCACCATCCCTTCGCCGGACTTACCGATGGAGACGATAATCCGCATATCGAACCCATCAGCCAGGTAGTACAATCGGAATTTAAGGATCTGAGGATACGGGATTCAGTAAAAGCGAATTCGTTTATACCCGTGCGCCAGTTCCAGACAACGATAGTTGCCGACGGTCAGCATTATTTAGTGCGGGTTCGGCTACCTTATTATGAATTCAACGAGTTGGCTCGTGATTTGTCGATCTGGATAATCATTGGCTTTTTGGTGCTAATGGCCTTGTCTGTTCTGGTAGGGCTCGCCCTGTCAAGCCGACTGTGGCGTCCCTTCTATGTCACAATTGATCAGCTCAGCCAATTTAGGCTCGATCAACCGGCCAGCCTTTCTTTTCCGCAGGCCCACGTACGCGAGTTTGATTTACTGAGTCGGTCGCTGGGCGAATTGACCCGGAAAGTTCGCCAGCAGTTTTCACTCCAGAAGCAGTTTACCGAAAATGCTTCCCACGAACTGCAAACTCCCTTAGCCGTCGCATCGGCTGAACTGGATTTTTTGCTCCAGTCGCAACACCTGACCGAAAACGACCATACCCATCTCCAACGGGCGACCGATGCCCTAAGTCGGCTGAGCCAGTTAAATCGCTCCCTGTTGTTACTGACCCAGGTTGATAATGACCAGTTTGCGGCCGATGAACTCGCCGATCTGAGCGAAGTTATTCAACAGTATCTGCTTGATTTTGAGCCGTTTTTTACCCATAAACACTTGGCCGTAACCGTAGCCATCCAGCCGGAGGTACAACTCCGGATGAATCGGCAGCTGATGGGTGTACTCCTTACGAATCTCTTAAAAAATACGGCCCGACATTGTCCGGTTGGTGGTCGCGTGGCGCTTTCGTTGACAAATGATCAACTAAGTATTTGCAACACGGGTGAGCCACTTCCGTTTGCCGAAAGTCAGTTATTCAATCGGTTTGTCAAGGATCCGGCCCGCCCTGATTCCATCGGCTTAGGACTGGCCTTAGTCAGGCAGATTTGCGATCGGTACGGGTTTCCACTAACCTATGCCTACGATCAGGCAAATAAAACGCATTCATTTCAGATTGGACTCATCAGCGACAAAGCAAACAACTTCAAATTTGCTACATAATTGATGCCGAAACTTGCGCGCAAATCTTGTCATTGATGAAACAATTTATTCTTTTCGTGATGCTGAGCCTGGCAACTTCGTCGGTTTTCGGCCAAACAGGACGTATAATTCGTGTGGAAGATAGTGCCACCCACGAACCCATTATTGGCGCAACCATCCGGACGCCTTCTTCGATAAAGCTGAGCGCAGCCCGACCGATCGTTGGTGCCGTAACGGATATGCATGGAGTGGCCACAATGCCTGAAACACCAGCCAGCGTCACGGCGCTCACGATCAGTGCCGTTGGTTACGAAACGGAATCATTTCCACTGACGGCGGGTGCTGATACACTGGTATTTCAACTGCACAGTCAGGATGAATCGCTCGACGAAGTGACCGTGACCTCGACGCGAACCAACTCCCGCATCGAAGACTTGCCCATTAAAGTCGAAGTACTGGGTCAGGAAGATATGGATGAAGAAAGTGCGGTTGTGCCGGGCAACGTCAGCAGTATTCTGGGTGATATTTCCATTATTCACGTGCAGCGAACTTCAGCTATCAACGGCAACCAGGCCATTCGGATGCAGGGACTTGATCCCAAATACACCCAGATTTTGCGCGACGGCTTACCTCTTTATGAAGGCTTTTCGGGTAACCTGGGTGTATTGCAGATTCCACCCCTGGATTTAAAACAGATTGAAGTGGTGAAAGGCTCGGTATCAACCCTCTACGGGGGAGGAGCTATTGGGGGAATGATCAACATTGTTTCCAAATCACCGACCTCCGAGACGCCTGAATTTACGGCGTTGCTCAACCGCTCGAATCTAAAAGAAACCAACCTGAATGCCTACTATTCGCAGCGTTATGGCAAAACGGGTTTGACGCTCTTTACAGGCTATACCGACCAAAAAGCGGTGGATGTGACGGGCGACGGCTTTACGGATAGTCCCGGCATCAAGCAGTTTAATTTTCATCCCAAGTTTTTCTGGAATCCAACGGATCATACCAAACTGGATATAGGCTATGCCTTTACCACCGAAAACCGTACCGGGGGATATTTGCCTGCCCTGGAAGGGGCAGAACCGAATTCCTATAAAAACGTCACCGACCTGCAGCGCCATACGGTCGATTTCAACGCCAGTCACCATACATCGGAGACCAACGCCCTAACGGTGAAAGGGGCTGTCAGCACCTTCCACCGGCAAAACACGGATTATCAGAAACTGTCCGACGGTCGGCAGTCGTCGGTGTATCTGGAAGCCAACAATCTGGCCCGTTTTGGTAAACACCAGCTTATTCTTGGCGCCAACCTGACGGTCGAAGCATTCCGCAAGAA
Source organism: Spirosoma aureum (assembly GCF_011604685.1). NCBI lineage: Bacteria > Pseudomonadati > Bacteroidota > Cytophagia > Cytophagales > Cytophagaceae > Spirosoma > Spirosoma aureum. Next base: position 5,649,256 of record NZ_CP050063.1, on the reverse strand, counting down.
TCCGGATAGCACCAGGCTGGTAGACTATACTTACAACACCGTTGGGGGCTTTGTGCAGGACGACTGGCAGGTGGGCGAAAAAGTAGCGATTCAAGCGGGTTTGCGGTTAGATCATCACAATACATTCGGCAGTTTTCTGCTCCCTCGCCTGTCGGTAAAACTCAAACCATCTGACCCCTGGACGGTACGGCTGAGTGTGGGAACGGGTTATAAAACGCCCAATCTGTTTGTCAACCAGACGCCGGGGGCCTTGAATGTGAGTTTAATTTTCCCGCGCTTGCTGCCGATCGATGTGGCTACGGTGAAGGCGGAGCGGTCGGTGGGTACCAACATCGACATTGCGTATTCGAAAAGCTTCGAGAGTGGTTTTTCGGTGCAGGTTGATCAGGCGCTTTATTATACCTACGTCAATTCGCCGGTGGTGTCGGCTTTTGCCAGTTTGTCGAGCAACCTGGGGGCCTACACCCAGCTGATCAACGCGCCTTATAATCTGTACAGTCTTGGGACGGACACCTACGTCCGGCTTGAATACAAAGCCTACGAATTATATTTCGGCTACAACCACACACTCGCCCGACGAGACGGACCAACTGATAATACATACCTGCCGCTGGCGCCCCAGGACAAATTTTCCACGACGATTGCCTGGGAAAATGATCACTTCCGGTTTGGGATTGAGAGCAGTTATGTGGGAAGTCAGTATCTCTACAACAATCAGAAAGTGGCGAATTATTGGTTCTTTGCCGCAGCGGCCGAATACCATTACAACGAGCACTGGCGGCTGGTGCTCAATGGCGAAAACATCTTTAATGTGAAACAGGCCAATTACGAAACCGTTGTGCTGGGAGCTAATCCGACCGTGCAACCTACGTTCCGGCCGATTTGGGCACCGCTGGAAGGGCGGATTGTAAATCTGGCCCTGAAGTTTACATTATAGACGATCACATCCCTACTGGAAAATTACCAATTCAGGCGCTTTTCTGGTAGGGATGTCAGGCGAATTTCAGATGAAAACGCCAATAGGACACACCCAGATAAAAACATACTGGATAAAACTTGAACCCTGTGATTAATGATCCGGGTGTTATGCTACATTCGTTCCGTGTCTTGTGTGTTGCCATTCGGTCAGCACCGGTCGGCCAGTCATCGAACCGTCGTTAGGAAGTGGACACTAAATCGCCTAAAACGGCGGTGAATGGCAGCCAATGAATCCTTAAAGTTTTTTTAATGTAATAAATAAAAGGATAAGTTGTATGGTTTTCAGAACGATTTCAATTCGGGAAAAACTTCAGAATTACTTCAAGTTTGGTCAGGACTTTTGCTGGCATTATGAAATCACCATTACGCATTAGTTTCCTCTTATTGCTACTGGTATGGGCTACGCCAATGCTAGCTCAACAGGCTCTATTTACTACGAATAACCGTCTGACGGGAAAAGTACTGGATGTCACAACCAATCAAGCACTTCCTTTCGCGTCCGTAGCGATCTTTAAGCAGGTGAACGGAAAAGATAGCCTGTTAACGGGAAACCAAACCGACGAGCAAGGGATTTTTAGTGTTCCCAACCTTCCGATGGGGTCACTGATTGCGCGGATTTCGTTTGTGGGGTATCAGAATTTCGAACAATCGATTCGTATTAACCAGGCACAAACTGACATCGGTATCCTGGCCCTGAAACCTGACGCCAGTACACTAAAAGAGGTAAAGGTGACAGGTGAGAAAAGTGCCATCGATATGACGATGGAGAAGCGAACCTTTAACGTTGCCAAGAACCTGACGACCATTGGCGGTACAGCTGAAAATATTCTCAAAAACGTACCGTCCATTACCCTCGACGAAAGTGGGAATCCTAGTCTTCGCAACATGGCCACCACGATTTATGTCAATGGTAAACCGACGCAGTTGACTTTGTCGCAGATTCCAGCCAATCAGATTGAATCAGTTGAAGTCATTTCCAATCCGTCAGCTCGTTACGATGCGTCGACCACGGGCGGTATCGTGAATCTGGTGCTGAAGAAAAATCGGCTGCCCGGATACAATGGCTTAATCAGCGCCGGTATCGGCAATAATTCGCGTTTCGATGGCACGCTGAATCTGGACTGGCGCCGGGGTAAATGGAATCTGACGAGCTTTTATTCGATCAACGCAACCAAAAATCCGGTAACGGGTTATGTCTACCGAACGAATCGTCGCACTGATGGTGGCCCGGCCAATTATTTTAATCAGAACACCAACATCAGCCTCGACAATACATTCCAAAGCGGGCGGATTGCCGCCGATTATGCACTGAACAGCCGGAATGCCCTATCTCTGGCGGCAACCCTGGTAGGAGGGGCCTTCAATACAGTTAGCACCCAACCCTATGATTATCGGGATCTGTATCAGACGGTTACCAGCTCGGGAAATCGGACTACGATACCACATAATTCGTTCACCAGCCTTGGTGTAGAGTTTGACTGGAAGCATCAATTTGCCCGCAAAGGCCAGGAATTGAGCCTGGTTACCTCATATAGTCGCAATCACTTGTCGAATGCTGCGGACTGGAATACGACAGCTTTAAACGCAGATGGCTCGGCGCAGGCAGGTTTTCCAGAAACCGATAAAATCACGGGGCGAACCAATGGGAACCAGGTTATTGCCCAACTTGATTATACGCATCCGTTGGGCGATTCGGCAAAACTCGAAATGGGGGTACGCAGTTACACCTATATCCGTGATCAGCAGTATTTCTTTAACAAACTGGCTAACGATACACAGCTCTTTCAGTTAATACCCAGCTATTCACAGGATGCCCGGATTGCCGAAGCGACGAATGCTATCTACGTGCTCTATACCCGTCAGTTTCGACGCAACATCAGTTTACAGGCAGGTTTGCGGTTGGAACAATCCAGTCTGCATGGTACGTCCCGGCTCGATACGACAACCTTTGGCTATAACTACCCATCCAAAACGGGCCAGAACTGGTTTCAGTCCTTTTTCCCTTCGTTCGCCCTCTCTAAAAAGCTGAGCGAAACGGGTGAAATTGGCCTGAGCCTGAGCCGTAAGATTGCCCGGCCTAATTTTCGTCACTTGTTTATTGGCATTCAGGCCAACGATCGCCAGAACATCACCATTGGTAATCCGGCAGTGCGACCTGAATTTGTCAATACTGCCGAGGTCAATTATAATAAGACGTGGGGGGGCTTGAACTGGTTAGCCACGGGGTATTATATCTACGAAGATCACACGATCAAACCGTTTACTCAACCCTTAGCCACCGATTCATCGGTACTGGTCACTACGTTTATTAACGTGAAAGCCGATATCCGCTATGGGTTTGATAATACGTTGAAATTCAACATCGGGCCGAATCTGAGCGCGGTGGCCAATCTGAACGTGTTCAACGTGATTCTGCAATCGGTCGATGTGCGAAACCAGTTAGTTTCTTACAATGCCAAGCTGAACCTGACCTACCGGTTACCAGCTAACATGTCAGCGCAACTGACGGGGACCAACGACGGAAAATCTCCGTCATTGCAGGGTTATCGGGAAGCCGTCCGGGGTGTCGATTTTGCAGTAAGGAAAGGGTTCTGGCAAAATCGGGCTAGTCTGACATTTTCCATCAACGATATGTTCAATTCACGTCGCTTTATCAGCATCTACGATCAGCCGGGAGCCTACCAGGTATCGATGAATCGCCGGGAAGTACGGTTTTATAAATTGTCGATACAACTGCCACTAGGTAGCGATACCGTAAAGCGTAATCAGCGTAAAATGGAACGTCCAGACGTGGACTTCAGCAACTGATCAATCGCGTCCTATTGTAGCCATAGCCACCAGGCTACTCATGTAAGTAGCCTGGTGGCTATGGCTTTTGTAATAGTGTAAGTCAATTCGGCAATTTAGGTGTCTCTTCGCGCTTTAAAGACCAGATCAAAAACCATCTGCCTGAAAATCAATTTTCCAGTTGGGGCGGCATCATTGTCGATTTTAACCGGGATGGCCCTCCCGATAGTCTGGGTGGGGCAATTCAGGTATCTGGTTTTTTACCCTTACGGGTTCGTGCCTGGCAAATGAGGGCAATGCAAACTTTAACGATGTCACAACACAAATAGTCCCCGGATTGACAGTCGGACGTCACTGGGGAATAGCACAGGGGAATTTAAACGGAGACGGTAAAGACGATATCTTTATCGGTGTGTGGTACATAGGCCCGTCTGTTGTTTAGCCGTGTCAAAGGAAATAAGGATTCAAAATTGAGGTGAATAACCAAAATAGATTCAAGAAAGGTATGTTGTTTATAATCAGTGATTTATAGGTTAGTGGAAAAAAATTATAAAAAATATTGATTTTTGGAGGGGACACTTTTCGATTTTTTCACACTACTATATAAAAGCGAAATTGTTTAGTTTTTTCCCTGTTAAGTCCAGTGACAGCCTATTTACACTATACACCTGAAGATTTCATCCAGGACGACCTTTTTCGTCGTTGGGTTCTCACATCAGACGAGGACACAGGGCAATTTTGGCAAAACTTTCTGACGATTTATCCGGATAAAAAACCAGATGTCACCCGTGCCCGCGCCCTGCTGCTGGCCATGGAGTCGCTAGGTGGTGATCCGAGCCTGGAACAGGGGCAGCGGATGAAGCAAACTATTTTTGACCATATAGAAATACAGGAGCTTACAACACAATCAGTATTTACCGTCGTTTACACTAATTTTTCAAGATATTGGGTATCCATTGCCGCAACAGTAGCGCTGGTGGGCATGGTTTGGTGGTATATATCGACCCACAATTCGACGTATTTGCCACCAACCTATGACAAGCAAGTCGCTCAGATGCAAGAACCGCTCATTGAGCAGACCAACCAAACCAGGAATACGCAACGCGTACAATTGCCGGATGGGAGCACTGTCCTGTTAAGTCCTAATGCTAAACTGAGTTATGAACAGGACTTTACCGGCCGTCAACGGAAGGTTTACTTATCGGGACAGGGTTATTTTGAGGTGGTGAAAGACGATTCGAAACCTTTTTTAGTTTTTGCCAATAATGTTGTTACCCAGGTAGTTGGCACTCGTTTTACCGTCAATAGCGCGCAGAGCGCAATTGGAATTAGCGTCATTGTCAAGTCGGGGAAAGTAAAGGTATTCACCCTTGATCAGTACCAAAAACCAGAAACCCAAAAAGCAGCGGAAACAATCGTGCTCACCGCCAATCAGCAGGCGACCTATGATCCAGTTCAGGAATTGCTAACCAAGAGCATCGTTGCCAGGCCGGAAATCGTACAAAATCCCGAAAAATTCCCTGGCTTCAATTTTAAAAGTGCCTCGATCAATGATGTATTTACCACGCTGGAACGGTCGTATGGCGTTACGATCCTGTATAACCAACAGTCTGTCGAAAAATGCAATCTGACCGCTCAACTTGGTGATGAACCCTTGTTTAAAAAATTAGATATAATCTGCCGGACGATCGATGCCACCTATGAAGTGTGGGGAACAAAAATTGTCGTGACCGGAAAAGGCTGTTCACCCGATTAATTCCTGCTAACCGTTAACCCCTCTCTGCCTATGAGAAACCAGTAACCAGCACCCTTATAAATAAAAATACCGGTAATGTGTCCGCATTACCGGCAACTCCCCCTCGTGTTATTCGCTAACAAACCTGTTTCCAGCAGGTCGGGGATTGTTTTGCCCAGTATGTCCAATACATGAACCAAAACGGAGTAAATCTATGCAATTATTCGTTAATTCCTTCCCCTTATTGACCAAAGTTATGAAGGTCACAGGCACTCATATCTTGCTGATTTTGATCTTTGCCAACTTCAGCGTCGCTCGCCCCAGCTTTGCTCAGGAACTGTTGAACCGCCCGGTTTCGATGAATATCAAAAACAAGGAGCTTGGTTCGGTACTTGATCATATAGCCAAAGAAGCCAAAATCCGATTTACCTATGTCCCCAAGCTGATTGATATGGACCAGCGAATCTCACTGGTGGCGACTAAGGAAAAGTTGTCTACGGTTTTAGATCGTCTCCTCAAACCGCTCAATATCAATTACGAGATTGAAGGGGAATTTATCGTGCTTAAACGAGAGCCGGGGCATAGTAGCCGAACAAACGAAACGAGTGATGCCGGTTTATTGAAAGCCATAGCCCTGGCCGATATTGCCTTAACCGGTACCGTTGCCGATGAAAAGGGAGAGCTTTTGCCAGGGGTCAGTGTCGTCTTGAAGGGTACGCAGCGAGGAACGACAACGAACGCCGAGGGGGCCTTTTCGTTTAATGTGCCCGATAACAAAGGCATACTGGTATTCAGCTTTGTGGGCTATATAGCGCAGGAGATCGAAATTGGCAATAAAACAACCTTCACCGTCCGTCTGGCAGCAGAGAGTAAATCATTAAACGAAGTCGTGGTTGTCGGCTATGGCGTACAGGAAAAGAAAACGCTGACCGGTGCCGTCTCTGCTGTTAATGAACAGCAACTCAGAGCCGTACCTACCGGTGATGCAGCCGCCAGGCTTCAGGGGCGGGTCGCCGGAGTGACAGTGGTTACGAGTAGTGAACCTGGTGGAAATTCTACCGTTCGGGTGCGCGGCATTGGGTCGATTAATAACAATGACCCGTTGTACATTGTCGACGGGGTTCCTACCAATACAGGTCTGACGGGGATTAATCCCAATGATGTGGAGTCCATGACTGTCTTAAAGGATGCGTCAGCTTCTGCCATTTACGGATCAAGAGGGGCTAACGGAGTTATTGTTGTCACGACCAAGCGTGGTAAGAAGGGAACATTAAAGCTAAGTTTTGATGCGCGCTACGGCGCTCAACGGGCTGCCAACCAGCTTGCTATGATGAATTCTCAGGAATTAGGGGAACTGTTATGGCAGCGGAAACGAAACGCGGGCTTAACACCCGGTGGCGCTGGCTGGGCGGATGCGCAGTATGGAAATGGAGCGACACCCATTATCCCTGATTACATTATACCGGCAGGAGCTTCAGCCAGTCAGGTGAATGAAAGCACCTACTCGTATCCAACGCCTTACAACGGCATTACGAAAGCGAATAAAGAGGGCACCAACTGGTTCAACGAAGTGTCTTCCGTTGCGCCCATTCAGGAGTACAATTTAGCTGTATCGGGCGGAGGTGAAAAAAGCAATTTTGCCGTAAGCGCCGGGTATTTGAATCAGAAAGGGATTATCGATTATACGGGCTTCAACCGGTATTCTTTACGGGCTAATTCGGATTTTACCGTGACCAAGTGGCTTAAAATTGGCCAAACGATCGGTGCTACCGTGTCCGACCGGTTAGGTTATTTCAATACCAGTACTACCTTCAATACGGGTACGGCAGTTGCTTATTCATTACGTATGCACCCCTTAATACCCGTTTATGATATCCGGGGAAACTTTGCCGGCACGAAAGCATCCGGAACAGGAAATGGGGTAAACCCAGTAGCGATGCTTAACCGGGCTAAAGACAACCTTAGTCGGCAGATGCGCATTATGGGAAGTGTGTACGCGCAAATCGATTTTACCCCCAATCTTTGGTTCAAAAGTCTACTAGGTATTGATTATAATACAACCCGGGCCAAAGTTCGTACCCTGGCCGATCCCGAGTGGACTCAGACCACCAATAATAATGTCCTGACTGAATCCCAACAGGACATCTTCCAGTATAACTGGACCAACATCCTGAATTTTAACAAAACCTTTCGGAACGTCCATACGGTCAACGCATTAGCGGGCGTTGAAGCCATTCGAAACAACAATCAGATCTTTACGGCCACCCGGTCTACATTCCCCTTCACCGACCTGGACTACATGGTGCTGGATGCGGGTCAGAAAGACGTTTCCAATACGGGTACTTTTGATGAGTGGGCGCTGTTTTCCTATTTTGCACGGGTCAATTATGATTACAAAGGGAAGTATTTAGTAGAAGCGACCATCCGCAGGGATGCGTCCTCCCGGTTCGCGGCTGCCAATCGCTGGGGAACCTTCCCGGCTTTTTCAGCAGGTTGGCGACTTGTCGAGGAGCCTTTCCTGAAAGGCGTCAATTGGCTGAGCGATCTAAAAATGCGGGCGGGCTGGGGCCAGAATGGTAATGATAACGTCGGTAATTACAACTCGTATACGACCTACCGTGCGGCCGGGGCCGAGTCCTACTATAATATTTCGGGCACCAGCAGCACCAAGTCCGACGCGGGTCTTCATATTTACTCGCTGGGTAATCCGGCCGGGCAGTGGGAATCATCCACGACGACAAACCTGGGCCTCGATGTGGTCCTCTTCAACAATAAGTTTGAAGCGAACCTTGATTTTTACAACCGTCGGACAACGAATATGCTTTATCCGGATTCCCGGCCGGATACCTGGGGGGCTGTGGTGCTGCCATCGATCAACGTCGGTGAGATGCGCAACAACGGGATCGATCTGATTTTGAGCTATCGGAACCGAATTGGTAAAGATCTGAATTTCAATATCGGAGCCAATTTATCCCACTATAAAAACACGGTGGTTCGGTTGAATGGCAATGCCAACGAAATTCGGTACGGTACTACGTTGCAGAATGATGTATACACCGCTACCACGGCTGGGCAGCCCATCTCATCCTTCTTCGGCTATATTGTGGATGGTATCTTCAATACACAGGAAGAAGTTAGTGCTGCCCCCAAGTATAATCCAGATGTGAATGGAAGAGATACCTACAGCATGCCGGGAGTATTCAAATTCCGGGATATAAACGGGGATGGGAAAATTACCACGGCTGACCGGACTTTTATCGGTTCCCCCCATCCGACGCTTACCTACGGATTGAACCTGGCTGTCAACTACAAAAACTGGGATATGACCTTGTTTTTTCAGGGCGTAACCGGTAACAAACTCGTTAATTATTATAGTCGCGAACTGCTCTTTACCCGCAACGAAGGCAACTACCTGAAGAGCCGGCTGTATGAATCCTGGACACCGGAGCGCTATGCGAATGGCGATAAAATCACGCTCCCAATCACGTTGACCAATGACGCGAATATGCAAAAACCATCCACTTTTTTTGTAGAAAGTGGCGCCTATTTGCGCATGAAGGATTTTCAGATCGGTTACACGTTACCGACTACGCTGACCCAGAAATTGCACATAGACCGGTTAAGAGTCTACTTCCAGTCGACCAACTTATTCACCATCACCAAGTACTCTGGTCTCAATCCTGAGATTACTGAACCCAATGATGGCAACAAAGGCGTTGACACGATTGCTTACCCCACCCCCCAGATTTTCATGATGGGCCTGAATCTGAATTTCTAATCCTTTGACCGAACAGCCATGAAAAATAAAATATATGTTACCCTGACGACACTGATTGTCCTTCTTGGTGCCTGCACTGGGGATTTTTTAGAGATCAAACCAAAAGGCCAGACATTTTTTGACGCTCTACCCAACAAACAGGGTATAAATCTCCTGCTAACAGGTGCTTATGCGGATATCGACGGCGTAAACGGAACTGTGGGTGATGGCTGGGCCAGTGCCGTTACCAACTGGGTATTTGGCGGAGTTTCCTCCGATGATGCCTATAAAGGATCGAACACGGGTGATCAAAACGCCATCAACGCCGTTGAGGGATTTTTTTCCGACGCAGAAAACCTGTATGTTTCCCAGCACTGGACACCCCTCTATGATGGTGTCGTTCGAACGAATGACGTGCTCAAAGCGCTGAAACTGGCTACCGATATGACGGATGCCGAAAAAAAGCTGATTGAAGGCCAGGCACGGTTCCTGCGCGCGCATTACTACTTCGAACTGACTAAAGTACACGGTAAAGTGCCGTATATCGACGAAAATACGACCAATCCGACGGTCGTGCCGAACGATCATGTCTTATGGCCGGAAATGGAAGCAGATCTGAAGCTGGCGGCAGATGCATTGCCTTCCCGCTGGTCTGATAAAGGACGGGCCACCAAGTGGGCAGCCAAAACATACCTGGCAAGGGTCTATATGTTCCAGAAAAAATTTCAACTGGCAAAGGATCTGCTCCAGGATGTGTATACCAATGGCGGTTTTAGTCTGATGCCCAGCTACGAGCAGAATTACATGATCAAGACCATCAATAATGCGGAGTCAATTTTTGAAATTCAGTATGCGGTAAACGATGGCTTTCCGAATTCGCCGAACGCTGGACTTGGAGAATCCATTTGTGGTCCGCATTTTATTGGTTCAAGCGGATTTTATCTGCCGACCCACAGCCTTGTCAGTGCCTACCGGGTGGGGGCAGATGGTCTGCCACTACTGGATGATGCCTATTCTGCAGATGATATCCTACCCTTTGCCACCAACGGATCATCCGTATTGTACAAAGGGCCGGTCGATCCCCGGCTTGACCATACAGTGGGCCGTCCGGGCGTTCCCTTTCTGGATTGGGGTATCCACCAGGGACTTTCCTGGGTGCGGGATCCGAGTAATGCGGGCCCCTACAACAATAAGAAAAACATGTTCCTTAAATCGGAACTGGGGGCTTTGTCGAATACAACGGGGGTAAGGGTCTTTCCCAATGCCAATAATTACCGGCTGTTTAAATTAAGCAATGTCATTATCTGGCTAGCCGAATGTGAAGCGGAAGTCGGCTCGCTACAGACAGCCACAACGCTGGTTAACCTGATCCGAAACCGGGCCAAAAACTCCAATGTCGTTCGTTTTGCCGATGGTACGCCTGCCGCCAATTATAAAGTTGAACCCTATCCAGGCACGTTTTCTACAAAAGATTATGCACTTAAAGCGATTCGGTATGAAAGTCGTATTGAATTTGCTATGGAAGGGATTCGCTTTTTTGAACTGGTGCGCTGGGGCATTGTCGGCCCGGTCATGAACAACTACCTCGCAGTAGAAGGTACGGTCTTGCCCTATAATAAAGGGAAAGTATTTAATGTAGGGCAACATGAAATCTGGCCCATTCCGCAGCGTCAAATCGACATTTCGGTCAAAGATGGCAAGTCAGTACTGACCCAGAATCCAGGCTATTAACCCTTAAAAAATCACTTCCAGAGCTACTGAACAAGTAGCTCTGGCCTTACTCATGCCAAAAAGTAGCCAACCATGAAACGAATTCAACTAATAAGACGCCCAAATACGGTTTTGGGGATAGCATCCTTATCAATTGCCGCTAGTATTCTCGTCGGTTTAGTGGCTTTCCGGGATAATCGGAATGTAGATAAACCCTATACGGACTGGACAATTTACGGGGGGGAAGTGAGAACATCAAATACTCGGCCCTCGATCAGATCAATACCAGCAATGTAAAAAATCTAAAGGTCGCCTGGGAGTACGCTTCCGGCGAAGCCTCTGCAACGAATACGACCGATATGAAAACCAATCCTATTATTGTCAATGGGATCATGTACGGGTTGAATCCGCAACTCAAACTGTTCGCCCTCGATGCGGCTACCGGTACCGTGAAGTGGGTGTACGATCCGGGCAGCATTCCCGAGAAGGGAAAGAATGTGGGCAGGGGACCTTTTGGCCCTTCCACCAAAATTTGCCGGGGGGTTACGTATTACAATGGAGGTAAGAATGACCAACGAATCTTGTATACACCCGGTGGGGGGCATATGCTATACTGCATTAACGCGCTAACGGGCAAGGTTATCCCAACCTTTGGCACCAATGGACACATTGATCTCCACGATGAGCTGGATATGGAAAATGCTCATGATCTGCATATTTCCAATACCAGTCCGGGTATTATTTACAAAAACTTAATCATTATGGGCTCGCGGCTGGCCGAATCTGCTGAGGCAGCACCCGGTCATATCCGGGCGTTCGATGTACATACGGGTAAGCGCAAATGGATCTTTCACACGATTCCACATCCTGGAGAACCGGGCTATGAAACCTGGGAAAGTCCAGGTGCCTATAAATACGTGGGTGGAGCCAATGCCTGGGGCGGTTTTAGTCTGGATGAAAAACGAGGATTGGTCTTTGCCGGTACGGGTTCGGCTACCCCCGATTTCTACGGAGGTAATCGTAAAGGGAATAACCTATACGCTAATTCGATTTTGGCATTGGACGCGGCTACCGGCAAACTAAAATGGCATTATCAGACCGTTCACCATGATTTGTGGGACTGGGACCATGCCGCCCACCCCATCCTGGTCACGGTTAAAAAGGATGGCAAACCAGTCGATGCCGTTGTCCAGATTACGAAGCAGGGCTACATCTTTATGTTCAACCGGGAGACGGGTGACCCCATCCATCCCATCAACGAGGTGCCGGTCCCCAAATCGGACCTGGCGGGTGAATGGACATCCCCAACCCAGCCGGTTCCTTCCTTTTTCAAACCGTTTGTCCGTCAGCGGCTTACCGAAGATGATCTTCTAAAAGAGGGGATACCCGATTCCTCCTACCAGGACATCCTGAAAAAGTTTCGCTCCTACAAGACCGATAACATGTGGAATCCACCCTCGTTACAGGGTACGATTGAAAGTCCGGGCTGGAACGGCGGGGCCGAGTGGGGTGGTCCCACCTTTGATCCCACCTCGGGTATCATGTACATTAACGCCAATGAATCGCCGTGGGTCATGAAAATGCAGGAGGTCAAAAAAGGGGAGATGATCGCGAAACAAACCAACTTCGAGGCTGGCCAGATGCTTTATCAGCAGAATTGCAGTGGTTGCCATGGTAAAGACAGAAGGGCGGGAGAGACGAACAAAGCCTTATCGGCGAATCCATCGCTGGTAGGCATTGCAGAAAACAGCAATTTGAAACCTGGTCAGAAATACGATGAGAGATCATTTAAAAGCCTCATCAGTTCGGGTCGAAATAACATGCCACCCTTTGGTCACCTGAGCGCCGAACAGAAAACAGCGCTGGCTTCCTTCATTTTGAATCTGGACAAAATTAAAGATCAACCCTTTAAAGATTTAAATACGAAAGAAGAACCGGCGCATTTCAGAACGCCCTACAGCTTTGCGGGCGGGCCCTATGGGATTGGTAAATTTCTGACTAAAGAAGGATTCCCCGCCGTAAAGACCCCCTGGGGGCATTTGTCGGCCGTCGATCTCAATACCGGTAAAGAGCTCTGGAAACAGCCCCTCGGTGATTACCCTGAAATGAAAGCGAAAGGCATCCGCTCCGGAAGTGAAAACTTTGGAGGATCGGTGGTAACGGCGGGGGGATTGGTCTTCATTGCGGCTACCCGCGACGAAAAATTCAGGGCCTTCGATAAGAAGACCGGCGAACTACTTTGGGAGGTGAAAATTCCCGCGGCTGGTATTGCGACGCCCGCTGTCTATCAGGTGAACGGTAAACAGTTCGTGGTCATTGCCTGTGGTGGTGGAGGTAAACAACGGACTAAGTCGGGTGATAAATACGTGGCGTTCGCCTTACCGACTTCCCAAAAGTAGTATCCATCCTATGCCCTGCATTTTATCATGAAAAACATACGAAATCTAGTCTTGATCCTGGTAACCCTGACCCTGATGGGTTTACCAGCAAAAGCGCAAAAGTCCGATGGAGATTGGGAAATTCTTTTCAATGGGAAAGATTTCACGGGCTGGCGGCACCTGAACGGCAATCACAAACTGGACGTTCAAGATGGAATGATCGTTGGAACGACGGTGCCCGGTGAGCCGAACGGATTTCTTTGTACCGAAAAAGAATTCGGTGATTTTATTCTGGAACTGGATGTGTCGATCGATACGACGATGAACAACTCCGGTATTCAGTTTCGGAGTTTGAGTAATCTCGATTACCTGAATTATCGTTTACACGGTTTCCAAATGGAGGTCGACCCGAAACCGCAGCGGTGGAGTGGAAGCATTTACGACGAAGCTCGCCGTGGCTGGTTGTATACGACCGAGTTGAATCTGCCTTCCAAAACGGCCTTTAAAAACAATGCCTGGAACCACTACCGCATTGAATGCATCGGTACCAGTAACCGTACGTGGGTAAACGGCGTGCCGGTTTCGCATTTGATTGATGATGAGACGGTTAAAGGAATGATTGGTTTGCAGATGCATAGCAACAACCCCAATGACCCGATTCCACCAGGTGATCACCAGATCCGTTTTAAAAACATCAGGATCAAAACCCAAAACATCAAACCCTCGCCACCCGACGATATATTCATCGTGAACCTGATCCCGAATGATCTATCGGAAGCAGAAAAAAGAGCTGGGTATCGTTCGCTTTTTGACGGGAAAACGGCACAGGGGCTGACGGGGGCATCTAATTCAACATTTCCTAACTCGGATTGGGTCATTGAACAGGGCACACTGACGATTAAGGAGTCGAAACGGAACGAGAAGAAAAGTGTGTTTTTGAAAAATCCGTATGCCGCTTTTGAATTGAAATTTGACTTCAGACTGGCAGAAGGAGCGGATAGTGGCGTAAAATACCTGTTGTCCAAAGCGGAAGAAAATGCGGAGAGTCTCGAATTTCAAATCCAGGACGATATGCTGCCTGGGAATGTGCCGAGGGGAAAGGATCTTACCGCATTGGGTTCGGTGAAGGGGTTGGCGGAGTCGAAGCAAACGATTTTCTCGAAAAGGCGGATCGGATTGTGGAGCAATGCGATGATCCGGGTTTATCCGGACAACCGCGTCGAGCATTGGATCAATGGATTCAAAATGGCGGAATACAAAGGCAGGTCGCATGAAAAGGGTTTTATCATGTTGGAAAACAATGGTTTATCGGTTTCGTACCGGAGTATTAAAATCAAAGAATTACGCTGATGTATACATGCAGAGTGCTCGCCATTTTTGTGCTGGTTGTGTGCGGTTTTGTTTCAGGTTTTGGGCAGAAATCGAAGGATAACCGCTTCGAAATTGTCACAGAATCAGATACTTCGTTTTCAATTTATAGAGACAAAGTAAAGCAACTGGTACTAACTCAGGTAGCCAAACCCGACGAGCGTCCGTATATCCATCCCATTATGGCACCCGATGGGCAAAGTCCGGTAACCGAGTTTCGTCCCAATCATCACCTCCACCAGACCGGCCTGTTCTGGGGCCTCAAGCGAGTGAACGGACGAGATTATTTTATGAAGTGGAAAGGTGATTACTGGAAGCGGGTTTCAACCAAAATAACAATTCGTCAGGGTAAGCAGGTTGCCTGGCAAACGGTCTATAACGTACTCGATTCAACGGGACAAACGACTCTGGTGGAAACCCAAAACTGGACCCTTCAGGAAGTCGACGGGAAATTTATGCTGGACCTCGAATGGAAAGGTCAGGCCAGGACCGATGTTACGATGGGTAAATTTTACGTAGGCGGTTTATTCGTGCGGATGCCCTGGACAAAGGAGCTGGCTGGTGAAGTGATCAATGCGTCAGGTCAGATGAATAAGCAGGCCGAAGCGCAGCGCAGTGAGTGGCTGGATGTGGGTGTGCAGCGAAGAGATCGCTCGGACTGGGCGCATTTTACGCTGTTTGATCATCCCCAAAACAAAGCGTTTCCAACTCCCTGGCGTGTCGATAACGAGTTCGGGGTGGGACCTTCTCGCCAGATCATCGAAGACTGGACCATTCCTGAAGGACAAACCGAGACGATCCGCTACCGAATCCTGATTTACACAGGCCCGATCAATCAATCGCAAATCCGTGACCTGGCTAAAGCCTATCAGGAAATCAATCATCATTGATGACGCCAGGTTTTTGGGCAGCTCTATGAAAGTGGATGGTAGCCTGATCTTCATGCCTTCACAATTTTCTGGTTTGTATTCCGCAACCGAAAAGCCCTATCACTGCCGAAGGCGATTGTGTCAAGTAACTATTAACCCTTTTTAAATTCTTCTTCACCTTAATCAGCGCTGACTTTTGTCGGCATTAACTCATTGAGTTTATGAAATTAAATATTGCCATCGTAGGCCTTGGTTTTGGGGCCGAGTTCATTCCTATTTATCAGCGTCATCCGGCCGCTAACATGTATGCGATCTGCCAGCGAAACGTCCAGAAACTCAAGGAGATCGGGGATGCTTATGGCATTGAGAAACGATACAGCAGTTTCGACGAGCTACTGGAAGATCCGGCGGTTGATGCCGTTCATATCAACTCCCCCATTCCCAATCATGCCGAGCAGAGTTTGAAAGCCTTACGGGCGGGCAAACACGTGGCCTGTACAGTGCCCATGGCAACAACGGTTGACGACTGTAAGGAACTAGTCCGGGTCACCAACGAGACGGGCAAAAAATACATGATGATGGAAACGGTAGTGTACAGTCGGGAGTTTCTGTTCGTCAAGGAGTTATACGAAAAAGGAGAACTGGGCAAAGTGCAATTTCTGAAAGCCAGCCACCAGCAGGATATGGACGGCTGGCCTGATTACTGGCCAGGTTTACCGCCCATGCACTACGCAACCCACTGCGTTGGGCCGGTGGCCGGTTTACTTAAGCTGGAAGCCGAATACGTGTCCTGCTTTGGGTCGGGGACCATTCGGGAGGAATTGGCAAAAATTCACAACTCGCCATTTGCAGTCGAGTCGGCGCATATCAAATTCAAAGACAGCGATTTATCGGCTTATGTGTATCGATCGTTGTTCGATGTAGCTCGTCAGTACCGGGAAAGCTTTGAGGTATACGGAAGCAAGAAATCGTTTGAATGGCCATTGATCGAAGATGAAATGCCTGTGATTCATACCGCTAAAAAACCAGAACCCGACATTCCAGAATTAGTCGTCGTGCCCGATTATGCGCACTATCTGCCCAATGAAATTGCCGGATTTACGACAAAAGGTGTTTATGATGCCGATGACCAACAGCATTTATCGTTCACCCAGGGCGGTGGTCACGGTGGATCACACCCCCACATGGTTCATGAGTTTGTATCGGCGATTGTTGAAGGCCGCGACCCATTTCCCAATGCGGTTCAATCGGCAAACTGGACGAGTGTCGGCATCGTTGCTCATGAATCTGCATTAAAAGGTGGTCAATTGCTCCCAATACCTGATTTCAGGGCCATTTAAGATTTTCAGCGCACGATAGGCGACATACTGGAAAAATACAGTCGGTCAGCCGCTTCGATTGTTGATAAAGCCTTTCCCGTTTTTTGATTTGTTAGGGGAAATTGGGTTAAAAGGATAATCGAACACGGTTAAACGATTAACTCCAGGTTCGAAAGGTAGCATTTATTGTTTTTTCATAGGTTGGTAGTTCGGCACGGGATAAGATACTGTCTTATCCCGTTCTTTAGGTAATACCCAAGATTTTAAGTTGAGATATACGATTTTAATTGCATTATACTGCTTTAAAATTGTGATTTTGTAATCTGTATTCAGTAACTTTGGTTATTTCTGATACCTATAACTTTGGAACAGAGCCTACCGTTAGATCATGTACTTTGGGATGCAATCCGAGAGGGTGACAAAGCGTCATTAGGCGAATTGTATGAACGATATTATCGGCTCTTATACCGATATGGAACCAGGTTAATCTCCGATACGGACCTTGTGGAGGATACGATCCAGGATGTATTTATTACCATCTGGAATAACCGACAGAAATTAGCCATTGTCAGGAATATCAAGGCCTATTTATTTACCATACTTCGGAGAGGGATTCATCAGAAATCAAAGAAAGATGAATTTATTTCTGACATAGAAACTACCCCAAATTTAACTTACCCGGAAGGTAAGGGTAATTATGAGGATGTAGAGTATGAAAAGTGGCTTATTGAGAAATTAGCCACTGTCCTTAAAAGTTTACCACAACGCCAAATGGATGTGATCCTATTGCGCTACTATGAAAATTTCCAAACATCCGAAATCGCCACCATTATGGGTATTACGGAGAAGTCTGTCCGCAATACGCTTTATAAAGCACTGACACACTTAAGAACACACATTCAGCCTCTGGATTTTATACTCTTTATTTTTCTGTTACTTCAGACCCTGGGATACTAACAGTATCTGGCTTTCATCTAAAAGGGGGCGTCTTGTCCTGGAAGTATCAACTTGCTTACTTACGCGTTGTCTTATCCGATTCAAAATTTACACATCAGGCATCCGTAATGACGACTTTCTGACCATCAGTTTTGTCTTTAAGACATTGTTAATCGAGGCAATTTGACCGCCGGGGTTTTTAATCAGATCAATCAATAAACTGGCGGCTGATTGCCCCATCTCGAAAGCTGGTTGGGCCACTGAACTTAACGGTGGATTTAGCAGGGACGCAAAAGGCAAATCCGCAAAACCAACTAAAGCAATCTCCCCCGGCATGGATAAACCAAGTTCATTAATGGCGGCATGACACCCTAAAGCAATCGTATCGCTGGCCGCAAAAATACCGTCGGGTCGTTTGGATCTACCGAGCAGTTCACGAGTAATCGTCAGCGACTGTTGGGCATTAAATGCTAAGGGAATAATTTAATCATCCACAATCGGGCGGTTATAATCCAGTAAAGCCGCTCGGTAACCGTGCATTCGTCGTCGACTCGTCACTAGATTTTGAGAGCCCGCTAAAAGGGCAATGTGTTCGCAACCCTGCTTAATGAGATGCTCAGTAGCCATATAGGCACCCTCGAAGTCATCGACTAGTATACTATGGGTATCAATGCCATCACAAACCCGATCAAAAAAAACGATCGGAAACCCTTTCTCATGCAGATTCTGGAAATGGGAATAATCCTGCGTGGCGGTGGCAATCGAAACGAGCAAACCATCTTTTCGTTGTTGAGCAATGTGTTTTACGTTCAACACTTCTCGTTCATAGCTATCGTGGCTTTGATAAATAACGACCTGATAGCCCTGAGCAAACGCAATGGCTTCAATGCCCGCAATGACAACGGCAAAAAAAGGATTGGCTATTTCCGGAACAATAACGCCAATTTCCTGACTATGGCTACTCAGTAAACTGAGCGCAACCGGGTTGGGATTGTAGTCGAGACGTTGAGCCAGTTCCAGCACCCGGCGTTTAGTTTCTGGATTAATTTCCCAGCTGTCTCTCAACGCTCTGGAAACAGTAGAAATCGACAGATTCAACTCGCTGGCGAGATCTTTAATGGTCACTTGTTTCATAGCGCTCAACTTACTGAAATAATACTATTTTGCTGGTCCTTACAAATGAAAATTTAAGTGAAACTAACTTGGAGCTACATAGGGTTTACATAGGTCTGCTGTATTAAAGAAGGTATGTAAAAGCTACGGAGGCTCTACTTTTTCGTATCCTCGGAGTTATGTATTTCATCAGAAGAAAGCGAAACGGGAAGGCAGAATGATCATCAATCTAACCACAATTTTGCACGCGGAAAAAAATGAAGCCGAAGTTGTTCCACTGAACGGATAGCCGTGGGATGGCTGATGCCGATCAAGAACACCAACGTCAGCTCACACGAAAGAATGTGGGTAAGCTGACGTAAGGTAATGAATGAGGAAGTTATGTCTGGACAGTGAGGCCGACTGATCGATGGTTACAAATTCATTAAGGTTTCAATGCGTTTCTGGATGACATCGATAGAACTGGCAAGTTTAACATATCCTTGTGTTGGGGAGCGCGAACCAGCTCTCCATTCATTGCTGCCATCGGGGGCTACCTGACAATATCCGTCGGTTTCAACCGAAAAGTAGGGGGTATTGCCCTCAACAGCTTGCAAAACAGCGATCTGATCCCAACTGGCTCGCCCTTTGAAGTTATTGTAGTATTCATAGGCTTTATACACAGGACTATTGGGCTTACAATTCGCCTTAAATGCTTCGCCACCGGTTACAATTTGCTGGCCCACTTCCCAACCGGCAAACGTTACAGGCAATTGCCAGTTAGCCAGGCAATCAACCGTGGAGGCTGGGTCAGGACGATAGAAGTTGGCTTCTTTTCCACTGGGGAACTGGCCTCCCATACACGACCAGGCCTTCACTTTTCGGGCAATTAATTCCTGACCACTCAGTGGACTAATGGAATCCGGTGATGAATGAAGTAAACGGCTCAAACTGGTTAAATGCCCAATCGTGATGATCACTACACTACGGTCGGGTTGGCTGGCCAGCAAACGCCGATAGACCGACGTGCTCGTTTCGGCAATTGCGTTGGACGCCAGCCGATGCGGAAATGCCTGAGCAATTTTCTGCGTGTACCTGGAAAAGCTTTTCAGCGAATCGCGCTGACTTACGCCAATAGGTATATCTTTTCGACCAAAGTAGGTATTGATCGCATCCGTACACGCGGCACTGTATCGATCATCGCTCGTCACAATTACGCCCAGTATACGGGCCTGGCCAGCCCGTTCGAAGGCATGAAGCATGGCCAGAGCACCAACGTCGTCAACATCCGAATCCATATCCGTATCCAGAATAACAGCTATAGGCGGGCCAGGGTGAGTGGATTGAGTTGGCTGCTTGGACAGCCAACTGAGCAGGCTTGTCAGAATGAGAAGAAATTTTATTGCCATACAACCAGAAATCTCCAGCGTAAAATAAACTGTTTCAATAGCATGAATGAACCCAACGTGATTCAGCCGATGCTTTTCGAATTGATAATTAGTAATCTACATTCAGCTTTCGCCGTAGATAATAATCCGTTACCAGCAATACACTTACGGCAAAAATGGTGAACGGATAACTAATCGGAAGGGATTCAAGCGAACCCTCTATACTGGAAAGAAAGCGATCTAGTCCGGATGATGTGTGCTGGGCTGGCCCGGTAGGTAACACAAGAAAGCAAAAGAGAAGAATAAACAGCAGCGATGCAGCGATCATATACCATACTCTTGGGCTAATGATGGGCTCAAACTGTTTTGAGGGCGAAACCATAACCTGACTCATCACCCGGCCACTGAAACCGGCTGATGGTTTCTCGACAAGGGTATATGATTGGAACAGTTGACTCAGGGCTGCTTCTTTTGCCGAGTCGAGTTCCGATTCAGCCTGTACCAATTTCATGATGGTATCGGTAAAGTCAGCACCCGGTTCATCAAGTTCTACTTTTTGGATCAGTTTCCTTAACGAATCTTCTTTTTCGTCCTCCATAGCTTAACAGACCGTTTAGGTTAACAACCGGTTCATTTACAATAAAAAACGCAACTGTTCTTCCAGTACTTTTCTGGCCCGGAATAATTTTACCTTAATGTTGGATTCCGATAGGCCGGTGATCACCTCAATTTCCCTGATTGACTTTTCATCAAGGTAATACAACGTAATTAATAGTCCTTCAGTTACCGGCAATCGACTAATAGCATCTTTAATATACTTCTGTTGCTCCGATAGCTGTAGACGGTCCAATTGAGGAGTCTGATACGAATGCGAATAGGCTTCCGTCATTTCGTCATGGATCGGAACCGTTGCGACTCGCTGGTGCTCTAATTTAGTAATGGCTACCCGATAAACAATGGTGTAAAGCCAGGTGGAAAACTTCGATTTGCCCTCAAACTTATGGATTTGCTGATACGCTTTTACGAAAGCTTCCTGCGCTACGTCTTCGGCATCTTCGGCATTCCGTATAATTCTTACCGCAATCGTATACGCCATATGCTTGTAGCGGTCAACAAGAAATGCATAGGAAGCCGAGTCTCCATTTTTGACTTTGTCGATATAGACCTGATCTTCCGGTTGCTTCACGAGCCTATTGGTTAGTTTGAGAATCTGTTCGCGCCCCTTGCCCGATTAGACCTTCGTTTTCAAAATGAGGTTACAGCGTATAGCCATTTTATTTTAGGACTTTCGCTCAGAACCGTGCCATGGTTACTGTTGCTGCTCCTGATAACCTTGGCACGGTTCTGAGCGAAAGTCCAATATTTTTATTTCTAAATTTTTACCAAAATCTGTAACCCGATTTCTTATTCAGATGTCATATGCTGCGAAAATCAGTTAGTAACAATCGGTAAACGAGTTTCTCTATGAGTGGTGATGATATAAAACATATACTTATTTCCCTTGGCGCATTCGCCAGTGTTTTCGGTATCATATATGTATTCCTGATGACACGTTCGCGGGAGCGCATGGCCATGATCGAGCGGGGAGTCGATGCATCTATTTTTTCGGGCAACGACTCGATTTCACCCACGCTGAAATTCGGAATGCTCTTCGTAGGAATTGCCGTCGGAATGATCGTTGGCGATGTTCTGCACGACAACTATGGGTTCAGTAAAGGCACTTCTTTTCTGGCTATGGTATTTTTATTCGGTGGGCTGAGTTTAATCATCAACTTCGTGATTGAGCGGTTATTGGCCCGAAAGAAGTAACTGCCTGTTCATCTCTTCCTTATTGATTGCCCGTAGAGCCAGGCAGTGCTTCTCTGGCCTGATCATTCCCGGTTAATTCCGATACCGTTCCATTTCCTCTGCTGTGATTTCCTCAAAAGAGCTAAAGCACTTCGTGGAACCACTTTGCCTTTACTCATCGATAAGTCAATACATCCATGAAAATACTAACCTTACTCTGGGTATCGATTCTCCTGTTGGGTCTGCATGTGGCAGTTGCCCAGAAAAACGCAGGAAGTTATTCAATTCACGGAATTATTGCTGATTCAGCAAGCCACAAGCCCTTGATATTCATGACTGTTCATCTACTGAAAGGCTCGGATTTGGCCTTAAAGGTAGATTATTCCAGGGCGGATGGCTCATTTTCATTTACAGGATTGCAAGCGGGAACGTACTCGCTGGCTATTCAGGGGGTAGGTTACAAAACCCGAAAAATCCCGGTCGAGTTGACCGATTCAGTTCAAAAGACAGTGGAATTGGGCATTGTAGCACTTCCTCCTGACATGATGGGACTGAAAGAAGTAGTCGTAGCCGGTACGAAACAGATTGTAAAACAGGAAATAGACCGCATTACCTACGATCTGCAGGCCGACCCTGAAAGTAAAGTGTTGAGTGTGCTGGACATGATGCGAAAAGTGCCGTTACTTTCACTGGATGCCGATAATAATATCCTGATGAAAGGAAACAGCGATTTCAAGATCCTGATTAATGGTAAACCGTCGAGTATGATGGAGCGAAACTATAAGGATATTCTTCGGACAATGCCCGCTTCGTCCATCGAGCGTATTGAAGTGATTACGTCGCCCCCGGCCAAATACGATGCGGAGGGATTGGCAGGAATCATTAACATTATCACAACGAAAAAGCTGGATAACGGCTATAACGGTTCTGTCAATGTTAGCGAACGTTTTCCTACCGGAGGGCCAGGACTGGGCGGATCGGTTTCGGCTAAGCTCGGTAAGTTTGGCATCTCAGCTTTTGGTGGAGCTAATCTGAATAATAATCGGACAGTTCGGGGTGGTATTCAGCGAATTACCACAGGGCTGCAACCTACTGAGCTTTTGCAGGAAGGCACTACGGAGTCGAAGAGTCGGACGGCCTACATAGGCTACGAAATGAGTTATGAAATCGATACGCTGAACCTGGTCTCGACTCAATTTAACCTGAATGGCAACCGCTCGGAAGGCACTATGATACAAACCAGCGATCTGATGAGTTCGGCTGTTCATTTACAAGGATATACGCTGGAAAACACCAATACTGGCAAGGGAAATGGCGTGGATGCGTCAGTAAATTATCAACGCAGTTTTCGGTCGGATAAAAACCGTTTGCTGACCTTTTCGTACCGCTACTTGACCTATGAAACGAAGCAGAATAATGACCTGAGCATCACTAATCGGGAGAATTATACAATGCCTAATTATCGGCAGGAAAACGATCAGCGATTTTCGGAACAAACCCTTCAGGTTGATTATGTCCATCCTGGTAAGCGGCACCAACTGGAAGCGGGTTTAAAGGGAATTTTACGGGATAATAACAGCGATTTTCAGAATTCGGCAGCTGATTCTGTAACGCATCAATATGTGATTCAACCGATGCTCAGTAACCGATTCAGAAATACACAGAATGTCTTTGGCGGGTATACAACCTATCAATACACCCTAAAAAACTGGGGTGTAAAAGCAGGTTTACGTATCGAGCAAACCGTTATCGATGCCGATTTTATATCGGTCGATTCAAAGGTAAAAAGAACGTACTTTAACCTGATCCCTTCCGTATCTGTAAATCGTAAATTCAAGAATAACAGTGCGCTTAATCTGGCTTATACGCAGCGAATCCAACGACCAGGCATTTACCAGCTGAACCCTTTTGTGGATCGCTCCAACCCGAATTTTGAACGAACAGGCAATCCTGATCTGCGGCCTGCGGTTGTCAATGACATCCAGGTAACGTTCAGTGGGACAGGGAAAATTCAACTGAATACGGGCTTGGGATTTACGTTTTTCCGGGATCTGGTTTTTCCGGTTTCAGTTTATGATTCAACGACGACCATTACGCGCACATCCTATGGGAACACAGGTACGGCAAAGCTTCCAAACCTGTACGTGACTATCAATTATCCGCTCACGAAACAGTGGAACGTAAGTGTAAACAGCCGTGCCGCTTATGGGATGGTGCAGGGTTTGGTAAATGGCGTATTGATTAAGAACGAAGGGTTAATGTATAATGTCGCACTGTCAACCAATTACAAACTACCCAAAGAATGGCGCTTAACGGCTAATCTGCAGATGAATGGGCGGGGAGTTAATTTGCAGGGAACGACCAATAGTATGGTAAGCACTTCATTTAGTGTCAATAAAGACCTGATTAAGGACAAAGTATCTATTGGGGGTTCGATCAGCAACCCGTTTCGTAAATACAGGGAAAACCTTGCCAGTACGTTCGGCCCGGATTTCCAACAGACTAATTTCCGTTGGGATTATTTCCGGTCATTCACGTTTAGTCTGAACTATAAATTCGGCAAGCTCAGGGAGTCGATTATAAAGAACAAACGAGGTATTCGTAATGATGATGTCCAAAGCGGAAATTAGCGCAGGCACCCGGTTTCAGGACTTCGTCAAAATAGTATTTTACTACTGTTTAAACTAAAGCGTAGAGTTTATCACCCTGGTTTATATTTACTACTTTCCTGGTTGTTGCTCAGGAAAGGTAGGGCTTCTCGGGAGGAGATGCGCAAGCCACTTCACTATAAATAAGTTATTGCGTTGCTCTTTATATTTGCCGGTGATCAACCCAACCCTTTCTGAAATGAACCGTAGTGCCAGCAACTCCCGTACGATTAGCAGGAAATGCTTCCTTTTTTCTGTAGTTTCTGTTGTTTTCTATCTTGTCATCAATCCAATTGCTAAGGCCCAGATCGTCTTACATACTGATGATTTACCCCGTTTCTTCCAGGCCTACGATTCAGTAATGACTACGGCTGACACAGCCCGACAAGCCCACTTTATTCAAACCTTGTATGTGGACAAAGCCAGTCCTGGATTAACCCAATTTATGGAGTTGCGGGGCGGAAATACAGCCAAATGGAGAGCCTTTATGGAAAAAGACAAAACCATCCTGGCCAAAAAAAGACCGTGGATACTAGCCGTCCTGGAACAGAAAGCCGAGATCTTGAGACGAATAGGCCGGTTTAAAGAAATCTATCCTGACTTTCGAGAGGGTGATATCTACTTTTGTGTGGGTGTCAACAATTCCGGCGGCACTATCGATGATCGGACAGTCTACATTGGGACCGAAGTCGCGGCCAGTGATCAACCCCACTGGGCGGTTCCGTTAGTGTTGCATGAATTCGTTCATACCCAGCAATGGACCCAGCGAAATAAAGAGCGAGTCCTCAAGAATGAACAACTACTGAACGAGTACACGGCCTCTCATAAGCAATTGCTAGGAAAGTGCCTGGAAGAAGGCATGGCGGACTTCATCGCAGAACTTGTTTATGAACAACCTCTGGCTAAAGTCAATCCCAACGGCCACACAGCATTCGGTTTACAGCATGAGCAGCAGATTTGGGAGGCCTTTAAAAAGGAGATGTATTCAGATGTAGACTGGAAAGGGGGTTGGTTATACGCTAAGCGGGAGATTGATGGGCAGAAGGTGAGTGACTTAGGTTATTTTGTGGGCCACCAGGTCTGTAAGGCGTATTACCAGAAAGCCAAAAATAAGCAAACGGCCATTCGCTATATGCTGGGGTTGAATCTGACGGATGAAAATGCAAAACGCTTTCTGGAAGAATCCGGCTACTCCCCGGAAAAGCAGGCCATCCGCTGAGGATATGTCTTATAATACCGTCAACCTGCCAGAGCTGGTCTTGTCGAGAAGATTATGACACGGTTGAAGTCAGAACCGGTCTTCATTGTAAAATTACTTTTTGGACTTCTCAATAAAGCAATTTTGGACTTTTCAATAAACTCCTACGACTGACAGAGCTCTACTTTTGCATCACCGATAAACTAAAGATTTTCAGTGATGAAGCATTCAGAAACAGTACTGGTGACCGGAGGATCAGGTTTCCTGGGCATGCGGATCGTGTTGCTGCTTTTACAGAAAGAATATCATGTACGGACGACCGTTCGCAGTTTGGAAAGCAAAAACAAGCTGATTCAGACATTGCGATCAAATGGTATCACATCATTCGAAAGGCTTTCGTTTGCCGAGACCGAATTGACTAGGGATGACAACTGGGATAGCGCTATGAAAGGGTGTACCTATGTGCTGAGCGTAGCATCGCCTGTATTCTTTGAAACGCCTAAAAATGAAAATGATGCCATTCGTCCTGCGGTCGAGGGGATACGTCGTGTCTTGAGGTTCGCCAAAAAAGCGGGCGTCAAACGTATTGTGATGACTTCCAATTTTGGTGCCGTAGGATTCAGTCAAACAGACAAAACTAAAGAGACGACAGAATCTGACTGGACCGACGTTAAGTTAAAGGGGCTGTCTGTTTATGAAAAATCAAAAACGCTGGCTGAACGCGCTGCCTGGGACTTTATGAATAGCGAAGGTGGTGATCTGGAATTTGCTACCATTAATCCAGTCGCCATTTTAGGGCCATCGTTGGATGCGCATATCTCAGGTAGTTTTCACCTGCTTGAAAATCTGTTAAATGGCTCGATGAAAGCCGTACCGAATATTCCCCTGAACGTAGTCGATGTGAGAGACGTGGCCGATCTGCATATTCGGGCGATGATCCATCCTGATGCAAACAGGCAACGGTTCATCGCATCCGCCGATGGGCAGATTACATTGCCTGAAATAGCGTCACTGCTCAAAAGCAAAAGGCCCGATGTTTCAGAACAGGTTTTCACCAGAAAGTTACCCAATTGGCTACTCAGCCTGGCTTCACTTGTCAACAATCAGGCCAGAGAGGGAGCTATGCTGCTGAATGTAAACCGGAATGTCAGTAATGCAAAGGCGAAGGCATTATTAGGCTGGAAGCCCATCGCCACCCAGGAACAGGCTATAGTAGCAGCGGTAGACAGTATGGTTAAGTATGGTATTCTGAAATGAGAGCAATTCCCGAAGAGACGAAAGCGAAGATCTTAAACGAGCAATTTATTCCCGACCATGTTTTCCTCGTAGTCGTTCATGGGGAAATCAGCTTTTTCGATGCCAGCAAACGTTATACGATCAAGGCTGGCGAGTGCTGTTTTGTGCGGAAAAACCGGCTGGTGCGATTTATGCGTTCAAGCGGTGCGGAGGAGTTTGAGCCGATATTATTTTGCTTTGAGCAGTCTTTCCTTAGGGCGTTTCAGAAAAAATACAACTACTCCAGGTCGGCAGGTTTCGAAACCGAGGACGCACTGATCAGGATACCGAAACCCGCCTTGTTGGACGATTTCATCCGGTCCATAAAGCCGTACTACAAAGGAGTCATGGAATTGGATGAATTATTCGAAGAGTTGAAATACGAAGAGCTATTAATCATCCTTCTTCAAAATCAGCCAGCGCTTACCGGCTTTCTCTTTGATTTTGAAATTCCTCAAAAAATTGATTTAGAGGGATTTATGAATCGTAACTTCAAGTTCAACGTAAGTATCCAACAGTTCGCCTACCTGACAGGACGCAGTTTGTCGGCCTTCAAATGGGATTTCAACGCAATATTCAACGATACACCAGGTCATTGGCTGGTGAGAAGGCGCTTGCAGGAAGCGTATTTTCTGATTGAGACTGGCAGACAAAAGCCGTCCGACTTTTATCTGGATCTCGGCTTTGAAAGTTTATCACATTTATCATTTGCCTTTAAGAAGGAATTTGGACTAACACCTTCAGAGGTCGCCATGTCTAACTGATCTTTATTAGAGGTGAATGTTTCAAGAAACCCTCGAGGCTATTTCAGAACTCTATTCGGAGGTAAACTGATGAATCTGGTTTGCTGCTTGAGCTGTCTACCAGTCAGTAGGCAGATTAATTTGGTCAGTCGTGGTTTTGCAAAAGTTGTGCAATTGCAAAGGGCTTTTCCTCAAATGGGTAAACATGGAATGAGTACCTTCGTAAAAACGCCCTTAAAATGGAGTTAGACCATATTTTTATATTTACTCATCAGGCTCAACAAGTCGCCACGGCCTTACAATCGTTTGGCCTGAGCGAAGGAACAGCCAATGTCCATCCCGGACAGGGAACAGCTTGTCGGCGATTCTTTTTTCAGAATGCGTATATAGAATTAGTCTGGGTGATTAATGAGGATGAAATTAAGCATTCAGAAATTAAAAGAGCCAATCTATGGGAAAGGTCACAGTACGAGTTCACTAACTATTGCCCTTTTGGCTTCTGTTTCAGAACAGAACAGCCATCAGACCATGCGATTCGCTTAGTTTTTGAGGATGGCTGGCGATACTACTCCGTTTATCTACCCCAAGGCCAATTTGCCAACATAGCCTCGAATGAGGCTTTCCCTGTTGAACCAATGCTCTTTGAGATGCCTTTTTTTGGCTTAGCTCCGAAAGATTATCCTCAACAAAAGCGGCAGCCATTGACACATGCAAATGGCTTCCAAGAACTGACGAAGGTAACCATAACACTACCACCGGTCAACGACTTATCGTCGGCTATGAAAAAGGTTCTTCATGAAAGTATTCTTCATAGTTCACAAGGAAATACCTATCTGGTTACCTTAGAATTTGACGATGGCAAACAAGGTCAACAGCAAAACTTTACCCCCTTGATTCCATTAGTTATTAGCTGGTAGACAATCAATGCGCTAACGCACGCCAAATACTTATGGCTGCCGTTACACAACTAGTTAATTGTCTAAGCTCAGACCGTTTATTCGGGGATAGGAGTTCCGGGTTTTACATCTACGTTGTGGTAGGAAACAATTTTCCAACCGTCTGGCTCTTTGGTTAACACCTGTAATAAACGGGTATTGAGTTGCCCCTTGGTATCTAATTGAATTCTGGGTGGAAGACCTTCTTTGGCAAAGCCAGAAACCTGACACAAGGTTTCCATAATGGCGACATCGGAGCGTATAAATTTCAGAGACACGATTTTCTGGTTTAAGACCGTATTCTTAAAAAAGCTTTTAAAAATCACCTCGTGCTGGTCTAAAAAAGCTTTATGCCCTTTAAAGAACATACCCCCAATATTGGTAAAGGTGCCATCACGGGAAAATGATTGGGAGTAAGCCGTTGCATCCCCCTTGTTCCAGGCCTGATCTTCCTGCTGGAGGATAGTTTGAATCGCTACCGAATCCTTAGCGTTTTGCGCAAAAAGGCTGGATGAAGAAAGAATCAGAAAAAGAACCAAAAATCCTCTGGTAACCGAATCTATTTTCATGATAGTTGACTTTAGATAAAATAATTTGAAAGCTACCCAAAGGGATACTCCTAAACTAACCTGCTTTATTTATCGGTAAACTAGAGCTTGGCCAATTTAGACCGATATGGTTTTTGAAACCGCACCGGCGGCCGGGCTTATAGGTTTGTCATCAATCCTAAATAGAAATAGGAAGAGCACTGGAAGAAAACCTGACCTATTGCATTGGGAGCGGTCCAGTTTCTAAAGGCTACCTGAACATCAGTTTGCCAACACAGTTGTACCTATAGGCTTTTTTACCATGCCTATAAAATCTCACCTAACGGAGCTACCTCCATGCAATTGGCCGATAATATTGTTCCCCTTTTGACACTGATCGTTCTGGAAACCATTCTGGGCATTGACAACATCATTTTTATCTCTATTCTGGCCGATAAGCTACCGGATGAACAGCGCGACAGGTTACGCTACTGGGGTATCGGACTATCGATGGTCATGCGGTTAGGGCTGCTCGCTCTCATTGCCTGGATCATGGAGCTCGACCAAACCCTGTTTGTTATATCGGGTATCGCCATCACGGGAAAGGGGCTGATTTTACTGGCAGGTGGATTATTCCTGATTTACAAAAGTACCAAAGAGATTTACCATAAAGCCGAACTGGGCGACGATGCCAATGCGCCGGATACGGCCAAAGCCACATTTCGGGATTTGCTGATCCAGGTTCTCATCCTGGATCTGGTATTTTCCATCGACTCCATTATTACGGCTGTCGGAATGGTCGAGCAGCTTTGGGTGATGTACACCGCCGTCATCGTCACGGTAGGCATCATGCTGGTGGCCTCCAAACCGATTGCTTCGTTTATTAGCCGTCATCCCTCGTTCAAGATTCTGGCTCTCTGTTTTTTATTGATCATCGGTATGTCGCTGGTAGCCGAAGGATTACATGTTGAAATACCTAAAGGCTATATCTATTTTTCTATGGCCTTTGCCTTTCTGGTCGATGTGATTCAGATGAAGACAGTCCGCCCAGGTAAACCTGGCAACTGATTGACTGTGATTTATGCACGCTATTCGGCGTTGGTTGCTACCTTGCCAGTAGTTATTCCATACACCTGGGATCGGTTTCGCTTCCCAAACTAGTCTTAGCATAATGATGTCTGGTGTCAATGCTCATTTGTTGGTGGTTGAAGACGAACCTAAGGTAGCTGCGTTCATCAAAAAAGGACTTCAAACCCAGGCCTATACGGTCGATGTAGCGTTAACCGGTGAAGAAGGTAAACAGCTCTTCGACACGACGCCCTACAAACTGGTCATTCTGGATGTTAATCTGCCAGGTTTGAGTGGACTTGATCTGGCGGAGTACATCCGCAGTCAGCAAAGCCGGTTGCCGATTCTGATGTTGACGGCGCTGGATACGACCGCCGACAAACTACTGGGTTTTGAGGCTGGTGCTGACGATTACCTGGCCAAACCGTTTGATTTTCTTGAACTACTGGCTCGGGTAAAAGCCCTGCTCCGCCGGTCGACCCCAAATGAAGAAGAAATGCAAATACTTCGCGTGGCCGACCTGGAACTGGACCTTCATCAACGTGTAGCCCGTCGACGGGGAGAATCCATTGACTTGACCGCCCGTGAGTTTTCCCTGCTGGAGTACCTGATGCGCAATGCCGGACGGGTTGTTTCGCGGGTTGATATTGCTGAGCAGGTTTGGGATATCGGCTTCGATACCGGAACGAATGTGATTGATGTTTACATTAGTTACCTGCGCGCTAAAATCGACAAAGATTCACCCGTCAAACTCATTCATACCTTGATCGGAATGGGTTATGTGCTTAAAGAAAAATGAGCCTCCGTACCCGACTGACCCTTTTGTTCACCGCCATTGTCTCGGTTTTATTGGCTTTGTTTTGCGGGCTACTGTTCAAGCTGGCCGATCAATACCGGGAGCACCAATTTCAGGAGCGTCTTCTGGCAGAAGCGACAACGGCGGGCCATCTGCTGCTGAGCCAGGAGCGAATTGGTCCAACCCTCTATAAATTACTGGACAAAAATCATCTGACGGTTCTTCCAGAGGAAGAGATTATCATTTACAATACACAGAACAAACTGGTCTACGAAAGTGGAACGGACTACCTCACGCTCACCCCCGAAAACCTGAATCACATTCGACAAAGCCGACGGGCGGTCTGGAAAGAAGCCAATCGTGAGATCGTGGGTATCTTATTTAACGACCATCAGCAGCCGTTTGTCATTGTAGCCTCCGCGGTGGATACGTATGGAACCCGTACGGTAATGAACTTAGGTAAACTACTCGGTGTGGGTTGGTGCGTCATGATTGGCCTGCTATTGCTCGCTGGCCGTTTTTTTGTGGGTCGTATGCTTCGGCCCATCAGTCGGATTAATCGACAGATCGACGCTATAACAGCTTCAAATCTCTCCCTGCGCTTACCCGAAGAATCGCAGGGCGACGAGTTAACCCGGTTAGTTCAGCGATTCAACCGGATGTTAAGTCGGTTGGAAGAGGCTTTCCGCTTGCAACGTTCGTTTGTATCGAGTGCTTCCCATGAATTACGAACGCCCCTCACCGCTATTACAGGTCAGTTGGAAGTCTCGCTGCTGGCCGACGATGAACCAGACGAGTTACGGGCTACGCTTCGGTCGGTTCTGGAGGATGTTCGTGGTTTAAACCGAATGGCCAATGGATTATTGGCGCTGGCCAATGCCAGCATGGATGCTTCCGCCGTACCAATGGCCCCTGTGCAACTGGACACCCTCCTTGAGCAGATCCGGTTGGAGTTCCAGCGAATCCAGCCGACGTATACGATTTATCTGAACATTGACTCGAACACGAAAGGAACCCCTATCTGGCAAATGATGGGTAGTGAGGCTCTATTGCGGACGGCTTTTTTTAATTTGCTGGATAACGGCGGAAAGTTCTCACCAGACCGTACCGTTTGGGTACAATTGACTAGCCAGGATGCCGCGATACAACTGACGGTTCATAACACAGGTTCCGTTATTGCCCCCGATCAACTGGCCATTATTTTCAGTCCCTTCCAGCGAGGGCGGAACGCCACTGGCCATCCCGGCCATGGAATCGGTCTGGCGCTTACGGAGCGCATAATCAAACTACACCAGGGACAGATCCAGGTTGATTCATCCGTTGACGCAGGAACAACCTTTACGGTTATCTTACCTCACTAGTATTCCTGGTTTGTTGTTGCCCAATTTACCGTTCGCATCGGGCAGATAAGTTACATTTTGATCAGGCCCTCAGACAGCTAACTGCATTTCTAATTCCGTTCTAATGCGGCTCTAACACGAGCCTAATGCCGGTGTACGAGCTTTGTGAAGTCAACCAGCAGATGAGATGAAACGGTCTCAAATTGAGCTGGATAACGACTAAATTAGACAAACCATGAAACGGATCTTATTAATAGCAGCCCTCAGCGGCCTTTCGTTGATAACAGCCTCGGCCCAGGATGATAACAAAGTACGGAACGATCACACCTACTCGACGCATAACTACAAGCACGCCAATAAAGCAGCCACGGCTCGCCAATGGGAAAACAAGTCTGGCGCTTCCGTTCGTGCACCTGGGTTGGGCACGGCTCCGCTGGCCAACTACAAACACCAGGTACCGGGAGCCGTACCAACGGGAGGTGTGGTGTTGCCGCATACGCCGGAAACGGATGTAGCTCTTCGGAATTATAAAATTCAGCGCGTTAGTCTGCCGAACTCAACCACTCGAATGGTGGCTAAAACAGGTGATTCGTCGTCTAGTAAACCGAACGCCCAAACGGGTCAGTAAGTGCAGAAACCTGGGTTTTAGCGATTCGATCGCTACGACTCAAACCAGCTTGCTTGGTAGATCACGCTCCTGAGGCTCGCCAGCCGATGAACGAACTCAGGAGCCGTGGTTCTTTTAGTGAAAACAAAACGTTAGTTGTAATACATAATAGAGGAAAACTCTGGAGGCTGTGGGAACACAGCCTCCAGAGTTCATTCTGTCAACAGGACAGGCCACCCTAAACGGACCACTCGGTGGGAGACTTGCCGTATTTTCGCTTAAACGAATGCGAGAAATGAGACAGACTTTCAAAGCCAAGTTCGAGGTAGATCGCAGAGGGTTTTTTGTGCTTGGTTTCGATTAGATGCCGGGCTTCTGCAAGCCGCCTTTCCTGTAGCCAGTGCCGGGGTGCCATGCCAAATATCTTCTGGAAATCACGCTTGAATCCCGCCAGGCTTCGACCCGTTAGTCTGGCAAATTGTTCAACCGGAACGTTGTAATGAAAATTGCTAAGCATGAACTTTTCCATATCCAGCTTATAGGGTTCCGAAAAGTCGAATAAGAATGTCTCCAGTTCCGGCTTGGTATGTAGCAGAAGATGAACAGCCTCCCTGACTTTCAGCTTGCCCATAGCCTGAGTAATTCTCTCTTGCGGATGAGCAACATAGGGCATCACGGACTGAAAGAAAGCCCGCAAAAAATCGTTTGCAGGAATCAGAACGTTGGGTGGACCCAGGTATTTTTGACCGATTTCGATTTGCTCCTCCAGGGCAATCTGCCTCAGCAGATCTTCTTTCAGACTGATGACAATGGTTTGATACGTCCCGCCTTCCAGAGGAGTCTTGGTCAGTTCCCCCAATTGATTTTTTTGGATCAGTAACATCTCACCGATCCCCATCGAGATCTTTTCGGTGGCCGTTTCGAGTGAGAAACGACCTGACACCTGCAATACCAGGGTATTGTGTTCCATAAAAGCTACCTTCTCCTTCCTCATGGTCGAGAGATACGAGAAAAAAATAACTCCGGGGATTATTTCAATTGGGTTCGTCACTAGGTAAAGATAGTAAAATGTAGGGCTTATGCACCGCCCTGTTATCGCTGAAGATATGTGCCGCCAAGGATCGCGCCCGGCGAAAACTGTGAAGTCAGTGTATCCATCTCCTCAGCTGTGAACTCGATCTCCATGGCCTCGATGTTTTCTGGGAGCCGCGATCGTCGACTCATGCTGACCAAAGGCATGATATGATCGCCCTGCCTATTGACCCAGGCGATGGCCAGTTGGGTCGGCGTGTATCCTTTTTCGGTTGCCATTTGCTTTAATACGTTCACCTTTTCCAGATTCCTGATCAGATTTTCGCCCTGAAAACGTGAGAAATGCGTATGGTAATCATTGGCCGGAAGGGGTGCTTTCATCTCACCAGTGAGTAGCCCTTCGGCTGTATTGGCAAAGGCCACGACGCCAATACCCAATTCCTTCGCTGCAGGAAGCAGGTCGCTTTCAATCTGACGATCGGCCAATGAATACCCAATTTCCAGGGCAGTTACAGGGTGAACGCTATGGGCTTTGCGCAGTTGATCCGCCGTTATTTCAGAAACACCCAGGTAACGAACTTTTCCTTCCTGGATCAGGTCGGCAATTGTACCAATCACCTCTTCAATGGGAACACTATTATCAAGTCTGCATGGCTGATACAGGTCAATGGTATCGATACCCAGGCGTACCAGCGAATAATTGATAAAATTCTTGATGGCAACAGGGCGCAAGTCCAGCCCAATCCATTGACCGTTGTAAAAAATAGCCCCAAATTTAACACTAATGAAAGCGTCGTCCCGCCGGCCTTTGATGGCTTTGCCAACTAACAGCTCGTTGTGGCCGCTTCCGTAAAAGTCTCCGGTATTCAGGAAATTGATGCCGCTGTCCAACGCCAGTTGAATGGTTGCTTCACTTTCATGCTCGTCATTTGTCGGACCGCCCCATACCGACGACATGCGCATACAGCCTAGGCCAAGTTTGGAAACGAGTGGCCCGTTTTTACCCAGATTTATTTTAGTGATCGTCGTCATTGCTGATGTTGTATGATTTAACTCATGCAAAGGTCAGCGTTGTTCGGCATTGCCGAATTTCGTCTACGGCTCAACTTACTTGTCTGTATGGGTCATTGGCGCTTTCCGCTTGTGTCAAAGCCGCATACAGTAGCCATGATTGTTTTGTGAGATGGTAACTATATAGACCAGTCTGACATAGTGTTGAAAGCGGCCGCTCAGTATTTATTCTGCACTGAAGCAAGCACCTCCTGTGGATAACCCTTCGCAATGGCGCTAACCTCATCGAGACGCGTTACCTGATTGGCAGTTAGCAGAATATCAGTCGCCTTCAAACTAGTCTCCAGTTGGGCTATTGTCCGTGCGCCGATGATCGGAAATATTGCTTTACTCAGTACCCAGGCCAACGCTATCTGTCCCGGAGTGGCATCGAGTTCGCTGGCCATCAGCTCCAGTTGATCGATTACTGCCTTTGTTCGCTCGTCTTCCTGAGAACCATCGGCCGCAGTACGTGTCAAACGCCCAGAGGATCCCTGCCGGTACTTCCCCGTCAGTAATCCCCCAGCCAGGGGAGAGTAACCCATTATACCCAATCCAACGTATTCAGCCATTGGCGTTAGCTCTCGTTCTGCGGTTCGTTGTAGCAGGTTGTATTCGATCTGAATCGTCGTCAGCGGCATAGAAGCAGCGATGGTAGCCACTTTCCAGGCGGGGAAATTAGCCAACCCTGTATATAAAACTTTTCCAGCGGTAACCAGATCTTCCAGCCCACGAACGGTTTCCTCTATGGGCGTTACACCATCATCAAAATGCGGCATATAGATGTCGATGTAATCCGTTCTCAGGCGTTTCAGACTGCTCTCTATTGCCTGGCGCATGGCCTTCCGGTGATTACCCCCATTGGCCGGCGACGGGTCTGACTGACTGCTCCGGGTGTACTTGGTACAAATAATAAAATCGTGTCGTTTGTGCTCTAAAAACCGACCGACCGTCTCTTCCGCTTCGCCAAACTGATACTGGTCAGAGATGTCGATGAAGTTTCCACCGGCATCGGTATAGGCCGCGAGTAGTTGAAGTGCGTCCTGAGTGGGGGTGCCATAACCCCGGCGGTCCCCCAACTGTGAACCACCCATAATCAGGACGCTGGCAGGTAAACCGGTCTGTGTTCCGAATAATTTATGTTTCATTCAGCAAAGGTCAGGAGCGAGCCAGGCACAATCAAGTAGGGCTAAATTCAGCCGTATTTAAAAGATCTTCAGCTAGCTTATATTTGTTGGATGTACAAGAGAAAGTTACCGGTCGAACTCGACTGCGGCCTCCACCTGTTCATGGAAGTGATGAATGGGAAGTGGAAAATCAGCCTCATCTGGAGCATTCATTCTGGCATCAGGCGGCCGGGCGAATTACAGCGCAAGATTCCTAAAGCGTCACGAAGACTGTTAGACACCCAATTAAATCAGTTAGTGGAGCATGGAATCCTTTCCAAAACTAGTTTTGATCAATTGCCTTTGAAGGTAGAGTACGAACTCACACCACTGGGCCAGAGCTTGATTCCCATTATTGAGTTGACGGCTCAATGGGGCGAAGACCATCGAAGTTTATTAGAACCACTATTTGCCAGGTAGCGTATTGAGGAAGCTCCGTATGTTTATATACCAATAAGCCGGGCCGCTGGTGCGGTTTCAAAAACCTTATCGGTTTAAATTGGTCGAGCTCCAGTTTGTTGGCTTTTAAGTCTTCTGGCAATGATCAGGCGATAAAAAATCCAAATACTGGCCAGGATGCCGATCCCAATAAATACGATTTTGTATTGCTCGTGGAGAAACGCAAATGCCTCTTCTCCCACTTGGGTCAGATTGTGCCCTGCCAGGGCAACGGTTATGGCCCAGAGCAGTGCTCCGAATGCGTTCAATAAGGCAAAGCGAATGGGAGGATAACTAGCTATCCCAACGGCGGCAGGAATGGCTCCACGAAGGCCGTAGAACGCGCGAAAGCCCACGACCAGCGTAGATCCATAGCGGACCATCAATTTCTCCACTCGGTTATAGCGACCTTGCCAGCGGGGCCGCCTGGTCAGAAATGAACTGCCATAACGGTGTCCCAGGTAGTAACAAAATTGAGCGATGACAAAAGAAGATAGGGCAGCTACACAGATGACGCCTGCCAGCGAGAAGTATCCCCGGTGTGCCAGGTAAACACCTACCAGCAGAAAAGCTTCACTTTCCAGCAATACGCCAAGAAATAGGATGGGGTAGCCATAGGTCAGCATTAATTCCTGGAAGTCCATTTTTCAGATGCTTTAGGATATACCAGCGCTAGACCAATTAGTATGCCATAAGGGTAGGAGCGGGGGCCTGGCCAGTATTAGTAGGCGAATGCAGTGCCGTACATCGGTTTTAGTTAATCCATTGGTTTCTACGAGAAATCCTTCTTGTCTACAAAACAACTCAATCTTGTAGATCGTATTACACAATATCTACTCTAAGATGACTGGATTTTGCTAGTGATCGACCCCCTGTTAATGTGTTCGTCAATGCTATAAATGAGAGTTGGTACAGAAGGTGCCACATCATCGGACTGCCAATTGCTGGCTGCCTTGTAGGGCTTAAATAATTATCTGCTCGAATCTGTAACGTCCACTAAGGTTACAGATTCGAGCAGACAAAAGCCTGTCCATTTCTGTACTGAAGGTGTTTAGATATGAACAAATCATTGCCCGATAGATTGGCATCGGCATTCGGGTAGTTGTTAAACTATTATGGATTCCATTCGACGAATCTTCCTCGGTTTCAACTCTAAATGGAGCCGATCTTTAATGTTATTAACAGGGTGCGTATGATGTGCCTTGAATTAAGCGCGGTATACCGTCGGAAATACCCCAACCCACCGGGGAGACTGGAGGTATTGCGGGACATTAAAAGGTAATGCCGACAGGATGTTGGCGGAGACCCGCCAGGATTATTGGTGTTCCTGAGCCACATAAGACGAGAGGCTACCGCAATTTTCGACCATTTTTTGTTCATTTGTACTTTCCTCCAGACCTGTTCATGAAACGTTTAACCTACTCAGCCTTAGTCCTGACCGTTGGCCTGCTCAGCCTGGCCGAAAAACCCGCCACTACCGACTGGCCCGAATACAACGGCGGGCCAGATCGTAACCATTTTTCGCCACTCACGCAGCTAAACTCCGGCAACGTTGCGGGCCTACAGGTCGCCTGGGAATATGCTTCGGGCGGAGTCGATACCCTCAAAAACAACACCCAGATTCAGTGCAACCCGCTTATCATCGGCGGGGTGCTGTATGGTGTTTCGGCAGGGTCGCAGGCCTTTGCGCTCGACGCTGCTACGGGTAAGGAGATTTGGAAAACGGCCTTCACCGACGATACCTTTGCCATGAATAGCCGGGGCGTTACCTACTGGACCGATGGGCGGGAAGTCCGAATTTTCTTCGCCTACGGCTCGCTGCTCTACGCCCTCGACGCCCGAACGGGAAAACCGGTGGCCAGTTTTGGGAAAGGCGGAAAAATCAACTTAAAAGACGGCCTCGCCCGTCCCGGAGCCGACGATTACGTGGTGAGCAATACGCCGGGTGTAGTGTATAAAAATCTGCTCATCATGGGCCACCGGGTGTCGGAGATCGCGCCTGCCCTGCCCGGCGACGTGCGCGCCTATGACCTGCACACGGGGCGGCTCGTCTGGACGTTCCACACCATACCACATCCCGGCGAGTACGGAGCCAACACCTGGCCGAAAGACGGCCACCGTAACTTTGGTGGAGCCAACAACTGGATGGGCATGGCCATCGACCGGCAGCGTGGCATCGTATACGTGCCTACGGGAACGGCTGCCTTCGATTTATACGGCAGTAGCCGGCCCGGCCAGAACCTGTTCGGCAACAGCCTTATAGCCCTTGATGCGGCCACAGGCAAGCGGCTCTGGCATTTTCAGACGATCCACCACGACATCTGGGATCGCGATATTCCGGCTCCCCCCAATTTATTCACCGTCGTTCATGGTAGCAAAAAGGTTGATGCCGTTTCGGTTTTATCCAAACAAGGTTTTCTTTTTGTCTTCGATCGGGTCACAGGTAAGCCGCTGTTTCCGATTGAGGAACGACCCATGCCTGCTTCCAGCGTTCCGGGAGAAAAAGCCTGGCCTACCCAGCCGATTCCCCTCAAACCCGCGCCTTTTACCCGGCAATCGTTTTCGGAAAGCGATATTAACGACTTTGTCACCGACCGCGACACCGTGCTGGCCCAGCTTCGGCGCTGGCAATCGGGTAAGGAGTTTATTCCCCTTCCACTAAGTCCCAACCGTACCGTATTTTTCCCAGGCACCGACGGTGGCGCGCAATGGGGTGGGGCAGCGGTGGACGAAGCCGGCATTATGTACGTTCCCTCCAAGCAAATTCCGGTCACCATGGGGTTGGTTCCGACCCCCGCCGGTTCGTTGTCAGGTGGTGCAGTTGACCGCACTGGCAGTCAACTCTACCAAACCCACTGTGCCAACTGCCACGGCCCAAACCGCGAAGGCAGTCACGATGGGACCTATCCGGCCCTGACCAGTATTTCCCAAAAACGCAACGAGACGTCCGTGGCTCAGGTTCTCGCCAAAGGCCAGGGCATGATGCCAGCATTCACCCAACTAAAGGAAGCCGAACGTAAGGCCATCGTGGATTTTTTGTTCGGCAAAACAACGACCGTCGCCAGCACTGCAGGACTTAATACCGCTCCCTACCACCACACAGGGTTTACCCGCTGGTATGACCGGGCCGGGTACCCCGTTAGCCGTCCACCCTGGGGCACGCTGACAGCGATCGACCTGAATACGGGCGAACACCGTTGGCAAGTTCCGCTGGGCGAGTACCCCGAACTGGTGGCGAAGGGCATCCCCCCGACGGGCACCGACAACTATGGTGCTCCGGCCGTCACGGCGGGCGGGTTGCTCTTCATTGCCTCCTCCCGCGACGAACTGATTCGGGCTTTCGACCGAAAAACGGGCCGTGAACTCTGGCGCGCCAAACTGCCCGCTGCCGGGTATGCCTCGCCGAGTACCTACGCCGTCAATGGCAAGCAATATGTCGTGATTGCCTGCGGAGGAGGCAAACTCAAAACGAAGTCGGGGGATCGGTACGTGGCGTTTGCGTTGCCATAATCAGCTACTTCGTCGTTGAGAGGTTGCTAACGTTTCATAAGAAACAGGATTCCAGGACTTTCGCTTGGAAGCGTGCCAACGCAACGGTGGACCGTGGTTTGTCTGCGTATCACTAGTAACCATGGAACGCTTCCAAGCGAAAGTCCTGGAGTCGAAAAACAAACAGAAAGTTTACCGAAAAATGGTCAGATCATAAACGACTAAGCGACTTGAATTTTTGGGTCAGTTCGGTAAGCGATACTTCCACGCCCATTCTCTCCAGCGACGAGGCACCTACAAAACCCTGTACGTTCGTCCGGTCAAGCACGATACGAACATCGTCGGGGGTGTTGATGGGTCCACCATGCGCCAGGAAAAAAATGTCGGGGTTTACGGCCCGACCAGCATTGATAATGGCCTGCGTTCGCTCGACGGCTTCGTCCATGGAGCAGCTTGCTTCTGTGACGCCAATGGACCCACCGACGGTAGTACCGACGTGAGCAATGATCGCGTCAGCACCTACTTCGGCCATTTGACGGGCTTCATCGGGTGTGGCAACGTAGACGATGGAAAACAGGTCCATTTTACTCGCCAACCGTACCATTTCAACTTCCTTATCGAAACCCATTCCGGTTTCTTCCAGCACCCGCCGAAAATGGCCGTCTACGATGCAATGGGTTGGGAAATTGTTAATGCCGGAGAAGCCCATTTCTTTCACTTTCAGCAGGTGATGCCACATTCGTCGGCGGGGGTCGGAGCCATGCACTCCGCAAATCACCGGGATCTCTTCAACGACAGGCAGCACTTCAAACTCACCGATTTCCATCGCTACGGCGTTGGCATCTCCATAGGCCATCAGACCCGCCGTAGAACCGTGACCCGACATGCGGAACCGCCCGGAGTTGTAGATAATTATCAGATCGGCGCCCCCTTTCTCGATGAATTTAGCGCTGATACCTGTTCCGGCCCCTGCAGCAATAATGGCCTTCTGACTAGTCAGTGTCGCTTGTAAACGCGCTCTGACTTCGTCTCTTGTATAGGGATTTCCTTTTCCAGTCCATTGGTTCGGCATACGATATGTCTTGCTTTATCTTGGTTGTAATAATTCCAGTA
Organism: Spirosoma aureum; assembly: GCF_011604685.1. Taxonomy (NCBI): domain Bacteria; kingdom Pseudomonadati; phylum Bacteroidota; class Cytophagia; order Cytophagales; family Cytophagaceae; genus Spirosoma; species Spirosoma aureum. The sequence goes on along the minus strand of NZ_CP050063.1, from coordinate 5,607,726 downwards.
AACTCGCAACCAATACGTCGGCAAATGCCGGATCGTTGATGTGCGTGGGCGATTCAATTAGTTTTATCCGTTGAGAAAGATTGCTTTTTATGGTGTCGAAAAGTACCCTATTGACCTCAGGCTGGTAAAAGGCATTTCCAGCAGCGTCAATCTGCGAGATACCGTTCAAAGGTAAAACAACCGTTACGTTCGCTTTCGATTGATTTACTTTCTGAGCTAATAACTTTCCAAGTTGTTCATTCTCAGATGCGTCGGTTCGCAGGAGGGTTACGGTCGGTGTCCAGTTGTACAGTTGACGGTGCTGATAATGCGCAGGAACCGTGTCAGGTTGGCTGAAATTAACCATATCCAGACAGCCCGGTACCACTACCTGCGGCAGGCCCATTCGGGCTGCGGCCATTAGTCGATCTGGCCCGGCACTGCAAACACCTCCGCATAATTCATCGGCCAGTTCGGTAGTCGTAACGTCCAGCACAGCGTCGAAATGCCCTTCGCCAATCAGGCTTTCCATCGCTCGACCGCCCAGGCCATTGGCATGAAAGGCGATCACTTCATATCCCTTTTTTTCAAGACGTTCTGTGCAATAGCTCACGCACGTGGTTGTGTTACCAAACATACTAATGGCAATTCGGCCCGCCGATTTTTGATGCATTGTCGGTGTTACGTCGGCCATCGCGCAAATGGCGGCTGCCGCCTGTTCGATTAGCGGGGTCAGCATGCCGTTTAGTCCCGCAACGTCCACTACCGAAGCCATTAGCGTTACGTCTTTCGTCCCAACCTGCCGGGTTAAGTCCTTACCGGCCATGGTTGACAGACAAAGTTTGGGTACTCCAAATGGAATAGGTTGCATTGCCGAGAGCGCCACGAACGTACCACCCCCACCGCCCATGCCAATAGCGCCCTTCAACTGCCCCGAACGTATCAACTGTTCCACAATGGCAGCTGCTCCCGTCCCCATGATCTCAATCGCTCGCCCACGGTCCCGACTCGTGCGGAGCCTCTCCAGTGAATCGTTAGCGGCCTCGGCAACGACTTCTGCATCATAATCAATCGGGAAATCGACCACCGTTTTCATCATGCCCGTATTGATTGTGAGGACAGATTCGCCCCTCGCCAGTATGCAGTTCCGCAGAAAGGCGAAGGCGGGGCCTTTGGTGTCGAAACAACCGATAATGACGATGGATTTTTGCATATACTACCGAAAGAGCGATTTGTAGAAATCTAACCCTTCACTGGCCAGTTCATCGGGGCTATTTGCTAATGGCCTCCAGATGGACGCGGCTTTGGCGAGTTCTGCGGATGGTGCACCGAAGGTTTCGATGACGACGGCTCCGTCATAGCCAATATCGATCAAGGCTTCGTTGATACCCGGCCAGTCAACGTTACCGGTTCCAGGTGTGCCCCGATCACTTTCATTGCCCTGAACATGGCAAAGCAACTCCTTCCCAACAGCCCGAATAGTAGCCGGAATACTTTTTTCCTCAATGTTATTGTGGAACGTATCGAGCGAGATTTTGAGGAACGGATGGCCAACTTCGCGCACCAGAGATAGTGCCTGCTCTGCCGTGTTGACCATGTCCGTTTCGAAGCGATTGAGCGGTTCCAGTCCAATCACTACACCACATTGCCGGGCTACTTCGCTGGCCTGATGCAGGTTTTCAAGGCACCAGTTTCGTTCCTGATGTTTACGTTCGGCAGAAACAAGACGTGTTTTCCCTACTGCTGAATAAACCGGCCCCGTAAAAATGGGGCTTTCCATCGCTTCGGCCAGACGCAGGCAATCTTCGATGTACGAAAGTCCATTTTTTCGGATGGCAGGCTCGTCGCTGGATAGGTCGCGGTTGGGGCCGAATGCTCCGCTAATGGTTATTTTTAGCCCTGTTTCGCGTGCCAGTTGTTTGAGTTTTACCCAGTCGATCAGATCTTTATCTTCAACAGCTACTTCAATAATATCGTAACCCATGTCGGCGACTTTATAGAGCAGGTCGAATGAGTTTGTGGTGAAAGGGGACACCCAGATGAAGGTACTGGCACCAAATTGAATCATGCTAGTAGTGAATTAGCGTTGAGCATAGGCTGGAATGTAGTAATGAAAGCTATTAGTCCTCACTACGTCAGATGTAAGCAGTTGATTTCATGAAAAGTAACGCCAACTAATACGAAGGAATGGTGATTCGTTCCCCACCTTTCATGGCCGATTCGTGGGCGCAGATACCGGCGAGAGTATAATTGGCGGCTAATTCCGCATCTACCGCCGAGTCGCGACCTTCGATGATGGCAGCCATGAACTCCTGTACCAGGTGCGGGTGCGACCCGCCGTGACCCGCTCCCTGCAAAAACGATACGTGGTTAGGATCGTCGATTTTTTCGCGCTTCGTGAAGTGCTTGATGGGATCGATGAGCAGCTCGTCGGTGTCGGGTACGTTGATACGCCGGGCATTTTCGCCCCCGTCGAAAATAATGTGTTCCTCATCCTGCAACTGCTCCCACTCGAACGACATTTTGGTGCCGTAAACATCGTAGCTTTCCCGATACTGGCGTACTACGTCGAACAGCGAGCGTGTGGCTTCGGCAATTACGTCGGAATCTTTAAGCGTGAATGTAGCAGTTTCAACCGCAAAAGGTGAACCATAACGGCTGGCCAGATCGTCTCTCAACCGTCCTGATCCATGACAGACGACGGTTTCGGCCGTTGTGTTGTTGATACGGAGCAGAGGGGAAATTGCGTGGGTACCGTTGAGCATCGGTGGGTAACCTTTCCAGTATTCACCCCAACCTTCCATGCTCATGTCCTGGATGTGCGATCCCCGAACAAACTGAATCCGTCCTAACTCGCCGGTTTCGGCTAAGTTGAGACCGTAGAGAAACTCGCGGGTGTAAAGGGCTGTCTCCATCATCATATACACCTTACCACTTCGTCGTTTGGCTTCCACAATGGCCTTACAATCCTCCTTGGTCATTGCCATCGGGATGGTGCAGGCGGTGTGTTTATTGGCGTTGAGCGAAGCCAGCGTCATGCGGGCGTGGTCTGGAACGGGGGTTACTACGTGGATGGCATCGACATCGGCGCGACCGGGTATATCCTCGAAATGCTCAAAGCAAAGCTCCGGGTCGAGGTTGTATTTCGTTCTGAGGTCGTCGAGTGTCTGGCGATTGCGGGTACAGATGCCCACCTTATTGATATTGGGGTGTTGCAGGTAAATGGGGATGAACTCCTTGCCAAAGCCCATGCCAACAATGACAACGGTAATTTTCTGATCACTCATAATTGATTCAATTGTTTGAAATGGAATGTTACTCGGTTGATGGAACGCAGATCAGTATGATGCCTATGTTTAGATAAGATCATAGTCTATCATAAGAATCATACTGATCTGCGTTCTATCTCCTTCCAGCCCATGCCACAGAATTTCGCAGCAGCGTCTGGTAAACGGGCAAATTGTGCGATTCTGCATCATGGCCTAGCGCCAGACCGACGATACGCGCTTTGGGATGATTAACCACAAACACCGATGGATAAACCGGGTCAGAAGGAGATAAGCTCGAACTGGCCAGCACTGTAATGCCTGGTCCGGCCGGGTCGGGAATGTAGTAGTAGCGTTCGTCTTTCAGGCTGAATTTTTGTTCAACTCCCTTCGTAATGGGGTGTTGGGTGTCAGTCACAGTGACATCGAAGGGGCCATACTTATCGTGCTTGCGGGTTCCGCCACTGACGAGATTCTGATTGTATTCAGGCCAGTCTTTCCAGTTATACCACATGGCTGCGTGGGCAATCAGCAAGCCCTTGCCTGCGTTGGCGTGATCCATAATAGCCTGACGCACTGCCGGGTTGGTAATGGGCCGGTTGTTACTGAGGTACAATACATCGGTCTGGGGCAGATAGGTCAGCATGGAGTCGGGATCGCCTACGTAGTTGACAGTGGCGAAACCGTCGCGGCTTAGTGTCTGTCCGTCCACGTTGCGGTACCACATTCCGAAGTTATGCGACGTACCGCCACCCACCACCAGCACCCGAATAGGTTTACCAGCTTTGGCGGTGGCGTTTGAACTCGTTTTGCAACGGGTGAGGGAAATAAGCAGCGTTGGCAGCAGGAGGTAAATTAGAAATCGGTACATGGTATATGTTGGTTATCGGACGTTCGTTGATTCATTTACTTTTTCGACGCGCATAACGCCCCGCATGATACTCCAGTGGCCGGGAAACGTACAGATAAATGGATAGTCGCCGGGTTTGGCCGGGGCAACAAATTCGAGCGTATATGATTCCCCCGGATTGACTAAAATACTGGAAGCTACAATTTCCGGTAACTGTGGAACGTAGTGTTTCTCAACACTTTTAGGGTCCTGTGCCATCTTATCGGCGGCTTTCCCGACTTTCTCGGCAGTAGCGGGTTTGCAGATAACGATGTTGTGCTGCATGATGTCCGGGTTTTCGAGCGTCAGTACTACAGGTTGTCCGGCACGTACCGTAAACTGTTTTGTGTCGTATTTCATCTGCTCTTCTACTACCTTGATAGTCACTATCGTTGCCTTGTCAGAAATGGGCTTTTTCGGTAACATTGGTTGGGATTCGCCGGTTGGGTTGCGAATCTCCAGCGTAGCGTTTTGCACATTACCCATAAAATCGAAGGACGACGTAGTATTGTATGCGCCCGCATAAACACCCATCGAGTTTTCATTGGTAAAATCCCGCTGCACCCGAATACTACCCGTCAACGGTTTGGTAAATAAGGAAGGCGCTTTGCCTTTTGCAGCTTCCCGACCGTTTACAAATAGCACCATCTCGCCATTGTTCACAAGACGCCCCTCAAACTCAAAATTGTCGGGAAGCCCTTCCCTGGTGCTGGCAGAATAAACTTTTTCGTTTTGTTTCACAACCATTGTCAGGTGGCCATCTTTTATGTATAGCCCATAGCCGCCCTCTTTATCACCTTGCCCCATAATGAAACCTTCCAGGTTACGGATTCCTTTCGTGGCCGAACCTTTTACAATAATCTCCTTACCCGATACGTCAGGAGGCATGGTAATGACAGCTCGTCGTTGCAGCGAATACACTTCTTTATTGATGCCCGATAGCAACCGGCTGGCCAGTGAATTTTCCGCAGTAGGGGTAGCTTTAGCGGCTTCGGCCAGAAAACCGGTCCGGTGAACGGCAGCAGCGGCAAACAAGGCTCGTCCAAGCCATTCGTCGGTATCGTTTTCGGGACGTAGCGCGGCCCGGTAAAGCGCGGCTCCGAGTGCTTCCGATGATGGTATTTGCACCATTGCCAACATTGCCGCCATTCGAACGTTCAGATTTGGGTCGTCCAGTAAACCCACTTTCTGAAGATTGTCCAGTGTCTGACTTGTTGCGGGCAGTACCTCAATGGCGGCTTTACGAACCCCGGCGGCTTTGTGTGTCAATGCTTTAGAGACTGCCTGAATCGCTTCGGAATTAGCACTCGTTAGCGCCCCCAGACCATGAAGCGTCCACAGGGCGTGAACGGCGGGACTATTCAGGCCGATTTCGTCTACATCGGGGTTGGAAATGACTTTGTAAAGCTCCGGAATAAGGGACATATTTTTCGACTCGACAATCAGGCGCTGCGCGTTCATTCGCCAGAACATATTGTCGCTTTTGAGGGCAGCAATCAGACCTGCCGGTTCGTTTTTCGACAGCGTAATGGGCTGGTACGGTTTCGCTTTTTTATAAACGATGCGGTAAATACGTCCAAAATTGATGTCGCGCAACGGACTGTTAAAGGCGTTGCCCTGCCCACGTGGTTGCTCCTTGAAGGGCAACACCATTTCTGACGGGGCCTGCCGCTCCACAAATACGTTGTGCTGAATAATGAAGTTGTACCAATCAGCCACCCAAAGTGCTCCGTCCGGACCAACTTCTGCCTGCACAGGACCAACCCACTCGTCGGTACTGGCGAGCATATTCCAGCCATCCTGCTCGGCAAAACCGGCTCCTTTGGGCTCAATGATCGCATTATGAATCAGCCGAACGGTTGGTTCACACACAAATGCCACCCGATTCCAGTACGATTTTGGAAAATTCCGGGCCGTATAAAAATGGTGTCCTGCTGCCGACGTGAAACCACCTACTACGTCCACCTGCCGCAGATTCGGGGTCATTGTGTGCGAATCGTAATGCCCATCAATTTTTTGGACCGCCTGTATTGTCGCGCCCGGCAGGTTACGCTGCATGTAACGGGCAGGCATCGAATAAAACGCGCTGTGGGTATTGTTGGCCGTGGAAATAAATACGTTGTTATCCTCCGTAAAGCCCAGCCCCCAGGTATTATTGCTTGTATTCGCCAGAAAATCGAATCCGGTACCGTCGGGATTCACGTTATAAACGCCAGTTCTGAAATTAAGGGACAGACCATCGCGGGTAGTGCCGCTGTAGCCGGAGCCAACTACGCCCCAAATCTTGTTGTTGAAGCCATATTGCAGATTCGAGGGACCAAAGTGCGTATCGTTTTTGTCCCAGCCACTCATGATATTTTCCCGAACATCAGCCTTGTCGTCGCCGTTGGTGTCTTTCAGGAAAACGAAGTGCGGAGCCATCGACACTACCACACCACCGTTGGCAAATACCATGCTGGTGGGGATGTTCAGCTTGTCGGCAAAAATGGTGAATTTGTCGGCCCGCCCGTCGCCGTTGGTGTCTTCGCAAATTTTAATGCGGTCGTTGGCAGCTCCGTCGGTTTCCAGAAACGTATTCGGATAATCGACTGATTCTACAATCCAGAGCCTTCCTCGTTCATCCCACGACATGGCAATGGGATTTGTAATGTCCGGTTCAGCCGCAAACAACTGAATGTCGAAATCGGTGGGTACCTGCATCAGTTTTTTGGAGTCCTCGGGCTTCAACGCCACCTGCATGGCCGGAACGCGGTGCCGTTTGGTGTAATCGTCAATGGGAATGTTGGCCGACTCGTAAATGTCTACGTTCGGAATCGCCAGTTTAGCGATCTGTTTGGTTACTGGCTCCCCAATGGCCCACAACACCCCCCGATTTACCAGTTCACGGAAACCGGGATTTGCCCACGTACTGTCGTTATGGCCATAAGCCGTATAAAAAACCCGTCCTTTTCCCTGCTTACGTACCCACGTATAAGGCTCCTGCCGGTCGCCCTCCTGTCGGGTCGTCAAAATGGTCATGTCGGGGTTGAGCCGCTGGTGGATGTATGTTTCGTCCCAGGAGGTAGTAAAGGGCGTTAACCCCTGCATGACCGGGTGATTTTTTGCGACAATGTTCTCCGTAATCGGCCCTGTTTTGTGCGACTTGAACTGGCCACCGATCGTCGAGATGTACCAATCCGAATTTTTAAAACAGCCGGATGCTGAATGCAGTGGAATTAATCCCTTGCCACCCTCCACGAACGCCTTTAAAGCCGATTCCTGCGCGGGCGGGAGACTGTCGTGATTGGCGTAGATAATCAGCCCATCGTATTTAGCCAGATTTTCGGGGTTAAGGTCATTGACGTTAACGGTGTAGGTCAGATTCACGCCTTTTTTAAAAAGCGAAATAGCGAGCCAGGGGGCATATTTCCCTGAATCATGATGCTTGCTCCGGTTGCCCAGAAACAGCACTTCTCCCCGGCGAGCAGTTGTCTCGGAAGTAGAAGGATTCTGCCCCGAACCCATTCCGGGCCGGGCAGTTCTTGTGCAGCCCTGGTGCAGCACGAGTGCCAGCAGGAGGGTAAAAATGGGCAATTTCATAAAGAAAAAGTTGAGCGATTAGTGTTGGTTTTCGAGCCAGACTTGTTGGGTAAAAGCACCATTCACAGCGGCATCCCAGACTTCGACCCGGACCCACTTTCGATTTTTAAGATTTGTGTCGAACCGGTACGTTTTTTTGCTGAAGGGCAACGTATTGGTTAAGTCAATATGTTCGCGGTAGACCTGCTTGCCATCGCCGGATACAATTTCAGCGAATGAGAGTGGGAAAGTCCAGTTTACGTCCAGATTGATGGTCGTTTTTCCGTCGGCGGGTAACGAAGCGGTTTCGCCCGAACCTTTGCCGTTCACCGTGAAGGCTGGCAGCAGGACTTCGCCCGTTGTTACGAAAAACTTACCCTGTTTCATGACGTCCAGAACCGGTTGCCAGCCCGAATTGTAATCAGGCAGTTTGTCCATCTGGAAGTAATTGACATTCAGGTGCGCATAGGTTTCATTTTCCGGCTCCATCGTAAAAATGTCTGTCTCGGCTATGGCGTGTTTTTTGTGCCCCCAGTTCGAATAATCGTCCAGCAAATCCAGCACCCGGCGGCTCAGTCGTGGTTCCGACAGGTCAGCGGGAATATTCTTCCAGGCCGCTCCGAAAAAATGGTCCGACTTAAAAAAGTCTTCTTCCTTGTATTTATCAGGGTAGCCCGTTGAGCCTTTTGTACGGGCGTGGGCCACCCAGGCCAGACCGTTTTCGGCCTCCAGGAGCTTGAGCATATCATTCTTGTCGGCAATCCGATAGACCTTGCCGTAGCCGGGTTCATTCGTCACGAAAGGCATTTCGGGTTTGCGCGACATGATCCAGTAGACATCTTTCGGAAAGAAAGATAACCAGTGACCGCCGAAAAAATTATTGGGTTCTTCGCCGGGTAGCAACAGAAAGTCATTGGTTGATAGTCGTTTACATTGCTCATGGAGGGCTTTTAGTTCCCGTAGCCGCAAGCTATCGGGGCCTTTAGGATGGCCAGGGCCGTGAAATTCGGCCAGATGGACAATGTTCACGCCGTGGTCTTTAAATACCTTTACAAAGTTGGGAACTTCCGGTATGGGCTTACCTGCAAGTACCACTTTCATGGTGAACTCGTTGTGAAAGTGGCTCGACATCGTTTTGTAGCCTGGCACCGCCGGATATTTGTCGTTATGCGTGAATCGCTTCACCTCTGCCAGCGTTTCAGCCGGTTTGTCAGTGCTGAGCAGGCAGAAAAAGTTGAGCCGTTGCTGGGTGCCGGGTGGCGCATTGACCCACGGAACCCAGCGCTTGTCGCCCATTAAATCCTGCCGGATGCCGATGCCGAACTCTGGAACGAGGCTTCGATAGCCCGTCCCATACCACGTAAAATCTAGATTATATGCTTCGTCTAACGGATAAAAATATTGGTGCGGAGCCGGGAAAACAGCCAGCGTTCCATTGGGACCACAGCCCATGATGGTCCGGTATTTTACGGCCTGTGCCTTGTTGGGAGCCGTCGGATTAAGCGGAGACTCCTGAATCCGGTTGTCAGTATCCGACCAGGCCAGTGTGGTCCAACCTGGCATTTTGCTTACCAAACCCGCGTCGTAGAGAATAGCCGTTGAGTCAACCTGCGTCGACATGACAGCCGCTATGTTGAATAATGGGCTTCCCTGATACACCGTAATTTCGATGGCTCCCCGGAAACGGTCGGCTTCGGTATCGCCAATCCGCAACACGGTTCGCGTACCAACGGTGCTGACACTGGCCGACCGTTTGGTCAGTTGAACAGCATAGGATTTACTGGGCAGCCGGTTGGTTTTATCGAAAAAGATGTTCCAGCCGTTTTGCGACACTAGATCCCGTTTACCGATGGTCAGTACAAAGGCCGGGTTCATGTCCGTGGCAATTTCGCTGAACTTCCCGCTTTTTGACAACTGGATGTGACTAAACAGCGGTTTGTCCGAAACCAGACTAACGATTAGCCGACCCATTTCCCGCCCCGAAGCTGGCCAGGTTAGTATTACGTCGCTACCCTGCTGCGAAACTGTAGTGGGGCTTTTGGTGTATTTGGACAAATCAACAGCCACTTGAGCCTGAGTGGCGACCGATCCCAGAAGAGTGAGCAGGAAAAGGAGTTTTCGCATTGAGTAAGAAAGGTTTGCAGGTTGTGTTAGTTGGTTATTGATCAGGTTTGGAAAACTAAGCACAAAGGTTCGCCACTTATACTTGCTGACGATACATTCGTCGGGCGAACCTCTGCGGCTTAGTAAACAACCACCAACCTATAAATTGATTTTCTGCACGGGCGTATAAATCATGTCTTCCACGCCTGAGATTTTTAGCCCAATACGTGCGTATACGTAAGCCTGCGCAGGAACCAGAGCGGGCATGTCACCCGTAATCAGGCTTACATTGGCCATATCCTTAATATCGGCCCCCGCTAAATCTGCTTTGTTCAGACTATTACCTGCATCGACGAACTGCGTTTTGTTGACGTATAAAGATACACGTTCGACGGCCTTACCGTTCGTGGCATCAGTAATTACTTTTTCCAGCGAAACACTGCCCGATATTTTCCGACCATTGATCGCAATTTTGGGGTTTCGAAGCATGTAATACGGAATTACTTCGATGTCTAACTTCTGACTTCCCTGAACGGTAACATTCAAACTATCAGGCGTATTAGCTGCCGTTTTTTTCCAAAGAAAAGGGCCTTGTCCGTTGGGAACAATCAGTTTGTATTCTCCATCGAAAAGTAGCGACGAGAACGTACCGTCCTGCTTGATTGGAATCCGGATGGAACTGCGGTTGTTGTAGGCCTTCTGCCAGAGTTCCAGGAAAACCGGGAAATCGGAGTTGTTCGTGAACGCTACGTTCGAACTTTGCATGAGCAGAGGCTCACCTTTATAAACAAGCCGTCCCTCGAAGGTGGATTTGGGCGGTTCGAAATTATCCAGTTCACACCCGGTCAGGCTGAGGAGGGTTCCAATTAATAAAAGGTATGTCTTCATCTTTTTAAAGAGTGAAAGAGTTAATGAGTGAAAGAGTGTTTCTGAAGCAGAGCAAAATGACCCGGCAGGTTTTCGCTCATTCGCTCTTTCACTCATGCGCTTATTGGTTAGGGTTTCTGAGAATCAACGGATTGTTGTTGATGATCCCATCGTTGATGCGCGCATAATAGTTGCCCAGCCGGAAAATATGGCTTTGCGTTACCCGACCCGACAGTACTTTGCGGTACACCCATTTATTATGGTTGGGTCCGCCGGGATCGTAGATTTTGTACGGCCACAAACTATATACCCGTGTGCTCGGCTCGGTGGCCTTACCCGGTAATGTAGTCAGGTCGGAGTTGCTGCCATCCCATACGACGTGAGCAAGCCGCCACCGCTTCATATCCCACAAAATGTGATTTTCAAAAGATAGCTCCACTTTGCGTTCGTGAACAATCCGGTCGAACGTGATTTCAGAAGGAGTTAACGCTTTCGTGAGTCCTGCCCGGTCGCGCACCTGTTTCATATACCCGGCAGCTAACGCAGTCTGACCTAGTTCAAAGGCCGCTTCGGCGGCATTAAGCAGCACTTCAGCGTAGCGATAGCGCACATTCCAGACCTCACTCATCGTACCAATCTGCCCTGAACCAGTAACGGGGTCGTTGAATTTCCGCATATAAAATCCACTCTGCGCTGAGCCATCGTATCCTTCAATAGGCCCTGATAAACCTACTACCTGCACCGACGCACCGTTAACCATCTTGAGTTGGCCCAGTTGATCGCCCGACAAGATGCTGCCGTTGCCTAAAATCAGTCCGGCAAAGATGTCGATGGAGCGGTTTTTGAAAAGGTCTCCCGGCACCAGCACCGTTCCCCGAAGCCGCGCATCGCGTCCGGCGAAGAGATCTTCGGGTTTGTCGTAGTAGATATAGTCAGTAGCCGCGCCTTTATTTATCGGCAATGGCGCGAACGTATTATCTAACTTCTCGAACGACTGCACAAGGTTAAGCGAAGGATTCAACCTGCCTCCACGTTCGCCTTCTTCCGTAACAGCGCGTGGCTGATTATCTAATGCAAACGAGTGAACCTTACCACTTTGCAGTTTGTAATCCTCCACAAAAATCACCTCAGGGTTGTTCGCCTTGTCCAGGAAAATATTGGCGAAATTGGTGGAGAGGTCTGGCGCTTTCTGATAAAGCGAATACTGCCCGGAGTTAATCAATTCCTGAGCGGCATCCAGTGCTGTCTGGTAATACCCAGTTGCTTTAGCTACCGGAATGCCCACTTCGCCATCAGGTAACGTAACAGTCGGCGTATTGACACCATATTTGGCGATAGAACCGGCGTAGAGCGCTGCCCGTGATTTAGCGGCCAGAGCCAGTCCATAGGTAGCACGCGATTTCTCGTTGGGCGTTTTGGGCAGAATAGACTTGATCGCTTCAAGTTCGCTGATAACGTAGTCATAAATCTCCGATTCTTTGGCGCGGGGTTTACGGAGATAAGCCGCATTGCCACTGTAATCGTAGGTGAGCGATTCGGTAATGAGCGGTACTCCGCCCAGGCGCCTGACTAACTCAAAATAGACATTGGCCCGCAGGAATCGACCTTCGGCCACAAATCGGGCTTTATCAGCCGCGCTTAGTTTGGTTGCGGCATTGACCCGCTCGATGAACAGATTAATCTCTCGGATGTAGCCATAATCCCAATACGTTACTTCAGGATTATTTATGCCCGGAAAGACATAATCGTATTCCCTAGTCTGATGCCGCGGGTAGTCACCAGACGAGAAAGCTTCATCAAGGACCGCATAAATGCTAATTGTACCTGTGCCGGGCTCCTGAAAATCAGGAATACGGTTGTACAGGTCCGTTACCGCCGATAGCACCAGCCGGGGGTCGCTATAGACCTCATCGACCAGCAGAATACTTGTAGACTTGATATTCAGAAATTCAGAGTCGTCCTTGCAGCCGGTCGTTAACGAAAACAGGATGGCGAACGATAGAATGTATTTTTTCATGGTTGTGTCGGTTTAGAAGCTCAGGTTCAGGCCAAAATTGAGTAGCTTGGTCTGCGGGTATTGCAGCCCGTTTTCATCCTGTACTTCGGGGTCGATACCATAAGGCCGAGTGTTGTCGATGGAGAATAGGTTGTAGGTGTTCACAAACACGCGCGCCTTCTGAATCTTCACTTTTTGGGTCAGCAGGACTGGCAACGTATAGCCGAGTTCCATTGTCCGGTTGCGGAGATAAGAGATGTTGAGCAGCCACCAGGTCGAATTCTTATTGATGTTGCTATGTCCGGTATCGTTATAGCGAAGCGGAATTTGGCTACCGGCAATCCACGGACTGTCCGGATTGAGCGGGTCAGCCCGGCGCCAGCGGTCATCAAAGAGCAAATGCGGTACGTTACCCGTAGTCTGGTAAGCGTTTCGCTGTTCATTGATACGGTTAATCGCCATCATCCTGCCCCCGGAAAAATCCATAGCAAAATCAAATCCTTTGTATTGCAGCGTGAAGTTCAGACCACCCGATAAAATCGGTGTGTTGTTTATGCCGTAGCCGATGGGTCGTTCATCGCGGGTATTGATGACCCCGTCATTGTTCTGGTCGCGGTAGATCAAATCGCCCGGAATCATGGTCCGGTTTCCTTGCCCGTCGTTATTGACCGCGTAGTCGTTGATTTCATCCTGCGACTGAAACTGCCCGACCACTTCGTATCCCCAGAAAATGTTGCTCCACCGATCTGTTCGCGAATCGCGGTACTCAAGCAATGAATTACCGAAAAGTGGATTATAAGGAGTCAGGAACCGATTGCGGGCAAACGACAGGTTTGCGCCAATGGTGAAGCGAATGCCCCGCACGTTACCGTTATACGTCAGCGAACCTTCACCACCGGTAACGGCATCGCTCTCTAAGTTTTCCTGTGGCAACGCGTATCCCAATTCGCTGGGCACAAACACGTCGCTTTTTACGGCGGGTAATCCATCGCGAACCCGCCGGAAATAATCGAGCGTACCCGTGATCTTATTATTCAGCAGCGAAAAATCCAGCCCAATGTCGGTCACTTTGGCCGTCAGCCACGAAAGCCGATCGAAAGCAATCCCCCGATCACGAGCCGCTACGGTTGTCGTGCCCGACATAATGCCTATACCCGTGTTGTAATTGTAGCCAGGATTATAGGCGAACGGATCGAGTTCGACGTTGTTGGGCCGAATGTTGTCGTCACCAAGCTGCCCGTAGGATGCTCTCAGTTTAAGCTCGCTCAGGAAAGCGCCGTTATTGGTCCAGGCTTTGAAGAAAGGTTCCTCGGTAATGCGCCAGGCCAGTGAGACCGACGGGAATGTACCCCAGCGTTTCGAAGGGGAGAATTTCCAAGAGGCATCACGCCGGGCGGCTATTTCCACGAAATATTTATCGGCATAGCCATAGTTTATCCGACCAATGTAGCCTACCCTTGCCTGCGTAGAGTCGACGTCGTTATACGCCACAATATCAGCGAATTGCATGACGGGTAGCGAATTGGTTTTGGGCACAGTGCGGGCCTCTACGTTTCGGATACGCTTCTTCAGTCGCTCGGTTAGGGCGATGGCGTTAATGGAGTGCTTCCCAAACGTATTGGAGTAGAGTAACTGGATCTGCCCAACGTTTTCGTCAATTTTGTTCACCACCCGTTGCCGATAGGGGTTCTGACTACCACCCGTCCGATTGTATTGCTGAGTCGTTGGATTGTAGGTATACGTATCATAGGTGTACTCGAATACTTCGCGCTGGGCATCGCGGAACATATAGGAATACAGGCCCTTGATACTTAGACCTTTGATAGGGGTTTGGTATTCGGCTGTGGCCTGGGGGGTAATGGAGCTATACACTTCTTTGAGAAAGCCTGATCGCGTGTAGTTCAGATAGCCCCAGTTCGAAGCCGGGTTGCTGATGGTGTTGATATAATCAGGATTATCATTGGCGTAGGGGCGTTCGGTAGGGCGATTGCGTAGGATGGCCAACTTGGGTGCTACGTAGTCATCACCACCCGGCACACCCGGATTTTCGCGCGTTTCCTGCCGCCCGGCAATGGTTAGTCCCACTTTGATACGGTCTGAAATTCGGGCGTCAATGTTCGACTGAATATTGGTGCGGTTAAAGAAAAACTCGCGGCCCATCACCGAATTCTGATCCAGCCGCGTAGCGGAGATGTAGTAGTTAATACGTTCTGAGCCTCCGCTGGCACTGAGGTTTATGTTCGACTGGGGCGAGTTCGGTTGAATAATGAAATTATACCAGTCGAAACTCTGGTAACCGTATTCCGTCCCTGCTTTATACTTGTCTAATTCAGCCTGGGTGATGGCCGTCGTCCCATTGCGATTCACCTCGGCTTCTGCTTTTCCCAGATTCCAGTCGTAAGCGTTCACGACCGTCGGGAAGCGCGTCCAGTTCTGGAAACCGTAGTACGCATCCAGATTGATCGTACTTTTCTGGCCAACTGTTCCGCGCTTGGTCGTTACGATAATAACGCCGTTAGCTGCCCGCGAACCATAGATAGAAGCGGAGGCATCTTTCAGTACCGTGATCGTTTCGACATCATTGGGAGAGAGGTTATCGAACTGCGTTTTGTCTTTCGGCACACCGTCGATGATAAACAGTGGGTTACCACCCATATTCCGGATTTGAATAGTTGCCGCAGCACCGGGTCGGCCGTCGGGTTGCCGGAACTGTACACCTGGAATTTTACCGGCCAACGTTCCCGTTACGGTAGAAGCGTGAACCCGACCCACGTCGCGGGACGTAACAGCCGAGATGGCTCCGGTTATCGATTCTTTTTTCTGCGTGCCGTAACCGACAACAATAACCTCCTGCAAGCCTTTGGAATCCGGGACGATCGTTACGTCGATGGTAGTTTGATTGCCAAACGGCACTTCTTTCGTTAGGTAACCAATGAACGAGACAACCAACGTACTGCTTGTCTGTTCAGTTGGAATCGGGAGAGAATACAGCCCATCGGCGTTGGCTGACGTACCCGTCGATGTGCCTTTCAGCACAACAGTAGCCCCTGGCAGTGGCCCTCCGTTTTCCGCAAGGATTTTCCCTGAGAGCGTACGTTGCTGGGCTTGCGTATGCCTCCCAATCAGAAGAAATAGCAGAATTCCAACCAGCTTGATTGGCCTCAACCTGTAGTTGTTCTTCATAGAATGATTTTTGGTTAAAGGATTAAGGAGGAATTTGCCAGGCTGCCTAAAGCTTGGCATAATTCAAAGGAATGATTTTGCAATTTTAAGAAGTAGAGTTTACCTCAATCTTGACTTTTGATCAAATAACCAGGACAATTGTGCAGATTTTACCCCCTTATATCCAGTTTTGAATGATTGTGCGGATACAAATACATATAGCTGGTTTTATGATAATGCAACGAAAATGCCGCCTTAGGATACATTTTGTGAATCTTATTTTGTTGATTGTTAGTTTGTTACTTTCTATTGTCAGCACAAGTGAGGCTCAGAACTTTTATTTTAATGCGCTCACATCTGAACATGGGTTGTCGCACAATAGTGTTTTTAGTATCAAGCAGGACCATAAGGGCTTCATCTGGTTCGGAACGCGTGCAGGAATTAGCCGCTATGATAGCCAACGCCTTAAAAATTACCCGCTAACTGATTCTGACCCCAGTGCTGAAGGGGCCAGAGTCAACTGCCTTTATACCGTTGGGCATGCACTCTGGGTAGGAACTGCGGCTGGCTTGTTTCGGTATCTTTTCGATAAGGATGAATTTGTACCGGTATCGCTGGGAAAAAAATCAGTGAACGTATTGGGTATCCAGCGTGTATCGACAGGCGACTTATGGATAGGCAGTCCAGATGGAATCTATATTTTATCCGAGCGTGGATCAGTACGACAAATTCTGCCAGGGAAGCTCGTTCACGATATTTGTGAGTTCCGAAAAGGTTCTTTTCTGATTTTGCATAATAATACGCCATGCATCATCAATTCAGCTGGCGAAACCATAATTACACTCCCCATTGATGGGGAAAATCATCGGAAATCACATACGCTGCGCAACCATAAGCTTTTCAAAGATCGCCGGGGAGCTATCTGGCTGAGTACGGAAAACGATCTGCTGCAATTAGATGAAACGGCCATGATCTTCAGACCGTTAGAGTGGTTTGGGCGGCTTGTACGTGGGCAAGTACGGATAATCCGTACCGTTGTCGAAGATTTGGCCGGAAATGTCTGGATTGGTAGTGAAGCGGGGATTATTATGGTTGACAGCCAACGCCAAACTGCACGTAGCTATGATAAATCGTTTACGGCCTCTCCCTATGGCCTGACTGACCGGGCTGTTTATTCGAGCTTCGTGAGTCGGGATGGGATCGTTTGGCTGGGTACGTATTTTGGTGGGGTCAACTATACGAAACCCATCGGCATTTCATTCGAGCATCTTTTTCCAGCCACCGACGGGCAAACCATTGCGGGAAAGGCCATTAGTCAGCTTGCCATTGATGGGCAAGACCGTCTTTGGGTTGGCACTGAAGATGGAGGCATCAGTATTCAAGACCGGATTACTGGCAAGTATACATATCATAACCGGGCGAACGGTCTGAGCGACAATAACATACACGCTATTTTGATCGATAAGTCAGGAGCGGCCTGGGTTGGTACGTTTCTGGGTGGGCTAAACCGTATCGATCCGGTAACGGGAAAAAAGAAAGTATTTCTGCACAATCCGGATGATCCGACCTCGCTGACAAGTAATTACGTCAATGCACTCCACCGCGACCGAACCGGTCAACTTTGGGTGGGTACAACTCGGGGTCTGAATATTCTGGATGAGAAAACGGGTACCTTTCGACTCTTCAAACCTCAGGAGCTGGGAACCCGCTTTGTTGTCGATCTGCTTGGCGATACGTCGGGACGAATTTGGATTGCTACGTCGTACTCAGGTGTGTACCTGTACGACCCTAAACTCGACCAATTAACTCATTATGACGTCAGTAATACGCCTGTTTTGCGGAGTAATCAAATTATGAGCGTTTATGAAGATTCAGGCCATAATATATGGTTCGGTAGCCTGAATGGGGGGGCGAGTCAGTGGAGTTACAGGCAAAAAAAATTTATCAATCATCCAGTACAAGCTTACCTGTCTAATCAGACGGTGTATGAAACACTGGAAGATGACAATGGTACGTACTGGTTTTCGACCAACAGCGGGCTGCTTTCATTTAATACCAAAAAGAACACCCATCGGGTTTTCGACGGAAGTAATGGACTTGAGGCTACCCAGTTCAATTTTAAATCTGCCCTGAAAGACCATCAGGGTAATCTGTATTTTGGGAGCGTAGACGGACTTTGTTATTTCAATCCAGACAGCATTGCGAAACGGGTTTTTGATCCTCCAGTTTATTTTACCGATCTTAAACTCTTTAATAAGGAAGTCAGGGCCGACGGCGAATTGATGCTGACAAAGCGTCTTGATGAAACAAAAGAACTAGTTTTTAATTACGAGCAGAATGTCATTACGTTCGATTTTGTAGCCATCAATTATTTTTCGAAGCAGACCAATTATTATACGTATTACCTCGAAGGATTTGAAGAAACCTGGGGTCCGAAAACTACCGTTAACTCGCAAACGTACACGAATCTATCACCCGGAACTTACACGTTCCACGTTCGGTCGTATCAATCAAACGGCGATTTGTCGCCAAAGGAGCGTACGCTTCAGCTTGATGTGAAACCACCTTTCTGGCGAACGACCTTCGCCTATCTATTTTATGGGTTGTTCGGCATTGGTTTGCTGGTTCTGTATCGGCGGGTCATTACGTATCTGAACCGCCAGAAAATGGCCGTGCAGATGGAACGGGTCGAACGCGAAAAAAGCAGAGAGCTGAACCAGCAGAAACTGAATTTCTTTACGTTCCTTTCCAACGAATTCAAAACACCGATTACCCTGATTATTGCGGAGATTGACGAATTGATTCAAAACAACCAGGCCTGGCGCGCCGATTCAGCGACGAATTATAGTATCATCAAGAACAACGCCCGGCGGTTACAGGCACTGATTGATCAGATTACCGAACTTCGGAAGACAGGTCACGAAATTCAAAAAATCCACCTTGTTGATGCCGATGTCATTGCCTTCATTAAAGAAACATTGAAGGGATTCGATCCCCTGCTTCGGGCCAGGCAGATTTACAAGAGACTTACCTTTTCTCCCCCTTATCTGATGGCGTCGTTTGATGCCGGAAAGCTGGAAATGATAATTGGTAATGTATACTTTTACCTGATTGACCAACTGGCCGAAGGAGACGAACTGAATTTTGATGTTGAGATTACTAAGACTTCGGATCAGGCAACGGCGGAACTGCAACTCACCTTCACATTCAATGGCCAACCAGGCCTGTTGAAAAGCCTAGAAACCAGTTATCAATATGCTGGAAATTCAGAAGAGATTTTTGCGCAGAATAATTCGCTCAGTATAGGTATATTGTTAACATTCAGTCTGTTGAAAATGCTTTCGGGGCGCGTAATTTTTTCTGACATGAAGGACTGGGGCCGACTTTCACTATATATCCCCATACGAAAAACGCCAGTAAGCAAGGCAATAACGAACCCCAAAATTGAACACTCGATAAGTAGGCATATTGTCGATTCGTCGGAAGTAAATCTGCTGTGGGATGGGGAATTAGTTAGTTCCCCGGTTGACGATTCGTTACTGAATGATAAACCAAATCTGCTAATTATTGAACGCTCTAAAGAACTGGCACAGTTTCTGAAACGCCATTATGGAGAAACGTACCGTATTAGTGTGGCGACTACGTTTAACGAAGCGCTCAAGAAGGCCGAAAGCAGGCTGCCTGAAATTATTCTCTGTGACAGCAATATGCTCGATAAAGAGTATAAAAGCATCTGTCTGGTTCTAAAGAGCAATCCACAAACGCAACACATACCGATTATTCTACTACTGGAAAACGAGGAAGATAAAACGATTATTGAAGGCCTTAATAGTGGGGCTGAAGGATACATAAGCAAACCTTTCAGCCTGAAAGAGATGGATTTAATGATTACAAATCAACTGAAAACGGTATCCTTGTTAAAAACTAAGTTGACGGGCAGTCTGGCGGGCTCCTTGATAAGCACACTGCCTCGGCACAATAAAGATCAGGAGTTTGTGCTGCGGTTCGCTTCACTGATCAATCAGCAGTATAAAAATAAAGACGTAACGGCCGACGAACTGGCGCAGCAGATGAAATGCAGCCGGTCGCAACTGCATATGAAACTAAAAACACTAACGGGTCTGAGTACAAAGGAATACCTGAACGATTATCGCCTGATGTTAGCGCGTGAGTTACTCGAAAGCGGTACAAGCGTGACCGAAGCGGCTTTTGAAGTAGGTTTCAACGACCCAAATTATTTTGGTCGGGCCTTCAAAAATAAGTTCGGAATTACGCCAAGTAAGATTTACTAAGTTTAGGTCTGTACTGGGCAGTTTTACTTCTAGGCTTGATTTAACTAGGATTTGGTCCTGCCTAAATTATTGCTTTAGTACAATTTCAACCAAACTTATGACCGTTTACAAAACGCTTCAACAGAGAATTACAATGTTGGTCATATGCCTGACTCAATCCATACTATACAAGCCTGAAAACGTTCACGAAAAGCTTGCCTAACCTACTCCGGGAAAGTTTACTCTTTAAGCGATGAAAAGACCCACTAGGAGGGAAGACAACGCATTCGGGCTCTTTTTAACTAAGTATCCACAAGCCGAGTGCTGTCAGCTACTAACACAATCATACCTACTATCGTGAAAAAAGAACCCATCAGCAGTTTCTGGTAGTCTAGCAGTCCGCTCTATCCTATTTTTGAATGATTAGCCAATGACACTTCATCATGGACGCCCTGAATGGTTTTTAGTGAACCTATAACTAGTTATAGGTAGCTGGTTATCATTCATTTCACTAGATTGGCTTTAATTTTCCACCTGTTGCCTTCCCATGATTCGACTTTTATGGCTTTGCCTAATTTTCTGCCTGACCGCTGGCCCAGCCTTTGCCCAGGCTAAGCTTCCTGCCCGCTCCAGGCCTATTTTTACCGTGGACTCACTACCCGTCCAGGGCATCACGCTCAACCAGGACTGGCGATGGCACGAAGGAGACAACCCGAAGTGGGCAAATCCGGATGCCGATGATCGGAACTGGCAAGCAATTGACCCTAGTCAGGACATTGCCGAGTTACTCAAAACGCAGCCAATACAGATGGGCTGGCTGCGACTACATATGCGGCTGGATTCGGCGTTACTTGGCAAAGTAATCAGTATGCTGATTGAACAGCAGGTAGCCTCCGAGCTATACTTAAATGGAAAACTTATTGGCGGCTTTGGCCAGGTCAGCACAGACCCGACTCAGGTGAAGGCGTATAATCCGTCGGGTGCTAACCAGACATTAGGACAAACGATTCATTTTCTCCTGGGGCATCAGGCTCAACAGGTGCTGGCCATACGCTTTGCCCTCCAGCCAGGTATACGTTATTTAAAATTCTTCGATCGGCCCAATCCATTCCTGCTGATTCGGCTTTACCAGGCAGACCAACGGAACCAAAACCGATTTGACAGTATCGGTAACTTTGATCTAATGTTTTTAGACTATTTCAAAGTGGGGCTGTTTTTGATTCTTGCGCTGCTGCATTTGCTATTTTACTGCTTGTATCCGCCCCACAAAGCGAATTTTTGGTTTGGCTTGTTCTGCTTTTGTGTTGCTGCAATTTATTTGAATCAACCCATACACTATCAGTACCTCCATAGTGTATCCTACCGGATGGCCAGTGCTATCGCCCAGTGGGTCTTTATCTTTGGGGCGCACCTTTTCTTTTTAGGCGCCGTCTATACCCTGTTTAATAAACGAATCGGTATTGTCTTTTATACAGCCCTTTTTGGTTTTAGTGTTTATCTTGTCTTATTCACCCTGCAAGTGGCTATGCCTACCGACCTGGCTACTTTTTTAGCGCTGATCCTAACCGATATCGCATCAACCCGACGGCTGTTGCTGGCCGCTCGGAATCGAGGAAAAGAATATTGGATTTTAACGATTGGTGCCAGCGGTTTTGTGCTGTTGGTCACGGCTGCAATGATCCTTCCCTTGTTGTCGGTAAGTGGCCATATAAAATTCATATTAGCCCAAGTATTCTTCAATCTGGGTACGCTCAGTTTACCCCTCAGTATGACCTTATTTCTGGCCAGCGAATTTGCCAAAACCAACCGCTCACTGGCTAAAAAGTTGAAGCAGGTAGAGCAACTTTCCGCCCTGACGCGGGTTCAGGAAAAGGAAAAGCAGCAACTTCTAACCAATCAGAATGAAACCCTTGAACAACAAGTGACCCTCCGCACGGCCCAGTTGAAGCAATCGCTGGCTGACTTGAAAAGTACCCAGACGCAACTCCTGCAAGCCGAAAAAATGGCTACCATGGGCAAGCTCACCAAAGGCATTGTTGACCGGATTCTCAATCCTCTCAACTACATTAATAACTTTTCGCTGATGGCTAAGGAACTGCTTGAGGAAATGCAAGCAGTGATCCGGAAACACCAAACAACGTTTTCCGTTGACGAGCAGCAAGAACTGGACGATACCGCGGGGATGTTAGAGCAGAATTTAACCAAGATTCATACGCATGGTAACAGCACCGCCCGCATCTTACAGGATATGCAGCAGTTGCTCAAAGAGCGCTCGTCAAGCTACGTCCTTACGGACATAAATACTTACCTGACCCAGCATATTGAAATTTCCTTCCAAAAAGCCCAGGATACCTATGCGCCCACCGTACCGATCAAACTGGACCTAAAGCTAGCTCCTCAACCGCTACCAGTTAACTTATTGCCTGTTGAATTTGGTGATGTGCTGGATAGGCTGGTTGATAATTCGTGTTATACCTTATTGGAAAAATGCCACCATATAACGGGGTTTGACCCTCAACTGGAGGTGAGTACACAAGTGTTCGAGGATCAGGTACAGATTCAGGTACGGGACAACGGACTAGGCATAAGCGCACACGAACAAAAACAACTGTTTAGTCCCTTTTTTACCACCAAGGCTACGGCAAAAGGCACAGGCTTGAGCTTATATTTGAGTAAAGAAGTGGTGGAAGTGAATCTTCAGGGTCAGATGCGAATCGATTCGGTGGAAGAGGAATATACCCAGGTGACAATCTTCTTGCCGCTTAAGCTAGTGCTGGCAGTCTCTTAGTTAGACGGCTTTGTGGAGCTAAGCAACTGAAATTCCTTTTATCCCCTCCATTTACCTATTAGCCGGTTTGTTTCTAGCAGAGACAGGATCGTAGTTACTTTCGGCCAGCTAAATCCTGAACAAACTTTTATAGATGGAACATCCTGACCAAATCGATTCGGTAAAAGCAGCACAAACAGACATGAGAAGTGCTTACCTAAATGGCGCTACGGGTGTTCTCGTCTCCGGACTCGTATGGATAACAACGGCCGTTGTCATCTCCCTTTTTTCGACCAAACATGCGATTTGGGCACTGCTTGTCGGTGGAGCCCTTATCCACCCCATCGGCACACTGGTCAATAAACTACTAGGGGTGAAGGTTCCGATCAACAAAGACAACCCGTTGGCTAGTCTGGCGCTAGAGGGTACAATTTTTATGCGGATGAGTATCCCTGTCGCTTATGGACTTGCCTTGGTACGGCCGGCCTGGTTCTTTCAAAGCATGTTGATGATCATCGGAGGCCGGTACTTAACGTTTCATACACTGTATGGGAACAAGCTATACTGGCTATTAGGCGGTGTCTTAGGCTTGTCAGCTTATGGCTTATATACCTCTAACGCCCAGGCGATGATCACGACGCTCACAGGAGGATTAATCGAAATAGGTTTCAGTATCATTCTTTATTATGATTTCTCCTTTAGGAAACAAATAGGGGCTGCCAGATTATAAATTCAAGCAATATGAGTGGAGGGTGCAAGCTCAGGAACGCTGCTAGTGAGTCAAAGTGGATTGGCTATCTTTTTAAATGCCTGAGCCGCATCAAGTAGCCATTTCGGCTAAATGGCACTCGGGATTATACCCAGCCAAACTGCTCCAATAAGCGATCCTTATGCTGCCGGTATACAGGAATGTTGGCTCCCGTGGTCAAAATCAGGTACTTGCCTTCGCCCTTGACCAGTCGCTTACTATGGTCCAGATTCACGACCTACCGCCACCGTAGTCCGAATAATCTGTCGGCATTGACTCTTGGGTGCGCAAGTGGGGTTGAGTGAACACTGTTGACCGTCCTGACAGGTGGCTCGATAAATTTTCAGCAAATCGCCATTGTCCTGTGAATCAAAAACCTTGAAGGGTAGTGGCTTGCCAGCGGGAAAGCTGCTGAGTCATAAGGGATGACTTAAATCTGCAACTTATACTTGTCGAAGGTGGATTGCAAGTGGATTAATTTAAACTAATTTATTAGTTATATAACGTATTTATTAGTTATATTTGAAGACTTTTAGTTATTCCCAATTTTTCAGGGCACTCTAAGCTGGCTCGCTTATGGTACAGAGTTATGTCAAAATGGCTTGGCGGATTCTACGAAAACAACGGCTGTATAGTAGCCTGAACATCGTTGGTCTGGCCGTGGGTTTAGCCACTACGTTGCTCCTCTTATTGTGGATCAACGATGAACTTGGCTATGATCGCTTTCATTCCAATCATGGACAGATCGTTAAAGTGATGCTCAACATCACCTCGGAATCACAGACCCAGACCTATGGATGGGTCGCCACTCCCGTTGCCGACGCCATGCAGCGAGAGATTCCAGGGGTCAAACAAACCACCTGTTCATGGGAGCAAAAAGCCATATTTAGCTATAACGAGATAACCAGCGAGGAAAAGGGAATTGTAGCCGATTCGGCTTTCTTGCGAGTCTTCAACTTTCCACTTCTACAGGGGAATCCAGCCACAGCGCTTCTGGCCCCTAATTCGTTAGTGATTACCCGACATTTAGCCGAGAAATATTTTGGTACAGATAATCCAGTTGGAAAAATAATCCGGATCGACCAAACGACCGACTGTAAAATAGTGGGTGTTCTGGCTGATATTCCCAGCAATTCCACCTTACAGTTTGACTATTTACGACCTATGCCGACGCCTGCGGGCGCTGGTTCCTGGTTGGAAATTAAAGCCAATGTCTTTGCGGTGATTGATTCCAAAACCGATCCCGGAAAACTTCAGGCGCAGCTAAAAACCATGACGCAACGGCACATGCCAGACTGGTTAACCGGCTGGGCTTATTTCTCGTATAAACTGGATGACCTGTATTTACGGAGTAATTTCGAAAACGGCCAGTATGCAGGTGGTGGGCGCATTACGTATGTCCGTTTATTCGGACTCGTTGCGATTTTTGTGCTGTTGATTGCCGCCATCAACTTTATGAACCTGTCAACCGCGCGGGCCACCGGGCGAGCGAAGGAAGTTGGAGTTCGGAAAGCCGTTGGAGCGGGTAAATGGTCGCTCATCGGCCAATTTCTAAGCGAATCGTTGTTGCTTACCAGTTTAGCTGGCTTGGTCGCTTTGGGATTAATTCTGGTAGGGCTACCCTTATTCAATGGACTGCTTCAGAAACGTATCTCCATCGATTGGACTAATCCGATTTATTGGATGGGTTATGTTGGCGTGCTCTGGGGAACGAGTTTATTGGCAGGTTTATATCCAGCTTTCGTCCTGTCGGCTTTTCAGCCCGTTCGGGTGCTGAACGGATTGCGGGAAAGATCGGCTGTTAGCGTAGTTTGGCTGCGAAAAGCCCTGGTCGTTGTTCAGTTTACCGCTGCCAGTATGCTTCTGGTGGGAACCGGCGTGGTTTATCAACAGATTGATTTTATCCGAAACCGTAGTTTAGGCTATCAGAAGCAAAATCTGATTCGGTTCGACGCCAAAGGCCTAACAGAGCCTGAACCCTATAAACACGCCAAAACAATGCTGAGCAGCGTTCCGGGGGTGGCGGCTATTTCGAGCTCCAGCTCAAGTTTTCAGGGAACCTTCGGGCGGAATTATGTGGAATGGCGAGGTCAGGAAACGCCCGAGAAAACCATGTTTGTCGTCATCAATGGCGATCATGATTTACTGCCAACGCTGAAGGTGCCGCTTCAATCCGGGCGAGGTTTTTCTCCACAGTTTAGTACAGATAGTGTCGGTGTGATCATCAACGAAGCGGCTGTGCGCCGGATGAAATTCCGACAACCACTGAAACAGATGATCAGAGTAAATAACAAAGACTATCAGGTTATTGGCGTAGCGAAAGATTTTCATATTGCCTCTATTCATCAGCCGATTGAACCCACCGTGATACTTTACGATACCAAAAAATTCAGCTACTTCTTCGCTCGGCTGGATGACCAGAATCAGGCCAACACCTTGCGGCAATTAGCGGCAACATATCAATCCTTACGACCAGGTGCCCCGTTCAGCTTTCAATTTGTCGATCAGGAATACGAACGTGTATACCAAAGCGAGTTGCAGATCGGCACACTAGCTAACTGGTTTTCCGTTATCGCGATCTTTATATCCTGTTTAGGCTTGTTTGGGTTGGCGTCGTTTTCGGTTGAACGAAGAACTAAAGAGATTGGCGTTCGGAAAGTGCTCGGGGCATCCGTAACCAGCGTTTTTGTGTTGCTAAACAGGGAGTTTATCGGTTTAGTCCTTATTTCGCTGGTACTGGCAGTGTATCCCGTCTGGTATATTATGAATGGCTGGCTGGATAAGTTTGCGTACCACGTTCAAATTGGAGGAGGAGTATTTGTGCTGGTTGGTCTACTGAGTCTTGCCATCGCGCTGGTAACCGTGAGCCTGCAAAGCATTCGAGCCGCTTTGAAGAACCCGGTCAAAAGCCTGCGAACGGAGTAAATTAGCTCTCTGTCATACTATAGCGGGGAAGTTTTAAAATCTTTTGACCTTTAGTTCAGCCCAAACATCCAGGTGGCGGATTTTACGCAGGTCTGCTTGAGCGGTCTGATCTGGCGAAACACCCGTATTAAATGATTGGTGCCGAGACATCAATCTTAAATCGGAGGTTGTGTTGGACGATTTTTAAACTTTCACTTATCATGTAAAATGCTATCTGTTAGTACAACATAGGTCGAATTTGACCAGTTAAAGCACGTTTTAGCGATTATTTAGAAGAAGAAAAGTATCATTGGGACTGTACGTTTTAATAGCTATCAATTCAAATCCGAAGCTTACGCTGTTCCCAGGGGAATGAAGGAGAGGTATTCCTCTTTGAAGCCAAAACCCACTGCTACAAGCGTATAATAATTCAACAACTTCACCACCCAGTTATGGAGTGACAGTTTCGAGATGACTAGGAACGTCTTGTGGCAGAGAATACAGTTTTTCATAATATTCCGTGGCCATTCGGTTCGAGTCAAAGTAGGGCACTACATCGTGTATACTGGATTTCATGATACGCGTCCACTGCTCTGGCTTTTCATAATACATGGGTACAATCACCGACTCCAGAAGCGTATACAGGTTATCGGCGTCGAACGCATCTTGTTCATGCACGGGCCAGTTCAGGTCAGCTTCGGGCAATACGAAACTGTTGATCCCATTGCGGGCAAATTCAGGCATCCAGCCGTCGTTGGTTGAGCAGTTAATGGCTCCGTTCATAGCCGCCGTCATACCGCTGGTGCCCGAGGCTTCGCGGGTTAGCCGGGGAGTGTTCAACCATAGATCGGCACCCTGTTTAAGGAGCTTGGAAAGATACAATTCATACCCAATTAATACAGCACAATTGGCATAGTGTTTGGAAACATGAACCAGTCGATCAAATGTACCAATGCTGGTATAATCGAATGGATAGGGCTTCCCCGCCCAGATGATTTGCACCGGATATCGTGTATTGGTTAGTAGCCGATCAAATCGAGCTGGATCTGTCAGCAGAAGATCGGCCCGTTTATAGCCCGCAAATCGGCGGGCCCAGACCAGAGTAAAGACATCTGGATTGAAAAGATCACCTGTTTGATTAGCGACCAGGTCGAACAAGGCGTGTTTACTAGCGCGCTTGCTGGATTTCAACGTTGCATCGTCGTTACTGGTTGCTGCAATATTCAGTGCCGGGTTACCCCAGAAGGCCAGATTCTGAGCGTTTGTAATAGAAATCAGAGGGGCAATAGCTGAATAGTTTCCCCACATCAACTCACTTACCTGCCTATGTTTTTGGGAGACCGCATTGGCTCTTCCGGCCAGCCTTAAAGCACCTAAAGCCCAGTTAAACAGGTCATCCCTGATTCCGGTAATCTGACGAACTTCGTCTAGTGGCAGATAGTCAAAAAAGCCCATCCGATCCAGCAGGCGAATATCCGATCGCGGATTTCCAGCTTCTTCAGGGGTATGGGTTGTGAATACAAGCCGCTCCTGAACTGCCAAAAGGCTTCCCAGCTGATGATATAAATAAAATCCTAATGGTAGGGGATGGCTCTCGTTCATATGGTACACGTCGGGGAAGATGCGCAGTTGCTCAAGGAGTTTAGCCCCACCGATCCCCAGCAGAATGCTTGATGCAATACGGGTTTCTGGATTTTGATCGTAGAGTTTATGGCAGATAGTTTGCGACAGATAATCATTTTCCGGTAAATCAGTGGTCAGGAAATACGTTGGTATTGTATCGAAAACGGTAGGGGGTAAGAACAATGCCGTGACCCAGACAGATGTGTGATTAATCTGAATCTGAAATTTTAGATTCGTTGGCTGGAGAAAGCTATAGTGCTTTTCCATGAATAAGATATCCATCGTCTGATCGGCTTTACGCACCTGATCATAATAGCCGTATTTCCAAAGAATACCTACTGCCACAATGGGTTGTTGCAGGGTATAGGCACTTCGCATGTGTGAACCTGCCAGGAAACCTAGCCCACCCGAATAGGTTTTGAGCGATTGCACATAGGCAAATTCCATTGAAAAATAAGCGATCTTCCGCGCAAGTGATACGGGGCTTGAAGCGGCTACTTCCTCCATGATAAGCCGTGAAAGTATTGTGATAATTAATGCGCGAAGATCGGCTGGATTCAGGAGGATTGGACTGAGTTAAAACAGGACACAGACTGATTCCTGTCAGTTAAGTGATTTCAAACAGCACAATGCCAGCGATCACCCTGATCAGGTAACCGCAGCCTATGAAAAGGGAGTAAATGCTTACATTAAGAAACCTGCCACGAATGCCGCCTATGATGAACTAGTGAAGGCCATATCTTAAGGAAGCTGCGAAAGTGATAAAATCGCAATAAAAATCTAGTAATTGTTATTTTGGCTCTGGCTGTGATTTTTCGTTTTTGAAAACCACTTTGGCGACTACAGCCACCATTGAAGGTATGGGAATTCATGATGACAAACTCTGGAGGCAAGGCAGCCACATTTATTAAAATCCGACCGGCAATAAGTTATGAATAGGCACTTCCTCTAGGTGGAGTGGTCGACCGAAGGCTCAGGAAACGATAGCTTTTCAGTGTCGTTAGTCAGATGATAGTTTGATTGGGCTAAGAATGCCGTATCAGATACGCATAAATTTCTCCGCCACAGTAAGATAAAATTGGGTGGAAACACTGACCAGAATCAGCTAAAAAGCAATACCTGGCTTGAAAAGTCGCCTAAAATAAGAACACTACTTAATGTGACTAAGGCTTTCGTACGAAAGCCTTAGTCACTCCATTTTATTTAATTTTGAATGATTTTTACAGATTTGAGTTGGGTGGCAGTTATCGCCTGAAGTATTAATACTCCCGACGGAGCCTTAGTAACATGAAAATTTTGTACTTCCTCGACTCCTGCCTGCTCAATATGTCGGATTTCGATCAATTGCCCCTTTAAATCACTTAACCTGAGTTGCAGGTACTGATTATCCGCCCCCTGAATCAAAACGCTCAAGTTCTCCTGTATTGGATTTCCCAGTACGGATAAAATTAAGTCTGTAGAGGCTTCCTGTGCGCCCAATCGCGCCCGTCCGCAGGTAGCTTTTAGATCCCAGCTATACGTAGTTGTTACGCCCCCCTGGCGGGCTTGCAGCGTAAAAGGCTGTACATCCCCCGCCGTGCGGCTCTCTTTGTCAACGAACTGGTCTGGATTGATTGTCCAGTCAGTGATGCCCGGAACAGCCCGGAATTCGATGGGTGAACCATCCCCCCCACGGGTGTTGAAGTGGATGGCTCCCGTCGAACAATTATAAGTTGGAGCTACCAAAATCAGGGGGCTCACAGGTGGGTTAGTGGTCGCACAAAATAACTGGAAGTCAAATAGATAAGTAGACCGCTGGCCACGCTGTTCCGCCTGAATCAATATGGGTTTAGGGTCAGCTCTTAGCTCTGCCTCAACGATACCGGTATTGCTGGTGGGCGTGGAGCGGGCAATACCCGGAGCGGTGAAGGTGATGGGCGATCCGTCGCCCCCACTGGTGTTAAAAGTAATCGCACCACTCTGACAATCATAGGTGGGCTGCGTTAAGCTCAATGTGGTAGCCGGATTAGAGCTGGTAACGATGATCTTAAAGGTGGTGATGACAGGCTGGTCGGGGAAAGCGGCCGTGCTGGCATTAATTGCGACAGTGTACACTCCTACTAAGTTGGGGACGCCTTGAATAACTTGAACCGGACTGCCACTACCGATCATGGGTTTGGCAAAGACGTATAAGCCAGGGGGTAATCCATTGACCTGAAAATTCCAGCCTGAGGAGTAATTGGGGATATACGGGGTGGGATCGGCGAAGTAAAGTCCGACGGCAAAGCCACTGCCGGGCAGGGGTTGGTTGAGAACAAAGTGCTGGTCGGGGATGGGCTGGAGCAACACTGGAGGTTTTGGGGTAGGATTAGTGGAAGTACAGACTGCTTTGAGGTCAAAGGGATAGGTCACACTGTAGCCGTTTTGGTAGGCGGTTATGGGAATCGTTTTGGGGTCATTACGCAATTCGACTTCGACCACACCGAAGTTATCGGTTGGATTTGCTCGGGTAATACCGGGTGCCGAGAAGGTGACAGCTGAGCCATCGCCCCCGCTGGTGTTAAAGCGAATGGCTCCACTCTGACAATTATAGGTAGGGGCCAAAAGCATGAGAGCTTGTGGGGAAGGAGGTGATTCTAGTTTGACAACCCAAATATCGGAGCTGCCTTGATTGCCTATCACATCGCCATCAGCAGAATCACTTGTACCGGCTATTGCGAAGCCACCATCCTTGTTCGGGATAATGGCACGTGTCTCATCCATTCCACTACCACCCAATGCTTTTTGCCAAATAAGATTTCCGTTGTTGTTAAGCCCGGCTAGCCAGATATCACTCGCACCGTGATTGCCATTCACATCACCATTATAAGAATTCGTTGTCCCTGCTACTAAATAATTCCCATCACCCATAATGGTTAGGGCATTGACATTATCGCTGTTATTACCGCCCAGTGTTTTTTGCCAAATAATCTCTCCCGTACCAGTGAGCTTAAGAACCCAGGCATCCCCGCCCCCGTGGTTGCTACTGACATCGCCATTTGTAGATTGTGTATAGCCACCCACTAAATACCCCCCATCAGGTGTTGAGTTAATGCTATTGGCGTAATCCAGTCCGCTTCCGCCAAAAAACTTATACCAAACGACATACCCCTGGCTATTAAGTTTGCTAACCCAGGCGTCATACGAATCATAGGTATTATGATTTGTGGTATGGTCACTATTGCCGGTCACAGTTTCCGTTTGTAAGGTAGGAGATGAGGTTTTTCCGACCACGACACAACCTCCATCGTCGGTTGCTGTTAGGGCATATAGTAAATCATCGCCATGATCACCCCCAAAATGGTGAACCCACTGGATCTCACCCGCATTTGAGAGTTTAAGCACATAGAAGAAATTAGCCGTTTTAATGCCCTGAAAATAAAGATAGCCCGCGATAAGAAAACCTCCGTCCTTGACAGTCGTTATCGAAGTAGCATATAAACCTCTAGACTCTCCTTTGCCTTGTTTCCAAACAATTTCACCAGAGCTATTGAGTTTAAAAGCCCAGATATAATAAAATGGAAAATTACTGTACTGAAAGAGCCCTTTCATGTCGTCATCCGTTGACGTCGTAACGCCTGTCAGAACGTAGCCTCCATCGGTACTTGCCGTTATACCACGAGCAATATCGTCGCCAGATCCACCGAATGTCTTTTTCCAAATTATACTTCCCGTACTCGTTAACTTAACGACAAAAATATCATGTGCACCGCCATGATTATTTTCTACATCTCCATCTGTTGAAGCAGTCGATCCGACAACAATATAGCCACCATCGGCCGTAGCCAGAATCGCTGTTGCTGAATCTGTTTTCGATCCCCCAAGGTTTTTTTGCCATTGAACGTCTTGCGCCAGAGTGCTAGTTAAACTGGTCAGCCATAGCATAAAAAACAAGAGAACCGAATTGGGTACCAAGCTGGATAAATTAAAAACCAATGGAAAGGGAAATTGTATATGAGTCTTCATAGTAGCAAAATTTACAATAAATGGAAGTGAGAAAAATGGTAGTGAAACACACTATTTTTATGCAGGACACTTACTTATTTAAATTTGAAGAAATTAGTAAACCTGTTACTGTTCAAATAAATAACTCAGTGTTAACCAAGTATCAGGAAGAGATCAACTTTTAGATGTCACCGCATGTGAATTAGTTTTACTAAGATCAACAGGCTGAATAGCAGAAAAACTGATACCTATCACGCACCTAGTTGATTGTATTCAGTTCGGGCTTCAATCAACCACATTTTTACAGTAAATGCCAGACGGAAATTATTGGCATATCTTATGGTTTTATCAACTTAAAGACCTTGTGTTCCTTTTCAGAAATGATATCAAGCAGGCACAGGTTGCCTGTGAAAACCACCGGTATAGTAACCCGTTCAATTGGACTTGCTTTTGGAATTAGGTGCTGATGAATTCGTCGACCATTTTGGTCCATCAACATTATTTGAACCGATTGGCCAGCAACCCCGCTTACCTCAACTGTTGCGGATTGACCCTCCACAGGATTACCGAGTACAACAACATTCAGACTTGCCTTTTGTACTTCCTGTGCGCCCAATCGCGCCCGTCCGCAGGTAGCTTTTAGATCCCAGCTATACGTAGTTGTTACGCCCCCCTGGCGGGCTTGCAGCGTAAAAGGCTGTACATCCCCCGCCGTGCGGCTCTCTTTGTCAACGAACTGGTCTGGATTGATTGTCCAGTCAGTGATGCCCGGAACAGCCCGGAATTCGATGGGTGAACCATCCCCCCCACGGGTGTTGAAGTGGATGGCTCCCGTCGAACAATTATAAGTTGGAGCTACCAAAATCAGGGGGCTCACAGGTGGGTTAGTGGTCGCACAAAATAACTGGAAGTCAAATAGATAAGTAGACCGCTGGCCACGCTGTTCCGCCTGAATCAATATGGGTTTAGGGTCAGCTCTTAGCTCTGCCTCAACGATACCGGTATTGCTGGTGGGCGTGGAGCGGGCAATACCCGGAGCGGTGAAGGTGATGGGCGATCCGTCGCCCCCACTGGTGTTAAAAGTAATCGCACCACTCTGACAATCATAGGTGGGCTGCGTTAAGCTCAATGTGGTAGCCGGATTAGAGCTGGTAACGATGATCTTAAAGGTGGTGATGACAGGCTGGTCGGGGAAAGCGGCCGTGCTGGCATTAATTGCGACAGTGTACACTCCTACTAAGTTGGGGACGCCTTGAATAACTTGAACCGGACTGCCACTACCGATCATGGGTTTGGCAAAGACGTATAA
This sequence comes from Spirosoma aureum, assembly GCF_011604685.1. NCBI lineage: Bacteria > Pseudomonadati > Bacteroidota > Cytophagia > Cytophagales > Cytophagaceae > Spirosoma > Spirosoma aureum. Next base: position 5,574,321 of record NZ_CP050063.1, on the reverse strand, counting down.
GCCAGGGGGTAATCCATTGACCTGAAAATTCCAGCCTGAGGAGTAATTGGGGATATACGGGGTGGGATCGGCGAAGTAAAGTCCGACGGCAAAGCCACTGCCGGGCAGGGGTTGGTTGAGAACAAAGTGCTGGTCGGGAATGGGCTGGAGCAACACTGGAGGTTTTGGGGTAGGATTAGTGGAAGTACAGACTGCTTTGAGGTCAAAGGGATAGGTCACACTGTAGCCGTTTTGGTAGGCGGTTATGGGAATCGTTTTGGGGTCATTACGCAATTCGACTTCGACCACACCGAAGTTATCGGTTGGATTTGCTCGGGTAATACCTGGTGCCGAGAAGGTGACAGCTGAGCCATCCCCCCGCTGGTGTTAAAGCGAATGGCTCCACTCTGACAATTATAGGTAGGGGCCAGCAGCGTTAACTGGGAAGGGTGGATAACTATCCCATAATCACTACTTTGAACAACTGGCTTGCTGCTTACAATTCTAACTTTGCACAATTGGCTACTAGTGAACATAGGTAGTAACCCTGTTAGCGTTGCTCCTTGAGTACCCGCGACAGTTTGCAAAACAAATGTGTTATTTCGTTCATCGACTATATGTAGAGAAAAAGTATTGCCTTGTTCGAAAGTCCCTTCTGTTGAAAATGAAACAGTAATGGGATCATTTGCGTTAAAATTACCGGCATTCAGGCTGGTAATTTGAATAGCTGGTGTTTCGGCCGGAAATTGAAGAATTGCGTTGTAAACAGAATTAGCTCCATTTTGAAAGTAGGCATTCTGTACCTCATACAAGGGCATCCACTTATATACCACAACTGAATTGTAGGTAGCTTTTATTAGAAAATTCGAATAGCGCATGGTCCAGGGATAGCCGCTGGTTGAAGGCTGGAAAGGATTTGTTCCAAAGACATAGGTCCCAAACGGTGTGGTCGTATACCGTAGAACTGGCGTTGGATTTACCGAATACGAAAACCAATCTACCGGATACACTTCCAGCAACGCTCCTTCCAAAGGCTTACCTTGAGCGTCAACCGCCGTTAGGTTGATCGCCCTGGGAAACGGTTTGATGATCCACTGGTCACCAACAATAGGGCCATCAGCTGTTGAATTTAATAAATGGGTAGTGTATTCATCCCAGACGATATTGCCATATGGAAAATTCATGATGGAATTGACCGGCTCAAAGGTCTGTCCGTTGACGGGGTTCTTAACCCCTTCCACTCTCGTTCCATAGATGTCAACAGCTCCCCTGGCATGGCCAAACTCATGGGTTAACCCATCCGTGGCACCTGGCCCAAAAGGCCCACTGGCAAAATCAGTACTCCAGGGCCAGCTATGGTAGATGGTTTGATAATTGCCGTACCAGCCACCTCCAACCGTGGGTTCTGTAAATTTGCCATCAATCACAACACAGTATTGATAGTTAGGGTGCGCTCGAAAGGCTTCAGCCTGGGCCGGTCCGTTAAACACATAAATTGAATCAACCTCGAAATTATAGATGCCATTAAAGTTACTGGCACTGTTAATGTTTGCGTTGACAGTTGCCATCTGGTCCCTAACAATCTGGCTAATCGGCTTCTTGAGCATCGTTTGATAAAAATCAGCGGTTTGCTTTTCGACTGCCACCACCACGCTGAATTTCCAGACTGGTTTAGCATACAGGGCCAGGCTAAACCCCATTAGTAACAATGACAGCCAAGCCCTTTTTGAATATTGAGGTAAAAAAGATTTCATACGAAGCTCATTTAGTTTGATTCAGATTCTCAGCAAAACAAGTGAAGGATACGATGAAGGGGCATGATGGCTGTGGGTCTGTAAACTGATCCTGGTAAATCAATCTTGTGATGTGGATCAGTTGATTAACAGACATTTCTCAGGGATAACATTAGGCTTAGCTACCAACTTTACCCCTAAATTTTCTAGCGCAGGATTGTCATTCCTTTCTAGTCCAGTTGTTGGTAATCGGTTTTTCTCTGTCTGGAAATTTTTACCATGTTCTCGTCGTCTCAACTTTTAATCGATCATGAAGAAAATCATATTCCCGACGGACTTTTCCAGAGAGGCAGTTCAGGCACTGCCGATTGCGTCGCAATTGGCCCGGCAATTGGCAGCAACATTGCATTTAATTCATGTATTGCCCCCAACACCAGCGGGCTTTAGCCCATTCCTTCTGGATGCAGACACACAATACCTTCAGACGATGGGCGAGGTTGAACAACTGTTTGATGCTGTTCTGCAGCTTCCCTGTCTACAAAATCTAATGGTGCAGACGCATGTGGTGTTTGGGAGCGATCCGACTGATCTGCTGGAAGATGCCCGGTTTGCCGATGCAGACTTACTGATCGTGGCCTCCACCGGGGCCAGCGGCTGGAAAGAAGTGCTGACGGGATCGAACGCCGAACACCTGATCCGACGCGCCAGAATGCCCATTCTGGTTTTAAAAAATCCATCCCCTTATTTATCGGTTAAAACGATTGTGTTTGCCTCAGACTTCGAAGGCCACTATGATACTTCTGTAGATCTAGTACAAACTCTGCTTGATGGGTTTGATTACCCAACAGTGCATCTTCTATTTGTCAATACGCTTAGCCACTTTATCCCCTCCTCAAAGATTAAACCGCGCATGGAAACCTTTGCTGCCCGGTATTGTTTAGGCGGCAGTATTCTGAACCAGTTGGATGAATTTGATGTAGAAGCAGCCCTGTTGGCTTTTGCTCGGGAGAAAAAAGCGGATTTGATTGTATTGGGTACGCACGGCTGGCGAGGCCTTCGTCATTTATTACAAGGAAGCCTGGCCGAAGATGTAGCGAACCATGCACCTATCCCAGTCTTGATCTTACCGCTTCGATGGCAACCAAAAACGAAGGTAGAATCGGATACCGATACTTCAATTATTCAGCCCGAATCCTGATGGTCATACAATAAAGCTGGCTTACCAAAAAGTGGTAAGCCAGCTTTATTGTATAGGAACGGTTACCGTCAGAATGTAGGCTGAGCGGTTACGTATTGACGTATTTCGGTTTTAAATATTCGAAAATCGGCCTGAAAACTATCCATTTCCTCGCGCAGATACTGGTGATTCAACCGGGTATCTGTATCCAGAACATGATTGATGCATACCCTAGTCGCCATTTGTTTGTCAAGATTCTGTATTTCCTCCAGTAAACGCTTGACTAACCGGCGAAAATGGTGCAGCCGGCCTAGTTCTGTTTTCCTTGTATCGTCGTGGGTCGAGGTGACTGCATCAATGTCCACATCCAGGGAGATTAACAGATCTTCCCAAAAATTTACTTCGTGCAGGGCAATTTCCAGATCATTACACCAGATGCGATTTAAAATATGCACCGCAGTAAGTAAACCATATTTTTCGGATTTCATAAGCAGGCTCATTTAGAGATAGGTAGCAAAAGGAATCTGTTCGATAGACGATGATTCCGTTGGCTGAGTGTCAAGAATCTCTTCGTCGTAAAGAGCCAACAGCGGAACTGTAGGACGGAACGCAATGGTACGAGTGATACTTTTGTGAGCAAGCACATCAAAAATACGCTTATGATGCGGCAGCGTAACCAGTAAATCAACCGTATGCGTTAGCAAATACGTGTTTATTCCATGCAGCACATTGTCGTCATGAATGATATAGGTAGCCGTCAATACGTTCTCTAAAGCACATAGCACATACTGACGGCTTGAATCCGATACGTGCGTTTCGGGCTGCCCTGGATTGTCAATGGTAAGCAACGTTATTAGAGCTGCTTTCCGACTGGCTATGTCGATCAACATACCTAATGAGACAGTGTCATTGATACATCGATAGTCGGTAGCCAATACAAGTTGTTCAACTGGTCGGATTGGGGCTGAGATAGGCACAACCAGCGTATTGGTTTTGGCTTTTCGAATGACGTCGGTAGCCACGCTGCCCAGTAATTCACTCCAACCCGTACCAGTTGCTCCCATCACCACTAAATCAAACTGTTCATTCTCTTTGGTCAGTAACTGATTTAGGATTTCAACGGGCTCGCCCATTCTTGCTAGCGTACGATAGGTATGATAAATGGGTTCAGATGGCTGCGTCATCTCCAGACGAAGTTCCTCCAGAGACATGACCCCAATTTTCCAGCGTTCGCCAATGAGCATAGTGCCTGTATACTCTATATCTGGCTCGATCGGGCAGGCGTAAAGAAGGCAGAAATCAACAGCCGTATCGGCAAAAAGAGCTTGGGTATAGGAAATGGCATGCCGGGAAGCATCCGAGAAATCAGTTAGTAACAGAATTTTGTACATGACAGGAAATAATGGTTGAGATGTAAGAATGAGCTGAATTCGAGATTCTGATTACTGGGAAAAGACCGCAACAAACGTAAAAAGAGAGAAATAGGGGTCACGGTCGTAGCGTTATTTACGATTAAGCGAAACAAGAAAGCTTATTGAGATGGCACACCTCCGCTACCTGTCAATCAACAGGTAAAAGCACTCGTCCGGATTTGCGGATTTTTCGGATAGGCTTCGGATTTTGCGATTGAAAAAGTTGATAAAAGGCCATGGCAAATAGCAGTGAGGATGGAAAAGCAGAACCAAATCCAAGGGGAGCGATAGCAACGCAGAAAACCAGACCACCCAGACAGCCCAGTCGAAACCAGTCCCCTTTCATAAACATCGAAAAGGCAATCAGAATCTGGCCAATGCCAATACTGAGCACAATTGGCGTCGTGAAGGAATCGAAAGGGCCAAGAATAAATCGACTATACATAGGTACAGCATAATCGGCATAGCTTTGATAGACCCACGGCGTTTCAAGCGCGTTTCGAATGTTAACAAACGCAGCCAGACTAAAAAGCAGAAAGAAAAGCACTCGGGTAATAGCTGGCCAACGATAACTACCGATCAGTTGCGTGACCGAAAAGATGTTCACAACCACATAGGCGATGGTCAGAAGTGTGTCCAGTGTGTCCATGATTGATGAGGGTTATAAATTGTTGTCCAAACCTTACATAGGTTTTAAACTGGACCAAAACTACACCTGGACCAGGTAAAGGTCTCTGAAGCTGTGTCAGCTTGAAGTATGATATAAATCAGTGAATTAGGAAGTAGGCATCAGAGTTGGAGAGGACAAAAATCGAGTCCTTTGCCTTTGTCATTAAAACCTACCTGCGTATGAATACGATTGTTGTTCCAACCGATCTGGGTCCTGAAACCGATATTGCGTTGTCGGTGGCCGTTGATCTTGCCAGGACGTATCGTTCTACGATACTCCTTCTGCATTCCGTGGTTTATCCGATACCTATGCCTATCTATGCGGAAGCTACAACGACTACTGTTGGTCGAACTGTAGAGGATTATCAGGAAATTGAACGGGAAGCAAAGGCAAGGCTGGAGCAGTTCGCTGCTAATAGCCAATACAAGAACGTTACTATTGTTCCCACGTTATTGACAAATGGACAAGGCTTGATTCACAATGTCACGGATGCCCCTGCCGATCTGATTGTCATGACCTCAGAAGGAGCATCCGGCCTGGAAGAGTGGCTGGTTGGTTCAAACGCCGAAAGTATTGTGCGGTTTGCGCACTGCCCGGTACTCATCCTAAAGAAGCCCATATCGCATTTTCAACCCGAAAATATTGTGTATGCCATAGATGTAGATGACCGTCTAAAGGCTGATCGACATTATCCTTTTCAAATGGGTGAACACGGCCTTCGCCAGTTTCTATACGTATTGACGCCAACCGATAGCCGGGTTCCCGAAGGTATACGCGACTGGGTCAATGGGTATGCTACTGGCAAAGGAATTACTGAATTTACCTGTACAATACGGAAGGCGAAAGATGTGCCGGAAGGAATTATCGACTATGCTGACGAAGTAAATGCCGATCTGATTGTTTTATTCACTCATGGTTATAAAGGACTACGGCACTTTTTGTCGGGGAGTGTGGCCGAAGATGTGCTCAACCACACAGCCAGACCGGTGTTGGTTATGCGTGTGTAAGTGAGTAAAAGGAATTCTTCCAATTAAATAGTCAACAAAGTTTGCTTTCAGATACGCCATAAGGGTGGGTTTATTTTCCCGCCCTTTTTGTCGTATCACTACTCATATCATACATGCATTTCTCCATTAATTCGAGCGTTTTCGAACCCGATTCGTTCGAATACCAAATGGCAGATACAGCGGACAAATCCGAACCAGACTGGTTAAAATAAACACACCGGCCAGCACTAACCCGGCAATTCCCCAGGCGCCGATTAGGGTTCCGGTGGCAAACAGGCCAATTAAACCAATAGCAACTGCAAGACGGATAATCCGATCGGCGGTACCCATGTTATTTTTCATGACAATACTAGTTTAGGGATGATAAAGGGGAGTTAGTTTACATCAAAGCAGGACTTCGCCCTTAACGCTACGTTCTACAATACCCGTTAGTGATTGGTCCGGATCGGCCAGCACTGCCAGTGGAATTAGAGGCTTATTGGCTAATTGATGTGTTAGACTACGACGAAGCAGGACGTCAAGTAGTGAACGATGATGGCATGTGACAATCAGCAGATCTACGTTATGTGAGTCGATATAATCCTCAATGCCAGACCGAAGGCCAATGTGTGACTCAATGGCTTCGTTGATAGTAAGGTCTGTAAATGGAGCTTGATACGCATCCCGTATGGATTTTTCGGGAGCTACTTGTAGCGTCTTTTTGGCCAGAATGGTTAGAAAGGTGAGTTCGGCATGATGAATCCCTACTAATGCGTGCAGCGAATTGACTGCACCGGTTCCAAGTGGCTGATAATCGGTAGCAAACAGAACATTCAGCAGTGGTGTATCTGGCTGTGAAGAGAATGGGACAATCAGAACATTGCACCGGTTAAGCCGAATAAGGGCTGTTGCTAGGTTGCCAAATGCATTGGCCTTGCTGGTTCCCGTTGTTCCAACAATCACCCAATCGAAAGATTCGTTTTGCAGCATAAGGGTAATGGCCGCTTTAGGTGCCATAGCCATAACAACCACCCGAAACGTATGCTGAACGAGTCCATTTCCACTGAATAGTTTTTCTCCCAATGCACGTAAATCCGCTTCAGTCTGCAAGTTCAAATTAGTTGATTGATGCCCGCGATTGAGTACCGCTGATTTGTCTGTGGCGTTTAGCAGCACAAACTCGACAGAAATATTGGCGAAGTAACGAATCGCACATCGAATCGCGTTTTTTGAGGTTTCCGAGAAATCGGTTGGGAGCAGTATCTTCTTCATAAAAACTGGCTATTTAGTTTTAGAACAAACTAACCCCGTTTACTCCTCGTCTACCATGACAGGGGTTAGTTGCTTGTCTGATTCAGCGCATAGTCGTTATGATTTCTACCAAAATCCAGAAAACCAGTGACTCTGATGTCAAATCTATTTATTCACAATCAGCTTGTAAGCTGACATTTATCAAGATTGTTCGTATCGAGCGATCGTAATTTTAGGTCGTAAAATGAAGCCGTTCTACTTATCTGTCGATTTAAGGTTATGAAGATTTATTTATTATTAGCTCATCCCGATAAAAACTCATTCAATGGTCAAATCGCGGATGCCTACTACACATCTGCCATTGAAAAAGGGCACACCGTTCGCTATCAGAAATTAGCTGAGATGACATTTGATCCTATACTCAGGAAAGGCTATCAAGTAGAACAGACGCTAGAGTCAGATCTGATTGCCGCCCAGCAGAACATACTTTGGTGCGACAAATGGGTTATTATTTATCCAGTCTGGTGGGGGAATTTGCCCGCCTTACTAAAAGGATTTATCGATAGAACGTTGACACCTGGATTTGCCTTCAACTATCACGATAAGGATCCTTTCTGGGACAAGTTGCTGAAAGGCAGAACGGCTGAGTTGATTGCGACCAGCGACGCTCCAGGCTGGTGGATCTGGTGGCAATATAGAAACAGTGACGTTCATGCCCTTAAACATGCAACGCTTAATTACTGTGGGTTTGAACACATAAGCGTGAGACGTATTACACGAGTACGATTTTTAAGCAAAGTACAACGGAAGCAGAAAATCAAGGAGATCTGCGACCGTATTACGCAGGCTACGGAGCTAGTCCATGACCAGCACCGTAGCTCCCCTGTTTTGCCCTAACTTAACACGCCATAATGCTTCGTTCGCCTGGGTGAGTGGATACGTCTGTAGGGTTGAATGAATTGGAATGGTGGCGGCCAAATTCAAAAAGTCCTGAACGTCGGCTCGTGTAACATTAGCCACACTGACAATCTCTTTCTCCTGCCAAAGGTGTTCAGGATAGTTCAGACGGAGCAGATACTCTTTATCCCGATCTTCCTTCCGAATCGCGTTAATTACCAGCCGACCACCCGGTTTTAGCCGACCTAGCGCTTCCACAATTGGTTTCCAGGCCGGTGTTGTGTCAATGATAGCATCAAGTAACTGGCCTGGATCATCGTCCGTATCACCCGCCCATGTAGCCCCCAACTCATTGGCGAACTGCCGCTCGGTTTCGCTCCGGGCGAAAACGTATACGGGCGAATTTGGAAATTGATGAGCCAGCAATATCAACATCAGATGTCCGGATGCGCCAAACCCCGTCAGGCCAATCCGTTGTCCATCCTGAAGGTTTGTCAGGCGTACTGATCGGTAGCCGATGGCGCCCGCACACAACAGCGGAGCAGCCTGGACATCACTCAATCCGTCTGGAATGGTATACGCAAAGTCTTCTCGAACAACCATATAATCGGCATACCCACCATTAACATCCCGGCCCGTAGCTCGAAACTGAGCACACAAATTTTCCCGCCCCGACTGGCAGAATTCGCAGTGACCACAAGCGGAAAAGATCCAGGCAACACCCACCCGGTCGCCCAATCGAAACCGGGTGGCATTCTCCCCAACGGCATCAACCGTTCCCACCACCTGATGACCGAGCACCACCGGTAGCTGGGGCGGAGTTGTTCGCCCTTCAAGTTCATCGAGTTCTGTGTGGCACACACCACAGGCCGATACGTGGACGCGAATTTCATTCAATTGCGGAACGGGTATTGGCAATTCCACCAGTGTTAACGGTTTGCTCCCCGCCTGAAAAGGACCGGTCTGAGATAAAAGCACGGCACGCATCGTATTCTTGGTTTTTCCTGTTAATTCTTTCGGCGCCTTAGTAGTTTGCCCAAAACAAAACCAAGCGCGATACCTATTGCTATGTGCCGACCAGTGCTTAGTGGTATATAACGAGTATTGGTCGTCGTAATTTCTATAACGCCCTGTGGCTGAATAGCAAGTCCACCGCCTAAACCACCACCCTCTCCCTGCTCACCATCAGACTCATCTGACGACGTTGTCTTCGGCTGAGAATGGCCTTCACCATAGCCTCCACCAAATCCAAGAATAACTTTGGCGACTGGGATAATTGTTTTATGGTCAACGACAATCGGCTCGCCGAAAACCTTTCGAACCGTCGCTTCGTTGGTTAGCCGTTCTACTAGCGATTGAACGGCTTGTTTTTTTTCTGATAAGCTCATAATCCTACTGGTTAAATCAATACGTTCAATTCGTGCAATTGGCGAATTACTCACACGACCGGGTTTCGTAATTTTATCTGGGTCGCCCCGGTAGCTGAATGAACAACGGCTCTAACGAATCAATAAAGCACCGGTCTGTTGTAGTCGATATCCGTAATTTCCCATTGGTAGTAGTTGAAATCGCCGGCAGGTAACTTCCAGATGACATCACCTTTAACGGGTATCGTAATACCATCCATTGATTTCCAGGCACGGGCCGGTATGTACCAGTCCTCCAACTGGCTCTTTGCATCGCTTCCCTTGTACCGTTTGGCGGCAACACGAACTAATCGATGCTGGTTATCAAAGGTGAAAATAGCAGATGCAGTTACTCCTTTATAACTCATAGTTGCCTGCGACTGATTATTATCAATGGGTTGCCAGGTAATGAACGGACTGAGTGCAGCCGATGGGTACCAGCACATCTCACTCAGGTAGCGTAGTAATTCTCCCTGATCCATTTTAGCGTTGGACGCATTGACGATGGGTATGAATGAAAGACCTTTTATCTGCATGTTACCTTTGCCATCGACATATGTATCAAGCCCAGCCAAGGGCAGCAGTGAGAACAACTGCACATCGGCCTTCCACACAAAGCCCGGTTTATCGACATCGATGTATTGTTCGGCTTTCGTGGGCATCCACGTACCGTTGGGACTGGTTCGCATCAATCCTCTTTGTTGAAGTCGAACGGTATGGACCAGCTCTTTTCCCACAACACCACTGGTTATCATCCATTTTTGTACAGGTGAAGGCAGGCGGCCCAACATCTCATGGGTAATGATCTGACTACCAGCAATAGGTTGATTCAGTAATTGCCGGACTTCACGATCGGCATACTTCTCAAATCGATTATGTGCACTGGTTATCCCGATCACGAACGCAATGAGTACGTTCACGATCGTCCCTGCCTTTGCTTCTGGCCAGTAAATGAAAATGAGGACTTGTGAAAGCAGCGTACTGACCAGTGCTACCGCCAGCCACCAGTCACGCTGAAGCCAGTAAGCCGTTGATGCTACTAGATAACATAAACCTGTCAGAAGCCACAGTATACCCAATAGTTTAGACATTCCTGCAGATAATGTTATCATCGACTTTCCACCCAGTTGAGTGCCAAGGTTCAGTACCCACTGGTTCACATAACCCAGCACGTGAATCATGCCGTGAATCAGTAATAGAGAAGCAAACAGGAAGCGTAACATAGCCTTTTTGATAGTTAATGGATAAATTGTTTAGTTCGGACATACCGGAATGCCCCAACACCGATGGTCATGGTGACAAAAAAACCACGGGTAGAATAACTCGGCCGGTCGGCGATAATCCGATCACCTGTTGTTTGCCAACCGGATGAGTATGGGCTTATTTGATAACCTGCCCGTAATCCCAGCAACGCTCCACCAAACGTATCTCCTTCGCCGAAAGCTGCCAACAGCCAGTCTGCTCCCAAACCAAATTGGGCATTCACGGTAGGCAACATCACCGATGATTCTTGTAAACCGGAGGACAGTAGTTCCCGTTGAGTCATGCCGACGACCGTCATGCCGGCTCCAGCCATCGGGTATAGCCAGAAGCGACGGGTGTTTACTACAATTCGTCCGAGATACAGATACCCTCCTCCACTAAATGGGGAAGCGTAAAAGCCGGGGGTACTGATGCTTCGTTGAGCCATGCCATAGCCACCTCCTCCCAGAATATACTTATCCAGTCGGGCGTACCCTTCGCCACCCATATAAACAAAATCGTTTCTAGAGGAGGCTGGTTGTGTTGGGGTGAATTGCGCCAGGGTTTGCCCAATCTGATGCAAATTCCCATAGCCCAGTCGAAAGAATCCTGCGCCCCCGTATAAGCTCGTGTTTTGCGCTAAAGCGGAAGTGTAGGTTATAAATAAGAAAATACAGAAGAGTTGTTTCATGGCAGTTTTTCGGTTTAACACATCGACGCTTTGGTGACCATGATCATTTGCTGACTATCGTAGAAGGTGAATTGGTTGAGTAAGTTTCGCGCCATCTGCTGGAGCGCTTCTTCGGTCAGGAATCCCTGGTGCGCCGTTAGTAGCACTTTGGGGTGGTTTCGCAACTGATTTAGGATGTCGTCTGCAATTGATTTGCGGGAATAATCGTAATGAAAATAGGCCCGTTCCTGCTCATACACATCAGCTGCATAACCTGCCAGTTTCCCGGCATCTAAGGCATCCAGAACGGCTTTCGCATCAACTAACCGCCCTCGAGCGGTATTGACAAGCACTGTGCTGGGTTTGAGGGCTGCTATAGTTTGTGGGTTGATGATATGATCGGTGAGCTGTGTTAGCGGGCAATGGAGAGATAAAATGTCGGATTGCGCCAGCAGGTCAGATAATAACCGGTATTGTGCTCCCGCTTCAATCAGCTTTGGATTGTGCCGAATATCATAAATCAGTACGTTGCAGCCAAAACCCAGCATGATCCGCGCAAACACACTTCCGATACGGCCCGCGCCGATGACTCCCACTGTTTTCCCATGCAGGTCGTTGCCGATCAGCCCGTCGATCGAAAAGTTACCCAACTGTACGCGCTGGCTTGCTTCGGGCAGGTGTCGGACCAGACCTAATAATAAGGCGACTGCCTGTTCAGCTACTGAATAGGGCGAATGTCCTGGTATGTTTAGGAGCGTCAGGCCTAAATCAGCCATCGCTTCCTGATCAACGTTATCCAGGCCAACGCATCGCATGCCTACGACTGAGACTCCCTGTTGTTTTAGGATTTGCAGAACCGGACGGCTGAGATCATCATTGACAAAGGCACAAACAGCTCTGTGTCCTTTAGCCATATCTGCTGTTTGTTCCGTCAGTGCCTGCGGGATATAGGTAATCGCATGGTTTGTGTACGACGCAAACCAGGTTTGCTCAAAAGGCAGGGTACTATAAAAGGCTATATTCATGGCCAAAAAACTACGTTTTATAGAGACAAAAATGGCTTTCTTCAAGCCTACACCCTATGATATCAATCAGGAACCGGTATGACCTTTTTTAGTACTGGTAGTTACGATCAGGCATAAGCTGTTTCAGATCAGTTGATTCGCTGAAATTAATCATAGTTGATTGACAAACAGGGCTTTAGTTTTGATCTGTTTTTCAATCAAGCCAAAAACAACTATGAAAACCGACGAAACCCTACAAAAGGATGTGATGAGTGAATTACGCTGGGAGCCCGTGTTAAACGCTGCCGAAATTGGCGTTGCCGTGAAAAATGGCGTGGTTACACTAACCGGAGAAGTGAATAACTACCTGATGAAAATGGCGGCTGAACGAGCGGCCAAACGTGTAACGGGCGTTATGGTGGTTGCACAGGAAATCACCGTGAAACCCATCGATAGCGAGCAGCATGGCGATGAGCAAATTGGGCAGGCGATCATCCGTTCTTTTGGCTGGCATAGTCAGGTGCCCCAGGATTTGATTCAGGTAAAGGTGCAGCATGGATGGGTTACACTGGAAGGAGAAGTTGAGTGGAATTATCAACTGCAGGCTGCCGAACGAGCCGTCGAAACTATTTCAGGCGTTAAGGGTGTATCGAATCTGATTCGGGTTAAACCCCAGGTAATTGCACAGGACGTGAATGCGAAAATTATCGATGCACTGAAACGAAATGCGGTCGTTGAAGCCCAACAGATCAAGGTTGAAACCAATGGCAATAAAGTCACTTTGCGAGGAAAAGTTCACTCCTGGGCGGAGCGTAAAGAAGTAGAGAATGCAGCCTGGGCAGCGCCTGGCGTTATGGCGGTCGAGGATGATCTGGTCGTTACTACCTACTAATACTTTAAAAATTTGCCCAACACGCACCCCAACCGAGATTCTCGGTTGGGGTGCGTGTTGCTTTACAATCAAGGATAGCAATCAGGTCTTAGATGAAAACGGCAATAGTCATCGTTCCCAGGCTTTATCATTTATGAAGCAGTGAAGATGTATTAAGACTATTTAACTCTGATAGCCAGCGCATGAAAAAACTCTCCAAAGACTGGACGTTATGAGGGTTGTCTCTAGAAGGAGTTCTACTCCGTATAAGCTGCAGGAGCCTGATGAAAATCAAGAGAACGCTGATAGCAACGCCCTGTTTTGCTTACGATCCGAATCCGATAAACAACTGGGTAGACGACTTTTTGTCTAACTGGAGAATCCACGCCCGGATAGCCAAGTTGTTCATCGGCAAAGACCGGAATTTTGCGTTGACGCAGAAAAAATAGGGCATCATCGCGGTCCTCACCCTGCAATTCTTCATAAACTCCCTCAATAACCACACTACGCCAGATATCCGGACTGATTGTTTCGTCAATTTCGAAGGCTACCGCTGGATTTTTGTTTAGTAGTTGTGTTTTGGTGCCCTGCCGCGTAAGCCCATAAATAAAATGACCGTCATAATAATACATCACAGGCTCAATCAGAATCCGATTATCGGCGGCACAGCCAATCCGGCCGAAATACTGATTGGCCAGCATCGTCTCGATCACTTCCGAGGTTAGTTCGCTCAGCATGATGTTTGGTAGCGGGCTGTTTTAGAATGAACCGCTAACTTAAAAGTAGTAACCCACTGGCTCATACGGAATGCGGCTAGTCAGTCAAACAGCTGATTATCGACATTCCATTTTTTACGACGAAGACGCTGACTAACTATGTTTCGGCTGGTTACCAGTTCGCCCGTCGCAACTTTTCCGGCTGTATCATCCGAATACCCCCCGACGGGGTTATCTCGATCAGGCCATCCTGTTTAAAATCGCTTAGCGTACGAATTAAGGACTCGGTGGCCGTGCCGGTCATGGCTGCCAGATCATCGCGCGAATGCTGGATCAGGGCATCGGGCTGTTGCTCATGAAGTCGAATCAGCGTATTGGCTACCCGACGCCGGAGTGAATTATAAGCCATGCTCAGCAGTTGGACTTCGCGTTCGCCGACCCGACCCGCCAGCAGCTTGATAAATTGCTGGCTCACATCAGCATTGATGGATACTAATTGTAAAAAATCGTCCTTAGGAATATAGATCAATTCCGAATCCTCCAGCGTGATGGCAGAGTCCGTATAGTCCCCTTTTTCGAACAGAGCAAAATAGCCAAAAAACTCCCCGGCATTATACAGCCCCGTTATCAGTTCCTTTCCATCTGTTGTATTGCGTGTAGTTTTAACCTTGCCGGTTTTGAGAAAATAGAGACGGGTTGGCTCGTCTCCTTCCGAATAAACATATTGCTTCTTCCGGACCTGATGGATCTTGCGGTCGGCCGATAAGCTGTCTAAACCACCGACTGCCCGTGCGTTATCAAGAAACTGGCTGAGTCCTTCCTGTTTCAAATCGTAGGAAGGGTGTACGTTCGAGAATCGATTTAGCCGTCCTTCAATGGCACTGAGCAACTCGCTTTCCTCAAACGGCTTGGTCAAATAATCATCGGCACCCAGATCCATCCCCTTTCGAAAATCGCCACGTTCAGTTTTGGCCGTCAGGAAAATAAAGGGAACCTCCGATAAGGATGGGTTTTTGTTGAAGATCTGCAAGACCCCATAGCCATCCAGTCCCGGCATCATAATGTCGCAGATGACCAGATCGGGCTTTGTTTCCAGCGCCAATTTAACGCCAGTCTTTCCGTTTTCAGCCGTTCGGACGGTGTAGCTGGCCAGTTCCAGAATTTCAGCGGTTGTTTCGCGAATTTCGTCGTTATCTTCAATCAGCAGAATGGTTTTCATAGGGTAGGGAGAGGGTTATCGTGGTGCCCTTGTTTAATTCGCTTTGCAGGTCAATAGTGCCCTGCATTAGTTCAACGTATTTAGCGACAATATGAAGGCCCAGGCCTGTTCCTGGTATGTTAGCCGCATTTTTAGCCCGAAAAAATTGGCCAAACAGATGTTGTTGATCATCGGGTGAAATACCAATACCCTGGTCACTCATTACTAACTTAATCTGCCGATCATCGCAATGCGCCTGAACGCGAATGAGGGATCCTTCCCTCGAATATTTGATGGCATTTGAGAGTAGATTGACCACGATTTTTCGAAGCAGGGAAGAGTCTAGCCAGATCGGTTGTGAGCAATCTATGTTGAGTTCAATCCGTTGATTGGTTTTCAACAGGCTTTGCATATCGTTCACCACTTCATCAACAAACTGGGGTAGATAAACAAGTGCCGGATGTGCCATAATCTTTCCTTCTTCAAGCTTACCTACGGACAAAAACTCTTCAAGAATTTCATTAAGGTGCCTAACTGAGGAGCGGATGCGCTGAAGGTGTTTCTGTCGTTTCTCCTGCTGATCGCTGGCAGGGTATTTTTCGATCAACGTTGTCGAATTCAGAATTGTGGTCAGTGGCGTTCGAAACTCATGCGATGCCATTGAAACGAAGCGGGACTTTAACTCGCCCAATTCACGCTCGGTTTTCAGAGACAGAGCCAACTCCTCTTTGGAGGCTTCCAATTGGGCTAGTGTATCCATCAAGGCGTGTGTACGATCTACTACTTTTTGTTCCAGTTCCGTATTGAGCCGTTCCACATGTGCTTTTTGGTCCAGTAACTGTCGCTCTGCTTCTTTTTTAAGGGTAATGTCGATGATGTAAGCAACGGCATATAAGGTATTATCAAGACGAAAATAACTCAAGCTGATTTCGACCGGAAACAGGGTACCATCTTTACGTTGGGCGTACAAATCCCGATTATGACCCATTGGTCTCGCTTGCGGATGATCTGTAAAAGATTGGCGTAATTTTTCGTGATACTGACTGACGCTTCTGGGAACGAGTTGTTCGATAGACAGCCCTTTTAACTCCCCCGTTTCATAGCCAAATAATCGATCGGCTAGTTGATTCGCCGATACAATGTGGCCTTGCTGGTCAGCTACGATAATGCCAATGGTAGCACTAGTAAAAACGGATTCGTAGCGACGAACACTATGGTCCAATTCCTGTTCGACACGATGTAGACGATCTAAATTGGTGATGCGAATCAGAGCCAGCTTGCCATCAGCAAAAGACTCCAGCATTAGTCGACCCCAGAATGTCTCTCCATTATACCGGGCTATTTCGGTCTCTTCTTCATAAAAGCCAGCCTGGATCAACTGACTAATAACCTCATCCCGCTCTTCCGATTTTAGTGGATACCGCCTGAAGGAGAATTGCGGTTGATCAATCAACACTTGCTCAGACGGGTAGCCCAGCATCTTAACCCCAACCTGATTAATACGAACGTAGCACTCCTGCTGGAAATCATATACCCCCAGAAAATCCACTCCCTGTTCAAACAGTACGTTCATCAAGGTATTGGCATACGGTTCTCTATGCATAAAAAATGCACCAGGGCGCTTTAGAAGTATAAATCAATTTCATTTGCCAAATAACGTGAATTGAATTTTGGATATCAGCACAAACAAAAAACCGACTTATTTTCTGATAATCAACATTTTGTTTAGTAATGGGTGCGCCTGAATAAATCAGACTTCTTTATTGACTAGATGAAAATTAGCTGCTGTGATGACGGCAGTCATATACCGACGAAAAAACTACCTCCATCTTTATTGTCATACGTATAAAATTCATCCGAACAGGGTGGGTAGACGATTACGGTTATGGAGACAAATCACCCAAAACAGTTGAAATATAACAAGCGGTTACCTGTGTTATTGGTTTTTATGCCCAAAGACGCTCATCGACATCTGCTCATAAATGACGTAGTAGAACAGCTTCTGGAAAAGCTTACCGGAAAAGTTCAATTGCTGAAGATTGAGGAAGTCGTTCATCCAGGTGTGGTTCTTAGTTTTAATGTAACTCAATTACCTACGTTCGTTCTGGTCAATAAAGGCAAGGAACTTTGGCGGTACGAAGGGCTGCCAACCGAGAGTTTACTAAGTTTGGTGGAACTTCATATTTCGTAAGGCTGTTTAAACAGTTTTTCGCTTCCACCATTTGTAGCCTTCCACCCAAAATGTACCAATAAAGCCAGCCAGGATACACTGACCCAGTTGAACCCCACTCAAGGATGAAAACTGCATAAATGAGCGGATTGCGGGAACGAATAAAGAGGCTGCCAGGATGAATACAGTTATACCCAGAACGTTCCAGAGAACCGGGTTGGGCTTTCGCAGGGTTTGAAAAAACGACACCCGGTTGGATCGACTTACCAGGGTTAACCCGATATTGCTCATGATCAGACTCGAAAACGTCATGGTTCGTACTGTCTCTAACGATTGCCCCTTATGCATTCCCAGATAATAAACAACCAACGTAATGAGGGCAATTACCAATCCCTGAATAATACTCATACCCAATTCTTTTGCTGTAAAAAAAGTGGCGTTTAGCGGACGAGGGCGTTGATGCATCAATCCCTGCTCGGTGGGTTCCTGCTCGAAAGCGATAGAGCAGGTCGGGCCCATAATCAACTCCAGCAGAATGACATGAATGGGGCTCAACAGGTTGGCGTACTGCCAGTTGATCAGTAACGGTAACGTTACGATCAAAATGATCGGTATGTGTATGGAAACGATATAAGCTACTGCAATTTTAAGATTCTGGTAAATGCGACGCCCGAGCGCAATGGCCTCAACCATGCTGGCCAGATCATCGGTTGACAGGATAAGTGATGCTGCCTGTTTAGCCAGTTCAGTGCCACGTCGGCCCATAGCTACGCCAATATGTGCGGCTTTTAACGCAGGCCCATCATTGACGCCATCGCCCGTCATGGCTACGACCTGTCCGTTTGCTTTGAGAGCCTGAATGACTCGTAGTTTGGCTTCGGGCAGCATACGGGCAAATACCCGGATTGGGCTAACTTGCTTCCATAGCATTTCGTCAGATAAAGTCATGACCTGCTCGCCGGTCAGTACCTGATTATCATCCGTTAAGCCAACCTGCCGGGCAATGGAGAGGGCGGTTTCAGGGGAATCACCCGTGATTAGTTTGACAGCAATACCCGCCTGTTTAAACTGGTCAATAACCCAACTGGCATTCGGTTTGGGTGGGTTCTCAAAGGCAAGCAATCCCTTAAATGACCAGGTAAAATCATCCTGCTCGGTTGGATATGGAGTAGCTCCCCATTGGCTGCCTGCTACGCCCAAAACCCGATAGCCTTCGGTAGCTAACTGACTCGCTTGCTGAAGAATAACCTCTGCTTCGGGTTTGGTTAATTGGCAAACCCGAACGATTCGCTCAACAGCTCCTTTGCCTGCAATCTGTATGATGCCCGTTTTTGAATCATATATGTGGGTCATCATTGGGGGTGTTCCCGATAGCGGATACTCGTGTACCATTGGTCGCTGGTAGGGATCATCAGGCGAACAATGCTGTCGATAAGCCGCCAGAATCGCTTTTTCCATCGAATCAAACGGTTCGGCTTCACTTGCCCAGCGGGCGTAGGCTAGTACGTCCCAGGCAGGCGCCGAAATAGCGGCCGGCAGCGTCACCACACGTTGCTCAGAACCGATGTAGAGCCGGCTAAGTACCATGCCCTCCTGCGTAATTGTCCCCGTTTTGTCGATGCAGATGACCGAGGCCGACCCTAAGCTTTCGACAGTTTGGGGTTGCTTGGTCAGCACACCCAATTTCGCCATCCGGGCTGCCCCTAACGCCATAAAGCTGCTGAATGCTACCGGTATTTCTTCAGGCAGGATTGTCATGGCCATGGTCAGTCCAAACAGAAGAGACGTAACCCAGTCACCAGAGCGAGCGAAATTGACAAACCAAACCAGCAAAAAAGCACCCAATCCGATCAACGCCATTCGATTCACAAACTGGTGAATTTGTTGTTGAAGGGGTGTTTTTTCGGAATTAATGGTTTGGAGGGAATGACCCAGTTTCCCTATTTCGGTGTTAACGCCAACCGCATTGATACGTATAAAAATACGCCCCGAAGTTAGCACCGTTCCCCCGAAACAGGGCATACCAGCCTCTGTTTTAGCAACGGGAACCGATTCGCCCGTCAGCATGGATTCATCGACCGAACAATCGTTTGCCTGAAGCAGCACGCCGTCAGCGGGTATGGTTTGGCCTTCCGTCAATAACACAATGTCGCCCACAACCAACTGCTCGGTAGGCACTTGGATCAGTTGGGTATTTCGGATCACCTGAACAGTGGGCTGGGTTAACTGCCGAAGTGCCTGCAAAGCCTGATCACTACGAAGAGATTCATACACCGAAAGCCCCGCCACCAACAACATGGCTATGCCTAACACAATCCCTTCGTGCCACTGCCCCAGAAAACCATAGATGGTGCATGCTCCGGCCAGCAAGCCAAACATAGGTTCTGTAATAATGTCTATAAAAAGACGCCAGTTGGTTGACTGACCAGGCAGGATATTGGTGCCGTAGCGCTCCCGTGATTCATCGACCTCAGGGATTGTCAGCCCAACCAGGCTGGCAGAGGGTATAAGCACGGATGAATTCATCGTTTGGCTAAGATTTGATGTCAACAAAACTGCATTGTCCTGATTACAAGCACGCTGATCTTAGTCACTGGCTGTTATGATCATCCTCAGTATGGGGCTGGCAACTGTCGAACAGCCAACGATTAAACGAAGACTAACGTACAAGGCCAGTAATTACCGGGTAACTACTGGCCTTGTACGTTAGTCTGTATTGCCGCAGCCAAAAATGAGATCCTATACAGACCTATTACCGAAGCTCCTTTGCCTTCCAGAGAAAGGCGTCAATCGCCTATTAGGCAATCGGAATTAGTTTCGGTTCGGATTTAGGTGTACTCATCTTTTTCTTTAGTTCAATTTTTAATACCCCATCACTATAAGTACCCTGAACACTGTCAGCTTCGACTCCATCGGGTAAAACGAAAGCCCGGCTGAAGGATCGGCTGTTATATTCTTTTCGACGATACGTATCTTTTTTTCCTCGGACTCCGACTTAGTCTCGGCGAGACCGTTAACATACCATCGTCGATAGCTAGTTTAAAATCGTCCTTATTCAATCCTGGCGCGATGACTTCCAACTGAAAACTGTCAGCTTCCTCCCGGACGTTCACCGCTGGTAAACCATTGTCCTGGAATAATGTAGGGTACCGAAAAAGTCGTTGTCGAAGAGTTGGGGAAATGCCGGCAACAGCGAATGACGCAAGTCTGGTTTCATGACCTAATACGTTTGAATTTATGATAGAATGAATGGCAATCTGTTAATCCGATCGATTAGCCAATTCCATGGCAAAGATGTCGCACCAAAACTGGAGAACATATTGACCAAAATCAGCTCTATAAATAAGTTGCATCAGCAGCTTAATTTGCTAAGTGATAAATACTTAGGCTTTCACAAAACAGTAAATTCACTTGACCATTATCAATTGCTTGCCTGACCCGCGTTAGTGCTTTCATTCCTGCATTCGGCCAAATTTGTGGTGAAACATTACGATTCACAGCATCATGAAAACAATCCTTACTGCCTTAGTACTGTTGCCTATGCTGGTCATGGGTCAACAGAATCAGGAGCCAGCCCAAGTAGTGAAATCGGTCTGGCGTGCGGCCTTTTTAGCCCCCGGTTTTATGAATGAATTTCGCCTTGGAAACCGTACTACTCTCATTTCGGAGGCACGCATTACGAGCTATTCCAAAGCTAAGGAAGTAGAAACCGATCCGAATCAAACAAAGTATTATACATCTACTACGTTCAATCCAGATGTGTCCGTAGGTGCCCGGTATTTTTACAATTTTGACCGGCGGTTGCAAAAAGGAAAAACTATCCGGTATAATTCTGGCAATTATCTCAGTGTTCGCGCCCGTTATCGGCTTCCTGCCGTTGCCAAAAGTGAATCGGAACAGGTTCCGATTGGTGACGGCAGCGGATTTGGTGTAGAGGCACTATGGGGATTCCAACGGACGTATCGCCGGAATTTCTACTTAAACCTGGCTCTGGGCAGCCGGATTTTCAACGGAAATGCTGAAGGGGCAGGTGACTTTACATTGGGCTACACCTTTCCTTCCGCCAGGCCGTAGCGGCTACAGGACGCCTAAACAAAATGGTCTCTTAATCCAAGTAATGTGGAGGGCTCAGGCTGACGTATATTAATAACCGTTAGATATAGATTTCAATGGAATTAACACCTAGAGTAAACGTACAACGTAAACAGGTTTTATTGGCATCTGGTATGTTAGCTGTATTTTTTTATGTCCTGCATATCCTCCTTGGTGGCATCTTGTGGAAGGGCTATGATCATTTTCAGCAACCAATTAGCGATTTAACAGCAACTGGTGCGCCCAATAAGTCATTGATGCTGGCCTTTACAACTTTGTATGGTGTGTTAGCGCTATTCTTCGCGTTAACATTTACTCTTTTTGAAGCAAATAAGCATCATAAATTTGTGCTTTGGGGAGGCATTATGTTTGTTACGTTGCACTGTATTTCAATAGCGTATGGCATATTCCCTGAAGATTTGCCGAACGCAGCTAGTACGTTTTTAGGTACAATGCATCTGGTCATTACTGCCCTGATCGTGCCTTTTACCATTGCTTCCCCTTTGTTAATAGGTCTGGGCTTTCGCAAAGAGCGCAGTTGGCAAAACGTTGGCTTCGCGTCTATTCTAGCCAGCTGTCTGATTCTTTTATTTGGTGGATTAACGGCAGTGTTTTATCTCAAACAATGGCCTTATTTTGGAATTGTAGAGCGAATGAACATGGCTATTTTGCAGGCATGGACTTTCTATTTATCGTATAAACTATACAGAAACCAATGAAAAAGGGCAGCTTCGTCTTTTTCGGATTGGCCTGCCTGCTGGTTCCGTATGGTATTCATGCCCAGCAAATAAAGCAGGAACACAGTGAGATTAAGCGTGATTGGGTACATACTGATGCGACTTGGTATGGAGCCCTGGTTCACCAGCATCAGAACTTTTTTAAGCAGCCGTTTTCGTTTCAGGGTATTGAAGCCGGGATTATCTTAAATCATAAATTTCTGATTTCGGCTTATGGCGCTACATTTGTTTCGACCCTGGATGTTGAACGAATTAATAATCCATTGTTTCTCTACGTAGGTCAATATGGCCTGTTAATCGGGGTTGAACAGAATCATCTAAAACCAGTTCATATTGGCTGGCTATTAAATGCAGGATACTTTTCGCTTGTAGGTAATAAGGCTGATTTTCAGATTTTTCGGATTAAATATCCGACAGCGAGACTTGGAGGTTTAGTTGTGTCACCACAGGTTTACGGTGTGTTGACTATTACTAAATGGATGAAATTTAGACTAGGGGTTGGCTATAGTTTTTACAAGTTCAATGAACAACCGGTAGTATCACAAGCTGATTTGCAGAATGTAGCCTTTACATTTGGTTTCATTTTAGGAAAATTCAACTGAAGTAAAATGCTGGTGAGATAATGATATTTTGATTACCTATAGTAGCATAGCGCTTCGTCTATTTAGTTAATCGTAATTTCAGCAGATAGTGAACGCTCAAAAATAGACTGATGAAAACAATCAGGCTATAGATAGCAGCCATACTATAATCGGTTGGTTTCGTATGGGTAGACAGGAGAATTTCGCCGATGGCTACAGGCAGAATCAGCGTTAGGATCTTTATCAGAAAGATACCCACCAGGACGTTGCCAAACGGAATACGACGTAGCAATTGTACGGCCGTGATTGCCAGACCCGGCATAACAATACAGAGATCAAGAATAAATACAGCGTACGTATCAGGTCGTATGTGTTTGCTGATCAAGGGCGTTAACGAATTTACCCATAAAAAAACGAATATGAAAACAATAACCAGTAGAAAAAGGCTTATGCTGTTACGGAGCAGAACGGGTAACTGCAAATACCTCACAACTTCGGGCTCAAAACTGGTAAGCCCAAAAATCAGTGAATAAATCGACAGGCCGAAAATAACCAGATAAACCAAGTAGATGGCGGTGAAATTACCCGAAATAACAAAAAGCCCATAGGCATACAGGAAATTACCAACCAGACCGAGCAGGACGAGAAAGGTCTTATAGCCTGCGTATAGAAAATGGCTAACCGACACGATTAAAAGGGTTACAGCAAACGGGATTGACAATTGATCCTGTAATCGGATAGCCGCCAGCAATGATTTCGAGAGTACGCCGGCTGCTATGGCATCGATATAAAGGTGTTTGTCCAGTACTCCCCGCAGGGAAGCATAGAGTACTAAAAGTGATACAACCAGTGCCAGGATTGCTGTCAGGCGGCTTCGCGGCCGATTAAGCATCAGCGTCTGTGGTCTGTCGTCCGTTAACTTTCGTTCGATTATTGATTCCATCATTCAACCCTTATTAAAGTTTCCGTTTGATGTACTAATTTGCTGATCATCATTGTTTTGTAGTTATGAGGATAGTCAGCTAAAGAGACGATAGTAATCAGTTTACTGCGTTGTTCACCGGCTTAGATTTGGGCATTACGTACTTGATTACGATTTGCGTCATCATTCCCAATGGATAATCTACCATTCTCTTCGCCAACACCAGAACAACTTTATCATTCGCTCCATTCGTCGCCAAATGGACTAACCGCCAGGGAAGCGGCTAAATGTATTCGGACACAACGGCAACAATTGCATACGGAAAGTAGCTTCCGTCGTGAGTTTAAGTTGCTGGTCCGTCAGTTTACCAATCCGCTGGTACTGCTTCTGGTGGTGGCGGTTATTTTGTCGGCGATGCTGGGCGAAACGTCCGACATGCTCATCATTCTGGCGATTCTGTTGGTAACCGGTTTTCTAGGATTCTGGCAAGAACTGAATGCAGGACGAGCCATCGAAAAATTGCGGTCGATGATTGCTATGAAACATACAATTCTACGCGATGGGAACGAAAAGCAGGTACGTACGGAGGAGATTGTACCGGGTGACGTAGTGATTTTCGATGCGGGCGATATTATTCCTGCTGATTGTCGGATTCTGGAAAGCAATGAACTGCACGTCGATGAAAGTTCATTAACCGGCGAGACCTATCCAGTTGAAAAAATGGCCGGAACAGTTCCTGATAAGTTGCCTTTGAATCAGAAAACCAACTGCCTGTGGCAGGGTACCAATGTAATTAGCGGCACTGCCCGGGCGATCGCTGTGCAAACCGGAAGCCAAACCCTGTTTGGTCAAATGGCCCACAGTCTGACGCAAACACAGGAAACGGCTTTCGAAAAAGGCATCAAACACTTTGGCTACTTTCTGCTGCGAATAACCATTACGCTGTCGTTAGTTATTCTGGCAGCCAATCTGTATTTTAAAAAGCCTTTTTTCGATTCCGTACTGTTTTCACTGGCCCTCGCGATCGGGATGGCTCCCGAACTGTTGCCCGCTATTATGACCTTCGCTATGTCGGCGGGAGCCAAACGCATGTTGGACAAAAAAGTAATCGTAAAAAAACTGTCCTCCATTTTCAATTTTGGGGAAGTAACCATATTGTGTACCGACAAAACCGGTACCATTACGGAAGGCACTGCAACCGTGAATGATATGGTGAACTGGGAGGGCAAAACCGATGAACGGGCCAGGCTATACGCTTACTTAAATGCGTCCCTCCAGAAAGGCTTTACCAATCCCATCGACAAGGCAATTGCCTCATTAAAACTATCGGTGGATGACTACCGTAAATTGGACGAAATTCCCTACGATTTCATTCGGAAGCGACTCAGCATTGCGGTACAAAAAGGCGAACAGCGATTTTTCGTTACCAAAGGCGCATTAAGTAACATACTGGACGTGTGTAGTCAGGTTGAATCACAGCCCGGTCAGTCGAAGCCCATCAACGATTCCGTCCGAAGGTCGATAGAAGCCCGATTTGCTGCATATTGTCAGGCTGGATACCGGGTGCTGGGCTTGGCTTACAAGGTAGTAACTACCGATAAAATCAGCCGGGCCGATGAGACGCAAATGACTTTCTTAGGCTATATTCTCCTGGAAGACCCGCTGAAAGAAAGTGCATTGGCCTCTCTGAACCAACTCCGAAAATTGCAGGTAGCCGTAAAAATCATTACAGGCGACAACCGGTTTGCGGCCATGCATACAGCCCAAGCCATTGCCAACACAACACCCGTTATACTGACCGGCGATGTACTGGATCAGTTAACCACGGAAGCCTTAACGGTCAAGGTGCTCCAAACGGATGTGTTTGCTGAAATCGAACCGCGTCAGAAAGAACGTATCATCAAAGCTCTTCAATTGTCCGGGGCAACCGTCGCGTATATAGGCGATGGCATCAATGATGTGGCCGCTATTCATGCCGCCGATGTGGGCATCTCGACCAGCAATGCGGTCGACGTTGCGCAGGAAGCCGCCGATTTTGTACTGCTGGAAAAAGACCTGTCGGTGCTGGCCGATGGGATTCTAGAGGGCCGCAAATCATTCGCCAACTCAATGAAGTATATTTTCATCACAACGGGGGCTACATTCGGCAATATGTTTAGTGTGGCTGGTGCTTCCCTACTGCTGTCGTTTCTGCCAATGCTACCCAAGCAAATTTTGTTGACCAATCTGATCACAGACCTGCCCTTTCTGACCATTGCCTCCGATGAAGTTGACGATGATCAGTTAACCAGACCGCTGAAATGGGATATGAATCAGATTCGTAATTTCATGATTGTGTTTGGTTTACACAGCTCTCTGTTTGATTTCATTACATTTTATACTCTCTTTCAGTATTTTCATCTGTCGGGTTCCCCCTTTCAAACGGGCTGGTTTATTGAGTCATCGATTACCGAACTGCTCATTCTGTTTATTATCCGTACCCGACACTCATGTATCAAAAGCAGACCGGGAAAATGGCTGGTGATAACGGGTTTGCTCGCCTTATTGATTACAATTTATCTGCCGGTTTCTCCTCTGGCACCTATGTTAGGATTTACAGTTGCTCATGTCCAACAAGTAGTAGCACTAATTCTGATTCTGATCACTTACGTGGTAACGGCTGATTGGCTGAAGGTTCTATTTTTTCGATTCAATAAAGAACCGCAACCCGAATCGGGGGGGCTGCCCGTGGATGTAAGGGCAAATCATGACGCCCTTGTTGCTATGCCATAAAAAGGCTTTTGCTATCACAATAGATAGGCACCAAATAGGAAAGGAAATAGGATTTCAACGTAGCCTAAAAAAGAAAATGGATCATTCAATTTATAGAATCGGGTTTTGGTCAGGGATTGCTGCATTTAGCTCAACAGTTGCCTTTGGTTTCGTTCAGGTGTTACAGGTGCTCAAATTAATCCATTATCCATGGGATGAAATACTAATCTATGGATTTTCCCTTTGTATCGTTATTCCCTTTTTAATGGAGATGCTTGCCTTGCATTACGCAGCACCTGATATGAAAAAATTCTGGAGTCATGCGGCTCTTATCTTTACCTGTATTTATGCCGTATTTGTTACAGCCAATTATGTAGTTCAACTGGCAACAGTAATACCCATGTCGCTTGATGGGGCTGCTAACGAAATTCAGGTACTCCGTCAAACTCCACACTCGCTGTTTTGGGATTTTGATGCAATCGGGTATATATGTATGGGCTTAGCAACGCTTTTCGCTATGCCTGTATTTGAAAAGCAAGGATTCCAACGCTGGGTTAAACGTGTTTTTTTCGTTCATGGACTAGTTACGCCTTTAATTACAATTGTTTATTTCTACCCGAAGTTTTCAAATGGAATGCTTCTTCTCGCTTTGCCATGGGGTATTACGGCGCCAACATCTATGTTAATACTGGCCTTATGGTTCAGACAGAATTTTCGAATAAAAAATGGATGAATTGATGAAAATAACGTTCATCAATTCATCCTACGTTCACTCCTGTATGGTTCTAACTAACTGCTCCTTATAAAGGGACGGCTTCTGGCTGAGCTTTCTTCGTCAAAAATTTCTCAAGAATGTCGGGCACCTTTTCAAAGGCTTCACTGAATCCTTTGGATTGTTTGGTAGAGATAAACTGAATCTGGTCTTCCTTGCTGACCAGAAAACCGATTGGTTCAAGCCCAAAACCAGCTCCAGCTCCACTTCCCGTACCATGACCCTGTTTTTTATCGTCTCCTTCACCAGCTCCACCACCAAAACCCATACCCAATCGAATAACAGGAACGCAAGAATAGTTACCTAACTGGAAGGCTTGACCCACTACGGTGTCAGTTTTTGATTCGGAACGTAAAAAATCCGTGACTTTGGTAAATACATCATTGACCGTTGTTTCCATGAGAAAATAAAATTAAATGATTATGAAACTAGTAAGGCGAATACGATTCGATACAGCCGGTTTTCGATAACGAGTTTTACGGATGTATCACCCTGGAAGTTAATCTGCCACCGATGTCCCGGTCTGCACAACAAGCTGAATACCGGAAATAGGTATGCATTCATCAGATAATCATCTGTATCCAGTTTAATATCCGAGGTGCGGATCCGAAAGGTTTGTAAAATACCCCTGGCCTTACGGATAAAAACTCGCAAGGGCATGTGCCATTTTCGGGGTTTGACTGGCAATTTCTTTTTCGGTTTATTTCGCCTAGGTTTAGCTGCTTGTCTCCAGGGGTCCAATACATACGTCCAGCCAAGAACCCAAATACGAATACAGCCGCCCGCAACCAGCTGAACTGACGCTAAACCTCGCCACTGCACAGAGTAACATCGCTGAACACTATCAATTACGAGCACCAATGGGGCAACCAGTAGCCATCCGATTACGCCTAATAACAGTCCAGCGATACATATGCTCCATAATTGCCCTGTCATGATGCGATGTGATGATGCGGTAAGGATTTTAGTCAGCTAAGTAAACGAGCCTGATTTCTGTCAAATCAAGATTTAAACAGCCAGCAGGAAAATTTGCCAGTTATCGGGCCAGATACCCACCATCGATAGGATAGTAGGAACCCGTTACGAACGAGGCTTTATCCGATGAGAGAAAGACAACCAGTTCAGCTACTTCTTCCGACCGACCTAGCCGACCGATGGGATGAAGGTCGACCAGCATTTCTTTAACGTCGTTCGGCAATACGCCCAGTAAAGGGGTATCGATGTAAGCTGGGCCAACGGCATTGATGCGGATGCCTTTAGCCGCGTATTCAAGGGCGGTCGCCTGGGTCAGACCCACAACGCCATGTTTGGCGGCTACATAGCCGGGCGACTGAGCCGTACCAACCTGCCCCAGGATCGAGGCCATATTAACAATTGAACCCGTGCTATTCTGTTTCAGCATCACTTCCAGTTCATACTTCATGCAATAGAAAACGCTGTTGAGATTGACATTGATGATCTTCTGCCAGCCCTCCACCGAATAATCGGCGGTTAAATTCAGCTCACCCCCAATACCCGCATTGTTAAAAGCAATATCCAGGTGACCAAAGGCAGAAACCGTTGCCTGAATAAGGTGTTGGCACTGTGTCGGGTCTCCTACATCGGCCTTATAAAAGTGAGCAGCCCCCCCAGCAGCATTGATTTGGTCAACCACTTCCTGACCCTGCGTTTCATTCACGTCCGAAAGCATCACATGCGCGCCATGCTGACCATAGAGAAGGGCAGTCGCTTTGCCAATCCCCGAAGCTGCCCCAGTTACAAGGGCTGTTTTTCCTAATAAGTCCTTATCCATAACAATCCTTTTTAATAGTTGCCACCAATGGCTGGCTACTGATTTCCAAGCCATCCGTTGACGGTACAAATCAAGCCTTTATCCCCCTTTCTTTTTATGACTTAATTCAGGCAGTAACTTAATTATAATCAATGTATTGACTAAGGTGGGTCATTAGCGAACAGATAGCCAATGCCTAGCTTGCGGCCGCATCTTGAATTCACTTACAGATTTGAATCGATTTCGGGGCGCAAACGTATTGATCGTTCTCTCTAAACCCTGGCTGGTATGTTAGTCCATAAAAGGAAAATATATT
This sequence comes from Spirosoma aureum, assembly GCF_011604685.1. NCBI lineage: Bacteria > Pseudomonadati > Bacteroidota > Cytophagia > Cytophagales > Cytophagaceae > Spirosoma > Spirosoma aureum. Next base: position 5,544,997 of record NZ_CP050063.1, on the reverse strand, counting down.
GCTTGCTTGTAATGCTCTTGTTACAAACCGCAGGGTGGGGGCAGGGAATCTGGGGCGGAGCTGGATTTTTTTATGGTGGCCAGAGTATATGGCCAGGATTTGCCAATGCGATTCAGCAGGCCAGTAAAACAACGGGGTTAGTAAACGACGATCGGTATTGTATCCTGGGTGTGGAGATGTATGTCCGAAGAAATCGGTGGATCGTGGGTGCCGGAGCATCGGCACTCGTCAATAAACGGGTTCAGGATATGTTATCTCAATCGACCATTGAATCGTCGGCGTCGAATGCTCATATCTGGATCGGATGGGTTGCCTGGCAGACAAAGCGATTAAAGCTCTACCCTAGCCTGGGTCCAGGCCTTAGCTCATTTACTAGCAATTCGACTACATCGACTGGGGTGTTAACAACGAACGTGCTCGATGGATTCTCTACCGATGTCGGTTTAACGTTTGACTGGTTTGTATTTAAAACGACCGACCCAACATTACAGGCCGGGCCGATGCTTAGCCTTCGGGCTGGGTATCGACTAACAACCGCGTCAAATGAATGGCACGGTGATCAGCATGGAGCCACCATAGTAACGCCCATTCGCTACGGCCCACATGGATTCTTTATCACGTTGGGCGTTGGAGGAGGTGGATTTCGGTATAAATAAACTGATACCAGCTCATGTCAGAACAGAATTTTTTACGAATGGAATATTAAATCTGCATAAGTCGTATCGGGTATAGGGGCGCAAGCCTCTATGCCCTTTGAATACTAGTCCAGCCCCAATTTGCATTCCCATGTCATAATTAACTTCTTTTTCGTTCGAAGACTATTGCAGTTGAAATACTTCAATTCGTTTGTAGGTAGCTATTGGAGAACACCTATTTGCCTACTTTTTCATATGACTCCTACTGGTAGTAAGCCTACTGCAGGAATCAGAAATAAAGCCGGTCTATCGAGGGGCTGAATGGTTAATACATGACGAATGACTGGTACGTAGTAGGTAATCAGCAGTATGCTCACGCAAATCAGTATAGCTATCCAGACGTAACGGTTGCGGGTGATTTCGTTGTTCAGCAACGACGCCTGTTTGCCGGAATACAGGTTAAACGCGTGGATTAATTGGGCGAACGATAGACTATAGAAAGTCGCCGTACGGCTCTGAGCCTCACTGTAGCTCCATTCCCAGTGAACAAAAGCATATACCTCAAATACCGCACCCGTTAAAACAATAGCAGAAAACACCACCTGACCACAGCCGACCCCTCAGCGGAACCTTACTGGCTACCAGATAACCTTTATCCATATGATGCAATGTAGCCATGATACGGGTGTCGGACCTGAAAGACTGTTCGGCTAATCGAGGATTTAAGGTACGGATCCTACTGGGTACATGGCCTGATCTGAATGCAAATTTCAGTAGCGCCCAATTCGCGTGACTGTTGCGTATCAATTGTCACATCGGCATTATTGCAGAGAACACCCAACTGCACCAATTGGCTGAAGCCATCCGTTTCGGATAAGGTTGGCTCACCCCGCAGGAACGTAAGTTCGTGAGTTAATAAATTGATCCATACCTCAGCATAAACACCCTGCTCAGGACTTGGCAAGTGTAGGCTGAAGACCTCAATTCTATTTTCGGTTAGCGTACCGGTTTTATCAGTAAAGATGACATTGCTGTCGCCCAGTGTCTCGACGGCAGATAATCGTTTAATCAGCACCTTATGGCGAGCCAACCGTAACCTACCATACGCGAGCGCCCTCGTTACCACCACCGACAAACCTTCGGGAATGGCAGCATTGGCCAGCGCAACCGAAGGTTCTAACAACGGCCCAGTGGCTTCGCCCCGAATTAGCCCAACGGTAACAAACAAGGCAGTAGTAAGACCAAGAGTATTGCCAATAAGTACTTTCGATAAAGTATCAAGTTTAGTTTCCAAGGGCGTTGCCGTTCGTTCGGCCTGCCCAACCAGCCTGGCGATGTTTCCTGATTCAGCTTGGCTGCCAACCGCTGTTATGAACCCCAGACAATGAGGCTTTTAAGCTGTCGCACGAATACGGTTAACCAGTGTTCAGTTTGAATCGTCTCTACCGCATTAGGTCCCTTTTCGCTCAAACGTCGTTTGGCTTCAGCCGTTGACAATCCCTGAGCATCACTGAGTGCTGAATGCAATGGTAAGCTGGATGGATTTGTCATTCGACTTTGCTTTTAAGGCAGGCTTATAAAGTTAAACGCCACAAGCCATACACGTCCTTAAATACCTGAACCGCCCCGGCCTCATCAAGATCCAGTAGATTGTAAATTATTATAAGGGGTACTGCGTTGGGCAGATTGATCGTTTGAGGAATGGCGTTCCTGGCGCAGCTTGTCAGAAAATTCCTGCTCAACCGGTTATAGCCCAATAATAGATTAGCTAGTTCGATGGGTTTCTCGACCCGGATACAGCCGTGGCTTAAAAACCGGTTTTCGCGAGAAAAAGTCTTCCGAACGTTTGTATCATGCACATACACATCATAAGGACTGATTACATTGAACTTCAAAACGCCCAATGCATTGTCGCAACCCGTAGATTGTCGTAGCCGATACGGAAACGATTTGGCAGGAATGGCCCAATCGATGGCTTTTGGATCGATTACCTTCCCATTTGTATTGAGGATCTGTACATTCAGGGCATCAAGAGTCGTCACTGGATTTTTTCGAATTTTTGGCAACAGTTCGTTCACCGCTATGGAGCGGGGTATATTCCAGTACGGGTAAATCACGAAGCTAGGAATAAGAGCCGTAAAACGCGGGGTCGGCGTACTGGTTTTCCCGACGACAACCCGGCTCCAGAGCAGACTATTATCTCTCCGGTCGATAACTCGTAATGTTGCCGAAGGAATGTTGATGATAATCCTTTTGTCAGAATCAAATCGATTCAACCAGCGGTATGTATTGAGCGTTTCCTGTATCTGCTCAATTGTTAGTGAGTCGGCCATATAATCGTCAATCAAGCAGCGCATACAATACTCTTTTAACTGACGGTAGTATCGATCGTGCGATTCCAGCGAATCCAGAAGCGGGCACCAGTCCATACCAGCCATAAACTGGCTGGTTAGCTGATTGATATGGACGGTATCAATATGTTCTACTACGCCCTGATAACTTATCCAGTAGGGTGTTCGTCCATAGATGATCTGGGTGAAATAACGTTTTAGACAAATCGCATCGGGATTTGCACAAAGACTGTCTACCCCAATGGCGGTAGCATAGTTACAAAGTCGTGACCAATCGTCAGGCTTTTGACCATTCACAAAAGAGGGTAATAGGAGCAGGCTGATAAGCAGATACCGTAACATGACAACGCATTATATTTTGATTATGCAAAACTGGAGATTAGAACTGTTTTCTATTCTGATGATAATCAGTCTGATTGCTGAATCCTATCAAGCTCAATGCTATTATCCATCATGGACTGACGGCTTTTCTGATAGCTAACTTTGTATGGTTAATCAATATTCATTTCTAATTTTTAAGGTCATGACCTTTGAGCCTACCTCCCAGCTATTGGCGTTCGTACTGCCAATGTCATTTCGAAAGGGTGATCTGACATTCAGTCGTGTCAGCAATGGCGAAGAGAATATTAAAATTCAGGTTACGCCCACAGCGAAACCGCGCCATATTGTATCAACGGCACAACTTGCCCGAGGAATCTGGAGAGTCTGTTTACAATGGTCAGATGGGCGATTGCAATACCTCGACGAGAAAGTAATTAGCGTGGGTTGATTCGTTCAGGCCGTTCATTTGCCATGAAAAATTGACGATGTTTTTTCGCCTTCCTGCTAGTCAGGCAGGAATACTACGCTACCGACGAGCATGAATGATTTTATAACTTTTCTATTTTAAAATTTTAGGCATTTTTTTGTTGTCAAATCTTATCATCAATCGTACTAGCTGTAAAATCCAGTAGGAGTGATGAATTAATGTGAAAACTTTTAGGGTGGGTCAAACCCAAGAAAAGCATGGGGTTTAGTAAATAAAACGGGTAAGTCAAGATTTTTGGGTTAGTCAGCTAAACAATATGCTAAATTCGAAACTGAGCGAAATCAATCCATTCAGGATCTACTCGCTCATAGTTCAACTGTAATATTTGTAGTAAGTATTTGAAAACGTAGTAATTCCTATCCCCGTTTTAGCCCGATTTACCAGTCGGATAGGCGAAATCAAACTCCGAGGAGTTCCCATTCAGAAAATTCAAAATGGGTTAAGTATGGCTGAGGTGTTATAGCAATGTTTTACCAAAAAAGAAAAAACGCCCTCTCAGCGAAATGCGGGGGCGTTTTTTACCGGTATTTGAATACAACCTGAATTGAAAAAAGCAATATCTGCGCTATTCTGTCGAATTAGCTAATGCGTCAAAATTGGTAAATAAAAAGAATTAATACAACTTTTTGGGTAAATAATAATTTTTAGCCCAAAATAGCGCCAACTGATGCATAATAGCATAAGAATTAATAGCAATAAAGTGCCTGATAATCAGGAAAGGAGCTGGTAGCCTGGTCTGAAATTGAAAAATAGATTGGGATATAAAAGGAATCAATTCAATTCATACACAACTTTTACGATGGCAGCGGAGCGAAACGTTTGTTGTATCGTTGCCACCGGTCGCATGGGGTCAGCCATGTAATTAGTCATGTAGGGGTTTAATGCTGTTGTGCGAATATTACCAACAGATTCATTTTCTTCGGCCTCACCGATCCTGACAATACGCTTTACTGAACGCGATATGGCTTTGGCCAGTCGATCGGCTTTTTCTTTTGCATTGGCCACCGCCTGATCAAACAGCCTAAGTTCAATCTCCCGTTGTTTACTAACTGAAAAAACTGTCGATAAATCCGTAAATCCATTGGATGCCAGGTGTTGTTGCACTTCGGCATAGCGCTTCAGATCATCGAATTTGACCGAAATTCGCTGATATCCCTTGAATTTTTCGGTTGGTTGCCCCATACCAACACCGCCCATTGAATAGTCACGCTCCTTTCGTACCAATAGCTGAAGAATATGCAGGTCTTTGGTCGGTACTTTTAGTTCAGTCAATATGGCCACGAGTCGCTCACGGGCTCCTTTATGCTGTTCGTAAACCAGGGTTATGTCTTTTTCATCCGTGTAGGATAAATTGACGGTAAGGGTTGCCTGGTCGGCGGGCACTTCTTCTACAGCCTCTCCAAGTACAATTAAATGATTATCAGTCGATTGCGCCCGAGAATTGCAAATAGAGCAGAAGCCAAAAACAAGAAACAGCAGGACTGACGTCAGCCTGAAATGAGTAAAGTTACTAGACATGTTCGGTGGGTATTTAGCTTAATTTATTGGTTACAAGTTAACTATTGGGGACTTCTATTGACACGAAGTGCTTCTGATTGAGTGGTAGGTTATCGGCAGTCCATTCAACATCGTTAACGAAGGCGAAGGCCCGAACAGGACAATTGGTAACCCGGCAATAATGGCAGCATTCATTGACACAGGGGTCTGTATGCACAAAAATTTCGACCTCGCCCAGGAAACCATCTTTGAGCGTATCTTCGAAATGATGTACTTCATCATGTACCTGATTCAATTCCCAATAATAGGGTAATGTGAGGTGGCAGTCAATATGCAGATCAGCTCCGTATTTCTGCACCCTCAGGTTATGGACGTCAATCCAGTTCGCGTCTTTATTGTCGTTTAATAGGGTCACCACGCGGTCGAGTGTAGGCGCGTCGGTTTCATCCATCAGACGAGCCACCGACAGACGGATGAGTTGAAAACCGTTGTAAATAATAACGAACGATAGGAGCAGCGAAAGGGCGCTGTCGATCCAGTGTTTACCCGTCAGAACAACCAGTGCCACACCAACCATTACGGCAATACTACTGAATGTATCCGTCAGTAAATGGCGACCATCGGCGGTTAGGGCCAGCGAGTCGGTTTGTTTCCCTGATCGGATAAGCATCCAGCCTACAAATGCATTGGCAATGGCTGTTAAACCGATTAGAGCGAAGCCCAGATCGAGATTGGTGAGGACTTTAGGCTCGTAAAAACTTAGAATTGACTGCCAGATTATGACCAGACCAGCCGACAGGATCATCGCACCCTCGAAACCCGAAGACAAAAATTCTATTTTCCCATGACCATACGGGTGGTTCTGATCGCGGGGCTGACCGGCCAGATAAATGCTATAAAAAGCGAATCCGCTGGCTAAAACATTGACGATTGATTCGACCGCATCGCTGAGAATAGCTGTCGAATAGGTCAAAAAATAAGCCGTGAACTTAAGTATCAGCAGGACAATGCTCAGCCCCAGTGAGACGCTCATCCAGCGGTATTTAGTACGTTGAGTGGCGCTCATCAAGTGTTACGGAATGTTGTTAGAAACCACAAAGGTACTATTCGTAGCTGTATTGTTCGTACTTTCGTGTGCATGAACGAGACAGAAAACCCCTGGCAGACACTGGAATCGTCGGTTAAATATGAAAATCCCTGGCTGTCAATCAGACACGAAGACGTCATAACCCCCGCTGGCACACCTGGTATTTATGGAGTTGTCAGTTTTAAAAATAAAGCCGTAGGTGTTATTCCAATCGATGCCGAAGGAAATACATATCTGGTTGGCCAATATCGGTATCCACTGAACGAGTACTCATGGGAGATTCCGGAGGGCGGCTCCCCGTTAGGTACTGATCCACTCGAATCAGCCAAGCGGGAGCTTCGCGAAGAAACGGGGCTCGAAGCCCGTCAGTGGACCAAAATTGCCCGTATTCATACATCCAATTCGGCTACCGATGAAGAGGGTTTTCTGTATATAGCGGAAGATCTGGTTCAGGGCGATCATGAACCAGAAGAGACCGAAGAACTGCGTGTCTGGAAACTCCCACTAGCCGAGGCTGTGGATATGGCTGTGACCAGCCGAATTACCGATTCGCTCAGTGTCAGTGGCCTGTTAATCGTAGCCCGATTGAGAGGAATCTAAACACCAGTTATGGTTTATAGTTTACGGTTTATAGTTTGTGGTGAAATCAGCCTCCTTAGCCGAAAGCCATAAACCGTAAATGATACACCATAAACCGGACCTTGCTTGTGTTTTTACCTATTCTTTTTGGTTTTTTAGTCGGCGTTGCGCTTTGTTTGACTTTTGGAACAGTGTTTTTTGCCCTGATTCAAAATAGTGTTGACAATGGATTTCGGTCGGGGCTAAAAATAGTTTTCGGGGTGATCACGGGCGATACGCTCTTCGTACTGGCTGCATTACTTGGTACGGCATTTATCCCCAAAGTTCAGGGCTTTGAAAATCTGATGGCCATCGTTGGCGTCTTGTTTCTGACAGCCATGGGTCTGGTCAATATTTTTAAAGGAACGCCCCGGCTGGCGTATCCCAAAACCCGCTTTGGCAATTTCGTTTACTATTTTACGACGGGTTTTTTCCTGAATGCACTCAATCCGGTCAACTTTGTATCGTGGGTAGCCATTGTGGCCTACATTCGTTCACACCTGCATTACACCATGGCCCAGCAATACGGATTCATGATTGCTGCTCTAGTGGGCGTTTTCGTGACCGAATCGGCACTGGCCTATTATGCAAATCGACTGAAGCGCCTATTTACCCCCCGAGTCGTATTGATTTTCAACCGTACAACGGGGGTTGTCTTTCTTATTGGCGCTGCAAATATTGCCTATAATCGGCTGCTTGAGCCGTTATCGAAAGCGATGAACTGGTGAGGAAGAAATACAGGGGATGTCTATTCACCAATCACGAAACGAATTCCTAAATTAGCCGAAGCGGTTTGGCTGTTATAACCAAAAGCGGTTGAGTAACCCGATTCACTCCGGTTCGGAAAGGTAATGTAAGGATGATTGCCGCTCTGCCAACCATAGCGAAGCTTACCATAAATCCCAAACCTGGGTGTAATCGAATAAGTTAAGCCAGCAAAAACCGATAATTCAGATTCATGGCCGGTTTGACTGAGATAAATCGATAAATCGCGAATACTTAAGTCAAGTTGCTGATAGGTATACCGGTAAGAAGCTCCAACATAAGGCTTTATTTTTCCCTTCCCGAAAAACTGTTGGACATACGGGGCAATCCCGATCTGTTTAGGGGATATAGCGGTTGTGTAGACTCCTGCCTGGGTAGCTATTCCATCACTGTAATAAGTCCCTTTTTGGGGTGCCCACCCAATCGGTACTGCTATGCCCACCCAAAGGTTTTTGGTCGCCAGGTAGCCAACACCAGGTATTATTTTGCGAAGGAAGTAATCATCAATACCGACCATGTTTTTCAGAAGAAACAGGTTATCCGTTTCCAGCTCAACCACCCAATGCCCTACTGACTGTCTTGTCGTTAATTCTTGATTCTGAGTAGTTTGCTGAGCTCTGAGTAAACTGGTAATTCCAAGTAAAGAAAGAATAAGGAAAATGTTCTTCATGGCTCCAAAAGGCTACAACTGAGAAGCAATGTATTAATAATTCTTATCAGCCTTAACTATATTAAGACTATTTAACGGGCTTGACTTCCGTCAATAAAAAAAGTTGGAGAAGAACTTAGAACACTACCTTAAACCCAGCGTTTGAGGGTAGAAACGCAATAAAATAAGGTTCTTTTTGTAGGTTCAAAATCTGATGACAGACTTTTGCCACAGCGACTAGCCTTATGTTAAGGGATTATGAGTAGTACGTTTCGACAACCTATACACCAATAACACCTGAATGGAAGCAGACTCCTTTACAATGACCATCCATATGGTCTCCAGTCTTGACGGCATTATCGCCAAAAAAGACAATAGTGTTTCATGGTTTGATACATCGGACTACTACGAGAAAGGAGTTGAAGTTACGGAGCAATCCACGCAGGAATTTCTCAAAACAATCGATTGCTATATCATGGGATCTCGCACCTACGAACACGCCCTGGAACTGTCAAAAGCGTATGGATGGGCTTACGGAGATGTACCGACAATTGTAGTCACTCATCGAAGTCTACCGATTGAGCGAAAAAACATTGAATTGTATTCAGGCGATCTGCCCCAACTTGTAACCGAACGATTAAAGCCAAACTATAAAAATGTCTGGCTTGTCGGTGGTGCCATACTGGCCAGAGAGTTCATTCGGTTAAACTTAGTGGACGAAATAAGGCTGTCAATTCTGCCTATTCTTTTAGGTGAAGGGACTCTGTTTTTCGAGCAAATTGGACAAGAACAACCATTACACCTAAAAGAGGTAACAGCCTATAAAAGCGGAATGGTAGAATTATGGTATGAGATAAAAAAATAAGTTGTATAAAAAGCCAATTCAGCCGAGAGCTTGTCCATTAAATGGGTATCACTCGTTAATTAGACCATACAGGCTCAGTACACAAGTACATCTTAACCATTCCAGACTTTTGCAACAGCCACCTGTATCATAGGCTTTTCAGAAAGTTTTCCCACTCACCGATCAGGTTCTTTTTCAGAACACGCGGAAACTTGTTCTGACCGCCCATTTTTCCTCTTGATTCCATCCAGTTATAAAAGGTTTTAGCAGGTAATACCGTGACGGTTATTTCTTTAAGGGCGTGCCGACGCTCAACGGCGTAATCATCGTTGAGTTCCTTTAGCTTCGCGTCGATTCGGTCGCGAAGATCACTGGCATCTACACTGTCATCCGTTCCAACGTACCAGTGGTGAGCGAACAAAGTGTCGTGGGAGACGCCGGCCACGGTAAATTCCCGAATGGAAATGCCCATTTCCTGCGAAACCAGCTCAATGGCTTTATTCATATTGTCGACAGACAAATGTTCACCACACAGGCTCAGGAAGTGCTTTGTACGGCCCGTAATGACAATTTCTGACCGCTTTTTACTGACGAACCGGATTGTATCACCTATTAAATAACGCCAGGCTCCCGAACAGGTAGAAATCAGCAGGGCGTATTCTTTGCCTTCGTCTACTTCATCGATCATCAGCGTTTGGGGATTCGCAACCAGTTCGCCGTCGGACGTGAAATTCTGTTCATTAAACGGAATGAATTCAAAAAACAGACCATTGTTAAGCACCAGCTGCATGCCTTCGGCATTAGGATGGGTTTGATAGGCGATGAATCCTTCAGAGGCCAGATAGGTTTCGATGTAGGTGATTGGATGGGCCAGCAGTTTCTCAAAGCCTTTCCGATACGGTTCAAACGAAACCCCGCCGTGACAGAAAACCATTAGGTTCGGCCAGACATCGTGAATGGTTTTGGCATTATAGCGGGCAATGATCTTCTCCATCAGCAACTGAATCCAGGCCGGAACACCAACGATATAGCCGATATCCCAACTACCTGCCTGCTCAGTTATTTCATCCAGTTTAAGCGCCCAATCCCGTTCCTGCGCAATCTCCCGGCCGGGTTTGTAAAATCGCTGAAACCAGAACGGGATCTGGCTGGCTGTAATGCCGCTCAGATCGCCTTCGAAGTGCCCTTCGCGTGCGTTCAGATTTGTACTGCCGCCCAGCATCAGATACCCTTTTTCGTAAAGCGTTGAGGGAAGGTTCTGATAGCGACCAAGCGTCAGAATCTGGCGGATACTGGAACGCTGAATGGCTTTGGACATCGATTTGGTCACCGGAATGTATTTCGATGCTGCTTCTGATGTGCCGGAACTGAGCGCAAAATATTTTACGCGTCCTGGCCAGGCGATATCTTTTTCACCCGCCAATGAACGTTTCCACCAGCCATCGAACATGGAGTTGTAATCGTGAATGGGGACAATCTGTTTGTATTTTTCGTAAAACTCCCGTTGTGTCCCAAACTCGGTCGAACTAAGCAGCTCTTCGAAGTGGTAGGTCGTACCAAACTCCGTAAACCGTGCTTTGCTGATGAGTTTGCGAAAGGCTTTGCGTTGCTGCTTAAACGCGGTCATTTTTCGCAGCCTGACGGCATTCGTTAACCGAATACCGTTTTTGAGCATACTGCCTAGTAGAGCCATAATGATTGTCAGTTTTCCGTTTTCCGTTTAAAGTTCAGTGGCAAATGCAAAGGCTGTTGATGTCATACCCTTGTTCAGCCAACTATTAACGAAAACGGAAAGCTATTAAAGGTTCCAGTTTTTTAGTTCATCCAACATGCCATATGAGGTCAGGTCATAATGACAGGGTACAACAGACGTATAGTTCTGAGAAAGAGCATATTCGTCAGTATCTTCGGCATGGGAGTCGAAATTAACGAAATCCCCCGCCAGCCAGAAATACCGTCGACCGTGTGGGTCGCGCCGTTCGTCGAACACTTCCTGCCATTTCGCATTGGCCTGGCGGCAGATCCGAATGCCTTTCAAGGGTTCGGCAGCTTTGGCCGGAAAATTGACGTTCAGTGCTGTTCCGCGCTGAAGGCCACGTTCCAGCACCATACGAACAATGCTCAGGATATGCTCATGCGCATGCGAAAAATCAGCCTTGCTCGTAAAGTCGCCCAGCGAGAAGCCAATGGCCGGTATCCCTTCGATAGCCGCTTCAATGGCCGCCGACATCGTGCCAGAATACAGAATACTGATCGATGAATTACTGCCATGATTGATACCACTCACAACCAAATCGGGAGAGCGGTCTTTCAACACATGATGTTTGGCCAGTTTGACACAGTCGGCCGGAGTGCCCGAACATTCATAGGCCGGAACATCGCCAAAGATATCGGAAGGATAAAGTCGAATCGGATTAGATATCGTGATGGCATGACCCATCCCCGACTGAGGGCTATTCGGGGCAACCACGACCACCGAACCTACTTGTTTCATCAATTCAACGAGTGTCCGAATCCCATGGGATGTGATACCATCGTCGTTCGTTATTAAAATCAGAGGCTTTTGCTCGGCCATAAAAAGTCAATTGTCATCAGTTGTCAGTCAATAAATGAATGTTGAGGCAGGATACTCGTTGCCCGCAACGGATGCCTATTGGCTGACTTACTATATTTGTTGCAAAACTACGTAAATACGACTGAACGTGCCGTTTAAACTTCGTACTGCTACTTCCGCCGACATTCCGGCTATTATCCGGCTGCAGGAGCAAATCTGGGAACCGACCTACCGCCCTATATTATCATCGGAGCAAATCGAGTATATGTTTACGACAATTTATGCACCTGAAGCGCTTCTGGAACAGATGACTACGCTTGGTCATACGTTTGTATTGCTCGAAACCGAGGGTGATCAACAAACGACAGAGTTAAAAGGATTTGCCGCTTTTGCGCCGTATGGACCAGATAATAAGATATTCAAACTGCATAAAATTTATGTTTTGCCCACTCAGCAGGGGAGTGGTTTGGGCAAAACGCTGATGACAGAGGTTGAAACCCGATGCCAGTCGTTGGGCGGAGAAGAGCTTCTGCTGAACGTAAATCGGTATAACAAGGCCCGAACGTTCTACGAAAAACAAGGATTTCGGGTATTGTATGAAGAGGATATTGCCATTGGACCTTATTGGATGAATGATTATGTAATGAGCAAACCTTTAGGCATACAGTCGGCCAGTAACCCAGTTTCGTATGATGTCTGATTCACTGGTTTCGGTTGTTGTGCCGCTTTACAACGAAGCCGATAATGTTCGACCGCTGCTGGAACGCATCCGTGAAGCACTCTCGACACTTCGCTACGAGTTGATACTGGTCGATGATGGCTCCAGAGATGCTACCGTAACGATTGCCAGGCAGTTTGCCGATAATCGAACGAAATTGATCGTGCTGGCCCGGAATTATGGGCAAACCACCGCGCTGGCCGCTGGTGTCGAAGCCGCAACGGGCGAATACATCGTTACGCTGGACGGTGATCTGCAAAATGATCCGGCTGATATTCCGGTTATGCTTAAACTGGCGCAGACAGAAAATTGGGATGTGGTAGCTGGCAATCGGGCCAATCGTCAGGACGGATTCCTGCTTCGCAAAATACCCAGCCGCATTGCCAATGCGTTGATTCGCCGGATGACGGGCGTTTACCTGAAGGATTATGGCTGTACGCTCAAAATTTTTCGGCGCGAAGTAGCGCAGAAATTAGGTCTTTATGGCGAACTGCACCGTTTCATACCCGTACTGGCGGCTATGCAGGGAAGCCGAATGACACAAATAGATGTACGGCATCATCCACGAATTCACGGCGTTTCTAAATACGGATTGGGTCGAATCGGCCCCGTGTTGAATGACTTACTGGTTGTGCTGTTTTTGCAGCGCTATTTCCGTCGGCCGATGCGGCTGTTTGGGCCAGTAGCTGCCATCTCTCTTCTGTTGGGGGTAGGAGTGAGTCTGTTTTTGCTGGTGCAGAAACTGTTTGGTGAGATAAGCAATCTGACCTCTTGGCTCATACTGATTGCTGTGCTGCTGCTGGGTGGACTTAATTTACTGGCATTTGGCTTTATTGCCGAGATACAGATGCGGACCTATTTTGAGGCTGGTCACAAACCGACGTATCGAATTCGGGAAGTGATTCAGGGGCAGGTATGTGCTGATTAAGCTTTGCGTTTTTGCTGCCCGGACAGACAGATCTAGCGGATAGCCAATGGCTTGTCGAAGCCAGACACAACAGGCTCACTGATCGAAATAAAAGCAGTCCAGAAACTAGTCAACCTGAATCGATACCTCAACCCGTTGCCCCCGTCGACTGACGTAGCCCTGCATCGGCGAGTAGCTTTGGGTTTGCTTCCCGTAATAGCCCGTACCGTCGTATGCCCGTAAATTAGGATCTTTTTTGCAGTCGTCAGTACAGGTGCCACCGTGTTCGTCTCCGCAGTTTTCGCAGAGGGTAATATGGTTGTTACAGGATGGGCTGGCGCAGTTAATCATCCGGCTTGTTGCGGTACCGCACCGGAAACAGGTCGATACGATGGCCGGATTGACCTGGTTTACGGGCACAGTGACGCGATTGTCGAAAACATAACATTGACCATCGAAATCCTCGCCCCCCGCTTCCATACCGTATTTGATAATGCCCCCATGAAGCTGGTAAACATTGTCAAAACCCTGTGACAGGAGATAGGCCGACGCCTTTTCGCACTTGATACCACCTGTGCAATAGGTGATGATTTTCTTGTTAGAGCCTTTGAGGTGTTCAATTTCCTGAATATGATCCGGCAATTCGCGCAGATTTTCCATGTCGAACGTAACCGCCCCTTTGAACTTGCCTACCGCATGTTCGTAATTGGAGCGCATATCGATCAGCACGACATCGGGGTCATTTTTTAACTTTTTAAATTCATCCGGTTCCAGGTGAATGCCGGTCTGTCGAAGCGGATCGACAGGGAGTTCGGAATGAACAATCTCATTCTTGATCCGAACATGCAATTTCTGAAAGGTGTGATCGTCGGCTTCATCGATCTTAAACTCAATACCCGAAAAGCGCGGATCGGCGTGCAGAGCAGCCATATAGGCCTCGCAATCAGCGGTCAACCCCGATACTGTACCATTCAGCCCTTCTGGAGCCACAATCACACGCCCAAGCAGGTTCAGTTGAAGGCACAGCAAATGATGCTCCTCGCGATATTGTACCGGATTTTGGATGGGTGAATAGATATAGTATAAAAGAACGCGATATGGTTTCATGATCAATAAGAGAAATCGGACTGCCGAAGCGGAGCGAATCAATGAATTTACAACGCTTCGGGCACGGTCGCTGACTCAGAAATTTTCTGCAAAAATAAACCCATTTTGGTTAAGTTCGTTCCATTAGAGGGCGTAAGAGGAGGAGAGTCAGATGAACAGGGAAAGAAACCAATGAAATCGGGCCTGCCTGTACCTTGGGCTATCGTTCCTGACTTCTCATTCCCAAATGCCCTTCTTGCTCTTAACTATCAACCTTTTATGCATATTGCGATAACCGGAAATATCGGAGCTGGCAAGACAACACTCGCGGGACTATTGGCCAGTCATTACGGCTGGGAGGTGCTATACGAAGCAGTAGAGGGTAATCCGTATCTGGCCGATTTTTATGAAGATATGCCGCGCTGGGCTTTTAACCTTCAGATCTATTTTCTCAATAGCCGCTTTGCGCAGATGCGCCGGGTGCTAACAGTTGCCGAACAGGGCCATACGTCTATTATTCAGGACCGCACTATTTACGAAGATGCCGCCATTTTTGCCCGTAATTTATACCTGCTGGGCACAATGAGCGAACGTGATTATCAGACCTATCGGAACCTGTTTGAAAACATGATGAGTATGGTTCGTCCACCCGATCTGATGATCTACCTGCGTGCCGATTTGCCGAAGCTCCGCAAACAGATCCAGAAACGCGGCCGGGCTTTCGAAAAGGCGATCAGTGATGATTATCTGGACAGTCTGAATCAGCTCTATGAAGAATTTGTCGCATCGTATCAAATCGGGGATCTATTGATCGTTGATGTTAATCAGCTGGATTATACGGAACGCCCAGCCGATTTTGCAGAGATCGTCCATCAAATTGATCATTGGTTACTGCGCACGATAGCCCGTCCGTGATTTTTTGAATTAAATCCACGGACTATCCCCAAACGATTCCGATTTATACCAACAAAAAGAGGGGCACCCGGACGAACCAGGTGCTCCCATTTTTTTAGACAATCAGGTGTGAAACAACTTCTCGTTAAGCGCTGTCTTTAGACAAGAGCCGGATCATTTGTTGGGGTGCTTCAGCAACCTGACGCTGGTTGACCGTCTGGAAGGTGCTTCGCTGGGCGAAAGGAGCATCGTTACTGACTTCAGCCCAACTGTAATTACTTACTTTATCGGTGGCAATCAGCGAAGCACCAGCTGACTGAGCATTGTTCCACAGATCTTCACCATTGGCGATATAGACCCGAACCAGCAGGTTTTTGGTTGAATAGGCTGGAATGCTTTGCGCCCATTTATCGTGATCGTCCGAGTAAATGTGCATGTTGATGACAACCCTCGAGCCGGTCGTTGGTACATCCGGATTGGATTCATCGTCGGGGCGGTCCATATCGGCAAAACACAGACATCCCTGCTGGTTTGTATTGGCGTAATAGGATTTCCAGTCTTCATTTCCGCTCAGACAGAAAATGAACCGGTTTCGCATATCGCCCAGAGTTGGCCAGCCCGTCAATTCAACATTTTCGCAAAGCGATCTGGATTTACTGGTATAGAGTAAAATGGGGTTAAAAATCAAACTTGTCCGGAAATAGCTGGTCAGGTATCCATCAATCTGATCGGGGAATGTGGTTTTGTCGCCGTTGGAGCTTTTAATGTCGAGCGTTACCCAAACCGGATCGTGGTCTGGATTTGTATCGTGCCAGCTTAATAGTGAGGCCAGATAAGTAGACAGATCCGGCCCACCACCTCCCGAATGGCTAACCGTGAACAAGCCCGTTCCTGGATCGTCGGAGTGCCGCCAGATATCGAGCTCAACACCGCGACACCCGCAGTTATAGGGCTTGTCGGGATGAAAAACCAGTTGATCATACAGCGACTCGTCGCGATCGTAGGAGTTATGTGATCCTTTGAAAGTTACGGATTGGTAGGGGAGGTTCTGATAGCTACTCATAAAATGTAAAAAAGAAGAAGGTAACTACGGAAAAAGAAAGTATGCCTGAATGGCGTTTAGCAGCATCATGACAACTAAAAATAGCGTGGCCAGAATGGTTATAAGTGATAACTTTCTCATAAATAAGATTGACACTAACTGGGTGGTAAAAGCGGAATGCCGCATAGGAAAAGGCCATTCCGACGGGCTGACAGGCTGGTTGCTTTTCGGACAACAGACGCCATAATCATGAATGTAGCCAGGTTAAATGGTTGGCAGCACCACCACGGGTAACAGCAATGCTGCCAGGTTATCAAAGCAAAATGATTCGATCTGAGCAGGATGAAGACATAATTTCCCTGAAGAACAGAACTGACTATGCCGACCTCATTTAGAAGATCGAATTCGGAACGGCTTCCAGTAATTGCTCTTTAAGCTGCACATCCTGATCGATATTACTATGACGGGTGATTATGATACCCACGTTGTAATACCCTGCATTATCGTCGAATCGCTCATCGAAAGCCAGAATGTTAATAGCTCCCCGACCAGGTTTACCCGAGGTTGCACTCATCCGGCCGTTGTTTGGGCTAGTGGGGTCATTCGAATCATTCACAATGGGGCATGGAAAAAACGCATTCACGTTCTTGGTATCGTCGCTGTAATATTTGTAGAGTCTGCCCTCATTTTTTGTGTCACCAGTCAGATGATAATCATCGGTAGCGTAGATAGCTCCACTCGATTCGGGCATGCAGACAATCAGACCTCCTTCATTTTTTGCATAGTCTCCTGTGCCTGGGTCAAGGCCATAGGCAGTCCGACGGGCAGTCCCTAACTCATCAGGAACCGCATCGATAATAGCCTCAACGCCAGCCGTAAAACCAGCAACCAGTGGAGCCATTTCGGGTTCGGCCAATACTATCGCTCCGCCCGCTACGACATTGATAATACCCACGATTCCCTTGATGGGTTCCATACTCACTTTATCGAAAGAGGCAATGCCAGCGGTGTTATATACCTCGATTTCGTCACCTTCCAGCACATTGTCGATGACGATGCCTTTGTCATCATTGGCCGGAATAGATGCCCAGACCAGATAGTACTGAATAGGCCCCTGATCGCCAGCCTCATCGGGTAGCGTTACCGTGGGATTGAATGTTACTGCTTCGAGAACCATGGGGTTATTTGTTTAGAAATGAATTAAAAAAGAAGAAATTGTCGATGCAAAAGTGTATGATTGCTCAAATCTGTAAATAAGCAAAACCACCCGATCGTCTAAACAGGTAGTTCACTGGGCAGCAGCCAGGCTTTTCTGCCTGTTTTATGAAAACGGGTAGTTTTACGGATGTGCAGTCTTCCCCAATTGCATTGTTTTGCGCTTAACTCAAATCAGTTAACTCTATCGCTTAAATGACTACCGAATCAAAACAAGATGAATGGGTGCCTTTTTCTGTCCCTCTCGAAACCGCCCAATCCTGGATTTCCAACTGGATTGATGCTGATCCGGAGGGTAAACAGCTCAGTCCAACCGAAATGCGGGGGTTTGTGGTTCGTCGGGCCGACTTTGTGGAACTTCTCAAGCAGGATGATACCGAATTTATTCGCATGTACATAGGCCGGAAAGAAGATCTAAAGGAAGGACGCCTGCGCCCCTGTCTCTTGCTGGTATCGGCAGCGCATCAGAAAGACATCGATCCGACAGCATCCGACCCCGACATGATTATTGACCTGGTGGGCCCAATGGTTATCAATACCGGTAATGAGGCAATGGAGGAGACCTATAACGTGTTTGATTTCTCGCACGGTTGTCCGCCTTATTGTGATCCCGAAAGTCCATTGTTCATCGGCCCTGCTGACGAAAACTGAGGTAAGGTTGCTTCTGCTTGGAGCCAGACAGAGGGAAGTTATTCGGTAGAAACCCGAGCGGAGGGGTACGATTAATACACGGAGTTGATTGATTCATTGCCCCTCCCGACAGTTCGCGATCGATAAGAAAAGACAATACGTTTACTCATCAACAACTAAGAACCGCATGCAGGATTTTTTTCTATGGATAGGTGACAACGGAACCTGGTTTCTACTCGTTTCAGTGGCCGTGGTACTGATTCGAATAGCTTACCTGACAGGCTACCTGAGGTACGTAGCCCTGTTCGTGGGACTAGCCACGTTAGGTGAGGCTGTTTCCTACATTACGTCCTACCTGAACGTTCCTAACCTGTACATACTGCATCTATACACGATCCTGGAATTCAACATCATTGCCCTGTTTTATTTTTCCTTTTTCGGTACTTTTTATCCCCGCCCATTAGTGCCGGGTTTTATGGTAGGTTTTACCGTTCTGGCCATTCTGAACAGCCTGTTTCTCCAGCCACTTCATGGCTACAACACCTACGCACGTGGCCTTGAGGGCCTGCTGGTTATCGCGCTGGCAGTACTTTGTTTTTATAAAATGCTGACCGAGCTAACCGAAAAGCGAATCGACAGGCACCCTGTCTTCTGGATCAACACGGGATTCCTGCTCTACTTTGCCGGGAGTTTGTTTTTTTTAATTCTGAGCAATGCGCTGCTGAGCAACTCGAATCGAACGCTTATATTGACTGTTTTCGGCCTTCATGCGCTCCTGATGGTCCTGATGCATCTGTTAATTAGCGTTGGTTTATGGTTCAGCCCGAGACTTCGATAGACATTTATGTTCTTGTTTTTGGAGGAGCATTGGCACTTTCACTGCTGGTAGCCGGAATCGTTGGTTTTCTGCTTTTTTATCAGAAACGGCTCTCCGACCAGGCATTAAAGCTTAAAGAAATGGAATTAAACTACCAGCAGGATGTAGTGTACCGCACACTCGATGCGGTGGAGGACGAGCGTAAGCGCGTTGCCCGTGACCTTCACGATGAGGTGGGGGCTGCTCTTTCGGCAATGCGCCTGCTGGTTGGGCAATTGGCTCACAAAAATCAGAATAAAACCGAAGCCGACGACCTGACAACCCGGTTCAAAGTGGTTATTGACAATACCATCGACAGCGTCCGGCGAATTTCCAACGATCTTCTGCCTCAGGGACTCGAAGAACTTGGGCTAACCTATGCGCTTGAAGGCTTGTGTGAAAGTGCGATGGATATTGCTGATGTCAACGTTGAACTCACGGTTGACCATGAGATCACGTTGCCTACCCGTACGAATCTGATTGTCTACCGATTGGTGCAGGAGTTGCTTAACAATGCCCTTAAACACGCCGACGCCAGCGATATCCGGTTACAGTTGCACCAGCGTGATAATCGGCTGGAATTGCTGTACGCTGATGATGGGAAAGGATTTGATTATGCCCAGGCTTACCAGCAACGTAGTCTTGGATTGAAAAATATTGAGACCCGCGCCCAGATGCTCAACGGAACCGTTTCGTTCGAGACCCAACCTGGTCAGGGTCTACGGGTAACTGCTGTCATTCCCTTAACTACTTCTCTATGAGTTCAATTCGCGTGGCCATTGCCGACGATCAGGTATTGTTTCGCAAGGGTATGATTGCTATTGTAGATGCGTTTGAGGGGATGAATATTGTGCTTGAAGCCGACAATGGACGTGCCTTACTCGATGCTTTGGCCGTTGCAGATCCGTTGCCCGATGTCGTTTTGCTCGATCTCTCGATGCCGGAACTAAACGGGGTCGAAACAACGAAACTCATTCACTCCGACTATCCAGCTCTGAAAATTATTATCCTGTCGGTTTATGGCGAAGATCGGTTCGTGACGCACCTGATGGATTTGGGCGTAAATGCCTATCTGTTCAAAAATGTAGAACCGCTCGAAGTTGAACGGGCCATAAAGGCTGTGGTTGAATCAGATTTTTATTTTAATGAAGCCTTCCTGACGGCACTGAAAAACCGGATGCTCGTAAAAAAGCCCCGTCGGTTGCTTACCGATGATTTGCCTGCTACGCTCACTGCTCGTGAAATCGAAGTGCTGAATTTGATTTGTAAACAACTGACAGCCCCTGAAATTGCCGATCGGCTCTGTGTCAGTATCCGAACTGTAGACGGCCACCGGGCTAATCTGCTCGAAAAGACCAATGCCCGCAATACCGCTGGTCTGGTTTTGTTTGCCATTAAAAATCGCCTGATCGACCCCGCCGATCTGCTTTAAATACCGATTTTTGAGAAAGCCCTTCCAAAGTCAATAATACTATTAGAGGTTGATAGTCAAAAAAGTTTGCTTATTGTGAAGGTCGATTAAATTTAAGCCAGTACGTACAGACTGACTCAAATATTTCTTTGTACTGAGTCATGCCATCTGGTTTAGCCAGAAATGAATTGGCCCCCGCTTCATAACAGGCAGTTATCTCGGCCTCATCAACCGTACTGCTCATCATAATGACAGGAATATAATGCCATTGTGGATGCTTTTTCAGATAGGTCAGAACCTGCTCTCCGCTTAATCCAGGCATATGCAAATCGAGGATAATGAGTTCAGGCTTGCCGGTTGGATAAGCCTGAATATGCTGATAAAGCGCATCTCCGCTCGCAAAAAAACGAATTGAATACTGAGACAGAAATCGCGTGAAAATCTGCTCGGTTAAAAAACGGTAGTCAGCCCCGTCATCAACGATAAAAATTCGGGACTCTGCCAGCATAGATTAAATGTTAGAACGCACAGGCCAGTGATTGTTTGCCTTATTTAATCCTTACTACCAATGAGTCCGAAATGATTTACTAATCTATCTACCGGCTATTTATTTACTAGTCAGTTGTGTTTCTGCAAATCTCAAGTGGGCAGGATCAATGAATCTATTCGTCAATCTGCTTTTGGTCAGTAATGGCCTCAAACGATAATACAACCCCATCATTAAGTTTTACGGCCGAAGCGTGGTGCCACTGATTGATGGATTCGTTCTCATAATGCAGCGGAAAGCGTTTCGATTCGCCTGTTTCGACTATTTGTTTCAGAATAGTAAACAAATCAGATTGTTTGAATGCTTTATTTAGTATGGAATAGCGCTTTCCAGTAAGGTTGGTTTGACCAATTGTTTGTTCAGTTGCCTGGTTGACAATCTGATACTCAAAATCTATAAGTTCGCCTGACTCATTCCGGATGCTTTTTAAAACGCTGATACCATTGAGCGAAGAGTCAAAAACCGATTGCAGTAGAGCCGTGCTTAGGGCCAGTGCTTCCGTCCGCTCCTGCACCCGTCGGTCCAGTTCCTGATTAAGTTCTTTTTGCAGATGCATATCGGCCGAGCTACCAATATAGCCCCCAAATGTTCCATCGGGCGCAAACATCGGCTGAGCATTCTCCAGCATCCAATGGTACTCACCATCGTACCGTCGCAGCCGGTACTCGGAACTAAACGGTTTTCTATCGGCTATGTATTGATTATAAGTTCCTTCATAGCCTTTTCGGTCATCGGGGTGCAGATTTGGTGCCCACCCGTGGTTCGTAATATCCTCGAGCGTACGCCCTGTATAGTCGGCCCATACTTTGTTGATAAACGTGTATTTGCCATCGGGGCCGGTAACCCAAATAAGACTGGGAGCATTGTCGGCAATCTGGTGAAACCAAGCTTCCCGTTCGGCCAGCAGTCGTTGTGCCCGCCTATGTTCGGTAATATCTTCGATCGCGAGCAGAATCGCTTCGTGCTGACGTACCACCCGACGAGCATTTAAGGACAGAACTTTACTGCCAATCCGAGGGTCCGGCGATGAGTAAGTGAACTCAAAGCCCTGAATCTGAGTGCTATGTGTAGCCACATCCGTCAGCATCAGGCGCAGCTCAGGAATATCCCACTGGCGGTTGCCCAGTTCATAAATGAGCTGCCGTTCTGTATCTTCTTCTTTGGTTCCAAAGAGTCGATAGAATGTCTGGTTTGCACTTTTTACGCGCAGGTCGGTATCCAGCACCAACGTAGCCTCCCGAATTGTGCCAAAGATATCTTCGGCAAACTGGTGGGCTTCTGATAGTTGATCATTGCGTACCTGCAATTCCTGATTGATCGTCAGCAATTCTTCGTTGGTCGATTCAATTTCTTCTTTGCTGGTTTCGAGTTCTTCGTTAATACTCTGCAATTCCTCATTGCTGCTGATGATCTCTTCATTGGCCGATTGCAGTTCTTCATTACTGGCTTCCTGTTCCTCAATAATGGAACGCATGTCCTCCCGAAGATTGGCCAGTTCGTCTTCAAGCTCTTTGATCCGGCGATTACGTGCATCGGCCGAACGGTTTGACGGGGCTATCGGTGGCTCAACTTCTTCAAAGATGATCAGGTAAAGTCGTTCTTCTGTATTGGTGTTCAGCGGTACGGCCTCAATCGAAACGTAATGTACTTTATCTTTAAGCCGCACTTCCAACCCACTTTTGCGCACGGACTCCCCTGATTTTTGCGCTTTATGGATCGTATTTCTCAGTTCGAAAACCAACGATGGACGGGCCATTTTAATCAGGTTCAGACTCGCTTTGCCCGGTGCAGGCTCGAGAAACAGACTTGTTGAGCCACGAAACTGAAGAATTTCCAGATCCTGATTTACCAGAACGCAGGCCGGAATATATTGACTCAGCAACAGATTATCTACCACTTTATCCAGGTCATTTCCCGAATTAGGAAAACGGTCTGCCGACGAACTATTCATTTTTGGGGCGGTAAGCTGTCTGTTCGATGATCCGGTCTGGCTGCCATCCAGTTGACGTGGACTCATGGTAAACGAGGCTCGACTGTCTACATCGTTTTTGCGAATGAAAATTTTATAATTTTTTTCGAGTTGCGAAAACAACGGAGCCGATGAACCCACGGTTTCTGATTTTCCCAACATCAAGAATCCACTCGGATTCAGGGCATAATGAAACGTGACGATCGCTTTTCGCTGTAGGGTCGTATCCAGGTAAATAAGCAGATTGCGACAACTGATAAGGTCCAGCCGCGAAAACGGCGGATCTTTTAACAGATTATGCGGGGCAAATACACAGAGATCCCTCACCGACTTGTTGATGCGATAGTGGTCATCGACTTTCGTGAAGAAGCGTTGTAAACGCGAGGGGGATACGTCGACGACTTCACTTCGGGTATAGCTGCCCAGCCGTGCTTTGGCTACCGCCGATTCACTCAAATCTGTAGCAAAGATCTGAATGGTCATACTGGTGGCCCGATCGCCGAGCACTTCCAGCAGCAGCATGGCTATTGAATAGGCTTCCTGCCCCGTAGAGCAGGCCGTAATCCAGATACGCAGCGGGTCTCGACTGGGTTTATTTTTAATCAGTTGCGGGAACAGTACTTTCTGGAGGTAATCCATCGTATCGGCATCCCGGAAAAAGCTCGTTACGTTGATCAATAAATCATCATAGAGCAATGGTGCTTCTTCCGGATGCTGGCGCAAATAATCGGCATAGTCGCGCAGGGTATCCAGCTTGTACAACAACGTCCGGCGGATAATACGTCGCCGGATGGTAGTTAGCTTATAATGGCTAAAATCGGTACCAGTCATTCGGCGAAGTAGCTGAATAATGATCCGGAGGTCATCGCTGGATTCTTCTTCGTCCATCAACTCCGTTTGTGCCGTTTGCTGGAAAATAGAAGGTAGTTGGCTGAGCCGTTCCAGTTCATGGGCAATTTCGGCTGGCGAAAGAACACGGTCTACAACACCTTCGGAAATAGCCGACCGGGGCATACTTTGAAACTGGGCGGTTTCATCCTGGGCAAACGTAAAACCACCGGCCGCTTTGATGGCGCGCATACCCAGCGTTCCGTCAGATGCAGTTCCTGATAAAATGACCGCAATGGCGCTCTCTTTCTGTCGTTCGGCCAGCGATAAAAAAAACTGGTCGATTGGCATATGAATACCGGAAATACCTGACTGGTTGCGGGGAAGAAGCGTTAATACACCATCGATTACTTCCAGATCACGGTCGGGCGGTATAACATAGACATGATTGGGCTCTATAGGAAGCATATGTTCAGCCTCCAGAACCGGCATCGTAGTTACACGACCAAGTATGTCTGGTAAATGACTTTCAAAAGTCGGATCGAGGTGTTGAATATATACGTAGGCTAGTTCCGTTGTAGCTGATAGATTCGAAAGAAGTTCCGAAACGGCTTCAATACCACCAGCCGAAGCGCCGATAGCAACAATGGGTATCGGCGATGATGGCGTTTGAGTTGGCAGGGGGGGGATTTTTTTTTAGCCATTTAGGGTACTCCGAAAACTTATCGGCATGGAGAGGGTTTGGAAACTATGCAATAAACAGACAGTCGAGATGTTGATTAAAGCTCGTTTCTACCTGGCTAAACAGACTGTTTTGGCAAACATAGTCATATATGTATCGTAAAAGTAACAGCTTATCCGCGATATGGCAAAACGAAACATTATTGTTATAGGTGCATCGGCAGGTGGCGTTTATGCGCTAAGAAAATTGGTGGAATTGTTGCCTCCTAACTTCGACGCAGCTGTCTTTGTAGTTCAGCATATATCGCCCCATTCTCCAAGTTTTCTGCCCGACATTCTTAAGCTTGCCGGTCCTCTGCCCGTTACTCACCCAACCGATGGCGAAATTATTCAGACCGGCCGGATTTATGTTGCGCCCCCCGACTACCATATGCTGGTTGAATATGACCAGGTAATCGTAAAAAAAGGGCCGAAAGAAAACCGGTTCCGGCCTTCGATCGATGCGTTATTCCGGTCGGCGGCTTATACGTATGGCCCCCGGGTGATCGGTATTGTGCTAACGGGTATGCTAAACGACGGTACATCGGGTATGTGGTCGGTGAAACGATTGGGGGGCATTGGTATCATTCAGGACCCCGCTGATGCTATGTATGCCAGTATGCCCGACAGTGTGCTTGAGTATGTAGATGTCGATTATGTGGTTCCGGTTTCTAAAATGGCCTTTCTGCTCGAAGATTTAATCAGGGAAAACGTCAGTGACAAGCCGGAACTGTCGACAGAAGAAACAGAACTCATGGCAACGGAGATTAACATTGCGGCCCAGGAAAATGCGTTCGAACTGGGCATTCAGGATATGGGTGAACTGACACGCTTAACCTGCCCGGAATGCAATGGAGCACTGATTAGTATTAAAGAAGGAAAGCTGATTCGCTACCGGTGCCATACCGGCCACGCGTTTACGGCAAGTACGCTGCTTGCCGCAACTACGAAAGATGTAGAAGAATCATTCTGGAAAGCGATTCGCAGCCTCGAAGAAACCGTAATTCTGCTGGAACAATCCGGAAAGCAGTTTGCGGAGGGAGGGAATGAAAAAGCCGCCCGGCATTATATGGAAAAAGCCCGCGAAGCCCGCGAACGGGCGCGGAGAACGCATGAGTTTGTTTATCAACAGGAGCAGCTAAGCGAAGACAAGATCGTTACAGTCAATAAGCCCCAGATTAATCAATCGTAGGGCTAGAAGCGATAGCCAAACCCTTAAGGCGACAGAATATAAGCGCTGCCGCCTTAAGGGTTCTTTCGTTAAAACGCCACCCGATAGCTGAGTACTGGAATCAGCCCTGTGCCATAAAACGTTTTGATTGTTCCACTGGACGTATCAAATGAGCGCCCATAAACATTCTGACGGTTCACCGCATTCTGCAGATCGAGGGAGAGTGTACGCGTTGATCGAAGCTTATTTTTCTTCCAGCTTAGCCGGATATCGGGACGAAAGTAATCAGGCAACTGTTCCGTAAACGACTGATTATCGATGTATTCTGTCTGGCTCAGCCGTTTCGA
This sequence comes from Spirosoma aureum, assembly GCF_011604685.1. Lineage (NCBI taxonomy): Bacteria > Pseudomonadati > Bacteroidota > Cytophagia > Cytophagales > Cytophagaceae > Spirosoma > Spirosoma aureum. The sequence continues at coordinate 5,518,848 of NZ_CP050063.1, read as the reverse complement.
TTCGGCCAGGTCGATAGGCGTGTCGCGATAACCGCCATAGTAGCTGAGTTTAAGATTCAGGCCAAATACATTAGAGCCATTCGTCCATTCTTTACCGACCAGCAGGCTCTGGGCGTGGCGGCCATTCCAGCGGGTGTTCCGCCATACACCGTCCGATCCCTGATACTCGGAATTGTATAACGATGACGAAACCAGGAAATAAAGACCATGATGCAGGAATTGTTCCAGGGTTAATTCCAGTCCGTAGTTGCGACCGTGGCCGTTGTTCGCCAGATTCCGATCGGCCGATCCGCTGAAGCTATTCGTGATCGCGAAGGCATCCCGTTTATCGGCACTTACCGGAATGTCGAACAGCCATTGGTAGTAGGTTTCAACTTTCAGCCGCAACGGTGGACCATCTGCCCGGCTGTTGAGCCGACGGTCGTAGGCCAGCACGTAATGGTGCGAGCGCGAAAAGCCCAGGTTTCGGTTGGTGGGTGATGGTGTATCGCTGGATTGACTGGCTGGCAGTACAAAGTAAGTAGCTGGATTCTGTAACTGACTATGCAGGCCATACCCAAAGCTCAGTGACTGATTCGGTGCGAACCCCCATCGAATGGAACCACGTGGTTCAAGCGCCGATGTGCCATTGAGGGTTAGGTGAAGGTAGTGTACTCCAGCATTCATGGTCACCTGCTCCGATAACCGGTAGTTCCATTGCCCAAAGGCCTGCAATGTGCTGGTTCGGTCGCTTACCCGAACGCGCGTTAGCATTTGCTGTTCTTCGGCTTCCCACGATCGCTGGGTAAGATCGTACCGGAGTTGAGTGCCGATCAGACCGGTGCGGAATGTATGTTGCGCGTTGGGTTTATACGTCAGCGTCGACGATAAAATTCGTTTCTGAGTCTGGTAGGAAGCGTTATCCCGTTCGGTAGCCAGATAATTGCTGGAGGATTCCAGTCGCTCGGTGCGATATTTGTTTTCGTAGCCCGAGACCAGCAACACTGTTTTTAGCATGGTCTTGCGACCAAAAGGCATCGTATGGGTAAGGCCAGCCGCGCCTGTATTCGATCGGAAATCGTCGTTATATCGATCAAATTCATATTCCCATTTCGTTGAATCTGTCAGCGCGTTGATCTTACTGCTGCTCAAACCGCCAAAACCAAAAAGGGTAAATGCGCCTGCTTTCTTTGTCGGTAAATAAACGTTGAACGACAGATCCTGAAATACGCGATCTCCGGTGCCGATGTCAGCGCCCAATTTTGAAATCAGGCCCAGCGTCGAATACCGATAATTTACCAGAAAAGAGCCTGTATACCCTTTGGCAATTGGTCCTTCGGCAGCCAGATCCAAGCCCAGGACGCCAGCCTGTACGGTGTATTCACGTTTGGTATTATTGCCCCGGCGCAGCCTTAGATCGAAAACACCCGACAGAGCATTGCCGTATTCAGCGGGGAACGCACCCGTCAGAAAATCGGAGTTGGCCAGTAGTTGGGCGCTCAGGATTGATATGCCGCCACCGGCTGTGCCCAAACCAGAAAAGTGATTCGGATTCGGAATCTCAACACCTTCCATTCGCCATAACAGCCCATTGGGCGCGTTTCCCCGGATCACGATGTTATTCCCACCATCGTCGGCCCCAACCACACCCGCATAAGCAGTAGCCATTCGGGCCGGATCATTGACGGCTGCGGCAAATTTCTGCGTCTCTTCTACCGAGAACGTTCGGGCCGATACCGCAGCCATCTCGTTGAGAGGCTTGTCTTTTTCGACAGTTGGCCGAACGTTTACTTCCGATAACTGATTGACGGCTTCTTCCAGCGAGACGCTGAGCACCAGTTCTTTGCCCGCATCGACGGTGATGTTTTGCAGCAGGAATTTTTATAACCGACGGCGCTGATTTGCAGGGTCTGCCGCCCGACAGGGATTTTGGTTAATTGAAACTGGCCGGATTGGTCGGTGCTGGTGCCCTGAAGCGGAGACGTATTGAGCACAACAACTGTAGCTCCGGGAAGGGGCGTTTGCAGACTTTGGTCCATTACTGTACCCCTGATGGTTTGGGTAAAGGTTTGAGCGGAGAGTGAATAGGAAGTCAGGCAAAGGCCGATGAATAGGAGTTTGCGGGCATTTGATAAAATCTGCATGGAGCGTGTGTTAGTTTGTTCTCCCGACAGTTATTTCGTTCGATTCCCCTATGTCAATTGCTTATTTTTCAGGTAAATAGGTGAAAAATAATTTTATTTTAGAGGAGCGTAGGGGTTTACCGATAACTAGGTGTCTTATCGCTGACCAAGCGCATGTGCAGCGAAAATGATAGCTTTGCCGCATCCAATCATCCATCTACCTAAGTCAGTGCAACCAACTGAACAGGACGTATTATCGGCAATCCGGCAGGGCAACGAACGTGTATTCGAGGCTGTGTTCCGACAGCACTATGCCCCGTTATGCCGGTATGCCCGTCAATTTTTGCCCGATGCCGACGATGCCGAAGAAGAAGTGCAGGCCATGTTTCTGACACTTTGGGAAAAACGCGACGGCCTTTTGATAACCATTTCGCTGAAGTCCTATTTATTCCGGGCCGTGCATAACCGTTGCCTGAATCGAATCAAGCATTTTGCCATTCGGGATGAACACCGGCAGCATACGCTTTATACGGGAGAAACAACGGCTGAATCACCCGTGCAGGCGCTTCTCGGCGACGAACTGTCTGACCGATTGCAGGCCGCTATTGGAAAATTGCCCGAACAGTGCCGGCTGGCATTCACACTGAGTCGGTTTGAAGAATTGAAATACCAGGAAATTGCCGATCAACTGGGTATTTCGATTAAAACAGTCGAAAATCAGATTGGCAAGGCACTTCGTATTCTGCGTACTGAATTGAGCGATTATTTACCCGTGGCATTAATACTGATGAGTAGTGTAAAATGGCTAGAAAATCACATGGCATGGTTCATTAATACGACCTTGCTGCTGTTACTCGTTATTCTTCATTGTACATTATCCATCGTTCATTTGTAAGACATGGCAGACCAACGACCCATAGACGACGCCCTGCTGGCCAAATTCCTGGCGGGCGAAACCGACCCCGGCGAGTCGGCGCGGGTGCAACAGTGGCTCGCCAGTCAGAACTCGGCTCCAACAGAGCCCAGCCAGGATGACTTTGCCCACTTTGAACGCATCTGGCAGGACGCCAAACCTGCCGAAACCCGACCTATTGATACCGAATCCGCCTGGCAATCAGTTCAGCGAAAAATGCGGCAGTCGGACTCCAACGTCCCATCTGTTTCGCAGCCTGATCCGATTATCAAACCCATGCCGGTTCGGCGCGAAGAGCAGAACCTGACGCAGGAAAGGCAACCACAACGACGCAAGCCGATCTGGAGTCAATCGATCTGGCGGGTAGCTGCCATGCTTTTGCTTACGATTGGTGTGGGTTGGATGGCATTTCGTTTTCTGAATCAACCCAAACCCGTCGAGCAGTTCCTGACTTTCTCGACAACCAATCGTCAAGCTGAACGAATTTTACCGGATGGGACTAAAATTTTACTGAATCGACATTCCACTCTACGCTATCCAGCTACGTTCGATGATCATCATCGAGACGTAACGCTGACCGGCGAAGCTTTTTTTGACGTCATACCGGATGCGCAAAGACCCTTCCGAATCCAGGCCCGTCAGACATCAGTGCAGGTGCTTGGCACATCGTTTAATGTCCGGGCTTATGACGCCAACGTCAGCGTAGCTGTTCGGACGGGGAAAGTACGATTTGCCAGTAAGCGAAAAGCCGTGTTGTTGACCAAAAATCAGCAGGCAACCTTTGAGGCCAAAGAGGATACAATTCGTCGGTCGCTTCAATTGCTTCCCAATGAATTTGCCTATAAAACGGGCCAGCTTGTGTTCGATAATGAGCCTTTACGTGAAGTTGTGCAGACACTAAACCGGGTTTATGACGCGGATGTACGCCTTGGAAATCAGGTGCTTGGTGATTGCCGGTTAACGACCCGCTTTACGAATGCTACTCTGGATGCTGTTGTGGTGATCACTGCCGAAACGCTGAAGCTAAAGGTCAGGCATGTGGGCAAACAGGTGATTTTAGACGGAACCTGTCAGTAAATAGGGGTAACTGCCCGATTGGCTGTCTTGGTTGAAAATTACCACTAGAATGGTTTCGCTTCGAATTTATAGTTTCCTGATTTTCTTTTTTGCCGCTACCGGGCTACGGGCGCAGTCGACGCCCCCGCTCGAGCGGTTAATTTCGGTCGATATCCGCAACCAGCGCATTGAGGAGGCCCTTCGGCAGATCAGCAGTGCCGGACGTTTCGAGTTTTCCTATAATCCGGCCCATGTCGATAAAAATGCGCTGGTTACAGTTCGATTAACGAATGTCCCGGTCCGGCAGGTACTGAATCAGGTATTTGCAAACACCTTGACGTACAAAGCACGAGGGAATCATATCATTCTGCTTCGGGCTGAACAAACGGATTCGACGCCTAAAAATCTATTGCTTGATGGCTACATACTGGACGAGACGACTGGCGAGCGGATTGGACAGGCCAGTATTTTTGAGAAAACAACGCTTGCTTCTACCGTCAGTAATCCGTTTGGCTATTACCGAATCAAGCTCCCAACCGATCTGCCAATGATCCGGCTGGATGTGCGGAAACAGGCTTATGTGGGAGAAACGGTGACGGTTAGGGGTAAATTTACGCATACCATCAATGTCCGCCTGAAGCCGCTTCCCCAGAATATTCCGGTGCAGGCACAGGCCCTTCCGATCCGTGTTACTGAAGATACGACACGATCGACCACGCCATTAGGACTGGCTGCCGTTTCGGTGGAGCTCCCAGCTGTTCAGGCAGACACAATGCCCAGGCAGGAAACGTTGTCAATTCTCGATCGGGGGCGGGTCGGCGTCATGAAACTGTTGGTGTCGGCACAACAGACAATTCACGATATTAACATGAATCGGGATACGCTCTATCGGGATTGGCAAATTTCGTTTTTACCCTATATCGGCACGAACCACCGGTTGAGCGGCCGGATCATCAATCGGTTTTCGGTGAATGTATTGGCGGGCTATTCGTTTGGTGTTCAGGCTTTTGAGGTGGGTGGTCTACTGAACCTAGTTGGCGGAGATGTGCATGGTTTTCAGGCCGCTGGCTGGGGTAACCTGGTTGGCCGACAGGTCAATGGGGTTCAGGTGGGCGGATTGTTTAACGTAAATGGGGGAGATGTAAGTGGTTTGCAGGCTGCCGGAACGTTCAATGTGAATCTGAAACAAGTACAGGCTGTTCAGCTGGGTGGCCTGTTTAACATGAATTTAAAACAGGCGCAGGGGGTTCAGGTCGGGGGCTTATTTAATTTTACGCTGGGCGAACAACCCGGCGTAGCGCAAATAGGCGGTTTAATGAACATTGCCGGAAATAAAATAAAAGGACTTCAACTGGCGGGTCTGGTCAACTATGCACATGGTGACCTCCGGGGATGGCAGATCAGCGGTATTGTCAACCGGGCGCGAACCATAACGGGAGGGCATCAAATTGGCTTGATAAATATTGCCGATTCTGCCGGAAATATACCAATTGGGTTGCTGAGCCATGTGCAAAAGGGTGGCTACCGACGGATCGAGGTCTCCTCGGATGAAGTTAATTTGTTCAACATCGCCTACCGAACGGGTGTCCGGCAATTTTATAACATTCTCTCGGCGGGTACCAGTTTTGAGCGGGTCGGAAGTCCCCGATTAAGTGCTGGCTATGGATTAGGTACTGCATTTAATCTGTCGAAAAGAACAATGCTGAGCCTTGAAGGAACGGCGCACCACCTGTTCTACTTCCAGGGAAAGGATACGGGCTGGAACCAGCAAATCCGGTTCAGCACCCTAATCGAAACCCGGTTCAGCAAGAATTTGTCGCTGGCTTTTGGCCCATCTATCAACTGGTATTTCACGGATAATGAAACCAGTAAGCCGATTAGGCAACCGGCCATCTCACTGTATGATAATCGCGCTTCTGACTTTGGCAGAACCTATAACTGGGGCTGGATTGGCTTTCAGGTTGGGCTACGATTCGGAAATTCGAACAGTTAACGCCGTTGCCTGTACTCGCCGATGGACGCCAGATCCATGTAGCAAGCCAACAGGGAGAAAAATTTTAGAATACACATAGGGGTATCCCTTCAGGCGGTTGTCATGATCAGGAAGACGGGTAGTTTGTTCGCTAAATTCTTTCCCAGAAACGGTTTAGCCCACAATACGGACTCGCTTCTACTTGAACAACAATCATTAAGATCATGAAGCGTACTACATTTTCTCAGCTAATCTGTACTGCATTATTACTCATTGGATTAAGCTCCTGCGGCTGGCGCCGTGAGGATATTGGCCCGTTTCAGGGCGATCAGCAAACATTCGGACTGGCCAATTTCGATCGACTCGATATGGGCAGCGCCTTTACCATCACGGTTCAGCCGGGTAGTGACTTTCGGATTCTGGCAGAAGGCGACCGTCGGAACTTAGACGACCTCGATGTGTATACCCGCAACGGTACCTTGTATGCGCGGTATCGCAATTCACGAAATCGGCAGTACGAAACGTCATTTACCATTACCATGCCAACCTTGCGGGGTGTTTCATTTTCGGGGGCCAGCCAATCGTCCATCGCCGGGTTTACGAATCTGAACGAACTGGATATTGAGCTATCGGGGGCGTCGAAGGGGCAGTTTGCCGTTCAGGCTAAGCAAACGAATCTGACTCTTTCGGGGGCATCGAATCTGCAACTGAGTGGAGTAGGAGCGGCACTCGGAGCCGATCTGTCGGGGGCGTCGACCTTGCAGGCATTTGCCTATCCCGTAAATAACGCCAATCTGGACCTGTCCGGAGCCAGCAAAGCGAACGTTAGTGTTTCCAGTTCGCTGGATATCGATGCCAGCGGTGCCAGCAACGTTCGCTATCGGGGTGCACCTTCGGTGAAGCAGCGCCTGAGCGGTTCCAGTTCGGTGCAAACGGATTAATTCGGTCACAGATTGTATTCGTGGTGTCCGGTTTGAGAGCGTGACACCACGAATTTATCGACCTAAAGCGCAACGTGTTGACCTGCCATGAGAACATCCAGTCTTCGGATCGATTGCACCATTGCCCGTACGGTATGGTAATTGATTTTCCAGGAGTGGCTCATGTGAGTCCAGATCGGAACGCCCTGCCGGGTCATCAGCGGCCACCACTCGCCGACCGGATGGTTGACCATTTTATCCAGAACAAACCGGTGAACGTTTTCGTAGGCTTTCCAGTAGCGTTCGTCGCCGAAAATCCGGTACGCATCTAAAAATCCGATCAGCACCTCGGCCTGTTGCCAGAACTCTTTTTCCCGATCATAGACCTCGCCCGAGTGTGAGCCTTCGACGAAAACACCACCAAGCTCCCAATCGACACCATGGTCAACGGCATGACTAAAGGCTTTCAATAACTGATCGCGATAGGTGTCAATAGGTATTTCCAGGACGGCCATAGCGTGCAGAAGAAGCCAGGCAAATTCGGCATTATGTCCATAACTGGTGTTGTCTTCGGCTTCCCGTTTGACACCATCTTCCGTGAAGCGGTCCCAGCCCCAGATCACATCAAATTTTATCTGCGGGGCGACCTCCCAGTTTGCCCAGAACTGAGGCACACCCGTCCCATATATCGGATGCATGATTTTATGGACCAACAGCTCGATGACTTCAAGCAATTTTCGCCGATGGATGGGCTGCTTCGTGCATTCATAGAGAGTCGTGTATGCTTCCATCAGGTGCATATGCGCATCGAGCGTTTTGCGGTCGCCCCCGGCCGAACCGGGCCCTTTGAGCGTCCACTCGCGGTCGAACATCTCAAAATAACCACCGTATGTTGTATCCGACGCATATTTCTGTAGCAGATCAAATACATGCCGGGCGTATTTAACCCCGCGCGGATCACCCGTAGCCAGTGTATATTCGCTCAGGCAATAAATGGCGAAACTTTGCCCATAAACGATTTTCTGATCGTTAATAACGTCCCCTTTCCGGTTGGTCATCCAGTAAAAACCGCCATACTCTTCGTCCCATAACTGGCTTAGCAGGTAATCGACACCATGCCGGGCCAGCTCTGCCAGCTTTCCGTACCCATAGCCCGCCCGATGGGCCGACGCATAGGTATAGATGGAGCGGGTCTGGGCAATGAGCGATTTTTCATCTTCGCCTGAGTCATAACCGTACTGATCAAAGTGAGTGATGAACCCACCATTTTCGTCGTCCACGGTTCGGCTTATCCAGAAAGGAAGTAATTCTTCGGTCAGATGGAGGTGAAGTTCCTGAAGATGCTGATGGAAGGTATCTTTAGTCATCGGAATAGTGGGATTGATGTAAGGCAAGGATTTCGGAGAGGCTGGCCGTTCCGGTCTGATTGCATTTCTGAACAGTAACGGCGGCTGCCAGATTCGCGAGTTTAAGGGCATGAGCAGGTGCTGCTTCAGCGCCCAGGCAGGCAGCCCAGGTTGCTACAACGGTGTCGCCTGCGCCAACGGTATCTAACGGACCTGTCAGGTTCAGACCGTCGATTGCCTGAATTTCTGCCTGATCGATGTAAAGTATGCCTGCCTGCCCACGGGTAATCAGCAAGGGGCCGCCACTACGCTCCCGAAAGGCATTCCCGTGCCGAATGCACCAGTCGATGTCCGGATGATCGGGATGATCGATGCCCAGAAAACGGGCGAGTTCGGCGGTGTTCACTTTTAGTGTGGCCCCGAAAACCTGCGTTCCTACGGTTCGCATATCGGCTACAAACCGAACCGTAGGGAAACGGGCGATCAGCTCATTGATCTGGTACATACGCTCTTCCGTCAACAGGGGATTGGCAAACTGTTGATTGATGATGAGTACGTCAAGCGTGGAGAGTGCTTGCTCCAACCCGATCATCAATGAACGGAAAAAGGGGTCAGATACGCGATTGTTGATGCCAAAATCGATCCGGTTAGCTTCCTGTCCATTCAAATTCGGCTTGGTATACAGGCACGTATCCCAGTTTTCGGGGGGTATGTGTAAAAGGTCGGTATTCACACCCAGCGAATAGAACAGGTGCAGCATTTCCCGCCCGAATAAATCATTCCCAATACAACCGATGACCTGAACATTTGCTACACCCAACGCAACCAGATTCTGGACAACATTGCCCGCAGCACCCAGTGAAGCTCTGGGTTGACTACCCCAGAAAACCTCCAGGTCTGTTTCCAGTGACTGTTCGCCGGTTTTGGTTTGAAGGTCGAAATAGAGATCTACGGCAAAGTCGCCAATGACGCCCACGTTTATAGCTGCAAACTGTTGGAAAAGCGCGTTGATTTTGGGGCTTGTCATCCGGCTAACGGCGTGTTTAGAAGTCGGGGGTAGTCTTTTTTCATAAAGTATAGCAAGATAGTTATTGTACTAGTGTACTACATCCTGAATGCGTTCTGTTTGATTAAAAAGAAAAGGATGTTGTGTTTATAACTGATATACGATCCATCGACTTCCGGGATTTACTAATTTTTAGCCTTCAATAGTTAACTCAGGCCCATTTTTTCCTTGATAGAAGTAAATAGACTTAGCCCTATGCCCCATTTTTTACAGGCCGGTCCAATGCAGGTTCGCTATGAGAACGGCTTTTTACGGTATATGACCGTTGGCGATTCGGAAATCCTTCGCATGATTTACGTAGCCATCCGCGACCGAAACTGGCAAACAACAACGCTGGTAATTCTGAATGAAACAATCGAACAAAGCCCGGATTCATTTCGGATTAACTACGATTGGAAAACCGACGATCTGGGGATTCAGATGACAGGACACGTTGCTATTCAGGGGAATACAGATGGCGTGATTACTGTCGATTTCTACGGGAAAGCCGTAAATGACTTTCAAAAGAATCGGATAGGTCTTTGTGTTCTGCATCCGGCCCACGACGTTTTGGGGCAATCTGCCGAGGTTACCAGCCCGGATGGAAGCCTGACCAAAGGCCATTTTCCGACGTTCATTAACCCAAACCAGCCTTTTCTTGCGATGAAGACGTTTCGCTGGCAATCCGCTTCAGGCTCGGTTTGGCAACTGGATTTTTCGGGTGATGTATTCGAAATGGAAGATCAGCGAAACTGGACCGATGCATCTTTTAAAACCTATTCAACGCCCGTTGCATTACCATTTCCAGTAGCCGTTTCTGTTGGCGATGAGTTTCGGCAGCAGGTGGTATTTGGTCAGACCAAACAGAATTTTATTGGTGAACTGTCGGTCCCAGAATCTCAGAAATTGGCTGCTGCACTAGATTCGGCAAAACCCACCCGACCGCTAATTGGTGTAGGACAGCGAACGGACGGCCCGTCACTAACCACCATCGAAGCCGATCTGTTGAAACCACTACATCTGTCGCATTTACGAACCGATGTGTTTTTCAGTCTATCGAATTGGCAGCAGCTTTTAAGCGACGCCATTGCTGATGCTGAACTACTGGAGGTGCCAATCGAACTGGCCGTATTTTTTGGTGAAGAACCACTGACTCAACTCTACTTGTTGCAAACTGTTTTACGGGAACAAAACGCCGATGTAGGCTCGATACTATTATTTGAGGCAACTACGCTGACAACGTCAAACGAATTGCTAAAAACGGTCGTACCTGTGTTACGGACAGAATGGTCTAACTTGGCAATCGGGGGTGGAACCGATGATCATTTTGCCGTACTGAACCGTAATCACTTCAACACGGACCTGGTTGATTTTGTGACTTATTCGGTTTGTCCACAGGCACATGCAACTGATGATCTGACCATTACGGAGAATATTGCTGGTTTGCTGCCAACGGTGCTAACGGCCCGACAGTTCAGTAGCGGTAAGCCAATTCATATTTCTCCGGTTGCCTTTAAACCCCGCAATATTACTGTCGCTAATGTGGCCAACGAGCGCCAGACCACCGTGGCTGACCCTCGCCAGGCTACCGAATTCGGTGCCGAATGGACCCGCCAGAGTTTGATCGCATTAGCTGACGCCGGCGTTGCATCAATTACTTATTACCAGTCACATGGGCCAGCCGGTTTGGTAAATGGCAATACGGTCTATCCGGTTTATGATGCAGTAAGCAGTCTTTAGTTGGCAATTAGTGATAACTCACTGCCAACTAAAGACTGCTTACTGTTTACTATAGACTGAAAGCGGTACATCTTCCGACAGTTCAGCCCGTATTTCCGACGGTTGAGTCGCTGGTTGCTTTTGCTTCAGAGCCACCGGGAATATATTTACTAACGAATGGAAAAGCTGAACGACCGTTGGCTGCGACTGGTGGGGATACCCCTCGTTTCAATCGTATCTAATTTTATTTTCTTTCAACCCGACAACGACGCTCATCACATCAGTCGCTGGATGGCGTTGGGAGTGAGTCTGGTGGAGTGCGTACTGATTTGGGAGATGGCCCGATTGGGTATTATCCGGGCGCGTCGGCATTACCCAAAACTTAGCCAGACAACACCCCGGATCATTGAACAGGTGGTCTGGTTCACCGTGACGACGATTATTCAACGGGTGGGCATCGTTTATCTGTACGACGTTACCGAATTTTGGGGTTACCCAATGAGCGAGCGAGCCTACTGGCTGAATACGCTGATTCCATTTCTGTTTACCGTACCGATGGCCACGATTTACGAAGCGCGGTATCTTTATCGGCAGTGGTGGGTCACCTACTACGAAGCCGAACAACTGAAGAAACAGGCGCTTCAAAGCCAGCTCGACTCGCTGAAAGCACAGATCAATCCTCATTTTCTTTTTAATAGCCTCAGTACACTCTCATCGCTGGTAAGCGAAAATCCCAAACAGGCTGAGCGATTTATCGAAGAACTGGCGCTGGTGTATCGCTACGTACTCCAGACCAACGAACAGCCATTAACTACCCTGGACAGTGAATTGCAGTTTATCCGGGCCTATTTCCATTTACTGCAAATGCGTTTTGGCCGAAGTGTTGAGTTAGAGATATCGGTCGATGAGCCGTATTATTCGTTACTCATTCCGCCCCTGACCCTGCAACTGCTGGTCGAGAATGCCGTCAAACACAATGCTGCTTTGCCAAACAGACCGTTGGTGATCCGGATTTATACCGATCAGGCCCGGCGCCTGTTTGTCTGCAATACCGTCAGGAAGAAACAAAATCTGGTGCCTTCAAACCGGACAGGACTGGCCAATATTACGGCCAAATACCGGCTTCTTGGCCAACCGCCCGTGGTTGTCGAGCAAACCGATGAGCACTTTCAGGTGATGATTCCGCTTATTCACGAAACCCGCTATGACCATTCTCATCATTGAAGACGAAGAACTGACTGCCCGAAAACTTCAGCGATTGCTGCTGGATATAGAGCCAACGGCCATTGTGGTGGGTATGACAGTTAGTGTCGACGAGTCGGTTGACTGGCTACGATCGAATGCTCAGCCAGATCTGATTTTTATGGACATTGAACTGGCCGATGGACAGAGTTTTGATATTTTCAACCATGTCGCCATTACCAGCCCCGTTGTGTTTACAACAGCTTACGACGAATATGCCATTAAGGCCTTCAAAGTCAGCAGTATAGACTATCTGCTGAAGCCAATAAAAGAAGATGACCTGCGTCGGGCATTGGCCAAACTTCAGGCGCTTAAGGAGGTATTGGTAAGCCAAACGGGAACAGCTGGTCCGTCGGGACTGGAAGCTTCTCTGGCAGGGCTGCTCCAGCAGTTGCGGGAAACACCGTTGATTGCGCCAGCTGCACCGCCCCTGATTTCTGGCATGAATGAAGCTAATCAGCCTTATCGGGATCGTTTTATGATCAAGCAGGGGCAGCGGCTGTTTTCAATCGAAGTCGACGAGGTTGCCTATTTTGTAACCCGAAATAAGATGTCGTTCCTGAAAACGAAGGAAGGCTCAGAATGGCTGATTGACTATACACTGGATGAGTTATCGCAAATGCTTGATCCCCGGCGGTTTTTTAGACTTAACCGGCAGATCATTGCCGAACTGCGGTCGGTGGATAAGGTACATTTGTACTTTAATGGGAAGCTTAAAGTTGATATGCGTCCGGTTTTTGACGAAGAAGTGGTGGTTAGCCGCGAAAAAGCGGGTGAATTTAAGCTTTGGTTGGGTGAATAAAATCGACGCTCCAGCCGTGAATACGGGCCATTCGGTAGTGACTTTGTTTTGGCAAAATTTTACGCTTGCCAGTTTTGTGTCGTTAGCACAAACCAAACGACAACTAATGAAACAAAGCCTCTTAATTTCCTGCTTCATGCTGATTTTCTGTTTGCCGCTTGCCGGGCAGACACTGACGCCAGAACAACTCCAGACCGATTTCGCCCGATTCCGGACAGCCTTGAACGAAGTTCATCCGGAGATGTATCGCTATACGCCCAAACCCACGTTTGATTCACTCTTTGCAGTGGCGGCTGCGAAATTGAACCAGCCAATGACCCGGCAGGAGTTTTACGTGGCCATGATTCCCTTGCTGGTTGCTTTACGTGATGGGCACATAAAATGGATAGTATCGGGCCGGGATGAACATTATCCATTTGCTACCGAAAAGTTATTTCCGCTGAAACTGTATTTTCTGGGCGAGAAAGCGTGGGTAACCGGAAACTACGGCACAGGTAATGTTCCTGCCGGGGCTGAAATTGTCTCGATCGATGGGCAACCGATTGCTGCGATTATTCAGAAATTGCTTTCAGTCATGACGTTTGCCGATGGCAATCGCGTAGGTGGCAAATACGAAGATCTGAATCAGTACTTCTCGGGCTACTATGCCACCTTTATTGCATCGCCTGATACGTTCGAGGTGGTTTTTAAAACCCGTGATGGAGAAACAAAAGCTGCTTTACCGGCTGTTACCGAAGCCGGTATCAAAACCTATGTCGCGAAGAATAAACCCACTGGTCAAAAACCATTTCGGTTGACACACAAAGATTCGAATACAGCCGTAATGACCATTGAACGCTTCTGGGCTGATAAAAGCGATCCGGATTTCAGTTCCTTTTTGAAAGATTCCTTTCGGGAAATCAAGCAGAAAGGTATTCAGAATCTGGTCCTTGACCTACGCCATAACGAAGGAGGGGAGGAGTCGTGGGGCGTTTTACTGGCTACGTATTTTGCCGAAAAGCCGTTTCGTTATTATGATCACATCCGTGTTCGCCAGAAGAAAAAATATTCGTTTCCCGTCTGGACATCGAAGCTGTACATGAAATTTCGGTGGCTGGCAGTAAAGAAACAGGGCGACGGTTACGTATTTACAAAGCAGCGGGGTTTGAAAATGCAGAAACCTAACCGTGATGCCTATCATGGCAACCTCTACGCGCTGATCAATGGGACCAGTTTTTCAGTAACCTCTGAGTTCGCTGCTCGATTACACGCCGATCGAAAATCCCGATCTGGCGGAGTAACATTCGTTGGGCAGGAAACCGGAGGAGGCTATAAGCTCGATACCAGCGGTCTCTTTGCAATTACGCAATTACCCAATTCTAAAATTGACCTGGGTATTGGCATGTTTGGCTTTCACATGGCCAATGTGTCTGATTACCCGCATCAGGGCCGGGGCATCATTCCTGACCACCCGGTTGACCCTACTATCGATGACATTCTGAATCGGTACGATCGAATCATGGAATATGCCCTAAAGCTTGCTCAATCGCAGAAGTCGCCCCTGACGAAGGCGGAATAAACCTTATCAAAACAGTCTTTTATGAAAAATCTGTTAACGACAGTCTGGCTGTCGCTTGGGTGTTCTGGTGCCGTTGCTCAGGCACCAGAGGAGCCATTTATACGACAAACTCCGCACCCCGTCTCGGAATTTCAAATCGGTTACAACCGCGAAACCTACAAGATGCGGGATTTACAGGCGTCACCAATGCTGTATGTGGCAAACCTGAACGGTATTCGTATAGCTTATACCCGGCTAATGACAAAAAATCAGTGGTACATTGCGGCTCAGGCTGGTCTGGGCGATTTTATTGCTCCCGGTTTAGGCATTCGATCGATTAAATTTTCGTCTGAACAAGAGCAACCCCTGTGGGTGGTTCCAACATTATATGCTGGACAAGTCGAGCTTGATTACCACCGGCTCATTCAACGAACAACTGACCGGACGAGCTGGCTTGGACTGGGTATTCGCGATTCGTTTGGGTATGCAGACGGGCTCGTTTTATCGACCTGGGCACTGAATACAGCCACTTTATCGGTGTTGTATAAGACGAGATTAACGCTTGGCCGGAAGCATTCACTAAGTGCCGGGTTTTCACTCCCCCTAATCGCATTCATTGGCCGAATGCCCTATAGCAATGTTATTTCAGAGCCGAACCGGTCGAATGCTTCGTCTTTTCTGAGTGGATCGCAGTGGGTAACTGTCAATCGGTTCCTGAATCCGCAGGTCGGTATCGGTTATCGGTTTGAGCTAAACCAGTGGGTCGCGTTCCAGACCGACTATCAGTACAATTGGCTACGCTATACAGAACCGCAACTGATCCGATCGGCAACCCACCGGGCTAATCTTTCCGTTATCTACAAATTTCAATGGCAAACCCGATGAAATCCTCGACGATATACTCCATAAAGACGATATTTTTAAGTTTGCTGGCAATGCTGTTGGTTGCCTGCAACGACCTGACGGTAGGCCCGGAGCCAGTCAATACGCCCGAATCAAATTTCGATCAACTCTGGCAGGAATTTGACCGGATGTATGGTCAGTTTGCCGTGAAACAGATAGACTGGAACGCTGTTTATGAAAAATATCGGCCGCTGGTAAAACCACAAATGACGGATAATCAGTTATTTGATGTGATTGCTCAGATGCTGGGTGAACTAAACGACGGCCATGTCTGGCTGGTAAAACCCGGTCCGGATTATCGACGTTACGATAGTGGCCCCAACTATCCAACCAATGAATTTGACCTGAAGGTCGTAAAGAAATACATAACAGATAGTCATGAAATCGGCACCGCTGATGGGCTTAACGTGCTCTATGGAAAACTAGACGGGAATATTGGTTATCTCTATTTCGTGGATTTGGGCCAGAACCCAAAATTCTATGAACGGGCTGTTGACGAAACGCTGGCTGCCCTGGCCGATACCAAAGGAATTGTTATCGACGTTCGGAATCTGGCCGGGGGTGATGATCGCTCAGGACAGGTGGTGGCCAACCGGTTTGCTTCTACCCGTAAGCTATTTATGAAAACCCGTTTTCGAAATGGACCAAGGCATACGGATTTTACAACAGCTGTTGACTGGTACGTGGAACCGGCTGGGACGTTTCGATATGCAAAACCGGTCGTGTTGCTGACCAATCGAATTACGCAAAGTGCGGGCGAGACATTTACACTGGCCATGCGCCAGAATGCCAATGTAACTCACATTGGCGACACCACATTTGGCGTTTTTTCTGATAACCCAAAACGGGAGCTACCTAATGGCTGGATTTATGCCCTTAGTTCTGGTGATTTCAGAGCGGCTGACGGCAAGAGCTACGAGGGCATCGGAATCGAACCGAAGCAACGAGTCGTCAATCCCAAAGACGATCTGGCTGCTGGCCACGATGTTGTGTTGGCGAAGGCAATAGCCATGTTGAGTAAGTAACGGGGTTTAGTGTTTAGAGCAGACAATTAGTAATAATGACAAACGCAATGAAGAAGCCGAAAAGCCGGTGCAACGGAGATTCATTGAGTTAAACTGAAAAAGTGGTATCCTGCCTAAATAGTGATACTATCGCTTATTCTGCCAATAAAGTGTTTCAGATCACTTTGGCTAACGGGCTTAGGTTGATAATCGAACACACCTGCTGCTCGGTATAACTGGTTTTGGGCTTCCCAATACTCTTCCGTTAAAATGATGATTGGAATTTTAGCTAAACGGCTGTCAAGCTTAAATCGCTTGATCCAGTCAATTTCTGAACCAGTAGGTGAAATTCCATTTAGCACAATGGAACTCGGTAAGTTCATGTCTGTCTGTAATAATTGTTCAAATTGAGTAAACGACTTAAACCAATGTAATTCCAGATTGGGAGCCCACGTATTTATTCCCTGTTGAAGTATCATAAAGTCGTCCTGATCTTCGTCTAGCAGGGCTACCCATTTGTTATCGGATTTCATACTCAATTATTAAACATTTTAATACTCATATAAATCAATGTCCTTACTAAAATGTTTGCTATGTATGGTGTTTACACCAGGATATTCTAACATGTTTACCTGAGAAAACCCGACAGTTTGACCAGTGATAGAGTTGTTTCTTAGTACGTTACAGGTACATTGGATTAGTTTACCCGTATTAGTTCCTGGGCAAGGTTTGAACTGTTTCATGGCATTTAGCCTGAGCTGCCAAAATAATTCGCTTTTGTAAGGCTAGCTCAGGTCAATAGCGGTGGCTTTCTGTAATAAATTATGTACTTCGTAATCGGTTGTCTGCGAAAAATCATCGTACCAATAACCTACACTATAGAATGGTTCTGGTGTTCTGGCGCAGATAACGAGGTCGGCTTCGCGCCTTAATTCGTCACAGGATTGTTCGGTTGCTACCGGTACGGCTATTATAAGTTGAGTTGGGTTTTGCTGCTTGACGGCTAGTAGGGCAGCCTTCATACTGGCACCCGTTGCCAAGCCATCATCGATCAGGAAAATTGTTTTCCCGTTTATGATTTGTGAAGGTTTACCGGCACGATACTCGCGTTCGCGACGCACTAATTCCTGACTTTCTACCTTAACAACCTGAGCAATCGCTTCCTGCGAAATACCCTTTGATCGAATCAGCGATTCGTTCAGAACTAGTAGGCCCCCCGAAGCAATGGCCCCCATAGCTAACTCTGGCAGCGTAGGGAAGCCCAGTTTGCGGACGATAAAAACGTCAAGCGGGCAATGGAGTCGAATGGCAACTTCATAGGCAACCGGCACACCACCGCGTGGCAATGCCAATACGAGGCTGTTGTCCTTTCGGTCATAGCGGGCAAGCAGTTGGGCTAACACCTTGCCGGCGTCGCTTCGGTCTTTAAAACGCATTGATAACAAAATAAAAAACCTGGTCAGTCACCGACTGAAAGGCGTATGAGCGACCGTGGTACGGCTTTATGCGAAAGTCCTGTGGGGAAATTAACCCGGCTCATGCTGGATTTGTTAACGGAGGAAGCATGAATTAATTACTGGAGTACGCCAGTCGGAGCAGACCGTCTTTCTGGAGATCGACCAGATCGGAGTTGACAATCGATTTAGGTATGAAAACGATTCGCCCAACTCCGGGTACTACTGTTTGCGCGACCGGACGACCGAAGCGGGAATAAAAAACGCTTAGGCAGTCTTTGGGTAATAAATCAATGCAGAGATTAATTCCGGCAAAGTTGTCTAACTGGTAGGATTTAGTGAAAAATCGCAACTACAGTACTGTAAATCAGATGTTTATCCGTTCGGCAACCATTATGTTGACGGTATCCGGATGGTTTAACAATTGCGGCCATCCTGCTTTTAAAAAAGGTTGTATCTGCGAGTCATGAAGCCGTCCAAAATATTGGCCAACCGTTCGTTTCGTGTGGAATCGTTTTAAGGCATACATATTCGCAGTACGATTATAGAGTGGGCATAAATAGAGAAAGAAGTTTATTTTTAGTGAAAAATGGCCGCTAATTGTACTTTTTTGTTTTATTTTATCGCAAATCAAATTGATTGTACTTGGCTAACTTACTATATTATACGGTTAATTCATGAGTGTAAAATAATTTAGCGATTTTAGACTCTTTATTTAATATGATTAAAGTAGTAGTTTGCGAAGGATATGTGATTATCTATTCAATGGTATATGTGCGTAATATTTAGCTAGTCTTTTGGCGCTGGAGTTAGCTGAAAAGGTAATGACTGTAAAGTGACCTGTAATCGATTACATAGGAAATCGACTTAGTAACCCGAAGAAGGTAAATCAGTTGTTAATAGTTGAAAACTATTGGCACTTTACTGTTTGGGATGTTCTGTAAGTCCTATCATTAACGTACGTTTTATTGATTCTTTGTTTTACCACGTAGAGTAGTAATCGCTAGCCAAACGGCGTTCTTCAGGCTAAATCCCATGGCATAAAGCCGTTTTGCTTCTTTAGTTATATCATCAATAGTAGGTGTTGGTTCCGGCTCCTGCTTATTTGTTTTCATGGCCATGCTATGACTTGTTTTCATATTCGTGGATAGCATTGCCACTAACAACAATCAAGCCAGTAGCATAAGTAGACTATTGTTGTTGGTCGGTCCTTTAACTGGCCAGGGCCAGGCGTTGAACAACATTTGTACGATAAGGCTTGGCGAATCTATGAACCGCTTTTCTGCGTATGTCTGTCATAATGAATGGCGATTTCCGCTTCTCCACAGATGGAATCTACCATTAACACTATCAAGATCCGGCCTATTATTTACACATAGGCCGGAATTTTTTTTGCCATACTTCCAGGGCAAGAGGGCAACATAAGCACCATGAATAGAAAATTAGAAATGAGATTCGACACCAGTCAAGATTGTTGATCTCATGGTCAGGAAAAATTAATTACTGGGTTATAATGACTTAGTTACAGATTATTAAAACTGCCCTTTTAAAGGCACACCCAATCTGGACTGAAGCCGCAGAAGACAGAATCTGACGACTTTCAATTCCGTCAATGCGACTAAAAATCAGTTGACAGGTATGCCTGCCGAACGAACCGTAACCTGGAGGGCAGCTGATCCGGGCTTTCTACCAGAATACCAGCATTAACCTCCTCAATACATTTCAGAGTGCTCGAATTACTGTCCATTAAAACACGAATGCACATAACGTTTTGTCGCCGGAAACAAGGATTGCGGAGGGAATTTTACTACAGCCAGCACACAACTCTATGACTTTTGAAACCTTAAACAGGCATTACCAGTCTGGGTTAGCGAATACGGGGTCTCAACAATAATTATACCAACACTGGCTCGTAGTGCATAGTAAGCACCAATTTTAACAAAAGGAGCCGGAGCTAAGGCTGGCAATATTGTCTGGTCCTAACCACTGCTCCAATGCGGCCGTTTGATTGCCTGCGTTACTGAATGACAGCGAAAAAAAAGTTATTGGCCCAATAATTGGCGATCAGGTTATTGTTCATATTGGCTATCCGTTTCCGTCAATCGATTTTCATTGACCGCAAAAAAATGACTCAATGGTAAATTGAAAAATGGTATTTATTCATTGCTGTATCAACAAAAAACACTGACTCTAGAAGAATCAGTGTTTACGTATTCGTTGTATGACTATGTATTCAAAAAGCTGTATTTAAAGATCGAGATACCAGGAATATGCACTAAACAAGTGCCTGACTACTAACTATGATTTACCAATTGTGTAAGCCCTTGCCGGAGTTTTAGTACGTCCCCAACAGTCCAATCCATTTCTAATCGATTAGATAACCGGTTGATTTTTAACCCGCATAAGCGGGAGAACTGTCTTCGTTGTGAATTTGATATGCCATTCAAAAGCGTTATTAACAAGGGCAAATTGCTGTAAAACTGTGTAAAGGCAGTTGTCGGCAACTGATAATGATTAGCCAGTAAATGAATCTCATTGATGCGCCAGAGTAGCGGATTTCTATAGCGGAGCTTAATGCTATTATAGCTTAATCCCACAATCGAACAGATCAAAGTAGCCTTCTTCTTATCTTCTTCCAGCGAACGGAGTACAGCCTGTTGAAGATTAGTGAATGAATCCAGCGCATTTAAAAAAGGTATTAATGAATCCATAGAGTTTGGTGTAAAAAATGGGCTGTTGTATTGAATGAGTGCGGTCTGGTTTAGAATAATCACCCCTTATTGAATCAGTAAGGGGTGATTATATTAAACGAATGTGATCCAGGCTTACTAAGCAATTATTAATTCGTAAATAGCTTGCAAAGTGGATTCCACGTGTTAGCGGATCGGATCGCCGATTCGCTGAGGCCGTTTTGTTTGCTGTAGGATGAAAGGCACACAGATTTCAGCTGGGCAACCGCACACCGTTGGCATCAATAATACGGTCATGTCTGAGTAACAACCTGACTGGTTGTAGACACGCACTGTATAAGCGGTTGCCACCCCAGGACTCGCCAGTGTGCTAGCAAGCACGCCATTGGCTGGAATCACCTGAGCCGGACCCGAAAGCGAAGCCGCAGGGTTAAAGGAGGCTCCTAGCGAATACTGATAGGTGTGTTTCGGATTGAACTGGCTTAGCACCACTTGTCCGTTGTTTTGGGGCGTATTGCCCTGACAGGTCGCAGCTACGGCTACCGCCTGATAGTTCGGTAGGGTATCGAGTTCTAAAATGAAGGGGCAGCACGAGAATGTAGGACATGAACCGTTCAGTACAGCCGATTCCAGTGTATAGGCTCCCGGTTCATTTACAACTAACTCATTACTAGACTGAGCCTGGATAAGGATACCATCCTTAAACCATCGATAGCTGGGTCGTCCCACAGGTGCGGTCAGGGTGTATTCATCACCGAGGCACATTTTGACCGGGATCGATGTACAGACTTTCGCCGTATCCCCTGGAATCGTGGCTGTATTGTAGAGGATACCACTGCTATCAGCTTTGGCCTGGACGGTAAGCGTCAGACTCTGGCCCGGATTGAGGCTGGCGATTGTCCAGTGGCTGATGGGTGTACCCTGGGTAAAGGTAGTGCCCACCGGAGCGGTGGCCGAATTGAGCACGTAGCTCAGGCCCGCAGAGGTTGAGTCCTGAACGACCACATTGGTAGCCACCGTGGTGCCGGTATTGGTGAGCACAAGGCTGTAGGAGAGGACCTCACCGAGGGTAGCTTTCGACTTGTCGACCCGTTTGTCCAGACTGAGCTCTGGGTTAGTTCCAGAGAAGCCCGCATCCAGAGTCGGATTGAACTCACCCGCGGTCAGGGTGATGGCCTGAGTTTTCCCGGTAATAAGGTCAGCATCCGAATCCTTGGTGTCATCGCCCACATTGGCCAGCGTGGCGGTGTAGCCGTTGGGGGCGGTGAAGCCTACCGAGTAGGAGAGACTCGATCCGGGTGTGAGTCCGGTGAAGGAGTAGAAGCCGGTGGCATTGGTCAGGGTGGTGGCCGAGCTGACCCCATTGATGAACAGGGTCGCCACTACGTTGGGGATGGGGGCTTCACCGACATCCTGACTACCATTCTTGTTGGTATCACTCCAGACGAAGTCACCCAGTCCGGCTGTTGGCGCTACCGAGCAGGCAGCCGGAGCGGTATAGGTGGCCGTGGTGGTCGAACAGCCGGGTAGGCTAGCCGTCATGGTATGGCTCTGCCCATCGGAGGTGAGGCCGTTGAAGGTGGCCGTGAAGGTGGCTGAGCTCACAGCCGTCGTGGCGAAGGTCAGACTCTGAGCCCCGTTGGTGACGGTGAGCACACCGGGCGTGGGGTTGGTCAGGGTGACGAGGGCCGTTGCCGAGTAGGCGTTGGTGGCCGTGGCGCAGAGCCCCGGCGTAGCCACCGCACTCATCGAGCAGACCGGGGCTATGGTGCACGATGCCGGGGCGGTATAGGTGGCCGTGGTGGTGGAGCAACCGGGCAGGCTGGCCGTCACGGTATGGCTCTGACCATCGGAGACGAGACCGTTGAAAACCGCCGTGAAGGAGAAACTGTTGAGTCCGCTGGCAATGGTGGTGGTCAAACTCTGAGCCCCATTGGTGACGGTGAGCACACCGGGCGTGGGGTTGGTCAGCCTCACCACAGCGGTGGCTGAGTAGGCGTTGGTAGCCGTGGCACAGAGCCCTGGCGTAGCCACCGCACTCATCGAGCAGACGGGTGCTATCGAACAGGAGATCGGGGCAGTGAATGTCTGATTTACAGAGCAGGCCGAATTTGAATAGCTGGCAGTAACTGTATAGTCCTGCCCATTGCTGACTAATCCAGAATAACTAAAGGTTCCCGTAGAATTGCCTGCAGGCAATGTCAGACTTCGTGGCGAAAATGCTGCTGAGGTAATCGAAAGTGTGCCACTGCTGAGAAGGTTGGTGGCGTTGACAGTACCTGACAGGACGTAGCTGTTGGTAGCCGATTGGCACAGACCAGGTGTGACGAGCATAGTCAGCACACAAGGCACAACTGTACAACTTTTTGGCGCAACTGTCACCGTTATATCCTGTACACAATTGTCAGATCCATTAAAAAACCGGACCGTATAGGTCTGACCTTCATTGGGCGCATTATTGACCACTGTTTGTGGAAGCGACCCGATAGCAGTTGCACTAGCGTAGGCCACACCAGTATAAGACGTACCTATACTAACAGCGAAGCGACTCGCATTCGTCACCGATGTGATGTTAACCTGGCCATTATTGTTTTCTGTTGTTGCTGTACAGGTGGCGGGTACCGGCGCTAGTGTTGCCTTGATATCCGAACAAAAGACACCGGCATCGAAAGTGTGATCGACAAAGCCAAAATCACCTGTAGTGACGTTAATTTGTGGAATACCACCTGGTTGGGCACCCAGAACCGTAGACAACACATTGGGGTCAGCATCCGAGTCGTTCTGGTCAGGTATGCTCCCCTCACCCACGTTTGCTAGCGTCAATTTGAATTTATTAGCATTAACCGTCAGTTCCTGCGTACCGCTGTTAAACTGACCCACTCCAAACAGAATGTTATAGGCCGTATTGGGTAATAACGCATCCCCCAATAGTGTAGAAAAGTAATATTCTCCGCTTGCTGAGGAAGTCCTGGATGCCACCAAAGCACCCGTTGTGGCATTGTATAAATTGACTATAACACCTGCTATGGGTAATTCGCTGGGGTCCTGCACGCCATCATGGTCGGAATCGTTCCAGATTCGGTTGCCTAGTTCCAGATAAGTAGCTGCTGAGCAAACTAGCTCCAGATCCCCTAAACCCGTTGATTTTCCAAATGTGCCTGGGTTTGGTTGTGTATTATTGCCAGTAGCTGTTTGGTAAAGGATGAACGCACTATTTACGCCACCGTTGTTGTTATTTAAATGGCGTACTCCTCCCGAGTATATGACGTTCGGGTAGTCGGATGCATCATTTGGGTTAATTGGGTCCATAGCGGTAGTGACTACTTCGCCCGAACCGGGTCGTAGCGCTAGTCCACCTTCGCTATTTTCAGCATGATATATCACATTTGGGTTATCTAACTGATACATGTTGTCGTTGTAAAATTCACCAAATCCAGGCCCCTGGTTATTGGCTGTTCCATAACCGGTAGCAGGACCAGCTTTTGCATTGTTTTCCAGTATGAACGTGTTATTGCTGTTGTAGGCTCTTAATATATCTCCACCAGCATTGCCTACGTATAACGTTGTTCCCGTTAAGCCATAGTTAAAAAAGCCGAGTTGCATACCCGTCCGATCAATGAACCCCAGCACCATGGTGCCATCAACGTCAAATTCAATGTCGGATAAAATGGGTTGCGGATAAAAAGCGACAAAATTGGATCCACTGGGAATCATATTAAAAGTCGATAAATCATCATTCCAGGGATACCAGCCCGTAATACTTGGATTATAAGAAACAAAACCTTTTGGGTAGGTCAGCGGAATCGTAAGTACTTTTGTCCATGTATTCGCTACTGGGTCGAGTTGATAAACGTATGCAGACAGAGCGGATTTTGAATTTGCGGAAGCATTGCAAACGCCCCCTACATAGACTTTATTCCGATATACTTTTAAGGCCCAACTGTGTGGTGTACCGCCGATGCAGCCTGGGTCAGGAATCGCAAATGTCGTTACGTTTGCCGCTGTGGGTTTGGTTCCATTGCTGTTATACGCTGTTATATCGACCTGATGAACGGTATTGGTGAACAGGTTGGTGAAGTAAAGTTTAGTATTATCATCTGACAGGTCCATTCCACCGATACCAATTTTGCCGATCTTTGAAAAGGTAACTGGGTCGTGGCTGGGCGTCGTTCGTTCGGCATTTAAACCACGTTCTAAATTCGTACCAATACTACCGACATCAATACCAAGGTCGGTGACTACATTAAGAAAGTTGGATACGATCGGTGCAGCCGGATTCGTTAAGTCGATGGCATAGATACCACCAATACCTTGTGGGCCTAAACCGGTATAGCGTTTTACGGTAGCAGATGCAAAGAGTCGTTTGGTAAATTTGTTGTATGCCATCGCCCAGGTTGACCCAACCTGAGAACCTTCTATCATAAATGTTTCAGGTCCACTGCGTCCCGCTGAATTATAGTTAAACCCAACAATTGCCGGAGCAGTACCTGAAGTGCCTCCTCCTAATGGGTCC
This sequence comes from Spirosoma aureum, assembly GCF_011604685.1. Taxonomy (NCBI): domain Bacteria; kingdom Pseudomonadati; phylum Bacteroidota; class Cytophagia; order Cytophagales; family Cytophagaceae; genus Spirosoma; species Spirosoma aureum. The sequence goes on along the minus strand of NZ_CP050063.1, from coordinate 5,493,630 downwards.
CCATTCGTGTAACAGGGTGTGGCCAGCAATGGATTGGTTTCGCAGTATTCGTTTTGATTCAGTACGCCCAGACTCGCGGTGCAGGTTGGTGCACTGATAAACTGAACCGTTGTGCGACTGTTGGTTCCATTGGGTCCACTTTTGCCTCCCGACAGAAAAGCCGGAATGTTCGAATACTCTAATCGTACGGGATAAGCAGTGGTCGGAATAGTAAGGCTAAAAATACCGAACGCATCGGTCGTAGTCGAGACTGGAGAGCCAATTTTGGGAAAGGCAGTAACGGTAACATTTTGAACACCCACTGTTTCACCGGTTGCCTGAATGCCGTTGGCATCAAAGTCATAATATACAGTTCCACCTAGCGTATTAGCCGGGCATGCCGTGGGCTGACAGGCAGACGGAGCCGTATAAGGCCATAGGAACGTACTGGGTGTACAACTTCCCCTCAATACTCTTACCAGGCCTTTAGAGCCATCAGCGGGTATTTCAAACGCAATAACCTGGGGCGATACGATGGTTTGCTGCCCACTAATAGTGGCAGTATATGCCTGGGTAAAGGTGCCCGTTTTAAATGTTCGGGAGGCAATTGGTGTTCCAGTCAGAGTAGTGAGTTGGACTAGGATATCCTCAGAGCCAGTGTTGTTCCAACCTATCGTAGCACTTACAGTAGCTTTGCTTTGTCCACCAACATAGTAACAATCTGAAGTAGTTACAGATAGTATAGTCGGACATTGTGCTTGTGTTAAAATAGGGCTTAAAAGTCCTGCCAGGCCGAATAAAAGCCATATAGACAGAAGGTTCCTGGGCACAGTCCACAGCATCGTGCACGATGCTTTTAACTGTATCCGTTGTCGTAAAATTGGAGGCATATTCATAAAATCAGGTTTAAATATTGACAGTGGGTCTATTTGTCTGAATGGTATTGATCAGGTAAATGGGCATTTTCGTGAGTACATAGCATCTCGTATTGATGATAGAGCCCCCTTTCTAACCGGTGATCAGATGCGATTATAGGGTTAGTCAGGGAAACTCTTTCAGCGTAGAAAACAACCTATTTGGAGTAAGCAGAAAGGGCAGTTCAGGGGTCTACTTCCTTCATGGATTACTTTTGATCTCCCAGGCGTCCAGGACGCTTGGTTTGTTTGATTACGTACGGCAAACAGACCTCCGCCGGACAATCACATACTGTTGGCATCAATAATACGGTCATGTCTGAGTAACAACCTGACTGGTTGTAGACACGCACTGTATAAGCGGTTGCCACCCCAGGACTCGCCAGTGTGCTAGCAAGCACGCCATTGGCTGGAATCACCTGAGCCGGACCCGAAAGCGAAGCCGCAGGGTTAAAGGAGGCTCCTGGCGAATACTGATAGGTGTGTTTCGGATTGAACTGGCTTAGCACCACTTGTCCGTTGTTTTGGGGCGTATTGCCCTGACAGGTCGCAGCTACGGCTACCGCCTGATAGTCGGGTAGAGTATCGAGTTCTAAAATGAAGGGGCAGCACGAGAAATCAGGGCATATTCCCCCGGTATTGTCACTCTCCAAACTGTATGAGCCCGGTTCATTTACAACTAACTCATTACTAGACTGAGCCTGGATAAGGATACCATCCTTAAACCATCGATAGCTGGGTCGTCCCACAGGTGCGGTCAGGGTGTATTCATCACCAAGGCACATTTTGACCGGGATCGATGTACAGACTTTCGCCGTATCCCCTGGAATCGTGGCTGTATTGTAGAGGATACCACTGCTATCAGCTTTGGCCTGGACGGTAAGCGTCAGACTCTGGCCCGGATTGAGGCTGGCGATTGTCCAGTGGCTGATGGGTGTACCCTGGGTAAAGGTAGTGCCCACCGGAGCGGTGGCCGAATTGAGCACGTAGCTCAGGCCCGCAGAGGTTGAGTCCTGAACGACCACATTGGTAGCCACCGTGGTGCCGGTATTGGTGAGCACAAGGCTGTAGGAGAGGACCTCACCGAGGGTAGCTTTCGACTTGTCGACCCGTTTGTCCAGACTGAGCTCTGGGTTAGTTCCAGAGAAGCCCGCATCCAGAGTCGGATTGAACTCACCCGCGGTCAGGGTGATGGCCTGAGTTTTCCCGGTAATAAGGTCAGCATCCGAATCCTTGGTGTCATCGCCCACATTGGCCAGCGTGGCGGTGTAGCCGTTGGGGGCGGTGAAGCCTACCGAGTAGGAGAGACTCGATCCGGGTGTGAGTCCGGTGAAGGAGTAGAAGCCAGTGGCATTGGTCAGGGTGGTGGCCGAGCTGACCCCATTGATGAACAGGGTCGCCACTACGTTGGGGATGGGGGCTTCGCCCGCATCCTGAATGCCATTCTTGTTGGTATCACTCCAGACGAAGTCACCCAGTCCGGCCGTTGGTGCTACCGAGCAGGAAGCTGGTGCGGTGTAAGTGGTGCTGGTCAGGCCACAGTTCGTTGCTGAAGCTGTTAGGGTATGCAACGTACCACTACTGGTTAAACCGCTCAGGGTGAAACTGGTTGGCTCATTGCCTACGAGGGTTGCAGTCATGCTGACAATGCCATCGGTAATGGTAACCAGTTGACTGCCAATTGTATTGGTTGCCGAAATGGTTCCTCTGACACTATACTGGTTAGTAGCTGTGTTGCAAACATCAGGGGCAACCACTAAGTTGAGTAAGCAAGGTGGTGTTATTGTACAAGACAATGGAGCTGTGTAGGTAACACTGGAGATTTTACCCAGATAGCTGACCGTCAGGGAGTGACTGCCTGTTCCCGAGGGAAGTCCAGCCAAATTGAAGGTTACCGAAGGCTGATTTGCCGTTACCGAAACGGTGGTTGTAGACGTACCGTCGGATATGGTTAGGGTGCCAGCGGAAGTCGCTGTGAGGCTGATGCTTCCCGTGACCACATACTGATTGGTAGCTGTATTGCAAGTGCCAGGGGTAATAATCAGTGCCAGCGCCGGTGCGAGTGAGCAACTAGTAGGAGCGGTATAGGTGGCCGTGGTGGTCGAACAGCCGGGTAGGCTGGCCGTGACGGTATGGCTCTGCCCATCGGAGGTGAGGCCGTTGAAGGTGGCCGTGAAGGTGGCTGAGCTCACAGCCGTCGTGGCGAAGGTCAGACTCTGAGCCCCGTTGGTGACGGTGAGCACACCGGGCGTGGGGTTGGTCAGCCTCACCACAGCGGTGGCTGAGTAGGCGTTGGTAGCCGTGGCGCAACTACCGGCCGTGACCAGGGCACTTATCGAACAGGGCGGGGCTAGGGTGCAGGATTCCGGGGCGGTATAGGTGGCCGTGGTGGTGGAGCAACCGGGCAAGCTAGCCGTGACGGTATGACTCTGCCCATCGGAGACGAGGCCGTTGAAAACCGCCGTGAAGGTGGCTGAGCTCACAGCCGTCGTGGCGAAGGTCAGACTCTGAGCCCCGTTGGTGACGGTGAGCACACCGGGTGTGAGGTTGGTCAGGGTGACGAGGGCCGTTGCCGAGTAGGCGTTGGTAGCCGTGGCACAGAGCCCCGGTGTAGCCACCGCACTCATCGAGCAGACCGGGGCTATGGTGCACGATACCGGGGCGGTATAGGTAGCGGTCGTGGTCGAGCAGCCGGGTAGGCTAGCCGTGACGGTATGACTCTGCCCATCGGAGATGAGGCCGTTGAAGACCGCCGTGAAGGAGAAGCTGTCGAGTCCGCTGGCAATGGTGGTGGTCAGACTCTGGGTCCCATTGGTGACGGTGAGCACACCGGGTGTGGGGTTGGTCAGCCTCACCACAGCGGTGGCCGAATAGGCGTTGGTGGCCGTGGCGCAGAGCCCCGGCGTAGCCACCGCTGTGATCGAGCAGACCGGGGCTATGGTGCACGATGCTGGGGCCACATAGGTCGTGGTCGTGGTCGAACAGCCGGGCAGGCTAGCCGTGACGGTATGACTCTGCCCATCGGAGATGAGGCCGTTGAAGACCGCCGTGAAGGAGAAGCTGTCGAGTCCGCTGGCAATGGTGGTGGTCAGACTCTGGGTCCCATTGGTGACGGTGAGCACACCGGGTGTGGGGTTGGTCAGCCTCACCACAGCGGTGGCCGAATAGGCGTTGGTGGCCGTGGCGCAGAGCCCCGGCGTAGCCACCGCTGTGATCGAGCAGACCGGGGCTATGGTGCACGATGCTGGGGCCACATAGGTCGTGGTCGTGGTCGAACAGCCGGGCAGGCTAGCCGTGACGGTATGACTCTGCCCATCGGAGACGAGGCCGTTGAAAACCGCCGTGAAGGTGGCTGAGCTCACAGCCGTCGTGGCGAAGGTCAGACTCTGAGCCCCGTTGGTGACGGTGAGCACACCGGGTGTGGGGTTAGCCAGCGTGACCACAGCGGTGGCTGAGTAGGCGTTGGTAGCCGTGGCGCAGAGCCCTGGCGTAGCTACCGCCGTGATCGAGCAGACCGGGGCTATGGTGCACGATGCCGGAGCGGTATAGGTGGCCGTGGTGGTCGAACAGCCGGGCAAGCTAGCCGTGACGGTATGACTCTGCCCATCGGAGACGAGGCCGTTGAAAACCGCCGTGAAGGTGGCTGAGCTCACAGCCGTCGTGGCGAAGGTCAGACTCTGAGCCCCGTTGGTGACGGTGAGCACACCGGGTGTGAGGTTGGTCAGGGTGACGAGGGCCGTTGCCGAGTAGGCGTTGGTAGCCGTAGCACAGAGCCCCGGTGTAGCCACCGCACTCATCGAGCAGACCGGGGCTATGGTGCACGATACCGGGGCGGTATAGGTAGCGGTCGTGGTCGAACAGCCGGGCAGGCTAGCCGTGACGGTATGACTCTGCCCATCGGAGATGAGGCCGTTGAAGACCGCCGTGAAGGAGAAGCTGTCGAGTCCGCTGGCAATGGTGGTGGTCAGACTCTGGGTCCCATTGGTGACGGTGAGCACACCGGGTGTGGGGTTGGTCAGCCTCACCACAGCGGTGGCCGAATAGGCGTTGGTGGCCGTGGCGCAGAGCCCCGGCGTAGCCACCGCTGTGATCGAGCAGACCGGGGCTATGGTGCACGATGCTGGGGCCACATAGGTCGTGGTCGTGGTCGAACAGCCGGGCAGGCTAGCCGTGACGGTATGACTCTGCCCATCGGAGACGAGGCCGTTGAAGACCGCCGTGAAGGTGGCTGAGCTCACAGCCGTCGTGGCGAAGGTCAGACTCTGAGCCCCGTTGGTGACGGTGAGCACACCGGGTGTGGGGTTAGCCAGCGTGACCACAGCGGTGGCTGAGTAGGCGTTGGTAGCCGTGGCGCAGAGCCCTGGCGTAGCTACCGCCGTGATCGAGCAGACCGGGGCTATGGTGCACGATGCCGGAGCGGTATAGGTGGCCGTGGTGGTCGAACAGCCGGGCAAGCTAGCCGTGACGGTATGGCTCTGCCCATCGGAGACGAGTCCATTGAAGACCGCCGTGAAGGTGGCTGAGCTCACAGCCGTCGTGGCGAAGGTCAGACTCTGGGCCCCGTTGGTGACGGTGAGCACACCGGGTGTGGGGTTGGTCAGCTTCACCACAGCGGTGGCCGAATAGGCGTTGGTGGCCGTGGCGCAGAGCCCCGGCGTAGCCACCGCTGTGATCGAGCAGACCGGGGCTATGGTGCACGATGCCGGAGCGGTATAGGTGGCCGTGGTGGTCGAACAGCCGGGTAGGCTAGCCGTGACGGTATGGCTCTGCCCATCGGAGACGAGGCCGTTGAAGACCGCCGTGAAGGTGGCTGAGCTCACAGCCGTCGTGGCGAAGGTCAGACTCTGGGCCCCGTTGGTGACGGTGAGCACACCGGGTGTGGGGTTGGTCAGCTTCACCACAGCGGTGGCCGAATAGGCGTTGGTGGCCGTGGCGCAGAGCCCCGGCGTAGCCACCGCTGTGATCGAGCAGACCGGGGCTATGGTGCACGATGCCGGAGCGGTATAGGTGGCCGTGGTGGTCGAACAGCCGGGTAGGCTAGCCGTGACGGTATGGCTCTGCCCATCGGAGACGAGGCCGTTGAAGACCGCCGTGAAGGTGGCTGAGCTCACAGCCGTCGTGGCGAAGGTCAGACTCTGAGCCCCGTTGGTGACGGTGAGCACACCGGGTGTGGGGTTGGTCAGCTTCACCACAGCGGTGGCTGAGTAGGCGTTGGTAGCCGTGGCGCAGAGCCCTGGCGTAGCCACCGCACTCATGGAGCAGACCGGGGCTAAGGTGCACGATGCCGGGGCGGTATAGGTGGCCGTGGTGGTGGAGCAGCCGGGCAAGCTGGCCGTGACGGTATGGCTCTGCCCATCGGAGACGAGGCCGTTGAAAACCGCCGTGAAGGTAGCTGAGCTCACAGCCGTCGTGGCGAAGGTCAGACTCTGGGCCCCGTTGGTGACGGTGAGCACACCGGGCGTGGGGTTGGTCAGGGTGACGAGGGCCGTTGCCGAGTAGGCGTTGGTAGCCGTAGCACAGAGCCCCGGCGTAGCCACCGCACTCATGGAGCAGACCGGGGCTAAGGTGCACGATGCCGGGGCGGTATAGGTAGCGGTCGTGGTCGAGCAGCCGGGTAGGCTGGCCGTCACGGTATGGCTCTGACCATCGGAGACGAGGCCATTGAGAGTATAGTTGACCGATGTTGTAGCTGCAGTGACAGCTATCGTTGTGGCCGAAGCGCCAGTACTGATCGTGAGTGTACCGGCTACAGCAGCAGTCAGACTTACCGTCCCACTTATATTATATTGGTTGGTCGCGGGAGCACAAGTTGTTGGTACAGCAGTAGTGTTCAGGGCGCAGACCGGAGGGAAATCAGAATATATATCGATATCGCCGATATATCCTTTATTGTTTAATTGATAGTCGCCATTATAGTCGAAGTTCCAGGTGCCATCCATGACGCCTTGCTCTGTTTTGTTGGCTTCTGTAACTGTACTGCTAATTGGAACACCCTGCGCCCCATAAACAATATCAAAATCAGGAAGTGCAGGCGTTACATTATCAAATGATGTTCTGATAACATTGGACGATGCCCATATCATTTGCTCTTTATTGGCACTATTCACCATACCGTTCATATACCCATAATCTACTCCGCCAGCTGCATTGGTTTGGGTCAAAAAAGAGCCAACAAAAAACTCTTTGTTCAGTGTCCAGCTGGATCCGCTTTTTACATATTCCAAAGGCCGGGAAGAGTGTGCCCGTTCTACCCAATCCCATATCATTGACTTTCCTGACATGAGCATCTTGCCATCAGATGAAAACTCAATGTCTGTGATTGGATCCGCCACCCAGGCAGTGCCATTACCACCATTTCGGGCCGTATAACCATTAACAAATGGGACAGTAATTTCTAATTTATCACTACCCGCAACAAAATCACCCGAGGCATTCAGGGCGACAGAGCGAATAGTATTTTGGGTGGTAGAGCCGATCTCCTGATTCCAAACCGCATAGTATACACGGTTATCAATATGATTATAGCCAATGCCCCAGATCCTTTCTCCCAAAGGTGCATAACCGGCAAGGCCATCATCAGCCGACATTGGATCAAAATTGCTTAAAATGGTGCCTGATGTGCTGATACGATAAATTTTGCCATCCTCAAGGTTAGTTACAAATAGTTGATTATGAATATAATCGTAATCGATATTGCCTAGACCCGGACCTGTTTTGTTCGTTTGATGATAGTACCAAACGACGGTTGATCGTCCGTAAGGGTCCGTAAACGGGGTTCCCGCTCCACAGCAAGCAACTGAGCTTGCCGGGTCAAATAAAGGAATGGACGCACTTTGAGGGAGTGTGGCCAATACGGTAACGGCTTCTGTGTTTGCGTCAATCTTATAAATAGCACCTGGTCCTCCTTTTCCTGGATTGTCCGAACCTTTGGGGTAGAAACCATCAGTAGGACGGGGATAAGAAGCTTTCACCGTTGCGGCCCCAGCGGCCCCACCAGTCGCCCATACACCCCATCCAGAATAGTGGGTTGTATAGATATTTTTTTGTTTATCATAAGTAATGCCAAAAACAGTACCCAGTTTATCGGTCCTGCCGGTTGCGTCATTTACGGTACCATATAACCAGTCTGAAGCCATGTAAGCACTAGGTTCAAACGGAGCCGGGCTTGCTGAAGGAAGGCTTCTAACATCCTTGATACCGATTACAGGATCATTAGGGTTTGATGGCTTAATCGTATATACATCACCAGTACCGCAGGTAACGATCGATTGCCCCTCGACCAAAGGAAGCTGGGCATATGTTTCCTGCTTTATAGTAGTTATTAAGACCATACCAACAGAAAAAATAATAGTCCTGAAGATCCATCGGAACAAAGATTGATCCAAGTGGATTTTCGTTCCCTGGGTCTGAAGGGAAATCAACTGAAGGTGATAGAGAAGCGTCATAGTTACAGTGAATAAAAATGCTTACAGGGTAAATAGTGGAGTGCCAGCCCGTAGCCTTAAAGGGTCCGTGCCAGTTTGAAAATTCAGTGCTCCTGAATGAAAAGTGACCAAGGGAGAGCGCTGACTCTACCATCGTTAATAGTCAGAGCAGGCATAAATCGGCATCTAGGCACTCCTTAACCGCACTTGATCGATAAGCAGTAGTAAATGGTGGTACCGTGAGTAGAAATAGTCATAGATTTTGATTAAATTCTGTCCGCTGAGGGTATTAATCAAGATGTATGCCTTGGCGATGAAAAAAAATGTGCTAAGCTTTTAAGGCTTCTATAAACTATAGAAAATGGTATGAAAATACTTTTTAGCACTATGAAACCATCGCTCGTCTCATGCGAAAGCTGACCTGGAAAAGCAAATAAATTACAATTGGATAGCAATTTGCTTATGACAGTGGGCGAGTGTGGGTCAAGGAAGTATTTATCCTTAATCGTTTGATGAACACGAGCTCGATTTATCCGTGGTTGGATAAGACATCAATTCAGTCATGTCTCTTAACACGTGACTTCTGGAATAGCAGGCTTAAAACTGACATTGGTTGGCGCTGAGCTAAAGTGATTACCTGATCAGTAGTAGATAATGGCAAAAAGGCTGATTTGGGCGATTCTAAGATTGCTACGATGCTCTTCTTGTTAAGATAAACAAGCCGCCAATTCCTTCCTAAGGAGTTCTAAAAAGGTTATGAATCAAATTCGATAGCTGAGAAACAGTCGTCACAGGCCGTTACCGACTAGTTGCGAGTCAGGGCAGTAGATTTAATCTCCAGATCGTGAATTGATGCTCACCATTTAATTAGCATCAATTTCGATTATAGTTTCATATGGCGCTGAAAGAAGGCTACCGTTTTAGCCATACTATCCTTATTATTAGTCTCACTAAAGCCATGGCCATCCAGATATTCGTAATATTCATTAGGTACTTTCTTTGCTATTAATTTTGCCTTGAGCCACTGGCTCTGGTAAATGGGTACAATCATATCCAGCGTGCCATGAAATACTATCGTCGGTTTGTCCTCCGTATTCAATTGAGTGTAAGGGCTATTGGCATGATAAAGCGCCACATTTTTTTCCCAGGTAAATCCATTATACTGGGTAAGAACATCTTTAATCTTGAGGCCAAGAAAAGCGTTAAAACTATTGTACCAATCCAAATCATCGATCACGCAGGGGGCATATAGATCTGATACACATTTAACATAGTCATTGTTGTTCTGAGTGTAGGTATATAACAAGGCAAGTTGGGCTCCTGCACTAGCTCCTACCATACCCATTGTATCCGAGATCTGGAAGGATACTTTATTGGTAGCTATGAAGTTTACCGCGGCTTTAATATCGGACATGATCTCTTCACTATGAACATTATTACTGTTAGCCAGCCGATAATTGATATTGGCTACTGCGCAATCAGGCCACTTGGCTCTAAAGGCTGCTATCAGGTTATTCATTTCCGTTTTATCCCCGCCGATCCAAGCCCCGCCGTGAATCATTACCACCAGTTTAGTAGCAGCCGTCCGGTTTGCGGGTAAATACAGGTCCAACTTTTGACTGACATGCGTGCCATAAGCGGTATTCAACATAATACGCTCGGGCAGAGTAGATGTTGCTGAAGTGGTTGGCGTTGATGTGGTAGTAGGGTTACACGCATTAAAAAGGGAAAGCAAAACCAGTGCCCATAGGGGCACATAGAAGGTATTTTTTTTCATAAGAGTTGTTAGTCGAACTAGCACGTGAAGAGCAAATTATACCTGAGTTGTAGCCTGTTCAATGCTGTACCCTGCGAATTAGATAAATTCCCTCATCGCTATAATTCTTTTTTAACAACCAGGGGAAATAGCTCTCGTACAAACTCACGATAGTGCAGGCCAATGGGAATCCGCGTATTCTCAATCCAGACTGCCTTAGCGTCCAGCATAGAAACTTTGGTGAGATTAATGATAAACGATTTTTGTATTCGCTGAAATTGCCAGACAGGCAACTGTGCTTCTAAGGCCGAAATGGGTGAGTTGACAATGATTGTTTGTCCAGGCATATGGATTTTGGTACTTGCACCAAAAGCTTCGAAAAAGAGCAGATCATCCAGAGTGAATTTATGTAACTTTCGTCCACTATAGAGCAGGATTGATTGATTTGCGTCCTGCTTTTTGTGGTTAACCGGAGATGCCAGGGCCCGAAAAATAGCCCTAAATAATCGAGGCAAAGTAATAGGTTTAAGCAGGAAATCGGCAATAGGTAAGTCGAAACATTCGACCGCATAGTGAGCATCAGTACTGATGACGATAGTTACGGGAGGAGCGGGTAACTGGTGAAACCAGCTAAGTCCAGACTGGTCGGCTAAATGTGTATCTAAAAATACAACATCATACTGATTAGCCTGGATTAACTCGATTGCTTCTCCAATAGTATGTCTGCAATGGATCTTATTCGTGAGAGGAACCTGGGTCAACAATTGGTTTAAATGTTGTAGATCGGCCTGATTATTACCCAGAAGCAAATAATTATAATTTACCATACCGCTGTACTAATCTACGTGGATTAGCAACGTTTTTCAAGTTAAGTTAACAGTGGTTCACAATCGAATAGAACTCAATAAAGCAGTCGTTCGACTGATAGTAGCTTAGTTATATCTACGTTTTAGCCTGCTACTTGTGCTATCCGATTGGAATGATAAGCATTAGACGAATGGCATTTTCTATAGTAACAAACCGGCTAGTAAGTACACAAGGAATTTTTGTATAGGAGCCAACCTAATCATCAAACAACAATTTAGCTTATGCAGAATAATATGCTAACGGTACACAGTATACGTATTCAATAGAATAGGCCTATATTGGCGGAAAATTTGAATCAGAAATAGTAAGTGAGATTATATGTAAGGTGAAAGCCTGAATCATAGGCAAGCTTTTTACAAATCTAGGCTAATTAAAAGTTTTAAATTGAGGTAATCTTGTTTGTTATTTAGTACCTCCTGATCGTTTATAATACTAATTACTCTTAATAGCTAGGCCCTTTACAAACCAATGTATATATCCTTACTATTGTTAAAATCAAATTTTCAGCCATTGTTCTTATACTTTTAAATTTTAGTTTAATTCTTCAAAAATTCAACATATAATCTAGTATTAAAAGCGCATTTATCCGCGTTATAACCTCATCTAGGCCCCTTAGCACTTATTAAAATTTAATGGCGGTAGGTAAGACGGTTTGAAAAGCAGGCATAATTGCAAAGCGGGATTGTTACAGTTAAGCTAAAACGACGTATAATTGACGACTGACAACAAAAAGTAGCTTATATAAAAGTAGTTATAGAAGGTAATTAACAGAAAGAAAAGTAATTAACTATTTATAATTAATAAGAAAGTGTATCTTCGTATTAGTAAACCAAACGAAAGTTATAATCAACTGTTTTGCTGAAATAACCTGTAGGATTGATGGATAAACCAAATATTTTGGTTGAGAAGACAATGGAAAAAGTCTCCGATAGTTATTTGTTAGAACAGTTAAGGGCTGGTGATCAAAAAGCATTTGACTTACTTTTTGTGAAGTACTATAAGCTGCTTTTGGCTAGTGCATATTCATTGCTTTTAGATGAGAACGAAGCTAAGGATATTGTTCAGAATTTCTTTGTTGACCTTTGGGAGAGAAAAATTTACTTGGATTTGCAGGGCAGCGCTAAAGGTTATTTCTTCAAAAGTATACATAATCGCTGTATCAATAATCATTCTAAAACAACATTAAATAAGAAAAGACCAACGCAGCTAGTTGAAGTTATAGTAAAGAATGAGGATGAAAATGGTTTTTCTGAGCAACTTCACATCAATTTGGAAAGCGCTATGGCAGTGTTACCTGCCCAAAAAAGAGAAGCATTGAAGCTTGTTTATATGCAGGATAAAAAATATGTAGATGCAGCTCAGGCTATGGGGATAAGTGTTAATTCCCTTAAAACGCATTTAAAATCAGGTCTTAAAATATTGAGAAAAAAGCTAAAGGGAAATTAGGTCACTCGACTTTATCCTGAATTTAATATAGATGGAAGCAGATTATAAAAAAATGAGGCAATTGTATCTAGAAAAGATAACAGGCTTATTAGAGCCAGAAGTTGAACAAAAGTTACTTGCATTGTTGAAAATTGATCCGAATGCGCGAGATTATTGGGAGTCACTCGAAGCCGAAAATGAGTCCATTGGTCTTTCTAAAGTAATTGATTCGATAGATGTAAATTCAGAACTTGAGACTTTTAAAAATATTGAATTAACCCCTTTTACAGAACACAGTGTAAATTGGAAATACTATTTTGCTGCTGCTTCAATAATTTTAATGATATCCCTTTTTCTAATATACCTGAATTTGGATACTGTAAGCAAGCGTAAATCAGCTCATATTTTCAATGTAGTTGATATGGAAAAAGAAGAAATTCTGTTATCCGTGGCAGGATGTAAACGGTTTAAGTTATCTACGATAAGCCCTCAACAAATAATTATTGGTACAGTTAAACTTAATAATACTGGGAAAAAACTCGTTTTTTCCGGAAACATACAAAATGCGACTGCATTTAATGAGCTTTCGGTACCAGCTAAGAAATACTATGAGATCATACTTCCTGATGGGACTAAAGTTTCGATCAATTCGGTAACTAAATTAAAATTCCCTTTTATTTTCTCAGGTTTTTATCGCGAAGTTTACCTGGAAGGCGAAGCTTATTTTGAAGTAACTAAAAATGTCAGAAATCCATTTGTTGTTCACACTAAAAATGTAGATATATTGGTGAAAGGTACGCATTTTAATGTGAATACTTATAACACTAAAAATACAGAAACATCACTATTAGAAGGAAGCGTAGAATTGACAGCAAGGGGTAAAAATACTGCAGCATTAACTCCTGGAATGCAAGCTCTTTATTCAGATGAAACAGGTTTTTCATTTAGATCGTTTGAGTCAGATGAAATAACTTCATGGCGACGTGGAGCATTCTATTTGAACCATACGTCGCTTGGTGAATTAAAAGATTTATTTTTAAGGTGGTATGGAGTTATACTTGTTTTTGATAACAGGTCAATAGCAAACCATCAGGTTAGCGGGATTATGGAAAGAGACAAACTTAACGACTTCCTTGCTAATCTAAGATTATCCACAGGTTTTAAGGCAAGATTTGAAGGAAATACATTGCATTTAACTGATTGAAACATTGTGGTTAAAGCTAATTATTTACTTAATAATCTTTTCCCTCAGCACTTCTTTTAACCGAAGCTTCCCAGATATTCCAATCCAATATCAGTTTATTGAATAATTCTGGGTATTCTGTTGATATATTTTTAGTTTCGCCTGGATCTGACAGAAGATCAAACATTTGCCAGGCGGAATCAGTATTAGGCCGGTAAATTTTGTATCTCATACCAATATGTGCAGCCTGACCTTCCAACAAAAAGGAAAGATAACGATCAGATTTAGGTTTAGCCCCATTGGCCTGTATTAATTCAAGAATATTTGTACCATCATAAGGTCTATTGTATTTATTAATATCAACATTCAATATTGTAGCGATTGTTGGAAAGTAATCTGAAGTAAAAACAGGAGTATTCTCTACACTTCCAGGCTCTATTTTTCCAGGCCAAAGCATAATGCCCGGAACTCTTATTCCACCTTCTTTTAAACTTCTTTTTCTACCATCCAGCCCATAAGTTTGCCCTTGTGTCCTTTTAATTGGCGCTTTCCCTTCGGGACCATTATCACTGGTAAACGTAATGATCGTGTTTTTATCGATTCCCAATTGCTCTAGATGATTTCGTAACCTACCAATTTGCTCATCCATGGCTGTGATTGCTCCATAATATTGTCTTTGATCCTCTAAAAGCCCATCGTAAATATTTTTATATTTTTCTCCGGTCAATACTGGCAAGTGCGGAGTATGAAACCATATTACACTGACAAATGGTTTTTTCTCTTTTAAGGCATTGTCAATAAATGGTAATACCCGATCCATAATGATTCTCGAATCGTCTCCTTCCAGGTTCTTTGTTTCCACTTTCCCTGCACCAACCCAATAACTCGTTCCCCAGGAACTCCCTTGCTTTTTCCTGTCGACATCCATTGACAAAGTATCTGGAGTTAGCATTGGATTCCAGGTAGGCACTTTTGATTCTGTAACAAAACTTACGTCGACTCCATGCTCCCAAGGAGGAGCATAATCCAGTTCAAACTGGGGATTTCCTCCCCGGTTGGCATCAAGTGTTGCTTTTGTGAGAGTGCCCAGATGCCATTTTCCAAAATGTCCTGTTGTATAGCCCTGCGGTTTAACCATTTCATATATTGAGATTTCCTCTTTTTTTAAATGTCCGCAATTCGCGTTGCATACGCCAAACCTTTCAGGATTTCTACCTGTTAAAAAACTTGCGCGTGTAGGGGAGCAGACTGCAGAACCGGCATAGGATCGGGTAAACCTTACACCATCTTTTACCATACGATTTAAGTTTGGTGTTTTCAAATAAGGATGCCCGTTGTATGACACATCACCCCAACCTTGATCATCTGCCATTATTAGTATAAAATTTGGCTTTTCCTGGCCAAAAATAGCAGGCTTATAAATGATCGGTATGCCAAAAATTAACGTGAAGAGACATATATATATTTTCATAATCTGTACGAGTAAATTATTGAACTAAAAGCTGAGATGATTTATCCTATATAATAATCACCAACCCGGATTTTGAATCAGATTTGGATTGAGAATGATTTGTGTATTTGGAATTGGGAATAATAACATATAATCCTCAATAATAGCGCCTTGTGCCCGCATAGTTTTCAGAAACAGACCTCTTCTTTTCAAATCCCAGGCTCTTTCTCCTTCAAAAGCCAATTCGAACCTACGCTCTGATAATACTGCAGTTCTGAATTCATCTTGAGAAAGATTGGCTAGATCTGGCAAATCATCTTTGATTCCATTGCGAGCGCGCTCTCTTATTTGATTAATCCATTTATACTTATCGGCATTTTGAGGATCAATCTCATTTATCGATTCGGCAGCAATTAGCAGGATATCTGCATAGCGTATGACATTAAAGTTTTCCCCGGATTGTAATTCAGAGGCCCTGTCGTCGAACTTGCTGATGTAGTAAGGAAATTTCCCTTTGTACACTTCATTCATTGTTATTACTTTTCCCGTGCCATTTATATCTAGATAGCTATTCGCTATTGTAACACTTTTTCGATAAGACTTGGGGTTTTCATTTACAAATGATTGTTCTGGTTCATAATTTCCTGAAACAGATGTTTTGGCCCAAAATGTACCATTATATGGACCAGCGGGTGATCTTGGTCCAAACGCGCCAGGAATCCCCGAATTTTGCTCACCAGACAAATATTGTATTTGAAAGATATGCTCAATGCCATTTTTTTTATCTGGCTTAAAAGCATCTGTATAATCATTGAAAAGTTTATACTTACCACTATCGATGATTCTCTTTGCACTAGCGAAGGCATTTTTAAAGTCGCTTCGGAATAAGTAAATTCTTGCTAAAAGCGCCGTTGCAATATTGGAATTAATCCGCCCGGCTATACTTGATCGTGGTAGCACATTCTCGGCATTTTTTAAATCTTCCACTATTAGCGTATACACCTCTTCTTGCGTTGACCTTGGATTATTAATATTTTCGAATCCTAAGGTGGGTGTCTTGTATATTGGGACTCCTCCCATGGCGCGAACAAGATTAAAATAATAAATTGCCCGCAATGCTCGTGCTTCAGCAATTATAATCGCTTTTTTATCTGCAGGAGCTTTAATTCTATCTGTGTAATAAATAACTTCGTTGGCTAAATTTACGCCACTAAAAGAATTTTGCCAGAATGAAGCAGTTGATTCATTACTAATAGAAAACATATCAAAAATGTTGCCTGTATTTACGTAAGAGCCTTTAAGGTTATCGGCATTTAATTCACCGTATTCTATATACGAATTATTGTATATGTTATACAATTGCGAATATGCGCCGTACAATCCAGATAAAGCGTCAGCTTCATTTTTGTAAAAATTAACACTACTTATATTGCTTGACGGGTTTTCAATCAATATATGCTCGCAACCTGTAAGTAAAATTATATTAATTAGCGACAAAAAGCGTTTGGCACTTTGCAGTTTCATGATATTTCTGTGATTAAAATCCTAATTTTATTCCAATTCTTATGCTTTTCGATGAGGGGTAGGCCCCATTGTCTACACCAAGCTGGACATTACTTGACGAATAGAGATCTACTTCAGGATCAAACCCTGAATACTTGGTTATTGTAAACAAATTATCAATAGCGATATAGATTTGCGAACGTTTGAGCCATTCAAACCCAAAATTGTTTTTTGAAAAATCATAAGATAAACTCAAGGTTTTGAATCGTAAATAAGAGCCATCTAAAACGTCTCGGTCGCTAAAGTTCTTCCATTCTGCTCCGTGAGAAATTGGAGCTTCAATAGTGTTACTTGTTCCAGGTCCTTTCCATCGTTGATCAAAATATTCCTGCAATACATTGTGTTTTTGAGGTTGTGCTAATAACCCCATTCTATTTAAATTAGCGATTTCATTGCCATAGCTACCATTTATGAAGATCAGCAAATTCCAATTTTTATAGGCGAGTGAATTCGAGAAACCAAAAATGAATTTGGGATTAGGGTTGCCAATAACTTCTCTGTCGTCGGTATTTTGTTTGAAACCATCACCGTTCAAATCTTTATACCGTACCATACCTGGATTGAAAAGTCCGCCCACTTTATATCCGGCGGCTATTATTTCTTCCTTTGTTTGCCATATTCCATCAAAACGGTATCCATAAAACATGCCCAATGGTTTGCCAATTTCGGCAATAGAAAAGCCCGCCGATTCGCCTTGTCCAATATCGAAAATGAGTTTATTAGGTCCCGTCGCCAGGACCAGTACTTTATTCCGATTAAGTGAAATATTGACGTTAGATGTCCATTTAACACTTCTAAATTGATTATTCAATCCTAAACTGAATTCAAAACCTTTATTGGCGATTACCCCGATGTTTTGTACGGAAGATCCATACCCTGACTGATTAGGTATCGAAACATTTAGTAGAAGATCTGCCGTTTTTTTGTAATAATACTCTGCGGTAAAAGTAACCTTACCGTTAAAGGCTTCCAGGTCGAGGCCAACATTAAACTGCGAAGTTTTTTCCCATTTCAAATTTGGGTTAGGAATCCTATTAGGAGCTAATCCTACTACTGGAATCCCACCAATAATAGGTTTGGACGTGTTATATAAAGCTAGTGAAGAATATGCACCAATACTTTCATTCCCTGTGAACCCATAGCTTGATCGTAACTTCAGGTCATTGATAGCTGAGATGTTGGCCATAAATGGCTCTTTATTAATGCGCCAGGCTAAAGCAGCTGATGGAAAGACCCCCCATTTATTGTTAATTGCAAACTTTGAAGAGCCGTCTCTCCGGATAGTTCCTGTAAAAATATACTTGTCGCGATTAATAAAAGTTAGCCTACCTATATACGATAAGAGCCCTGTTTCAACCGCACTGCTACTGGATGGCCTTATATTTGCCCCGATCCCTAAGTTGTTATATGATAACGTGTTGGTAAAGAAGTCCTGGACGGTAGTTAGTGAATTTTCTGTTTTTCTTTCCTGATAAGTATATCCCCCCATTGCTGTAATCCTATTATTATCACCAATAGAGCCTGAATAGGTAAGCGTGTATTCAGCCAGTGCATTTAGGCTTTGTAGAGCACCTATCGATGCAATTCCCAAATTAGGAAGGGCCTGTGTTTGAGCGGTATTAGGAACGTAAGTATTTCTTTTTGAATTTATTAGATCGGTACCGAATTTTACCCTGAAAACCAAATTTTTCAAGATATCAAAATCTACAAATGCTGTTCCCAGGGTTCTATTAATAGTCGTAATGTCGGTTCTGGTCTTTGCAATTGAAACCGGGTTTTCTAAAATTTTAAAGGTTTCAATGTGATTATGTACATAATTCCCGGCCTCATCGACAACAGGTATAACAGGTGTTGTAGCCAACGCATTCCACAAAGGAGAATCATTCTGAAAGCCACTACCATCACTCGGAATCGCATGATTGATGGATCGATTGAGGTTTAAGCTTATTCCGGCTCTAATTCTTTTGCCAAAATTTTGATCCAGGTTAAATTTTAATCCCCCTCGTTTGAAGTTGGATTCTATAATGATTCCATCCTCATTCAGATAGTTACCCGAAATCAAATATTTGGTAGTAGGAGTTCCTCCCGATACTGATAAATTATAGGTGTTAGTTTGGGCAGTTCTAAAAATTTGATCCTGCCAGTCAGTGCCTTCCCCAAGTTTAATAGGTAGTGGTTTGTTAATGCCATCATAGATCAGTGGCACATTTGTATTGGTTGCCCATTCATTAGTTAGTATTGCCAATTCCTCTGCATTGGCCAAATCAAGCTTCTTTCTTACTCTGGCAATTTTTAAACTATAGTCGAATTCTACAGTTGGTTTACCTTCGGTTCCTCTTTTTGTTGTAATAATAACTACACCATTGGCCCCCCTGGCACCATAAATAGCCGTTGCCGAAGCATCTTTAAGGATTTCGACGGAGGCAATTGAACTAGGGCTTATCGATGATAATGGATCGGCTGGCTGTGCCGTACTACCAGCCGCATCAGGTGATGTACTAATATTGTCAATAGGAAAACCATCTATAACATACAGGGGCTGACTCGAAGCATTAATTGAGTTTGTGCCTCTTATTCTAATTCTCATGCCCCCACCCGGTGCATTGGAAGCAGCACGAATGTCAACACCACTGGCCCTGCCTTGCATAGACTGAATTAGGGTATTCGAGGGCGTACTAGTTAAATCATTACCCTTAATGGATGAAATTGCTCCTGAAATATCACTTTTTTTCTGAGTACCATAGCCTACTACAACCGCTTCATCCAAAACGTTTAGACTTGATTCCAGAACAACATTTATTGTTGTTCTGGAATCGACGGGTACATCCAATGACTTAAAGCCTACAAAGGAAAAAGTGAGTATATTGCTGGAACTATTTACGGAAATACTAAACTTGCCATCCTTATCAGTGATTGTACCTTTAGTTGTACCCCTAATCACGATGCTTACCCCAATAAGTGCTTCCCCTTTTGAATCAGAAACAGAACCTGTTATCAATATCTCATTCACTTGCAGAATAATAACTTGTGTTTCTTCGCGTTTTTTTTCAGGCAGTTTTGTTAGGGTGATAACATTACTGCTCGTTACTTTATAGCCAATATTCTTATCATGCAAAATATAGTCAAGAACCTTGCTGACCGTCTGATTCTTAAAATCGATATTCACTTTTGCTTTATCATTTAGTAGCTCATTACTGTAAAAGATTGTCAGGCCAGTCTTTCGTTTAATTGTTTGAAATACCTTCTGAATATTGATGTTATTGCCGGAAATTGTCAACTTTTGCTCCAATTCATTGGCCTGAACGTTTGCATAGCAACATACTAGACTCATCAAAAAAAACATTCGAGTTAATTTTTTCCAATGGATAAGTATCCAATTTGTAGAGATTTTGAAATTATTCATATAGTACAATAATTACGGCTCTTATTCACATAGTACTACAAGTGATTTATCAAAATGGGTGAATAAATGTTTATTTAAAATTAATTTTTATTTATTATTTAATAGACTACTATGTCTATAAAGAATCGTTGCATTGACAGTATGCAGTAGATTGAAATGGAAAATGTACCCTTTTATAGATAAATACCTTTTCCGATTTTGGGTATTATGGAAGGCTTAACTTCTGTAATACTGTTCTTCAACGTGCGTATAGATTCAGCATAAAGTTGAGAGAGTTGCCTATGTTAATTCACAACTTGTTGTGTAACGGAGCTACTTATACGTCGTTCGCTTGGTGGTTTTAATCCGGTTTATTTGCTCATTCTTTTGCAATAATCGCAGGGGCTGGCCTTGAGTTTTCAAAGCTCTATTTGGAGTTCAAGGCGGCTTAAAGTAAAAAGTAACGTTGTGATAAAACAAACGGATCTAAGAAAGACCTAGATCCGTAAAATAGCAACTGAATGCGCAATGAGTGGGTCGGACAAGCTATAGCAGTAATTATACCAGTTTAAATTTGGGTAAATGCATATGCGCCTGGCATTGGCAGTTATCACATTCGACCATCCACAAATCTACCAGCCTAGTGCCAGCGGAGCGCGTTAATATTATGGCCTATTTTAGCACCTTCAGCCAAGCCAACTTCATTATCGTATCGGGTATGGATACCACCTAACAATCGCGAATCGGCACACTCCTGAGCAGCCGCCCAAAACGAAGTGTAGTGGCGGGCTTCAAACTTTAATGTATGCGTGGAAAAGTTTGGAAGTAGATAGATATTATTGGTAGGATTTGGATTATCGGGCAACGGCCCCTGAATATAATACGTCAGTTGGGGGCGGTGAGAATGTGTATTATCAGTAAATGAAAAACCAGGACCATACAATTCGGTCAGAACCGTGGCTGTGGCAGCCGATTGTACCGCATGGCCCGAATAAAAGGAAGGAAAAGGGGGTTCCAGAAAAAAAGGTAACCACGAATACCGCTTGTTCGTAGTGGTAGAAATCCGGGCTTTAATAAAGGAAGAAGGACGTTCTACCATAAAGGTAAATTTAGCTTTCCAGCAGCAGATAAACGCATCAGCAACGGCCATTCCCACTCGTGCATAGGTTTCGGCGGCTTTTACCAGACCGGCATCACTGTTGCGAATCGCAATCGTAGCCAGATTGTACGAGTGACCAGGAGGAGAGCAAGTCTCAATTGGGTCATCGCCCCACCACATCACAATAGCTCGGTCTGAATCCGTAAGCGACTTATGTCGATCAAATACTTCTTTGTATTGCCGAAAATACTTACTCGTCGTATCAGTCGAATAGACCAGTGGTTTAGGCAATGGCAGTTGGGCATTGCGGAAAGAAAACGGTCGATTCTTACCCCAGGTAGGGTGCATTGGAATTTTGGTATTTGACTGGCCAATTACAGGGGGTACCCACAGGCCTGGACCCTGGGCGCGTTCGTAATCTTTAGGGAAATTGTAAAGGTATCCTTCATGTCCCCCATCGCTCTTCGACCATTCGTAAATCTTTGTGGCGATGGCTTTGCCAAATTGTTCCGATCGATCAACTACCTCTGGTGTAAGGCTTGCTGCATAGCGATGGCGGATAGCTTCTTCCAGCGAGTCAATCGATAGCGTTCTATTCGTATAGGCATAAAAGGCTTTTAGCATATAAGCTTGCCCGGCATTGAGGGCGAGTTCCCAGCAGTAGGCTTTCTGAAGATCGGGTTTTGGTAACGTAAGCGTGTCAGCCAATTTTCGCATCACTGAGCGATGCTTCGGAGAGGAATAGACCACTGTTTCGTACATGGTCAGGCCCAGATAGCCAATGGCTCTGGACCCGTACGTTGGTGTGTTTTTAGGTGCTTTTGTCATGATCCGCACGGTCATATCGGCCCAATCTGTAGCGATTGACGTAGCTGGCTGATTGCTGATGGGTTGTTGGGCTTGCGAGTAGCCACTTAATAACAAACAGATCTGTAGAAGCAGACTTCTGGATAAGTTGTTTATCATTTTTCTTGTAACTAGTTGATAGATGCACAGTTAAGCTAGAACCCTCTTGCTCCAAATCGAAATCGATCAGGTGACGACAATAAATCAGTAAATACTTTATAACCGCTAATCTTCTTCAGGGGTAGCTGTAGATCATATGGTTAATGAGTTGTTATACTCACAAATTGCTTTACGTATTCAAAAGCGATGATTGTTACCCCTAAATGAAGAAAGTGAAAAAGGTATTTTGCTGATAATCAGGGACTAAATCGGAAAAAATCCAATCGGTATTAGCACTTAGAACGTTCTGGTACTGATAGTTTGACGGAATGAAAACAATTCTGATGCCACACAATTTTGATAATCGCTATTTATCTCAAAAAGCAGCAAATGGCTAACCAAATGGTCGAATACCTATATGAAATGAATTGTCTAGTTGAAGGGTAGAAATTATCAGCCAAAACCCGGCATATAGTTTGCTGACCAACTATATGCAATAGCCATATTTCATTTCCGAGCCAATAAATTTACTGCCTGCCAAATGTTCGTTGTCAGAAACCTTGTTCGTTGGTTGGTCTTTTATGCAGCAGATGTTACAGGATTATATTAACTGGGGAACAACAGCTCAAAACTTTGAATGGCAATTTCCAACTCTTCGTTGGTTGGAATGACTAAAATTTTGACTGCAGCACCAGCGCGGCTAACATCCCGAATCTCACTCGAACTAGTGCTGTTTTTGGAGGAATCAAGATGGATATTCAGTACATCCAGGGAACTGCAAACCTGTTCACGCATGGCGCTGTCATTTTCACCGACGCCTGCCGTAAATAGCAAGGCATCCAGACCATTCAGAACGGCGGCATAAGCGCCAATGTATTTCCGGATTCGGTAGGCATAGATATCAAGGGCAAGGGCGGCTGCCCGATTACCAGCTTCCAGCGCTTTCCGAATATCGCGCATGTCATTCAGTCCTGTAAGCCCCTGCATGCCCGACTGTTTATTGAGCAGATCATTCACCTCGTCAGGGCTGTAGCCATTTGAAACTAAATGGAAAATAATGGCGGGGTCAATATCGCCCGAACGGGTTCCCATAACTAAGCCAGCCAATGGGCTAAATCCCATGCTGGTGTCGATCGATTTGCCTGCCTGAACAGCGGTAATACTACAGCCATTTCCCAAGTGCAGGCTGATAAGTTTAGCATCAGGTTTGCCTAACCAGGCCGATGCTTTCTCGCTGACATATTTATGACTGGTGCCATGAAATCCATAAACCCGGATGCCATCTTCTGCGTACAATTCTTCCGGAATCGCATAGCGGAAAGCGTATGCAGGCATCGTCTGGTGAAAAGCTGTGTCGAAAATCGCAATTTGTCGGGCATTGGGAAATGTCTTTTCTGCGATTTCGATGCACTTGTAATTGACAGGATTGTGGAGCGGAGCCAGCGGAAACAAAGCTTTTATCGCTTCTTTAACGGCCGGTGTGATCAGTGTAGCGCCAGCAAAGCGTTCTCCCCCATGAACGACCCGATGGCCAACGGCCTGAATTTCGTCGGCCGAATGAATTATGCCAATCTGAGCATCCGACAACAGGTATACCATCTGCTGAAGCCCGGCTGTATGGTCGGCAATTGTGGCTTTCCGTTCAATGGTTTGCGCAGGAACAGAAGTCAGGATTTTATGCCGGATGAATGCCTCATCCGTACCAATTCGTTCAATGAGCCCCGAACAAAGTGGTTTGTCGGAAGGCATATCAAAGAGCTGGTATTTTAGGGAGCTACTGCCGGCGTTTATAACTAAAATGTACATGCTTGTCTATTTTCTGGCAAGATTAACGCGTTTTCCTGATTCCAATCCTGAACCCTGTTAATCGACTTAAAAATACTACATACTATCCTGACACTGAATGGCTGTGATAACAACCGTATTGAACACATCATCTACCGTGCAGCCCCGGCTCAAGTCATTAATGGGTTTGTTGAGGCCCTGAAGCATGGGGCCAATAGCAAGCGCACCCGTTTCCCGCTGAACCGCTTTGTAGGTGTTGTTGCCCGTATTTAAGTCAGGAAATATCAACACACTGGCCCGACCGGCTACCTCAGAATTCGGTAACTTCTGGCTGCCCACCAGTGGGTCTACGGCTGCATCATATTGAATAGGCCCTTCAATTTTCAAATCCGGTCGTTTTTCCTGAACGATGGCGGTTGCCTGCCGTACTTTCTCTACGTCTTCGCCTTCCCCCGACGTTCCCGACGAATACGAAAGCATGGCAATACGCGGCTCAATGCCAAAACGGGCGCTGCTTTCGGCAGAGGATATCGCAATTTCGGCCAGTTGTGCGGCCGTTGGATTTGGATTCACGGCACAGTCACCAAAAACGGATACGCGGTCGGGCAGACACATGAAAAAGACCGAAGATACCAGTGACACGCCCGGTTTGGTCTTGATAAATTGCAGGGCGGGCCGAATGGTGTGCTGGGTCGTGTGAACCGCCCCCGACACCATGCCATCAGCGTGTCCCTGGTAAACCATCATCGTACCGAAGTACGATACATCCAGCATCATATCCCGCGCCATGTCGAGGTTCACGTTTTTAGCTTTGCGTAGTTCGTACAACGTAGCCGCGTATGAATCGTAGTTTTCCGATAGGGCCGGGTTAATAATAGACACAACACTGGTGTCGAGGGTTAAGCCCAGCCGTTTGGCGGATGCCAAAATTTCGGCCTCATCGCCCAGAATGGTCAGGTCTACGATGTTTTGTGCGACCAGTCGGGCGGCTGCTTTCAGAATTCGGTCGTCATTTCCTTCTGGTAAAACGATGTGTTTTTTCTGGCTTCGGGCCGCTTTGACGAGCTGATACTGAAACATATGCGGGGTAATTCCTTCCGAATGAAAGGTTACCAGCCGGTTATCCAGCGCTTTGGTGTCCACATTCTTCTCGAATACGTCGATCGCCAGTTCGATTTTCTTCCGGTTATCGGCGGTAATGCGGGAATGAATGGCCCCAATGGCTGTTGTTGTACCAAAGGTGCCCTGTTGAACGGCCAGAATGGGAATGACTGTCTGAAGCCCCGCAATCAGGCGGGTAATGGGTTCGTCGGGTTCTGTACCGGCCGTCAGCACAATCCCCGCAACTTTGGGATAATTGGCCGACAGATTTGCCTGCAAAGCCCCGATGATGATATCACCCCGGTCGCCCGGCGTTACGATCAGCACGTTTTCCTTGATGTAATTCAGGAAGTTCGGCAGCATCATGGCACCTGTAACAAAATTATCGACCTGGTTAGTAAGAAGGCTTTCGCCCACGAGTACCCTGGCTCCCAGGGCGTCCCTGATTTCCTTCATGGTCGGACTTTGCAGCTGTTTTTCCCACGGAATGACGGTCAGCATCATGTCGGTGGGTAGCTGCATTCGAAGCAGTTCCCGTACATCCTCCACTTGCTCGGGTTTCACCCGATTGGCAACCAAACCAAGCACCTGTACCTCCCGGCTTTCGAAGCCCTGTAAGGCGCTCAGGGCTGAGCTGATGATCTGTGCGGTAGATTTACTTTCGCCGGTAATGATAATGAGGACGGGTGCGCCCAGGTTTTTGGCAATGGCAGCATTGGACTCAAACTCGAACGCGATGCCTTCACCCAGAAAATCACTCCCTTCGATGACCGTAAAATCACAGCTTTCTTCCAGTTTCTTATACTTGCTGATGATGGTATTGAGCATTTCGCCCCGGCCTTCCGACTCCATATGTTGCAGGGCTTCCTGCTGGGTAAAGGCGTAGGTATCCTCGTAGCTGATCGGTAACGCGAAATAGTCCAGAATGGCTTCAATGTGAATTTCTTTCTGACCAGGCGTTTGCTGCGTAATAATGGGTTTGAAATAGCCCACTTTCTGCGTTTTTCCCAGCAGACTATTTACTAAGCCCAATGCCAGTAATGATTTTCCTGTATACGGCTCTACCGACGCGATGAATATGGATTTCGTCATAATATGCTTTCCAACAGTTTCTTCGGCAGGATTGGCAAATGGTTTCCCCTGCTGTCAATCCTGCCGGAAATTTCCTCAAATACCCCAGGTCCAGTTGCGTACCTCGGGCATATCCTGGCCGTACGTATTGATGTACTGCCGATGTTCAATTAGCTTGTCCTGCATCTGCTGCTTCAGGTAGGCCATCCGATTCCTGAGCTGAGGTAACCGATCGACGACGTCCTGGACAAGGTGATAGCGGTCCAGCTCATTAAGTACGGTCATGTCAAATGGCGTGGTAATGGTGCCTTCCTCCTTGTAGCCCCGAACATGGATATTTCGATGATTGGTCCGTTTGTAAGTCAGTCGGTGAATCAACCATGGATATCCGTGAAAAGCAAAGATTACGGGTTTATTTTCCGTGAAAAGTAAGTCAAAGGCCGTATCGTCCAGGCCATGCGGGTGTTCACTGGCCGATTGGAGCCGCATCAGGTCAACCACGTTCACCACCCGAATTTTTAAATCTGGCAGGTATTGGCGCAGGATGGACACAGCCGCCAGAGTCTCCAGCGTAGGCACATCGCCAGCGCAGGCCATCACCACGTCCGGTTCGTAGCCGGTATCGTTGCTGGCCCAGGTCCATATCCCGATACCCCTCGTGCAATGAGTCACAGCGGAGGGCATATCCAGCCATTGGGGAGCCGGATGCTTACCGGCTACCACCACATTGACATAATGCCGTGACCGCAGGCAATGGTCCATCACCGAGAGCAAACAGTTGGCATCGGGGGGTAAATATACCCGCACAATTTCCGATTTTTTGTTGACCACCAGATCAATAAAGCCTGGGTCCTGATGGGTAAACCCGTTGTGGTCCTGCCGCCAGACGTGCGACGCCAGCAGGTAATTAAGGGAAGCTATGTTGCGTCGCCATGGGATACCTCGTGTTACTTTCAGCCACTTGGCATGTTGATTGAACATCGAATCCACGATATGGATAAATGCTTCATAGCTGTTAAACAGACCATGTCGGCCTGTCAGCAGATAGCCCTCCAGCCAGCCTTCGCACTGGTGTTCGCTGAGCATTTCCATCACGCGACCGTCGGGAGCCAGAAATTCATCCGTTGGAATTTGCTCGCCTTCCCACTGGCGATTGGTGGCTTCAAAAACCGCATTTAGTTTATTCGACAGCGTTTCATCGGGGCCAAACAGCCTGAAATTCCGTTGCGATTCATTGAGCCTGATGATGTCCCGTAAAAAACGTCCCAGCACGGTTGTATCCGATTCATGAATGCTACCCGGTTTTTCAAGCGGAACGGCGTAACTGCGAAAGTCAGGCATGTGCAGATCCTTCAGTAACAGACCTCCATTAGCGTGAGGGTTTGCACCCATCCGTCGATTTTCCAGCGGTGCCAGGGCTTGCAGTTCGGGAATTAATCGACCCGCTTCATCAAACAGCTCTTCAGGACGGTAACTTTTCAGCCAGGATTCTAATTGAGCCAGGTGACCTGGATGGGTAGCCGGGTCGGTAATAGGCACCTGATGCGCCCGAAACGTACCTTCTACGGGCAGACCATTTACCTCTTTGGGGCCCGTCCAGCCTTTTGGTGAACGCAGGATAATCATTGGCCAGCGTGGCCGCTCGATTTTATCCTGCCCGCTTGCTTGTTGTCGAATAGCGTGAATAGACTGGATAACCTCGTCCAGTGTCTTGGCCATTGCCTGGTGCATGATTTTGGGATCGTCACCCTCGACAAAGTAAGGCGTCCATCCGTAGCCGAAAAATAACTGCTGAAGCTCTTCATGGCTAATGCGGGCCAGAACAGCCGGGTTGGCAATTTTGTAGCCGTTCAGGTGAAGAATGGGCAGTACAGTACCATCGGTTACGGGGTTCAAAAACTTGTTCGAATGCCAGGCAGTAGCTAATGGCCCGGTCTCGGCTTCACCGTCACCCACAACGCAGGCGGCAATCAAATCCGGGTTGTCGAAGACGGCCCCAAATGCATGGCTCAGCGAATAACCTAACTCGCCCCCTTCGTGGATAGAGCCTGGACATTCGGGTGATACATGGCTAGGTATGCCTCCCGGAAACGAAAACTGGGTAAACAACTTTTTCATACCCGCTTCATCCTGGGTGATGTTGGAATACACTTCGCTGTAAGTTCCTTCCAGATAGGTGTTGGCCACCAGCGCCGGACCTCCATGCCCTGGGCCGGACAAGTAAATCATATTCAGGTCGTGTTCCCGAATAAGCCGGTTCAGGTGGGCGTAAATGAAATTCTGCCCTGGTGTAGTTCCCCAGTGACCCAGCAGCATTGCTTTAATATGCTCAGGCTTTAGCGGTTCTCTCAGCAACGGATTGTCGCGCAGGTACATCTGTCCCACGGACAGGTAATTAGCCGCCCGCCAGTAAGCGTCAATAGCCTGTAGGCTATCTTCTGTGTGGGTGTAATGGGTTTCGGTTGAGTTCTCAGTCATCGCATTATCAGAGGAAGGTGAATTTATTTGGCGTTGTCGGACCGGCTGCAGTTATTCGTACCGACACGTTTACAATTTACTATTAAGTCAATAAGTATTGGTTGGATCTGCCGTGAACCACCACACACCATAACAGCGTAAGCGACAACAATTTAACAACCTCAAAAAATACATTTGGGTTTTACCGGTCGTGCGAGTTTTGTTGCCGTCACGCGTATCGATACCATGTATCGGTTATTATGGTACCGGCAAAGATGGGGTCAGGTGGAGGCCCGGATTGTGAGAAGGATCAGTCCATGGTCTGATAATCATCAAGGTGTAAGCGTA
Organism: Spirosoma aureum; assembly: GCF_011604685.1. Taxonomy (NCBI): domain Bacteria; kingdom Pseudomonadati; phylum Bacteroidota; class Cytophagia; order Cytophagales; family Cytophagaceae; genus Spirosoma; species Spirosoma aureum. Next base: position 5,464,881 of record NZ_CP050063.1, on the reverse strand, counting down.
TCAATGGGCTGAAGCAGATGAAAAAACCAGTCAGATGGCAAGCTATTTCGGGGAGCGGAGGGTGGGTTGCCTGACCGTGTAGTAGGCAAATGCGCTAGGCAGATATAAGGTTCTGTCAGAGATTGCCCGAAGGTTATCCTATTGAGCCCAGCTATAGATTAGATTGGTGTGAATGATATGAAACAGAATAAAGTGAGAGTCTACCGAGTGAAAGTACCAGCGATGGAACGAAAAGTTGAGGTAAAATGAATGTTTTAAAAAGCCATCTGGTCGATAAAGCTGAGGGTAAAATGTAAGCTAAACAGCAAGAGTTGCTGTTAGTTAAAGCTCAATAATCCGTTTGGTTCACGTTGAAAGAGTTTATATATTTGTATCGTAAACGATATAATCGTAAACGATTAAAATAGAATTCAATGAAAACTGTATATCAAACAAGGGTTAATGCTACGGGTGGACGGGATGGTCAGGTTGCCAGTGATGATGGTGTCTTAACGCTTGACGTGCGTGTTCCTCAGACAATGGGAGGACCCGCGGGTGCCTTTACCAATCCAGAACAACTCTTTGCGGCTGGGTATGCGGCCTGTTTTGATAGCGCCTTAAATCTGGTAGCCCGGCAACAAAAGCTGAAAATTAATTCTACAGTTTCGGCTACCGTCAGTCTTCAAATGACAGACCCGACAAATTATAATCTGGCAGTATCGTTGGCCGTTCGCATCGAAGGAATCGATCAGATCACCGCTCAGGCGTTACTGGACAAAGCCCATGCAACCTGTCCCTACTCGAAAGCAATCCGGAATAATGTGGAGGTTAACCTGACATTAATTGACGAACTCCTTGATCATGCCCACAACCAATAACACGCAACAAACGACCATCGCTCAGCATATTGGGCGGATAGTACTTGGCCTGGCTCTAAGTTTTGCCGGAACGAGCCATCTAAGCTGGTCACGGGATGAGTTTCAGGCTCAAGTGCCTAACTGGATACCAATAAACAGCGATTTGGTGGTTATTCTGTCAGGTCTTGTCGAGATAACACTGGGCCTGTCATTGCTACTTTGGTCACGGCAGCGGGTTGTTACTGGCTGGGTGGTAGCGGCCTTCTTTGTGTTAATTTTTCCGGGCAACATCGCTCAACTCGTCAATCATACCAATGCCTTTCATTTAAATACCGATCTGGCCCGTACAGTTCGTTTGTTCTTTCAGCCACTTCTGGTCATCTGGGCTTTATGGTCTACGGGGGCCTGGAAAGCATGGCGGAGTAGAAAGCAGCTTACCCATTAATCGATCTGCCTTTAATCGGTATATTTACCACTCAGTTCTGAGCGTTGACGATTTAGCCAATGACATTAAACCAACTTAAGCTACAAAACCAGGTATGCTTTCCCGTGTATACGGCCTCTCGGCTGATCACCAGAGCGTATCAACCCTATCTGGATAAACTGGGCTTAACCTATCCCCAATATCTGGTTCTGCTGGTTCTATGGGAAACCGATGAGATTCCCATTAATTCGATTACTCAACAATTGCTGTTAGATACCAATACGGTAACTCCGTTGCTCAAACGAATGGAAACATTAGGCCTGCTGGAACGGCAGCGCTCAAAAAAGGATGAGCGGAAAGTGATTGTCAAATTAACTGAAAAGGGCCATCAGCTACAGGCTGATGCGGCCTTGATCCCGGAGTCTTTGGTCGGTGGTCTATTATCTGAGGAAATGAAACTAGACGAGCTGATCGGTTTGCGGGATCAATTACAGGGCTTGATCCGTCATTTATCAGCAAAGCATTAAACGGAATAGCTAAAGTATTCAGAAGCTATGGCCGATCTGTTTAAACGTTGTTGTCTCATACCCCGAGACGCCTGTATTTGTCCAAAACTATCTAGTTCATTAATCGCTCTAATGTCTTCTTCCCATTTTGATTGTCGGGGTTCAGCTCGACGGATTTTCGATACATACTGATCGCTTCGGCTTTGTGGCCGTTTTTCAACAGGGCTTCCCCCAGACTGTCATACGCATTCCAACTATCGGGATAGAGCCGAACGATTAGCTTGAACACTTCCAGGGCATGCTGGGCGTTACCCCCGCCATTCATCATCCGGTATCCCCAATCATTCAGATCATTCTCTGTGGGCCAGCTACTTTTGTCCTTCTGTTTTAATTCATCAGCAATGGAAAGAGCCTGTGTAAAGCCACGCGTCTGTAGTTGCATCCGCAATGCCGTGATGGGATCGGCCAACGGAATTGCGGGATTAAAGTACCCCGCCAGTTCGTCCAGAAATTCCTCCGGATAAGACCCCGACCGATTGGTGAGGGCGATGATGGCCAAATCATCCTCAGGGTACACAAAAATAGCGGACACCGATCCGCCGGTGATCGTCACTGCCCTATGGGTTGGGCGAGGCTTGGTTACCCAGCCTAAAGCCCATTGGGTAGGCTTTCCATTGTTGTATGTACCTGCCGTCCATAACGTATTGAGCGCTGCTTTTGTCTTAAAAAGCTTACCCTGTTGGAGGGCTATCACCCAGTGCGCAATATCTTCGGCGGTGCTATTGAGGCCCGAAGCGGTGCGCTTAAAGGGCGGATGTTCGCCGTAGGAATGGATTAGTTTTTCCGAACCAAGGGCCTTTCCATCAAGCCGGGAAACGTACCGATACGATTGCACGATTTTGGGAATGATATCCCGTGAATCGCCAAAGACCGTTGAAGGCATACCGGCCAGGTCAAATTGCCGTTCTTTATAAATCTGGGTAAACGGCTTTCCGGTAAATTTATCGATGATTTTTCCCATTAAGATATAATTCGTCTGGTTGTAGGAAAACTGTTCACCAGTCGGGAAATCCATGGGCATGGTCTGGATTTTTGCCCAGGCAGCTTCTTCGCTATCAATTCCCTGTAGCCCATAGGTGCTGGGATTTAAAATTCGATTCATATCGGGCAGACCCGAAACATGGGTTAATAATTGCCGAATCGTCACCGGCTGCCAGGCTGTGGGCAGCCCATCCAGGTACTGCGAAACCGGAGCGGTCAGATCCACCTTTCCTTCTTCGACCAATTGCATCATGGCTACTCCCGTAAAAGCTTTGGTACAGGAATAAATGGGGAAAATGCTTCGATTGGTAACCGGCAGGGAGTCTTCCACATTCGCCAGACCAAAGGATTTAAGTAGCGCAATTTTTCCGTGCTGAACTACGGCCAGCTGTAACCCCGTAATCCGGCGTTCTTTCATCTTATTTCGCAGAAACTCATCGATGGTCGTTGACGCGGGCGTCGGCTGGCTGTATACAAATGAGCTAACAAGCCGGATAAGCCAGGCTGTCAGGCTGAGCGTAAGAGGAAGTTGTTTGCTGGTCATGAGTTGAAATTTTCCTGGAAACTTCAACTTGTCAGGATGGTTACCGAATGTATAGAAAAATTTGATCCTCTCAATGTAAGCTCAGATGAACGACTTTCTGCCGTCCATCGATAGCATGAGGAATATCAAAACACGCTGGGGGATTTATCCATGTTTTAAACACCGGTTGGCTCTCCATTTTACTGTCCAAACATGGACAGCGATTTGTCCGCTTCTGGACAGTGCTAGCCACCTGATTATGGCTATGAGCACCTCAGTGCTGGTTTTTAGCGATGGCACTAAATTTGATTTATCCCTTTTAAGCTAACTACCTCAAAATTGACCTTCGCAGCTTCTGGAGGAATAAGTCATTCCCGACGATTACTATTCTGGACTTTGCTTTAGGCCTGATCGGTAGTCTGCTGATTTTCCAGGAGTACGTGACGTGCTAATTATGGATCAGGTGAATACGCCGATCGGAATGTAATATACTTCAGGCTGCGTCGCGCGAAGCAGACCTACAGGTTCGATGCCTTCAGGTTCTTCAGAATTTAGCCGTTATAAAGACCAAAATCAGTCAACCTTATTTTCAACTGGATCATGATCGGAAGCTACTTTAAAACATCGGGACGCAACTTAATGCGTAACAAACTGTTCTCGGCCATCAACATTGTTGGCCTTGCCATCAGTATGTCCGTCGGGTTACTGCTGATCGCGTTCGTGCTGGACCTGCGTTCGTACGACAGGTTCAATAAGAATGGAGAGAGGATCTATCGCATCACCAACGTTACGACTACCAAAGGTGAGCAAGGTGGCAAGTTTGGGACAACATCCATAAAGACCGGAAAGCTTATTCGGGAGAAAGTGATTGGCATTGACCGGTTCGCCGGCGCGGAAGTGGCTATTATGCGTAATGACTTTTCGCAGGATGCCAGGGTTGGCTCTACTGTTATTCCTATCAAAGGCTACTGGGCTGACCCATCGCTATTCAGGATTTTTACATTTCCCATGCTGGAAGGCAATCCCGAAACAGCGCTGAAAGATCCTTACTCGATCGTTCTGACGGAGACGGCAGCGAAAAAACTGTTCGGCAACGAATCCGCGATCGGCAAGGCAGTCAGATTCGATACACTCAATTACCAGGTGACTGGTGTCATGAAGGACGTTCCCTTCTTTTCGCATATCAAGTTTGAAGCGTTGGTATCGCTGTCGACAGCCGAACAGCTCAACAGGAACGATAAAAACTTCGAAAAATGGACAAGCATGTGGTCGAACTACGTGTATCTTCTGCTCCCGGAAAACGCCGATGTAGCTTCAATCCAGTCGCAACTCGATGCAATTGCAAAGGAAGAAAACCTCGCCGAAGAAAACACCAAGATCCAGCTTGAGCTTCTTCCTTTATATAAGATTGTGGTAGGAGAGGAGCTCCGTCGGCCCATGGGTCCAGTTGGTCCTCACGTGCCTCCGATAGTTCTTTGGATACTCGGTGGGCTCGCTCTCGTTGTCATACTGTCCGCGTGTTTCAACTATACCAATCTTTCAATAGCACGTTCTATGCGCCGGTTTAAGGAAGTAGGACTTCGCAAAGCGGTCGGTGCCGGAAAGAGACAGGTACAATTACAGTTCCTGGCGGAGGCAATCATGATCTCCCTGGCATCCCTTTTACTTGCCTATTTCCTGTTTCTAGTATTGCGGCCGCAGCTGATCAACATGGCTCCGGAGATGCAGCGCACGGTGAAGCTCGACCTCACTCCATCAATGGTTGTGGCCTTCATCGTCTTTTCGGTCACCGTCGGGGTTATTGCCGGCTTCATGCCAGCCCTGTTCTTTTCGAAAGTCAGTGCGATTAATGCACTCAGGAATGTGTCGTCGGTGAAAGTATTCCAGCACCTATCACTCAGACGAGCGTTGGTGGTGATTCAATACACGGTCACACTGATCTTTATCACAGCAACTGCAGTCGGCTATGTGCAGTATAAAAACATACTGGCCTTCGATCTGGGATTCAATACGGAAAACATTCTGAACATTAATTTGCAGGGTAATAAACCCGATGCATTTCTTAAGGAACTAAGCGAAATGCCGGAAGTAACTGCACTATCCCGGTCGATGATCATCACCAGCGTTGGTAATGCCTGGGGAGGTCATATGAAATACAAAGATTCGCGCGACTCTGCTCTGGTCCTGACTAACAACGTCGACGAAAACTACTTATCACTGCATGGATATAAGCTCATTGCCGGAGGGAATTTTATTGCGCGACCCACAACATCGGAAGCTGTCAGCGAAGTGATCGTTAACCAGACGTTCCTAAAACGATTTAACATCGGTAACAACGACCCCGAAAAAGCAATCGGACAAGAGATCACATTCAGTAATTTTAAAGTGAATGGACGCAGGATGACCATTGTTGGCGTGATGAAAGACTTTCACTATGGGAAGGTCGATAACCTCATCGGGCCAGTAGCATTCATGTCCTGGACACCCGAAGACAGGGCGATCATCAATGCCAAAATACAAAGCACTGACATGCCGGCAACCATGGCGAAGATCGAATCAACATGGAAGAAGATCGATCGTGTCCATCCATTTAGCGCTGAATTCTATGATGAAGCAATAGAAGAGGCCTACAGCGAATTTTCCGCGATGATCAAGATCATTGGCTTCCTTTCATTCCTCGCCATTTCCATCGCATCGATGGGATTGTTCGGCATGGTGGCATTCACTACTGAAACCAGGCTGAAGGAAATCAGCATCCGCAAAGTGATGGGCGCAAGTTCCGGCAACCTGGTCTACTTACTGAGCCGCGGTTTTCTAATACAGCTGTCGCTGTCGGCACTCATCGCTCTGCCCGTAACGTACCTGTTCTTCGAAAATGTCGTGCTCACAAATTTCCCCTACCATACACCCGTACAGATCGTCGAGCTATTCGTCGGCTTGCTGGCGGTCTTACTGATCGCATTCATTCTGATCGGATCGCAGACGATGAAAGCAGCGAAGAGTAATCCTGCGGAAATCCTGAAGAGCGAATAGGGGTTACGGATTATTAAAAAAAGAGTAAGTACGAGCCTATTGGTTCCGATAAGGTAGCCCTGTCACATGATGAGCTGGGCTACCGTACAACGGACCACAACCACAATTTTTTTGACAATTGACCAGAATTTTTAAGCGGCTAATCCGCATTGAATTCGTGGCCAGATACCGTTCGGTAAGAATGCCTGTCTTTTTCCCGTACCTGTTGGGCGAGTAGTTCCTCATTAAGCTTGACCAGCAGATCCCAGTGTTTCAACCGAGAGGCCTGATTGCTGACCAACCGGATCAGTTCGGTTAATTCGTCGACGGTAAATGACATATGAGACGAATCCCCACGGGCCCGTCGCAGTTCAGTCAGACACATCTGATCGATGTATTTTCGCTCATAGGTCAGGTACTGAGTAAATGAACGGTCTTCGTTCTGTGACGTATAGGCAACGGACGAAGTCGTAAATACCCGAATCCGTATAATATCAATGGTCGGCTGAATTTGGCCTAACCGGACCAATTCATCATAAAACTCATTCCAGCTCTGAAAATTGACGGGCAACTTGGTGTCATACATGGTTTGTTGCTTAAGAAGATGCATAACTGACTGTATTTCGTTTTAAAGAGTGAATGATGGGAAATTAAAGAGAGGTCGTTCAGTGGGTTTTCCAGGACTTGCGCAAGCCCAGATAGCCCCCAATCTGCTCGGCACTAGCCAGTAACTGGCCCTGATCATAGCCTGCGGCAAACAACAGCGAAGAACCACCAAACCAGCGAATTGACCGGGTTAATGAGGTCATCATCGATAGCTGCATCGTCTCGGCTGGAAACGGGATCGCGAACATGCCGTAATTCTGGCTATAGGACGCTTTAAGCAGATAGTGCCAATCGGAGCCGAGCCAGCCCGAAACGGCCCCATATAGTGCTCTGACCCGGTTGTTATTGATGCCATGAACGCCTTCGATCAACGTATTGTCGAGCGTGTAACCCGAAAAGGGCAGTCGCGGTAAATCTGCTCGTGTATCGCTGGCCTGGCTGATAAAGGGTGTGCCCAGCGTGCGCCCCTGATACGACCAACTCTCGGGATATTGGCCATTGGTGAAGTAATTCTCCGCTTCCCCACCCAGACTTTTGCCAAACTGAAGCACGCCCTGATTCCCCGAATTGAACAGCTCCAATACGACTTCCTCAAAAAAGGGCCGGGCCTTGTGATTCACCAGACGTAGCCCATACAGGCCATCTTCAATGTTGCGCAGGTTATATAACTTCCGGCCCAGATCATAGAAATGCTGCTGATAGGCATAGAGGGACGTCTGCCCCAACTTAATTTCCAGCGATAACTCCGCAGAACCCCGGTGATCGCCCACCCGGTTCTGATCGAAAGTGGTAAACTTGGCCCGGTTCTTCAGCGCATCCGTTTTCATCGGTAACACAACATTGAGGTAGGCTTCCATACTTTGGGCTAACTGTCCATCAAAGGAGCTGGTTGGGTCCCGTTCGAGAAATGGAGCAAACCCGCCCCACTGAGCCAGATGGGTAAAGGCTCCATAGAGTCTGACCCTGGCGGTGGGTTTACCCAGCCGCAAATAGATTGCTTTCTGATGCAGGAACGATTTCTGCACGTAAGGGCCGTTGCCAAACCAGCCATGGGAATAAAGCCCTTTAAGGGCAATAAAGCCCCGACTAAAGCCTAACGGAATGTAATCGGGTATACTGAGCTGCACTTGCGGGACAGGCAGGGCATTCCCCGACCAGATGTAGGAACCCGAAGACAGTGAGCTTTCGGCCAGCCCAATGATCTGTCGGCGTCGCCCCGCCATCACTTCTATCTTGCCCAGTCGCCCCTTCAGATAGCCCTCTGACAGTAAAGCCTGGTTTAGGGTTCCTGTCCAGCCAACCACTTCGACACCATAGCCCCAATCCACTTTAGGGATTTTGCTGCTTGTAGCTGCCTGGTACTCCCGGTGAACGGTCACTTTCATAAGACCTGTCGGCGCTAGCTTGGGCACGGTACCAAACTGATTGGTCTGAAGCCAGAAAGGGACAGTGCCGGAAGAGGATGCGAAGCCGCCTGCTTCCGCCTGCCAGCTCGTTCGATCGGTAAACCCGGTTTTCTTTAACCAGGGTGCTGCTTCAGATCCAGGCAAGGTTCGGGGCAAGGAGTCTAGAGACGTATTCGGTAAGCGCTGCCCAGGGCATGTGTGAACGATCAGCACGAGTCCACTGAGTACTTGAATTAAGGATGACCAACGATGAGTCAGAGAGTGAGTTGAGAAAAACATAGCAATCGAAACCAGAAAAGAAATAGAGATTTGCAGCCTGATCGTCCTATCGCCTAAGTAAAGAGGATAGCCATGCCCAACAGCCATAGCCTAAGAGCTACCTGCTGCGCCAATTGATGGGTAAGCGTTGCCTAACGATCAGTCATGTACGTGCATACCGACAGCGCTGAAAAGGCTCAGGCATAGCAAAGCTGCCGTCGCTCATTCAGGACAGGATTCGACTGACTGAGAACCTGAAGGCCCCCTGCAGTTTACAGGTAAAAACGAGATTGGCTACCCCTGGAGTCGGGACGGGAAAGAGAAGTGTGCTAAGTGCTCATAGACGCCAGACAGCGTTCAGCACATGCAGTGACCTGTGTTTATGCCGTCTATGTATATAAAAAGCCAGCAGCGGCAGGGAGGGAATAATTGACCAATAGGCAGGAAAAGCGAACAGTGGTTTAACGGGCTGCACAACAGCCACAATTGACTCACTTTTGCGTTCATGAATAACCGTTACCGGATTTGGATTGCCAAGTGGTTTACTGTGAACATACGTATCGAAGACATCCCCAAAGCCATCGCCGGTTTCCCCCGGATCAACTTCCAGCACGGCTAACGAGTAAAAAACGCCGATGAACATCACCAGCAGTTGAAGGCCAAGCTGACGGAGACGGCTGTATTGAACTACGCCTGACTCCTGAATCAACGAAATACGTCGATTTTTTTTTAATCGCGAACAGGCAGTTTGCATGGTCGTAAGGATACTGTAAAATGACCGACTTTATTGGCAAAAGGACTTCAGGTAGATTCGTAGCACTTCCCACTGGGTAACGGCTATTGTTTGACTAGCCTTGATGCAGTGAATCCTGAATAGTCGATGCATCCAGGGAAATTAGTTGGATAGGTCGGTGCGGGACATTTAAAGAGGAGGAGGCCGGATGTCGTTCCGCAGTATGGACTAAACGGGCATTAGTCCTGGTAGCCCTAACAGGGGTGGCTGGTTTAGTAGTCGAATAGGCTTCCAGTGAAGGGAGCCACATCAAACCAATCAGGCTGGCGATAGCCAGAGAAAAAAGGAAAGCAGGGGAGTTATTGAACAGGGGCGTCATCAATAGAATTCTACCCGTAAGTCCTGTATGGGGGTGGGGCTGGATGAGCGCATACGTCAGTAGTAAACTGACAAAAAAAAGTAATGTGAGAACCAGCGGTGCCCAGGAGCCGTAGATGCGCGAAATACTGAGCTTGCGTGAGCGACGCTGTCGATCTTTGGTGTCTGATGAGCTACGCTGTCGGTCCTCTCCGGTCAGAGAGTTTTCCTGTTGATCCTTGGTTTTCATAACTGTTGCAGGCCTAAAAATGGTAGTAAAGCTTAGCCAGGGATAGTATCTCCGCTAGTACATGTCAAACATAACCATAAGCCAATCGTTTTATTTTTATGATCAAGCGGTTATAATCATTGACAATGTCAACTAAAAGCCTTTCATTATTGGCCTGATTTACAGCGTAATTAATGGCCTAAGGGCCTTAAAATGGTTAAGCTTTGTGATTTGCTAAATTCGAGCGCTTCTTCGACTTCTACCGCTCTACTTTTAAACTGAAAGGAATAGTATAACAGCTACGCCCTGATTTCTGGTAGTCCAGCTGCCTGTCTACCCATTTTTTCTAGACGATATTATTCTAACGAGAAGCCCTGCTAATACACTCTGTGGCCATTGGTACATCGTTTATTTTCCGTAAAAAGAAATTTATAACCCGAACTGATATTGTTTGAAACATTACTTTTGGCTTTTCGTTGACCTTATTGATAATGTATCTAAATAAAGAGGCAATACATTGCCATGACTTTTGACCCAACCCAAGGCAATTTACTGATCGTCGCAAACAATTTTGACACGTTACAGCTCTTAAATAAGGTTTTACCTATGGCCTTACCGGAGGTAAAGTATGTTTTTGCTGCCCTTACTTCAACCGGTATGAGTTTTCTAGACGCTTTAACTAGGGAGGGAATGGTGCCTCGGTTGATTTTGCTGGACTTATACCTACCCACCCGAGCAGACAGCATCGACTTCCTCCGTCTGTTGAAACAACCCGGTTCAGTTTATCAATCTATTCCGGTTGTGATGATGAGTTCGACCGAACGAATGGAAGATATCCTTGAGGTAACCCAATTAGGGGCGGAGGCTTACTGGGTTAAACCCACTACAACAGAGACATGGATAAAAAATCTGGAAGGTTTACGGGGCTACTGGCAAGCCTAAATGAGCCTGATTATTAAATTTATTTTGTCTAAATAAGTGAGCTGAAAAATGAGTAATTATGTATTGGTAACTGCTTTAACCCATTGATAACATGTTACTTATAAATTAAAGCTTAAGAAAAACAGCGATGATCACACCACAAAACGAAAAAAAAATTTTGGTAAAACCATTAGTACAAATACTCAATATTGCCAGAGATACCTATTCATCGCAAGGGCATGGAAGTAGGGAAGTAGGCAAGGGAGGGGGCGCTAATCAAACTAAAGATATACCCTCCTGAGGAATGTAGTCTTATAGTATACTGGACGAACTTTACTAGGCTGTGTCAGGCTAGTTCATTTATTGGAAGGACTACTATATTTGCCCACCTGCGTTACAGAAAATCATCGTTTTGTGAACGCAGGTGGGCATTAGCTATTTTTAAAAGCCATTTATCCTTTCTCGAAAAACACCCTTGCCTGCGGTCCGTCGCACGATTACACACCAAATTTAGAGTGAAACAAAGCAGCGGTTTGACTCCCAATGAACCAGGTCCGAGCCCTGAAAACTCAATGATTCAAACGTTTGAGGGTTTGGCGGAGCTGGCAAAATAAGCCAAAAGTAGTTGTGTTACAGGCCGTTTTTTTCCTTTTGCCAGGGCGATTCGCGAGTAAAATTCGATTTTTGGGCAATTATCAAAATAAGCATAAATACTTATTGATTTAGCTCTTGACAGTAGACTATACGCCACCGTTTAAATTTACCGGAAAAACATGAAATTACTCCTGCTTACCGGGTTCGCCTGGTTGGTCGCGCTGTCCTGTATAGCTCAAACGAAAACAACAACGACGTTGGAAACCGAAGCTGTATTGAAAAAGAAAATCGCTCTGGCCTGCAGGCTCACGGACAAAGATCAGATCAAGCGAATGAATGAACTGCACCAAACCCTTTTTAAAAAGGTGACTCGTGCCGTTGAACATCCGGCGAGCTACGAGCTGGTGTTCGAGAATTCAGATAATACCATCATTGGTGATCTGGCCGAATTTGTCAAATTCGAGCGACTATGTTGCCCGTGGCTGGTGTTTCACCTGACTTTCCAGTCCGAAGAGGGCCCAATTTCTCTGGAAATGGGTGATTCCACCGAAACGAAGGAAATGGTTTATCTGGTGATGGAACTCAACAAACTCCAACAACCGGCATCTAAGTAAGCTTTACTTAGTTTCGTGGGGTGTAGTAACTAATACAAACGCCGATCTAAGCTTTGGCTCCTGTACTCTCTTTACTACCGTGCTCAAAATTAGGTGATTGGGCTATGATTTACTTGATTTTCTAAACGGAAACTTGCCAGGATAACGCGTAAATGTATGCGCTCATTTCGGGTGTTTGATAGAGGATGGCATCTGTAAACCAAATTATTTACGTCGTGTTTACGTTAATCGGGTATGGAAACGACACTGCAAACCCCCGTCGATAAACGATGGACTATTGCAACTGGCCTGGCTTTATTCACCGTCCTTTATAACATTGGGGAAGGCATTGTATCGCTTTACTTTGGTGTCCATGATGAGGCTTTAACGCTGGCCGGGTTCGGCATAGATAGCTTTATTGAAGTAGTATCTGGTTTAGGTATTTTGGCCATGATTGCCCGGTTGCGCCGTTTCGGGAGCAAGAACCGGGGAAACTTCGAGCGGTTAGCCCTTCAGATTACGGGCGGTTGTTTCTATGTGCTGGTTGCTGGCCTGATTCTGGGAGCTATATTCAGCGTTTGGGAAAATCAGAAACCCGAAACGACCGTGGCTGGAATTGTGGTCTCAGTGCTTTCGATTGCCATCATGCGCGTTCTGGCCTGGTGGAAAATTCGCACGGGTGAACAACTCCAATCAGCGCCAGTTATCGCCGATGCGAAATGTACAATGGTTTGTGTTTACATGTCGGTCGTTCTGCTGGTTTCAAGCGTGCTCTATGAATGGCTGCATTTTCCCTTTATCGACGCTGTAGGCATGATAGGACTCGCCTGGTTTGCCTTTAAAGAAGGTCAGGAAAGTTTCGAGAAAGCCAACGGTATCGAAACTTGCTGCGGTCACTGTTGATCTTATTGAGAGCAGACAACATCGACTTCCTCCGCCAACTGAAACAAACTGGTTCATCCTACCAATCAATTCGGGTTGTAATAATGAGTTCGACTGAACAAATGGAGGTTGTGCCCTAGGTAACCCAACTTTGGGTGGATGTTTATTAGGTTAGGCCAACCACAACAGAGTCATGGATAAAAAATCGGAAAGGATTTTCAGAATAATTAGCAAGTAGAAAAGAAGAAAATAATAAGGTATATTCTTTCTAAATTAAATAAATATAGGTAATTGTTTGTGAATAAAAGCTTTAGACTAATAAAATAAATAACTTCACTAAATCTTCATAGGAACAGTAATGGATACATCTAAAAAAATTGAAAAGAAAGTTTGGGTAAAACCTGAAGTGCAGCAACTCAATATTAACAAAGATACCTACTCATCGCAGGGAAATGGAACTAAAGAAGTAGGTCAGGGAGGGGGGCTAATCAAAATAAAGACATACCCTCTTAAGGAAAGCAAGCTTGCTGAGATTCGACTAAAGTTTTGAATTGATGAGGTATAGAAACGAAACGCCTGGCCATTGGTCGGGCGTTTCTGATTGATAGGCTGCCTAGAATTGTGTATACCCTGTAAACGCTGAAGGACTACTGGGATTTATGGTGTCTTTGGTTATAGGCATCACATCGATATTATTCACGATTACAGGGTAGTATCGATGTGATGCAAACTATTGGCTTAGTCCTACTGCTTATAAAATCAGAAGCGAACATTCATTTTTACAAACATGAGCTATAAGGGTGGGTCATCCCCTTCTTTTTCAGTCTTATAAAGTCCATATGTGCCATATACATTTAATTATTCGGTTAATAATTGTTGCTTTGTAAATAAAAACACGTTTGATAAGCTACCGTACGAATTGGCACAGTCATCAACGTCTCTCGTCGAAGAACAGGAACTTTGGCATCGTTTCCGACACGGCGACGAAGAGGCATTTTCTATACTGGCTAATCGACATTACCGTAAGTTATTGCATTACGGGCAGAAGTTTTCGTCTAATACCCAATTCGTTGAAGATGCCCTTCAGGAGTTGCTAATTCATTTATGGCTTCACAGGGCCACTCTAAACGATACTCCGTCCGTTACATTTTACCTACTGAAAGCGTTTCGTCATCAGTTAATCAAAGCCTTAAAAAGACGGGCGTACGAACAACTGCTCGATGGACAGGCAGATGCAATCTCATTTGACTTCTCAATCGAGCAGAACTACATCCAGCAGGAAACCCATAATCTGCTGGAACGTACTGTTGAAGCGGCACTTGCCCAATTGCCAGCCAGGCAAAAAGAAGTCATTTACCTCCGCTATTATCAGGGTCTTCGGCCAGAAGAAATTGCTTCTCTCTTAGATATTAAACCCCAGTCAGTCAGTAATATACTACAGCGGGCTTTAACCAGGCTTCGCGAAAACTGGCCTTCGATTCTGCTGATTGGTCTGCTATTTTTATATAAGTAGTAAAAAAAATGTCTTCTACTGAGTATCTGCAGCCAGCTTCAGGGATAATAGCACCGGAAGTGTTCTATCTATTCTATGAGTAATCGTACCGATGCCTTGCACGAGCTGCTGGAAGACCCTCGCTTTATTGCCTGGGCAACCGGTAATGCTGATGACTTGGAGGACTACTGGAACAACTGGGCAGCCGATAATCTGGCGCGCCGGGAAACGCTTGACCAGGCCCGTAGTCTGGTAAAAGCAATGGAGGGGAAGCCCATACCAGTTTCGGACACGCACATCAAGCGGTCAGTTGAGCGGGCGCTTCAGGAGGCTAAACGGCAGGAGATAGCCCAACCCCAATGGCAACGTCCGGTTATTATTCGCCCTTTATATCAACGATGGTGGGCCATAGCTGCCAGTGTGCTCCTCATAATCGGACTGGGTTGGTGGACCTTTACGACCCGAACACCCCGTTCGATTTATGACCAAAAAGTAGCCCAGGTAAATCATACGGGCAGATTGATGATTGAGGTTAGGAATGATTCTCGGCCAATTCAACACGTACAATTGCCAGATGGGAGTTCGGTATTGCTTCAGAAGAACAGCCGGATCAGTTTTCCTCAGAAATTCAGGCTGGATAAACGGGAGGTCTACCTGACAGGCGAAGCGTTCTTTGAAGTAATGAAAAATCCTACACAGCCCTTTCTGGTCTATGCAGATGAACTGGTCACCAAGGTGCTGGGAACCAGTTTTGGTGTGAAAGCCTACGCCAATGACTCGGCTATTACGGTAGTCGTAAAAACCGGGAAAGTATCTGTGTTTACGCAGTCAGACCGCCAGTTCACACACTTAGAGGACAGTCGAACGCTGACGGGGCTGGTACTCTCGCCAAATGAACAGGTAACCTATGAACGAAAAGAAAGTCGCCTGACCCGTGCCCTGGTTGAGAAACCGACCTTACTGAACATTCCGATTGAAAAGCAGCTATTTATCTATCAGGAGACGCCCATCGCGACCGTATTTGCCGATCTTGAAAAGGCGTATGATGTTGATATTGTCTTCGATGCGGATGTAATGGCGCACTGTAGCATCACCGCAACCCTGGGCGATGATCCACTTATGCAGAAACTAACGTGGATTTGTAAGGTGCTGGAGGCATCCTATGAACTTAAGGAAGGCCGAATCATTGTGTCGGGCAAATCCTGCCAATAATCCTAACTTTTTACCCTTTAACCCTCACTAACCATGAATTAATGCAGAGATAAAAAAAGGTGAACGATGTTCCAGCATCGTTCACCCCTGAAGTTAAATCCCTTTTATATCGTGGCTAAACGAACGTCCTGAAAAGGATGAAGGGATCTGTTTTGCCAATTTTTCCCAACTAGCAAACATTCAAAAGTATGAAATTTATTATACCCTCGCCTTTACTTCTGCGAAGAATTATGAGAATCGGGCTTCTTCAATTTATTCTGTGCGTTTTTGTCGTCAGCATTGCGCTGGCTCATGATGGCCAGGCGCAGGAAGTTCTCAACCGGAGTGTGACCCTTCAGTGCAGGGATCAGGCAGTAAAAGTAGTCCTCGACCGAGTAGAAAAAGCCGCTGGTGTTCGCTTTATTTATAGTCCTGAGCTGATTCAGTCCTATCGAAAAGTGTCATTGGATTTTCGGGACAAACGGCTCGCCGATATTTTAAATACACTGTTGCTGCCACTGAAAATTTCCTATGAAGTGGTTGGTAATCAGATACTTCTCAAGCGAATTCCTGCTTCTTCAGGCATTAGTCAGTCTGACCTGATTAAACCCGAAACGTTTAGTGTGGATCAATCTGCCGATCAGACTGTAACCGGTACGGTTAGTGATGAAAATGGGGGATCGCTGCCTGGAGTGAGCGTAGTGGTTAAAAACACGACGCGTGGTACCACTACCGATGCCAGGGGAATATACCAACTCACAATACCCGATAATGTATCTGCGGCTGTACTGATTTTTTCCTTTGTCGGCTATAAGAGCCAGGAAATAACGATTGGAAATCGCACCACTTTAGATATTCAACTGGCGACTGATAATAAGTCGCTGGACGAAGTGGTGGTGGTGGGCTATGGTATGGTGAAGAAAAGCGATTTGACGGGTTCGGTGGCTAGAATTGATGAATCAATGATCAAGGCTACGCCCATCGTTTCCCTTGATCGGGCCATGCAGGGCCGGATAGCGGGCGTACAGGTAACCTCGAACTCGGCTGCGCCGGGCGGCTCGACGACGATCCGAATCAGAGGGACGGGTTCCGTCAATGCGGGAAATGATCCCTTGTACGTAATCGATGGATTTCCTACGGGCGATCTTAACTCGATCAACCCAAACGATATAGAGTCGATTGAAATCCTGAAAGATGCTTCAGCAACAGCCATTTATGGTTCGAGAGGGTCCAATGGCGTTGTGCTGGTAACGACTAAACGGGGAAAAGCTGGCCAGTCGAGTATCAATTTTGAGTCATACTATGGCGTTCAGTCAGTCCGGCATAAAATTCCTTTACTGAATGCCCGTGAGTATGCCACATTCATTAACGAAGCCCGAATCAATGGGGGTGGAGCGGCTTATTTCGACGGCTCGACAGCTGCCCGTCCGCTACCCGAATCACTAGGGGAAGGTACCGATTGGCAGGATGAGGTTTTTCGAACGGCGCCTATTCAAAATTACCAGCTATCCTTTACGGGTGGAGAGGCCAAAACCCGGTATGCCATCTCCGGGAACTACTATGATCAGCAGGGGATTATTCTGAACTCCTATTTCAAACGGTTTTCTCTGCGGGCTAATCTGGATCGGGAAGTAAAACCCTGGCTGACCATTGGCCTATCGATGCAGGGCGCACACACCCGCTCGAACAGTAGCCGCACAGCCACCGACGGCGGGGCAGCTGGTGGAGTTACCAATGCCGCCCTGAACTATGCCCCCGTTTTCCCCATTTATGCATCGCCGGGCATTTATTACCGCGATCAAAGTACGCTGAACGGTAGCCTGGTCGACAATCCTGTCGGGTTGGCTAAAGAAGTGACGAATCTGTATTATACGCTTCGGTTGTTGACTAATTTTTACGCTGATTTCAAGATAGGTCCGCACCTCACTTTCCGCACGACCTGGGGCGCTGATTTACTATCGACTAAGCAAAACAACTACGCTACCCGCCTTATTCAACTGGGAGCCAGTACCAACGGATCGGCTTCAGTGGCCAGTGCATTGAACATCAATTACCTGAATGAAAATACACTGACCTATAATCGAACTTTTGCCACAAAGCACAATCTGACGGCATTACTGGGCTATACGTCACAAGCGTACAACATCGAAACCGTAACGGCCAACGCCATCAATTTCAACGATGATTTTGCGCTATACAACAACCTGGGAGCCGGAGCCACCTTGCAAAATCCAGGATCGGGAGCCGCCGATTGGGCATTGATTTCGTATCTGGCCCGGATAAATTACGGATTCGATAGTCGTTTTTTACTGACCTTAACCGCTCGTCGGGATGGATCGTCGCGGTTTGGCCCCAATAATAAGTATGGCTTCTTTCCGTCTGGAGCCTTCGCCTGGCGAGTGATTAACGAGAAGTTTCTACAAAACCACAAGTCATTATCCGATTTAAAATTGCGACTGAGTTATGGCGTCGCGGGTAATCAGGGCATAGGTGATTATTCGTATCTGTCGAATATCGTCATTACCCAGGGTGTATTGGGTGGAGCGACCCCCACGATTCAGTCAGGGGGCGTACCCGCTACGATTAGTAATTACGATTTACGATGGGAGAAAAGTACGCAGTTTGATGCGGGTCTGGACATCGGTTTGTTCAACAACCGAATCCGATTGACGACAGACTACTACCAGAAAATAACCTCCGATTTGTTGTTCTCAGTTAATGTACCGCAAACAACGGGTTATAGCTCCATACAACAGAACATTGGCAAAGTGTCAAATCAGGGCTGGGAGTTTGCGCTGTCGACCGTAAACATCGATACAAAAGACTTTAAGTGGAATAGCGATTTCAATATTTCGTTCAACCAAAATAAAATACTGACGCTGGATGGCCGGCCGGAGTTTACAGCGGGTACAGGAAGCGGCCACCTGCAAGTTTTCAACACCGCTTTACTGAAAGTCGGGGAGCCGCTGGGAAACTTTTACGGACGCGTCACCGATGGTCTTTTTCAGACGCAGGAAGAAGTAAACGCATCCGCTCAGAAAACCGAAAAGCCCGGTGATTTGAAATACAAAGACCTGAATGGGGATGGCATAATCAATGATCTGGATCGCACCATCATTGGGAATGGCAATCCCAAATTCTTTGGCGGATTCAACAATACGTTTACATACAAAGGCTTCGATCTGACCCTCTTTTTACAAGGCAGTTCAGGGAATAGTATTCTGAATTTCGGGCGCTTCGGGTTGTATAACCTGAATGGCAACAACAATCAGTCGAAAGACGTACTCAACCGTTGGACGCCTACCAATACCAACACCGACATTCCAAGGGCAAACTCAGCGGGTGGACAGCGTATTTTGTCCACCTTCCACATCGAAGATGGTTCCTACCTGCGCCTGAAAAACATTTCGCTGGGCTATACCTTACCGCAGGCTGTATCGAAAAAGCTGGCGCTTCAGCAGTTGAAAATCTATGTGTCGGCCCAAAACTGGCTGACGATCACCAACTTCAAAGGCTACGATCCTGAGGTCAACTTTGCCGGTGGAAGTCCCATTAGTCAGGGGATAGATTATGGAAGTTATCCGACGGCTAAAACCTTTCTGGCTGGCCTCAACGTGAAATTCTAACCGCTTAACTCCGACATTCCGTGAAAAAATATAGCATCTTTTCCGTATTCATGATCCTGAGCGGCTGTGTCCCGGATCTCGATTTAGCTTCTAAAAGCAATGTTTCGGTCGGAACCTATTACCAAACCCCTTCCGACGCCAAAGCCGCCGTTGTGTCCATGTACAGTATGCTCCGCTCGATGTACAGAGACGAAGTGCTGATGACGCCCAATGTTGTGGCTGCCGACGATGGTATCCCATTTCTGACGGGCAATGCCGACCGAGTGGCCTTGTGGAATTATAACCTGGTACCGACCAATACGTTTCCGGGGGCTATATGGTCGAATGCCTACACGGGTATTCAGCGTTCGAATATCATTTTGAATCGGATACCTCCAATCAGCATGGATGAGACGACCAAAAAGGGATATGTTGGCGAAGCTAAATTCCTCCGGGCTATGCACTACTTTACGCTGGTTCAGTGCTTTGGCGGAGTGCCCCTTGTGCTGAACGAAACAACCAGCCTGGCGGAGGCAACTATCGCTCGTGCCACCAAAGATGAGGTTTATAAACAGATTGAAACGGATTTGAAAGAGGCCGAAACGGTATTGCCTAAAATCTATACAGGAGCCGATGTCGGCAAAGCAACCCAGGGAGCTGCTAAAGGGCTCCTTGCGAAAGTATACCTGACCTGGGCGGGTACCGATGCCGCTTCGCCCTATTGGGCGCTGGCGGCTGCTAAAGCAAAAGAGGCTATGGATTTGGGACTGTATAGCCTGTGGGACAATTATTCGGATGTGTTCAGCCTGGCTAATCGGGGTGGAAAGGAATCGTTATTTGAGGTGCTCTATATCACCGACTTAGCAGGAAATAACTTTACAACTGGCTATGCTCCTCGGGGAGCACCCATAGTTCCGGGAAACGGAAGCGGTATTTTTCGGGTTAGCCAAAGCCTGTTTAATAGCTACCCGGCGAATGACAAACGGAAGCCAGTTTCGTTTCTGACTTCCTTTGTGCATCCGACTACAAAAGTGACTACACCTTTATCGGTGACGGATACTGATCCAGCCAAAGGAGTTTCGTTCTGGAAACTGGCGGACCTGACGTCTACCGTTGCTGGAAATGGAGGAAAGAGTGCCCCGATTCTTCGGTATGCCGAGGTGTTGTTAATGTATGCCGAGGCTCTCAATGAAGCTGGCAAAGGCCCAAACGCTCAGGCTTATGAAGCCATCAATAAAGTACGCGCCCGCGCCGGACTGGACCCACTTTCGGGATTGACGTATCAGGCATTTAAAGAAGCAGTATGGCTGGAGCGTAGGCTTGAACTCTGTTTTGAAGGACAGCGCTGGTTTGATCTGGTTCGAACAGGCAGGCTATTGAGCGCGGTGAAAGCCGAAACCAGTTTTGGCCGGGCGACAACCATACAGACTTATCATACGCTGATGCCGATTCCCCAGCGGGAGATTGACGCAAATCCGGCCTTAAAACAGAACGAGGGTTATTGATTCCTGACCAGCAATGAGAAACTACCTGATTTTACTCTTATTTCTGATTCCTCGGGTACTGTGTGCCCAACCCGTTTATGATGTAGTTGTGTACGGTGGCACGCCGGCTGGGGTTATGGCGGCTATTCAGGTTGCCCGAATGGGGCAGACAGTCGCGCTACTGGAACCTGGGCGACATCTGGGTGGCATTATGGTTGAAGGACTCGGAGGTACTGATATCGATAACCATCAGGAATTCCAGAACAGCCCGGCTGTAGGCGGACTCGCTCTTGAGTTTTATCGACGAATCGCCAAAGCCTATGGACGTTCCGGCGAATTTGAACAAGTTCTCCAAAATGGCTCTAAAAAACCTGATATCTGGCGATTTGAGCCACACGTAGCCGAACGGGTAATTCTCGAATGGGTCGCATCGTATCCGATTAAGGTTCGCTATGGGAGTCGATTGCTGGAGATGAAAAATGCGGTTCTCAAAAAAGGAACGGCTATTCAGCAGATCAAACTAGAGAATGGGCAAACATATCGGGCAAAAGTCTTCATCGATGCCACGATCGAAGGTGATTTGCTGAACGCTGCTGGTATCAGTACGGTTATTGGTCGGGAATCAAATGCTACGTATGGGGAGTCCAAAAATGGCATTCAAGCCATTACGGATCATGCTCAGTTTTTAGTTAAAGTCGATCCGTATCAGGTTATGGGTGATCCGACGAGTGGCGTGATTCCGACGATCCAAAACGAACCGCTCGGAACGCCTGGTGAAGGCGATCAGCACCTCCAGGCGTATTGTTTTCGCATGTGTTTGACCAAAAATCCCACCAATCGAATCCCATTTCCGAAGCCGGAAGTCTACCAACGTGAGCAGTACGAGATTTACCTTCGTTACCTGAAAGCAGGGGGTAAGCTCTATAGGCCGAGAGTCGATATTCCTAATGGAAAAACGGATTTGGGCGCCTGGCACGATCTATCGCATAATTTATACGGCATGAATATGGCTTATCCCGGTGGGAATTATGCAGCCCGACAAGCTGTGTTTACCCAGCACAGGCAATTCACCCAGGGGTTATTTTATTTCCTGGCGAATGACGAAGAAGTTGGTCGGCTGGCTCCTGACTTGCAAAAAGAATGGGCATTGTGGGGGCTTAGTAAAGACGAATTTACCGACAACGGCGGCTGGCCACGTCAGTTCTACGTGCGCGATGCCCGACGAATGGTTTCCGACTATGTGATTACTGAACATCAGGTAAGAAAAGGCAATCCACCGACCGTTTCAGACCCAGTTGCCGTTGCTTATTGGCCTCCCGATGTACATAGCGTTCGACGAATCGTGAAAGACGGGTATGCCTATAATGAGGGATCGGTATTTAGAGACAATACCTGGCAACCGTTTGGTATTTCGTACCGGGCGCTGATACCGAAAGCATCTGAGTGTACAAATTTGCTAACGGCATCCTGCCCATCGTCGAGCCATATTGCCTACGGGGCTATTCGGATCGAGTTTACGTTCATGGCGTTAGGACAGGCTTGTGGTACAGCGGCTGTGTTAGCTAACCAGAAACGGGTAACGGTTCAAGCGGTGAACCAGAAAGAATTGAAAGACAAATTATTGGCCGATGGGCAGGTTCTGTCGCTAAACAACTAGTGTGCCTTTCGGAGAATTTAAAATTAATTCAAGTCCTACTTATTAGTTGTCAATCAATTCGAAGGTCAGGCTGGACTTTATCAGCGGGCGTTGAATTATAAAAAAGCACCGTAACAACACGGTGCTTTTTTATAGTCGCCATGACCTCGATTGACGACAGTCTGCAGTTGTGTGGGCCATCTGTGCTTTATTCTGTACGCAGGCTTTTTACCGGATCGAGCATCGCGGCTTTGATAGCCTGGAAGCTGACGGTCAATAGCGTAATGAATAAAGCCCCGACGATGGCCACCGCAAAAATCCACCAGGAAAGTTCAACGCGGTAGGTGTAGTGCTGCAACCAGCTGTTCATAAAATAATAAGCGATCGGTATCGTGATCAGGCAGGCCACGATGACCAATACCAAAAAATCTTTGGAAAGTAACTGCCATAGGTTTGTCACCGACGCCCCCAGCACTTTACGGATACCAATCTCTTTCGTCCGTTGCTCAGCCATGAACGAAGATAGCCCGAATAAACCTAAGCACGAGATGAAAATGGCCAGGGAGGCAAAGAAGCCAGCCAGTTTACCAATTCGCTCTTCTGTAGAAAACTTGGCCGCATATTCCTGATCTACGAATCGATACTGAAACGGTAGATTAGGGAAGTTTTTTTTGTAAATCCGTTCGACGGTAGCGATGCTCTCGCGGGCATTTTGGGCTGGATTAAGCCGCAGGTTATAAAAGCGGGCTGAACCTTTGTTGAATTCATACACCGACGGTTGGACGGGATCGTAGGGAGATTCCATAACCATGTCGTCGACGACGCCAATAACTGTTAACGGCTGGCCGGAATTATCTGTATTGTCCTCACGAAGTAGGGTGCCTACGGGATCTTTGAGCCCCATGTAATCGACGGCGGTTTTGTTGAGGAGTATCGCGTTGGAGTCAGAGGGGAAGTCGGGAGAAAAATCGCGTCCGGCAATGATTCGCATACCCAGCGATTTGACATAGTCGGGCGATACCCATATCCATGCAAAACTAGCCCTGAAATCAGCAGGCTTACCCTCCCAGAGGAAACCGCCACGACCATAAGCTACATCCGTAGTCGGATTGCTGGTGGCCGACATGGCCACGACTGCCCCCGAACCCATGAGTTCGTTCCGGATAAATTCGTACTTGCCATCAAACTCTCCTTCGGTCAACGGAATGGATACCAGTCCTGCCCGGTCGTAGCCGACGGGTCGATTTTTGGTGTGCTGAACCTGACGGAAAACAATGATCGTGCCAATGATCAGCGATACGGACACCGTGAATTGTAATACAACCAGTAGCTGACGGGGCAAGGCAGCGAAACGTCCTACCCGAAACCGTAACGAAGGGCCGGCACCCTTCAACACCTGCACCGGCAGAAAAGAAGAGAGATACAAGGCTGGGTAACTGCCCGCCAACAGGGCCGTACATAAGATAAAGATGAGCGTGGCTCCCCAGAAATAGACGTTCATCCAGGGAAATGCGATCTGCTTGCTGGCCAGTGTATTGAAGGCTGGCATCGTGACGAAAACGAGCGTCATGGCGATTAGAAAAGCCAGGGCGACCACAAGGAACGACTCGCTTAAAAACTGACCGATCAATTGAGAACGCACCGAACCCACCGACTTCCGAACACCAACCTCCTTGGCGCGTTTCTGGGAACGGGCGGTGCTAAGATTCATGAAATTGATGCAGGCCAGCAGCAGGACGAAGCCGCCTATACAGCCAAACAGCCATACTGTATCAATGCGCCCGCCGGATTGTATGCCATTCTCAAAATTGCTTCGCAGGTACCAGTCGTTCATGGGCAACAGCAGGAATTGCGGATTGTTCTTCGCGTATTCCGCCCGGTTCACGTTCAGTTTAATATCCTTGATTTTAGCCGTTACCTGTTCCATCGTGGTGTTGTCAGCGATCTGCACATACAGCCGAAAGGAGTTATTACCCCACGAATTGGCAGCCTCCTTAACCCAGGGCGTGTTAGCCACCATATGCTCCCAGGGAATGATGAAGGTTGTGGTGTTGAACGAATTACTAAACGGAATGTCGGCGTAGATGCCCGTAACCTTCAGATTGTAGTGGTTATCGAATTTGATGATCCTGCCAATCGGATTTTCCGTTCCAAAAAGACTCTTCGCTGTCGAAGCAGCCAGCATGATCGAATTGGGCTCGCGTAGCCCTTCTTTTTGCCCGGCCAGCATATCCAGACTTAGCATGTTAGGGGCATCAGGCTGCATGTAATTGCCTTCTTTAACCACCTTCCTGTTGCCGTACGAAAGGACCCCGTCCAGTGTCCAGCTACTCATCACGATGTGTTTAAAGCTATTGGCATATACGTTTCGGAGCGCTGTTTCTAACGGACGGGGTACGGTAAATCGGGTTTTTATTTCTCCATTTTTGACGCTGCTTTGCCAGATCTGGGCAATCTGGTCGTGGTTTTTGTGGTAATGATTGTAAGTCAGTTCGTCATATACCCACAAACCAATCATGACGGCAACAGCCATACCGATGGCCAGTCCACCAATGTTAATGGCTGAATAGCCAATATTCCTGGTCAGGTTGCGCCAGGCGATTTTAAGATAGTTACGAATCATCGCTGGATGTAAAATAAAGAAATGAGAAATTTCATGCGGTTGTTTGGTCATTGACCAGCTTAAAGGGCGAATCAACCGCAGAACGGCCAGTGCATACCGCCAGCGGGCACCCCTCAAACCAGTAGTCTTCACCCAGTAGATATACATCTCCAACAGATCACCTTGTAGCTCATCTTCCAGTCCAGAAGGGCTGAATCGGCTCAGTAACCAGTCGGCCCAGCGGGGCGGCCTGGAATCTGGTGGCCCTGGGAAGCGGCCTTCCCCATTGGTTAAGCCTCCCATAGCAGTAGTACCTGGGTTGAAATCTGCCGGATCGCCGGACCGTCCCACAAGTGGGCTCGAATTTGCCGAACGTCGGCCCGGCGATACTCGATAAGGAACCGCTGAGCAGCTGTTGTTAGAGTGAAGAGCCTTTTCTGTCGCCCTCCCTGTTGGGCAGTGGCTCCGCTCATCGGGGAGAAGAGTAAACCACTCTTCTGGAGCTGTTGCAAGGTGGTGTGAACGGTGGGGAAGCTAATGCTGCGGGCCATCTGCTGATCGATGGTTTGAGTAATCGATGCACAGTATGCCGATTCTTGCAGAACGGCCACTGTCAAAAGAACGACTTCTTCGAGTTCACCTAAACAGGCTCGTTTCATAGCGGAAAGTGATGAGAACGGTCATGGACGAATTGGTTCGATTTAATAACGTTTGCCGTTAAGGTCGGGACGCCGAAGCGAATAGTATTAGTATAGGCTTTGTCGTACAAATACCCGGCCAAAATTCTAAAATTGGCCTGAAAGCATAGAAAGCGCATTTTTATGTACACAGCTAAGGATAGTTTGTCCATTTTTGGACAAATCAAGTACAGAAATGGACAGGACTTTTCCTGATCGAATCCTGGTTTGAGTGACCAATGGCTCGACAAACTTGCTGACTAAACGACGTTTTCATTTAGATGCTATTTATTGCTTAGCTCAGTAGGGCAGAGTCGATAGAGGAAGAAAACAGGTAACCATTTTATTTTCCAAAAGTAAAAAGAGCTAACGTGTCATTCTCAGGAATTTAAAATTCTGTGCGCTGTTGTCTTTTTGAAAAAAGGCTATACCCGCGAATCAAGGTTTAATTTTGTCAGGCTGGCAAGCCAGTAAGAAAATCAACTCCATTGCCTCTTTATTCTATGAACAAGTTTATCTGGTCTTTGTGCATCGTACTTATTAGTTCTATTCCAACAGTCAAAAGCCAGACTCTGGGCAGCTTCTCCGGAACAATTACCGATCAGCAATCGCTTGGCATCCGTGACGCTTATGTGTATCTGTTAAACACTAACCTGGGAACGCCAACCGACAATCAGGGGAAATTCAGCATCCCAAATGTACCACCAGGTCGATATACACTGAAGGTGAGTGCACTGGGGTTTGCCACGGCTACCAGATCGGTTACGATTACCGCTGAGAATCAGACCCTGACGATCCAGCTCGCAGAATCAGCACGACGATTAGATGAAGTAACGGTGTCGGCCCAAAAAGTAGAAGAAGATCCGCAAAAACTGCCATTCAGCGTATCAACACTTTCGTCGAAGCAGGTTCAGGACTATCGATTGTGGACGAGTAAAGACCTTACCACTCTAATTCCCAATTTGTATTCAGCCAATCCCGGTGACGGGCGCAACGTAACATCCATCAGGGGCATTGCCACGACGTCCTACGATCCAACCGTTGCTACGTATATCGATGGGGTCAACCAGTTTAGTTTGGATACCTATGTGTCGCAACTGCTTGACATTGAGCGAATAGAGGTGTTGCGGGGCCCGCAGGGAACCCTGTATGGCCGTAATGCAATGGGCGGAGTCATTAACATTATTACCAGGCAACCCGATAACAAAACGCGGGGATTTGTCGAACTTAATTATGGTAGTTATGGTCAACAGCGATATAGTGCCGGGTTGCGGACACCCTTAGTGAAGGATCGTTTGTTTCTGGGCATTTCGGCATTATACGGGCAGCAGGATGGTTTTTATCGGAATGCATTTAATCAATCAGGATTCGACCGGGCAAATTACTTCATGGGGAATTATTATTTGAAGTTTCTGGCCAGTTCGCGCTGGTCGCTGACTCTCAATGTAAAGCACAATATGAACCGAAATGACGGTGCTTTTCCCTTGGCTTCCAGTCCGCAGGAAGCGTTAAGTGATCCATTCACAGTGAATCAGAATGCTGTCGGCCGACTTATGGATCGGGTAATCAATACGTCTTTATCGGCAAATTATGCCGGGAAAGGGTTTACGTTTACGTCGCAAACGGCCTACCAGTCCAATTACCGGTATTATACACAGCCACTCGATGGTGATTTTTCACCCATCGATGGGGTTACCATTGTTGATGATTACGGTAAAAAGTGGAACAATGTACGGGTCGGTACGCAGGAATTTCGGTTTACTTCCCCGGCCAGTTCAACGTCCCGTTTCAACTGGATTGCTGGTATCTATGGCTTTTATCAGAATAATCCGGTGAAGCAGGGAACTCATTTCGGCAATGATGCCGCGTTGGTTGGTGCCCCTTTTCCTAACTTCACCAGTATCAGTACCAATACGGGAAAGAGTTTTGGGCTGGCCGTTTATGGACAGGGAACGTATGCAATCAATCCCAGACTGAAACTAACGCTTGGCCTGCGGTATGATTACGAGCACAAAAAGCAATCCGTACTGGGTGAGTTCCAGCAGGATGGCGACATAGCCATGGTCACCCAGCCCGATACGTCGACGACGGCCAGGTTTACCGCTATCTCACCGAAAGCCAGTCTGGGGTATCAATGGGCTGAAAATCACCAGGTATATGCGACCTATAGTCGGGGATACCGCGCGGGTGGCATCTCCCAGCTTTCGTCCGATCCCTCGCAGCCACCCCTGTATGCCTACAAACCTGAATACAGTAACAATGTTGAAATTGGTTTGAAGAACACATTCTGGAACAACCAACTGCGTGTGAATGTCGCTGCTTTCTATACCCAGGTGCAGAATGCCCAGGTGCCCACATTGATTTTGCCTGATGCCATAACGGTTACCCGAAATGCGGGCCAGTTGACTAGTAAAGGGGTAGAGCTCGAGGTGCAGGCAACACCCGCAAAAGGACTGGAATTGACGTATCAGGCTGGCTATACGAATGCTAAATATTCGTCGCTCAATTTGGCCTCAAACGGTGAAACGGTTAACCTAAAGGATAACCGTCAGATATTTACACCCGACATTACCTCCATGCTGGCGGTGCAATATGGCTATGCACTGGGTGGAGCTCAACAATTTAGACTAATTGCACGCGGAGAATGGAGTTATCTGGGGAAACAGTATTTCGATCTGGCCAATCAGATTTCCCAACAGGGCTACAGTTTATTGAATGCTCGATTAGGCATCTCGTCACGACGTGCTGAATTGTTTTTCTGGGGACGTAACCTGAGCAACAAGACTTTTATTGACTATGCTTATAATTTCGGGGCGGCTCACTTAGGCAACCCGAGGACGTATGGTGCTACGTTGAGAGTGAATTTTTAGAACTGCCAGCGACAGTTACGGACTGTGTTTGATTAATACTGTACAGGTATTAAACTGGCTGCCCGCTGGGTCGGTTTGATAAACGTACACCAAATTACCACATCGACTGCTTTACCGGCAGATTCACGGATCAATCATGCAGTTAAGTAATCCATTGAATGGCATGACTATATTTTCTGATGCCTACACTGTTACTAACTAATCGCAAAAATTGATTCATAATACTGGTTACTTTTTACATCGGTAATGCCTTATCGATCGCCTAATTCGTCAAAAGTTTCTTACCTTAGTGCTAATTCCTGATTAACGTGGGAAAGCTTGCTGTACGGTAAAAGCTTACTTTACTAGCACAAACAGCCAGAAAATCCTACAATCCTGTTGCCTACAGTAGTAGAGATTATTGAAAGAATTTGCCGATGATCAACCGTTGCTTGTCGAATCAAAGAACGGCAGATGGCTTCGTTTCGCGTAAAACAGATACCGTCTGATCAAGCAAAGAAAGTTCATCCTAAAGGAGCCGAAAACACTTTTGATAAGTAGCGTATTGACCATGAGTAAAACCATTCGTAGTGATGACGATCTATGGCGATTAATCAGGGAGGATCAAGAGTCGGCATTTACTCAGTTGATGGAACGTCTCTTTGCTTCATTGATACACTACGGACGTAAGTTTTCGAGCGATAAAGAACTGGTTCAGGACTGCGTGCAGGATGTGCTGGTTGATCTTTGGATGCGCCGTACCCTGACCCAGCCAATCCAGTCGATTCGTACCTACCTGTTCGCATCCGTTCGTCACTCAGTATGTCGGCGAGCCCGTCAGAATCAGCGTTTTGGATCACTTCCCAGTGACGTTGAGGATATGCCTTTTACCATTTCCTTTTCGGTCGAAGAAACCTGGATTGCCGATGAAATTGACCGGGAGCGATTGCACCAGCTCAATCTTCTGATGAATCAGCTGCCACCCCGCCAGAAGGAAATCATCTATTTGCGGTATTATCAAGGCTTAGAAAAAGACCAGATTGCTTCAATTCTGGATATTAACTACCAATCCGTCTCTAATCTCCTGCACCGGGCATTGACTAATCTGCGCAGTCAGTTTCCTACCTCATTACCAGTATTATTTTGGCTATATTTTAGCTTTCTGGAAAACTAAATACAAAATTTTCAAAAATTTTTCCTCTTTAGTGAGTACGTTTTAAACGTTGTTGACCCTTCATGAAAAAGCCCAACGGACCATGAAGGGATGGATAACGTTTACGACTGCTGATGAATTTGCAACAGACCCTACCTTTCGGGATTGGGTGTCATCTGGGCAGTTTGGCCGGCCGGATCATGACTTTACACAGTTTCTGACTGCCCACCCCCAACTGCATTCGCTGGCGCAGCAGGCCGCTGATCTGCTGCGGGTAACCGCTATTCCGGTCGACTATTTATCACCCCAGGAACTGAATGAACAGATTGAGGCTACCTGGAAGAAGGTTAGAAGGGTAGAAGAGGAACGTGACGTTCCGATTAGATCGCTGCACCGATCCTGGTTCTGGCGGGCGGCCGCGGTGCTGCTACTGGTAGGAGGAGTTAGCTGGTGGGCCAGTCGCCCGGTTGCCCCGACCAATCTATCTGCAATACATACCTGGCAGGTGGTTACCAATCAGCAAGCCACAAAGAAGCCAGTGAGCTTGGTCGATGGAAGTGTGGTTTGGTTGTTTCCCGGAAGTACGCTTCGTTACCCGACTATGTTTGCGGCTAATCGACGGGAAGTGACCCTGACGGGGGAAGCTTTTTTTGAGGTTCACAAAAATGCCAGGCAACCGTTTTACGTAAAAACCAGCCAGCTGATCACCCGAGTAGTAGGTACTAGCTTTCTGGTCAAGGTGTTGCCGCAAAATAAAGGGACTTTAATCCAGGTGCGCACTGGGAATGTGCTGGTATACCGGAACTCAGCCGCTGCCTCCACTGAACGTCCCATTTCGCTGCGGGCGAATGAAGAGCTACGGGTGGTTCGCAGTCAGGAGCCGTTCATTACCCAACGGATCAAACAACCTTCAGCACTTTCTGAACGGCTCAATGAACAACAATTTGAGTTCAGCGAAGTGCCCGTATCCGACGTACTTGATGCACTGGCCAAAGCATATGATATGCCCATCGATTTCGATCCGGCTGCGTTTCGAAACTGCCTGATTACGACAAGTTTATCCGATGAACCCCTAACAGAGAAGCTGACCATTTTAGCCGAAACCATTGGGCCCGATACGCGAGCGGAGTTAATCGGTAATCGCATTCGACTGACGGGCTCCGGCTGTCCCTAACTTAACCTATAACCCTCTAAAAATGCAATAAATCCTGATAAAAAAGAAGCCACCGATGTTGCTGCACCGATGGCTTCGGGTCCCCACTGAGTTGCTGCTCAATTGCGTTCCGGGAGGGAATGCTGGGACTGGTTTCGCTAGGCTACAAACCTTTACAAAACATGAACAAGTCTACAAAAAATTACCGACGAATCGTCGGCACAGGATTTTATTTGATGAAAATTTCGGCATTGCCCCTCTTGTTGTTGGGCTGGTTTGCTTCCGTATCAGTGGCTTATCCGCAACGCGGGCTGGAGCTGTTGACCCGCCGGATCAATCTGCGGGCGGAGAAAATACTCCTGCGTGAGGTTTTACGCCAGATCAGTCAGCAGGCCGATGTCCGTTTCTCCTATAACAACCGATATATCCCTGTGGAGAGTCGGGTGAATGTCGTATCGGTCAATGAACCTCTGGGTGAACTGCTCGACCGACTCCTTCAGCCCCTTAGCGTTGGGTATACTGTTTATTCCCGGCTGATTGTTCTCAAACCGTTACCCACGTTGGAAACCTCATCGGCCGAAGGGGCGCTGGATGGGTCGGCCATGATTCTGGATATGACCATCACGGGCCGGGTAACGGATGAAAACAATTCGCCCATGCCGGGTGTCAATGTGGTGCTGAAAGGAACAACCCGTGGAACAACGACCGATGTAGATGGACGCTACCGACTGACTGTACCTGAAGGGGCTACCAACACGATGGTATTTTCGTTGGTGGGCTATGCATCACAGGAAGTAGTTGTCGGCGCGCAAAGTTCACTGGATATCAAGCTATTGCCCGATAATAAAACGCTTAGTGAAGTTGTGGTTGTCGGGTACAACACGGTAAAACGAACCGATGTAACATCTTCTGTGGTGAGCGTAAGTGCCGAAGATATTCGGTCAAGGCCGGTCGCGAATGCGTTGCAGGCTATTCAGGGCAAAGCCGCCGGGGTTGATATTACCTCCAATGAGCGACCCGGTGAAATGGGCAGCATTCGAATCCGGGGTAATCGCTCGTTGACGGCCACCAACAATCCACTCTACGTGGTGGATGGCATACCACTATCGTCGGGTGGTATTGAGTTTATCAATCCGAATGATATTGAGGCCATAGACATTTTGAAGGATGCTTCGGCAACCGCCATTTACGGGTCCCGTGGAGCTAATGGCGTAGTTGTCGTCACGACCAAACGGGGTAAAAGTGGACGTTTAGCCCTTGAATACGTCGGCACTTCCACCTTTGAGCAGATTCAGGACCGGCAACAGATGATGAATGCGGCTCAATACATCGACCTAAGAAGAGATGCCTATCGCCGGATCAACTACATCAACACATTGGCGGGGAAAACAACCCCTGCGGGCACCGGTTACCCGGATGGACCCAGTCAGGTAGACGATCAGCGTATTTTTGGCGGTGACGCCTACGCGCTGGCTAATGTCAACAAAGGGTGGGTCAACGGGACCTGGAACGGTGACCTGGTTCCCACAACAGACTGGACGGGCTTAGTAAAACGTACGGGTATCACGCAGGATCACATCATCAGCGCCAGTGGCGGAACCGACAAAATCAAAGCCTACGGGTCATTCGGGTATTTGCGCCAGGAAGGCACCCAACTCGGGCAGGACTACACCCGCTACAGTGCGAAAGTAAGCGTTGACGTCAATCCGGTAAAGTGGTTTAAAATGGGCGGAACGCTGGACGGAACGTTCAGTAAACAGAATTACGGCTTTTCCTCGACCAGTACATCAGGAGCTGGCAGTCTGTATGCAGCCGCCAAAGGGATGTTGCCATTTGCCCAGCCTTTTGACGCCAATGGCAAGCGGATCAATCTACCCGGCGGTGATATTACCATCCTCAATCCGATCGGGGAAGACGAATACAACATCAATTTGCGAAAGGTAACCCGGGCTGTGGCTTCTCTCTACGGAGAGGTTACAATTATGGATGGACTTCGTTATCGGGTAAACTTCGGTCCTGATTTTTATTACAACAATAACGGCCGTTGGATGGACCAGAACTCGATCAACCGGGGAGGAGGTGAGCCGGGGTCTACCAATTACGCCCAGCTCAACAATACCAATAATTTTTCCTGGTCGCTGGATCACCTGCTTTACTTCGACAAGACGTTTGGTCAACACAGCATCGGCCTGACCTTTTTGCACAATGCCACCTCATACCGGCAGGAAACCTCGTCGATGACGGCTACTAAATTGCCCTATAACAGCCAGTTGTGGTATCAATTGAACTCGGTGAGTGCGTTGGATGGATTCGGTAGTAACCTGGTTCAATCCTCACTGCTTTCTTACATGGCCCGGGCGAATTACAGCTTCAACAGTAAGTACATCGTAACCGCATTTGGTCGATGGGATGGTGCATCCCAACTGGCGCCGGGGCATAAGTGGGATTTCTTCCCCTCGCTATCGGTAGCCTGGCGTCTGGATCAGGAGAACTTCATGAAAACCGTTCCCTGGGTCGACGAACTGAAAGTACGCGTAGGCGTTGGTGAGACCGGGAATGCCGCTATCAGCCCTTATTCGACGCAGGGTGTCCTGCAAACCCTGTACTATACCTTTGGCAGTTCCGTGCAGGCGGGCTATGTTTCGTCGGATGCCACGCTGGCCACTCCCATCTCCTTTCCCAACCCCCAACTGGGCTGGGAGCATACCCGGCAATATAACCTGGGAATCGATTTCAATTTGTTCAAAGGCCGTGTCAATGGTGCGTTGGATCTCTATACCTCCCGAACGACCGATCTACTGCTGCTGCGGAATATTCTTTCGATTAACGGCTACACGACTTCCCTGGCCAATGTTGGTGAGACTTCTAACCGGGGCGTTGAACTGACAGTAAACACGACCAATATTAAGTCGCGTCAGTTCGAATGGAACACAACCATCAACTTCGCCACCAATAAAGATCGCATTGTCAGCCTGGCCAATGGACCCGTAGATGACATCAATAACCTCTGGTTTATTGGGCAGCGGCTGAGCGTTTACTATGATTACGCGAAAGAACGGATCTGGCAGAACACGCCCCAGGACCTGGAAGAAATCCAGAAATATGCCGCCAATGGACAAACATTCCGTCCCGGCGATATCAAGGTGGTTGACCAGAACAAAGATTATAAAATTGATGCCAATAACGATCGGGTAATCCGGGGCAGCAGTAGCCCAAGCTGGACAGGAGGCATCACGAATACGATTACCTATAAAGGGATTCAATTATCGGCGTTCATTTTCTCGCGCTGGAAATTTATGGTTCAGTCGGGGGGACAAACGTTGCAGGGACGGTATGCCCAGCAACTGGTAAACTACTGGACGCCTACGAACCCGACCAACGACTATCCTGCCCCCAATTACAATAGTGCCGCAGGTGATGCTTTCGTGAATTCCCTGAATTATCAGGATGGTTCGTTTATCAAGATCCGGAACATCACCTTAGGCTATTTCATCCCGACGAATGCGGTTCAAAAAATTGGGCTATCGCGGGTAAAGGTCTACGCCCAGTTGCTGAATCCCGGATTGATCTACTCGAAAATCAGTTGGCTCGATCCCGATACGGGACTTTCCAATTTCAACCGAGGGCTTGTCTTCGGCCTAAACGTAGGATTTTAACCCCTTAAGCGAACTTTCATGAATCTTCGATATATCTATAAAATAGTCCTGACAGCAGGTTTGCTGACCGGGGCAACCGCCTGCAAAGAAACCTTTCTGGAAGAAAACCAGATTACGCTGTTAACGACCCAGAACTTTCAGACGGCCAGCGGCCTGGACGGACTGTCGATTGGCATGTACCAGAGCTTACGCTTTCATTTTAATTACGAGTGGGCCTACTCGACGACCAATTATGGTACCGACGAATTTACCGTTGGTGGCGATCGTACTGAGCAAATGTTCAACTCGTATGATGCTAATCTCAACTCCCAGAATGGCGACATATCCACGGTGTGGGATAATATGTACGAGAATATCAACTCGGCCAACATCATGATTCAGAATGTGCCTACCTATTACGGAGGAGGTGCCAATGCCAATACCCGGTCAGGCGAAGGCTACTTTATGCGCGCATTCGACTATTTTAAGCTGGTCAGGCAATTTGGGGGTGTACCCTTAAAACTGGTTCCTTCGACCAGTATTGAAGAGGAGTTTGCCAGAGCAACAACCCAGCAGGTTTATGATCAGATCGTTGCCGACTTTACCCAGGCATATGATTTACTCCCAGCCTCGGTCAGTGAAGCCGGACGACTCACCAAATGGGCGGCCGCTCATTTTCTGGCGAAGGCCTATCTGTACCGGGCCAGCGAAATCAACAGCGACTGGAACAGCAACACGAAGAATGCTGACTTACAAAACGCCATCAAATACGCCGATCTCGTCATCAACACCAGTGGTCACACGTTGGCAACGAACTTTAGCGACTTATGGAATTTCAGCGCGATAGACGGTCCGAACGAAACCAATAAGGAAATCATTTTGTCCGCTCAGTTTTCCGGTAATACGGCTACGCAAGGCCGATATGGCAATCAGGTGCATTTGTACTATCCGTCGATCTACCAGACTCTGCCGGGTATGCAACGGGATATTCCCGGCGATCGGGAGTTCCAGCGGTTACGCACGACCGATTACGCGACCGATGTTTTCGACCGGGTGAACGATTCCCGTTTTTGGAAAAGCTTTAAAACCCGCTATCTATGTAATCGGCCTTCTTCGGCCCCAACCTGGACGGCCGCAACCGCTCCCAATCCGAGTTTGGTTGGCAAGCCCAAATTTGCCGGTGGTGAAGAGGCTGTTTTGTATATAGTGAATTCGGCTGGCGATTCGCGCTATACGGCTACAGGCATTACGTTACGGGCCCCGACGATGTATGTCCGGTATTTTGCCGGGCAGGCCGAAAATATGCTGGGTGGTCATGGCAACTATACCACCAGCCAGTACCTGTCCTTGTCCAAGTTTTTAGATGGCTCGCGGAATGCCGTAGCTTCGCAGTTTGGGCAGCGGGATGGTATCCTGGCCCGTCTGGCAGAAACCTATCTGATTGCTGCGGAAGCCTACGGCCGTTTAGGTCAGTATGTGGCTGCACTTCCCTATCTGAATAAAGTTCGCGATCGGGCGGCCTATAAAGCAGGAGAAGACCGTTCGGCTTATGTCGATGGGGGGCTGTCGTACAAAAACAATACGGCTGCCAACACGGCTCAATTCGTTTCGTACTCGGATAAGAACACGTATTTCGAATCCAATAACCTGACGGCAACCACTGCGAGCACGCTCGATGCGATGCATCTGAACAGTGCAACCGATATTTTTGGTGCCACCAACCAGTTCTATACGAAGTTAGGGGCAACCTCGCAGGCTGATCAATTCATTGCCTTTATGCTCAATGAACGCTCGAGGGAGTTATTGGGTGAATTAATGCGATGGGAAGACTTGTCGCGTACCCGAACGTTAGTGGCCAGAGCGACTGCCTTTAATGATGAGGCTAAACCGATTGCGCCAAAACATTTACTGCGCCCGCTTCCACAGAAATTTCTGGATGGGGTGAAACAGGGTGGTTCCATTTTAACAGCCGACCAAAAGACGGCAATGCAAAATCCCGGCTGGTAAAATCAGTTGACCAGAAGCAGGTTTATATAGCTGCCTCTGGTCAATGAACACCTGTCAGCAAAATGGCAAACACTTGAGATTCAACTTAGAAAGAAAAAGGTTTTTCCATGAATCAATTCATAAACGGCCTTATCTGCTGGCTAGTCTGGGGAAGCTGGCTCATCACTCATCTGGCTGCTGGTCAAACCTTTACTTTTGGAGCGCAGGTGAAAAAGGGATATACTATAGTGGATACCTCGGTGCGCTACCAGTCTGCCAGAGGTTATGGCTTTGATTTAAATACATCTGCTCAGTTGATAAACCGGTCGGCCACGAATGGGTTTGTTACAAGTAGCCAGCCGTTTTATTTTTCGGTAGCGGTGCCACAGGAGGGGAATTACAAGGTTACTGTAACCCTGGGCGATACACAGGATCGGAGCCTGACAACCGTAAAAGCCGAATCCCGACGACTCATGCTCCATCACGTGGCCACGCAAAAGGGAGAAATCAAGCGGATTAGTTTTGTGGTGAATATACGCAGGCCGGAAATTAGTACGGGTGGACGCGTTAGCCTAAAACCTCGGGAAGTTGGAAAACTGGACTGGGATGATAAGCTTACCCTTGAGTTTAGTGACGGGCGTCCCTGTGTAAATGCCATTGAGATAGAGAAAACAGATACTCCCATCACCGTTTATCTGGCGGGAAATTCCACCGTAGTTGATCTGGATGAGGAGCCCTGGGCGGCCTGGGGTCAAATGATACCGTGTTTTTTTGGACCAGGCGTTTCCATTGCCAATCATGCCGAATCGGGCCTGAGTCTGGGAAGTTTCTCAAACAGTCACCGGTTAGACAAGGTGCTTAGTGTAATCAAGCCCGGCGATTATCTATTCATTGAATTTGGCCACAACGATCAGAAGGAAAAAGGGCCACAGGATGGGGCCTACCAATCGTACACAGAACGACTGAAGCTATTTGTTTCGAAAGCGCGGGAGCAGGGAGCCCTTCCCGTGATTGTTACCTCAACGGCTCGCCGATCGTTCGATGTGTATGGGAAATCGGTCAACACGCTGGGCGATTATCCGGAAGCCGCCCGTGAGGTGGCCAAACAGGAAAACGTGCCCCTGATTGATCTGAACCGGATGACTACCGCGTTTTACGATGCACTGGGTGTTGAGAACTCTAAAAAAGCACTGGTACACTATCCGGCCAACACGTTTCCGGGGCAAAATCAACCCCTGGCCGATAATACGCACTTTAACCCATATGGCGCGTATGAACTGGCCAGGTGTATTGTAGAAGGGATCAAAGCCAGTAACCTGGGGTTAAAAAAATACGTAATAACTATGCCGACCTTCGACCCGGCTCATCCTGACCCGGTGGAAGGTTTCTACTGGCCACCAAGCCCTAACCAGTCAACCCTCAAGCCGGATGGCAACTAAACGCTATACACCTGATTACTATAGAACTACATTACGCCCAGCCTATCTTAGGCTGAACCAAAGGCAGTCTTCCTGTTGGCTGTTGTTTCTTTACCTGTTGCTTTTTTTGCTGCTTCCAGATGAGCTTCATGCACAGCGGTTGATGGAAAAACTAAATCGTGGATTAGTCGCAGTTCGGCAGGATAGTCAGCACGTATTTGTGAGCTGGCGACTGCTTGTCACCGATCCTGACAATGTTGCGTTTAACCTATATCGAACCGTTAAAGGAGGCAAGCCATTTAAAGTAAACCAACGTCCCTTAACAGGAGGTACTAATTGCGTCGATACGAATGCCCCGATCCAGCAGGATGTCGTATATAGTATTCGGGCAGTTATTGCAAATGGAGAACAGAAACCGGAAGATACCTATAGGCTGTTGGCGAGTGCGATTTATCCTTATATAACGATTCCTCTAAAAACGCCTGCCGGTTACACGCCCAACG
Source organism: Spirosoma aureum (assembly GCF_011604685.1). Lineage (NCBI taxonomy): Bacteria > Pseudomonadati > Bacteroidota > Cytophagia > Cytophagales > Cytophagaceae > Spirosoma > Spirosoma aureum. The sequence goes on along the minus strand of NZ_CP050063.1, from coordinate 5,426,576 downwards.
ATGCCTCGGCGGCTGATTTAGATGGCGATGGTACGTACGAACTGATTCTACATCAGGTCAGCCGGGGCCGCGACAACTCCCAGAAAGGAAGGACTGATCCACCGATTCTGGAAGCTTATAAGCTGGATGGAACCTTACTTTGGCGCATTAATCTGGGGCATAATATCCGGGAGGGTGCACATTATACCCAGTTTATGGCGTATGACCTGGATGGCGATGGACGGGCTGAACTGGCGTGCAAAACGGCCGACGGTACGCTAGATGGATTAGGGAAAGTAATTGGTGATTCAACCCGGCACTGGGCCAAAACAGACGGACCGCTGGAAGGTAAAATTCTGGATGGCCCTGAATTCTTTACCATCTTCGATGGAAAAACCGGGGCTGCCCTGGCCACGACTGATTACATTCCCTCGCGCAACCCGACCGACGGCTGGGGGGGCATTGGCGGGATCGGTGGCAACGATAACAATGGCAACCGGGTCGATCGCTTCCTGGCGTGCGTGGCTTACCTGGATGGTAAACTACCCAGCGTTGTGATGTGCCGCGGCTACTACGGCCGCACCGTATTGGCTGCCTGGGACTGGCGGAGAGGTAAATTGACATCCCGTTGGGTATTTGATTCGCAACAATCGGCGGACGGATTTTCCGGCATGGGCAATCATAATTTAACGGTTACGGATGTCGACAACGATGGCAAAGACGAACTAATTTACGGTTCCATGTGCGTCGATGATAACGGGAAAGGTCTGTTTACGACGAAACTACGCCACGGCGACGCCCTGCACGTGTCTGACCTCGATCCGGCCCGGCCAGGGCTCGAAGCCTGGGGAATCCACGAAAATGAAGCACCCATACCGGGTTATGAAAAAGGGTATGGAGCAGCGCTTTACGATGCACGAACCGGCGAAATTCTCTGGGGAGCATTTCCTGGGCAGGATGTAGGTCGTGGCGTGGCCGAAGATATTGATCCGGGCAATCCAGGCGCTGAATTGTGGTGGTCAGGTTCGAATGGACTGTTCAGCACTAGCGGAAAACGAGTTGGTGAAAGTCCCGCGTCGGCCAATTTTCTGGTCTGGTGGGACGATGATTTAACCCGTGAACTACTCGATGGAAACCACATTGATAAATATAATCCTTCTGGTCCGGCAGCCCGGTTGCTAACTGCCGAGGGCTGTTCGTCGAACAACGGTACGAAATCAACTCCTGCTCTCAGTGCTGACCTGTTCGGTGACTGGCGGGAAGAGGTAGTGCTTCGAACCGAAGATAACCAGAGTTTACGCATTTATACCACCACGATTCCCACTCAACACCGGTTATACACACTCATGCAGGACCCGCAGTATCGACTGAGTATTGCCTGGCAGAACGTGGGGTATAACCAGCCGCCCCATACCAGCTTTTTTCTGGGTCACGGAATGAAAAAACCACCTCGTCCAAAAATCACCCTGATCTCACCCGCCCCAGCGACCCGATAACTAGTCCTGGGCTCGTGGCACGATCAAAGGAATCGGTAAGGAATGAGACTTTACTCGCCAAAAAGCACGAAATCTTGCTTTCGTTGGTCTAAACGTGAAAGGGCAGGAGAGTCGACTTCGTAAAGGTGAGCATATTGCCTGCTTATTACCCAATCTTGTGGCCAGAACCTAATCAATATGAAATCAATAGTAGTTGCACTGGTTTGTACGGTGTTGGTAAGCGTACAACTTAGGGCGCAAAACGTGGTGAAAGCGTCGTTTCCGGATGGAAGCCCCATCAGTAGCTGGTTTACGACGATCCGAAAAGTAAGCCTTACCCAACTCGGAAAGCCGTATGTGATTACCAGTTTTGGCGTAAAAACCGATAGTACACTAGTACAGACCGAGGCTATTCAAAAGACCATTGATAGGGCAGCTCAGCAGGGCGGGGGCGTAGTCGTGATCCCCAAAGGTACGTTCATGAGTGGGGCTTTGTTTTTCAAACCCAAAACCCATCTGCACCTGGCAGAAGGGGCTTTTCTGAAGGGGTCCAACAACATTGCCGACTATCCAAAATTGCCGTCGCGAATGGAGGGCCAAAGTCTGGATTACTTCGCTGCATTGGTTAATGCCTATCAGGTCGATGGCTTTACCATTTCTGGAAAAGGGACAATTGATGGCAATGGGTTGCGCTTTTGGGAGGCTTTCTGGGCCAGACGTAAGGAAAATCCTAACTGTACGAATCTGGAGGTTTCTCGTCCGCGCCTGGTTTTTATCTGGAAATGCAACAACGTTCAGGTTCAGGACGTAAAACTGCACAATGCAGGTTTCTGGACAAGTCATTACTACCAGTGCCAGAACCTGAAAGTGCTCGATGCACATATTTATTCGCCCTACAAACCGGTAAAAGCGCCGAGTACGGATGCCATTGATCTGGATGCCTGTTCCAATGTACTGATTAAAGGATGTTACATGTCGGTCAATGATGATGCAATTGCACTAAAAGGTGGCAAAGGTCCATGGGCCGACCGTGTGCCCAACAACGGAGCCAACACCAATATCATCATTGAAAATTGTGAATTTGGCTTCTGTCATTCGGCTCTTACCTGCGGCAGCGAAGCGATTCATAACCGGAACATTCTGATGCGAAACTGCCACGTAAGCGAGGCCAGCCGGGTGTTATGGCTTAAAATGCGACCCGATACACCACAGCTTTACGAATATATTGCGCTCGAAAACATAAAAGGGCAGGCCCATAGCCTGCTGTATGTGAAGCCCTGGACGCAGTTTTTCGATTTACAGGGGCGTCCAGACGTACCACTTTCTTACTCCGATCATGTAAGCCTCAAAAATATTGAGCTTAGCTGCGATACATTCTTCGACGTTGCTATTTCAGAACACGACAAGCTCTCCAATTTTTCATTTGAGAACTTCGTGGTGGAAAGCAAAAATGCGGCTATCGACAAAAAGGTAGTCAACGGGTTTACGCTCAAAAACGTGAAAGTCAATGATAAAATCGTTCAGTAAGGTTGCTGTTGCGAGGTCAGGTCTAACTATGATTGCAAATGGAGGTTGAGAGCAGCTATTTCAGGTCGGGTTTACGGCTGTTTGGTAATTTTCAGGTCTGTGAAATAGCCTTCCGTTCCTACTTCAACCCACAGGCCGATACCGCCAGATGAGGTAGCGCCGTGCTTCATGTCCTTCACGATCAAACAGGGTTGTTTTGTATCGTTCACATATAACCTCGCTTCCTGCCCGTTGACGACAATTTTTAGGGTAATCCACTCATTCAGTGCCATATCTGCATACGATTCGTATCGTTCCGGCGCTTCTTTTCGCAGGCGATCAAACGTATAACCAGGGTAGGAGAAATATTGAACGGAATGGTTACGCCTGACCTGATCATCTGACCTGCCATTGGTCGGGCGGATATACATACTCTCGAAGCTTGAATTGGCCTCGTTGATCCGAAACGCAACGCCGATAAAGCCACGCGCTGATTCTGGAGCGTTCTTTAGCAATCGACTCAACACCTTTACCTCAATGGTTCCATTGGTAAAGTCTACGTCTTTTATTCGGACAAACGTAGGTTCATCAATCTTTTTCACCGTAGAGTCCTTCACAACTTTGAGGGCTTCTTTACCCATTACTCGTTCGAACGACATTGATACCAGATTAGGCATCAGTCTATCCTTCTTCAGCTTAATCGCCTGTGCATGTAAGTTGTTGAAAATAAGTACAAAAATGCTTAGTAAGGTAAGTAGGCTACAGTTCATAGTATAGATTGTTTGGTGCTATTTCAGTTCAGTTGTTTTGCTTGGATCCGTGCCACGGTTTGTCAGCGCTTCAGGGGTAACAAACCGTGGCACGGATCCAAGCAAAACAACTCTAGTTATAGAATCGGTTAAGGAAGCACGACCAGTTTACCGGCTGCCTGGTTACTGTCCATAAATTGGTGAGCCTCCACGATCTGATCAAGCGTAAAAGTCCGGCTGACGGCGAGCTTTACTTGTCCCGCTTCGATCTGACGGATGAAGTCCTGAAATACCGCCGTCGGGCTGGTAATCTGGCCACTGTCGTAGGTGGTCAATCGCACTGTAGCGGGAATGAAATCTATCGGGGCAAAATCGGGAATCGTCCAGTTTTCAGCCAGCATTCCACTCATACAGCCAGTGCCACCGGGTTTGAGACAAAGAAGCGAGTCGTGCAGGGTCGATGTACCCACCAGTTCAAGTACCTTATCGATACCCTCCGGATAAATAGCTCGAACGGCCTCATTCAGTCGCCCATTATCAATCAATACATGTGTGGCCCCATTAGTACGCAACGCATTTTCTTTCTGTGCGTTACGTGTCGTTGCCAGTACGGCCAGTCCCGCGAGGCTTGCAAGTTGGGTCGAAAGCATGCCCACCGACGAGCTTCCCCCACGAATCAGCAGGGTTTCGCCAGGCTGTATACCCAGGGCCGGATACAGCGAGCCGTACGCCGTTTGAAACATTTCGGGAATTGCCCCCAGCACCTCAAAAGGGAGCGTGCTTTGGAATGGACGTAGCAGGTGCTTAGGCAACAGGGTGAATTCGGCATAGCTTCCATCGAAATCCCGGCCCATCCCGCCCATCAGGGCCATTACCTGCTGGCCTTTGGCATATTGATCAGAGGGGTCATCGACTACCTCCCCAACACACTCGATGCCGAGTATCCGGGGGAACTGAACGCCGGGCGATAACCCTTTTCGGGTCATCAATTCCGAGCGGTTCAGGCCGAAAGCTTTGACCCGGACCAGCACCTGCCCTTCCGAAGGAAGCGGAATGGGGCGCTCCTCTACCTGGAGAACGGCAGGTGAACCCGGACGATGGATGACGACAGCTTTCATGAGTACGCGTTTTACTGCTCTAGAAAAGGTACAATATTCGCCCAAACGGCCGGAAAATTTACAAGAAATACTGGATGGGGTGCTCGTGAGCAATAGTTGCTGGATTAAAGCTTTTCTTTTGCTTCAGCTAACGTAACTGTTTTGCCCAAGGCACCAAATTCGTGCAGATCACCGAATACTTCCAGGCGGATGGACTGATCAATACCACCTACGCGAAGGGGCTCAAAACCCGAATCGACAATGAGTTCGTCGATGGTAGCATTGATGCTCCGATCGTCGGTAGCATAGAATTAAACGGCCAGTTCGGGCTTCTGGCCAGAAGCCTGAGCCAGTGAAGCCGCTCCTAATGTGCCCAAGGCTTTCGCTAGCTTAGCTTCTTTGGGTAAGAGCCCTGAAAGAATTTGTCCTGCTGACTGGGCTTCACCGATCGTTTTGACGAAACCGCCCTTTCCATCGCGAGCAATTGGGTTGGAAGGATCAACGATGATTTTTCCTTTTAGTTGGGAAGTATATTGTTGGAAAAACGCCTGAATGGGGGGAACCCAAATGGTCAGGATAATCACATCGGCTTCCCCGATTGCGGCCGTGATCGCTAAGGGACGAGCAAGATTGCCTTGCTCATTGGCAAGGGTTTGTGCCGTTGATAACGCACGTGCTGACAGAATTACCGACCGATTTCCTTTGGGAAAAATGGTGGCCAGTACACGGCCAATAGTGCCCAGTCCAATGATAGCGACTTTCGATTCTGCGCTGATTGCCATGGTATTACGTTGATTTAATGACCAGGCAAAGGTCCGGCAGATTACCAGGTTCGACCAATAAGGTATCTTAAGAAATAGGCTTAAACTAGTTTAAGGGTGAGGCTGGGTGGAAGCCAGGTCTTTCCTGATTTTGCTCAGAAATTCAGGGGTAATGCCCAGATAAGAAGCGATTTGGGTATTGGGCAGTCGTAGGGCTAATGTTGGGTATTGTTCCAGAAAAGTTAGATAGCGTTCCTGAGCCGTTGAACTGATCGATTGCAAGACACGGTTCTGGAGTTCTACATATTTGTTCTCAATAATGACTTTGAAGATTCGGTCAAGCTTGGGGATGTTCGTGTAGAGAAAATAAAGGTCCTGCTTTTCGATTTGCAGCACCACGGAAGGCTCAATGGCTTCAATAAATAACCCGCTGGGCTGGCCGGAATGAAAGCTGCCGATATCGGCGATCCACCGGTCCGCCGGGCGGTCATTTTCGGCCGCAAATTGCAGGTTATGTTCGGTTCCTTTCTGGTCAACGGCAAATAGCCGAAAGCAGCCCTCAACCACGAACGAATAGTGTTTGCAGGGAAAACCCTCCTGTAATAGTGTTTGCCGGCGTCGAATCGAACGCTGGGTAACTCGTTCTTCTAGAACATGTTTTTCAGTCTCCTTGAAAGGAATAAAACCCTCAAAGTGGTCGATCAGTGGCTGAAGATTCAAGGTGTAGCAGGTAAAGTAAACGATGTAAAGATGACTACTTATGCGCTAAAAAAGTTCGTTTTCGCTAAATTGCCGAAAGTAGGAGTGCACTTGTTTGGACCGAAATTTCACGAATGAGTGCATGGCCGGATTGATCGTCAAACGCTATCAGTGAGCGACCTTCAAAGCAACTGACCGTACTAACTGACAATATCGAATGAAATACCAGGAGTATTGTCCGGCATCAGATCTTCTCCCTTTTGTTGACTGTTACTGGACCCTCCGGACAGAAAACCTGCCAGTAGCTTCCAGCAGACGGGTGATCCCTGATATATGCACTGATGTTATTGTTAATTTAGGGGAAGAAATACAGATCTGGAACGGGGAAACGCACCGGTTGAAGTCTGAAAAACCTTACCTGATTGGTACCATGACTACGTTTCAGCACATGTTGCTGCAACCTGGCACAAACCTGGCAGGCATTCGGTTTAAACCCTTTGGACTAAGTACCCTCCTGGGTATCCGGCAGCAGGGAATGGCAAACAAGATCGAAGAATTTGACCGAAATGAATTCCCACTGGATTGCGGACATTTTCAGCCGATTGGCGCTGGTCAGGAACGTCACGACGGTTTCGCGAAACTAAATAGCTGGTTACGACGCCAAATCAATGGCGAGGATAACGCTTTGATAAACAGGCTGATTGGTACTTTGCTCAAGGCACAGGGGCGAATTGCTGTAAGGGAACTAGCCGATCAATATGCAACTTCGGAAAGGCAACTGGAGCGGAAATTTGGAGAAAGCTTAGGCGTTTCGCTGAAAGAGATCTGTAATTTGATCCGGTTTCAACATGCATACCAGCTAGTCAGCCATAGGAAGGAGCAGAGTCTGCTTGATATTGCGTTTGAGGCAGGCTATTACGATCATGCCCATCTGACCAGGCACTTTAAGCGCTACGCTGGTTATCCACCCTCTCAAATTGGTTAACGGCTGACCTGTTTTTGTCGTTTTTGTACAAAGAATACCGTTTACGAGGCTTTTATATTTGCCCAAAAGTCGGCTAAAAAACGGCTTTTACTTGTTCAAACGACTATTTTTTGATAGATAGACCGATGGAAAAAACACTAGAGGGAAACGTAGCTTTAGTCGCGGGAGCTACGCGAGGAGCCGGGCGTGGCATTGCTGTGGAATTAGGTAGAGCAGGGGCTACCGTTTACGTGACAGGCCGTACGACCCGATCGCAACAATCAGAATACGGCTTACCTCAAACGATCGAAGAAACGGCTGAAATGGTCACCCAGGCCGGGGGTAAAGGCATTGCGGTTCAGGTCGATCATTTAGTACACGAAGAGGTCAAACGGTTGATTGAACAGATTGATCGGGAAAGCGGCCAACTCGATATTTTGGTCAATGACATTTGGGGAGGAGAATTTCTGGCCGAGTGGCATAAGCCGGTTTGGGAGCATTCGCTCGAAAAAGGGTTACGGCTACTTCGTTTAGCGATCGATACCCATATCATCACCAGCCACTTTGCCTTACCATTGCTGATTCGTAAACCAGGTGGTTTGGTCCTCGAACTAACGGACGGAACTGCCGATTATAACCGGTCTAACTATCGCATATCCCTATTTTATGATTTAGCGAAATCGTCGGTGATTCGCTTAGCCTGGGCTCAGGCCAAAGAACTGGAGTCTTTTGGCTGTACAGCAATTGCCCTGACACCGGGCTGGTTACGTTCCGAGATTATGCTCGATATTTTCGGGGTAAGCGAAGCGAATTGGCAGGACGCCTTACATAAAGAACCGCACTTTGTGATTTCAGAGACGCCGTATTTTGTTGGCCGGGCTGTAGTAGCCTTAGCCACAGATCCAGACCGAAATCGTTGGAATGGTTTATCTACGTCCAGCGGGCAACTGGCTAAGGAGTATGATTTTACGGATGTCGATGGTTCCCAGCCCGATGCCTGGCGTTATGTGGTTGAAGTACAGGATGCCGGTCTGCCAGCAGATGCTACCGGGTATCGGTGAGTAAAGCTTAACTACTCCCTACATTTTCAGTCGTTCCCTATGCTGTTTACCCCATTTGATCATCTCCAGAATAATGTCGCCGAATGACCAGCAATAATCAGTTGCCGTATACTCGACCAGTACTGGCGTTGTTGGCGTTACCGTTCGGCGAATCAACTGATTGGTTTCCATCTCCTTTAGTTCACGGGACAGCATTCGGGTCGTGATTCCTGGAATACTTCGTTCTATATCCCGGAACCGTTTATTCCCGTTACAAATCGAATTGATGATCGGCAATTTCCATTTGCCACCGATCACATAAATCGTATCCTGTAAGGCCTGGACTTCCTGGCGCTGATTACGCGGATTGGACAAAACTTCGTTGACCAGTTCAAGTCGCTTTTCTTCCTGCATAGCTGGTATACTTGATTATACTGGTAACAAAGTTATACCAATTGGTGCATAGTTTTGCAGTCATTAAACCATTTTTATGTTTATGGACCATCTAACAGGAAAAATAGCGCTGGTAACCGGCGGGAATAGCGGAATTGGTTATGCTGCGGCCAGTGAATTAAAACAGCAGGGTGCGCAGGTAATCATTACAGGCCGACGAAAAGAAGCGGTAGACAAGGCTGCTGACGAGTTGGGCGTTGTGGGCCTTGTGGCCGATCAGGGGCAGGTTACCGCCATCGAAGAACTGGCGGCTTTTGTGAAGGACAGCTATCATAAAATTGATATACTATTTATCAATGCAGGCGTACTGGGGGGTGACAGTATTGAACAGGCAACCGAAAAAGCATTTGATAACGTGATCGGGGTCAATTTCAAAGGGGCTTATTTTACACTAAGTAAATTTATACCGTTGTTAAATGACGGTGGGTCTGTCGTATTTCTTTCGTCAAATACAGCCAGCATGAATAGGGCAAACTCGTCTATTTATTCCTCCAGCAAGGCTGCTCTGAATGCCGTTATGCGGATAGCTGCGGTCGAATTGGCCCCTCGCAAGATTCGAGTTAACAGTGTAAGTCCGGGCCCGATCCAGACTGAGATTCTGAGCAAACAGGGCTATAGTGATGAGCAGTTACTGCAGTTGAATGAGTGGATGATTGATAGCATACCACTTAAGAAAATTGGTAAAGCCGAAGATGTCGGGAAACTGGTTGCTTATTTCACTAGTGACGCTGCCAGCTTCATTACGGGTGCTGAACTTATTATGGATGGCGGCATGAGCTTAACGTAATAAGTTGACTCAGTGGGTTAAAACAAACCGGAGCAGATTCAAGAATTCGCTCCGGTTTTGCTTTTGGACAGATTTGCTTCACTATCTGGTTACAACCGATCCATAATCGCTGCCTGTCCCAGCCTCCTTTTTTGCTCAGATTGGGAGCGGCTACCTTTACTCACAGGTTTATATAATGCGTCGCACCTGACCATATAACCTATCGTATCCAGTGAAAGTAAATAGATACCGGCATCAAGGCGAGCACAAACGATACAATTATTGAGAAGGCGGTTCCTGAGAAGGCTATCCAGGAATTGTATTTCAGGTGATTAAAACCCAGGGACTGAAAAGAACTTCTAAATCCGTGCAGCAAATGCCAGAAAAGAGAAAAACAACCCGCTACGTAGATAAGGACTTCGAACGGATTTTGAAATTTTTCAAGCATCATTTCATAAAGGGGTAACTCCTCCCCATGTATAAATTGGTTCGTGCGGTTAGGAATCCAGAAATTAGAGGTATGAATCACAAGAAACAGCAAAATGAGTGTTCCTAACAAGGCCATACTCCGGCTATACCAGGTGCTACTAGCCGAGTCTTGCCTCGAAAAATAGCGAACAGGACGTGCATTCCGATTTTGTTTCCAAAGTAATAAACCCTGAATGATGTGCACTAAAAAGCCAATTACCAGGACTATCTCAATCGTACGAATGATCGGATTCGTGGCCATAAAATGGGCCCAGTGAGTGAATGTTTTGCCGCCATCATTATAAAAGATCATCGCATTAATAGCGCAGTGAACGACCAGGAAACTTATAAGAAATAATCCAGTCAGTGCCATTACCATTTTCTTACCAATGGAACTTGTTACTAATTCGTTGACCCAGCTCATCGTATTTTTGGGAGATATGGTTTTTTGCTGATTGCTGCCAGCTCGAATTTTTATCAGGTTATCTATACGTACAATTGCTGTGCCGATTGGGTAATAGTCAGACAATTAGAGAGTTATCTTGGTTTCTTTTTCTTCTAATTACACTTTATTTCGCCAATTAACTGGCCCTTTTACGAAATAAAGTAGAACGCCCAGTGGCATTAACGCTCCTGACAAAGCACATGCCAGGATGGGAAATGGCTTTCAAGCGCGTAAAAACGAACTTTACTTTAAAATGATCCGTAGAAATTGACTTCCTGTAATTGGATAAGTGTTGTCATTTTGAATAACTCCAAACTATTAACGGTATCCTGTTTGTTTCGACACTGATCCGAAAGCTTCAGAATCGCTCTTTTCAACGTCTAGTACCATGTTTTAGCAACTGGATTGTTTAGTGGCACGCAAATAGTCAATTTCATTGCTGGATAGAAATACTAACTGTTTCAGCCATGCAATCTTCCCTTTGTTCATGATACATCACTTAACAGAAACTGCCTTGGCATGTCATTATAAACTACCTGTAGAGAAATTACACTTTATGAGAATGAATAAAGACATGCAGATAACACAAACCGGCCTGTTTTTTGCCTGTAATGGAACGAACGAAGCGGTTTTTGAAGAGCTTATACCCGAACATATGCTGACACATGTGTATGGAGGGCGAGTTTCCGTAACAACGGCGGATAAGACGTTTTCGCTTTCTGCAGGACAAACCGCTTTATTTGCCCGAAATCAGTTGGTTAAATTCACGAAATTACCAGAAGGTGATAGCCCCTACACGGCCGTAACCTTATTTTTTACTCAACCTTTTTTACAACAGTTTTTCACAACCATACCGCTACCGAAACGATCAGCAAGCCATCCTTCGGTTGTGCAGATTGCGCCACATCCGCTACTGGCAAATCTGTTCGACTCTATCGCACTATATGCAAGTCTGAATGAGGAAGTTATACCAGACGAGTTGGCTTTACTCAAAGTAAATGAGGCTATTACTCTGCTTAGAATGCTTGATCAGCGCGCGAATAATCTGCTTTCCGATTTTTCTGAACCGCACAAAATTGACCTGGCCGATTTTATGAACAAGAATTTTATGTTTACCATTTCGATACCAAGATTTGCCTATCTGACTGGCAGAAGTCTGGCTACGTTCAAGCGGGATTTTCAAAAAATATTTGGTATTGCACCCCAAAAATGGCTCACCGAAAAACGTCTGGAATACGCCCATTTCCTGATTGCAGAAAAAAAGCAAAAGCCATCGCAGGCCTACATCGAAGCCGGATTTGAAAACTTTTCGCACTTCACCTACGCCTTCAGGCAACTATATGGCTATACACCTTCCTCAATTTCTGAGCCGGTCAACAAATAAATGTTGAGCCTTTGAACACAATAGCGTAGAACGTACTACTCTATTTTTGCCTATCGTTAAAACTTGATTTACAAGGCAAATGGTCAATAAAGTAGTATTAATTACGGGCGCTTCTTCAGGCATGGGAAACGCAACCGCTAAGCTTTTGGCTGAAAGCAATTACATCGTTTATGGAGCAGCCAGAAGAATCGAAATGATGAAGGAGTTAAAGCAGCTAGGGGTGAAAATTTTGCAAATGGACGTTACTGATGACCGCTCCATGCAACAGGGTGTTGATGAGATTATTAAAAATGAAGGTCGCATTGATATTCTGATCAACAATGCCGGTTTTGGTTCGTTTGGTGCACTGGAAGATGTGCCGATGGCCGAGGCTAAATATCAAATGGATGTCAATGTATTTGGTCTGGCTCGTTTAATCCAACTGGTTTTGCCGTATATGCGTAAACAAGGGTCCGGTAAAATTGTCAATATTACCTCAACCGGGGGAAAACTGGCTAGTCCGCTGGGAGGGTGGTATCACGCCAGTAAATTTGCGGTCGAAGCCTTGAGCGACAGTTTGCGAATGGAAGTCAAGCCATTTGGTATCGATGTTATCGTTATTGAGCCGGGCGGGGTGAAATCTGAATGGAATGATATTGCCATGAAGAATTTACACGATGTATCAGCCGGAAAAGCTTACAGTCAGACCGCCGAAAAAATCAGTAACCTCGCCTATAAAGTCAAATCTAAAAGTGCAGAACCAGAGGTAATTGCTAAGTTGATACTTAAAGCCATAACCACTCAAAACCCCAAAACAAGATATTATGGGGGTTATATGGCCGGAATAGTTTTATTTCTAAAAAAGATACTTTCAGATAAGCAATTTGACCAGTTAATGTTGAGCCAGATGAACTAAGACGGCTGCTAACAAGGTCAGGTGGGTCGAATCGCATGAACTCAATCTGTCAACCTCACAATGTGAGGTTGACAGATTGAGTTCATGCGAAATCATAGTAAATCAGTAGGGATTTGATTGCCTGGTTACACACCAAAACCAGCAACATAAACACCCTCTGGTAGCCATATTTAGTCAATTTCCCTGGCGGATCTCTACAGTACCTCCTATGTCAAAGATTGGGCAGTTTCTTGCCACATGAATGGCCGCTTCGTAATCACTGGCTTTTATAATGGTTAACCCAACAATCGATTCGTTCAACTCATCATACGCGCCATCGACGTCGGCATTCCCCTGCCGGATCACCTTACCCTGCGGGTCCAGCCATTGGACTGGCCAGGCCAATAGGTCTTGCCCAGCCAGGTTATTAAACCATTCCTGCCATTGATTCATGTAAACTTGCGTTACCTCCGGAGAAGGTTGTCCGTCTTTTGTTTTGTAATCACTTCGGAAAAGCAAAAGAAAATCAGTCATCTAGTTCAATTTAGTGGGTATCGGAATTGCCTGACTAGCTCAAGTTAACATACGTATTTCGACGGTTCCGTCTACTTCCAGGATGGGTGCATTTTTTGCAATTTCTTCGGCTTCACGGTAATCATGGGCGCTGATAAAAATTAAACCGATCACAGAACTATTGCTTTCCAGATAAGGCCCGTCTGTCACTGTCTCGTCCTGATTTAGTACCACTCCCTGCATATCCCATCGTTGAACTGGCCTTGTCAATTTGTTGAGGGCAGCCAGGCTTAGAAACCAATCCTGCCAGTGTTTACGAAGCGTTGACTGTGCTTCCCCTGTAGGTTGTACTTCCTTTAGTGTATAATCCCTTCGAAATATCAATACAAACTCGTTCATTTTCTTTAGGTGGCTGATTGCAGTTTTGAAACCGTACCCATTTGTACTGAATAGACCATATTGCGGACTTGCCAGACTCTACTGACTAAGCTCTATCTTTATGATCTTTACCAGAAATAGGCAGTTCTGACTTTATATGTATTTACAATACCCATGCCACATAGTCAAGTGATTGAATGATAGTGAATTATGGCTTATTGTGAGTGCTTTTTTACGCGATATTTAGCGAATCGGCGATCATATTCACTAAATTCAGTTAACCTTTATAAGCTATTCGCTGATAGCAACCATTTTGTTAATTGATGAAGAGTTAGAATCTAGGGCCAGTTTTATAAAGCCTACTTTATCGATTATTTTGTGAAATAGTCGGACTTTACAATAGCCAGTTTTTTAATCTTGGAATGTAGTGTCGTAGCGGGAATCGCTAAAAACTCAGCGGCTCCACCTGTGCCTGAAATCTTTCCGTTAAACCGCTTGAGCACCTCAATGATATACGAGCGTTCAACTTCATGAAGTGTTCGATTTGATAAATCGACCGTTTCTTCACGTTCATTTCGATTTTTGGGTAAATGAATTTCCTGTAGAACCGTTCCACTCGTTAACAGCACACTTCGTTCGATCAGGTGTTCAAGTTCTCTGACATTTCCCGGCCACGAATACACTTTTAGTTCCTGGATCACTTTGGGGGAAATCGCATTTACTTTTCGTCCGGCGTTCTTGCTGTACCGATTAATGAAGAAATTGGCCAATGGCGCTATGTCCTCGATTCTATTTCGTAAGGGTGGTAGCTGAATAGGAAATACATTGAGTCGGTAATATAAATCAGATCGGAACCTGCCTGCTTTGACTTCCTCTTCCAGATTCCGGTTGGTGGCCGCAATAATACGCACATCAACTTTAATCGTGCTCTTTCCACCAACTCTTTCCAGCTCTTTCTCCTGGAGAACCCGTAACAATTTAACTTGAGACTCCAGAGGCATCTCTCCAATCTCATCCAGAAATAACGTGCTGTTATTGGCCAGTTCAAACTTGCCAATCCGTTTGTCAAGGGCACCCGTAAAGGCTCCCCGCTCATGGCCAAATAGCTCACTCTCAATTAGATTGGCAGGTAAAGCTGCGCAATTAACCTTAATCATAAGCTTATTTTTCCGGGGCGATGCATTATGGATGGCGCGTGCAATCAATTCTTTGCCGGTGCCGGTTTCGCCCAGCAATAAAACGCTCGATGACGATTCAGCCACCAGTGATATCAGATGATACACTTTCTGCATTTCGGGACCGCTACCGATGATGTCCGAAAAATTATAGAGGGTTTTTATCTGTTCTTTCAGGTGATCATTTTCGACTTCCAGCAATTGTTTGTAGGTCAGCACTTTTTCATTCGCCCTGATATTCGATATGGCGATTGATATCTGAGCGCAGATTCCTTTCAGAAGGCTCAGATTAATATCGTCGGTTAATAGCCAAAGCGTACCCTGATCGACGTGTCCGACGCGAAGAGCGGCCCCGTAGGCATTCTTAAAGCCTACTTTTTTCCATAACTGGACGTATTGAGCACTATTTCCTTTTTTTTCCTCGGCCTCAATATTAAAAATAACGGGTTCACTGCTGGTAAGCACCCGGGCAGAAAGGTATTCGTGAATAGTTATATTTTTAGATGCGAGTTGATTAAAGTTCTCTTCTATACCGACAAACATTGCTTTGTCATACATATAAGGAGTCAGCGTTATCCCATCATCGTCGAGGATTCGTATCATGGCCAGCCTTATATTCAGGACTCGCTGTAAGACGCTGGAAATGGCCACTTCTAAATCTGCCTTTGTTCGGACACCCGCTATATCCTGACTAAAATCGAGCAAGAACGATTTTTCACTTTCCTTGTTGAGCAGCTCCTCATTGGCTGAAATATTACTTGCTGCTGTTGACAACTGGCTGGATATGCGCTCTATAATGTGAATGGCAGACGGATCAAATGTGCCGAGCTGATCCGAAAATAGAATTAAGCTGTGTTTGTGCGGGTGGTCACCCGGAAGGACTTTAATCAGCATTTCCCTGGCACCAGCCGTGTAATTGAGCTTAAACCAAAGCGGAGCCGCGTTGATGTCAAACGATTTCATATCGAGAACCAGCGGTCTGTCGGAAAGCAGGGCTACATCATAGATTCCATCCTGTACCCGGTTCGGTGTGCTAATCGCTTCCGTATAATTTGAATATTCTGTATACCGTGATTCGGAATCGGTCAGAAACGCCATGTACGTTTGGTCCGTTTCATCCAAAATCGTCATGACACTATGCGTGAAATTGATTAACTTCTTGAGGCTATGGTTGATGACAGTTAATAAATCCTTCCGATCACGAACCATTACCATATCGTTACTTAACGAAAGTAAAACTTCATTGGTCCACTCTTTATGCCCGATTTCTTCGTACTTAATAATATTGGAAACTGCGCTCGAAATCTGTGGTGCAATCCCCTTTATAATGCGCTTAAATTCAGGAGTAAAACTATCTGTCCTATCCGAATAAATATGTAAGAAACCCATGGTTTGCATCTTACTCTTCAGGGGTGTCATCAGAATTTCCCGGATGCCAACGTCGTAATTTGCCCGCAGAAATGAAGGACTATCAGGAGCCTGTATAAGCTCTTCCAGCAAAAAAGACGAAGGCTCACCGGAGCTGATCACTTGCCGAATAAACGGCTCATGGAGCGTAAAATGCTTATTGATTAACGAACCATATTCTTTGTGGTTTTTAATTGGCGACGAAGCCGGATCAAGGAGAAAGGCTGAATAATTTTCCTGCTGAGAATCGATCAGGGTAACAATGGCATGGGTAAAATAAAATAGCCCTTTTATTCTGGACGAAAACAGGATTAGCAGGTCGTTTTTTTCTCGAACCTTCGTGATGTCATTTCCTAAATCCAGCAGAATATCCCGATCCCGTTCAAGCAGGTCGATTTGGTTTTGCAATGCTTCTACCGCAACATCGCCCGGCCTGGTTCGGGATGGCTTTTCATCAACTGGGTCAAGCGTTTTTGACTTTTTCATAGGAAGGATATACTGCTTATTTTCTGGTCTGTTGAGAGCGAAACAACGTTTTTTCGTTTTAGAAACTACGATGATAACTCAATCCAGGTAGGGGCATGATCACTGGATTTCTCCCAGCCTCTCACCTGTCGGTCAACTCCAGCCGAAACCAACCGCCCGGTAAGTGGGGGACTCAACAATATATGATCGATACGCAGACCGGCATCCCGGTTGAACGCATTCCGGAAATAATCCCAATAGGTATAAATCCGCTGAGCAGGAGCCAGTTTCCGAATCGAATCTAACCAGCCCATATCCAGAAGCCTGGCATAGGCAGCCCGTGTTTCGGGACGAAATAACGCATCATCGATCCATCGCTCAGGATTATACGCGTCCAGATCGGTCGGAATGACATTAAAATCACCCGCTAGAATTGTGGGTTTGTTTGTTTCCAGAAGATTGGTCGCGTGGTTTATAAACCGGTCAAACCAGCGCAACTTATAGTCAAATTTTGGGCCGGGGAACGGATTTCCATTGGGCAGATACAGGCAGCCAATGAGCAGATCCTTATACGTGGCTTCAATGTATCGACTTTGGTCATCCTGATCATCACCCGGAAGCACCCTTCTACTTTCCTGTAGCTCATCACCCCGCGACAGGATGGCAACTCCGTTCCAGCTTTTCTGCCCCTTCCAGATAGCCCTGTATCCAGCTGCAAGAATCGCCTGTTCCGGGAATTTATCCTGAGGGGCTTTTAATTCCTGTAGACAGACAACATCCGGAGCGGTTTCGGCTAACCATTGCAGCAGAACGGGTAAACGAGCGTTAATTCCATTTACATTATAGGTGGCAATTCTCATCCGTAGAGTCCGTTAAGTACCTCATGCCATAAATGTAAACTCAATTATGCATTGGCCCGATAAATTTTGTCTACATGTAGTCGCTGATCAATAAAAAGTCCAGACTTTTTCGAGCTATTGGCCAGACAATTACAGAGCCCTTTGACCAGATCGATTTTATTACTGATAGAGATACATTGTTTCCGGTTTTTGAAGTTCGTCGGACCATTGGTTTATGTAGGTGATCAGGTCGTTCTGGTCTGGATGGATTCTAAGTTCACCCTGACTGCCAAAAACGATAAGCCCAAGCGCCAGGCAGTGTGCCATGTCAAGTTGGAGCAACAAGCCCAGACTGAACCCTTCAATGAAATGTTGCCGGGCATCGGCGGCTATCTCAATGGAAGGAGCTACCTTCTTCCGGGCAAGGATAAATTGCTCCTGTTTGGTAAACAGAATGGCATCGGTGGTCGAATAGATCAGCAACCGGGCGATGTTCATGGTTCTGAAAATGGAAATATACTTTCGTTTCAGATCGAGAAAGTTCTGAACACTTACCGGGGTATCCCGCTGAACGCCGTTGAGTACTCGCCAGAGGTTAATCGCTTCGCCTTCATCCAGCGCAAAAGTAACCTGGCCATAGAGGGAAAAGTCGCTGATGATATCCAGGGCTTCATCGACCTGAAAGGAAAGCTTCGAGAGCGGATCTCCCAGGTAAAAAATAAACTCCAGATCCCTTTTTCCAATAGGCTTAATCACATTGGTCAGCAGGCTGTTCCACAAATCAGACGCTCCGGCCAGGCTTGACCAGTCATTAAACGCAATTGTCCGGCAGTTTCGGAAAAAGGACTGTAACACCTGAGTCACAGCATTACTCGTTAAGAACCGCCACTGGTCTCGCACACTCCCTGCGCTGGGGATGTCACCACTGAGACTAACCAGTGGGGCGAGGTCTGGCATCGAGTTTAAGGTCAGACTGCGGATACCCATTAACTGGAGAATCTCGGGCAAAACAGCCGTATGGATACCCAATGCATTCACTTCCTGATTGGCTGTCGATGGATCTGGCTGGTTATTCGGTTGAGAACTGCTCAGGTAGAGGTTGGGCAAAACCGTAAAGGCTTGCAGTTGAGACCTCAGGTCCATCAGAATGGGACCTGGATTCAGGATTTCCAGATTAAATGCTTCCATGATTTATTCATTTAATGATGTGAGGGTTACCTGGCTTACAGGCACCAAAAAGCGATTTATAGAATGATGTCGTGTTGTGGTTGTAGCTCGGCGGGTAGATCAACTTCCCCAAGCATCTGCCGAAGCTCAATCTCAAGCAGTCGGCCCATTTGCGAAATCGGAACATCGTTGGCGCTGCCTTCAAATGGATTTTCCGTACTTTCTCCTACCTGTTCCAGTGAGGTATACATCCAGGAAATAAGCATGCTGAAGGGAAGAACCAGCCACACCATATGCCCCCTTAGCGGACCAGCGATTATGTTATTGAGTTGGTCAAAGTCCCGGAGGATTCCAAAAGGCAGCAGAAAGCAAAAGAGCCATACGAATAAGGTATTGATAATGGCATATTGGCGTGGATAAGGCGAGTCTTTCAGTTGCTCGCTTTTCCCCTGCTGAATAAAAAAGTCTTTAATAACCCGCTCCATTTCCACCAGTTGTAGCACAACGATTTCCCCATTTTCATACAAGGTTTTAACAGTCCTGCTTTGAAAAGTCAGTAGTTGAGTCGCTTTATTTTTGACTGGTAAAATCAGCTCTAATTCATGATCGGGTAAGTATCTGGCCAACTCGCCGTCCAACGATACCTCCCGTTCGGGAATTGAATAAAACTGCTGATATTCAGTATTATGCTTTTTGCTGGTACTTTCCCATACCCGATCTTCCCGCAAATAATACCGCATGGCGGTCAACCAGGCAATGTGGCGGTAAATTAATTCTTTGCTTTTTTTTGGGTTATTAAAAAAGTCAAGACTGATGATACCCCAGTACCGGCTCAGGCTCATAAGATCCGTCCAGACTTTCTGGCCTTCCGCAGCCCGATTGTAAGTCTGGGTATTTTTAAACCCAACCGTGAAAGCTGTAGCTGTTCCGAGTAGAGCCACAACGGGCCAGGGAACGGTCAACCATTTCAGCCCGAAAACCTCATAGAGAAGAACTGGCAGAAGCCCAAGTACAAAAAGAATATACGCTTTTCGTCTCGTCCAGATCAGGAATTCAGATAATCGATAGGATTTGCCGATGTGCATATTGTTGAATTTTACAATTAGAGTTTACCTGAACTTTTTATTTAAAAGCTGCCTGGAAGAAATTGAAACAACTTACTCTTACTGGCGTACTCAACTCACTGTTGTTTCGACGCAAGTTCCCAGACTGCGTCTGTAAATGCGGCAGGGTTTTCCTGAGGTAAATTATGACCTGCATTCGGAATTACACGATGCTGACGCCAGCCCGAAAACTTTCCGGCCATTGCCTTGCCATCGGTTGCCGGAACAACACCATCGGCATCGCCATCTAATGTGATCGACGGAACAGTAATGACGGGTTGTAAGGCGAGTTGCTTCTCAATATCCTGGTACATTAAGTAGCCATCGGTAAAACCCAGGCGATGACGGTAGGAATGGATGACTACCTCAACATAATCCGGGTTGTCGAAAGCGGTTGCACTGCGATCAAATTCAGTGTCGGTAAACCGCCAGTTTGGCGAGTTACGTGTCCACATTAGCCGCGCAATGTCACGCCGGTTCGCGGTCAATCCGGCTCGGCCACGCTCCGTCAGAAAATAATACTGGTACCAGAAACCGGCTTCAATTAGTGCAGGGAGCGGCAGTGTTGCTTTGGCAATATCCTGGATCAGATAGCTGTTGACCGATACCAATCCCATGCATCGCTCCGGCCAAAGCGCGGCAACCACACAGGCTGCACGGCCACCCCAATCATAGCCTGCCAGCACGGCACGCGATATCTTCAATGCGTCCATCAGGGCAATGATATCAGCGCCGAGGGAGGCCTGTTGCCCGGATCGGGGCGTTTCTGAACGCAGGAAGCGGGTCGTCCCATGACCGCGTAAGTAAGGCACAATGACACGGCAGCCACGGGCCACCAGCATAGGCGCGACATCGACAAAGCTATGAATACCGTAGGGCCAGCCATGCAATAGAAGTACCGGAATACCGTCGTTTGGGCCTAACTCAGCGTAGCCAATCGTTAGGACACCCGCATCAATTTGCTTCAGCACATCGAATGAACTGATTGGTTCCTGGCTGAACGTGGATGAAGTAGTCTGACTTTCCCTGCCGGAGTGTGCACTCGCAGATCCAGCCATAATAAACGGTCCGACGGCAATAGAGATAGCCGCAGTCGTTAAAAGGCGACGACGTTCATAGTTGAGTTGTTCCGACATAGTTCATTTGCAGTAGTCGCTAGTAGCTATGGCTTGCCTGTAGCGTGTCGAGAATTGCTGTTATCAATTAGCGAAAACAGGTTTTACCTGTTTTAAGAAAGTTTCTGTCCATTGTATCATCGTGTTGCTGATCGGATTTCGCGGGGACACCGCGCCGACGTGGGTTGTCCCGTGCACGAACGGGTGGAAAGTGCACGCCCCTTACAGCAGCCTCGACGAACTGACACCCGTCATCTTCGTCACGATGGACAGAAACCAACTATAGATATGTTGCTTCGAACGTGTAGGTCTATACGTTTTGCATTTGTTTACTTAACCACTTCTTGAAATCAATCGAACCAAGCCGCGGATTATCACCGGGTATCAGCATCAGGTTCGTTAATTCAGCGCCAAAATAACGGGCATGTACGTCGGGTGATACCGTTCGCGGATCATTGATAAGCTTTAGGTATTGCTGTACCAAATCGGAGAGACGGAACCGTTCGGGCCCGGCGATTTCAACGGTAGCGTTGAGTGGGTCTCCAACGGTGAAGTCGACCATGGCGGCCGCCACATCTTCGGCCGCTATCGGCTGCACAAAAGCAGGCGAAAGGAAGACCGTTTGTCCGATCGTACCCGATTGGGCAATGCCACTCAGGAATTCAAAAAACTGCGTTGAATGGACAATTGTATAAGGAACTTTGGACGCCCTTATCAACTTCTCCTGAGCGATTTTTCCGCGAAAATAACCACTTTCTGACAAGCGATCCGTTCCTACAACCGACAGTGCTACATGGTGTTTAACACCGGCAGCTTCTTCGGCGGCAAGCAGATTTCGCCCCGATGTCTCAAAGAATTCCAGTACAGCCTTGTCTTCGAATGAAGGGGAATTTGCTACGTCAACAACGACCTGTGTGTCTTTTAGCACTTCAGCCAGTCCTTCGCCGGTGATGGTATTGACACCCGATGCAGGTGATGCGGCAATTGTTTCATGCCCAAGTCGGCGAAGCCTGTCTACCAGTTTCGATCCAATGAGTCCGCTACCTCCAATGACTACGATTTTCATAATTTAACTTGTTTAAAAACAGTTAGGAAGCTTGTTTAGATTGTTTTCCATCTACAGCCAAAATCAATTCAAGTACTCCAGTTCAATTTTCGATCTGAGGTCAAAAAGGGAGTTTATTTTAATTGATTACAACCGCTGACTTACTGATAAGTAGACAATACACGTGCCACATAGGTAAGTGGCTGTATATCAATGGATAGGACTAAGCATGGACTAAATTTATCCACTGTATTTCGCCAAATAACTGGAGAGACACGAAATACAGTCAACTTTAGGATTGAAAATCAATTTTTTAGAATCGTCGGGTGACGGTTCCGAATGACTATCTTAATGTAGCATTCTGTTGAATTAAGAAATTCGATTGCTGTAGTGCTGAAACAAATCAAACCAGACAGGGAGCCATTAATGCTCTCTGTCTGGTTTGACTACTATTCGTGCTGTATTTTGATACAAGCGATTGTACACAATCGGATTACCCGAACTGGCCTACCGTATAAGTTCCTGGTGTATTGGGGAAAGCAATATTAAATCGATTCCACGTATTAATATTAGTAATCACCAACGTCAGGTCAATCAATTCTTCATCAGAAAACTGGGCTTTTGCCTGGCTATAAACAGCATCGGACACATCACATTTTGTTACAGCCTCAGCCCACTCCAAGGCTGCTCTTTCCCGGTCAGAATAATAGGGAGTTTCTCGCCAGGTATTCAATCCATATAGTCGTTGCTCGGTTTCACCTTTTGCCCGGGCTTCCTTATAATGCATGTCAAGGCAGTAAGCACACCCGTTTATCTGAGAAACCCGGACATCTACCAACTCTTGAAGTTGTGTTTCAACCGGCGACTTTTTTAAGTAGCCGCCGGCTCCGAAAAGTGATTTTAGGGCACTTTGACCCTTCTCGAAAACATTCAGTCGTTTTTCCATTTTAAGTACTAATTAATTGATATTCAATAGTTAAAAATTAAGAATTGAGTTTTGTCAATTGGCATTCGATTTACGCTCGAATTCAAGTGTTTACGTCTACAAGCATACCATGAATACACGGGGAATCTGGCCAGCAAAAAGGAGACGGTTTAGTATCAGTCAGTGTTTGAACGAAGCATTACTATCAGGTGCACAATACTTGTGGAGATGGAGCATTCACCAGCTACCAACTATGTCGACGAAATGTCACTACTTCTTTTGTGTACTAAGGATAGCGTATAAATGTCAGTCATAACTGGGTCACTTAAAAGCCCTTTAAAACGCCCATGGTATAAACTGTCTGGTGCAAAAGGTCAGGAGGACTGGCCTCAAAAATCAGATTATCATAGTCAAATTTCCTCACTTCCGACGAAGTCAACCCGTGTTTTGGCTGTACCGGTGCTTTTCATTTCATATTGTTTAAACCGATAAGCCGGGCAGCCGGTGAGGTTTCTAAAGCCTTATCGGTTTAATTTAGACGAATACTAGCCTGGGTCTGCGTTATTGATCCAGATTTGGATTAAAATCGGGTTGGGTTCCTGCATCTGAGAATTCATCCTTCTCCCAGACTATATCGTCTATAAATTCACCTCCCTGACTTGCATCTTCCTGGTGGTTAGGTAGTTCAAAAGCTGAGGAGTCATTTTGGGGCTCGCTAACGGCTTTGTTTGCCACAATTGTTTTAAAGAGATCAAATAAGGTGTTCATTGGATTCGTGTTTTAGGTTGAGTCCTCTGGCAATTCATGAACAAAGAGGGGTTGTCTGCTTTCTTTTGATTACTGCCAGGGCTAAACTGTTTATGAATTAGGACATTCAATGCAATTTTGATTTAAGATAGTAAGTAGGCTGCAATCGGTATGCCAACTAAATAAGTAGCTGATTGTGAATTGATTGATGAAATTTTCTCGTTGCTGCTTCCACTTTATTTCGCCAAGTGACGGACACTTTAACGAAATAAAGTAAAGGGTTGCCTGAGAAGATATGAAGTGGAAAATTTGGTAAGTCAATGAAGATTCAGCTTACATTGATCCAGGTAAATTTATCTAGAAGGAATACCTTGTTGCCGTAAATTTTACGGGAAATTAATTCTGTTCATAAATCGATAACGATATGCATTATACGTCATCAGTAAAACGACACTTCTCTCGAAGTAGTCAGAAATGACCCGTCTGACCAGTGCTGAAAAACCGTATGGCTGAAACCCCAATTACAAATTCCGACAAGTTGCAACAACTCAGGAAAAATAAAGAAGAAATTGTTGGCTAAACTTTTACCAAGGCCCAGTCAACAGACTCACGATAGTAGAACCCCCAAACTGATAGTTGAAGTCAATAGGCTACGTACACTATCTTGAAAAGCTTGCCTATTGACTTCTTTGGTAATTGAACAACTAGTTGGCAACGAGTTCTTTGAGACTCACCTTGCTGGCAGCCTCGATAATAAATGAAGCCACTTTCTTAGGTTGAGATACCATCGGAATATGACTGGCGTTGAGTTCGAGCGTTTTTGCTTTGATGGACTTGGCCATAGCCCGTTCCAGGTCAGGATTGATCATTCGATCCTGACTACCAACGATGTACCAGGAAGGTTTAGTTTTCCAGGCGGCATTGGAAATTTTCTCCCCCGGTGCAGCTGCCGCCCAGGTTCCCTGCGTAGCTAAAATGACCCGTCGTTCCGATTCGGGCAGATCCTGAGCAAAATCCTTATGAATACCCTCGGGTGTTAACGACAGAAAACCAGCGGCATCGACTCTGACTTCCTCATTACCGGGTGCGGGCGGGAAGGTTTTTGCCACATCGCTTAAGGATTGACCATTGTCGGGGGCGAAGGCGGCCACGTAGAGAAGCCCAGCTACTTTTGGATCATTGCCTGCTTCAGAAATGACCACCCCCCCCACGAATGGCCAACCAGCAACACAGGTCCATCCATAAGCGCAATGGCTCGTTTGGTAGCGGCCACATCGTCCTGCAAGGAGGTGAGGGGATTTTGTACTGCCGTGACATTCAATCCTTTGGCTAGTAACAGGGGGATGACTTTCGCCCAGCTAGAGCCGTCGGCAAAGGCCCCGTGTACCAATACAATATTCCTGACGGTTTTGGTTTGTGCTTCCATTTCAGTAATTGAGATAAGAGTGAAAAATAAGCCCAGAAAGGCTCCGATTAATGAATTATTGAGCTTTAACATGATTAGTTGATTTTGATGTTTTCGAAAACGAACAGGTAACTAGGCTGGTCTAACTGAGGTACTTTTTGAGTTCGGCAGCGGCCTGTAGGACCAACGAGCGAACAGCGGGTAGGGTAGCTAAGCCGTTCAGGAGCCCAAAGTCGTGGATCATGCCATTGTAGCGAACCGTCGTCACGGCAACGCCAGCTTCGTCCAGCTTTCGGCCATACGCTTCTCCTTCGTCGCGTAAAATGTCGTTTTCCGCAACCTGAATCAGGGTTGGTGGAAGGCCACGCAGTTGCTCAATCGACGCCTGCAGCGGAGAAGCGTGAATATTCTTGCGTTGCTCAGGGTCAGCGATGTATAAATCATACATCCACTTCATTAAAGAGGTCGTAAGAAAACGATCCTTACCAAAACGCTGATAGGAATCCGTTTCAAAATCCGCATCGACAATGGGCCACATCATAATCTGAAGTTTAATGGCAGGCCCCCCTTTTTTCTTAGCCATCAGGGCGGTAACAGTAGTCATATTACCCCCGACACTGTTGCCGACAACCGCCAGTCGGCTGCCGTCTACATTGATTTCAGCACCGTTTTCGGCTACCCAACTGGTCGCTGCGTAGATTTCGTTGATGGCTTGTGGAAAGGGAGCCTCCGAAGTACGGGTATAGTTCACAAAAACGGCGGCAAAGCCAGAGAGTACCACCAGATCACGCACCAGCCGCTGGTGGGTCGGAAAGTCGCCTAAAACCCATCCGCCACCATGAATGAACATAAACACGGGCAGTGTTTCAGTAACCCCTGCCGGACGAACAATGTGAAGGTCAATGGTGTAACCGTTACTGGTAATGGTTTTCTGGACAACATCAATCCCTGAGATATCAACCTCTACGGATGCCTGAGCTTCCACAAGTCCAAGCTGCGCTTCCTGGGGCGACAGGGTCTCTAATGGTGGACCACCACTCGAATTCAGAATTTTTAAAAACGCTTTTGTGCCCCGGTCAAGATTGGGATCATCGGCATAGTTAACCGGACTGACGGGCTGAGTCATAGTGTTTGTATTCATAATTTTTAGCTAGATTTAAATTGACCCGATAAGGGATGATAAAGGCTTTTCAAAGCGCGTGCCATGACAATAGCGTTACCAAAAAGTGCCAGGATTGCGTTTAAAGGATATTTTTGCCTAAAAGCCTGTGAAGAAAAGAGTTGTATAACTCCAAATCTGGGAGCAAATCCAAAAAATTGGATGTATTAAATTTCTTAAACCGATCTTGCTTAATGGTGGTTTTTAGGCTCAATATAGCTTCAGTCAGGCGGGCTAAAGTACTCGGGTAATTGTACCGAAGAAGATGTTCATAATGCCGTATCTACTCCTGAAAACTCATTGGAACATGGCGAATTTCTTAAGACCGTCAACGCAAACAGAAATCAAAGAATAGCTCCCTGCTGAACTGGGAGAGGGTTTGCCAGAGCAGTTTTTTTACAGAATCTGGCTCATATTACCCCTTAATGAGGACCTTGAAAGTAGTGTCGCCATGTTGCCTGAAGAACTAAATTTCGTTGGTTGGAGGAAAGATGACAGTGATTGTAAATTCTGGAGATCTCCAGAAATTTGGATTTACTACAGTTGTTCGTAGGCAACATGGTTATTAAAATCACAACGGGTAATGAAATAACAGCTGAAGAATGGACCAGTCTTTGTTAATTTTCAACCGCATCATCCAGTAAATTAGCTTAAAATTGACTGAGGAGGTTAGACTAAGGCACTTTACTGATTTGTTAGTTAGTCAATTAATAGTCGGTCAGGGTAAGGTATAATTCTTGTCAGGTTTATAAAATTAGGACTGTTGCTTCAAGCCGTGCAACGGTTATTAATTCTACGTCTATTAACCGTGGCACGGCTCGAAGTAAAAGGCCTGGAAATTAGTCTGTTTTTCGGATAACTCAACCTGTTTTAGACTATGCAGTCGTCATCCAATCTTTCGATCAACTCGACATCGGCCTGTAAGATTTTAATCGTTGAGGATGAGTACATCATTGCCAATGATTTGAGCATCATTCTACAGGATGCCGGTTATCCGGTGATCGGTATTGCTAACTCGGTAGCTAAAGCGCTGGCTCTGATGGCGCAGCAAGAGCCCGATATGGTACTGCTTGATATTTACCTGAAAGGAAAGGAAACCGGTATCGATCTGGCAAAACAACTCGAAGAAATTAATATTCCTTTTATTTATATTTCCGCCAATGACAACCAGAGCGTGCTGGAAGCGGTGAAGGCAACACAGCCCAGCGGTTACATTGTCAAACCGTTTCGGGAAAAAGACGTCCTGACAGCACTCGAAATCGGGAGATACCGGCATTCGCACAGTGTCGAGCAAAAACTGCGGGAAGAAAAAGCGCTCCAGATCGCAATTACCAATGCATTGTCTGATACAGGAGACTGGGAGAATCGGTTATTGATCATCACCCAATTGTTGCAGCAGCATATTCCTTTCGACTTTTTAACAATTCGCCACCAGCGGTTGGGTACAACACACAATTATAATTATTACAGGATTGGGTTTGAGGAATATCAACTGCTAAGCCTACAGACTATTCAGCAGATGACTAACGCAAAGGTTGATTTCCAGTTATTGCCGCCGGGTAAACTGTTAGTAAACGGATCTGTTCGTTACCATCAGGAAGGCTTGGGCACTTTATGCCAGCAGGACCCATTCATTCAACTCCTGGTAAAAACGTTTCGGTTCGAATCGGCCCTGATGATGCCGTTTAGCCTGGTCAATGGTGAGCAGTTTATAATTGGTTTTTTAAGCCGGAATTCTGAATCCTATCTAGCCCGGCATCAGGCGTTGCTGGAGCGACTGGAACAGCCTATAGTACTAACTCTGGAACGGGTAATGGCTTATGAAGAGATTGCCCGACTCAGCAACAAGTTAAAACAGGAGAATTCCTATTTACAGGAAGAGGTAAAAACATTCGTAAATTTTGAGGAGATCATTGGAAAAAGTGAAAGCCTTTTGCATGTCTTTAAGTTGGTGACCCAGGTAGCCCCAACCGATACCACCGTGCTGGTGATGGGAGAAAGTGGTACTGGAAAAGAATTGATTGCGCGCGCTATTCATAACCAATCGTCTCGGAAAGAGAAGATTCTGGTCAAGGTTAATTGTGCCACACTCCCCGCTAATCTGATCGAATCGGAATTATTTGGCCACGAGAAAGGATCATTTACCGGAGCCTTTGAAAAGCGAATTGGTAAGTTTGAACTGGCTCAGGGAGGAACCATATTTCTGGATGAGATTGGCGAATTACCCCTGGAATTACAGGCAAAATTGCTGAGGGTGTTACAGGAAAAAGAAATTGAACGAATTGGTGGTAAAGCCTCAATAAAAACCGATGTTCGCGTCATCGCGGCAACAAACCGGAATCTGGAAGTAGAGGTCACGGAAGGCCGTTTTCGCATGGATCTCTTTTTTCGACTGGCCACGTTCCCCATTACGTTGCCCCCATTACGGGAGCGACCGGGAGATATCGTGCTGCTCGCTCATTATTTTGCCCGTAAACTGGCCCAAAAACAACGAAAGTCATTTCTTGGATTCAGCGACATGGCACTTGCTGAGTTAACCAGTTACGCATGGCCGGGAAATATTCGAGAGTTAGAAAATGTCATTGAACAAGCCATTATTCTGAATAATGGGCAAACACCGTTGGTACTGGGGAGACCATTGGAAAAGCGTTTATTTGCACCAAATCCTACGCTTAGCCAGCCTAAAAGCAATTGGGTTTCGGAGAGGCCGACAGTTAGCGTACCCAGAGATCTATCTGAAATGAAACAGATGCAACAGGCAACCGAACGGGAATACATTCTGGCCATTCTTAATCAGACAAACGGTCGTATTCGGGGAAGTGGTGGCGCTGCCGAGCTATTGAATTTAAAGCCGACCACGTTGGAATATCGAATGGAAAAAATGGGTATCCGTAAAATACTCACTGTTCAACCCCCTGATTCCTGATTAAGTACACATTGCGAACAGGATGCCTAGCCAAATTCGTTGTTACTCCAGTAAATAATACCCTGATTTTTATCAACCGAGCTTAAAGCTTGCTTGCCAATTTGCTGTAAATGAGACCGAATGATGGGAACTAACCGAGCTAGGGTCAGCTTGCCGTGGAATTGTTGACCACCCACGAACACCGTTGGGGTAGCATTGACGCCTAGACTGACTCCTGCCTTCCAGTCGGCTTTAATCAGGTTATAGAGTCGATCATCCAGTAAGTCGTTAAAAAACTGCTGTTGATCCAACCCTATCTGAAGGGTTAAGGCTGACAGGGTGGAACACGTGATTGACGTCAATGAAAATAAGCCTTGCGACATAGGCACAAATTTTCCCTGACGCCTGGCGGCTTCGGCTGCAACAGCAGCCAGCAGGGATTGATCTCCCTGGCGAATAGGAAAATGATGGTAGGAATAGTTAAGCTGATTCGTGAACATGCTTAGAATTGTATCGATCAGCTTTCTTATAGACCGGCTCTGAGGGCATGTGAAATCGCCAAACTCAAGCAATTCTACAGATTTTGAGTATGAGCCAATCATCGGGAATGCGGTTTTTTGAGTAGAATTCATAGGGGTCAAAGTTTTCGGATAAACGGGTTAACTGGATTCATTTATAAATCCAGTTAGCTGATCCCACAGACCAATGGCACTCCATCAATTGAAGAACAGAGAAGGCAGGCTGGGCGAATGAAAGAAATGCTGAACGTATACAGTCAACAGACGTGCCAACCAGGAAGAATTCGGCTCGTTTGCTAAAAACAATCCTTTACGGGCCAAAAAGAGAGATATATTTAGATTAATGGTGTGTTAAGCAACTGATAAAGAATTGTCTATCTCCAAAATACGGCAAATAAATAGAGAATCTCCAGTTTCTTAGAGTCGCTGTAACATACCGAATGAATGCATCAATCGCTGGTTTGCAGTAGGGAACCTCCCTCTTCAAAAGAAGAAGCTCGTCCAGGAAGCAGGACCTACGAAATTGATTCATTGCTAAACGATTTCTATGAAGCAGTTCATTTTTCTGGTCGTCCTGTGCCTGTCAGCCATAGCTGCTGAATCACAATCCTCATCACCTCCGGTACGTACGATTCGAAGGATATTGAACCGGAATACGGTCGATACCATCCAGGTAAATTCGTTGTTGAACCTAAGTCGATATTATATTTTTAAAGCAGGCGAGCAAATTCATGATCTGGATACGGCCTTGTTGATGATTCAGCAAAGTCGTACGCTTAGCCAGTCGCTGTCCTACCACAAAGGGATGGCCAATGCTGACTTTTGTTCCTATCTGGCCTGGCTTGAAAAAGGAGACCATCGGCAGGCAATTCTATATGCTCAGCGGGCTATCGATCGGTTTACCCGGTATGGTTACTGGCAGCTACTTGGCGCTCTGTATCTGGAAATGACGCGTTTATATACCCTTGATCTGGACGAACTTCCGGATAAGATTGACTGCTACCAGAAAGCACTTTTGTCATTCGAGCGGGCAGGTGATAAAGCCAGACAGATGGATATGTACAAGGAATTGGCTGATCACCATCAGGTTCAGGAGAATTACGTGCAGGCCCTGGCGGAATTGCAGAGTGCGCTTACCATATCCCGCCAGATCGGGCGAACGGATCTGGAAAGAATTTATGATCTAATGGGGTTTGTTTCGACCAAATTAGGTGACTATAAAGAAGGGTTAACCTATGGATTGCTGGCGGTTAAACTTGCTGAGGAACGAAAAGACAGTACCATA
Source organism: Spirosoma aureum (assembly GCF_011604685.1). Classification (NCBI taxonomy): domain Bacteria; kingdom Pseudomonadati; phylum Bacteroidota; class Cytophagia; order Cytophagales; family Cytophagaceae; genus Spirosoma; species Spirosoma aureum. Next base: position 5,395,765 of record NZ_CP050063.1, on the reverse strand, counting down.
CAACTTTGTACCATTTACAATCGACTAGGTCTTACTTACTACGCGCTTGGACAGTTTAAACAGGCAAACAACTATTATCGAAAGGCGCTGAGAATTGCCCGGCAGTTCCATGAAACACCCTATGTACTCGCTTTAACCAGCAACATTGCCAAATTACTGCTTCACCAGCATAAACCCCAGCAAGCGCTTCGATTTCTGAAAAGTCAGATTGAGCAATATCCGCCAATAACGGCAGAAAGCAAACTTATTGTAGCTCCACTATTTCTGGATATTTACGCGGAATTAAATCAGGTCAAATTGGCACACTCGTATTGCGATCAGGTACTGGATCTGCTGGCAAAAAAAGGGGATGGAAGCGTAGGGCGTGCCCCAATTTATGAGTCGGCCATCCGGTTTCTGATCACCAGCAAACAATTTACCCGGGCGCATTATTACCTTCAATTAAATGCGATGCAATGCCGGGAAAATGGCTCAATAAAGGACCTGTCCAGAAATCATTTGTTATGGTTTAAACTGGATTCGTCTCAGGCCAATTATCAGGCAGCTATCCAGCACTTCCAGCGCTATGAAGCTTTGCAGGATTCATTGTTGAATGCCACAAAAAGCCAGCAGATTGCTCAACTGGAAATACAATATGAAACGCAGAAAAAAGACCAGAATATAAAACTTAAACAGCAAGCCATTCAACTGTTAACCAAACAGAGCCAGCTCCAGCAAAATCAATTGCAACAGGCCAATACCATACGGAACGGTATTATTGCTGGTACTATATTGTTAATCCTGTTGCTTGGTTTGGGATTCAACCGCTACCAGCTCAAGCAGCACAGTAACCAATTGCTGGAAGTTAAACAGATCGAAATAAATCGTAAAAATCATGACCTGGAACGGATTGTGCAGGAAAAGGACAATTTGCTGATCGATAAAGAACAGCTGCTGACAGACAAGGACCATCTGTTGGAAGAACGAGAATGGATGTTGAAGGAAATGCATCACCGGGTTAAGAATAACTTGCAGATAATCACCAGCCTGCTTCACTCACAGGGTTCCTTTTTGAAAGACAAGGAAGCATTGTCAGCGATTCGGGAAAGCCAGAACCGGGTGCACGCGATGGCATTGATTCACCAGAAATTGTATCAAACAGACCGGTTATCAAGTATTCCGATGGTCAGTTATGTTCAGGAAATTGTCGATTATTTAATCAACTCATTTAATCGGGTTGATACGGTTCGTAAACAGATCACCGTTGCACCAATCGACCTGGACGTTACGTATGCGGTCCCGTTAGGGCTGATTCTCAATGAAGCAGTAACCAACTCGTTAAAGTATGCATTCCCGGATGGTCGGGTTGGCACACTATGGGTTGATTTGATGGGAGATAAAAATAATACCTACCGGCTTGTTATTGGTGATGATGGGGTTGGGTTTCCGGCTGATTTAAATCCTAGTCGTAGTCGAACCCTCGGCATGAGCCTGATACGTGGTTTAAGTGAACAGATCGAAGGTGTACTGGACATCAGCCAGCAGAAGGGTGTCCGGATTAGCCTGACTTTTGTTGAAGAAAAAAATGCGCGTGTTCCTGCCTGAACGTATTTGTTTGGGGTTCTAAACAAAGCGATTTGGAACGAAAAAGCCTGCAATCGGCTACCTAAGAGCTACATGGTCGGCATAGCCATTCGGACTTCTACCACAGCACCCCATTGAATGATTGGACAGCCTTTTGCGATCTCAATCGCTTCCTCATAGTCAATGGCTCTGATCATGAGTATCCCACCGATCGATTTATTTACTTCCGCATAGGGCCCATTCGTAACTACATTGTCTTTTCTAATAACACGACCTCCCAAATCCCAGCGCTGAGGTGGCTTGACCAGAATATTTTTGGCGGCCAACCCGTTGATCCAGTTCTGAAAGGGTTTGACTGAGGCTTGTATTTGCTCCTGTGATGGTCTGGCGTCCTGGCTGGTCAAATCCCGGTGGATCACTAATAAGAATTCGTTCATCTGACGGTTTGAGGATTGAAATCTGTTGATGCGCAACTTATTCAGTAGCCTGGACTTCTATAAGGCTTTGACACATTGTCTATGAAATTCTCCAACGTTATCAAGGGCGGAATCAAAGCGTATGCCAGGGATAAACAAACTACATAAAAGGGCAGAAATGCATATTGAAGGCCATATCTGGGCTTAGGTGTAGTGCGAATCCGAGCCGTATAAATCCAGCACACTGGGTAAATCCAAAAAATTGGACGCAACTCAATACACCTACTTTCATGTCAATTGGATTTTGGCGCAGATCCGAGCTTTAGTTTTGAAGAGCATCATGACAAACCACGGGTAGCCTTGCGGTTGAACAGTTCTGAGCAAAACTCCTACAGGCAAAAATGAACTCTGTACATGTCAGAAGGTTATCCCATCGTTCAGGCTTGATTCTTGCTAAAGTAGTTTCACGCTGGCTTTAATTGAACAGGTTCAGCTTATCTGGTTACCGGCTTGTTATCCATAAATTGGCTTTTTCGTATTACCTATTCTATGCACGTTCATAGATTAATTCGTATCCTGACGTGGCTGTCCTGGCTGGGCATGCTGGCTTGTCTTACACAGGCACAGCCCGTTTCGATCGCTGATGCCAATAAGCTACTGAAGTCAGTTCAACGCAATGCACTTGATACCAATCAGATACATGCGCTGCTCAAATTGAGCGATTTTCATATCAATAAGACCCTGAACCCAAAAACAAGTTTGGATAGCGCGCTCGTTCTGATTGAGCAGGCCGAAACGATAAGCCGCCGGATCGGTTTCGCCAGGGGGCTGGATAATGCTCTTTTTCTGCGGGGAAAAATTCAGATTAAACAACACAATATCAGTGCCGCCTTGCGTATGTCAACAAGTTTAAGCGATTCTAATCGAGTCAGGCTTTTACTGGAGCTGGGAAAGGATAAGCTTCGGCCAACCAACACGCAATTGGCTAATCGGGACAGTGCTATCGTATTTTTTCGTCAGGCGGAACTGATCAGCAAGGAGACTGGCAATCAAAAATGGCTGGATGAAAGCCAGTGTTTGCTGGGAATCAGCTATCTGTTGAACAAAGATTGGCCAAGAGGTAAAGCCTACTTTATGAACGTTATTCAGTCCCGCCAGCGGGCTGGTGACAAAGCCGGAGAAATTAGAGTCTGGCTCCGAATGGCAACGACTACATTTTGTGATGACTGTCGGGAAAATATGAGCGCATTAGAAAAAGCACTATCCCTTGCCCGCCAGATCGGTGACCAGTCGCAGGAGCTATTGATTTTGATGGAAATGGGCTATGAACATTTTCAATTGGATGGTGGAGAAACCAGACAGGCTGAACAGAAAGCACAACAGGCCCTGGCCATTCAAAAAGCCATTGGTTCCAGAGCCCTTAATCAGGCTTACCATGCACTGGCAGAGGAAAGTGTTTATAACATGCCAGGCGAATACGGCTATTTGTCCAATGCCTATTATTTTATGTCTGATCTAAGTCAGGCTAAAGGTGATTTAAATCAAAAATTATTTTATGTCTTAACGGTTGTCAAAAGCGCCGAGAGTAGCGGGCTGATTGATGAGCTGGATTATGCTTATTTTAGGTTAGGGAACGCCTATTACGGGTTAAATCAATTTGACAAAAGTTTGGCCTACTACAAAAAGTCGTTGGCTATCAGTCACCAAAAAGGGAGGCTATTTATCCAGGTGGGGCTGATTAGCCGAATGGTGGTGATCTTGTTAAAACAGGGAAAAGCCCCGGAAGCATTACAGTTTCTGCAAGGCATGGCAAGGGAATACCGCCCATTTACCTACGAGGATAAATTACTTATCGCCCAGAGTTTTGGCGAGTGCTATAATGCTCTGAAACAATACAAACTGGCGGAAAGGTATTACCTGGAGAGTGTCGTCTGGAGTAAACAAGTTGCTGTGCAGTTTCAATATACTGCCTGGCAACGCATCAGCCAGTTTTACATTACGAACAACCAATATGCTAAAGCAGATCCCTATTTGAAGCAGTTGCTGTCAACGAATCAAAAGAAAATCATACCGAGCCAACAATTGGAAATTCACTTGATGCGCTTCAAAGTGGATTCAGCCCAGGGTAATTATCCGGCGGCTATTAAGCACTATCAACTGTATAAATCCCTGACTGACTCGATTTTCAATGAGAAGAAGAGCAAACAGATTACCCAGTTGAGTATTGAATACGAAACCCAGAAGAAAGAACAGGCACTGACGCTGCGGGAAAAGAATATTGCCCTGCTCACCGAACAGAATAAAGCCCATCAAACCCAACGCAATGCCCTCATTGGAGGAACAGCCCTATTGCTGGCTCTGTTAGGACTGAGTTACAACCGATACCGATTGAAGCAGCGGAGCAACCGACAACTGGTAGCTCAGCAGCAAAAGCTACAGGCCCAACACTATGAACTGCAGGCAAGTCAGGAAGAGATCAACCAAAAGAATGAGAGCCTGCAACTCTTACTAAATGAGAAAGAATGGCTCCTCAAAGAGATTCACCATCGGGTCAAAAATAACCTTCAGGTGATCATGAGCCTGTTGAACTCCCAGGCCAGGTACCTCATGGATGATGCCGCCCTGTTAGCCATCCGGGAAAGCCAGCACCGGGTTCAGACGATGGCTATGATTCATCAAAAGCTTTACCAGTCGGAGGGGATGGCCCGCATCGATATGGGGTCATACATCCAGGAAGTGGTCGTGTACCTCCGGGATTCTTATAACCTGCCTCCGCAGAATCGCTTCGAGTTAAAGGTAGAGCCTATTGAGTTAGATGTTACTCAGGCGGTCCCATTAGGATTAATCATTAATGAAGCCATCACGAATGCACTGAAGTATGCCTTTCCGAAAGGGCACTTCGGAACCATCAGCCTCACTCTACACCGGTTATCGCCGACTACCTGTGAGCTTACTATTGCCGATAATGGCGTTGGCTTACCACCGGAGTATGATGCCTCACGCAGTCGTTCGCTGGGTATGACGCTGATTATGGGCTTTAGTCAGCAACTGGATGGAAAGTTAGTTATTCATAATAAAGATGGACTAAGAATTAGTTTGGTATTTAACGCTGAAGAATGAGTGCTGCCAAATCACCGGCCTAATACGGGAAGTGTGGCGTAGACAAAATTAGAGTATTATATAAATGTAGTTTTCTACTCTAACTTACGCACTATTCTATGCAAGGCATAAAATAATAGTACTCGCCCATTTTTTAGACTACAATCAAAAAGTAATGATGAAGCTTACAACGTTATTGACTGTATTGATTATTTCCATTGGAGGAGCAGTTGCACAACCTGAAAAAGCATCAGCCCCCAAAGATTTAACCGTTAAAGAACAGCTCGAAATTGGAAAGGAAAAACAGGTCTGGATGCTGACTTACTTTCGCCAGCGTTATCCTACACGGATTGAGGTTGATGCGCAGGGAAAAACCATTGAAGTCCCGCTGCCAGATCCAATGCTGATAAATAAACTGCACATCGCCTTGTCTACGGATGGACGCCATTGGACTCCGTTAAACGACAATAAACCCGTATGGGAGCACCATGTTCGTGATCCGTACGTTCGTCGAGGTCCTGATGGTCTATGGCGAATATTATCTACGGGTGGAGGCAGGGGTAATGACCGCGAAAAGGTCGGCCCAAGTTGTCTCTATATAACCTCCAGGGATTTGATCCATTGGCAGGTTGACGGTACGTTGCCTTTAATGAAGGACGTACGGGATGAATCAGGAACCTTGGCTGGAAATATTTGGGCTCCCGAATGGTTTTATGATAAACAAACAGGAGAGTATGTCTTATTCTGGTCTTCGTCATTTAAAGACGCGGGCTGGAAAGAAAGTAAACTTTGGTATTCCAGAACTCGTGACTGGAAAGTATTCACCCCTGCAAAAGTATTTTTTAATCCGCCCTATTCGGTAATAGACGGAACCTTATTAGAAGAAAACGGAACCTATTATCTCTTTCATAAGGAGGAAGAATTTGGCGCTAAAACGGGCGAAAGAAGGGCGATCCGGGTAGCCACATCGAACAAACTGGAGGGGCCATATAACCTGATTGAAGGTCCGTTGAATAATGGCCAGATTGTTCCGGTAATCACCGAAGGTCCAACCGCAATAAAAGATCCTGTAAAACCCGGATTTTTACTGCTCTATGATTACTGTATGACTAATCGTTTCGGTGCTTCCTACTCACCCGACTTACTTCACTGGGAGGTCGAAAAGGACGTTAGTTTTCCCGCAGACGCCCGGCATGGTTGTATTTCACTTTTAACTGCAAAGGAGGCTGATATTTTACTGAAAACATATACAGCTAAAAATTGAGCGATGGGCAAATGTTTCTAATGACGCCAACGATTTAGGGTCAAAACCCAGATAAGGTTAGAAGTTGATAGCGGAGTAGCTCCCCATCGATCAAAGTATTTCCAGCAAATCGAACTATAACTGATTATAAAGGAGGAGAAAAATGCTTTTCTGGCTAAAGCAGTGGTTTTTATACACTCTATTCTCCCGGTGAGCCGTCAAGGGTGTCGTTCACCCGCCATGATCGCGTTGATCCTGCTATTTCTCAACTCAAATGCAACTTATATGAAACTCGTACTCGTTTTGTGCTGCCTGCTAGTTAGTATCAATAGCCGGGGCCAACATCAGCTGAAAAAAATTTGGGAAAGTGATAGTACGCTGGCCATTCCAGAATCAGTGTTACCCGATAAAGATGTTCTTTATGTATCGCTGATTGATGGAAGCCCCTGGGATACTGATGGAAAGGGTGGAATTGCCAAGCTGGATAAAAATGGCAAAATTATAAACCCAGGCTGGGTATCTGGTTTAAATGCCCCAAAGGGAATGGGTATCTGGAGTGGGAAATTGTATGTGGCCGATGTATCGGAGATCGCTGTGATTAATCTGTCCAATGGGAAGGTCGAATCTAAAATTCCTGTAGCATCGGCCACCGGATTGAACGATATTACGGTCGATGATAAAGGTACAATCTATGTATCAGACAGCAAGAATGGTACAGTTCATCAACTAAAAAATAACCAGGCAACCCTTTATTTAAGCAATTTAAAAGGAGTGAATGGTTTAAAAGCAGTTGGTACAGATCTCTATATTCTTACCGCAAAAGAAGTATACAAAGTGGGTTCCGATAAACAGCAGACTGTGGTTGGTACGATGGAATTAGGTGGAGATGGTATAGAACCTGTAGGTAAAGGCGACTTCATTCTCACTACCTGGGCCGGTCTCGTTTATTACATGGGCAAGGACGGTAAAATGGAAACGTTACTGGATACACGCGCTCAGAAAAAGAATACGGCTGATATTGGGTACGATCCGGCTCAGCGTATCATTTACATTCCCACCTTTATGGCTAAGTCGGTCGTTGCTTACCAACTAAATTGATTCAGGATTAATCGTTCTGTCACCTGATTCGAAAAATCGACCCTGCCCGGATCGTTGATGACAAAATTCAGCTTAGCTGGACGTTGCCGTCAACGATCCGGGTATCCTATTTTTATGCTAAAGGGCTCTTCGTTCAGCACCGGGCTGGAATAGGTAGTACGACTCAGCAACGAAACGCATAGATGGCGTGAGTACCCCCTTACATTGTCGTATTTGCAACCGCCTGAGTTAGCCTCATGAAACTACTTTTGAGGAACGGATACGAACTCATTCCGCCAACTCAATTGACCTCGAAATACGGATTGCAATGATGGAACTTCATGATGACGACCTGAAAAAATTCGAAGCCTATGGTGCTCCACCTCTTCCCCAGGCACGTGTTGAAGGCTACGTCGACCATGACAATGCTCGAATCTGGTACGCCGTTTACGGGTCTGGTCCAGCGGTGATCTTGTTGCACGGAGGATTGGGCCATAGTGGCAATTGGGGTTATCAGGTACCCATGTTGATCAATTCGGGTCGTAGAATTGTGCTCATCGACAGCCGCGGTCATGGCCGTAGTACGCGCGATTCGAGGCACTATACCTATGAGCTAATGGCCGCTGATGTGCTGGCTGTCATGGACACATTGCGGTTGGAAAAGGCACCCCTGGTGGGCTGGAGCGACGGTGCCTGCATTGCTTTGATCCTTGCCATGAAAGTTCCGGCACGCATTGCGGGTGTATTTTTCTTTGGCTGTAACATGGACCCAGGTGGCACTCGGGAGATCGAGTGGCCTAATCCGGTTATCGACCGTTGCCTGGCCCGTCATGCCAACGATTACCACCAACTGTCAACTACTCCGGACCATTTCGAGGGATTTGCCGAAGCAGTCGGCCAGATGCAGCGGACCCAGCCTGATTATTCGGCAAACGACCTGACGACTATCGATTGTCCAGTGGTAATCGTACAAAGTGAACATGATGAGTTTATCAAAGCCGATCACGCTCAATACCTGGCTCAAAGTATTCCCGGAGCCGATTTAATCGTATTGGATGGGGTGAGCCATTTCGCACCTTTACAACGGCCGGAGTTGTTCAACAAAGTAGTGGAGGCCTTTCTGGAGATTGTCTCTTACTGACGCGTATCAATAAAAAACTTCTGCAAGGGGCATAAAAAAAGCCTTAGTAGTTAGACTACAGAGGCAGAAGAAAGACAACAGAATAAAAACGCTGAAATGGACTCTATATTGTGCATCCTGCAACCAATTGGGCCCTATTTTTCATTTTATTTTAAAAAAATTGGTTTTGGTTGAACGGTGGGTGTTCCCAAACTGGTCGACAAGCATAAACAGGCGTTTTTCGTAAACCTGGCGCTGAAAGCTGGCCAATAGCCGTGTATGTTCCAAACTTTTGCCCGATCCTGATGCGTACAACAGCCAAAACACGTAGCGATTTCTGCTATTTTCAATCCATAACCACACGATGGATGGACAACGATATGTACGGGCATGTCAACAATGTAGTTTATTACAGTTGGTTTGATACTGCCGTCAATCAATTCCTGATCATAAATAAGGCACTTGATCTTCAGAAGAGTCCTGTTATCGGTTTAGTAGCCGAAACCCAGTGTTCCTATCTCCATTCCGTTTCATTCCCGGATCGCATCACCGTAGGGCTTGCCGTTTCATATATCGGCAATTCCAGCGTCCGCTATGAACTGGGAATTTTCAAAAATGACGATGATCAGACCGCTGCTCACGGACATTTCGTTCATGTTTATGTGGATGGGGATACCCAGCGCCCTACACCGTTGCCCGAAACACTCCGTATTCTGTTAAAAACCGTTCAACTTCCTGGTTAAAATTACCGGTTTACCTCTTGATGTTTTTATTGAAAAAGCACGACTCAGTTGATACCAAGCACGGCCCTGGATATATCAGATGTTGTGTAGAAAATAGAAATATCAGTATAAGCTTCCAGTACATCAGGGCGGGTATACCCCCAGGCAACTGCCCCAAAGGCAATAGAAGCTTCCTGGGCGGCTTCAATATCCCGGATCTCATCACCTACGCAAAGCGTTTCGGCAGGAGTAACACTACAGGTTGCCATTGCCTTTCGGAATTTGTGCTGTTTGCCGAAAATCGATGTACCACATCCATAAAATGTAATCAACGAAGCACATTCGTGACCTAATACCTTTCGAATATTTGCCTCGCTATTTGAGCTGACAATGGCTAGTCGGACGCCAGCTTCGGTCAATTTCGTTAACAGATCAGCTATATCCCCAAAAAGTTTGATCTGGTCAATATCCCGGGCCATAAGCTGGATAAATGATCGGGCAATCAGCGGAATTTTCCAGGCAGGCAGCCTGGCCTGTTTCATCATTTGCCGGGCGTCAAGCCCGCGCAACTGGTCAACGTTTTCTGGATGATTGTTGGAAAATTGTACATACTGGCCAGCGTGTTAACTGTACGCAGAAAATAAGGAAAGGAGTCAGCTAACGTACCGTCAAAATCAAAAATTACCAGCTTGTAGATCATAAGCATTATGTGTAATCAGCATCGGTTTGGTTCATCTGAATCGGGCAATCAGGCTGGCCGGCAAGATAGCCAGAAATGATTTGATCAGGCTAATCTTTATCGTTCTGAAAAGGGAAGCCAGCTTCAGTACAGAAGTTCCATACAATTGAAACGACGAATGACTGCCGACAATGAGCTGCGGTTCACTGCAATTGGCACTAACTTTGTAAGTATATTATTTATTGAAATTTGTACATCTCTTTTGTGGGTACTACTTTTTACGATTCAACAAAGCCCTAGTTAGGCGGACGGGGCAGTGAGGTTAAGACCTTATGCTTTCAGTTGACAGCCAGTGAACTGATATAAAGCTGGAAGGAGGTTTTGGGCCCTTTCTTTTTTAATTAAGGGGTAACATGGCTTGTTCCCGACCGTTTGTAAATGGCATAGCTATTGCTTATTTGGATTGATTCCCAAGACAACATTTCACCGTATGGATCCAACGAACTACGAAACGCTTCAGCTAAAAGGTGAGAGCACGCGTCAATATTGCTTTCGGCTTCTTCACTTTGCTATCAAATACCGAATCAGTAAAGCCAGCAATTATCGATTCGTTGCCGATCAGATTGTTAAACAGGATCTGGTAGTCCAATTTACCCAGTTTGTTCCTCCGCCTGTCCACTAAATGGAGAGATTGACTTTTAGAAACCTCATGCTGATCTGGCCGAATCAGTTGATTACTGCCAGGTTCATGGCTGGTAATCTAGCCCAATTTTATTTACAGACTGGCCAGAAACGCAGCCAGTTTAGCCTGTCCTTTTTCATCAGGTAACCGCCCGTAACCAGCCCCCATATTATCGAGGAGGTGTTTGGGGTCAGATGTGCCAGGGATCACGCAGGTAACAGCGGGATTGGACAGGATAAACTTGAGAAAAAACTGTGCCCAGCTTTTGATATCATACTCTGCTGACCAGGCAGGTAAAGCTTTTCCTTTGACCAGCTGAAACAGAGAGCCGCTTTCAAATGGTTCATTGATAATAACGGCCACTCCTTTTTCACGAGCGGTTGGAAGCAGACTTCGCTCGGCATCACGAACGCGGATGGAGTAGTTTACCTGCAAAAAATCAATAGCCTCGCTTTTAATGAGACGCTCGAGTTGATCATGGGCCAACGTGGTGTAATGAGTCACCCCAATATAACGAACTTTACCCGCGTGTTTCCATTCCCGGAGTGTCTTTAGCTGGGTTTGCCAATCAACCAGATTATGTACCTGAACTAAATCCATGGTTTTTCGACGCATCTTACGAAACGATTCGCCTAACTGATCGATACCCGCCTGCCTGCCAGTAGTCCATACTTTAGTGGCGAAAAAAAAGTTTGCATTTGATCCTGCAGCAGCGGTTAGGTCACCAATCACTTCCTCGGCTCTACCGTACATCGGTGAGGCATCAATTAATTTGCCGCCTTGTTGCTGCATTAAAGTAAGTACCTGACCTAGAGGCTGCCGGTCGGAGTCCGATGAACCAACATCAAACTGTTGCCAGGAGCCCAGACCAACAACAGGCAGTAATTCATCCGATGTGGGGATGGGTCGTTTCAACATGGATTGGTTTGACATTGCCTGGTGCGGAAACGGATCAATCAACCCGCCTAAACCTGCTACGATTGTCTGCCTGAGCATAGTTCGCCTGGAAAGCTGCTTTTTCATGGCATTAACGTCAATAACCTTAGCTGTAACACGGTTAGTTAAACTGATCAGGCAATTCGATGCCCAGCGTACGGTCAGGGTTGCCGGCTTGGCGAAACAGGCTTGAGTACTTTTTCTCCGTACCGAGCTCAATAGAAGTTTTTTGCCGGGTAGCAATAGCCCTTAACATTAGAACCGGCACTCTGCGTAATGCGGGATGCGCCTTTAGCTCTTTTAAAAAAGAGAGGCTATCAACGCATGAATCGACAAGAATCATTAGTGGAGGAAGCCCACTCAGTAAATCTGTCAAAAGACTGGCATCGATCTGTCGGACTTTAAGGGTAAAGCGGGCATAGATCTGTTGAAAGGTTGGGCCAAGCTGCTCATTGAACTGCTCGCGGTTGTCAGTCAATACCAGTATCGTTTCCATCTCAATTGCCCCAAACGTTCAGCCCAACCACCTGTTATTTTGAGTAACTAACTTCTCCTAATAATGTTTGCCAATTGATCGACATTCAGTAAAAATTGACTCTGGCACCAACCAGACTTTCTATTGGAAAGAAGTTTCAGTTTTTGGAAAGTATCTGGCTTTGCCCTGGACCCGGTTCTGTCGAAACGATATCGTTCAACTAAAAAGCTGGCTGAACTGGGATGAAAGGTGATCCAGAATAAACGCTGTAGGTACACAATTTTAGCATTCTTTGCTAAATACAAATGACTTACCCACTTCAGATAAGTCATAATACCGAAATCGTTCTCCAAATAAGCTAGTTAATCCCAACCGTTAAATATTATCGACCTTATCACACATAACGAAAAACCTTGGAGGTCTGATCTTTCTGGGTTTAGTTATAAATGGGTGAGGCAACTACTACTATGAGTCTATTCATTACCTTCTATGTTGCCCCAATGCTTTTCATTCTGATGTGTGGTTGGCTAACCGATTCTCAGGAAGCAACCATGCAAATAGCCATACCCATTGCCCTTATACCTGTTCTAAACGTTTTGGCAACCATAGGCTGCATAGGTGTTACAATTCGCACAATGATGGATTGGGTTAATCGCTAGAAACCAGTACTTTAGCTTGCTGGCTAATCACGCTTACGAACAATTGAAAACCAGAAGTCTCAGAAAATGGGAGGTGGTGGAAAATTCCTTTATCTACCGGTTAAAAAGTGCTTTACGCCCGGCGCCCAATTTAGTACGTTCTTTATCGACGAATATACCTGATAAAGAAAATAGCTGATGAAGCACTATCTATGGTTAGCATTTTATCTGCTGGCGGGCGTCAGTTATGCCCAAAAGCGAACGTATACGCTCGCTGATATGCCGTTTTCGATTGATTCCATAACGGGTGGGATCGTCTATAAGGGTGTAATTAAGACTCCGGGAGTTACTGCCGATCAGCTCTATTCTCAGGCGAAATTGGTTTTATCGACCGTTTTTCCAAAAGATAATCAGATCAATCAGGCTGAAGATCAGGCGCAGGGATTGATAAGAGGCAGAGGCCGGTTATTTATTCCCATGAATAGCACACGAGTTGGTGAAACCAGTTGGCAGGCCTATTACGAAGTACCTATCGAAATACAGGTGAAGGACGGCGAATACAGCTACCTGATTTCGTCCATTGACATGGTAAATAAAGGGAAAAAGACCAGCCTGAATACGGAAATCAGCAAGAGTTTGCCAACAATACATCAACAGGTTCTTTCGCTGGATGAATACGGTCGATCCCTTCGAAGTGTCAGACCAATTATCAAGTTCATAAAAGAATTAAAGCGGGGTATGAAACCTCATTCAAGTGGTCTTTTTAGCTGGCTTCGCTAAAAAAAAAACGTCTTAAAGTTTTTGTTGAATGTGGTATCGGTTACTTATAACCGACATGGCGAGTACGGTTGACCAGACCTGCCCATTCAAACCAGATGCCGTTTCTCAAGCTACAGAGTTCAGGTGCTTATAATCTGATCTCTCGAACGCCAATACCGGCTAAACCTTCTCAAACGAATTGCCTACTCTACAGAATGAATTAACTTGGGGGCATGAAACTTGTCCTCTTTACGCTGATCGCCGGGCTTACGTTCGCAAGTTCGGCCAAAGCTCAAACAACCAGTAACTCTGGGGGAACCAGATTGCCACGAATTGCAATCGCTGGTTTAGGCATTGAATCCAGTACATTTTCTCCGGCGGTTACCCAGGAAGAAGCCTTTCACGCCCGTTACGGCGCTGAAGTATTTAACGCGTATCCATTTATGGTAGCCATTGCGCCGTTGCGAAAAAAGGCAGTCTGGCTACCGGCCATCGTGGGTAAATCATTGCCTGGAGGGGCCGTAACAAGGGAAGCATACGAGTCGCTGGTTAACAAAATGCTGGATTCACTTAAAAAGTACGGCCCCTACGATGGCTTGTATTTTGATATTCACGGTGCTATGAGTGTTATCGGCCTCGACGATCCGGAAGGCGACCTGATAACCCGAATCCGGCAAGTGATCGGCTATAAGACCCTCATTTCTACATCCATGGATTTACATGGTAATGTCTCCTGGCGATTGGCGCAGAATACAGATTTGATGACCTGTTATCGCATGGCCCCTCATGAAGATGCCATGCAAACCAAGGAACGCGCAGTGGTCAATTTGCTCGAACGAATTAAGAGCGGGAAAGGGAAGCCTGCTTATAAAGCCTTGATTACGGTGCCAATTCTGCTACCGGGCGAAAAAACGAGTACACGCATCGAGCCCGGTAAGAGTCTTTATAGCGAGGTGGAGCCACTGGCCGATCATCAGCAGGGAATTGTGGATGCAGGTATATGGATAGGTTATGCCTGGGCCGATGAACCTCGCAATCATGCGGCTGTCATGGTGGTCGGTGATGACAAGTCCAGCGTAACTCAGGCCGCGGAGAAATTAGCCCTTAGTTTCTGGAATGTACGCTCAAAATTTGACTTCGTAGCGCCAACCGGTACACTGGAGCAATGCCTGGCTAAAGCCATACCCAGCCAGAAACATCCTTTTTTTATCAGTGATACCGGCGATAACCCGACAGCAGGTGGAGCAGGTGATGTGACCTGGACACTCACCCAGTTACTGGCAAAGCCTGAGTTTCAGCGGGCAGATGGTCCTTCACTGATCTACGCATCGATCCCTGATCCGGGACTGGTGAAAAAGGCAATAGCTGCGGGTGTGGGCGGTCAGGTAGAGGGTACGGCGGGAGCCATTGTCGATCACCGATTTGCCGCACCGGTTCCGCTCAAAGGCACGGTAGAGTCGATTGTCGAGGGCGACAAAGATGCTGAGGTGGAAGTAGTCGTGAAAGTGGGTAGTATTCACGTTATCGTTACCCAAAAACGCAAGCCCTATCACAAAGAAAAAGACTTTACCCGATTAGGTCTGGAACCAAGAAAAGCGGATATCGTAGTGGTGAAAATTGGGTATCTCGAACCTGAACTTTACGCCATGCAGGCCGACTGGATTATGGCCTTGACGCCCGGTGGTGTTGATCAGGATTTGTTTCGTCTACCATACAAACGGATTGAGCGTCCGATGTTTCCGTTCGATAAAGACATGAAAACCCCCGACCTTTCGGCCAAATTTGTGCCTTTGTCCGGTACGGCGAAGTAGGTGTTGATTGTGGTTTAGCACCGACCTGAATACATATCCCGTGATTCGAACTGCTAGTCTGGAATACGATCGGGCTGGAAGGAACGCGTAACGTTTACGCCTGTCGGGAGAAGGAAAATTCCTGCCCACCTGCCTTATTACAACTATGAGCTATCGTTTTTTTGTGCTGATTCTGACCGGATTGTTTGGTCATCTGGTTACGCCCTCGACGACAACATTCCTGCCATCCAACGTGCGAATTGATCGAAAAGCGGTCGTAGCACGTCATAATGTAGTGGTAACCCGCTTTGATTCGATGCAGTCGGTGTCGGTTGGTAATGGCGAGTTTGCGTTTACGGTTGATCCAACCGGTCTTCAAACCTTCCCAGACATGTATCAGCATGGGGTACCGCTCGGTACCCAGTCGCAATGGGGGTGGCACAGTTTTCCAAATTCGCAGCAGTATCGGATTGAGGAAGTGTATAAGGACTATGAATCACATGGGCGTAAAATACCTTATACATACGCCTATTCGCAGCCGGAACGCAAAAAACTTGCCTCTGACTGGTTTCGCGAAAATCCGCACCGCTTACATCTGGGGCAGGTTGGGTTTGGGTTGACTAAGGCCGATGGAACGAGTGCCAAACCCGAGGATTTGAAAAACAGCCACCAGGTGCTTGATTTGTGGACTGGCGAAATTCGAAGCCATTTCGAACTTGACGGACAACCGGTTGATGTGTTGACCGTTGGTCACCAAAATCAGGACCAAATCGCCGTTCGTGTCAAATCGCCCTTACTGAAAACCGGGCGATTGACCGTGACGTTCCGTTTTCCATATGCTTCCGGCGAATGGGAAAACAATACAGACTGGAAAAGCACCCAACGGCACGTATCCCGCCTGAAGCCGATAAGCAATACGTCAGCCGTGATCGAACGAACGCTCGACACAACGCGCTATTCGGCCAGTATCGGCTGGAGTTCATCCGCATCACTGGTACAGGAAGGAGCTCATGCGTTTGTGCTGAAACCAGCGGGGCAACTGACCTCTCTGGATGTGAGTTGCCGCTTTTCGAAACGCCCTGCCGGCGAAACACCCGCTTCGTTTACCGATACCCAAATGAACAGTTATCGAAGCTGGGAGCAATTTTGGAAGTCGGGGGGCGCTGTTGATTTTTCGGGTAGTACCGATCCGAGGGCTTCCGAACTCGAACGGCGGGTTGTGCTTTCACAATACTTAACCCGAATTCAGTGTGCCGGCTCGATACCACCCCAGGAAACGGGGCTAACGTATAACAGCTGGTATGGCCGTCCACACCTCGAAATGCACTGGTGGCATGCCGCCCACTTTGCCCAGTGGAACCGGATCGATTTATTGGAACGAAGTCTCGGCTGGTATCAGTCGGTACGGAATAAAGCCAAGGCAATTGCTGCCCGTCAGGGATTTAAAGGCGTACGCTGGCAGAAAATGACCGATGCAGAAGGGAACGAAAGCCCATCGACCGTTTCCCCATTTCTTATCTGGCAACAGCCTCATTTTCTGTATTTTGCGGAGTTGTGCTATCGCCATCACCACAATCAGGCCATCCTGGAAAAATATAAGGAACTGGTATTCGATACTGCCGATTTTATGGCTTCGTATGCGTATTGGGACCCAGCCACGAAGCGGTATATTCTGGGCAAAGGCTTGATTCCGGCACAGGAGCGGTTTAAGCCCGAAGAGACCTATAACCCAACCTATGAACTGGCTTACTGGCGTTGGGGGCTTACAGTAGCGCAGCAATGGCGGCAACGGCTGGGGCTACCCCGCAATCCGGAATGGGACGATGTGCTGGCTAAACTTTCGCCACTGCCCGTACAAGAAGGCTTATATCTGGCGGCTGAAAGTGCGCCGAATTCATACACATTTGAACCGTACATCACCGATCATCCAACGGTATTGGGAGCATACGGCTTTCTGCCGGCATCGGCTCAGCTTGATGTGCCTACCATGCAGCGTACTTTCGACAAGGTTATGACTGTCTGGCATTGGGAAGATACCTGGGGGTGGGATTATCCACTGGTAGCCATGTCTGCCGCCCGGCTCGGGAGGCCCAAACAGGCCGTTGACGCCCTGATGATGAAGGTGACCAAAAATACCTATCTCCCAAATGGGCACAACTACCAGCGGAATAATTTGCGAATCTACCTGCCCGGCAATGGCGGTTTACTGATGGCTGTTTCGATGATGTGTGCAGGCTGGGATGGGTATACCGGATCAGCTACGCCCGGTTTCCCGTCCGATGGTAGCTGGAACGTGAAATGGGAAGGACTCAATCGAATGCCATAAGAATTGGCCTGGATAAGCTGCAAATCAGGGCCTGATTTTGCTGGTTGATACAGGGTTCTGGTTGCTTGATCCAGATGTTGGTTGATGAGGGTGAATGAGGGACAATAACTTGCCTCTTTCCTGAACCCTAAATCAGCCGAATCGGCGGTTATTCTGTATGATGAGTTTTTATCTAAATCACATCGATGAGATCGTACTGATCCTTTGCCTGGTATTTACGTTTATCAATACGATTCGGCTCGTTCGACGGGCTACCGTACCTGTTCGAAAAGTACCTGCTTATTTTGTCGTTTTCGGTGCTACGGCCATAGCCACGTTTATCGGTGGTGGGCATTTGTTTGAAATCAGCTACCGGGCCATCGAGCGGGCTATCAATGGGACGTTTGTATACGATTACCGATTCTATTCGCTGATTCTCATGGGCATGGTCCTGTTGTCGCTCAGTATGCGTATGCTTCGTGAAATCGGAGCGTGGTTTCGCGGTATTCCCGGTAGTCAGCGCAGCGCCATCAAAACCGCACTGTTGATCATTGTAATCAGTGCTCCCACGGGAGTTTTTACGCCCATTGGTTATGTACCCTCAATCGGATGTGCCATCACGTTGCTGTTTTTCCCATTTGCTGTCAGGAAACGAGTTGCTGACGTAAGGGAAGATGTAGTAGTCTGGTAGCTAATCCCAGGTAGTCAGGCGAAGAATGAGTAGAAAGCCTTCGCCTGACTATTCATTTACGCTTTCACATACTTTAATTCGACCAATCCACGCTCATAGGATTTGCTGGCAACAAACGTCCAGTTATGCCGTGTTTCGGTTGGTTGAAACAGGGGTATACCGTTTCCCAGAATAATTGGATGGACGAAGATCTGTAGCTCGTCGATCAGCCCTGCGTTGAGCAGAACGGTGTTTACATAGCCTCCACCGACTAAAAAAATATCGTTCCCATTCTGTTCTTTCAGCGATTGAACAAAAGCCGCAATATCGCCCGAAACAAACTGTACATAAGGCTCCTCCGGATGAACTGTGTTGCGCGTAAAGACATAATTTGTCAGGTCTTTGTACGGAAAGTCGCCGAATGTTTTGGTCAGCTTGTAGGTTTCGTTGCCCATCAGGGTTGTATCAATCCTCTCCATAAAAGCAGAATAGCCGTATTCGCCTTCAGTAAACAACCAGTCAATTTCGCCGTTCGGCCCGGCGATGTAACTATCCAGACTGGTAGCAATAAACAATTTTATCGTTCGCATGTCGATTCGTTTTTTGCGCAAAACTACCGGAATGGGAAGCCCTAAAATTGTATAAAAGTTACGTTGTCTGGCGAATGTAACAGGGATCGTTTTTGTCGATCGTTCCGGCCAGAACCTGTTTCTGATATTGGCCGGGTGTCAGGTTTGTCAAAGATTTGAAGAGATGGTTCAGATGGGCCTGGTCAAAGAAACGATGGCGATGGGCGAGTTCCGTCAGGGATTGGTTCGGGTTGCTGGCCAGATCGGCGGTTACCTCATTTACCAGCCGTATGTGAAGAAATCGGCCGGGCGAAACTCCAACGTATTTATTGAAAGCCTGTGTTAAAGATTTGGCACTAACGCCAATTGACATAGCCAGATCCCGAACGATGCCATGGTGCCAGGGCCGTTTTTGCAGATAATCCACTGCGTAAGGAAGGTAAGCGGGCAGGTCTTTGCCTGAGAATTGATTCAGCAGAAAACATTCCAGCAAGGCAAGTTTGACCTGCATGTCATTTGTTCCCTGCAATTGTTCGGTCAGGTCTTTAATGGGCTGGTGCAAAACCAGACTGCTTTCAATAACCAGATTGGTAAGTTCCGACGCCGGAATATTCGTCAAAGAATAAAGAGCCCACGGTTTCAGGAAAACGCCAAATGTTTCGTGTCGCCCACGGGTTGCGCTGCGTTGTGGGTGCGTATAAAGGCTGTTGATCCAGGTTGTCTGATTGTCAATTAATGGTTTACTGTCGGTTCGGCAAATCGAAAAATGATCCGAAAAGTTGAACATAAACTCGTGCCGCATCACGGGTAAGCCAATATCCTGCTGGTCGAACTTTTCGGCTGAAACTGCCCAGAATTTGTCGACGAACAACCGAAGCGGTACAGAAGGATCGCGGGCAATAACGTTCATAAACGAGATCGAAAGCTGTTTTGACAACAGCTTCACAGGGAGTTGAGTTTCGGGCTAGTTGCTGATTTTTTACCGGAAAATTTCCTACTTATACCCTATGGTTTATCGATAAATAAAAGTAAATAGTGACGTTTCCGTTGGTCCGTCCACGGATCTTCGATAATTTGCCCAGGCAATCTCTCTATTTTTAGATACAATCGTACGAATGAAAGGGTGCTCTCGCTTTACTGCCACCTTTGGCTTTATGGTGCTTTTGTGGGTAGTTGTCGTTCCTGGCTGGTCGCAGGTAGTTTCGGATAACAGCAATCCCGTCGATACGCAGCAGCTGGAAAAGGAAAAAGAAATTAGTCGACTTAAAACGGACTTACAAAAAAAAGTGAGCACCGTTGGTGAGGCTGATTCGCTTTTAACTGTGGCTCGTGAGCTGAATTATGCACCTGGACAGGTCATCGCATTTTGCCAACTGGCAATGCTCCATATTCAGCAACAGGAGACAGAAGAGGCAAAGAAACTTTTCGCAAAAGCCGAGGAAGCCGCCGGCCAGATTCAGGATGTGGAAGAAGGAGGCTGGGCGCTGGGAATTATAGGACGTATTCAGCACGATTATCGTAAGACATCGCCTGAGATAGCCATTGCGTTGAGCAAGGTGATGACTTCGGTAGGGGGGTCTATGAAAAAGGCCGCCAAGGGACTTGGCAAAAAGTCGTTGCGGCCTGACCGGACTATTCCTGTCGATATATCGATAGAGGCTACCCAAATGGCCGTAAAAAAGCGGCTTGAAAATCGATCGTCTCCCGCTATTCCGACCGATTACCTGAGTTCAATTCCGATTCCAACCTATGATCCCGGCCGGAACCGAAGCTTTCGAATTAAACCGGAAATGATCGATCGGTGGGTCGATACACTTATTAATTCGTCCAGAAGCAATCCGAAAGTCGTGGAGCAGCTCACGACCCGCAAGAAACTTCGTGATTCAACCAAAGCATTGAGCAAGGCATTTGCGAAAGAGGGCGATTATGCGCAGGCTTATCGGTATTTTTTGCAGTACAGCGCCTATAAAGATAGCTTAACCGCCGAAGCGACCACGCGTCGCCTGGCTTCGCTGGAATACAGACAGAACCTCCTTAAAAAAGAAGCACAAATCCAGCTATTGACAAAAGATCGCCAGTTACGGGATCAGGAGTCGCATCGGCAACGTCAGTATGTTTTTATACTCATTGGCTGCATCGCGCTTTTGGTTGGTTTTTCGCTGATCCTGACCCGTAACAACCGGGCAAAGCAACGGGCTAATCGCCAGCTAAATGAGCAGAAGGAAGCCCTTCAGCAAACACTTGTCAAATTGAAATCAACCCAGGATCAGCTTATACAGGCAGAAAAAATGGCTTCACTGGGTGAACTGACGGCTGGTATCGCTCACGAAATACAGAACCCACTAAATTTCGTCAATAACTTTTCGGAAGTCAGTACCGAACTGGTCACGGAACTGATCGAGAATCGCCAGAGCGGGCAACACGATGACGAACTGGATACTGAAATCATTAACGATCTACAGCAGAATCTCCAGAAAATAAATCAGCATGGCGGTCGGGCTTCGGCGATCGTAAAAGGCATGCTCGAACACGCCCGTACGAGTAGTGGTGAGCGACTGCCAACGGATCTGAATGCGTTAACCGACGAGTATTTGAAGCTGGCTTATCATGGTGTACGAGCGAGAGACTCTACGTTCGAGGCCAGGTTGATTGCCGACTATGCCCCTGATTTGGGGCCGGTTACAATCGTTCCGCAAGAAGTAGGTCGGGTGCTCCTCAATGTTTTCAATAATGCGTTTTATGCTGTACAAAAACGGCAGCAAAGTAACGGGCCAGACTACCAGCCAATCGTTGCAGTATACACCAGCCAGGAAGCAGATCGAGTCAAAATACGAATTCGCGACAACGGTACAGGTGTTCCAGAATCGATAAAACTGAAAATTTTTCAACCATTCTTTACGACCAAACCAACCGGGCAGGGAACGGGTTTAGGGCTTTCGTTAAGCTATGATATTATAACGAAAGGTCATGGTGGAACCTTTACGCTGGAAAGCGAGGAAGGTGAGTTTACAGAATTGACCCTGACATTACCAACATCTATTTAAGCGTAGTATAGCTAGCCGTATTCTGTGCGAGCAAGCAGTCCAACGAATTCGTTCAGATTCTGATGCCGAAAGAACCTCTGATTACGCAGGATGCCATAATTCTGGGCATCCTGCTTGCACTGCTGGCTCTCATCTTCCATACCTCGCGATCCGAACATCGAAGCTGGCAGAAATTCTATAACTTAATTCCTGCTCTGCTGCTTTGTTACATTTTTCCGGGAGCCATGAATAGCTTTGGTATAATTTCGGGTGAGCAATCAAAGCTCTATACTGTTGCATCCCAGTATCTGCTGCCTGCTGCGCTGGTATTGCTGACATCTACCGCCGATCTGCGCTCTATACTACGGTTGGGCAACAAAGCATTACTGGTTTTTCTGGCTGGAACGCTCGGTATCGTCATTGGTGGTCCAATCGCGTTGGCGCTGGTAAGTTCATTATCGCCGGAGTTTCGCCAGCAGGCCATTGACCAGCAACTCTGGAAAGGACTGGTCACAATTTCGGGTAGCTGGATAGGGGGGAGCAGCAGCCAGATCGCTTTGAAAGAAATTTATGGTTGCAGCGAAGCCCTGTTTGTCATTATTCTGGTCGTTGATGCGATCGTGTCAAACGTCTGGACGGCCTGTCTGATCTACGGAGCGGCCTTTTCGGGGCGGATAGACCGGTTTCTGAAAGCCGACACGTCGAGTATCGAAGCGGTTAAAGTGAGGATTTTAAGCTATCGGGAAGAACGTGATAAACCGGCCGATTTAACCGACTTATCGACCATTCTGGCGCTGGGTTTTGGCGGAGCAGCGGTTGCCCATGCCCTGGCTTCCTGGCTAACTCAAACGTTTCAACCGCATGCCGACTGGATGCGGGTACATGGCTTGGAACCGTTTCTGTCGAACTTCCTATGGGTGGTGATTTTATCAACGACACTGGGTATTGGGTTGTCGTTTACCCGAGCCCGAAAGCTCGAAAAACTGGGTACAACGGACCTCTCGACCTTGTTTATTTACTTTCTGATCATGACAATCGGCATGCGGCTCGATCTGTCAACTATCAGTGGCAATCTCGGATTATTTGCTGTGGCCATAATTTGGATGCTCATCCACATCCTGATCATGTTTATAGCTGCCCGCGTATTGAAGGCTCCGTATTTTTTCGTAGCAGTGGGTAGCCAGGCCAATATTGGAGGGGTTGCAACCGCTCCGGCAGTCGCTTCCGTTTTTCACCCGGCGCTGGCACCCGTGGGCGTTTTACTGGCCGTACTTAGCCATGTACTGGGCACCTATGGAGGTATAGCCTGCGCCTGGATGATGCAACTCGTACAATAAAAATCGACCAATCGGGCTATATGACGTAAAAAGATTACGTTGAGTGAATTTTAGTATTGCGTCTACTGAACGACAATACGCATGAAACTAGCGAATACCGTACCGATTCTGTATTCGGCCAACGTGACAAGAAGCCTTGCCTATTACATCGATGTGTTAGGCTTTGATGATAAATGGGAGTGGGAAAATCCACCAACCTTTGGGGGCGTGGTGAAAAATGACGTGGAGATTTTCTTCTGTCTGAACGGTCAGGGTCATCCTGAAACATGGGTTTGCCTGGTCATCGATGACGTAGATGCCTACTATGAAACAATCAAAGCAAAAGGGGCTCTGGATGTGTCGCCACCCGAACGTATGCCCTGGAACATGCGGGAAATGTTTGTCAAAGACCCCGACGGGCATATCCTTCGGATTGGTCATCGGATAGAATGCAACCCCGCTGCATAATAACATGGAAGCCCAAATCGCTCAGGAACTCATTCAATTAGCAAACCATGATCTGGCTGTTCGGGAGCGATTGCTTCAGGAAAACAAGCTGTCGGAGGGCTACAACCCGGATATGGAAGCCATTCATCGGGCAAATGTTGCCCGGCTTCGGGAAATAATTGGCCTGATTGGCTGGCCAACCCGCTCGAAAGTAGGCGAAGAAGCCAGCGAAGCCGCCTGGCTCATTGTGCAGCATGCTATTGGCGAGGCTTTGTTTATGAAATCTGGTTATCAATTGATGCTCGATGTCAGCGATGACATCAATCCGCAGCATTTAGCCTATCTGTATGATCGGATCTGCTTTTTTACCGGCAAACCGCAACGCTATGGCACTCAGTACGATAAGGGTAAACTATATCCCGTTGAGGACAAGGTCGCTGTAAATAGGTTACGGGCCGAAATCAATCTTCCGGTTATTCCCGAACAACGTCTTGCTGAAGCAATTGACGCGGGCAACTCGGCTGATCTTCACGCCGATGCTGACTTCCGTGAGTGGCGTCAGAAAGCCGGGTGGCTTTCCGAATGAATAGGTTCTTACCAGACCATCGTCAGGTCAGGAAGCTTTGCCTGTATCCAGTGAAGCCAGCCAGTTAATGGCAGCTCCTAATGCAATCAGGATGCCGACAATGATCAGTAGCCATTTTAAGACTGGTAGTAACGGCCATTTAGTTAGTAGAAAAATGGCGCTAATAAACATCATACCAATAAGCGTCATTATCCCCAGGCTGAAAAACATAATCCAGGCGGTTCCAACACCCGAATCGCGGCTGTCGTGATACTGGACCGAACTGCATAGATAGGTGACAACGAAGGCAATGCCCAGGCTACTGACCAGGCCAATACGAATTAACCATAACCAATGGTTTCCAGGTGCCCAGAATAAAGGAACGAAAGCCATGATCACACCAATGAGCGGTAAAAACCAGCCAAAGTTCAGTAACTGTTCTTTCGAAGAGTCGGTGGCCAGCGGCTGATAGAAGGCAACAAGCCACATTGTCATCAGGTATAGGATGAGCCAGCTTAATTCAGGACCAGCCAGATAAGCAGCGGTGCGGTTCATGGCTTAACCAGTGTTATTATGAAAACAATCGATCCGCCGATAAACAAGATGCCCGAAAATACGACAGCCAGAATGGAAAAAACACCCGTAATTCCAACCTTGGGCCTGATGAGCAGTTTATCGGTTTGGTTAAAATCGTCGTTCGCCGGATTGAAAAGCCGGAATGTGCTGGGCTGGTCGATCGTAAACTCTGCAATTGGCACAATTCGGTTGCCGGACATATCTCGGCTGCCGGAAAGCAGAAAGTTATAGTTTTCGACGGCAATACTTTTTTCAGCCTGACGATCAAGTACTTCAAAGGGAATTTGTTTGGGTATTACGCCAAATAGAGAAGGCCGAATCACCGAAATTTCATAGATACCTGGGTCACGCAGATCAAAATAACAGGCAGGTGATTGGGCAATCCACTCAACTTTAGGAGCCGTTGCATAGATCGCTGTGAGTCGGGTGATACTTTTTATCAATAATATAAAACCGACTATTGACAGAGTTGCGAATAAAACGGTTGATGGAAGGGTGTACATGTGCGTACGAATATGATTTTCTTAAAAAGAGGAAGGACCGTAGTGACGTTGTTTCAGGGGTTGTCCCACTTGAACTTCATCACAAGCAGAAAGAGGCTAAACACAACCAGCAAACATTTTAGGGCGGGCAGGAATGACCAGTTCGCTAATTGAAAAAGGATAGCGATCAATCCTATGGATGCTAATAGTGTCCAGCCGATAGCGACGAAGAACAGAAATCCCATGCCAACGCCCAGATCGCGGATATCCGAATAACTGGCCGATTTACACAAATAACCCACGAGCAGAACAACACCAATCAGACTTGCCAGACCAATCCGTACCAGCCACCACCACAGGTTGCCCGTTGCCCAGAACAAGGGTACAAAGGCCAGCATAACGCCAATGGCGGGTAGATACCAGTTTAACCAGATGATCTTCAGATGACTTATTCCCGTTACGGGCTGGTTCTGGGCCACAAGAATACCCGCTAGAGCGAATAAAAGCAGCCAGACCAATTCGGGGCCAAGCAAATACGTGACAGTTCGGTTCATGGAGCAGGATTCCTAAAAACCTTTGTAGTTTTTAACGTTTTCCTGAAGCAGTTGCAGCGTGCCTTTTAGCTGCTTATCTAGTTCCTGATAGATAAGCTGAAGGTCTTTTTCATTGCGTTGCGAATAGACCTCGATCGGTGTTAATTTATCACTGTTTCCATCTTCTACGTCGATCTGCGTTATCGTTGCCCGGTATTTGCGGTTGCTGCATTCGATGACGAAACTATAGCGAAAGGAAAAAACACCACCGGCAAAGCTCTCCGAACGGGGCATACTAACGACCTGTTTTCCCCGGCTTACCAGATCACCGGTTTCTTTATCGTTTAGTGAAAAGGTACTGGTTGACGAAGACGACGACTGAGCAATCCATAATCTGGCGCGCCGGAACAGGTCGATCTGCGACACACTCCCACAATCAACGACCTCGGAATACGTCACTTTCTGATTGACTATTGGCAGAATGCCGTGCAATTTTCCATCAGTTACCGACGATGGGTTCAGTGTGGTTGCGAAAACAGAACTTAGTAAACTGGCCATTAATAAGCCAAAGGATAATGTATGCATGGTTAATGATTGAGTTATAGTAGTGATTCGTTACGTTGACTGGCCTCGCAAATGGATTAAAGCAAAGCTCCTTGAGTATGTAAAGAACAGCCCAAAAGTAGCCCAGTAAAGAGGAGGCAGCCAGCCAGAGTTGACAATAGGTTGACTCTGGTTAACAAGTGGTCGCGAAAAGGAAATAGTCTACTTACAGGGAGCCGGACTTATTGGTATCCCATTGCTTACGATTCGCATTTTTGCTGTATGTCCGAAGTGTTATTAAAGTTGTGTACTTTTAATGAAGCCAACTAGTAGTATATGATCCGACTAACTCTACTTCATGTCATTTGGATTGTCAGCCTGATAGTGGCCGTAACGGTTTCGATGGCGCAAACCGTTACGCGTTCACCTTACCTGCAGACGGTTACACCAACGGGCATAACGATTCGCTGGCGTACCGATCAACCAACCAACAGCCGCGTTCGCTTTGGTAGTAACGCCGGTCAGCTTAACCAGGAAACTACCGACCCAACGGCAACAACTGAGCACATTGTTACACTAACCGGCTTACAACCGGCGAGTCGTTACTATTATGCCATTGGCTCCTCGGCGGGCGATTTAATGACCTCCAGTGATCAGTATTTTCAAACTTCGCCAACCGTGGGGTCTACCGTTCCTGTCCGTATCTGGGCGCTGGGTGATTTTGGCGTTGGTACGGCCAATGCTAACCAAAATGCCGTTTTAAATCAATACCGGCAAGCCGCGCAGAGCCATCCCGCCGATATCTGGCTTTGGCTGGGCGATAATGCTTATAATCAGGGATTTGACGCGCAGTACCAGCAAAACCTCTTTAATATCTATACCGATATTTTGAAGCATGTTCCGGTCTGGTCTACACCGGGTAACCATGAGTACATCGATAACCCCAACAATTTAAACGTTGACTATTTCAATCTGGTCAGTGTTCCGCAGCAGGCCGAAGCCGGTGGAGTGCCTTCCGGATCTAAACTCAACTATTCGTTCAATTATGCGAATATTCACTTCGTTTCGCTGGATTCTGAAGGGAATGATGGTTCACGGCTCTACGATCCGGCGGGTCGGCAGGCGCAATGGCTTGTCAGCGATTTAGCCGCTAATCATCAGCCCTGGACGATTGTTTTTTTTCACCATCCGCCCTATACCAAAGGCTCACATAATTCGGATACTGAAAATGATTTAATTCAGATACGCCAGCAATTACTTCCTATTCTGGAGCAGTATCAGGTCGACCTGGTCTTATCGGGGCACAGCCATCTGTATGAACGCAGCTATCTCATGAAAGGACATTATGGTCAGGCCAATACATTCGATTTAAATCAGCATGCCATATCGACTAGCAATGCCCGGTATGATGGTTCGCCCAATTCCTGCCCGATTATCAACAAACAGGCCGGTACGATCTATGTGGTCAATGGAAGCGGTGGTCAACTGGGCGGGCAGTCGGTTGGGTATCCACATCAGGCTATGGTTTATTCGGATAATCAGGTGGGCGGTTCCATGCTGATCGACGTAAACGACAATCGACTCGATGCGCAGTGGCTGGCTGCAGATGGAACTGTACGAGACAAATTCACCGTTTTTAAAAAGGTCAGCCAGCGCCGTTATTTCCTGACAATTCCCGATAAACCGCTGACACTGGCGGCTTCATGGCCCGGAAATTATACCTGGAATTCCGGGCAAACCAGCCGAACCATCAGTGTGTCGCCTGCGGTGTCAACGACCTACACCGTCACCGATCAGTCTGGTTGTTTAACGGATGTTTTTACGGTCGATGTCGACAATTCAACGGATACGAACCTGAGGTTTGAGGGGCAACTGACGATCAATCCAAATCCTACAACAGGGGCAACGGCCATTAAGGTGTCGATTCCCGCTCCCCAGACTATTGATCTACACGTGACCGATAATCAGGGGCTTGTCATCTTCGAGAAACAATACATTAACACCGCTGAAGTCAATGAGCAGATTAACCTTACGGTTCCTGGTGACTATCAGTTCATTGCACGCGTTGGATCGCAGGTTCTCGCCCGAATGAATTTCAAGCTATAAGTCAGTGTTTCATGGGCAATAAACAGCCTTCAACCCAGTTCAAACACCCTATTTGACGTTTCAAGCAGAATTGTATATCAGAAACATTCCGGTGCTGGTAGCTTCGTTGCCACAAACGATCAGTGACCAGCATGAAAATTTTAACTATACTTATTATCCTGCTGCAGAGCGCCCTTGGGCTGGCCCAATATATACCAGTAGGAGCCATCACAATGTGGACCGATGGCTACGTCGTTACGATGACGAACGATACGATCCGTGGAGAAATGCGAATTGGAGCACTCATAAATGATTCACCGGCAGGAGTCATCATTCGCAGCGCCGACAAGACTAAAACCAAATTGAAGGGCGATGATCTGCGTCTTATTGCACAGCATATCCCTGATTTCGCTTATTCGAGCGGGTATATTTCACGTGACCGGGAAATGGTTATTTTTGAACGGGTGCCCAATCCACGACGAAGCAATAAACCGATGTTACTGGAACGCCTGAGCCCTTTGGAAGGACGAGTGGCGCTTTATTTCGATGTGTCGGGCTGGAAAAAAACGACTGAGTATACATTCGGGAATTTCGTTCTGGAAAGTAATCGTCAGGAGTTGAGCTACATTGTTCTGAAAAACGGGCAGGAACCGCTGCTTGCCAGACGTGGTGATCTGGAAGCTGTTCATGAAAAACTGTTTGGCGATTGCCCGACTTTTATCCGCAACTACCCGATAGCCACCCGTCGCGACTGGAATCAGTTTGGTGACATGGTTGCCGCTTATAACGAGCTTTGCCAGTAAATTCCGGTTCATTTTCTGTTGCCAGCTACTTCAATACGTTACTTGACGCTGCTGTATGAATATACTGATCGATATCTTCCTGTAGCAAAAAACGTTGCTCAGCTAGTTTTCGGGCGGCTTTCTCCACTGCTTTCACGTAGCCATCATGTGTCTGGTAGCGTTCCTGTAACGATAACCGAGGATCATTGACTGACAGCCGTTCAGCTTTTGTTGGTTTAAAGGGAATAAACTGACCGGCCCCCTCACAGCCTTCATTTTCACCGTAACCAGCCCGACGCAGCGCCCACCCCGTTGTTGTTGCGATGGGTGCGGCAACGGGTGGCAACCGAATCCCGGCGATCTCATTCCCGTCCTGATCGACCTTAGAAACGAAGTTTATGTAAACCGGTCGCTCACCGATACTGGGTGGATACTGGCTCATGATTCCGTGCCTAAACGAAGAGCCAAAATCTAGCTGGTAGCGAGTAGTAATGAGGCCAGTATACGTCACGCCAGGAATCGTCGGCCAGCCGAGTGCCTCCTGATCAATCTGTCCCGTTTGCCAGTTCTGATGGGCATTGGCGATAACAGCCGTGCCCGTTGATCGCCGGGGAACTTCACTTCTGGGTGGAGGTGTGCCTTTCGTCACCCAGTCGTCCAGGGCAATAAACAGAGCCCGTAGCATTGGTTCCGCATTGGTTGGATTCTGAAACTGCTGGCACAAACCACGGTTGTTGACGTTGCCCGCACCATGCTGGGCACCTGATACGAGGAAGAAACGAACATTCTCCGGGTCTGGCAAGTCATTTCCCAAAGCATCCGTATGCAGCAACGAAGCCGCTTTTACCCAATATTCGTTGGCCGAATTGATTTCGAAAACATTCGGACATGTATGACTGGTTGAACAGGCCACTATCCGTCCTCCAGTTTTCCCCGTAAATGGGTCTGTCGTAACGGGATAGGCAAATGGAAAAACGCCTTCCGGGTAAAGGTGGTTTTGCCGATTACGTTCGGTTCGTGAGGGTTGGGCAAACCGAACGTTCAATCCAATTCCACTGCCACCACCCAGCCAGTTTTCGATACCATCAATGACACGTCGGTTATTTTCATCGGCATTGAAGCCAAGAGTCTGAAAGTCATTCAAATAGCGGGCCGGTTGCGAAACGGCATAGGAGAACGTATACTGCAAGTCACCAGCCAGTGGATTGACATTTCCAAAATCGTCGGCCCTGGCGTACCGTAAGAACGACACAAAATCACGCGTGGCCGCAAAACCAATCCCGGCTGCAATTGGATCGCGGGCTGGATAGACCAGTTCATAGATCGCACTTTGCCGGAAAGTCGTTCCGGCGGGCAACAACTGAATCGTACGCTCATTGACATACTCCCAACCCCCTGCCGGTATAACAGTCGGCGAGTCCTGCAAGTGGTCGCGCACAGTGAGGGTTGCCTGTGCGGTGTTCAACGTGGCCGCTGGATAAGCGAGCGAATACGTGGTTGATGGTTTATCGTCGAAAACTATGTATTCGTATGAGGGTCCTGTGATCGGTGAACCGTCCGGATTCCTGACGGTCGGAACGCTGATTGTCAGGTTATTGTTGGCGGCTGATGCCGATGGGTCCCAACCATTCCAGGCGATTGTGTAGCCCCGATTCATCAAAAAGCCCTCTCCCGCGTGAGCAGCAGTGGTAGGGTCATTGCCGCCACTACTGTTGTTGAAACCGCCGAACAATTTCCCACCCCGATTATTGACCTCCAGAAAGAGTTTATGATTGCCATTGGCCAGATTGATCGGTTTCAGGATGTAAATGTCCATTACATACTCTACTTTTCCCCTGGCATTGCGAGGAGCTAACTGGATGTCGGTAATGACGGCATTTTGAAGAGCCGCCGGATCTAGCTCGCCATAGGCTTTTCCCCGTAATTTCTCGTATGCGCCCACCTTCCCGAAGACCTTCCCCTCAAACGTTGGCGATTGAACACTGGTAATTTCAATCCGAACAATCCGCGCCTGAAGCTGTGAGGTAGTGCTAACAAAACCGAGCATGAATAGAAGTACCCGACTGAAGCGAAATGGGCCGTTCATAGAGGTTTGAATGAGATGAGAGAGTATAGCATAAAAAGAGAGACGAAGGCGTCTAAGAAACAACGTTCGCTTAGAGGCCTTCGTCTCGCAAAAGTAGTCGGCAAAATCTGAAAAAACTGTGCAAAGTCCGGGTTAAATGGCCACGGAATCCGTTGTATATAACTTTAAATCAACAATTTCGGCAGGGATAGCTTTTGTGTTCCAGTGCTGGTGAATAGCCAGTGCCGCACCCAGTGCCGTTGCCTGGGCCACCGACGCGGCAAAGACTTCGGTTTGCGGAAAGGCAGCCGCCAGTAAGGCCATATAAATTGGATTCTTGCTGAATCCACCATCTACGAATAGGCGCTTGACGGGTGAGTTTTCCAGCACCAGATCCGTTGAAATCAATTGTTGGGCTACCAGATCCAGCATAAGCTGGTGGTAGGCTTCTTCGTAACTCTGAAAATGCGAAAGATTCCGATGGCCAAACAACGACTCCTGCATGGGCGGGTTTTTTACCTGATCGAAGTTGGTTCCAGCATCGGGTCGGTGCATCCTGAGCGACTGGATCAGCAGGGGATCATAGGCAACCGTTTTGTAGTAATCAACGGGCGTTTTAAAATGCTCGGCCAATCGTTTGGTTTGCTGTTCGTGTTCATAACCGGCAAATAAGCGCGATGCTTTAACGGGCTGACCTTTGTAGTGCAGAAAACACAAACAGTCATACTGCAATTCTTCCGGTGTAACGGGACTGGCATTGAACGGATTCATGCTGATCGACCAGGTACCCGTCGAGATTAAAATAAAGGGTTCACGAAACGACGCCAGATAGGGAATAAGTGCTGCCGAACTATCGTGTAGACCGATGCCGACCGGATAAGGCCGATTGGCAACTTCCGGGCTAATGACATTATCGGAAGGAAATGTGGGGGCAAGAATCTTGTCAATGCCTTCATTCAGGACCCACTGGTGATAATCGTTTCGCTGAAAATCCCACAGCATCGTATGACAGCCAATGCTAGTCAAATCAGAGAAACACTTTCCGGAAATAAGATAGCTCACAAACTGCGGTAAATGAAGCGAATAACGGATGCGTTCGTACAGCTCGGGCTTGTCATACTTGAGTCGGTACAGCATCAGTCCAGAATTCAGGCTATCCAGTGCTGGTGAAGCCGTTTGAAGAGACAGGTCGCTTTGGGTTCCGTAGGTGTCGTAAAATTGCTGCCGGATGGCTGCCGGGAAAGGCTTTAGGTAATTATATAAATAACCAACTGTTTGGCCATTGGCACCCAGGTGGACGAAGCTGGCCCCATATGCAGAAAAATTGACGGCCTTTACCGAGAACTCGGGTAATTGTAAAACATCGTTCAACGACGATTGCACCCAGTCACTTAGCTGACTGACATCTTCGCAGGGATCGCCATCATCGTCGGTTGTTTCAGGAAATTGCGTCGTCTTTTCCCAAACAATTTCATAGTCTTCATTGAAGAGAAACAGCTTCTTGTTTGTCTTACCGACGTCAAAAATGGCGATAACAGGCGTTTGGGTCATGGGAAAGGGAAAATATTAGATAGAATGTAGGCTATAGCGTGTATGATATCAAACTAAAGAATCATACATGCTATAGCCTACATTCTACATTGCTTCGCTTACAGTCCTGTGGCAATTGTTTTGGTGCCGCGTTCGCCAATGAGCTTCTGCCGAACGTTTAACTGCCGGTATAGAGCCAATGGCTGAATGGCACCACCAGCCCGTAAACGGGCCTCGGCTACGAGTGGCCGAACGTCGGTGCGGAAGGCTTCCTGAAGAATCTCCTGCGCCCGAACGACATCATTGGCTTCCCGTGCTTCTTCCAGCGCGACCCGGTCAACCAGCAAAGCCTGAGCATAGGCAAGCTGAATGGCCTCTACTGATTGAAGCAGATCTTCGAGCGGATCTTTTACGTTGTGCGATGCGTCGATCATCCAGCCGAGGCTGGTCGCATGGTTCAGACCGCGCGCATCCAGGCCATCGACCAGTTCATTGAAAATCAAGAACAGCTGATATGGTTTGACGCTGCCAGCCGTCAGGTCATCGTCACCGTATTTGGAATCGTTGAAATGAAAACCACCTAACTTCTTTTCATTCAGTAGGATAGCAACAATTTGTTCGATGTTGGCATTCGGCAGATGATGGCCCAGATCGACGAGTGTATACGCTTTCGGACCCAGTTTGGTCGCGTACAGAAAGGACGAGCCCCAGTCACCAATGGTTGTCGAATAGAAATTGGGTTCGTAGGCTTTGTATTCGACCAGCATCTTCCAGTCGTCGGGGAGTGCTTTGTAAATTGCCTGAAGGCTATCGAGCGTGCGTTCAAACGCTTTGCGGAAATTCAACTGACCAGGAAAGCAGGAACCATCGGCCAGCCATACCGTCAATGCGTCAGAGCCCAATGCTAAACCATGCCGAATTACCTCGATATTATGCTCGACGGCCTGTTGACGAACCGCAGGATCGACGTGTTGCAGCGAACCAAATTTATAACTTAGGGGCTGGCCAGGCTGATCCTGAAACGTATTGGAATTCATGGCGTCGAACCGAATGCCATACTGAGCTGCTAACTGTTTGATGGCCTCCGGGTCCGTTGGAATATCCCAGGGAATGTGCAGGGAAATGGCTCCACTCGACTGGTTCAGGGCGTGGAGCAAACCAATGTCTCCGAGTTTTTCCTCCAGCGAACGGGGTTCACCACCACCCGCAAACCGACCAAAGCGGGTTCCGCCCGTACCTAAAGCCCAACTGGGAATGGCGATCTGAAAATCGATCAACTTACCGATAATGGTTTCGGCATTTGCTACTTCTTCAGTCCAGTAAGCCAGCTTGCGCTGATGACTTTCCTGTAGGCTGTTATTATGGTCAGCTATCTGATACGATTCGAGTTGCATAATGTTACTAGGGTTTAATCGATTTTGGTTTACCGGATTCGGTAAACCAAAACCTTATCGAACAAACGCCATGGCTACACCGCCGTCAACGTTCAGCACGTTGCCCGTCGATTTATTCAGCAGGCCGCCAACAAAGGCAAAGCAGGCACTGGCAATGTCGTCCGGCAAAATGATTTCGTTCAACAGCGTCCGTTTTGCGTAGTAAGCAGGCAGTTCTTCAACCTTCACACCATAGGCTTTGGCGCGTCCTTCAGCCCAGGCACCCGCCCAGATTTTACTGTCTGAAATCACCGCATCGGGGTTGACGACGTTCACCCGGATATGATCTTTTCCTAGTTCGGCAGCATTCAGGCGGCTCAGATGCAATTGAGCGGCTTTGGCAGAGCCATAACCCGCGTTATTTGGACCCGATACCAAAGCATTCTTGCTGACAATGTTCAGAACATCGCCACCAATGTCCTGTTTGCGCATGATCTCAACACCATACTGAGTAACCAGGAACTGACCTTTAACGAGTACATCGTACAGTAAATCCCAGTCTTTTTCGGTATGCTCCTCAATTGGTTTCGAAATCGACAGACCAGCACAGTTAACGACAATGTCAACACCACCAAATGCCAGTGCGGCTGTTTCATACGCTTTCCGGATGGTTTCGGCATCGGTAACGTCCAGCAGGGCAGCGGCATGAGCATCTTTGCCATACTGCTGTTTGAATTCCTCATCAGCTCCTTTCAGCCGGTCAGCGTCGTTGTCGTTAATCACAACCACAGCACCCTCCGCCTGGAAGCGTTTGGCAATGGCCTTCCCAATACCGCCTGCGCTACCTGTAATGAGCGCGATCCGGCCCGACAAAGGCTTTGGTTTTGGCATTCGCTGCAACTTTGCTTCTTCCAGAAGCCAGTACTCAATATTGAACGCTTCCTGACGGGGTAGTGACGTATATTCAGAAACCGCTTCGGCACCCCGCATCACGTTGATGGCATTCGTATAAAATTCAGCGGCTACGCGGGCGGTCTGCTTGTCTTTCGCGAAGGTGAACATACCTACTCCCGGATAGAGAATGACAACCGGATTTTTGTCGCGAATGGCCGGACTATTCGGGTGTTTGCAGGTATTGTAATAGTCCTCGTACATGGCCCGGTACGACTCAAACGCTGACGTCAGTCTTTCTTTCACCGCTTTGGTGTCCGAAAGGTCTTCGTCGGGAGCCAGTTCCAGAACGAGCGGGCTGATTTTGGTGCGCAGGAAGTGATCAGGGCAGGATGTTCCCATGGGGGCCAGCCGGTCGAGATCTACTGAGTTGATGAATTGCAGAACGCGGTCATCATCGGTAAAATGGCCAATCATGGGTTGCTGGTTCGAGCAGAAGCCGCGAAGAATCGGAGCGAGGGTAGCGGCCTGTTTCAGACGGGCGTCTTTCTCGATAGATTCCAGTTTCTGTCCGCCGAAAATCGGGCCTTTTTTGCCATAATTTTCTTCGAGATATTCTGCACACCGTTCAATGACTTCCAGTGTGTTTACGTAGCTTTCATAGGCCGTATCACCCCAGGTGAACAATCCGTGCGAGCCCAGCATGATACCGCGGATACCCGGATTTTCCTGGAGACATTGTTCCAGCTGTAAGCCTAATTCGAAACCAGGCCGTTGCCAGTCTACCCAGCCGAGCGTACCGCCGAAGAGGTCCTGAACGATCTGTTTACCATCTTTTGCGGCTGCAATGGCAATGGCGGCATCGGGATGAAGGTGGTCGATGTGCTTAAACGGTAGAAATCCGTGAAGCGGTGTATCGATGGATGGTGCTTTCGACGCCAGATCAAAAATGCAGTGGTTGAAGAGCTCAACCATTTCATCTTCAAATTCAAGGCCCCGATAGATGTTTTTCAGGCTGCGAAGGCGATCCACATACAGCGCTGCCAAACCACTGCGCTTGAGGGTACCGATATCACCACCCGACCCTTTGACCCACATTACTTCGGTATCCTGACCCGTAAGCGGATCTTTCGCCATTGCTTTGCAGGAGGTGTTACCTCCGCCATAGTTGGTCAGGCGCAGATCAGCACCGAGTAAATTAGACCGGTAAATCAATAGACCTACCTCATCGCCGGCCAGTTCTGCCGCTTTGGCTTCGTCCCACAAATAGCTGACGTGCTGAAACGTTTTTGTCGTACTTGACATAGTTTAATAGTTATGCTGCTGTTTGGCAGGTGTGTATTGTTGCGCTCTTAATTTGATCCAAAATTATTTGACATCGAAATAAGCTCTTTCCTGTACTGTCCTACTTTTAGTTGTATTTGTGAAAAAAAATCCGTTGTCAAAGGAGATATGTTCGGTTAGAGCAACCGATACGTCATGAAAGCACAAAAGAAAGAAGTGTCATGAAACTAATGTATGCTTTGTGCGAAGTTCTATGCTTCTCTACTAATTTTAAAAAAACTGTCATAAAACAACTTTATCGTAAACTAAAGTAGGTGCCCTGATCCAGGACACCTACGCAAAAAATAAAGGGTATACGTTGTCGACAGCTTACCCACTATTGCCGTTGCTGACGCAGTTCTTTCATCTGACTCATCATATCTTCTTTGAGGGTCAGGTATTTGTTGAATTGATCCTTAGTCAATACTTCTTTTAATTCATTATCCTTACTTTTCATACTTGACTTAGCAGTACGTGCCGTTTTTAGGTTTCGTCCGCCGGTTTCCAGTAAAGACTGCATCTGTTTGGCGTATTTCAGGTTAATATCGGCTACCGAAGTTTCCTGTTCAGCCGACAGATTCAGGGCTTCTTTCATTCGGGTTGTTTGGCGGGTAGCTCGTTCTTCAGGTGTGCCTAGCTGACCGCGTTGAGCAAACGACGAAATGGAAATAAGTACCAGAGCCACAGATAGAATTGCGTTTACCAGGTTGTTTTTCATGATAATTTACTTGTTTGATTGTTGATTTATTCGACTCGTTTTAGGGCAGCGAATGTGTTTTGAAAAATTGCCAGATGATATCGTTATTCACGAACGCTTCCGACGGTGTATCGCCGATGAAACGCGCTCCTTTTTGACCACCGGGCCAGGCGTGTCCACCATCTGTGGTCAGGTAATACTGAATCTCGATGCTGCCTTCGCAATTTGTCCATTTATAAAACGTGTAATTATCGGTCGAACGAACAACCTGTTTCTGACTTTTGCATTGCGCGATCTGTGCGAATACCGTGAGTGTACTATCCACCGGGGAATTCCATTGTTTGTTGATGCTCTTTGTGCCAACGCCACCCATATACGGTACGTTTCGATCCAGTTGCGAATGGATATGAAGAATCGGCATGATGCGGGTAGGGTGACAGGCTGTTTTTAGCTGCATGGTTCCTGCATTCGCAGCGATGGCCGCCAGTTTATTCGACAAGTCACAGGCCAGCCTGTAACACAGCATCGCACCATTGGAATGGCCTGTAGCATACACTTTTTTGGGATCGATGCGGTAAGTAGTGGTTAGTTTATCGATGAGTTTTCCGATAAATCCGACGTCATCGGTTTGCTGTGTTGACGCACTCTGTCCACAACAGGCACCCGCATTCCAGGTACGTAAATGCAGGATACCGGGGTTTTGTATGCCATCTGGATAGACCACAATAAAGCCTTCCTGGTTGGCTTTTTCGCTTAATCTCGATTGGGTTTCAAATTGCTGACCACTACCACCACCGCCGTGTAACGCAATCACCAACGGTAGCAGATTGGTACTCTGTTTATAGACAGTCGGCACATGTACCCAGTAAATTCGTGTCTGCCCATCATGCCGAATGGTGTCGCGAATACTAGGTTCTGGTGTCGTTACTGATGAAGCCTGCTGCGCTTTATTTAGTGAACACAACCCTACAGTCCCATCGCCCAAAAGGATAAAACTTGCTATGAAAATCGTTGCAATCAAGTTGGTCATTATTGGTTAGTCGTTTAGACAACACAAACTTACTATCTCTTTGAAGCAACCATCGGAAAACTAACGTGAAGGCGTCAGATTGACCAGTTAAACCGCCGACGGGCCGGGTGAAAAATCAAAACTCCTCCATCCATTTTTTAAATAGATTTGCCCGGTCTTTGCTGATCAGCACCTGCTGGCTTGGGGCAGGCTTTAACTTAAGCTGCAAGCGCCCGTTGAAATACAATTCGGCCTCGCTGATACTATTGCGGGCTACAATAAACTGGCGGTTAGCCCGAAAAAACTGACGAGGATCAAGTTGGCTATCCAGATCTTCGAGCTTTTGCTCAATTGGGTAGCTGATCGCCCGGTCCGGCTGTCGATGGTCCGATAACCGGTGATGTGTCACCATGTCATAAATCGTTGCGGAAACAACTCCCCCTTCAATCGAGAAATAAGCGATATCGGCTACCTTAATGGGCAATAGTTTATCCCTGAACTGGATTAAAAAACTAGTCCGGTAGGTTGGAGGCATGAAGGCGTGTATGCTTAGCATATTCTGCATCTGGCGAACCAGTTCATCACTGGCCGGTCGGGCGAGGGACCGATATTTCTGAAGACTGGCTTCAAGGGCCTCCCGTTCGATGGGCTTCAGCAGGTAGTCAATGCTGTTGTGTCTGAAGGCTCGAATGGCGTATTCGTCGTAAGCCGTCGTGAAAATGATGGGGCAGTGAACAGCTACCTGCTCCAGTAACGAAAATGATAGCCCATCGGCCAGTTGAATATCCGACAGGATAAGATCGGGCGTTGGTAGTTGAGACCACCGCGCCAGGCCTTCCTCAACACTGTCGATGACAGCTACTATTGTTAGTGATGGTTCGAGTTCACGAAGCAAAGCCTCCAGATGATTGGCCGCTGTCCGTTCATCTTCAAGTAGTAACACACGCATCAGATTGCAGGGATAATGGGTAACTGAACGATGAATTCGCCATCCGTTCGCGATAGTTGAATTGACTTACTGGTCAGCAAACGAAACCGACTGTCGAGATTAGACAAACCGCTGCCCATCCCGTCGGCGGGTTCGGGCTTTGGTTGATAGACATTCCGGACGATAATGTACTCGTGGGCTGTATCCGTAGCCAGACTGATCGTGAGCGGCCTGGAACTGGAAACGATGTTATGTTTGACTGCATTTTCGATCAGTAGCTGGAGCGACATGGGCGGGATTTTCCATGGCCCGTCGGCAGGTAGCTGATTGTCGATACGCAGGTTATCGCCAAACCGAATCGTCAGCAGAAAGGAGTAGGCCGATGTAAACTGCATCTCCTCCGCAAACGGGACC
This sequence comes from Spirosoma aureum, assembly GCF_011604685.1. Taxonomy (NCBI): domain Bacteria; kingdom Pseudomonadati; phylum Bacteroidota; class Cytophagia; order Cytophagales; family Cytophagaceae; genus Spirosoma; species Spirosoma aureum. The sequence goes on along the minus strand of NZ_CP050063.1, from coordinate 5,356,440 downwards.
AGCGATTGCTGTTGAACCTGTAACGAATACCGCAACACCTGCGACAATTTTGCCAGATACTGCTGACTTTTTGGGCCTCCTTCCCGGATGAGCGAACTAAGCGCATTGAGTGAATTAAACAGAAAATGCGGATTAAGCTGCGCTCGAAGTGTGTCCAGTTGTGCCTGTAAGTTTTGCTGTTTTAAAAGTTCATTCTCCAATTGAATGGTTCGGTTCTGTTGGAGAACTGTCAGGAAGTTTGCCAGTAGCAGCGCCGTTACCCAGACGAAAAAACTTCGAAAATAACTGGTTGTGATGACCAGAATAGGGCGCTCTGGATACCAGGGTACTACAAGGATGACGAACAGACCTGTCAGTACCAGAAATAACAGGAAATTAAGGGCATACCAGCCCAGTAAACCAAACCGGGCAGCATAAGATTTCCGGGTAAGCACACGGCGATTCAACTCAATAAAGAAAAATGTGAAGGCCAGATGAAACACCAGACGGCTTAGGGCAAGCCCTACATCAGGTGTACCAGGCGGCACGACAGCAAGCCTTGATCGGGAGGTTAAGCCAAACAACGGTAGATTAACCAGGGTCGCCACAATCAGCGCAGCAATTCCGGCAATTTGTCGCCACGAAAACCGAATAGTCATGTGCTAAGATAAGAAGCAACGAATGGCTTAAGGAACGTCAAAACCTGAAGCTGTAAAAGTTGCGGGTGAGGGTGGAGATTGGGGAAGTGAAATGAGGTTAATCATACGTAGTTCCGGGCTTATGCACTGACTGGACGCAACCATGGGCGAAATTCCTCCGTACTATGGGTAACGACCAGCGCTGACAGTATTCGGTTTTTATTAACTCATTCTTACTTATTAATTTCCTCATGGCAAAACTTTTCGTTCTCCTCCTTTGTGTTTGTTTACAAGTTCATGCCCAGGACACGTCGTATGTCCGCCAAACAACGGCTGCAACGGTTGATAATCAACTGCTGAATGCGTCCACTGATTCGGATGCTCAGCTACGTTTACCTCACAAAATGATGTTCACCCAACGGGTTTTCTGGGGTCCCAACGGGCTGCTTCGGGTTGCACATATTGCCCCGCTTACGCAGGAAGGACGGAAGAAAGAACTCAAGGTGCGTGCGTTCATGCTATTATCTCACAAGGTTACAGGCTATGCAACACTGGCGGGTTTTGTAGCACAGGGTATTCTGGGCCTTAAGATGAATAATGCCACGGGTATCGAGTATGATCAGCTCGTCAATGCCCAGCGGACTACGAGGACTATAACCAATATTGCCTATGGTACCACTGCACTGCTATCGCTAACGGCTCCTCCTAAATTACTGGCCGATCAAAAAGCACGAAGCGGAGTCCGGTTGCACAAATACTTATCCATTATTCACCTGGCAGGCTTTATTGCAACCAATGTTCTGGCAGGGAAAACGAACCAGCATACCGAACTCAGACCCTACCAACAGGTTGCTGCCTTCACAACAGCCGCAGCGTTGGCTCCTGCGTTGATTGCCCTTAAATTCTGACGTATTCGGTTAAATAAACTGGAAAAGAGTGCGTGTGAGATGCTTCAGAGCGATCTTATACGCAACCAAAAAGAGCGCCAATCCAATCGGGTCGGCGCTCTTTTTGGGTAGAATAGCAGGGACAAAATCGTATGGCCTAAAACAACTTTTCGTTGGGGGCTTGATGCCTTTCGCCCGAATGTAGATGGTTGCCTGACCGCGATGATGCGTTTGGTGTTCAAACGCTTTCGCCAGAACCAGCTCGCGGGTCATTTCGCGCTGGCCCATCTTCACATTTTCGGCCAATTGCGCGTCCGTTAATCCTTTTACGCCATCGAGCATGAAATCGTAGCTATCCAGAACGGCTTTTGTGAGCGCAGCCTTCGTTTTAAGCTCGCTCATTTCCTCCAGCTTTTTGCCTTGAAATGGGTTCGCTTTTCCGCTGGCCAATGCACCAAAATTGTAGTTTGCTGCGGCAAGGTGTAGCATTTGCTCGGCAAAGCTACGAATGTCGGGGGTTGGCTTAAAGCCCATGCCATCTTCGGGCATCGTATCTAAATATTCTTTCGTGAATTCGCGGGCCCGTTGCCAGTCGGCCGTTAGCTGCGCTATGGTAGTCAGCGGTTTAGCGGCCTGAACCGCCGAAAGTGTCATGAGCAGCCCTACAAGAGCCAGCATGAATCGGAAAGGTAGTTTAGTGATCATAGATAAATGGTTGATTGGTACGATGTTACTTGTAAAAGTTGCAGGTGCGACGAAGCTACTGCACACTCGACCGATTAACACCATCTACTTTCTTATTTTTTCTCCTCTTCTTTCTGTTTCATTGACACCGAAGGCGATTTCCAGAACTCTACGGTGCCAAATTTACTCTTCGCCAGCTCACCACCATAGAGGACTGAATTCAAAAGAACGCGATATGTGCCCAGCGGTTGACCGCGCCATTGCGGCCGGAAACCGTGAAGAATGACGTGTCCCTTGCCGTGTTGTACATCCAGTGAAGCCGCATAACCCTGTAGGTGCTTTTCACCCAGTAAATAACCTGACCGCAATGGCGAACCTGCCGGAGCAAACTTGGCTAATGCCTGACCTTTAAATCCGTCGAGGGTAGCAAATACGGGACTGTTCTCAACAAAAACAGCAGCTTTGGTGGGCATACCAGCCATAACCGGATGGGTTGCATCCGTTTCAACTTCCAGCAGCGAACCACCCGTAAAGAAATCTTTACTGTTAATGCCCGCTACCACATTTTTCACGGGTAAATGAAGCGCGTCGATGGCGTAGTCGCTGCTCGAATTCAGGCAAACCAGCGTTCCGCCCTGGCGCACAAAATTATCCAGATTCGAAGCCCCCTGCTCGCCCAATCCACCTTCATAAGCCGGTGGGACCGATCCTTTTGCGAACCCATCTTTGATATTCCTTGGCCGATCAGAGGCAATCAGAATCACGTCGAATCGATCGGTCAGATCTCCCGCCAATACGTCGGCATTGCTGATGTTAACGAATGAAAACTCAAATTGCTCCAGTACCCAATGGCTCCAGCCTTCGTCCATGCTTGCCGTCCAGGGTTTGTAAACCGCAATCCTTGGTTTTACAACCGCGCCAGTCGTATTCGTAGTAAGTTCAGCGGTTACCCCCAAGTCCTTTACCCACGGCTCCAGCGTCGTTCTTGATATTCCACTAATCGCATACCGTTGGCGGTCTTTGTTGTAGCTGACCGTTCCACCCGCTTTTAGTGACCGGTTTATTACTCTGAACGCATTATTCTCGGCCGGATTTACCAATGCAATCGTACCTGAACCGGTCAATCGGCCTTCCGGCGCTTTGATCCCTGCCGAAACCGGATTGGTGTCAAAACCGATTCCGCCAACAAAATCGGCCGGATTGGCATCTTTACGATCATCTGTTTTCCAGTCTCTGGAAGTTCCGGCAACCAGTTGGATTGCTCCTTTTACATCGGAGGTCAGCGGTGTCGTAGCCGGAATTACGTTCAGTTCAAATTGCAGCGGAAGCGTCCAGCCCGCAGCGTCATAGGGCTGTTCGGGTGGGCCGCCCGGAAATTCGCGCAGGTCTGGATACGACTGTACATCAAGCAATTGCTTGGTCAACTCCCCATATTCCTGATTCATCGGAATTACCCAGGTTCCCTTGGGATAGTTGCGACCCTCAAATGCAACCTCTTTCGTCAACTGGCCAATTCGGATACCGTGAAATGCCAGTCGGCGCAGCAGTTCAACCGGGCGAACTGGGTCGCGTTGTTTCTGAGGAATGAAATAAGCATAGGGCGGTTCCTGCTCGTATTTTTTGATGGTATTGCGCCCAGCCTGATACCGGTTATACAACAGTACATCACCATATTTGGCGGCATAATCGAGCGTGGCCAGTGAAGCCGTTTGCATGTAGGCGATGGCATCACTGATGCGCCACCAGCCACCCGGCCACGGGCTAGAATACAAGGACTCGACGCGAAACTCATTCTTATCTTTGGGGAAATCGCGAACGGTGTAAAAATGCGGTGTGGCGTAGTTATACAAGGCCGTTTCGGTCCAGAAAGCCGGTATGTTTTGCAGAACCGGCATATAATCGATGTAGCCCGGATACCAGGCATCAAAACCCGTTCCCATGTGGGTAGCCCCTTTTTGTCCATTGCTTTCGAGTGCCTGTGCCATCGCCATGCCAATCATGTTTACCTCGCGGGCAATGATAGGTGGTGTTTGGGAGGCAATTGGTTCGGCGAAGGGCGGCAACCAGATTCTTGTCGGGAAGGGCGAGGTCTGATGGTGGACGAAAATGATATTCGGCTCCCAGTCGCGCCAGGTTCGGGCTACTACCCGCGACTCAATCATGTTGAGCATGTAGGCATCGCGGTTGTTATCGTGGCCAACGTATTTCTGATATAGAAATGGGGGAGGTGCTACTTCATAAGGCGTACCCACATTTGATTTATACCAGTCGCCGATCATGGTTTGACCGTCGGGGTTAAGCGATGGCCACAGCAACAGAATCACATTGTCCAGGATCGCCTTCATCTTAGGATCATCGGCCTTACTGAGCATGTCATACGCCAGCGAAATCGTATGCTGAGCACCTGCTACTTCCGATGCATGCAGACCACCGTCGATATGCACCAACGGTTTGCCTTCCAATGCTAGTTTTTTCGCTTCATCGTCGGTCAGACCCGCCGGATGTGCCAGCCGTTGCGCAATAGCCCGGTACCTATCAATGTTGTCGAGGTTCTTTTTTGACGAGATCAGCGCAAAATACCAGGGCCTTCCTTCCGACGTTTCGCCCACGTGAACCAGCTTGATCAGATCGCTGGCTTCGTCGAGTTTCTGAAAGTATTTCAGCGATTGTTCGTAGGTAGCCAGTTTAAAATCAGCACCAACCGGAAAACCAAGGGTTTCTTCTGGTTTGGGAATTGCTTTTTGCTGGGCGTGAGCCAGCGTATTCGTCAGCCAATAACCCAAGAGGAATAAATTGATCACAGGCAATGAAGCCCGCTTTATCAAGTGAAGTGGGTACATGTTAATTGGTGTATAAGTTAGGTAGTACGTGAAATCAGGTAAGTTTATCAAGCCCGCTTACTTCCCGGCAACGGGCGGTTTGCCGTCATCAAAGCCATCGGGCAACCGTTTGAACCACAGATTGCGAACCCGCCCGTTCGATACGCGAAGGCCAATCACGGCATTTTTGATATCGCGCTCGATATCAACCGACGACATAAACCACCAGCCCGTCTCAAAGTGGTCTTTCCCGGCATTCTTCAGCGGTACGTTGCCGTGATGTACATGAACCAGTTCCAGTGCATCGCCACGCTGTCGAATCGAATAAATGGTTTCCAGTTCCGGGCTATAATATCGCCCGACATAGTCGGTCGCGACAATTGGAACGGGTTTGTTGTCAGGTGTCGTTGCTTTGGGTGGTGGCGGCACTTCTCTGGATTTTTTCTGATAAGGTGCCAGATAGACGTCTGCCAATTCCAGCGCTCGGGCACTTGGATTCGACTCGGCCTGATTGCTCAGCACAATAAATCCATAGTCTTCTTTCGGGAAATAGCCGATGTACGAACGGAAACCCGCATCAGAGCCGCCATGACCATAGTACGCTAATCCTTTGTGGGTGGCATGGGACAATGCAAACGCATACGGAATCGTATCACCCTTCGTTAAACGGCCTCGCTCCAGCATTTGCGTCATGGTTGCGGCATTGCCCACAACGGGATTTTTAAAGTTGTTGATCCAGTGAGACAGATCCGTAACCGTCGTGAATAAACTGGTCGCACCGGCATTGGAAAAGCTAAGTATGTTTTTCTTATAGCCTTTCGAATCTTTGTGAAATGAATACGCCCGGCCTTTTACAATACGTTCGTTATCGTCGTAGAAGAGCGTATTTTTCATCCCCAACGGCCCGAACACGCGCAGCTGCATCCACTCCCGAAAGGGTTGCCTGCCTACGCGGGCTACAATTTCAGCGAGCAGTGTATAGCCCGTATTGCAATACAGGAATTCTGCTCCGGGCGCAAAATTCAGTTCTTTTTGCCGACGAACCAGGTTGAAAATGTGCTCTTTAGTGATCACATCACTCAATCCCCAGCCCGCCATGCTCAACAGCGCCCACTGATCGCGCAGCCCGCTCGTATGGTGAATCAGGTGGCGAATCGTGATTTTCTGCCCAAAATCCGGCACTTCAGGGAGATAGGTATGAATATCGTCGTCGATGGACAGTTTCCCTTCCTGCGCCAGCAGCACAATGGCGTAGGCCGTGAATTCCTTGGAAATAGACGCTACGTGAAAAATCGTTTCCGGCGTAATAGGCGCTCCGGTTTCCACATCAGCGTTACCAAAACCTTTGGCGTAGATCAATTTTCCGCCGTGTACAACGCCTACCGCCATACCCGGCCGATCGGGGCCATTCCATTCAGCAAACAACTTGTCTGCTTTCGACGCTAACGAGTCAGATGGCGTTTGGGCAAACAGATCGCAGCCACACAGAAGGGCAAAGATGAGTAAACGAAAGCGTTTGGGAATGAAGAGGTAGGCCATGACCGACAAGTTCGATGGTATAGAATATAGTTATAGTCTGAATTCAGGTCTGTTCCTGTTGCCTGTCAGGACGAGAGATCAGGGACAGTCCTTATTTATTCACGGGCAAAATGATTTTACTGGCAGTCGTTGCGCTGTGATACACTTTTATGGCAGCTTTCTGGAAATCACTATCCTTGGCGTGGTAGATATCTACGTACTTCTGCGGGTTTCGGTCAACCAGCGGGAACCAGCTACTCTGAACCTGGACCATGATCCGGTGGCCTTTTTTGAAGGTATGCGCCACATCAGGCAGCGTGTACTTTACCTCGCTAATCTGACCTGGTACAAAAGGCTCCGGCTTTTCGAAACTCTTCCGGAAACGACCCCGAAATACTTCACCCCGAACCAGCATCTGGTAGCCATTCATGATATAAGCATCGGTTGGGCGATACTGAAAATCATCGGGAAATACATCGATCAGCTTCACGATAAAATCGGCATCCGTACTGCTGAGACTCACCTGCAAATCGGCCACAAGCGGCCCCGAAAGTGTTAGATCGTCGGTCAGCACATCCGTTTTGAAAACCAGCACATCGGGCCTATTGGCCGCAAACCGCTGATCGTCGGTCATGTATTCGCGGGTGCGGTTGGCTTTAACGCCATCCGTATACGGAACGGGTTTGGCCGGATCGCTTTGGTATTCGGAAAAAGCTTCACTACCACTAGCCGACGGCTGGGTAAAACTCAGACCACCTTTGGGTTGGAGATACAGGGCGCGCTCGGTAACTGTAGCGGGTGGCCATTTATCAAACTGGTGCCACTGATTTTCGCCGGTAAAGAAGATGTTCGCTTCCTTGATTTTGTCGATGCTGCCTTTGCCTTTCAGGTAATAATTAAAAAAAGGTACTTCTACATTTTCGGCATAATAGGCGCTGGTTGGGCTACCAAACTGCACATTTCCCAACGACGATCCATCGCTGCCACGACCTGCCCATTGGCCATGAAACCAGGGCCCCATTATAATTTTGTTGTTGTTCTTCGCTTTCCCTTCAATAGCGGCATAGGTTGACCAGGCACCGAAACAATCTTCGGCATCGAACAGGCCACCAACCACCAGCGTTGCAATCGTCGGCGAAATAGCGCTGACAAAATTCCGGACATTCCGGGCTTTCCACCACGCATCCAAATTCGGGTGCTGCATCATGTCGTTCCAGAAACGAACACTGTCGCCCGCAAAACGGGTCAGGTTCGGCAGGGCACCGCTCCGCAAAAAGAAATCATAACTGTCTTTGGTCGGAACCGGAAGTCCCCTGGGGCCAACGGTAGTAGGCTTAGGCCGTGGAAAACCAAACCCACGACGAAGGTAGAAATTAAAGCCATCCATTTCCATGAAGGCACCATTGTGGTGAAAGTCATCACCCATAAACCAGTCGGTAACGGGGGCTTGCGGGCTAACGGCTTTTAAGGCTGGATGATTACTCAGGGCGGCCATGGTTGAGTAAAAGCCCGGATAAGAAATGCCAAACACCCCAACTTTTTCGTTGTTGTTGGGTAGGTTTTTTACAAGCCAGTCAATGGCATCGTAGGTATCACTGGCTTCGTCGAAATCGTTCGCTTTTTTATCCGTCTGGTATGGGCGAACATCTTCAAATACACCCTCGCTCATCCAGCGACCCCGAACGTCCTGAACGACCATGATGTAGCCTTCTTTCAGGTATTCTTTGTAGTGATTGCTCCAGAAATTCCGATATACATTTTCGCCATAGGGAGCGCAGGAATAGGGCGTACGGGAAATCAGGATCGGATGTTTTTCGGCGTTGTCCTTCGGTAAATAAATGGAGGTAAATAATCGGGTGCCATCCCGCATTGGAATATACTGCTCTTTTTTCGTGTAGTTATTCCGAAACCAGGTAGAGTCTGGATTCTGCCCAAACGAACACACAGATAGGAATACCAGTAACAGGCAATAGAGTTGATTCATGGTTGGGTTGTATTCTGGCTAATAAAGGATTCGTCAACAAGTATAGGGACAACAGGCGTAAATTCCCTCAAAAACAGATCAGGATGGATAAAATGCCAGGTTAACTACTGAAAAATTTTGCCTGTATGGATTTTTTCAATAGAAAATAGACGTGTTTGGCTAATGCCCGTGGAGGAGCATAGGACTCATTGGAAGTCCCGCCCGGCTTAGACCCCTATCAACAGAAGTATAAGCCAGGCAGGGCTAGTAAAAAGAAGTAGCTACTTTTGTGAATGGATTATTTTAAACAGCTGTTCGATCTGCTCCGGATCGAACGGGAAGAAGACCGTACCCAATATCGTAAACTTACCGAAACCACATCCATTGCTGAGCGTCGGGCCAATGGTCTGACCTGGTATCCGATCGCCATCCGGGGTTCAGAAATGAGCCGGGGTGATTACCTGACAGTAGAGGTTGAACGGACCACGCATCAGGACATCCCTCATCAGCTTCGTTTTGGCATGCCTGCTGTTCTGTTCAGCAACCACGATCCTAAAACCGACCGGGTAGAGGGTACAATTTCGTTCCAGGGCGGCAACCGGGCCAAAATAACCCTGCGCACTGATGAATTGCCCGACTGGTCGCGCGATGGCAAACTTGGTATTGAAGTATTGTTCGACGACAACAGCTACGATGAAATGGAGGAGGCACTGAAGACTGCCACTTCCTTGGCTGAGAAATCCGGTAATCGTCTGATCAATATTCTGACCAGCTCAACATCACCCACTTTCCATCCCGAAACGCCAAAGCTATTTCTCCCTACACTGAATCCGAGTCAGGTGTCGGCAGTTGAAAAAATAGTGACCGCCAATGAACTGGCTATAGTCCATGGCCCGCCGGGTACGGGTAAAACAACAACGCTGGTTCAGGCCATAAAAGCCCTGATCAATCAGGATCATAAAAAGATTTTAGTCGTTGCGCCCAGTAATACGGCCGTTGATTTACTGAGCGAAAAACTGCACGATGAGGGGCTAAATGTACTTCGGGTAGGTAACCCTGCCCGCGTGTCGGAGCGTTTGATGGCGCTTACGCTGGACCATAAAATGGCCCAACACCCTTATATGAAAGAGGCTAAAAAGTTGAAAAAGCAGGCGAATGAGTTCAAAAACATGGCTCATAAGTACAAGCGAAATTTTGGCAAAGCCGAGCGGGATCAGCGTAAAGCCCTGTTCGATGAGGCTCACCGAATCATGAAGGAAGTCGGAAATTCGGAGCAGTATATCATCGACGATCTAATTGCCAAAGCGCAGGTGATTACGGCAACGCTGGTCGGCGCGAACCACTACACGGTTCGTAAGCTTACGTACCATACGGTTGTGATCGATGAAGCGGGGCAGGCGCTCGAACCGGCCTGCTGGATTCCTATTCTAAAAGCGCAGAAAGTTGTGCTGGCTGGTGATCATTGCCAGCTACCACCGACAATTAAATCGCCAGAGGCCGCCCGGAAGGGATTGAGTACGACATTGCTCGAAAAATGCGTAACGCTGCATCCCGCAGCCGTTACGCTTCTGGACGAGCAATACCGTATGCACGAACACATAATGGGGTATTCGTCGCAGGTGTTTTATGAGAATAAAGTGAAGGCACATGCATCCGTAGCCCGTCATTCGCTGTATGATGGCGATACCTCGCTGGTGTTTGTCGATACGGCTGGTTGTGGTTTCGACGAAAAACTGGATGGTACCAGTTCAACGAATCCGGAAGAAGCATCTCTGCTCATGCGGCATTTATCGCAACTGGTAGCCGATCTGAGTACTCGCTACACCCGGCAGGATTTTCCGACGATCGCGATCATTTCGCCGTATAAGCAGCAAATCAATGTCCTGAAAGAACACTTACTTCAATACCCCGACCTATTGGTGTATGGTGATAAAATTTCAGTGAATACCATCGATAGTTTTCAGGGGCAGGAACGGGACATTGTCTATATATCGATGACCCGGAGCAACTCTGAAGGTGAAATTGGTTTCCTGTCGGATATTCGGCGCATGAATGTAGCCATGACCCGTGCCCGAAAGAAACTAGTTATTGTAGGCGACAGTGCTACGTTGGCCAGTCTCCCCTTTTACGCCGATTTTATTGCCTATTCCGAAGCACTCGATACATACCAAAGCGCCTGGGAATGGATGTGATCCGGACAACTTTCTTGCGCTAGTCGAACGGCCCTCGTGGTGTCGATTTTACGTAACCGACACCACGAGGGCCGTTCGACTTTTTTACTGATGAATTCACGGATCAATAAGTGGGAGGCAATGGCTTCGGTTACTGCTTCTCCAGCTTCTTCAACTCCTGTTGAATATAGTCTTTTGGGAGCCAGTTTGTACCAATCATTACTCCTTCGATGGTACGAGTCTGATTGATGTCCTTCAATGGGTTTCCGCTGAGTAAAACCAGATCCGACACATTGCCGGTTTTGATAACGCCCGAATCAGGTTTGTTCAAATAGGACGCAACGTTAACTGTCCCTGTCCGTAAGGCTTCATAAGGTGTCAATCCGGCATCGACCAGATACTTGAGCTCATTATGGATCGAGAATCCGGGTACATTGAAGATCTGTGGCGCATCGGAGCCTAACAGGAGCTCAACGCCATTTTTCTGACATTCATAGATCAACTTCCGACGAATCTGGATGAGTTTCTCAGCCCGCTCTTTCGAAAACTTGGGGTTATTGTTATACCCATTTTTTGCATTTACCCAACTCTTTATCTGTTCTGGTTTCATGTATTTCATCTCCGGGTCATCGGTAAATTCTTCTGCTGGAAATGGAGATAGCCATCGCTCGGCCAGTGCCTGCGTTGGGACAACCCGGATATGATTGGTACGCAACCCGTTCACCAGCTTAGGAATCTGCGACACATCGGCCCGGTCGGCAATCCAACTGGCAAACTGGCCGGTTTCCTGCTCAGCCAGCGTATCGACGCCCGGTGTGATGGCTTCAATAAAACCGTCCAGATGATCGATGGATGAATACCGGGCATCAATGGCCCGCCAAACGCCTACATTAAACGAGACGTGTCCAACGAACGGAATTCCAACTTCCTGAGCCGTTTTGGCAATGGCCGGAAAGGTCTCTTTCGTTAAGCCCGGATGTAATTTCAGGAAATCATACCCAGCCGCTTTCTGTTCGCGGACCATGGCGGCACCCCGCTCAGCTGTTTTTACTGTTTGCCCGTTGAAGGATGGCCCCGTTGCATAAAAATGAGGGCCAAGGATCTCACCACTATTAATTTTACTCCGTAGTTCCAGGTGTTTGGGGTGGCCAAGCATACCCCGAATGGTCGTAATTCCGTTTGCCAGATAAAGAATCAGCACTTCCTTCATCGGCTCAATATCGTCAATCGGCGGAACGTGCGCATGGATTTCAGCCCAGCCCGGCGTCAGGTATTTTCCCTTTGCGTCGACTACAATCGCATCTTTGCTGAATTTCACCTTGTCGTTATTACCCAGGGCAGTTATCCTGCCATTCTTCACAACAACCGTTTGATTTTCAATAACACGTTCCTGGTCCATCGGAATGATATTGACGGCTTTGAAAACGATTTCGCGCTGGCGATTGCTGGTTAATTCCTGTGCCAGGATTGGGAGGCAGGACGTTACAAGCAGAGAAATGAGCACAATACAAGAGAGAGGTCGCATTTGGAAGAAGGGTTTGGTTGATGGAAGTCGGGCCGTTTACAACTGGTGTTTATCTTTACTGAGTCGGCTTAGCTTTCGTTTTAATGGAGCAGATCTGTAAATTTATTCAATTCGTCATAAATTGATTGTATCATGTCGCCCAGTAACTCCGGAACGTAATGATATTGACAACTTTAGATTATACAAAGCCAGTTATGAACTAATGGGTATCAAACCTGCTGTTTTACGAATAACTTGCTTCTAAATAACCGATCACTGAATTTCCACTTTTTTAGCGTACAAACATGCTGCACCATCATCGAAAAATTTTCTTTTACGTAGCCGACTGGCTGAACTGCTGGATTGGTTTACGTGAACCAAATCCGCTTGCTGACCAATGGATTGGCAAACCCGGTTACATTCCCAAGTCAGCCGCGTGTAAGGCAAAGACATCGGATACCGATGCGTCAAATTTTCCGTTTGCTGGCCTTGTTGTCGATCCAATTCTTCGTCCTGAAGGCTTTCAGGCTGAAACTCGTAATGAAGCCGTTGACAAGTGGATGAAATTTGCCCTTGGCAACAGGCTGCCATCCGGTTTTAGTCGTGCTGAGACAGGACCCGAAAAAGGACTTGTTAAATATGAAGGTTCCGCAATTCATTCTGATTATGACCTGATGTATGTCAGCAAAGCCGATCAGAATGGAAATCTAGCCTTTACATCGCTGGAAGAAGCAAAACAGCTCTTAAAATTGGTCCAACCCATGCTGAATCAGCGTTTGGGGGCAGCTATGATCCAGCACGGTGCCGAGTTTGAATGGGATGGAGGGGTAGGGGCACGCGAACGCGAACTGGTTTTTCGGTTTGGTCCCAAGGGTAAGTATTTTGAAGAAGAATCGTCCATGCCTCAGCGAAAAGGTTTTATGCATTAACTTCCGAAAGACTTTAGTATCCCTCTATGAAAATCAACGTAATTATCACTGGCGCTACCGGTATGGTGGGCGAAGGCGTCATGCATGAATGCCTGCTGCATCCCGATGTCGAACAGGTTTTAGTTATTAATCGTAAACCCGTGGGTGTATCGCATCCCAAACTACGCGAAATCATCCATACCAATTTTTTTGATCTGTCGCCCATTGAAAAACAGTTGACGGGATACAATGCCTGTTTTTTCTGTCTGGGGGTATCGTCTGTGGGAATGAAGGAAGCCGAATACCGCCGATTGACATATGACCTGACACTCCGTGTGGCAGAACTACTCGCAAAACTGAATCCGGATATGACCTTCGGATACATTTCGGGGGCCGCTACCGACAGCACGGAACAGGGCCGAAGTATGTGGGCCAGGGTGAAAGGAGCCACTGAAAATGCACTGATGCGGCTACCCTTCAAAAAAACATATATGTTCAGGCCGGGATTTCTTCGGGCGACCAAAGGGTTGCGAAATACGTTGAGCTATTACAAGTACGTAGCCTGGTTATATCCGATTGGTCGTGCGCTTTATCCGGCTGGCTTTTCAACCCTACAGGAGCTGGGCTTAGCGATGATTAAATCGGTAAGTCTGGGATACGAAAAACCAATTCTGGAAGTAAAAGATATTGTTGCTCTGGCGAAGCGGTAAACGAGTTAGGGGCAACAAAGGCCGCGCAGGAGACAAAGAAGCACGCTGTTCTGTACGTTTAGTCCTTTGGCTTCGGGCCGTGTCACGGTTATTTAAGCATTTGCAAACAAACCGGGGCATGGCTCGAAGCCAAAGGACTAACTTTAGCCGGATTCTTCGCGGCATTTCATTACTTATGACTACCGGCCCATCCAGCCACCATCGACAGTTAGCACCGTGCCATGAACGTAACGGGCCGCGTCGGAGGCCAGGAAAACAATCGGGCCTTTGAAATCATCGGGCTCACCCCATCGGGCGGCAGGAATCCGGTCGAGGATCGATTTGCTACGCACCGGATCGTTCCGTAATGCTTCGGTATTGTCAGTTGAGATGTAGCCGGGTGCAATGGCATTGACATTGACGCCTTTCGATGCCCATTCATTCGCAAATGCTTTTACCAGACTACCAATCGCTCCCTTGCTGGCAGCATAACCCGGTACGTTGACACCGCCCTGAAATGTGAGCAACGAGGCCGTAAAAATGACCTTCCCACTTCCTTTCGTAACCATGTCTTTCCCCATTTCACGGGTTAGAATAAACTGGGCTGTCTGATTGATAGCAATGACCTCATCCCAGTATTCATCAGGGTGCTCTGCGGCTGGTTTGCGTAAAATCGTTCCCGCATTGTTCACCAGAATATCAATGGTTGGATGGTCTTTTTTTACCTGCTCGATAAACGTATAAATGGCTTCCCGCTTACTGAAATCGGCCTGATAGGCATAGAATTTGCGGCCTATCTGTTCCACGGATTGCGAGACGGCACTACCGCTTAACTCCAGATTAGCGGAAACGCCAATAATATCGGCACCTGCTTCCGCCAAAGCCTCAGCCATGGCTTTCCCGATCCCTCGTTTACAGCCTGTTACAAGCGCCAGTTTACCGGTCAGTGAAAACGTATTAAGTACTGAACTCATGTGTTTTAGAAGGTGGTTTTTAATCGTAAGCGCATTCAGTTTACGGGTGGGTAACTTACAAATTCAACCAGTAGTACCATAGTTCCACGTAAACAAAAAGCCATAACTTATTCCCCAGTCGCGACGATCAGCTGGATTTTCAGTTCATTCAGAATCCGAACAAACGCAAACCTTAGCCTATTTTAAGTCAGTAATTGCGCAGAAATCCATGTCGCTGTAGTCAAGATTTTCACCTGCCATCCCCCAGATGAACGTGTAGTTAGAGGTTCCGGCGCCGGAGTGAATCGACCAGTTGGGCGAAATAACCGCCTGCTCGTTCTGCATCCAGATATGGCGGGTTTCCTGCGGTTGTCCCATAAAATGGCAAACGGCCTGATTTTCGGGAACTTCAAAGTAAAAATAGACTTCCATCCGCCGATCGTGCGTATGGGCGGGCATGGTATTCCAGACACTACCCGTTTTTAACTCCGTCATACCCATTTGTAACTGGCAGGTTGGTAGAACACTATTGACGATCAATTTATTGATTGTCCGATGGTTGGATGTACCTAAAGTGCCAAGCTCAACAACATCGGCATCCGCTCTTGAAACTTTACGAGTGGGGTAATTTTTAGTAGCGGGCGTAGAATTCAGATAAAACTTAGCTGGTGCATCGGCATCATTAGAGCTAAATAGAATAGACTGCGTTCCCTGACCAATATACAAAGCTTCTTTATAGTCAAGATCGTAGGCTATACCATCGGCCACTACTCGCCCTTGTCCGCCTACATTGATGATACCCAGTTCGCGCCGTTCCAGGAAATAGGCAGCCTTTAACTGGTCTGGGGCAGTGAGTGCAACCGTTCCATCAATTGGCATAATGCCGCCAGTCAGGTAACGGTCGAAAAACGACAGCACCCACCGGAACTGGTCAGCAACGAACAGATTCTCAATAAGAAAATTCTGCCGAAGCTGATCCGTATTCATCCCTTTTACTTCGGTTGGGGAGGTAGCATAGCGGCTTTCAAAAAATGTTTCCTGTTCAGTCTGATTAGCTGCGAGTGTTGTCAGTTCAGTTTGCATACTTGTATGGATTGTCTGCCAATGTCAGGGTTGTAAATAGGTTTGAAAAGCGTACAGTAAAGATGTTGTTTAATGGGCCAAATATGGGCCAAATTATTCATCAGATTGCCAAATTACTACTAAGAAATAGTCATCAGCGTTCAGACAATACCCTTTACTAGCAGAATTAAGGTATTCTCTGCTTGGTTATTTGTTGATCAAATTGATGCTGAACCCGTTGCCTGTTCATTCGGACAGTAGTCTTTGAGCAGTATCCGCAGAGACTTTGGTTTGTAGATTCTGTGATCCACGCACTGAAACCAGACTTAGCGCATTCTGCCTACACGTCCAACGGGCTGTTTACGGAAAAGGTGACTTTGATCAGCGCAGGCAACTGATAAGGAATAATACACGCCCAGTGCAGTACATCTGTTTTTAGGTGGCTCTTTATGGAAGATTCATTGCCTATTTTACTTTATAAAACTTAGCGCCGAACAGAAAAATAACAGCGTAACAGATGATAGGTAGGTAATAAGCATTGGCCACATCTTTTTCGGCAGCCATACCCATCAAAAATGGAAAAACGGCACCACCAACCACACCCATTGAAATAAAGGAAGAAGCTTGCTGGGTATGAGAGCCAAGGTTTTTTAAACCCAGGCTAAAAATGGTCGGGAACATGATACTGAAAAAGAAATTGAGCATCAGTAAGGCAATAAATGAAGGCCATCCGAAGCTTTGCGCAATGATGAGACACATGACAATGTTACCAGCCGCAAAAATGGCCAGTAATGAATGGGGTGCAATGACACGCATCAGGAATGTGCCCACAAACCGGCCAGCCAGCATCAGCCCCATAAACAGCACCATGTAATTGCCCGCCGTAGCGTCAGAAAAGCCCATTTTTTCGTGACCGTAATTGATGAAAAATGCCCAGGTACCTCCCTGTGCGGCCACATTGAAAAATTGAGCGATAACGGCCCAGACAAAGTGCTTATGCTGAAACAGCGTTTTTCCCGGTTCCACATCGACGTTTGCCGCTTCAGGATCGATCACGGCGTGTGGGTCCGTTAAAGCAGGCACTTTTACGAATGAAAACAGGATGGCGATCGTAGCGATTACACTGCCAATTACAATGTACAAAGTCTTAACCGACGTCAGATCGGTGCTGCCCTCGGTATTATTTCGTAACAGAAAATAGGAGCCGATCGCCGGTCCGATAATGGCACCTAATGCATTGAAAGCCTGGGCAAAATTGATGCGTTGATCACTGGTACGCTGATCGCCAAGAGAGGCAACAAATGGGTGGGCAACGGTTTCAAGCGTTGAAAGTCCACAGCCCAGAATAAAAAGAGCAATGCCAAAATAGGTAAAGGAAGCAGCGGCTGCTGCTGGAACAAACAAAAAGGCACCCGTCGCAAAAAGTGAAAGCCCCAGTAATACCCCGTTTTTATACCCAAACCGCTTCATAAACAAACCAGCCGGAATACCCATTACAAAGTAAGCCCCAAAAATAGCAAACTGAACAAAGGCAGATTGGGTCTTGGTGAGGTTCAACACATGCTGAAAATGTTTGTTCAATACATCGCCCATCGTGATGGCGACACCCCAAAACATGAAAAGTGACGTGACAAAGACAAGGGTAATCAGGTATTTACTGTCGGTAAAAGTGGCTGGCGTCGATTTGCCGGCTGCGGTTGTTGCCTGCATGAGTTAGGTTAATTAATTGCTGGTTGTGTTTTCGAGCGATCTGATACTTCCTGAAGCAAGACGCACGTCCACGGTTGTAAAGTCTTTTTCCGGTCCAAATTACCGCTTTCGGTTTTAATTTGCTCTTTCAGAGTAGCCATCGCCTGATGTTTTCGCGTCATTGCGCGTTTGCAGGCAGCATAGCCAGGATGAAACACTATGGTAAAGTAGTCCTTCGACGCCCTGAAATACCCTTTTGTATCCTGAAAATGTGGCACTGCAAGAATACTTTCCCGTCGTCACCTGTTCAAATGTAAAAGCCGCGCTCAAATAGATTGGGCGCGGCTTTTACTGTGGACGTGTGCTGAAACAACCCGTTACGGTTTCGATGATCCGGCGCGGGCGGGTGGCGCTACTACTGCTGCTGTAGCCACAGGATTCCCTTCTTTGTCTAACTCGATCAGTTCGTAGCCCAGGCGTTCGAGACCGGGTTTTATTAATTCTTTGTTGCCTACTACCGTAATGACCATGTTATTGACTGGCAACCGCTTTTTAGCAATGGCATCGATCTGGGCTTTTGTTATGTTGCGGAGGATGTCGTTCTGCTGTTCCGTGAAATTGCGGGGCAGATCATAGTCAATAACCCGGCCGAGGAAAAACGCCTTCTGGAGCGATGTTTCGTACCGAAGCGCATCGACCTGACCAAGGGAGCTTTTCACAAAAGCCAGTTCCTGATCGGTAATGCCTGCCTTGCCATAATTGGTAATTTCTTTGATAAACTCAACGACAGAGCTATCTGTTGCGGCTGCTTTGACACCCGCCTGTGCCGTAAACGGACCTGGTGTGTGGGTACTCGAAAAGCCTGAACGCGCTCCATAGGTGTAGCCTTTGTCTTCGCGCAGATTCATATTGATCCGGCTGTTAAATGCACCACCAAGCATGTAATTTGTCAAGCCGCTCCGGTAATAATCGCCCGTTGCGTCATAGGGCATATCGGTCAGATAACCGATCCGGATTTCTGATTGAGCGGCTTTTTCCTTGTCGATCAGGTAAATGCGGGTCTTGTCGATCTTCCGGGCAACAGATGCCGTTGGAACTTTTACGGGTTTTGGGGTCCATTTGTTGAGGAAAGCCAACTTTGGAAGCACCGCAGCCTGTTCAACATCGCCAACAATGACCAGATTCGTTACTGTGGGCGAAAAGTATTTGGCATAAAACGCCTTCACATCATCGAGTGTGATGGCTTCAACGGTTTTCGCCGTACCACTCACGGGAATCGACCGGATGTTGTCGGTACCGTAGATGAGTTTGTTATACGCTTTGTTGGCAATGACCACCGGCTGTGTTCCCTGATTGGCAATCAGCTCCAGCTGCTGCTTCTTAAGCCGTTCGAAATCGTCGGGCGCAAACTTGGGCCGCAGGAGCTTTTCTTCAACCAATGCCAGTGTCGAATCCAGATTTTTGGTCAGCGATTCAACCGAAACGTTAATTTCTTCGGTACTCGCCCGAATATCGACGCTACTGCCTAATTTCTCCAGTTTTGTATTGAGCTGTTCGTTCGAGTAATTCTGCGTTGCTTCGTTCATCAGCGCAGCGGTCAACTGGGCGATTCCCGCTTTGGCCGGATCATTGGCTGATAAGAGATGACCGCCCTTGATCGAAAACAGCAGTGTTACCGCTGGAATTTCATCATTCCGGGTACCGATCATTTTTAAGCCATTGGGCAGCTTATCGGTCCAGAACGGGGGGACTTTCAGTGTCGGATTCGGCCCTGGGCCTGGTTTGGATTTCCGGTCGAAGCTATCGGTTGGCTTCGTATACGTCAGGCCATTATAGCCATAATCGGGTGCTTTGTAATTGGCCGTCGAGACTGTATAATTGTCTGGCTTTGCTACGATTTCGGGTTTCCCTTTTGGATAAACGGTCAATAAAACAGCGTTTTTTCCTTTAATATACTGGTTATAAACCCGCATCACATCCGCCTTTGTAACTGACTTGTATCGTTTCAGCTCCTGTGGCAGATAATTCGGATTACCCAGATAAGTCTGAAATGCAGCCAGTTGCGACACTTTTCCGGACACACTCGACAACCCATCAATAAGTTGAGCCTCGCGAGTTGCCGTAAACTGGGCAATATCATCATCCGTAACGCCCCGTTTTTCAAACTCACTCAGCGTACGGCGAACAAGAGCTTCGGTGCTGTCAAGGCGCTTGTCAGGAAACGGCAATACCGTCATAGTAAACTGACCAGCCAGCTCTGTTGCCGGATGCGATGCGTTGGCCTGAACGGCAAGCTGGGCTTTTACGAAGTTTTTGTAAAACAATGAGTTTTTTCCACCCCCCAGAATTTCGGCCAGTGCATCAAGCGGGGCTTCATCGGGATGGTAGTTTGGTACCGTTGGAAACACAACCTGAAGCATTGGGAACCGAATGTTGTCTTCATAGGATACATAACGATCCTTGTCGAGAACGGGTGTAGGCACCTGCGTTTTAGTCACTTCCGGGCCTCGTGGAATAGAACCGAAATACTTTTCGGCCAATGTTACGACCTGTTTGGCCGTGACGTCCCCACCAACGGTCAGCACGGCGTTATTCGGCCCATACCACCGCAGAAAGAAGTTTTTCAGGTCATTGACATTCACCCGGTTCAGGTCTTCAATGTAGCCGATAGTCAGCCATGAATAGGGGTGGCCGTAAGGAAACAGGTTTTTGGCTACCGTTTCGCCCGCCAGACCGTAGGGACGGTTATCGTAATTCTGCCCACGCTCGTTCTTAACCGTAGCCCGTTGAATTTCGAATTTTTTCTGGGTTACGGCATCCAGCAAAAAGCCCATCCGGTCGGCTTCGAGCCAGAGTGCACGCTCAAGCTGATTGCTCGGCAGGGTTTCGTAGTAGTTGGTCCGGTCGCGGTTGGTAGAACCGTTGAGCGTTCCTCCCGATTCAGTTACGATTTTGAAATGTTCATCATCGGCAACGTGGTCGGAGCCCTGGAACATCATGTGCTCAAAAAAGTGAGCAAAGCCGGATTTGCCGATTTCTTCGCGGGCAGAACCAACGTGGTACGTGACATCGACGTGAACAACCGGGTCGGAGTGATCTTCATGAACCACGAGCGTCAGGCCATTCGGAAGTACGTATTTTTCGTAGGGAATGATGAGTTCTTTGCCCTGCCGGGTTACTTTCTCAACTAATTTAGTTTGCGAATGCGCAGAGTTTACCAGGGTCAGGGCCAACATAGCCGACAGGTAAACGGTGATCTTCTTCATGTTGATAAATGAAAAGTATAAGTAGCAAGTTACGCAGTTAAACTGGTTAATTGTGGTTGGATAAACGGGGAATTGGTCTTTTTTTGGATACTAATTAGCCTGATTACTTTTTTTGGGTTAGCTGTAGCGAACTGTCGTTAATCTCGAAAGTTTTCTTTTTGATCAGATTTATCACTTCAGCGCCAGCGAGCAATACAGGCCCGTAGCCATGTGCAGCGTACAGATTAATGGGCCGGTGATAATAAAACGCCGGATCGAATCCCATACCGGTTCCTACACAGGTGCCATCGACCTGCCCTTTGTCGGTAACCTTGGTAGCAACGGCGTTCCAGCCAAGCAACGCCATCGGCGCGTACGCCAGTGGATCGAGCCAGCCCCGGTTGATGGCTCTGGCAATGGAATAAACGTAAATCGCTGTGGCCGATGTTTCTAAATAGGAGTCGTTACGATCCAGCAACTGATGCCAGAAGCCCGAACCCGACTGGCAGGCCGCCAATCCACGGGCATGAGCACGTAATAACTCAAGCATGGCAGCGCGACCCGGATGATTTTCTGGTAGAACGTCCAGCAATTCAACGGCCGTCATGATTCCCCAACCATTCGCTCTCGCCCAGTGAAACTCGGGGTGTACGGTCATTCCTTCGACCCAGCCGTGCATATACAGCCCTTTCTCCTTGTTAAACATCCGTTTGGAGAATTGGACTACCTGTTTAACGGCCTCATCATAGTAGGCCCGTTCGCCAGTGAGTTTGCCCATCTGCGCCAGAGCCGGAACGCTCATGAACAGGTCATCTAGCCAGAGCGTATTTGGTTGCGGACGATTGCGGGCCAGCGTTCCATCGGGCAGCCGAAATTCCTTTTTGGTAATGTAGTCGATATAGGTATTGATCTGGGGCCGAAGATCAGTTTTGACGCCACCGGCACGAGCCGCTTTGATCATGGCCGCACACATAGCCCCTGCATCATCGAGCGCGTGTGGAGCCAGCATGGGCCGCAGAGAGGTATTGGCTTTTGGATCGGCCTTCACCTGATCGCGAAAATACGGAATCAGGCTAGCTAGAAATGCCAGCCGCTTGTTGGTGTACTCGGCATAACGGGAATCACCGGTAGCTTCGCTCGCCAGTAACATACCTGCATACGTAACGCCCCATTCGTAACTGGTCAACCGAAAGTCGCCCGGTTTGATGACCGCATTGGGATTGAAGGTTGTCAGATTGGTTATCTCCTGACCGCTCTGACGGTCAATTAGTTGGGTTGGTGTATTGGCCTCCAGATACTCATAAACACGGTTTATAACTTTCGTTACGTCGTCAACGCGAGGCTGCCCGTATGGAACCGGGTAGTCGGGCTGGAGCAGATGAAGGGGTGTTGTCGAATCATTCGCTTTAGGAGGAGTGGCCTGTCCAACAACCAGTGTTGACGTAATCAGTGCACTAAGCAGGGTGGCCGTAGATCGTTTAGCGAGTCTGGTCATGGAATCAATCAGAAATATGAGTATAAATACTTGCCGGTACTTTTGAGTAGCTTACCTAAAAGCCCGATTGAGCGAGTAGATACTGTGCACTATCGATGCTGCTCATGCAGAATTTATACCTGTTCAGCCGCAAATTCCAACAATTCAGGAAATATCGTAATGCTTGCATAGATTTTCTTCTCAAAATTTGGGCTTTTCACAGGGCTCAGACGCGTGCCACGGTTGTTAGCAAAAGCATCAATGACCGTGGCACGCGTCTGAGCCCTGTGAAAAGCCTGGAATATCAGCCTGCTAAATTGTATGGATCAGTCAATTAATGCGATCGTTCGTAGGAATTTCATCGCCAAAGCGACCTATTTTGCCCGATTGCTTCCAGGTATGCATGTTGATGATATAGAGGCATATACGGTGGTTGATTGCGGATTGCCTAGTGATACGTTCAATGTCATTATTCCTAAAACTACAAAGCTTACGTCATTAGCTGATCTTTTTGAAAACAGGGTAAGCGAGTTTAGCCGGAAACGATTTCCACTGGCATTATGGTGTTGGGATGAACTATTCAATCCTGAACTGGCAACGTTACTTCATCATTATGATCTGGTTCGTGATGAAACCAACGTGGCGATGTGGCTAAATTTAGATGCCCGCCCAATTAAGCCGCTTAAAAACAGTCAGTTGCTTATTCGGTCACTACAATCACCGGAGGAGTATGACCAGTTTGCGGACGTGATTGCCGAACTCTTCGGCGATTCGCCGGAAGCCGACCAGATTCGGCAATATTACCAACTCATCAGTCGTGTACATGTGCCAACGCAGCCCATGCATTTTTATCTGGGTGTGTATGAGGGGAAGATTGTGACAACTGGAACGCTGTTTCTAGATGATGAATCAGCGGGTATCTATGACATTGCTACCCGGCCCGACTGGCGCGGTCATGGATTTGGATCGCATATGTTTGATTACCTGCTTGGGGAAGCCCACCGTCAATCAGCCCGGCAAGTAGTTTTGCAGGCATCGACCGATGGGCTGGGAATCTATAAACGGGCTGGATTTGTAGAAGTAGGTACCGTACAGGTTTTTGGTACAGTAGCTGAAACGCTGCGGTAAATTGGTGACTGGAAACCAGATGATTATCCTGACTAAATCAATCCAGTGCCAGAACGAGTAGGGTTGGTTTTTGTGCCGGATAATTCGGGACTGGCTTACCCGCATTATCGAATGCATCCCACTGACTGTTGGCAATGAAATAAAACTGTGATCCAGCCACGACTCCTAAAGTTGGTTCAGTCATGAGCGGATGACCTGCAATCAACGTGTCTACCCGATCAATGACGTTAGCTGTTTGGGATAGGTAGAGTCGAATAACTTTATAGGGTTTCGACCGATTCTGAATCGCTATAAGGCTGTTTTTGTAATAATACAGACCATCTATACCGCTCAGATCGGCTCCGGCTGGCCAGATAAGTTTCCTTACCTGTTTGGTTGCCAGATTGATCGCCAGCGGCCCTCGCCGATAATCGGCAACGTACAGCGTTTGTTCATCCTCTGACAGGGCTAATCCCTGCAGGGAGTAAAACAGACTATCCGTTAAAAAGCGTGTTACCGTTTGTTCTCCGGCAACCAGTCGATAAAGCGAAGGCGTTCGGCTATCTGTGCTGTAAACGGTTCCGTTTTTAGTTATGGTCAGGTCGCCTAGCAGATGCGGTTTTCCATCCGAAGGGACGATATAAGTGTGCAAAAGCCGTTTGGTTTTCAAATCATATGCGACAAGTGATGACTGCCCATCAGTTGACGCCGTACTCCCAATTGCCTGCGGTAACGTTGAACTGCAAGCCCAAAGAACTCCTTGGATACCGTCTACTTTCATACCGAAAATGCCCCCCAGACTATCAGTGGGAAAGGAAAATGGTTTTTCTCCTGCCTGCTGATTGTAGCTAATAATTTTACGCTTATGGACACTTCCCACGTAAAACGTTCCTGTGCTGGCGTCATAGGCAACGCCCTCGGTAATAAGTCCCGTTTCCGTTAACTGGAATGCAATTTTATCCGTTTTGTTCGTGAGGTCCTGTGCCTGGCTCGATTGGGTCAAAATCAATTGCACAAGAACATAGAGAATCTTGCTTAAGCGGAAAAAGTAGGGCATAGGCCTGTCATTTGAATCAGTACAAAATGGATAGTTTGCTTAATGATTGTTTTTTAGATAATTTTCTAAAGGTAAGCGAATTAGGCTTGCTTTAGAATACCTCTTTGCCCCATTTTATTGCTAAAAGTCGCTTGTTCACCGAGTCGTTTAAAACACAATAGCCCCTATAGCTGGTTATGTTTTCAGCACGCAGCATGGTTCAACAACTCAACGCTCTATCAGGATGACTTTTTATTCAGCCCGACCCGAAGATCTCTTTTTTGACGCTGCCCGCAAGGGCGATGTCGCCTACATAAAGCAATTGATCGATGATCAGATCGATGTGAATTTGCAGGACGGCAAAGGCTTTACACCATTAATTGTAGCTGCCTATGATGGGCACATTGAGGCTACCAGAACATTGCTGGAGGCAGGTGCCGATGTGAATGTTCAGGATGTTAGTGGAAATACGGCCTTGATGGGTGTATCGTTTAAAGGATACGCTGAAATTGCCCGGATGTTGATTGAAAACGGTGCCGACCTCAACAGCCAAAACGGGAATGGAGGTACTGCATTGATGTTTGCTACGTTGTTTGGTCGGAATCAATTGGTGAAGCTGTTAATCGACTACG
Source organism: Spirosoma aureum (assembly GCF_011604685.1). NCBI lineage: Bacteria > Pseudomonadati > Bacteroidota > Cytophagia > Cytophagales > Cytophagaceae > Spirosoma > Spirosoma aureum. The sequence continues at coordinate 5,331,482 of NZ_CP050063.1, read as the reverse complement.
GAGCGGATGCATCAATTCGGGACATCCGGGGGCTGACTGCACTCGATCTGGCAATACAACAGGGCAACGAAGAAGCCCTGCAACTCCTACAATGAGTAGTGATCAGGTAACGGGAACGTATGGCGTTTGCCTTGCCTCTACCTGTTACCTGATCTTCATTAGATGGCATTTATTTACCCCCAGGTCGACTCGGTCTGACCTCAATCTTGCTGGGCAAAGTACGGGCGGGCATCCGGATCAGATCAACGACAAGTTGACCAATATCTTCGGGCTGGATTTTCCAGGCATCTTTTTCGCTAGGCTGGTGATTATCGAAATAGGTAGCCACCGAACCTGGCATTATGGTTGTTACTTTGATACCTTCGCTACGCAGGTCTAGCATGATGGCCTGCGAAAATCCGACTAAACCGAACTTACTGGCATTATAGGCGGCCCCTTTCTCGAAGAAATTTGTTCCGGCCAGACTCGAAATAGTAATAAAGTAACCTTCTGTTTTTTTCAACGCATCGATCGTTGCTTTGGCTGTATAAAACACGCCAGTCAGATTAATGTCGATCGTTTCCTGCCATTGCTCGGGCGTTAAGTCCTGAATGGGCGCGAAATGTCCGACGCCAGCATTGGCGATAACGTAATCGAGTTGATTCCATTCTGCCAGAATAGCCTCAACGGCCTTCTTCTGAGAAGCAAAATCGCGCACGTCGGCAGCAATCCCAATTGCGCTACCGGGTTTAAGTTGATTGAGTGAATCCGCAGCCGAAAGGGCACTTTCTTCCGATCGACTGGTAATTGCAACCTTGATATTCTGTTGAATCAGTGCTTCGGCAATGCCATATCCGATTCCCTTGGAGCCGCCTGTGATCAGGGCGGTTTTTATACTATCTGCCATGAATGAGTTGAGTTAAACAAACTGACTTGTTAACTCCGGTGCAGATTCGAAGGTTTCATCGGCTTAGTTATACGAGAGCACAGAATGTAAAAAAGCAACGATAACAAGCATAATTGTACATTCATTCTCCGAGACGTAACTGGGCACCACCCGCAAACAAAACCCGCCCGCCAACCTGGTAACTTACGCGCAGAGTCTGACCAGTTTGGTTCATAGAAACCGTAACGGCGTGACGCACAGTTGTTTTGTCGGCAGACGTTGGGATTCTGCCACATGACCAGACCGAAGTGTCGTGCCAGTTGCCGTCTTTCAGGCTCTGGCAGATGTTGTTAGCGGTGTAAATAATTTCATACAATGTTCCAGTTCCCCGGCTCAGGTAATATAAATTGCCGTCAATCCCTGCTGTTAGACCTACCGAGAACCCAGGAAGACCAGCGGCTAACGTTAACCGGACCGGTGCAGGACCTGATAAGTCCAGCATGTTTATCCAGTTATTGCAAAAGTCCTGATAAAAGTACCGACCGACATAGGAAGCGGGATAAGTTGCTTCGGGTGGGTTATAAAAAACGCCCCCCGTTATGGCACAGCCATTTTCGTTTCCGGTGGCAGCATGGGGATACATAAAAACAGGATTAGTAAAAGCCGGATTACTACTAGTCCCCTCTGCTGTAGGCCACCCAAAATTCAGCCCTCCCATACTGGCATCGTTGATTTCTTCCCAGGTTTCCTGCCCAACATCATTGACGAAAAAACGACCCGTTACGGGTTGAACAGCCAACGTGTAGGGATTACGCAGCCCATACGCCCAGATTCGTTTTCTGGCTTCCGAGCCGGTTGTAAACGGATTTCCGGTAGGTACGCTTCCGTCCTTGTTGATTCGTAAAACTTTTCCTAAATAATTATCCAGATACTGGGAGTTACCTGGATTGGCATTTTCACCAACGCCAATGTACAATTTTCCGTCAGCGCCAAAAACCATCGATCCCCCATTATGGTTTGTTGCGCCACTGAGCGCATCCAGCTCCAGAAGTATCAATTCACTGCCAGACAGCGCTACATCACCACTGGCAGTGAAACGACTGATCCGGTTATGAACGGTAACCGTACCGCTGGTTGGAACCGTATAGTACAGATATACGTGTTGATTAGTAGTAAAATCAGGGTCAAAGGCAATACCTAACAAGCCCCGCTCACCATTGGCATCAACCGTAAGTTGTACGAAAGGTGTTGGCATCAGACTCCCGTTTTTAACGACCCGCAGTTGACCGCTCTGCTGGGCGACAAAAATTCGCCCATCGGGTGAAAAAGCCGCAATCGTTGGAGCGTTTAGACCCGTAGCAACAGCCACCTGGGTGAAATTCGCTGGAAACGACTGGGCAAATGCCTGTGTTACCATGAAAGAGCAGACAAAAACAACCTGTACGCAAAATCTTGTTAAGATGAGACTATGGTTTCGCTGTTGCAATCTGTTCATGGCATTCGCAGTTTTTATCTGTTAAGCGAAAGTTTAGAAAGAATTGAATTGACTGTTAATATTAGCGCGGTATCGTCTATAAAGTATAGGTTGATCGGCCAATAAAACATTCTAATGTTGTTGAATTCAAGACAGAGGCACAAAGAGAACAGAGATAATACTCCGCCCCTTTGTGCCTTTGTCTTGAATTCAACGCTATTTATTTACGCATTTTTAGCCAACCACTCCAGAATATAATCGGCATCCTCTTTCCAGGTAGGTTGTCCAACTACAAAGTGATTGCGTCCTTCAAACTCTTTGTATTCCAGTACCGAACCATTCTGTTCGTAAGCCTTGAAATTCCGTTTATTCAGGTGGGGCGGTATGATGTTATCGATACTGCCCGACGTTAGGAGCAGGGGGGGATGTTGTTTCTCAAAATCCACATGAGCGGCACTGGTCAGGCCTCCTCTGGCCACCGTTTTTGATTCGGGAATCGTATTTTCTTCATAGGCTTTCTCCTGATCTTCCAGAGACATCTCGTTGACAAATGCATACTGCCAATCTTCAAAAGACATTAAGTACGTTTCATCAAGGGATGTAAATAACCCAAGCGCCTTCCAGCCCGCTTTCAGAAACGAAAACTCATAGGGAATAACACCCTGTGGCGGAACCGAGTGAATCGCGACCCCTGCAACGCCCAAATCCCGATTGATTAGAATCTGGGTAATCAATCCACCCAGCGAATGGCCGATGATGATTGGTTTTTCGGGAAGCGCTTTAACAATGTCCGCATAATGATCGACCAGATGAGACAGGGTTAAAGCCGCCAGATCGGTGTCGTTCGGCTGCCTGGCCCGCAACTCGGCAGCCGTACCATCTTTATACGGCCACGGCGGTGCAAGGGTTGTATACCCTTTGCTTTCAAAATAGGTTTGCCAATCCTTCCAGCCATGATGCGTGACAAAGGCTCCGGTTACAAATACAATGGTCTTGGTTTTACTGGTTTCCATGATTCAAGGGGGTAAATGGTTTATAAAAAGAGAAACTTACGATACTGCTGCACTAGAGCACTGTTTATCTGCTCATTGAACGGGACAAAAGTCAACAAGTGTGCTGACAAGAATATTAACCCAGGTTAAAATCGGTTACCGAACCGATAATCTTTTCCTAATACGGCTTAACGAAGGCCCCTGAATGCCAAGGTACGATGATATATGATAGAGCGGAATGGCCTGGAAAATATCAGGATGCTGTTCGATAAGATCCAGATACCGTTGTTCAGGTGTTTGAAAAAGAAAATCCTCTGTTCGGGTCATGGCGATATTGAAAGCCCGTTCGGCAACTAATCGGCCAAATCGCTCCCACTGGTGTGAGCGCTGATATAGCTCAAGCAGGTGATTGATATGAATGTATAGAATCGTGGAATCGACCATGGATTCCGTATAATAATTGCAGGGCGTCTGATTAATAAAACTCTTGTACGAAACGACAACCTGGTTTGTCGAAAAAAAGAAAACGTTCTTTTCTTCGCCGGTTTTATCGTTTATGCAATAGGCTCTGAAAATGCCATTGAGAATAAAGCCGAGGTGCTTGCAAACGTTTTTGTATTCATTATAAAATTCGCCTTTCTGGTATGTTCTTTTTTGCCAGTAGGGAATAGAGAGGGCAAAGGACTCTTCATCTATTTCAGCAAAGGCGTTCAGTGCGTGGCCTAATACACCAAGTTCGGTCATGCAGTAGGTTAAGTTTCAGCAGATGAATACGATAAAAAAGAGAGTTAAGCGAATTAAGCGATAAAAACGCTGAAATTCATAGAATTAGGCCTTTTTCCTAAATGTCTTTCGATTACTCCCGTTTGGAGAGCTGTGAAGTAGCGAATAAAAGCCAACCGGTAAGCCACTCATCCGTGAAATACCTTCCAATATCAGCGAAGTAGTACGATAGACGAATTTGCCCTGCTATGAGGTCATGCGGTCTATAACTTGCGACCGATTTGCTCTATCATACTCCTTGATCAATGAAACAACTTCTTATACTAACCCTTCTGTCTTGTGGTTTTTTCCTAACGGCCGAGGCTCAGATCGATACCATCAACACCGCTAGTCTGAAACTGAATAGGGCGGCTTTTAAAGAAGCCAAACGCTCCTACGCAGTGTTTTTTGAAGATAGTACCGGCAAACGATTAACCTCCGCCGACATCTGGGACCGGACCATTCGATTCGGCAAATCAGCTACCGGCCAGAAAATCTATGAGTTTGACTGGACATGGTTTCAGAAAGATTCGTTGCTCGCGCATGTTACGGCAACGGGTTTACTGTCGTCGCTGGCACCGTTAACGCATGAGGCTACCTTTACGAAGCGTGGGAGCCGCAACTTTGTCTTTACCGGGAACACCGTCACCATTCCTCCCGCCAACCGACGAACGGCCAAAGACAGCACATTCAACGTTGTCATGAATCCGCCAGCTTTTGAGTTCCCGATGGACCTGGAAATTCTGCCGCTCCTGCCGTTTAAGAAAATAGGTCAGGAGTTTGCGCTGGCTTTTTATGAGCCAGGGGCCCCAACCTCAAATTACTACCGCCTGACAGTAACCGGGAAGGAAGAGTTGCCGATTAGCGGCATGACTAAAATCAATTGCTGGCTGCTGAAAATAGATTATGGGCAACAGGGCGCTTTTGCAACCTTCTGGATTTCCGATCAATCGAGGGAAGTGATCAAAATGCGGGAGTATTTTAGGGGTCGCTATCGCTATAAAGTGAAGCTGTATTAGCTTTCAGAACGTAGCCTAATTCATCGCGAATTGATCGTCGGAAGTCAGGCTCCAAACAGGAGCCCGGTTGACTTTGCCCACCGGACTCCTGAATGCAATCAAGTACTAACCGCCAAAGGCAGTGAGATGCCGCTGGAAAATGGCTTCATACCTGGTAGCGGCTGTCTCCTGTCGGACTTCCTTGCAGGCTTCGACAATAGTTTGAAGCACGTATAGATCGCCCTGTGGACTGCCAAATTGCCCCTGCCCGCTTCGGGCATATGTGAGATTCTGGTCGGCGCGGGTGGCCATGGTATCGGCAATGGTCAGGGCTTCCTTCGTGTTATTTACGGCAAACAGAAACCGGACATAATTCGACGAAATCTGGTCGTAGGGAATGCTCTTGTCCGGCATAACTTTTAACGAATAATTGAGCACTTGACGGGCTTTGTCGGTTTTCCCTTCTCGAATCAGCTGATCGGCCAGCCGGAAGAACGCAATCCGGGCTGAGATCACGGGTGGACCTTTGTAGGTCTCGTCATAATATACGTTTGGGTTATCAAACTCCCGCCAGTAGGTTTTGTGCATCATATTGGTAAACATGATGTCGGAATTTACATAGCCATCCGTTGCTCCCGGAACGGCTACTGGCATTAACCGATACGTATAGCCTTCCAGCTGCATGTAATTTTTCATGTTCAGGTAATGATCGTTGGCCAGCGTGCTCGAGAAATAGATGGGGCGTTGCCAGTTATTTGTAGCAATCATATCGAGCATGACCAGATCAGGTTTGTACAGGTCTTTTTTGCCAATGGTCCACTGTAGAGTGTCTTTCATAAAGGGTCTCAGTGACGCAGGAACGAACTTTGCGTTATCGACAACCTTTTTGTCAATAGGCAGGAAGAGCACCGACGACGGTAAAATATTAGTCATATCCCCACTGGTCAGGGGGACCTGAATGGCCGGGCTATTTGTTTTGACCAGGTTGATATACTGCTTGAGATCAATGCCGTTTTTGACTCCTGGTACTTCATAGAAAGGTATAATATCATTTTTACCCTTGTTGAACTGATCGAACTCCAGCGACATGGGGACCGCATCTGACTCATACGTCTTTCGTTTCATCTGCTGGATGTACCACTCGGTGCCCAGAAGACTGAGGTTGCAGACCCGTATGTCGCGACGGAACCCTTCTACCTCCTGCACGTACCAGAGCGGAAAGGTATCGTTATCGCCCTCCGTAAACAGAATGGCATTGGGCGCACACGAATTGAGCATATTTTTAGCGAAATCAACTGAGTGGAAGCGGTGGTCGCGGTTGTGATTATCCCAGCTTTTCACGCACATGAGAACCGGAACCAGCAGGCACAGGCCCAAAACCAGTTCGTTGCGTACTGTGGCTGATTTCAGATAGGTCCGAATAACCTCGGCAACCGCCATGACACCTAACCCCAGCCAGATGGCAAAGAAATAGAACGAGCCAACGTAGATATAATCCCGTTCGCGTGGTTCCGACGGTGGAGAGTTGAGAAAAATTTGCAGACCAATACCCGTTATCAGGAACAATAATACAACGACCACCAAGTCGTGCCGTCGACGAACGTACTGAAAGACAATGCCGAAGAGGCCCAGCAGAAACGGCAGCATATAAAAATTGTCGCGGGCTTTGTTCGCTTTCAACAGGTTGGGCACGTTCTGGTCCGATGACCAGGGCAAAAGATAGCCTGCTCCCTCTTCGTCGCTTTCGCGCCCGGCAAAATTCCACATCAGGTATCGTCCCCACATGTGGCCTAACTGATAGGTAAACAGAAACTTCAGATTGTCGATCATGGTCGGTTTCTGCCCTTCGGCCAGCCCTAACATCTGTCGATAAAGCTGCGGATGGCTGAGCTGACTGCTGTATAGCCGAGGAAATAATAGTTCATCACCGAGGGCATAGATATACTCGGGCTGATAGTCGAAGATGACGTATTTATTGCCTTCTTTTTTCCACATTGGCGCTCCTTTTTTCTGATCGATGGGTCGGGCGGTAAATAAAGGTCCATAAAGCAGGGAGCGACTACCGTATTGTTCCCGCCCCTGATACGCCCGGAAATTGATCACATCGGATGGCGCATTTTCATTGATTGGCGGATTGAAGCTAGCCCGTACCAATACCTGTAGATACGACGTGTAACCAATTAGCAGGAACGCCAGGGCAAGGAGTGATGTATTCAGGGTTACCCATTTCCGGCGAATCGACCAGATAATGCCCGATGCCATACCCCCCAGCAGTAATACCGTGAAGAAAATGACACCCGAATTGAACGGTAGGCCAAAGGAATTAACGAACACTCGTTCGACGGTGAAAGCAAGCGCAGGCAACCCCGGAATCGACGCATTGATGATTCCCAGGGCAACCAGGCCAATACTCAGAGCCATTATACCTCCCCAGAAAGTAGGCTGGGGATATTTTTTGAAATAATAGATGAGAGCCAGTACGGGAAGGATGACCAGATTCAACAGGTGAACACCGATCGACAGGCCAATAAGATAAGCAATAAAAACCAGCCAACGATTGGCAGTTGCCTGATCGTCAATGCGTTCCCATTTGAAGGCTGCCCAGATGACAATGGCCGTAAAAAACGAGGACATGCTATATACTTCAGCTTCTACGGCAGAGAACCAGAAGGTATCGGAGAATGTATACGCTAAGGCTCCAATGGTACTGCTGCCAATGATCAGGGCGGTATCGGCGTTGGTATACTCATTTTCTGCTGTACCCATTAATTTCTGAGACAATAGCGTAATGGTCCAGAACAGGAACAGAATAGTGAACGCGCTGGCCAGTGCCGAGCCCATGTTGATCCAGTAGGCGACCTGAGTGAGATCACCCAGGGAAAGCATCGAGAAAATACGGCCCAGAAGTAGAAATAAAGGGGCTCCTGGCGGATGAGGAACCTGAAGTTTGAAGGACGAGGCAATGAATTCGCCACAGTCCCAGAAACTGGCTGTACGCTCAACGGTCATCGCATACGTAGTCAATGCGATAGCAAAAACGAGCCAGCCTGCGAGGATGTTCAATCGTTTAAATAACAGCATACCGATGTAGAATTAGCGAAATGTATTTGTGTAAGGTGCTGCCAAAACTACGGAAGATACTGCCCGACTGCGAGGCTACTACTGTTAAAGTTTGTTAATAATATCCTGTATATCAGTACATTGTTTTGTATCTCCTATGAAGCGAACATTTTTGAATTGTATGGGCGTCGAATAAATCTGAAATATATTATAGTATATGTGTGATGTAGTCTGAGGGTTTTTATGTTTTATTTGTATCATAAAATTTCTTCCTGCTATGACCATACGAATTGAATTAGAGCTAACTTCGTCGAGTGCTCAGATCTATCGGCTTGACTTATTGGATGACTATAACCAAACTGTTGGCTATGCCACTGGGGAGTTTAGACGTTATGCTGTGTGGTTTGATGGACAGCCTCACTTTTTTCTGGACCAACTGGTCATTCCCGATAAAGACAATCGACAGCAGGGATTCGGTAGTCAGTTAGTAAAAGCAGTAGAAGTCTTTGCTCGAAATCAGGGAGCTTACTGGATCAGAGGCCAGTTTGTGCCTTCGCAGTTTGCCAGTAGCCCGGCCGATGAACGGGCTTTAAGTACATTCTGGAACAAAAACGGGTATGGGCTAAAGCGGGAAATTTACGACAATTCAATCCGGTTCTGGAAGCCGCTTCGTTCGGCAACGAAGAGCCGACCCGTCGGCTCAGCATCAGCAGGCGTTCAGAAAACGGCGGGTTAATTCGACGTTTATCTGGGTCGTTGAGCATGTCGAATCATTGTTATTGGACAGTATAGTCCAAGAGCAACGATTCGACGAATTTACAATGGACGGTCCATCGATTAAAGAGTCATACCACCATCAACAATCAATTCGGCACCCACAACAAACGATGAATCGTCGGAAGCGAAGAATAGGGCAACTTTGGCAATTTCTTCCGGACGACCAAAGCGATGGAGTGGAATCTTCTCAATAATTCCCTGATTCATCTCGTTGACTTGTTGCTCCGACAACCCTAATTTAGTGGACGTATGCAGGGGAGTTTGTATTGGACCTGGGCTGATCGCATTGACGCGAATGTTCCGGCTGATCAGTTCGACAGACAGATTTTTGGCCATTGTCAGTACTGCTGCCTTGGTTGCTGCATAAACACTGGCACCGGGCGCACCGATATGAGCGTTTATTGAGGTGTTCAGCACAATTGAGCCGCCCTTATCCATGAAAGGCAACAGCGCCTGAATTGTAAAATACGCTCCTTTAACATTCGTATTGACGCTTTCATCAAAAATTTCAGGTGTCATCTGCTCAAAGGTGGCAAATTTAGCGACTCCCGCATTGATGAATATAATATCGATAGAGGTAAAATTTTCCTGGACGAATTCAGCGAAGCGATAAATAGCACCCGAATCGATGGCATCCCAGATAAATCCAAACGCCTGTTCGCCAAGTTCGGCAATGGCCTGATCTACTGAGGCTTGACTGCGGCCGGTAATAATAACTTTTGCTCCCTGGGCAATGAATTCTTTCGCAGTTGCCAGGCCAATCCCCGTGGTTCCTCCCGTAATGACAGCTACTTTATCCTGAAGACGATTCATAAGCGTGTGTTTTTGGCGTTTTAAGTGTTGTGAACGAAATTCCTGTTGACAGTTCAGCGGAGAGCTCGTTCGGTTAAGGTATACCTAAAGGGTAATTTTTCAACATAGCTATCCGAACTAATTTAGCTGATCACGAGTACACTATTAACAGGAGTGAATCTAATGCTGGTAAGGTGGATACGAAATGCTCAGATATAATGCCGGGCTGAATGGGGCTCTTAACGAATGAATACAAATCGTATATGAGAAAAAGAACGGCTTCTGCTTTTATTACTTAGGTTAACACTTGAGATGTAGTCGCCGAAAATAGACTGGCAACTGTTGGTTTAGACTGTTATTTAAAACAAAATGCTTGGCAAATAGACATCGTTTATGGCAGATATACAATTGACACTGAATGAAAAAAAACACGGTTCATTCTTTATTGAGGAAGGAGACGAAAAAATAGCCGAGATGGTCATTGCCATCGCTGGTTCTAACCTGACGGTATATCATACTGAGGTTGTACCGGAACAGGAAGGGAAGGGGTTAGCTCATGAACTGTTGGTGTACATGGTGGAGTATGCCCGTCAGCATCAATTGAAGGTCATACCGCTCTGTCCCTATGTCCATGCTCAGTTCAAACGCCATCCGGAGCTATATCAGGATCTATGGGAGGGCGATGAGTCCTGATTGTTCCCGTTTCGGAGCTATGTCATGTGTATGCTGACTAGCGGTATTTGGTTATTGTCGATTCAGGAGCTGCTTCACGACGTGCCGGTAGTTTTTTCCAAGCGGTAATTGTTTGCCATTCGTCAGGTGAATGGTATTCCCCTCAATGTAATGCACAAACTTTCTATTGAGGATATACGATTTGTGGATGCGGATAAACGTTTCGCCGGAAAGCTGGCTCTCGAAACTGCTTAATGTTCTTGGAGTTAGCAGAAACTGCTGATTCTCCCATACTTTCACATAATTACCCAGGCTTTCCAGATAGTATACTTCATCCAGCGTAATCTGGATGAATTTCTTATCCGTTTTTATGTAGATATTAGCCGGTTCATGACTGACAACCGGGTGGGTTACGGGTGCAGAAACGGCTGGTTGTTGTTTTAATGAATGGATGGCCAGAGCACGATTTGCCGCTTTTAGAAAGCGATCGAAACGGAACGGTTTTAACAGGTAATCGCAAACATCAAGCTCAAAACTTTCCAGGGCATGCTCTTCGTAAGCCGAGGTAATGATAATAATCGGCTGGTGCTGCAAGGTTCGTAGAAAATCCAGCCCGCTCAGTTTAGGCATCCGAATATCCAGAAAAATAAGGTCTACGGTTTGCGTACTTAAAAACGCCAGCGCTTCCGTTGCTCTGTAACAGTGCCCGCAATTTTCCAGAAAAGGAATATCCTCCAGGTAACTCAGGATAATGTCATGGGCCAGTGGCTCATCGTCAACGATCAGGCAGCGCATACTCATGATAAGTCCAGTTGTAATTCGGCCGTAAAAGTATGATCCTGAATCGTGGTTTTCAGCACATGTTTACTGGGATACAGTAAAGCCAATCTCCTTTTCAGATTGCTCAGTCCGATGCCTTCTTTTGTTTCGATAGCTGATTCGACCGAATTTTCACAACGGAAATAAAGCTGCCGGGAATCACATCGTAATTCGAGATGCAGAATAGTCTCATTATCAGCGGATTCTATGCCGTGTTTAAACGCATTTTCGACAAAGACGATCAACAATAAAGGCGCAATCGTCTGGTGGTCATCGGTTATGACTTGCTTAAACTGAAAATCCAACGACTTCCTGAGTCGTATTCGCTGCAATTGTATATAATCGTCCAGATACTTCACCTCATCCCGGATGGTTACCGTTGACTCCTGCCCTTTGTAAATCACATACCGCATTAACTCAGAGAGCTGAAGAATGCTTTCCGGCGTCTGTTTTGATTGTTGCAGACTCATGGCGTACAAATTATTCAACGTATTGAAGAAGAAGTGCGGATTGAGCTGTTGCTTCAACAAATCCAGTTCGGTCTGCGTTTTTTCCTTTTCCAAGGCCATGATCTGGCTATTTTGCCTGGCCCATTGAAGGGCTAGTACAATGGGCAAACTGACCAGCATGATGGCTAGCGCAGCAAACGCATTTTCCAGCTTGAACGGATTGGTTGGGAAGATGTGCCCGAAAAGCTGGTTCATGGGCAATGAAGCAATAAGCTGTGCCACAATGGGATATAGAAAGCTAATTGTAGCTAAAACGCTCAGAACATATAACACCAGTCCGTTTCGTTTTAATACCTTCGAAACCAGAAAACGGCTGTTGATATAGTAAAATAAATAGCCACATAAATACATAAACAGGAACTGAAGAGCGATGCTCAGGAAGGTGCCAAAATGCCGGATGATCTTTACAATACTGAATTCGAATCCGATCAACAGTTGTTCCTTCGTGTGATAAATCGGGTCGTTCAGGCTGGATACGGCCATAGCCGCAAGCGTCACCGAAATTAGTGTAACGCTGATCAGCAGGGCGCTGTCAAGATCAATTTTCCGAATCCATTTACTTTGTCTGCCCCGCGTTTGGTAATACGCGTTGGCGGCCAGCAGTAATTCAAGCGTATAACTGCAAAGAGAACTAACAATGATCAGGTCATGATACTGGTTTGGCTGTACTAAAATGCAGAGTATCGTGCTGGCTGGTAAGCAAATGCCAAAACAGAATAACCAGTATTTCAGATAGCGACGAGAGGATAGTATCTGGCTTAGTCGTTCTTTTTTCCAGGCGAATACAAGTGTTGGTAATTGAACCGGAATCAGGACCAGGAGAGCCACAAAATAGTCTCTCCACATAGCCGATGCGTTTTCCAGCGTATGGAAAATTCCCAGCCATAGCAAAAGTCCGATAAAGAGCCAGAAATCCTGATGCCGGGTGAGAAATCCTGGTTTCATTCGTAAGGTATTCACGGTTGAAAACAATAAATGAAATGCTTCGTGCTGGTTTGTACAAATCTTAATGATGAACGTACGGATTTTAATGATGTAGGTGAAGGAATACGGTTGCCGAGCAAATAAGAGCGTTCATCCTCCCAATAGCGACCGTCGTCATCTATTATTGATTGGTCAAGAACGTCCAGCTAGTTTTCCGCCAAAATCACGAAACAATAGGGATGAACAGGCTGGAAATAGTCAATCTCACCAAAAGCTACGGCAACGGGGTCAAAGCACTGGACAATGTCTCACTAAGCATATCCAATGGCCTTTTTGGGCTTTTGGGACCAAATGGTGCAGGGAAATCCTCGTTAATGCGCACGCTGGCCACTCTCCAGCAGCCCGACAGCGGGTGCGTCCTTTTTGACGGACAGGATATACATAAAAACCCTCAGTTACTTCGTAGCCAGCTTGGCTATCTGCCGCAGGATTTTGGCGTGTATCCCAAATTGTCTGCCGTCGATTTATTGAATCACCTGGCCGTATTAAAAGGCTTGTTGGTTCGACAAGAGCGCCACGAACAGGTCATGGCCTTATTGCAGCAAACTAACCTGTATGCTGTTCGGAAACAGGCAGTAAGTACATTTTCGGGAGGTATGCGGCAACGTTTTGGTATCGCACAGGCCTTGCTGGGAAACCCTCAGCTGATCATTGTCGATGAGCCAACCGCTGGCCTTGACCCCCTCGAACGCAATCGATTTCATGATCTTCTGAGCGAAATCGGCGAGCAGGTTGTCATATTGCTTTCAACGCATATCGTGGAGGATGTTCATGATCTATGCCCTGAAATGGCCGTTCTGGCGAACGGGAAAGTGATTTTACAAGGTAAGCCCGCAGCGTTGACCGAATTGCTGAAAGGGCAGGTTTGGCGCAAAATAATTCCCAAAGATGCCCTACAGACGTATCAGTCAACCTATACTGTAATCTCGACCCGCCTGATCGGAGGTAAGCTGCAACTGCATGTACTTGCCGACGATCGCCCGGAGGCAGGTTTTGACCCGCTTTATCCAGGCCTGGAGGAGGTGTATTTTTCGGCATTACTTGGCGCACAGCGTTCCAGAAAGGAGGGACGCGTATGGTAAACGTACTCTTACCGTTCGAAATAAGGTATCATCTCCGCCAGATCTCGTTCAGGGCAGCCGCTATCCTGTTTTTTGGATTAGGGATACTGGCGATTCAGGGGAGTTACGGGGGCGAGGAGGTCCACAAAAATTCACCCTATGCCATTACGGTTATCGTGGGGCTGCTTTCTCTGTGCTCAATTTTTGCCAGTACGATCTTCTGCGCCAATGTTGTTTTGCGGGATACGACCTATAAGATGGATGCCATCGTGTTTACTACCGCTGTAGGGCGTTTACCGTATTTCGGAGTACGGTTTTTTGGTCTGTTCATGGCTGTGTTTCTGCTGCTTTGCCTTTCTCTATTGGGTATTGCTGCTGGTTCACTGCTATTGGATGACGGCCAGACGGGTCCGTTTCGTTTCGCTTATTTCTGGCAGCCTCTTCTAGTTTTTGGGCTTCCCAATATCCTGTTTTCCAGTAGCCTGATCTTCTGCACGGCCATGCTTAGCCAGAATGTACGGGCTATTTATGTGGCGGGTGTACTGCTCTATATACTGTACTGGACGGCGTCAATACTAGGCAATTCGCCTTTACTGGCAACATCTAGTCTCAAACTTACCGAACCTGATCCGTTGCCGTTTTTGCTGGATCCATTTGGTCTGGCCGCTCTCTTTGGTGAGGCTCGTCTGTGGTCTGACTGGCAGCGGAATAATCAGCTTTTCCCCCTCCAGAATGTGTTCCTGCTGAATCGCCTGCTATGGACAGTGTTTGCGGGCCTATTACTCACGGTGAGCTATCGGTATTTTTCATTTCGGCTACACCTGCCTGCCCAGACCAGACAGAAAACACGGCAGGAGTCGGTTAACCCGGTTCGTTATAGTCCCCATCGAGTTCATCCACAAGGTTACACCTATGGTTGGAAAACCTTCAAGTCGCAATTAAAACTGGAAATCATATCCCTAGTGAAGCATATTCCATTTATGGTTATGCTTTTATTATGGATTTTTCTTTTTGCCATTGAACTGAAAGACACGCTGTTCAGTGGTTCTTATGGCATTCGTTCGTACCCTTCAACGGGCGTCATTATCGATGAACTCAGGGCAATGCGACTGGCTATGTTGTTGATCATTTTTTATGCTGCTGAACTGCTCGGGCGCGAACGGGCGGCATCTATGCAGGAGTTAATATACAGTACACCCGTATTTACCTCGAGTTTATGGGGAGCCAAGTGCGTAACGCTGGGCGTACTTGTGGCAATTCTGGTCAGTGCAAACATCGGTATTGGAATAGTCGTACAACTGAGTAATGGCTATTTTACGGTTGAACTTCCTACCTACCTTACGTTATATTATTACAGTGGCCTGCCATTATTTTTGTTTGCTATTCTGGCCATTTTCATCCAAACCATAATACCCAACAAATACCTGGGCATGCTACTCAGCATGTTGGTTGCATTTTGTATCGTGTTCAGCAGAAGGCTTGGAATTGAGCATTATCTCTTACGCTATGCCACCGTGCCCGAACTGACGTATTCGTACCTGAACGGTTTTGGGCATTATGCGAAAGCGTTCAACGGGTATATGCTTTACTGGGGGTCTTTTGCCGTTGTGCTTTCGCTATTGACCGTTGGTCTCTGGCAAAATGGCCAGTATAGTACCGGGTGGCAACGAGTGAAATCAATAGGAAGCCAATGGGGTATATCAAGTGCCTATGTAGGGGCAGCCGCCGTATTGCTTTGGCTTTTTACCAGTTCGAGTATTTATTATGACACGAATGTAATTGGCAACTACAAAAGCACCGCAGCAAAACTCGACTGGCAGTTGCGTTATGAACAGCAGTTTAAACCATTTTCCAGGCATCCACAACCCATTATTAGAGCTGTAAAAACGGATATCGCTTTATATCCGAAAGCCGGGAAGTATACCGTAAAAGGCAGCTATCGGTTAAAAAACGAATCGGCTGAACCCATTACAAAAATTTGGGTGGGAATTGACCCGGAGGTGACAGCCAGCCGTTTATCGATACCGGGTGCCAAAGAGACTCGCAATACCGAATTTAACCAGCATTGGTTCCTTCTCAATAAGCCGTTAGGGCCGGGTTCTGAGATAACGTTACAGTTTTCAATGGAAGTTATCCGGTCTGGCTTTGTGCCATTTAACAGTGAACATGCTGTGGTCGAAAATGGCACCTACATCGAACTGGAAAAATACGTACCGTTTCTGGGCTACAACAGCCGATTCGAAACCGACGATGCCAGGGCCCGGAAGAAGTCGGGGCTGCCCACCCAGTCTATTCCAGGACCAGCGGATAATCGTTATCACTTGATTGACCTCGAAACCACCGTTTCAACCGAGCCTGATCAATACGTTGTAACGGTGGGCGATTTACAGAAATCGTGGATTGCCGATCAGCGCCGGTATTTTCACTATAAAACCACTGTACCGATCAACTTTATGTTTGCTCTGAGTTCGGCACGCTATACGATCAAAAAAGAGATCTACAAAGGGATTGAATTGAGCATCTGTTATCAGGATGGTCAGATCTTTAACATTGCCAGTATGATGCAGGCCATGAAAGATGCGTTGCATTATTGTAAAAGCAACTTTAGCCACTACCCACTAAAGCACTTCACCCTTGCGGAGATTCCACAGTATAAGGGTGCAGCTACGGCCTATCCGGGTCTGATATTCAGCGCTGAACGGATCAATTTTTTGAGTGACTTTCGGGATACGGACAAGATCAACTATGGATATGCTATCGTGGCCCATGAGGTGTCGCATCAATGGTGGGCCAACAAACTAGCACCGGTTAATGGACCTGGTGATGGCTTGCTCACCGAATCACTCGCCAAATACACCGAAGCCATGGTCGTCGAAAAAACCTTTGGTAAAATGCTGCTAAGGAACTACTTACAGGCCGACAATAGACTTTACTTTTCGATGCGAAACACAGATGGAAAGGAGTTGCCGTTAGACCAGGCAACCGACCAGCCGTTTGTTTATTATCAGAAAGGCGGACTGGTTTTGTATGCCATTAAAGAAACCCTCGGCGAAGAAAAATTCAACCGGGCCTTGCAACGCCTGATCGAAAAACATGCTTACCCTGGTACGAAAGCAACACCTGATGATCTGATTCACGAATTGAAACAAGATGCAACCGCCAGTCAGGCCAGACGCATTGATGACTGGCTCAGAAAAGTAATCGTCTATTCACTGAAGGTTACCGTAGTATCCTGTGAATCGCTCGTAAACGGTCAGTTCAGACTGACGCTTCGGGTCAATATGGATAAAACGGAACAAGGATCAAACAAGTCGCTTTTGCCGGATGATGAAATCGACGTTGCCTTGTTTGACCGGAAACCTGCGGATTGGGATCAACAGCTGAAACCAGTCTATCTGCAAAAGCATCAGTTCAGCAAAGCGGAAACACTGCTGACGATTACGGTTACCAAAAAGCCCCAGTCGGTGGCCATTGATCCGTATGGCTATCTATTGGATGAAAACCAATCCGATAACACGCAAGAGATCAGATTCGGAAAATAGCGTGGTTTCGCCGAAAGGTTTTTATCAGGTATTAATCGTTTATTGGCAAAAGAGATGTTAGGACAGTAAACTCAGACTATTCACACCATAGTCTGAGTTGTCAATGATTGAAGGCGGATTTTCGCAGTTGCTATTAAAATAATAAAAATAAATCTACGAATTGACTAAGGGATAAGGCAGATTTTGCGGACTTAGTAGTAATTGCGATTCATTTTGCTGCTGCCAATGGCCGAAAATCTACCTGACAAACCCGATCCAGCCAACCCGTTCCGTCAGTCAACTGCTGAACCAGTTGTAATGGATACTGAATTTCTGATTCGGCAGGCATTTGATGAGAATGCCCGTCGGGGCTATGAACTTCTGTTTCGACGCTATTATCGAACGCTGTGCAGTCAGGCCGTTCGTTTTGTGCATTCACGTACCATTGCCGAAGATCTGGTGAGTGAGGTATTTTTCAGCTTCTGGAAAAATCAGGTTCATCAGCACATTACAACCTCATATCAGGCTTATCTCTACGGAGCCGTCAGGAAGCGGGCCTATTCACACCTACGGCAGGAATTTCAACAGGAGCCAATGTCATCGGAGGCCGAATCATACGCGACAGATGCCGTTGGTTCGCTCGATCCGGAGCAATTACTTCAGTATACGGAGTTGTATCAGCGAATTGAAGAAACCGTTCGGACGCTCCCGCCCCAGTGTCAGCGGGTGTTTATCATGAGCCGATTCGAAGGCAAAAAGCACCGCGAAATTGCCAATGAACTCCAGATTTCGCCGAAAACAATCGAAGCCCATTTAAGTCGGGCGCTTTCGCAACTACGCCAAATGCTACAGTTGGGCCTTTTCTGCTGGCTAACGGCTTTCGCTAGTATTCAGTCGTCTACCCAGCCGGTCTCCTCTGCATCGGTACAAACGTTCGTCATCAAATGAATCAGGCTATTAGGAAAGAAACGCTTTTTGAGCACTTCGCCGGTCGCTCAACAGCCCTGCAACGAACGATGATAGCCGACTGGTTACAGCAACCGGCTAACCAGATGCAATACGTAGCCTGGCTCGATGAGTGGGAACACCAGAACCTTCAATACCTGGCCGATGAAGACGCAGCGCTTCGCCGGCTTTCGAATAAAATTGAGGTCTGGGAGCAGCAGCAACACCCCCTGAGTACGGAAGCACAACAGGTACCTATTCGTTCGATGCCCATATCCCCACGATGGCTGGTCGCGGCCTCCGTGATCCTGTGTGTGCTGGCAGGACTTTATGCGGGTCGGCAACTACTGCTTTATCAAACGCTGGAAACAGGTTTTGGGGAAACCAATCAGTTAACCCTCCCTGATGGTTCGACGGTAACGCTGAATGCTCATTCGACTCTTCGTATACCGCGTTTTGGCTTTGGTAATAAAACACGGGCGGTGTACTTAACAGGTGAAGCGGCTTTTTCGATCAAACATACACCTTCCCATCAGCGATTTGTTGTCCACACGAATCGGGGTGTTGATGTTGAGGTATTAGGGACAGAATTTGACGTATATGACCGGCCAGCCGGAACCAGAGTTGTTCTGAGCAGGGGAGCTATTCAACTTAACTATACCAGCTCATCGAAACCTGTTCGCCGGTTGCGTCTAAAGCCGGGCGATGCGGTTAGTGTAGATTCGTTGGGGCAACTAACACAAAGTTTCACCACACAGCCCGAAGTTAGTATGGCCTGGCGTGACCACCGGTTTGTGTTTAAAAGTACGTCCGTTCGGGAAATCGCAGACCTTCTTCGCGATACCTATGGTCTGCGTGTGATCCTGAAAGACCCGGAGTTAGCCAATCGTACGGTTACGGGTTCTTTTCAAGTCAATAATGCGGATGAATTTCTGCAGGTGGTGGCCGAATTGCTGGAAATCAACTATAAGCAGAAAGACGATACAGTCACTCTTTTCGAATAACCATCCGACTTACTTACCCTTACACAAAGTCACTATGTGTTCACGTTTGAACTCCGCTATGCTGCTGTTTTGCGCGTTGTTGAGCGGCCCTCAACCTGCCAGTAGCCAGACAATTGCCATGGCCGGGCAACAGACTCGACCGGCTCCAGCCCTTCCGGCAATTGCCACACTCCGACTGGCTGATGCATTAAGTGAGCTGAAAATACGTTACCGGACCGATATCCTGTTTGAAGACCGGACCATTGCCAATCTGACCGTTCCGGCCGATGTTTTAGCCGGAAGTACGAGCCTGGAAAATGCGTTAAGCCGATTACTAAAACCGTTTGACCTGCGCTACAAACAGGTTAAACCGGGCATTTGGGTCGTTCTGAACCGGAAAAAGTCAGTGTCAGACAACAGCCGAACCGGTGGATCGCCCCGATTTCCGGAAGCTCTAACCACGGAGCAGGGTCTTTCCGATAATAAACAGCTTAATCTCCGGTTGCCATCATCGACGACAACGTCGATGGTTACAGCCCCTGAGGATATTTCAATCAGCGGTCGGGTGAGTGCTGCCGACAATAGCCGTACTGGTGGATCTGAGCCTTTGCCCGGCGTCAGTGTGGTCGTGAAAGGTACCAATCGGGGAACGACCACTGATGCCAATGGCCGTTATCAGTTAAGCATTCCAGAACCGGCGTCAGGGCCGGGCTCGTTAACGCTGGTGTTCTCCTATGTGGGCTACGTTGCCCAGGAAATCAGCCTGCTCAATGGAAACGGCCAGCCGCGGTCCGAGATCAATGTCCAGTTAGAGGAAACTAATCAGTCCCTGAATGAGGTGGTCGTTGTGGGATATGGTTCTGTACGGAAAAGTGACCTGACCGGATCAGTAACCTCCCTAAAAGCGCAGGATTTAACCCGAGGGACCAATGTTAACCTACAACAAACTCTGATCGGGCGATCGCCGGGCGTACAGATCTATCAGAAAAGTGGTGAACCCGGTGCAACGATGAGCGTACAGATTAGAGGAATTACGTCCATTACGGGCAATAATGACCCTTTATACGTAGTCGATGGGTTACCGGTCAACGATGGTACGGCTATTGGTACGGCGAGCGCTGGCGGTACGACCAGCAATCCGAATAATAGAACGCCCTTGAATAGCCTGAATCCCGCTGATATTGAGTCGATTGAAATTTTGAAAGATGCATCGGCTTCGGCGATTTATGGTTCCCGTGGAGCGAATGGAGTGGTGATTATTACGACCAAAAAAGGCAAGGAGGGCAAACTGAAGGTCGAGTACAACGGAACGTACGGCGTTCAGAAAGTTGCCCATACCCAGCGATTTATGACCGGCGATGAATATACAAAAGCCATCAATGAAATCATCGATCTTGGAAAGTTAAGTACGCCTAAAGTAACCGGTTCAAATGCCAATACGGACTGGCAAAAACTCTTGCTGCGGGATGCGCCCATTCAATCGCATGACCTTTCGTTTAGCGGAGCCGGTGGAAACACCAGATTTTATATGTCGGCCGGTTACTTCAATCAGGACGGGATCATGCTCAAGTCGGGTACACGCCGGTATAATGCGCGGGTGAATGTGGAGAATGGCATTGCAAACAAATACAATATTGGCATCAGCCTGACGACATCGTATACCCGTGATTACTACAACGCAACTGGTGTGGGGTTAAATGACAATGCGAGTGCCTTGTATATGGCCCAGAATTACGACCCAACAGCACCACCTTATAACGCCGATGGCTCTTACTACCGATCGCCGTTGATGGCCCCAATGGATAATCCCCTGGCGGTTATTAATGGACAATACGGGATGGGTGACACGTATCGTACGTTTGGTAATCTGTATGCCGAATACTTCCTGGCTCCAGCTTTATCGGCCAAAGTACGAGTAGGTGTTGATCTGAACGACAACCAGCGTTATTTCTGGATTGATCCAACGACATTAACCGGGTTATCCTACAACGGTTATGCCGACGTGCGTGACGGTAAACGCGGTTACTACCTGGCTGAAGGTACGCTGAACTACAATAAATCGGTTAAAGATCACCGGATTAGCGCTGTGGTCGGCTCCACCTATGAGCGTTACACGTCGAGTTCATTAACGGCCAGTTCACGCTCCTTTGCCCTTGCTGACCTTACATACGATGCTCTGGGCACTGGCGATAATACGCTGAATGGCGTCAGCAGTGGTCGTCAGGAGAATAAACTCATCTCGTTTCTGGGCCGGGTGAACTACGCCTACAAAGGGAAATATCTCCTCACTGGCTCCATCCGCGCCGATGGCTCGGCGCGGTTCGGCCCTAATAAACGGTTCGGTTATTTTCCATCTGCCGCTCTAGCCTGGCGTATCCATGATGAGGATTTCCTGAAAAACAGCCGGTCGTTGAGCGAATTGAAATTTAGAGCCAGTTACGGCGTAACCGGTAACCAGCCAACCGTCAATTACCTGTATTTTTCGACCTACTCAGCGGGTCGCAATGCCGTATTTAATGGAAACAAAGTTAGCTCCTTACAACCTTCCCGGAGTGCCAATCCCAACCTGCAATGGGAGTCGGCGGTGCAGGCTGATATAGGTGTTGATTTTGGGTTCTTTAACTCCCGCCTGACGGGTAGCATCGACTACTATAATCGGAAAACGTCTAATCTCTTGTATGATATTCCACAGCCATCGAGTACCGGTTTTGGCAGCCGTACTGAGAATGTAGGCAGTATGCGTAACAGCGGGCTTGAATTTGCCCTGAAAGGTGTTGTGCTCAACAAGAAAGATTTCAGGATCGATGCGGGCTTTAACATCACCACGTTAAAAAATCAGGTCCTAAGCCTAGGAAATGTGAGCCAGTCTATTGGTACAGGGCCGGGTAGCATTGGGCAGGTCAGCATACTGAAACCGGGCGAATCCATCGGATCATTCTACGGCTATATTGTCGATGGAGTCTGGCAGACAGGTGACGATTTCGGTCAGGCTCAAACGGGAGTTCGACCCGGTGATCCAAAATACCGGGATCTGGACGGCAACAAAATTATCAATGCCAATGATCGTGTCATTCTTGGGAAAGCGCTGCCCGATTTTTACTACGGCTTCAACTCAAGCGTTTCGTTCAGGGGACTTGTTCTCGATGTATTTTTAGAAGGATCGCAGGGAGCTAAAATGCTGAATAGCAGCCTGGTCGATTCATACTATCCGGTCGATTACCGGCGCAATAAACTCGCTGACCCTTACCTGAACCGCTGGACGCCAACGAATCCAACCAACGAATACCCTTCTTTCCTGCCGAATGATGTTCAGGGGCAGAGGCAGGTAACCAACAAAACGGTTGAAGATGCTTCTTATCTGCGCCTTCAGGCCATACGATTGTCGTATAAAATTCCAGTACCTACTAACCGATATATCAGTGGTGCCTCGGTATTTGTGAACGGGCAGAACCTCTATACCTTCACCAAATACAGTGGCTCCGATCCGGCAGCTAATGCGCTGGGTGATAATATTTTACGGATCGATTATAATACATACCCACTAACGAGAACCTTTACAACCGGTCTTAATCTGCAATTCTGAACTAAAGAGACATCACGTACAGAATGAAACTGGATCTCCCATGAAAAAGATAGTCCTCTATATATCCCTGACCTGCTCCCTGTTTGTGCTTTCTTCCTGCGAAGAAGCACTGGAGGTAACCCCAAAGTCTGAATTTTCACCGAGCAACGTACTGACGTCCGAAGCAGGTATCAAATCGCTGTTATTTTCGGCTTACGCACAGCAGCAAACGCAATCCAATTCCCGCTACGTCATTAATGATTCGGAAGTATGTACCGATATGGGGTTTAATACGGGTGGGGCCGAGAATGGGCAGCTGATTACGCTCATCAATTTTACCTGGGACCCCTCAATTGGAACCTTTAACGATGATATGTGGACCCCAAATTATCGGACGATTCGTGATGCCAATGGCGTTATCGATAACATTGCCAACGTAAATACCACCGATGCCATTAAAAAACTGTACAAGGCCGAAGCGCGGGTTTTGCGGGCCCAGGCCTATGCACTTCTGTACAGTTTTTTTGGAACGGTTCCCCTCAGAACGCCCACTAATCAGACCGGTGATCTGGCACGAGCGACCGACGATGAACTCAAAACCTTTATCGAAACCGACATTACCCAATCCATTGCTGATTTGCCCGATCCGGGAAAAGAAGAAGCCTTTGGCCGTTTAAACAAGGGAAATGCGAACGGGATTCTGGCCAAGTTTTATCTGAATACGAAACAGTGGCAAAAAGCGGCTGATGCTGCGAAGGCTGTCATCGACCTGAATTATTACGCCCTGAATCCTAGTTTTGTAAATCTGTTTCGGGTAGAAAATGAAGGCAGTAGCAACCGCGAAATGATGTTAGCCTTACAATGTCGCCCTGAAGACCCGTTCGGGAACTGGTATCAGGCGGGTGCTTTGCCTCCTGCCTATAAAAGCAGTCCACAATTCCCTGCATACGTCTATAAGTCTACCATGTCTAACTTTGCGACTCAGTATCGACTACGTACGGCCTTCACCAATACGTTTGCGGCAACGGATAAACGGCTGCAACTGATCTGTACCAGTTACGTGAACAACAGTGATCAGACAGTCGATCTATCGACGGGAGACAATGCCCGCAGTTTTAAATACTGGGACAACAGTACCGTCGGGAATAACAGCGGAACCGATGTGCCGGTTATTCGCTATGCCGATATGTTGCTGACACGAGCAGAAGCCCTAAACGAGTTGAATGGCCCGACAACGGAGTGTTTTTCATTGATCAATCAGGTTCGTGCCCGTGCGGGTATTGCTAACCTGACAGCCGCCGATGTACCGACCAGGGAGGCATTTCGCACGGCAATTTTCAGAGAAAGAGGTTGGGAATTCGTTTCAGAAGGCAAACGCCGGGAAGATCTGATTCGTCAGGGAACGTTTATCTCACTGGCCCAGGCCAGAGGAGTAACCAACGCCAAACCAGAACGGGTATTATTCCCAATTCCGCAGTCAGAGATCGATGCCAACAAGCTCTGCGTTCAAAATCCTGGCTATTAGATTAGCCCGTAACTAAAGATGGCTGGTGTGTCTGTCGCCGGGTTTTAGTCATTCTGCAAAAAGTGAATGACAGGAAACGTACCCAATCCTGTATGCATTCAATTGAGATTCCGAATTATTTTCTATGAAAAAACTACTGATCGTACCTATTTTCCTGTTGCTTTCCGCAGCCGGTTTACATGCTCAAAAAAAGATTTGGTCAACTGAAAAAGCCAACGAATGGTACCAGAAACAAGGGTGGATGAGAGGTTGTAATTTCCAGCCAAGCACCGCCATAAACCAGTTGGAAATGTTTCAGGCCGCTACGTTCGATCCCCAGACCATCGATCGTGAATTGGGCTGGGCCGAAGGACTGGGGCTAAATGCGATGCGGGTCTACCTGCACCATGTCGCCTGGACTTCGGACAAAGCCGGGTTTAAAAGTCGGCTTGGTCAATATCTTCAGATAGCCCAAAAACACGGTATCAAAACCATTCTGGTATTTTTTGACGACTGCTGGAACGATGAATACCATCCCGGTAAACAGCCAGAACCCAAAACGGGAATTCACAACAGTGGCTGGGTGCGCGACCCCGGAACCATGATTCTGAATCATCCGGATAGCCTTTCGGTGCTGGAAAGTTATGTGAAGGACGTGATGACTACCTTTAAAAATGACGACCGGATCTTGCTCTGGGATCTGTATAACGAACCGGGTAACAATCAGTACTTCGGCAAAAGTTTACCTCTTCTTAAGGCAGTATATGGCTGGGCTCGTTCGGTTGACACTTCGCAACCGATTAGCGCAGGGGTTTGGAACTGGGGCGAAAAGTTTAACGAGCTAAACAAGTTTCAACTGGAAAACTCGGACGTGATTACCTACCACAATTACCGGTATATTGACAATCATCAGAACCTGATCAAAGACCTGCGAAAATACAATCGTCCGTTAATCTGTACGGAATACATGGCCCGCAAAAACGGCAGCCTGTTCCAGACCATAATGCCCATGCTGAAAAAGGAAAACATCGGCGCGATCAACTGGGGGTTTGTTGCCGGAAAAACCAATACGATCTATGCCTGGGGAACGCCCATGCCTGATGGCAAGGAACCTGAGTTGTGGTTTCATGATATTTTCAGAAAAGACGGAACCCCCTTCAGTGAAGATGAGGTCAGTAACATAAAAGCGTTAACCGGTAAAAAGTAAGCCTTGGCACAATTACAATTTGTCTCTATGAAAAAAGGGCTATTTATCCTGTTTTTTCCATTGATGGCCGTAGTTGCTATCCTGTTTTCCGGCGGATTCAACAAAAAACGCCCGGAGATGCAGTTACCAAGGGCAACATCCCGGCCCAACATCATTGTGATACTGGCTGATGACCTGGGTTTTTCGGACATAGGTTGCTATGGAAGCGAAATCCACACCCCGAACATTGATTATCTGGCCAATAACGGGATTCGTTATACGCAGTTTTATAACACTTCCCGTTGCTGTCCGACGCGAGCCTCATTGCTGACCGGACTCTATAATCAGCAGGCAGGCATTGGCAAGATGACCGATGCAGAAGATGAACCTGGTTATCGGGGACACATGACCGAAAACACGGTTACACTAGCCGAAGTACTCAAATCGGCAGGCTATCAGACAGCCATGACCGGTAAGTGGCATGTATCCAATACCAACGTACAGAAAACCCCGCAGGAGCAGTTGGACTGGCTGAATCACCAGAAAGATTACGGCGATTTTGCCCCCATCGAGCAATATCCTACCAGCCGTGGATTCGACAGGTATTTCGGAAATATCTGGGGCGTCGTTGATTTTTTCGATCCATTTAGTCTGGTGAGCGGTACCAAACCGATTAAACAGGTGCCGAAGAATTACTATCATACCGATGCGATCAGCGATACGACAGTGGCCTACATAAAGTCCTTTGCAAAGTCATCGGCCCCGTTTTTCCTGTATGTTGCCGAAACTGCTCCGCACTGGCCACTGATGGCTCCCCCCGAGGATATTGCCAGATACAAAGATACCTACAAATCGGGTTGGGATTCCATCCGGAAAGCCCGTTATCAGAAAATGAGTAAACTAGGGTTGATTGATCCAGCTCAAACCAAGCTTTCTGAACGTTGGGAGGATGAACTGACCTGGGAAAATAACCCGGATAAAGAATGGGATGCTCGTGCAATGGCCGTTCATGCGGCCATGATCGACCGGATGGATCAGGGAATTGGGCGCATGCTTAAAGCCCTTCGTGAAACGGGTCAGCTGGATAATACGCTGATTCTTTTCTTATCAGACAATGGAGCGAGTCCTGAAAACTGCACCGCCTACGGTCCCGGATTCGACCGGCCCAGCAAAACCAGAGATGGTCGCCCGATTGTCTATGACCTGAAAAAGAAGGTAATGCCCGGTTCCGAAACCTCCTACGCTTCGATTGGCCAGCGTTGGGCAAATGTGGCTAATACGCCCTACCGATACTGGAAGTCTGAGTCGTATGAAGGTGGCGTTCATACGCCATTGGTAGCCTTTTGGCCAAAAGGCATTACGGCCAAAAAAGGTAGCTACAGCCCACAAGTGGGCCACGTGATGGACTTTATGCCTACTTTCGTCGAACTGACCGGTGCAAAATACCCGTCGACCTTAAACGGTCATCCGATCACACCAACAACCGGAGTTAGTCTGGTTCCTTCTTTACGAGGCAAGGCGTCTGCTGGCCACGAAACGCTATTTAACGAGCATTTTGGCGCCCGCTATGCCCGGTCGGGTGACTGGAAGCTCGTTTCGGCAAGCCGTGACTCTAGCTGGCACCTGTTCAATCTCGCCACCGACAAATCCGAAACTCAGGATGTGACGGCCCGATACCCCGACAAAGTACGCCAACTGGAAAGCTTGTGGCAGCAGTGGGCTCATACGCATCAGGTATTTCCTAAGCCGGGCAAAAAAGCCAGGTAGTGCGACCTCGACGGAAGGCCCGACAAAATTCCTAAACCAGCAAATAGCCTACTCCATGACAGGCTATTCGCTGGTTTAGGAATTTTATGTGATTTGATCAGACACCAAAATGCATTCGAGCAACTAATTCTGATGCTTAGCGCCCCCCAATGGGGATCAGGTAGCCCACCGACAACATAGCGTTCTGGGGCGTTAATTTCGTCTCATCACTGCTATTCGAGAATAAATACGAGTATCTGCCTTCCAGCAAAAACTTACCCGGTCCGGCCTTCAGCGATACACCGGCTCCACCCGACGCGCCATAGGAAAACCGTCCTTCGTTGGTCATATCCATGGTCTGCGAATCAGATTGACCCCCTTCCCGAACCGAAATCGTTCCACTCAGCGTGTAGGTAGCAACAGGCCCGGCATTCACAAAGAATTGGGCGTTGGACGTACCAAATGTAGCTTTCAGGAGAACGGGCACTTCCACCAGATTGTATTTGATCTGTAGGTAGTCGGCGTTAAACGCCATGCGAACACCGTATTGTGTATACAGAATTTCGGGTTGAACCGAGAACGTTGGACCACCAATGTTGAAAACGACTCCGCCATGAAAGCCAGTTACCCGTTCTAATTTAACACCTGGGCCTAACTCGGAAACGTCGACACCACCGATTGTAGACGAGTTGCCGCCGAGCCGGAAGCCAATCTGGAAATGACTTTCCCTGGCAGGTATCGTCGGTTGAAGGGCCGGACGGCTGGTTGCCAACGTCTGAGATTTAGCCGGTGTAGGTGTCGGAGCAGCCGTAGCCTGTTCCTGATAGGCGGTGGCTGGCTGAGGAGTGGGTTTCGTTGCCGCAACGGGCTTATTCTGGGGCGTTGTGGTTGTCTTGGCTGAATTTGACTGCGTCGCTGTCGTACGAACGGCGGGGTTAACAGGCTTACGCACAGCGGGTTTTGGTTGAGCCGACAAACTTAGCGATACTAAGGTAAATGCAAAAAGCGAGAGAAGGTTCTTCATGTTAAATTGTCTTTGGTTGTTTACGGCTTCAAAGTTGAGTCTTTGCCTGGCAGTATCCAGCACCTGAATAGCTGAACTGGCATTTCAACGGGTTGAACCGAAAAAAAGACTGTTCGAAAGCTGTATTCACCGCAGGCATGCATACGGTCATGCTTAGCCCGAGCACCGATTTATTGATGACCCGTATCGGGTGGGACAAATAAGTCGATATATTGACGTTCGAATTCAGCAGGACCTGTCGAATAAAACAGTGAAAAACACGCGTCGTCGTTTCATCAAGCAGAGCGCATCGTTTGCCGCCCTGTCAGTAACCGGGCAATCTGCCGAAGTGCCCGCCCAGTTGGATATCGCCCGTGAATCCTACAGTAAAGACGGGGGAATTCAGTTCTGCCTGGCTCACTTCTATGGCATGGATAAGCGCCGGATAGAGCTGTCGAAGCAGCTTCAGGTGATGAATGCGGTAGGGGGTATCAATGCCCGAACACTGGGTGTAACGGATGTCAATCCCTGGGATTACAAAGCCATTATGGCCGTTAAAGAGGCCTGGGCTAAAGAAGGATTGACGTTTCGGGTGGTCGAAGGCCCACCTGCCCTCAACGAAAAAACAAAACTGGGTCTGGATGGTCGAGATCAGGAAATTGAAAACTTTATCAGCTTCATCGGCAATCTGGCCAAAGCCGGAATCGACACGATCTGTTATAACTGGATGCCGGTTATCAGTTGGGCCCGAACCAGCATGGATCGTCCCAGCCGGGGTGGGGCGCTGGTCAGTGCATTCGATATCGATGGCATAAAAGACAATACACTGACTTCCTTTGGTGAATTTACGAAAGAGACCATGTGGAAGAATCTGACCTATTTTCTGAAAGCCGTTGTGCCTGAAGCCGAAAAGCATGGTGTTAAGCTGGCACTGCACCCCGACGATCCACCGGTAGATGCAATTCGGGGCATACCCCGGATTATGACGTCGGCAGATGCCTTCAAACGAATGATCGAGATTGTGCCAAGTCCCAGCAATGGCATTACACTGTGCCAGGGTACGTTTGCGACAATGGGCGAAGACATTCCGGCCGTGATTAAGTACTTTGGCAAGCGTAACAAAATTCATTTTGTCCATTTTCGCGACGTTCGCGGGGATCGGAATCATTTCGAGGAAACCTTCCACGATGATGGTAAAACTGATATGTACGAAGCCATGAAGACCTATTTTGAGATCGGATTTCGTGGACCTATGCGTCCCGATCATGTGCCAACCATGGCCGGAGACAGCAATGAACATCCCGGCTACAGTAACATTGGTGCTTTATTCGCCATCGGTTATATGCGGGGCTTAATTGAAGCCATCGTTAAAGGCCGTCGTTCCTGACAGTTCTGGTCTAAAATCCATGAACCATTGCATATAAGCCCCAGTAAGTATGCCAGCCCACAGGCTGATGTGTACGTACTGGGGCTTATAATTGTTGCTGTATCCCGGTTCACAGGAGCCAGTTAGTCAGAAGAATCGAATGCAAATCTGCCCTTGATTTAATCAAAACATGTCGGTTTTGTTCTATCCCGGAAATTTGAGTACGCATAGCTTTGCAGTCGATTCCCGACCTGGCTTTCAACGATGTAGTAACTGATTTGCATTAAAGTCGACACCTGAATAGAAAATTGGGTGTAAGCAGTAGTGTCGTAAACTGGTAAACTTTTGGCGTATCTGGATAATCATGTTAAGAAAGAGCACCACTACTTTTGATGGAGAGTGAATAAGCTTCCATTAAAAATGCCTGATTTGTCGCAAGATGACTATAAAATTGCCGGATTCACCCCCTGCGGTCTTAGGCAAAAGGATGTAAGTTTGGGCACTAATCGGCCTTGAATTCACTCCCTAATCGTCAACTGTCGGTTTTGACCTGACACAGGCAGAAATAAGCGGAGAATTTGTCAATGGATAGGGATCAGGCGGTTTCTAAACCGCGGAGGAAGCTAATGCAGGTTGTTTTACAGCAAAGTAAAAAGGAAAATTTATTGCTATGACAGCAAGTAGGCCAGAGGAGATGCAACGCCATTATTCGAATTACCTGATCCGGGAGCGTCATGACGACGAACCCGTTCCGTATGATCTGTTGCTCCTGGCGGACCCCAACCCTGAGCAAATTGATACCTATTTACCCGACAGCCGAATCTATTTGCTAGAGGTGGAAGGAAGGATCATAGGTATTGGCGTTTGGCAAATATACGAATCAGGCGCAGGGGAAGTACTTAACCTGGCCGTTGCAGCCAACTATCAGAATCAGGGATTCGGAAAGGCGATGTTACAGGCAATAATCGTTGCAGCCCGGCAGAGTAGTGTGCAGCGGTTACTGATTGCAACGGGAAATTCAAGTATCGGTCAGATTGCTCTTTACCAGCAACAGGGATTCGACCTGATCGACATTGATCGAGATTATTTTGTACGCCTGTATCCCGATCCCATTTGGGAGAATGGAATTCAGTGCAGGCATCAATTGATTTTTCAGAAGCGATTAAGCCACAGCTGACGATGTGGCCTTAGTAGCCAATTACAAAATACACTATAAAATTTCTTGAGAATCAATTGATGCCTTTGCCGGGTTCAGATATACGCTAGGAATCGATCCCAAATAGCCCCACAATTACGCCCAACGCGCCCACCAGACTCAAAATAAGGCCAATAAAAGCAACCGTACCACTTCCCAGGATTAACAAAAGTAAGCCTGCAACCAAGAGAACAATACCACCAATCAGCTTTCCACCATTGACAAGTGCCTTGTCGGGATGAGTCGCAGCCAGTTGCTTGCCGATTCGCTTGTTTAGTTTCTTTTGTATCAGCCGTTCAAGCCCATTTTTCGAACCAGGAGCATGTGTGGTCTTCATGTCAGGCACGCCTGAAGTAGAAGCCAGCAATGTCTTAATCCGGGCCATGTGCCTACTCAAATTTTTGTTTGCGGCCAGTTTGTTATCGTTACGGACGTAGGTGTCAAGCTGGGTAATAACTGAATTTGCCTGCACGAGTGGCTCTTTTTGTACCGAAATAGATTCGGTAGGCGTCTCTACTGATATGGTGCCGGAAGGAGCAGAGGCATAGCTTTTACTTGGGCTCTTCTGAAAATAAGCAACCGGACGACTACAGGAGCAAACTAATATAGTGCCAATTAATGCAACCCAAATGTACTTCGTGAAGGTAGAAATCATTGATTACGTTAAGTTTGAGCGAAAAAGTTGTTTTAGGGCTTTTCTCCGGAATCGTATTAACTACTAAAAAGTAGAGTAATGCGATCGGGAATAAAGCGTGTACTTAGTAAACCAGTAAAAAGTGCAAAGCCCAGGTAAACTGGGCTCAGTGCGTCAAATGTAGGGCGGTGAGACGTACAGCTAATTAATTATCGCTTAAATTCCAGTCGGGAGTTGCAAAAAAATGCCCAACTGTGTCGGGTGATAGTAACAGTAAGATTACGCCCATTTTCATCACAAAGGCTTTGAATCGCCCAGCCTATACCCAGCTAACCGGATTTACTGATTTTGTCGCGTCCTGAACATTATCTGAGCGTTTTTGGAATGATTTATCATGAGAATTAAATAATCTGAAAAAAAATAATCGAAAAATAGGATTAAAAGCGAATAAACTTGGCATTAGTATATATAGAGCCCCTGGTTGGGTCGATAGCTCCAGCCATTGCTCTGATTGATCCATCACTAACTCATAAAAATACGGTGCCGATACAGCCTTCTCCCAGCGACCTATGGTATGCCTTTCGTCAGGGGGATGGTGCAGCCTTTCAACAGATTTACCGGCTCTACGCCCCTGATCTGCTGAATTACGGCCATAAGGTTACGAACGATGTACCCCTGATCGAGGATAGTATTCATGATCTGTTTATTGAACTCTGGCAGAGCCGGGCTAATCTGAGCGATACCGATTCGATCAAATTCTACCTGTTCCGGTCGTTACGGAATAAAATCAATAAAGTTCGCAATCGTGATTTATTCTTTCAGGCGTCTGATATTGACTCGGCACCCATTCCCGCTGATGACTTTGTCATTGAAAACAACCTCATCGAGCGTGAGGAAATCGAACAACTTTTCCGACAGCTCCGCAAAAGTTACGCTTTGCTGACACCTCGTCAGCAGGAAGCGCTGAATTTGCGGTTCTACCAGCATTTCAGCAACGAAGAGATTGCTCAGATCATGGGGGTCAATTACCAGTCTGCCTGCAAATTTATTTACTCAGCCCTGAAAACACTCCGCGAAGTCGTCCGAATTTTTTCGTTATCGCTGCTGTGGTTCGAATTAGCACGATTAGTTTAAAGATCATAGAACGCTGATTGTTAAGGTGATTAAGATGAGGTATGATTCCCTTTGTTTTTTGTGAAATCATACACCTAAAATTTTAATTATTGATGATTATATATGGTTTGTTGTTGGAAAAATCATGTAAACCATAAGAATCTTAAAAATCAGCGGACTATTGAAAAGCGCTACAACCATGAATTATTATCAATTTAATGCGGAGGATCTGGCGGCCGACGACTACTTTAAGGAGTGGATCAACGCGCCCACGCCAGAGACAGAAGCGTTCTGGAAAGAATTTCTGCGGGAATATCCGGAGCGATATTACCAGATCGAGGAAGCCCGGCGGTTAGTCACTGGTTTGCAGCATATTCAGCAGACACCAGTATTGAGCGAAACAGTCGATACCATCTGGAACCGGATTGAAAACACGCTGGAAGAGTCACGCACAATCCCGATGACGCGTTGGCTGAACTGGCAGCGTGGCTGGAAAATTGCGGCCTCGATTGGGCTGATCCTGGGTATTGGTTTACTGGTCCGACAATTGACCAAAAAAGAAACAGACGCTGCACCGGGAGTCGCCCGGACAGCCGACGAATGGGTCGAAACCGTAAATGAAGCGAATCAGATCATGCAGGTTCAACTGGCCGATGGAAGCCGGGTTGATCTGAATAAAGGGGGTCGATTGCGTTACAGAACTGAGCTGGCAGGTGCCCAGCGTGAGGTATATCTGACCGGAGAAGCATTTTTTGACGTTAAAAAGAATCCGAAAAAACCCTTTGTCGTTTATGCCAATGGTCTGGTTACCAAAGTTTTGGGTACGAGTTTTCGGATTAAAGCGCTGGTCGATGCACCGACGGTGACGGTAACCGTGCGAACGGGTCGGGTTTCGGTCTACCCAAATCAGCCGGGCCGGGTCCATGATCCGGAATCGAAAGGCATGGTTCTGACCCCCAATCAGGAAGCTGTCTTTCAACGCGATGCGTCTACGCTTAATAAAACATTAGTCGAAAGTCCTCGCTTACTTATTCCCCAAAAAGAGGTGCTGGCGTTTGCATTTGACGATGCATCAGCAGCCCAGGTATTTAAAGCCATTGAGCGGGCTTACGGGGTCGATGTCATTTATGACGAAGAAGTGATGCGGTATTGCACGCTAACACTAAGTCTTACGGATGAAGATCTCTTTCAGAAATTAGATGTCATCTGTAAGGTACTGGATGCGGATTACAAGCTCATCGACGCCCAGGTAGTCATTTATAGTAAAGGTTGCCAGAAACTGAATTAATCACCTAAACAAATATCCAGTCATAAGCACCAGATAGCATCTCCAGAAAAAAGAACATCCGTAGTGCTCGTAACACCACGGATGTCGGAAATCCCCTTCACGCGTTTGGTTCGCAGGCATCTCATGAAAAGATGCAGGGGGCGTTTTTGTCCTAAAACTTTCAAAAACAGGTAAAACTAATGAAAAAACCAGTACCCGTCCAAACCCTCTTTCACCTCATGAAACTCTCGCTGTTACAAGCGCTTTTAGTGGTGATTTTTGCGGGGGCTTCACTGGCAAACGATGCCACCGCCCAGGAATTACTCAATAAGCGGGTGACTTTCCGGCTCGAAAATCAGGGTCTCCGTAAAGTGCTGAAAGAAATTGAAAGCCAAACGAATATACGGTTTGCGTTTCGGCCGCGCGAAATACCTTTTGACCTCAAAATCACGGTCGTAGCCACCAACGAATCGCTGGGCGAGGTTCTGGATAAAGTCGTCAAACCGCTTCGGTTACGGTACGAAGTCGTGGGTCGACAGATCGTGTTGAGTCCAGTGGCGGTGCCCGATGAAACTCAACCCTCATTTCAGGCTGAGGCCATCGTTCCCGCTGATCAGACCGTTTCTGGAACCATCTCCGACGAAATGGGGCAGGCGCTACCGGGAGTAAGTATTGTGGTGAAAGGGACAAACCGGGGCACTACCTCGGATGGGGACGGAAAGTTTCGCCTTTTGGTGCAGGATGGAAGATCGGTACTGATCTTTTCTTATGTTGGCTATGAGCCGCAGGAGGTAACCGTTGGCAATCAGGCAACGATCAATATTGCCCTTAAAGCCGATAACAAATCACTCAATGAGGTCGTGGTCATTGGGTATGGTGCGGTCAAAAAACGGGATTTAACCGGTTCGGTGGCTTCAATCGGGTCAACCGAATTGAAGGCACAGCCGGTTACTTCCTTTAATCAGGCTTTGCAGGGACGGGTATCAGGTGTGCAGGTGACTAACTCCTCGAATGCGCCGGGAGGTGGGGTCACCATCCGAATCAGGGGCGGCAACTCGATTTCTGCCTCCAACGATCCCCTGTATGTCATCGATGGTTTTCCGGTAACCAATCCCACAACGGCGCAGGGAGCCGGAGGTTCCGTGGGTTTTCCAAACGTTCTGGCAACCATCAATCCAAGTGATATTGAGAGTATCGAAGTACTGAAAGATGCGTCGGCAACGGCTATTTATGGCTCTCGCGGGGCTAACGGTGTGGTGCTGGTTACAACCCGACGGGGTAAGGAAGGTCAGTCGAGCGTTGATTTTGAAGCCTATTATGGCGTATCGAACATCATTAAAATGCTGGATTTGGCAACTGCCGAAGAACAAACGGCGCTTAAAAATGAGCAGCTACGAAACCTCGGCTTTGCTGAACGCTACGGTTATACGCCTGCTTACCCCAAAAAACCAGCAGAATACGGCGTCGGTACGAATTGGCAGAAGGAAATTTACCGGGCAGCTCCCATGCAGAATTACCAGCTTTCCTTTTCAGGAGGCACTGATAAACTGCGCTATTTAGTGAGCACCAACTATTTCAATCAGGATGGGATTATTATTGCCAATAACTACAAACGGTATACGGGTCGGATCAATCTGGACGCGAACGTAAATGACCGGCTAAAAATTGGGACGACACTCACCGTAAGCCGGAGTGTTAATAATGGGGTCAATGAGAGTGGATACGGGGGAAGTCCTGTTGGATCGGCCCGGACCATTTCTCCGGCCAGCCCCGTATATGATGCCAGCGGCAATTGGCAATTGCTGAACGTGGGACCAGGCTCGGGTATGGCCAGTATCGCCAATCCAGTGGCTTTGTTACGAACGTCCACTAATATTTTGTATAGCGATCGGGTACTGGGTAGTCTTTTCGGAGACTATAAAGTGCTGACCGGGTTAACCGCGCGCGTTAGTGTAGGTGTTGACTTGCTCAATACCCGACGAAATGTCTTTTTTACCCCACAGACCCTGGTTGCCAATACAGTAAACGGATACGGCTCGAACGGGACATCGAGCAACGTGAATCTGTTGAACGAAAACACACTCACCTATGCGCGCACACTGAATGCCAGCCATGCCTTCGATGTACTGGCGGGGATCACATTCCAATCCAATCGGGAGGAACGAACCTATCAGGAAGCTCAGAATTTTGCCAATTATACGCTGGGCGCGAACAGTCTGGCTCAGGCATCGGTGCTGATTGCCCCCACCAATTCAGTTCAGAAATGGGGCCTGAACTCCTATTTAGGTCGGGTCAATTACCGGTTTAAGGATCGGTATCTGTTCACGCTCACAGGTCGGGTAGATGGATCTTCCCGGTTTGGGCTTAACAATAAATATGGTTTCTTCCCTTCCGGTGCCTTTGCCTGGCGGGTATCCGATGAGCCCTTCCTGAAAAATGTGCAGGCACTTAGTGATTTGAAGTTTCGCCTGAGCTATGGGATTACCGGAAATGATGGTATTGGTCTCTACAATTCCCTGTCGGCTTACGTCACATCCCGTACTGTTTTTGGCGATACGGAAGTGCTGACAACGCAGGCTGGCCGAATCGGCAACCCCGATCTGCGTTGGGAAAAAACGGCCCAGTTTGATGTCGGATTCGATTTGGGGCTGCTCAACAACCGAATTCAGCTAACGGCTGATTATTATCAGAAAACGACCTCCGATCTATTACTAGCCATCGACCTGCCTGCCACCACTGGCTTTACAACCGTCACCCGAAATATTGGCAGTCTCGAAAATAAAGGATTTGAACTGGGCATTACTTCGGTGAATATAGACGGGAAATTCAAGTGGACGACCAACGGAAATATTTCTACGAATCGGAATAAAGTGCTCCGACTGGCCGATGCAGATCAGTATCTGGTGACCGATGGCGGTACAAGCATGCAAACGATTGTTAAGGTTGGGGAAGCGGTTGGGTCGTTCTATGGTCGGGTTTTCGATGGTGTATGGCAGTCAAATGAAGCGGTGAAAGCGGCCGGTGGCCTGGCGCAGACTGGCGACGTAGGAGGGGCACCCCGCTACAAAGATGTAAATGGCGATGGGGTTTTCAATAACGCGACAGACCGGGCGGTGATTGGAAATGGCTTGCCAAAATTCATCTTTGGCCTGACAAACACCTTTTCGTACAAAGGACTGGATCTGGCTATTTTTCTCCAGGGTGTACAGGGCAATCAGCTGTACAATCAGACCCGAAATATTACCGAAACGGACCCCGGCGCTACGCCACTGAAAAGCTTTATCAATGACCACTGGCAAACCGAAAAACCGTCCAACAATCGACCATCTGCCCGCCAGTGGAGTATTTTCAATAGCTCGTATCTGATCGAAGATGGGTCATTTTTACGACTCAAAAACATCTCACTGGGGTATCGACTCCCGTTGAAAACCAAAGCCATTCGCGCAGCACGAGTTTATGTAAGTGGGCAGAACCTCCTGACTGTCAGTAAGTATTCTGGCTATGATCCGGAAGTCAATTCAAACTTCACGAGCAATACCACCTACGGCATCGACAACTTCGCATACCCACCGGCCCGAACCTTCACGATTGGCGGCACGATCACATTCTAATTACTTATTCTCTCTGGAAAAACTTAACCGATCTATACGGCAATGAAACCATTCAAATTCGTAGTATCCATGCTGTGCCTTCTGTTGATGGGCAGCGGTTGCGAGAAAAATCTGGAAGAAGAACCCATCAGTTTTTTGAGCGAATCGAACTCGTTCAATAACGCGGCTGATGCCGTCACCGCAATCAATTCGGTTTATGACAGGGCAAAAGCCATTTACAGCATGCCAATGATCAGTCTGGGCGATTTGAGCGGAGAAGAGTTGACCCTTCGGCCCGATGGCAGTGCCTCGATCAGCGAAATCGACCAGCACAAATACACCTCGGCAAACACCCAGTTCGATGACTTCTATACGAATTCATATGTTGCCATTGACCGTGCTAATCGAGTTGTTGAAAACGTGCCCCGGATTGCGATGGATACGAAACTTCGTGATCAGGTTGTGGGTGAAGCGAAATTTCTGCGCGCGCTGTTTTATTTCAATTTAGTTCGTGCTTTCGGGGATGTACCGCTGGTGGTGAAAACCTCGACCGATGTGGTCAACGTCCGGGTTTCCCGCGACCCCGTCGACAAAGTTTATCAGCAGATTACCCAGGATTTACTAGATGCTGAGAAGGTGCTTCCAGCCACCTACACCGTTGTGGGTGAAATCGGTCGGGCAACGGTCGGAGCGGCCAAGTCCATTCTGGCGACCGTTTATCTGACCCGGAAAGACTGGGCCAATGCGGCCGCTAAAGCGAAAGAAGTTATTGATTCAAAGACTTATAGTCTGGTAGCCGATTATCGGGATCTGTTTACGCCAGAAAAGGAAAACGGTCCTGAACATATATTTTCCATTCAATACAGTTGTGTGCTTCCAAAATACGGGAGTCCGATGGCCGAAAATTTTGCCATTTATTTTAGCTATCCAATCAACCTGACTGGCGGATCTTACCAGGTCAGTAACTATTTCGCCAACTCGTTTTTAAAGGGCGACTACCGGAAAGATGTAACGGTCATTCTGGAAAAAAAACTGGCCAATGGAACAGTGGTGGCCTCCCGCACCGGCCCTCATCTGGATAAATACTGGGACCCACTGGCATGCGGTTCACAACAGGCCCGTAACAATTTTCTGGTTACCCGGTATGCCGACGTGCTGCTGATCTATGCCGAGGCCTTCAATGAACTAAATGGCCCCGGTTCAGAAGCCTATTCGGCGATCAATCTGGTGCGGGCGCGAGCCAGAAAGGGTAACACGGCATCGGACCTGCAAGACCTGAAGGGATTGACTCAGGCGCAATTTCGGGAAGCAGTGCTTCAGGAAAGGAGCTGGGAGCTGGCAGGGGAAGGGCATCGTCGCTGGGATTTGCTGCGCACCGGTAAATTTCTGGAAGCCGCTCAAAAAGAAGGCTTTACCAATGCTACAGAAAAGAATTTGCTGTTTCCTATTCCCATTTTTGAAATCGACGTGAACCCGGCGCTCAGGCAAAATCCCGGTTACTAAGCCGCACTGTTTGGG
Organism: Spirosoma aureum; assembly: GCF_011604685.1. Taxonomy (NCBI): domain Bacteria; kingdom Pseudomonadati; phylum Bacteroidota; class Cytophagia; order Cytophagales; family Cytophagaceae; genus Spirosoma; species Spirosoma aureum. The sequence continues at coordinate 5,292,584 of NZ_CP050063.1, read as the reverse complement.
TCAGCTATCATATTCTGTCAAGTCTCCTTTCAGCCAGTAGCGGGAGCGCTACATTAATCTCAAATTTTACGATGAAATCGATTTCCTTATTTTGCCTACTACTAGTCTGTTGCTGTTCGTTCCAGCTTAAAAAGCCAGCTCAAACAGAAACCTACGACGTAGTCGTTTACGGAGGAACGCCTGGTGGCATTATTTCGGCCGTAGCGGCTGCTCGCGAAGGTGTCCGTGTTCTGCTTATTGAGCCCACCAAACATGTGGGTGGACTCAACACCAGCGGCATCGGTACGGCCGAATCAGAACACATGATTGAGGAGACCTATTCAGGCCTGCCCCTGGAGTTTTATGAACGATTGGGCAAGCATTACGGTAAAAGCGGCCCTACGTTTTACTTTGAGTCGCATGTAGCCGAAAAAACCTTTACCGATTTATTGAAGGAAGCGAACGTGACCGTTGTGTACGAAGCGTTTGTTAAATCCGTTCAAAAAAAGGCCACAGTTATTCAGTCCGTAAGTTTGACGAATGGAAGAAACGTAGCGGGGAAAGTCTTCATCGATGCGACCTATGAAGGTGATCTGATGGCTCGTGCGGGGGTATCTCATACGCATGGCCGGGAGAGTCGTGAACAATATGGGGAATCGTTGGCTGGAGTACGCTTTATCGATACGCCTATTGAGGCTGCTCCTTATGACGATTCGGGCAGGTTATTGCCGGGTTTTGTGGAACGGAATACATTGACAGAGGGCCAGGCCAGCGATCGGGTAATGAATTACAATTTTCGATTGATGATGTCCACCAAATCGGATCGGCGGCCTTTTCCCAAACCAGCATTGTATAAACCGGAACGTTATCTTTTGTTGACCCGATTGCTTAAAAACCACCCGGAAACGACCTTAAAGGATATAATCGATCTATATTCCTGGACATATCCCAAGGGTAAATTTGAGACGAATAATAAGCAGAAAGCGGTTATCTCCCTGGGCCATTTCGGGGGGAATGTCGATTATCCGGAAGCCGACTACACCCGACGTGATGCTATTTATCAGGACCATAAAGCCTGGACCCTCGGGCTGATGTATTATCTGGCCAATGACCCATCCGTTCCGGAGACCTTGCGAACAGAAACGTCGGGTTATGGCTTGAGCGCCGATGAATTTACAGACAATGAAAATTTTCCATATTACCTCTACGTACGGGAAGCCCGCCGGATGATTGGCGCTTATGTGCAAACCCAGAAAGACATTTTACAGGAACGTACAAAGCCCGATGCCATTTGTTTGGGTTCACACTGGATAGATAGCCACCATGTTCAGCGGGTTGCCGTTTCGAAGACGCAGTTTGTGAATGAAGGCCGAATATGGGAGCCGATTACCCAGCCCTATGAACTGTCATACCGAATTATTACGCCAAAAGCTACGGAGTGTACCAACCTGCTCGTACCCGTATGTGCTTCGTCTTCTCATGTTGGTTTTTGTTCGTTACGGGTCGAATCGACCTGGATGCAACTGGGCAATAGTGCGGGTATTGCGGCTGCGATGGCCATAAAACAGAAAAAAAACGTGCAGGATTTGGCTTACAATGCCTTAAAAACGGCACTGGAAAAGAAAGGGGTGATTTTGAGCATCGATCATCAGACCTGGAATGGCACTAAGGATGTGACGAAATAATCACTGAGAACTAAGATCAGACAGCTAGCTGGCGAAAGGCCGTCAAGTTGGGATTCGGGAGATTCTATACCCTAATTCTAACTTGACGGCCTTTCTTATGTCAACTTATCGCGAACCCAGACCGATTCTAGTATTACCCGACTTTGGCAAATTATCTCTAACGAACGATGACGCTGGATATAGAAGGGAGAAACCGAAAAAAAACATCGCTATTTTTTATAGAATTGTAAGAATTCACTCCCTGACTAGTACTAATATAGTAAATACCGGGTGTCATGAGTGAACTAGAACAGAATCAAACCTTTACCCAGTGGCTTGGCCAACATAAAGCATTGCTGTTTAAAGTAGTGCGGGCTTATGCCGTTACAGCCATGGACCAGGATGATCTTTTCCAGGAGATCATTATTCAGGTATGGCATTCCATTCCTGCCTTCCGTCAGCAGTCGTCAACCACCACCTGGATTTACCGTATTGCGCTAAATACGGCCATTAAATGGGCCAATAAAGAACGGAAACATACCCAAAGCACCGAAACGCTTGACCAGCTTCCGCCTATTTTACAGGAGACTGCCATTCAGATTGATGAACGCCTGACCTGGCTCTATGAAGAAATTTACAAACTCGATGAGATAGATCGTTCGCTTTCTCTATTGATTCTGGATGGGTTCAGCTACAAAGAGATGGCGACAATACTGGGAATCACGGAATCAAATGTCGGGGTGAAAATTAATCGCATCAAGAAACTGCTTATCAGTAAATCTAAACAACAGGATTATCATGGAATTTGATGAATTGCAAAAAATCTGGGATTCCCAGACAAAGGAACCTCTCTGGGTGATCAATGAACACGGATTGCATAAACGCATTCTGGCAAAAAAGAGCCAGGCTCATCATATCACTAATTTTAGTGAGTTGCTCACAATTTGGGTGAATCTGGGTGCCGGGAGTTTTGTGCTTGGAGTTAATTTCTTTAAGCGTCCTGAGAATTTATTTATGTATGTAATGGCTGGCTGGATGCTTGTGACTGCGTTATTTGTTGTTGTCAGTCGGATTCGTCGGCTTAAAAGTGAAACGACGTTTGATCGTTCGATGCTGGGCGAGTTGAATGAAGCGATCGCAATGGCTACTTACCAGGTTCGTCTGTCACGGCTGCTGCGTTGGAATATTGTTCCCATTGGTGCTCTTAGCCTGCTCAGTGTCTGGGAGGGCGGAAAATCAGGGTGGCTTTTAGTTGTCCTCCTGATCTTTTTTGTCCTGGTCTATTTCGCCAGCGGCTGGGAGCATCGGATCTATGCGGTCAAAAAAAGGGAGCTGGACGTATTATTAAAAAAGCTACAGACAGAAGAGACCGTCAGTTAAAATCTGGCTCTATGCTGTAACCCGGCATTCAGGCATGATCGTTCCGGCGGAATCAGTGTGATCAGGCGGCAGTTTTGCTAGGTTCAATTGGCATAGCCTAATCAATTGTCGCCAAGTAAGCAGGGGTGGTCACGTCGCGCAGTGCGAGCTGACCACTCTTTCTTGTTGTGAAATATCCCATGTAGTCAAATGCCGGTTTTAACGGGTTCATGAGTAGGGCAGGAGGTAGAGGGTATGCTATCTCACTACAGCTATTAAAAATAGTCGAACCTGGAAGTGTCTACTTCACGGTCAACTTTGTCTGGTTGCCACACTTCGTGATTGAGCGTCGTGTGCTGGAAGAATACTTTTGAGGAAACAATCAGACTTGAATCTTAAGACAATGGAAACGAATGATCTCGAAGTATTAATCCTGAATTCGACCAAAATTTTCGAAGAAATCAACATCAATGAAGTTGGGAAAGTACTTTATACCGGTAAAACTCATACGACCGGCGGTCGGGATGGCGCATCCAGAAGCTCGGATGGACGACTGGACGTTAAGCTCTCATCGCCGGGAACACCGGGCATTGGTACCAATCCCGAGCAACTATTCGCTGCTGGCTGGTCGGCATGTTTCGAAGGAGCGATGGGGATTGCGGCCCGCGACATGAAGATTAAACTCCCAGCTGACCTCGCCATCGATGCGGAAGTTGACCTGGCTAACACGGCTGGAGCTTACTTACTTCAGGCTCGCCTTACTGTGAGCTTACCCGGATTGGACAGTGACGTTGCTCAGACATTGGTGAAAACGGCGCATCAAACCTGTCCCTACTCGAAACTTACCCGAGGCAATATTAACGTTGTTATCAATCTGCTGTAAACCAAATCAGCCTGACTAGATGGCCTGCCGTTACAACACGGCAGGCTATTTTTTAGCCGGAGCTGGCTTATAGTGAACGCAACGGTTGTGCTTGATCACAGAATTCTACATAAATCGTTCTTGCTTAAATGAGCGAGGAAGATAAGCTTTGTGCTGGCTGGTTTTGTACTCCCAATTTATTAGTCAATGAGAAATACAAACTTTAAAATCTCTCCTGGAATCATATGGGTCAGTTCGATTTTCCTGGGTTTGTTATCATCCGTACCTCAGATAGCTGAGCGACATTTCAACGCTGCGGAAGCAGCGGTCAACTCGGCCATTACCAGTCTGTTTTCTCTTTTTGTGTGGTATTATAACCTATACACGCTACCCAAACACTACTCACAATACGGCAACAGGACCATTTCCTACTATCGGCTATTAAGCAGCCTGTTAGTTGGTATGGTGGTTATGTTGGGATTAGCTTCCCTCCAGCAACTCCTGTTGGCTCATATCAATTTCGGACCCGTGATGCTGATGGTTGAGGTGAGGGGAATACTTATTAACCTGGTTTTTTACATGCTCCTGCATCTGCTCTATCAGAACTACAGGAATCAGCAGGTGAACATCGAACTCGAACGAACAACGGCCGACAACCTGGGAGCGCAGTACGAATTGCTCAAACAGCAGATCAACCCTCATTTTCTCTTCAATAGCCTGAATACATTGAAGGTTATGGTTGAAAGTGGGGATAAAAACTCGGTGGATTTTATTCTGAAACTGGCGAATTTCTATCGATTTACCCTGGAGAGCCGCAAATTAGACCTGATCCATTTATCGGAAGAGCTGGAAATCGTAGAGGCTTATAACTTTCTGTTGAAAGCACGGTTTGAGGAAGGTTTTATATTTACCAATACCGTTCAGAAAGACTATCTAAACACGCTTATACCTCCGTTTACTTTGCAGTTACTGATCGAAAATTGCATTAAACACAATATCGTATCGCTGGAACGGCCATTGCAGATTAAACTGTATACCGAGAATGATGCACTCGTTCTTGAGAACCAGCTTCAACTAAAAAGAAGTGAGGAGTCTTCATTAGGCGTTGGGCTTCAAAATATCAAACAGAGGTATAGTCACCTGTTGGACAGGCAGATAGAGGTCATAACACACGATAATACCTTCAAAATAAAACTCCCCATCATTCATGAACATCATCATCATTGAAGACGAAGTAAAGGCGGCACGATCCCTTGAAACGATCATAACAGAAGTAAGACCAGAGGCCAAAGTAATTGCAAAGCTTCAGAGTATTGAAAGTTCGGTGAAGTACCTGACTGAAAACAAGCAGCCTGACCTCATCTTTATGGATATCCAACTGTCGGATGGATTATGTTTCGAGATTTTTAAGACAGTTAAAATTTCGTGCCCCATTATTTTTTGTACTGCATTTGACGAATATTCGCTGGAAGCCTTTAAAGCCAATAGCGTTGATTATGTTCTAAAACCATTTTCAAAAAATGATATCATCGACGCCTTCAGGAAAGTGGATGAACTGCGTTCTTTTTTCCAGCAGAGTGCCATAACTGGCCTAAATGACCTGTTGGCTCAATTGACACCGCCCACCGGCAAAAAGAGTTTCCTGGTATTTAAAAACAATAAATACATCACCATTGCGACAGATAGTATCGCTTTCTTTTATATCAGGAACGAACTGTCTACGATCAAGTGCTTCGATCTACAGGAGTACACGGTCAATCAGTCGCTCGATCAGATCAGCAGTCTATTATCACCCAGTCAGTTCTTCCGATTGAACAGACAGTATATCGTCAATTTTAGCGCAGTAAAAGAAGTAGAACATTATTTTATGCGTAAACTATACGTAAAACTGGTTATTCCGACGCCCGATAAATTGCTGATCAATAAGGAAAAAGCACCAACTTTTTTAAGCTGGCTCGAAAACCGATAATTGTTATGTAGCAATTGAGACTCTAACAGACCCTAAAGTTCGATTATCAAAAACACTCACTGGCAACTGGACAGTAAAACTGTCCAACTGGCCGATCAAAATGCCCGGTTAGCCCCTGAAACGCTGTTTCCGGTTTGACGAAAGGAATAAGTTTGATCAGAATTAAACTTAGTAACAATTGTCAAATGGAAAATCAAGCCAAAGTTGACCGTCGCCACTTTTTATGTACTTCAGTCTTGACCCTTGCCGCCACTCAGTTCGGCTTGTTTCGTGCTGCGAATGCACAATCTGAAGGTGTAAAACCAATAGGGCCTAAGACGAATCAGCAAAGATCAGACGCACAATTTGGCCCCATCAGGCAGATAAATGCGGGCGTACTGACTATTGGTTACGTCGAAGTCGGACCTGCTACCGGGCCAGTCGTTCTACTCCTGCATGGTTGGCCCTACGATATTCATAGCTTCGCCGATGTAGCCCCTTTACTGGTATCAAAAGGGTACCGGGTAATCATGCCCTATCTGCGCGGCTTTGGTACAACGCGTTTTCTGTCACCTGAAACGTTTCGGAATGGGCAGCAGTCCATTTTTGCGGTCGATATGATTGCGTTGATGGATGCGCTCAGGATCGAAAAGACAATCGTCGCCGGATTCGATTGGGGCGCGCGAACCGCTGACATTATGGCGGCTCTATGGCCTGAACGCTGCAAAGCGCTTGTCTCCGTGAGTGGTTATCTGATCGTTAATCGGATAATGAACCAGCTGCCATTGCCGCCCAAGGCCGAATATGGATGGTGGTATCAGTATTATTTCACTACAGAGCGCGGCAAACTCGGCTACAGCGAAAATCGGTATGAGTTTAACAAGCTCATCTGGAAAAATGCCTCCCCGAAATGGGACTTCGATGAAGCCACCTTCAAGCGCACCGCAACCTCTTTCGACAACCCGGATCACGTCGCCATTGTGATCCACAATTACCGCTGGCGTCTGAGTATGGCTGAAGGCGAATCGAACTATGACGATCTGGAAAGCCGACTTTCTGCCGGTCCTGTCATTTCGGTGCCTACGATTACTATTGCCAGTGATTTCGATGGAGCGGCCGCCGACGGAGCATCTTATAAAAAGAAATTCACCGGCAAGTATTCGCACCGAATCCTGAAAGACATTGGCCACAATGTTCCCCAGGAAGCCCCCAAAGCCTTTGCCAAGGCAATTTTTGACGTTGACGGTTATTGATTGGCGAGGTTCAAATTACACCCACAATACCAGTCCAGTCATCCGATTGGTGCTGAGCTTGAGGCTTTGACCAGACTATTGCTGAGTAAAAAAAATAAAACTGAAACCATGAAATCCATTAACGTTTTGACATTCATTGCCAGCCTTTTGATGTTGGTTCTACTAGTAAATGACTTTATTAACGGTAAAACGAAAATTGAACCGCCTGTTGGTGGTAAAGGATTTGCCCTGATCGAGCTGTTTACTTCCGAAGGTTGTTCAAGCTGCCCGGCTGCGGATGATTTGCTGGCTACTATTCAAAAAGAAGCTCAAGACAAACCTGTTTATGTACTGGCTTATCACGTCGACTATTGGGATCGCCTGGGTTGGAAGGACAGATTCAGTAATTCCGAGTATTCCCGGCGGCAGGTAGCGTACAGCCATTGGCTCAACGAACCGCAGATTTATACACCACAGGTTATCATAAACGGGAAAGCTGGCTATGTTGGGTCAGACGAAACGGCTCTTCGCAAAGCCTTAAACAGGTCATTAACAACCGAATCGTTAGCTAGTGTTACACTCAAGGCCCAGCAGAATGGTGAAAGCTTGACCGTAAATTATCAGGTAACCGGAGGGACAACTTCCGATCGGCTACTGCTGGCTGTTGTGCAAAAAATGGCCAGTAGTAAAGTACGCAGTGGTGAAAATAGCGGGCGCACGCTGTCCCATGCTCAGATTGTACACGGATTGTATCAGATGAGCTTAACCCAGCAAAAAAAAGGACAGAGCACAATTAAACTTCCTGCCTATTTTAATCAGCAGGACTGGGAGGTCATCGGCTTTGTACAGAATGCCACTACGGGTGAAATTTTTGGCGCAACAAGGGCAACGATCGCTGATTTGCCAGATGCTGGTTTGTAAATGGTAAGTTCCTTCATAAAAGCGTTTGAGATCAACATATACCAACAGCAGAAGCCTGAGCCCTATGACTCAGGCTTCTGCTGTTGGTACGAAAAAACACGCTTGGCTCAAAACAAAGCAGGAGCTATTAACTATGTCAAATTGGTTAGTCAAATTAGAGAAACAGATTGAAGTTGACCCCCCTCAACTCGTTTATTTGACGTTTTTTGAGAAAAAAATCACTTTCTTTTGAAAACCAGTAAGGGTAAAATTGTGCAATTAAGTCTTTGATTCGTTTAAGCAATTCCGAGTCAATGGCTACCTTTACCGTATTGTCTACTAACCCCTCGCCCGACCCCTGGTCTTCGCCCTCAGTAAACGGAGAAAAGCCGATGTCGACGGTATATGATTCAGAACTTTTTCTGCGAAAAGCTTTTGAACAGGAGCCACGCAAAGGATTTGAGTTACTGTTCAGGCAGTATTATACGCCATTGTGCAGCCATGCGGTCCGGTTTGTGTATTCCCGGCAACTGGCGGAAGATCTGGTAAGTGAAGTATTTTATCAGTTCTACCGATCGGAGGCTTATCGGAAAATACACTCGTCTTACATCAGTTACTTGTTCACGGCGGTTCGAAACGAGGCCTATACGCACCTGCGCAAAGAATTCGGCAAAACAGATTCGATCGAGTCGGCCACTGAAAATCATTTGCCGAGCAACCAGCCGCAGCCCGATTCGGAAGTTCATTTCAATAACCTCTTTTTGGCTGTCAATGAGGCCATTAGTCAGTTGCCCGTCCAATGTCGCCGGGTCTTTCTGATGAGCCGGTTCGAGAACAAAAAATACGACGAGATCGCTGCTGAATTGCAGATTTCGCCCCGAACCGTTGAAGTTCACATCTCCAAGGCCCTCAAACACTTACGCCAGACATTGCGGGAAGAATGGACCCTGCTGCTTTGTTTACTCAATCTTTTTTTCTAGTGAACTAAGGGGGAATACGGCTTTCGAAGTCTCTCGTTCAAATTCTACGAATATGAATCATTCGTTATCGAAACATAACCTGTTCACCTATCTGGCTGGACAGGCCAACCCGCTCGAACGACAACTGGTTGAGGAATGGCTGAAAAATCCAGACAATGCCGAAACCTTCCATGGCTGGCTGCTCGAATGGGAAATGCGTTCGCTGCAGTTTTTACCCGATCAGGAAGCGGCATTTGACAAACTGACGCAACGCCTGGATCAGGTCGAAGCGCCGGAAGCAGTCGAAAACCCGGTGTCGATGCGACATTCACCAGTTCAATTGTGGGGATGGAAACCCTTTCTGGTGGCAGCAACGGTTTTGATCGTCCTTGGCCTTGCTTTAAGCCCATTGCGAAACAGATTCCTGTACCAAACCTATCAGACAACTGCCGGTCAGGAGCAGACCATCCGGCTCGAAGATGGTACCGATGTTAACCTGAAACCCAATTCGTCACTTCGGGTACCCCGCTTTGGTTTTCAGAATGATGTCCGGCAGGTACAGCTAACGGGTGAAGGTCGTTTTTCGGTAACACACAAGCCAGATCACCAGCGATTTGTGGTTAAAACGTCTGATCAGTTTCAGGTCGAAGTGCTGGGTACGGAATTTACAGTGTATGCCCGAAAGCAAAGGACCAACGTCGTGCTGGACCGTGGAAAAATCCGGGTCGATTACAAAACAGCAACGAAGGAACAGCAGGTAATGATGAAGCCCGGTGAAATGGTGATGTTGAGTCAGCAGGGTACGATTCAACTACGAAAACTGGCCCCGGTGAAGGCACTGACCGCACAACAGGAGCATCTGTTCCTTTTCCGGAATACCTCTTTGTGGGAAGTCTGCTATCTGATTGGCGAACACTTCGGGGTTAACGTAGAAATTACGGATGACTCGCTTGCCCACCGAACCATCTCCGGGAATTTCCGTGCCCGGACCGGTAATGAACTTCTGGAACTGCTGACAGCGACATCCCGGCTCCGTGTCGATTCCACCGAAAATACCCTTCTCCTGAAAGACAACTAATTATTCTGCCTCTTTATACGATTAGACCACATGAAGAAAACCGTTTACCACTTAAGTTTTCTGGCTGTTTTATTGACAGGTTATCCTATAAACGTCTTTAGCCAGACACTCGCGTCGGCGCAGGTTTTGCAACGGTCCGCCGGCCGAAGCATTCAGACGCAACTCAAAAATGTTTTACTCGATTTGCAGCGTCATTATCGGGTCGAAATTGTCTTTGAAGACCAGATCATGGTCGGCAAAAACGTCTCCGCAGATGCCTTGAATCTGAATCTATCGCTGGAGAAAAACCTGCACCAGCTCCTGAAGCATACGGGTTTACGGGTTCGGAAAATTCGGAAAGATACCTACGTGATTACCGAAGCCCGGCGCGAAAAATCAACGGTTTCAAACGAGGAAGCAGAACCGGCAGAATCCAGTAAGCAGACTGCTCAATCCGACGAACCAACCGTTATTCATGTGTCGCAGCAACCCGTGCCACAACAAACAGATGTGGCCGATCTGAGCGTTAACGGAACTGTAACGGACGAAACGGGAGCTGTTTTGCCGGGCGTGAGCGTAATCCTGAAAGGTACGACGCGTGGTACGAACACCGACAGCAAGGGCTTTTATCAGGTGAATGTTCCAGACGAGAATGCCGTGCTGGTGTTCAGCTTTGTCGGCTACCTGTCGCAGGAAGTATTGGTTGGTAAGCGTACCACCATCGGTGTAAAGCTCGCAACCGACACCAAAGCACTGTCGGAGGTGGTCGTTGTGGGGTACGGAACCCAGAAAAAAGTAAACCTGACGGGGGCCGTGTCGTCTATTTCCAGTGAAGAGATAACCCGCCGGCCCGTTGGACAGACATCGGCCGCTCTGCAGGGGTTAATGCCGGGTGTGACCGTGTTTCAGCGGTCAGGCAGGCCAGGTGGCGATGGCGGAACGATTCGGATTCGGGGCGTTGGAACCATCGGGGGCGAAAATGGGAGTAGTCCCGACCCGCTGGTTTTGATTGATGGTATCGAAGGCTCAATAAATAGCATCGACCCAAACCTGATTGAGTCGGTCTCTATTCTTAAAGATGCGGCTTCGGGTTCGATTTATGGCGCCCGGGCAGCCAATGGCGTTATTCTGGTAACGACAAAACGGGCCAAAGGAAGCCGGATATCAGTTAATTACAATAACTACATCGGCTGGCAGACACCCACCAATCTGCCCAAAATGGCGAATGCGATCCACCACATGGTGATGACCAATGAAGCCTATGTCAATGTGGGTCGTTCGCCTTTGTATGCCGATGCCCTGATCCAGAAATACCGGACCGAAGGGTCGACCAATCGTGATTTATATCCGGATACCGACTGGCAAAAGGAAGTACTTACGGGCTCCGGTTTACAACAGAGCCATTTTTTGAGCGTGAATGGTGGGAGCGAAAAGATTCGTTTCCTGACATCGGTCGGATATCTGGATCAGAAAGGGATTATTGCAAACTCCAGTTTCAAGCGGTTCACCTTGCGCAATAATACGGATATTCAGTTTTCGCAGAAATTCAGCGCCCGTGCCGACCTGCAACTTGTGGCCGCTACGACAATTGAGCCGGGACGGGGTTCCGAAGAGGTATTTCACTGGATGAACCGGATTCCAGCCAATCAGATCGGTATCAACTCCAACGGCACCTGGGGCGACGGCTGGAACGGCGATAACCCAATTGCCATGTCGCGGGATGGGGGTACGAAGAAAAATAATAGCCCTTATGTGCTGGTGAATGCCGCTCTGGTTTATAAACCCATCGAAGGGCTGACGGCTGAGGTGGCCTACGCACCGAAGTTCGCTTTATCGACCGATAAGAACTTTAACAAGGCTATCCAGGCATACAAACCAGATGGTACACTGAGTTTCCTGGCACCAGCCAAAAGCTCCCTGACAGAGTCGACCAACCAATCGTTGTACACCACCCTGCGAGGAACCCTTACGTTCGATAAAACCTACGGCGAAAACGGATTGAAAGTTCTGGTTGGTTTTTCCCGTGAGGATTTCCGAAACGATAACAACTCGGCCTATCGGGAAGGGTATTTACTGCCTGACTATCAGGTAATCAATGCGGGGGCTTCCGACATCCAGCGGACGACGGGTGGCGCATCGGAATGGGCGCTCCAGTCCCTTTTTGGTCGTGTAAACTATGATTACAAGCAAAAGTACCTGCTGGAAGCCAATGCTCGTTATGACGGTTCGTCCCGGTTCGCAAGTGGACATAGATACGGATTTTTTCCATCAGTATCGGCGGGATGGCGCATATCGCAGGAATCATTCATGCAGCCACTGCTGAAGGTTGTCAATGAGTTGAAAGTGCGCGGGTCGTGGGGACAATTGGGCAATCAGAATATTCCTGGCGGTAATTATCCGTTTATGTCGTCACTGCAATTTGGCCCCTATTCGCTGGGCAAACAGATCGTCAACGTAGTGGCGCTGAATACGCTGGCCAACTCCGATATTTCTTGGGAAACTACCGAGATGTCAGATATCGGTCTGGATGCAACATTATTTTCAAGATTGTCCATTACGGCGGATTATTACAACAAGCAAACGCGCGACATTTTGCTCCGGCTGGATGTACCAACGATTATTGGATTAAACCCACCGTATCAAAATGCGGGTATCGTCGAAAACAAGGGCTGGGAACTGGGTTTGACGTACAAAGGTGCTGTCCGGGATTTTCGCTACGATATCGGATTTAATCTTTCGGACGTAAAAAATAAAGTAGTCGATCTGCGGGGAGTCAATCAGACTGGTTTGACCGTTAATCGGGAAGGGTATCCGATCGGCTCCATTTACGGTTTGCAGGCGGAGGGCCTTTTCCAGACGGCCGACGAAGTATCTGCCCATGCCCAGCAATTTGGGGTGATCAAACCCGGCGACATTAAATACAAAGACCAGAACGGCGACGGCATTATCAACGGTGACGACAACGTAGTACTTGGAAGCACGATTCCCCGGTTTACGTATGGGACTACGCTGAATGGGTATTACAAAGGCTTTAGCCTGAACATCGTGCTCCAGGGAGTTGGCCAGGCCGACGGGCTGCTGAACGAGCAGGGCATCATGCCGTTTTTCCTCGGTGGAACTGTGCAGGAACAGCACAAGGATCACTGGACGCCGGAAAATCCGAACGCAACGTTTCCGCGCCTGGCTTTCAGCGAATCGAACAACGAAAAGATCTCCAGCTTCTGGTTGCGAAATGCCGCCTATCTGCGTCTGAAAAACATTCAGCTCGGTTATTCGCTCCCCACAGCACTGACCCAGCGGGCCGGCATCAATAACGTACGGGTTTTCGTCAACGGCCAAAACCTGCTGACCTGGGATAAATTCTGGAACGGCTACGACGTTGAGTCGCCGGTCGGTACGGGACGCAGTTATCCGCAGGTAAAAATGGTCAGTTTTGGGATCGATGCCAGCTTCTAAGATCTGCGTGATTTATAGCTACTTTCAAAGACATCATAACGAATGAAAAAGATACACTACTGGTTTTTGCTGGCTTGCCTGATGCTGAGCACGACAGCCTGCGAAGATTACCTCGAACGTTTTCCGCTGGAAGGCCCGGCCGATCAGTCTTATTTTGCCAATGCCAGCGAACTCGAACTGGCCGTAAACGGCTGTTACAAAGGCATGAACTTTCATCCCACCGATGCAATGCCTACCCAACTACTGCTCGATGATTGTACTGATCTCGGCTGGGATCGGAACAACAGCACCCTGCAACAGCTCGGGAAAGGTAGCCACGATAGCAACAACGGATTTGTGAAATCTGTCTGGGACAACTCGTATAAAATTATCGGCCGCTGTAATTTCATTCTGGACAATATGGGTAAGCTGGATGGCAAAATGGATGCAACGCTGCAAGCCCGTTACCGGGCAGAAACCCGATTTGTCCGCGCCTACATGTACCATTACCTGATCGAATTGTTCGGAGGTGTGCCGCTGGTTACCAAAACCGTAGGACTGTCGGACTCGCAGGTACCCAAAGGCAGTAAGGAAGACTGCGTCACGTTTATTTTGAGCGAACTGGATGACGCGGCCAAGGATCTGCCGGTAAGTTATGATGCCAAAAATGTTGGCCGGGCTACCAAAGGTGCCGCCCTGGCTACCAAAGCCCGAACAGCCTTGTACAACGCAAAGTGGGATGTTGCGGCCAAAGCGGCCAAGGATGTGATGGATCTGAACGTGCACAAGCTGCATCCCAACTATGGCGAGCTATTCTCCTACAAAGGGCAGACATCGAATGAAATTATCTTTGCCTTGCAGTATTTGAAAACAAGTACAGTCATCCACAGTACACCCCAGAATTTCCTGTCACGAAATGCGCAGGGCGCATCTAATAAAGTGCCGGGTCAGATCCTGATCGATTCCTACGAGTGCACAGACGGCTTGTCGATCGATAAATCACCCCTTTACAATCCGAAAGATCCGTTCAAAAACCGCGACCCGCGACTGGATTTTACAGTGGCTGTGCCGGGCTCCAACTACTTCAATTTCAAGTTTGAAACCCACAAAGACAGCGTCAAGACGATTAACTACACCACCGGTGCCCGGGTCGACAACCAGGATGCGATTCATGCGTTTGCCACCTACACCGGTTATTGCTGGCGCAAATACACCGATATGACCGACAAAGATGACCGCAGTAATTCGGAGCTGAACGTCACGCTGATCCGGTATGCCGAAGTGCTGCTCATCTATGCCGAAGCGAAAATCGAAGCTAACCAGATCGATCAGTCGGTCTATGATGCCATCAACGCGGTTCGTCAGCGCCCGACGGTCAATATGCCTGCCATCAAAACGGGTAAAACCCAGGCTGAACTGCGCTCGGTTATTCGTAAGGAACGTAAGTATGAATTGACCAACGAAGGCTTTCGATTGATGGACATTCGTCGCTGGAAACTGGCCGACAAACTGCTGGCGGGCAATTTTCTGGGCCGAATTCCAAAAGGACTGCTGGCTACAGCCCCCAGTATCGACGCGAACGGAACACCTGATTACAGTACGGTTCCCAACAAAGCCGATATGCGGGTGGTCGAAGTCCGGATCTTTAAACCTGAGCGGGATTATCTGTGGCCGATTCCGTATATCGAAACGGTGACAAATAAAGCGCTCACCCAGAACCCCGGTTACTAAAAAGCTTTTCATTTAATTTCGTTGACGCAAAATGCCCACAACCCGACGGCACTTTCTGAAATTATCCGGCCTGAGCGGCCTTGCCTTCACAACTGGGCTCGCCGAACTCCACGCTGGCGATGCCATCCCGCTCGCTGAAAACGACTATGACCTGATCATCGTGGGCGGAACACCCGGCGGGATTATGGCGGCAGTAGCGGCCTCCCGACTGGGTAAAAAATCGCTGATTCTGGAGCGGACGGCCCACATTGGCGGCTTACCGGCCAATGGACTTGGCGCTACCGACATTGCCACCCGCGGTGCCACCGGTGGCTTGTTTCTTGAATTTGTTCAGCGCATCAAGGCGTATTATGTCGGGAAATACGGTGCCGATTCACAACAGGTGAAAGATTGCTCGGATGGTTACCATTTCGAACCGTCGGTAGCCGCCAAAATCTTCGCTGATTTTCTGAAAGAAAGCCCCAACGCTACCGTTTTGACCATGCGGCAATTCGACTTTGAACCTGAAAATCTAACGATTCAGAACAATAAGATTGAAGGCATTCGGGTAATCGATCGAAACACGAAAAAGACAGAAACATACCGGGGACGTTTTTTTATCGATGCCACCTACGAAGGGGATTTGATTGCGGCCGCAGGCGTTCCGTTCTTTCTTGGCAGAGAAGGGAAATCTGACTACAATGAAGTAGGAGCCGGGCGGGTGTATAAATACTGGGCCGGACCGGAAGGGCCGGGCTCGACGTTTCAGGGCGATAATGCCGTTCAATCGTATAATTACCGGCTTTGCGTAACGAACGATCCGAAGATTCGGGTGAAAATTCAGAAACCGGCTCGTTACAATCGGGAGGAATACGTATCGTTGATCAACGATGTCAAAACGGGAACGTATACGGGTGTTGCCATGATGAAACTGACCGACGCGCAGAGGGCCGAAAATCAGCGACGGGCCAAAGCCGGTTTGCTGCCCGACATGCCCGGTATGCCGAAAGGTATTGCCTGGCTGACGAATATGGTTAAACTGCCCAACGGGAAGAATGATGGCAATAACCAACACCACGCTTTTATTTCAACGGATTTACCGGAAGAAAACTGGCCTTATCCAACCTCGGGCTGGGAATGGCGGGACCGCTTTGCCCAACGGCTTCGTGACTATACGGAGGGCTTGTTTTACTTTGCGCAAAACGACACTGAACTGCCTGACTGGTTTCGGAAAGAATGCGCCGAGTGGGGGTGGGCCAAAGACGAATACACCGACAATGGTCATTTTCCCCGGCAACTCTACGTCCGGGAAGGTCGACGGATGAAGGGTAAATACATTTTCAAGGCACTGGACGCTCAACCCGTCAGGCCGGGCGAACGACCTCCGCTCCACCCCGACAGTATAACGGCCAGCCATTATGCCCTTGATTCGCACGCCGTACGGAAACGGGAAGCGGGGCGAATTCATCTAGATGGTTTCATTAGTTATCCGTCGGCGGTTTATACGGTACCATTCCGGGTAATTGTGCCAGACTCTCCATTGGAAAATCTGTTGGCTCCGGTTCCCGCTTCGGCTACCCACATCGGTTTTTCGACACTTCGGATGGAACCCTGCTGGATGGCGCTGGGTCAGGCTGCCGGAACGGCTGCGGCTTTGTGTGTGCAGAAATCGCAGTCTGTACATGAGTTGGCGGTTCCTGAATTACAAAGTGCCCTGCTTCAGCAAAAAGCAATTCTGGTGTATAGCAAAGGTATGGCAACCACTGACCCGAATTTTGAAGCAAATCAGCTCGAAACGTTAAATGGAAAATAAGCTAGGTATAAAGCAATCAGTTAACTTCCTGAACAGCTACGAACCAGTCATACCACAAAACCACAATATCATGCGTTACACGATTACAATCTGTCTCAGTTTATTGCTCACATACTCCGCCATTGCCCAGCAACAGGTCGATATCTGCGTATATGGTGGCACGTCAGGTGGGGTCATTGCTGCTTTTACTGCCAGAAAAGCCGGTAAAACTGTGATCCTCATCGAGCCGGGCAAGCACCTGGGTGGCATGACCTCCGGTGGATTGGGTTTGACAGATATTGGCAATAAATACGCCATCACGGGTCTGGCCCGTGATTATTACCGACGCATCGGGCAACATTACGGGAAGTTTGAGCAGTGGATTTTTGAGCCTCATGTTGCCGAGGACTTATTTAGTGAATATGTCAAGCGCGGACAGATCGACGTATTACTTTCGCATCGGCTTTCGAGCGTTAAGAAAAGCAGTGGGCAGATTCAGGAAATTGTTCTGGAGAATTCGGATAAACCGTTGGCCAAACGAACCATTCGGGCTAAGATGTTTATCGATTGCTCCTATGAAGGCGATCTGATGGCAAAAGCCGGTGTTTCCTACACCGTTGGGCGTGAGGATAATTCAAAATACAATGAAACCATCAGTGGTGTGCAGTTGATGACCGGTCATCAACTGCCCGATGGAATTGATCCTTACAAAACACCCGGAAATCCAGACTCGGGCTTAGTCTGGGGCGTCAGCCCGGCGAAACTGGAACCCAACGGAACGGGTGACAATAAAGCGCAAGCCTACAATTACCGCATTTGTCTTTCGTCTGATCCGGCCAATCAGGTGGCTATTACGCGTCCGGCCGGGTATGATTCAACAAAGTACGAATTGCTGGTACGGCTGATTGCTGCTCAACCCCAGAAGCGGTCGCTCAACGATTATTTTATCTGGAGTGGAATGCCCAACAAAAAAACCGATATCAACAATCGAAACGGTTTCTCGACGGATATGATCGGGATGAATTACGGATATCCGGACGGAAGCTACGAAAAGCGGGCGCAGATTATCCGTGACCACGAGTTGTATACCAAAGGGTTGCTCTATTTTTTCGGTCATGATTCTCGCGTGCCTCAGGAGCTTCGGGACCAAATGCTGAAATGGGGTTATCCGAAAGATGAGTACACCGATACGGGCAACTGGTCGCCACAACTCTACATTCGGGAAGCCCGCCGGATGGTAGGAGCCTATGTCATGACGCAGGCGAATTGCCAGGGTAAGGAAGTAGTAACCGACGGGGTAGGTATGGCGGCTTACACAATGGATTCGCATAACATCCAGCGCATCGTCATTGAAAAAGATGGCAAGAAAATGGCTAAGAATGAAGGGAATGTGGAGGTCGGTGGTTTTGGGCCTTATCCCATCTCGTACCGTGCCCTGATCCCAAAAGAAAACGAATGCCAGAATCTGCTGGTGCCGGTTTGCCTGTCGGCTTCGCACATTGCATACGGTTCTATTCGAATGGAACCCGTTTTCATGGTATTGGGTCAATCGACTGCGTTGGCAGCGGCCATGGCGATCGACGCGAAAACCAGTGTGCAAAAAGTGAATATTGCTAAACTACAACAGGAACTGAAGGCCAATCCACTGGCCGATGGGAGTACTCCCGAAATTCTGGTAGACAATGATAGCCAAAAGATGACCACAATTACTGGCCCGTGGCGTGTCGAGAACAAGAGTAAAGGTGGGTATGGCCCATCCTATCTGATTTATGAAGGTCAGGGAGAGGAAAAGGCAACCGTACGGTTTACGCCCGACATCGTAAAAGCGGGTAAATACCGCGTTTACGCTTACTTCCCGCGTTTAGCCAAAAGTGCTTCCGAATTGGGGATTACCGTTTCAGACGGAAAAAGCAGTAAATCGATTCCGATCAAAACAGCGGATATTGTTGTTGTCGGACAGACATCGGGCGAATGGGTTGCTTTGGGTGATTATGAACTGCCCAAAGGTCAGGCTTCATCGGTTGAAATAGCCGCCAAGCAGGTAGACGGGCCGGTGGTGGCCGATGCGGTTTTATTCGTACCGGCATTCTGATTTTTGTCAAGGAAACCAGCCAGGTTTCATGACAATAACCTGATTTAGTTAAGGAAGTGTGCTATGATTAAACGGCTGCGATCAGTCTGCACTGGAAGCCCACTGTGGTCTAATCGTTGACTGAATAGGCGTTGTCTGTATAGCTGATTGTGAAGATGTTACTGTAGTTTGTGATTGAGTAAGCATTGCATCATCCGATTTTTTGCTGCATGCGTTAAGGGTAAGGGCGATGAAGATGGTTAGCAGAGTAATTAATTGAGCCGTTTTCATGATTGACATCCTGTATAGTTAGTTTGGTGAATCAAAGGTACGGCTATCCAATAAGCTGATGGTCAGGAGTGTATATCTGGTGGAATAGACTTCAAAGCTGGCGGTAAATACCCTATAATTGGTTGCCGGTTTCACCTGCAGTAAACCGACCTGTTCGCCAGTAGGAATTCTGGAATTCCTACTGGCATATGTTTTATGTAAAGTAGGCTACATTAAAACGGTTGATTCGTAGGGTGTTAAATCTACTAGAATTCCAGACGGAATTGGCCTTCGGTAATGCTGATTTTCGTAGTACCTATGCCATTTTCACTATAGGCATCGAAATAAAAGGTTCCTTCAATTACCTTATCATCTATTTTAGTAATAGAACACTTACCATTGGCTTGTACTGCGCTGTTCGCGGCATATATTTCGGTCTTTCCTTTTGAATAACCACCGCCCAGAATGGTCATTGTTTCGGGTTTTCGGTGTTCGTAACCAAGGCAGGTAAAGCCAAATTGTTCAACGTTATTGGGACTGACAAACACACTAAAGGTGGCATTGACATAACCATTCGGTTCACTATAATTCATCATCTGATTTTTATTGCTGGCATCATGAAAAAAGTCGACACCATTGATTTTTGCTTTAACAAAATACGCCGACTGAACTCCATCGGTGCTTTTCTTGCCGCAGGAAAAGGTGGTAAAAATTAAAAAAGTGTAAATCAGCGTAATGAAAATACGTTGCATGGTTGTGTGATTTAATGAATGAATCCTCAAACGTGAGTGCTTTCGTCATTAATCCCACTACTAAAAGCAATAGTAACATCACCCGTTGAAATTACTTTCAGTAGCGAGATTACCTGCCCCATAATTTTCCCAACTATTGAGCCCAGTTGCGTTGGCGTAAATCTGTCTACTATCGTTAGTCGCCTTATTGGATGTATCATCTCAACGATGATAACCTCAATTTTTTAGGGTTGAATGGTTATCCCATCTACGCCAGTTCAACCGGTTTGACAAACAAAGTAGCCAAGCCATGCATCTGAAAATTTCTTAATAAGAAATCGATGAGGTCTTTATTTCTTAAACAGACATATGGAGGAAAGTTTGCCCTATTAATTCTCCCACTCTTCATTCAAACCGGAAGCGGATGGTCGACCTGCAGGAGCTGGTTTAAGGACCTAAACTCGCGCTAATAAATCTGACCTCACTCAGTACACTACCCACATTAAACAGTGTCAAAGCGGTCCATATCAGCAACTTTACTGAGATTATCCAATAAATAGTAGAGCAATACGTCTACAAAGTGAAAGTCGCTTGTCGAAAATACTCCTACTGGCCTGGATGGTAGAATTCTGTAGTTAAGGCCAATATTGAGAAGCTTCTTCCTTTCAAGCAAATACGTACTGTTACTTCGGGATCGATCATTCGTCTAATCGCCGTCAAAGTCCCTTTTTCTTATTAATACGATAGCTGAATCCGAAGTAGAAATGGAGCTACGGAACAACCAAAAAGATAGATGTTTTTAATATAGTTCGGAATACAGTGATCCAGTGAGTTTGGGGGATAGAAATAGGACAAAGCTAAGCCATACACACTTGTGTGTAATTTCTGCTTTATAAATGAATAAAGATGGGTTTAGCAACGCCTGATTTTTCACTTAAAAGACCAAATTGAACATGGCCGTTTTAGTTAAAAAAATTTACAAAATAATTACTTTTATATTATTTTCGACACAACTGATTGCTCAAAAAAGTGAAATATTTAATATTCCCAAAAATATTGAAGAGCCAGATTGGGTCAAAAAAGTGGATTGGAACAATCCCAATGTTTTTGTAATTGAATCTTTAATTAAAGAAAATAAGAAAAAAAAAGAATCATCAGTAAAAGACGTTCAAGAAAATGAAATTGAGGACGAGAAGGATGAAGATCCCTATGAGGTAGCATTTGAAAGGTGGTTAAACCAAAATCGAGTATTTATTCAAAATGATGGTTCTGTTAAAATCGATAAGCGACTTTACAAATCACTGCAAAGTGAGTTTGAAAAAAATAAAAATCAGGCGGGTAAAGGCGCGAAAAAATCGACAAATTCGGGATCATGGTCTCTTTTAGGACCTGTGCAAACTTTTAGCGATAATAATAAGGGACTCAAAAACTATCAGGTCAACATCTATAGAATAGCAATAGCACCCAGTGATTCCTCTATATTGTATGCAGGCTCCGAGACTGGTATAATTTTTAAATCGACGGATAAAGGACTAAATTGGAACTCTATCAATGATAACTTTTTATCCGGATCTGTAAGTGCAATAGCTGTTTCTCCGGGAAATGCAAATTTGGTTTATGCATTTTCTAATAATGTTGGCTTATTGAAAACAACAGATGGAGGAGCTACATGGACAACTTTAGCTACATTTACTCAAACCAAAGTAAACAAAATCTTAATTCAGCCCAATGGGAATGTAATTATAGCTGCTCAAAATAATATTTACCTGAGTAGTGATGGGGGGGCAAGCTGGAAAATACCCGTTTTTCTTACATCGCCAATTCCAAACAAAATTCCGATTGGCACCAAACTTTACGATATAATTTATAGTCGAAAATCCCCTGATATTGTTATAGCGGTGGGGGCGTCATCGGCAGATACTATAAAAATATTTTACTCAACTGATGGAGGTGTAAGTTTTTCAGAGAAGCCATCCCCAGCGAATACTTTTTCGAGAGGAGCCAGATTAGCTACTACAAATTCCACTACAGTTAGTCCTGATATTGTTTTTTGCATCACCTTACAGAATGATTTCCCCAAGCTGTTGAAAAGTACTGATTTTGGGCAGTCTTGGTCAGTAATAACTACGTTTACAGGAACAGGTTTAAAAGGGCGTGATACAACTAATGGTATGTCAAATGGGCAAGGTTACTATGATCTGGCGATAATGATGAACCCAGCCAACGCCGATCATCTAATCGTTGGAACGACCTCAGCCTGGAAATCAACGGATGGTGGTGCCAATTTCAAACCGATTGGCGGATATATTGGATCATTTCCTTTGCATCCTGATATGCAAAGCATGGTAGCAAATGGAATGGACTCCTATATTTCCACTGATGGGGGCGTGGTTTATTCCAGTGATTTTTTTTCAGAAACTGCTAATTTTTCGATTCGCCATAAAGGCCTATCTGGTTCAGATTTTTGGGGTTTTGATCAAGGTTGGGCCGAAGATTTAGTCGTGGGGGGTAGGTATCATAATGGAAATGGAGCCTTATATGAACCGTATGGTTCAGGAAATACACTTTTGGTTGGTGGGGGAGAAGATGCCACCGGCCATGTATTTCCAGTACCAGGTAAAAAAGGCAAGATAGGTTTTAGAGATGTTGGCACAAAAGTTATTCCTCAATCACTTGCTGGAAAGATCGAAAATGCCGATAACCAGAATCAAAAATGGCCATCAAATGTAAATTATGGAGAATTTAGCAGCAAGTTAATAGTTCATCCATATTACAGTAATATTTTTTATGTTGGTTATAAAAACAGCTTATGGAAGTCAGAGGACAATGGACTGACCTATTATGAGCTTAAAGATTTTGGCACAAATGTTTGGCGATATGATATATCGAAAAGCAATCCTGACAGAATCTATCTGATTACTACAACAGGGTTATGGAAAACTACAGATGGTGGAATTACATGGTTGCAACTATTTTTGCCAAGTGGAGTGGTATTTAAATATTACAACAGTGATATTGTTGTGAATTCTGGCAATGAAGATATATTATGGTTTTGCCAAAAAGGTGGAACCGCGTCCAATAAAGTATTTAAGTCGGTCGATGCCGGAAATACCTGGGTTAATTATACAGGTACATTACTAAATAATAAAAACATTAGCTTTTTAGCCGCTCAGGGAGGCACTAACGATGGAATTTATGCAATACAGAATACGCCGAATGCCAGTGTTTATTATAGGGATAATAATTTAGCTGACTGGGTAGATTTTAATACAGGCCTGCCACGAAATTTCGAAGCAAGGCAAGGTGGAATTATTTTTTATAGAGATAATAAATTGAGATTGGCCGGTAATAGAGGTATTTGGGAGAGTCCATTATATTCCGCAAGTACACCCATTTCTATTCCCATGGCAAATAAAAATAAAATAAGCTGTGATAAAGATACGGTAACATTCACCGATAATTCAATACTTGATTATGCAGGAGCAAGCTGGAAGTGGGACTTTCCCGGAGCTTCTTTTGTGAATAATTCAAACGTTCGCGAACCAAAAGTCACTTATCCTGGCCCAGGCCTTTATACTGTTTCATTAACAGTAAAAAATAATCAGGATAGTTCGTCAATCAGAACAGTGAGCAATATGATTAATTTTAATAAAAGCTTATGCATATCCGATACCTTACCAGGCAAAGCACTTACTGTATCAGGTGAGCGTAAAGAAATTAATATCGGTACTATCGGCATTAACTCTAATTCGTTTTCTATTAGTTGTTGGATCAAACCCAAGGGTAATCAAAAAAGCTTTAGCCAGATAATTGGGCAGTATACGTATCCAAATTCTATATATGGTTTTGGCTTGGGTTTCTCATATAATGGATATACTGAAAACCTGAACTTATGCTATACGGATAATACTGTTACATTTCGGCAAAAAAGCAAGTTAATCGCTGATTCAACGCAATGGAACCATGTCGTACTTGTTTACTCACCAACTAATGTCAAAATTTATTTGAATGGAGTTGCTGAAATTGTAAACGCTGGGCCAATGCTACCTATCAACCTTTCAACAAAACCTTTTTTTATTAACCCTGATATCCTTCATCAGGGTGGTAATTTTGAAGGTGAAATTGATGAGGTGAAATTTTATAATTATGCGTTATCTCAAACTGAAATTCGCCAAAAAAAACATTTGATATTAAGAGAAGGAATAGCCGAAACTGGTTTGATAAAATACATTCAGTTTAATCAAACCGGACCTTCAAATCCACGATATGTTTGGGAATTAGTTTCTGGTTCATTGATAACTTTACCTGATTCCAATTTTCTAATACCGTCAACAGCGCCAATTGCTTCGGGTCAAAGCTTTAGTAAGGATATAACTGTCGGTGGACAGCATACATTTCCTGGAACTGGAATCGAACTTTTTTGGCCTAATGTTGGCACATTTCCTAATGGCGAGGTAGTTGCCTTTAGATTGAACGGTGCGCCAGATAGCTACCCAGACTCAATCTCCTATTCAGTGCCTAACAAAGGCTATTATATCATTAATAATTATGGAACAAATGCGACATTTACTCCCATACAAAAAATAAAATTCGGCAAATTGCCGCTACCGGATAATAGCAGACTAACGAATTTTAATCTGTATAAGCGGCCATCGAATTCATTTGATAGAACAACGTGGCTAACTAAGCTGGGCAATGCGATTAATTTTACTTATGCTGCAAATAGTGAAAGTTCTTTGGAGTTTTCAAATGAAAAAATTGACTCTTTTAGTCAATATTTAATCTCAATTAATGATAATTTCTGCATTAATGAAACGCTAAAATCGGGTAATTGGAACGATCCAACTGTTTGGTCCTGCTCTGTAGTACCAGGTGTTGGTAGTCTGGTGAAAATAAATAAGGGACATATAATTGAGGTTCCTAATGGAGTAGTTGCTCAGCCGAGTTTTATAGAACTTTCAGGGAAGATTCTGATTCGGGTTGGAGGGATTGTAAAACTACCTAATTAGGTGCAACCCTACAGCCAGACTTTCCATCGTAGGTGAAGATTAACTACGTAAAGTTGCTTAGATGGCTACCCAATTTGACACCGCTTTGCAAGTATTGATATAAGATAGAGTACTTCAACCTGACCATTGGAGTACATAGAGCTTCAGCCATAATGAGCGATCAGGTTTTAAGAAGCGACATAGCCAACCAGTACTTGGGCGAACCGTCCTCACCTGTGTGGTTTCTTCAAACCGCCAGCACTATAATGTGTACTGACTGAGCTTACGGATTTAATCGCTATTTCATTGTAAGTAGCTGATGATATGTACTTTCTGGCTGTGTATTTCTATCTTGCTGACTCGTTTTTATTTTCATAGCAAAACTTGCCAAAGAAAATCATGGATGATGCAAATGCATACGTGACCGCATCGCGGTATGAAACGTTTATGTGCCGTGCGCTTAACTGTGGCAGTGATCCAAGCGATGAAACTCATCTTTCAGTAATGAAGGATTTGATTCTTTTAGAAGAGGGCAAGCCCAGACTTAATCGAGGTTCAGTAGAAGAGCACTTTAAGTATGTTAAGAAGCTAATAGGCAAAGGATTAGCTTATTCTTTGAGATACTCCTTGCCTAGTCATGAAAAGGACGTATTAATAAAATTGCAAGATCAGCTTGATCTGGCTTCTAATTCCGGGGATTTAATGGCTGTTATTGACTCGGCTATAGAAGCAACTGATTTACTTCTATAGGTTTAAGGTTGAGTAGAAACGGCCAGGGTGTAAAGAAGCTTTCGATTGGGTAGAAAATACTGTAAATAGAAAGTGAAGATTTTGGTAAGATTCAGCGTCTATACGCTTAGACGTAACAATTCGAAAGTAGACCTGCCATTTCCTATTTAATGCAAACGCTAATAGGCTAAACGGTAATTATCCTTTTTGGG
This sequence comes from Spirosoma aureum, assembly GCF_011604685.1. Classification (NCBI taxonomy): domain Bacteria; kingdom Pseudomonadati; phylum Bacteroidota; class Cytophagia; order Cytophagales; family Cytophagaceae; genus Spirosoma; species Spirosoma aureum. The sequence goes on along the minus strand of NZ_CP050063.1, from coordinate 5,266,686 downwards.
AGATTGTCGTTTGAGAGTTCCTCGCTCGCTCGGATTTCGTTGATTTCAATCCTAAATGTAGCCATCCATATAGCATCAAAAGGCCAAATGTACCATACACCAAAGCCTTTACAAGCGAGGGCAGGCGTTTAGGTAGCGTCATTGGCTCTTTGTAAGCCTGCGTCGCATAGTGAAGCGAAAACAGGAGATGAGCTCCAATACTTAGCAGAATAAACACTTCCTTCATGATTAAAGCTTTCTTAACCTATTCTACTATTTGGACCCATTTTGAGGATAACAGGTTGTATTATTTACTGATCGGCGGCCCAAACGGGAAATAAGCATGGTTCTGCCCATACCCAGTAGCCTTCTTTAGCTGATGATGTTCATGAAGAGCAAGCGTGAGTTTCTTCAAACAAAAAAGCAGTGTATGGCGCGCTAGTAGATGATGACGATATAAAGATGGGACAATTAATAGATTCCAGTAACCCTTAATCAAGCCAAGTAAACAAAATAGCCCCGCTAACTAAAAGCCAGACGGGGCGTTCACATAATCAAAAGGTATAAACGGCGTCTATCTCGTTGTCCCTAGATGACTTACCCAAAGGTATGCAAACGGCCTGGAAATTCTGGGTGAATTTATTAAGCGTACTTAATCGGTTAGGTACACAATAACCTCATCCGCTAACTAATATCAGATATGACTAAACTAAGTAATAGGCCCGGCTTATCCAAAGGAAGAGCCGGGACCTGTATTCCTATCTATTGTTTAAACCTGAGAACAAAAACAGGTTATAATAAAGACGATCAATTAGCATAAAGCATTGCACCAAACCAGATAATATTAATCGTGAATTAAGAATCAAACCCGGATAAAAAATAAAGACAGCTTCATCAAATACAGATTAACACAACTGTTGCCAATCCTCCCAGCTACCCTGATTAACTGTTAAATGAGCAGGATGCAGGCAGTCTTGAATAGTGCATTGCTGACGTATACAATGAGTTAAACAACACAAATGGCCATCCAGCATAACTCAGTAATAATCACGAAATAGCACAAAGTTCCGCTGTCCGACGGGAAGTCTGGCACAATAATCTGTACCTTTGGGCGTCAAAAAATAAACTCACAACCTATCATTTCATCATTCCTGCAGTATGAAGCACCTACATTTCCTGCCAGTTGCCTTTACCATTCTAATTACGCTTTCTTCACTCCCAATCGCTCAGGCTCAGCTTAAAGTGCCCGCTGCCAGTCCTTCACAAACCACTAAACAAAGCTTCGCCCTGGGTGATATTACACTCGAGTACTCAAGACCGGCCGTAAAAGGACGGAGCATCTTCGGCGATCTGGTTCCTTATGATAAAGTATGGCGGACGGGGGCCAACGCAACTTCAAAAATTACCTTTTCATCGGATGTGAAACTAGAAGGGAAAGAGGTGAAAGCGGGTACGTACGGGCTGTTTACAATTCCAGGCAAAACCAGCTGGGAAGTAATGCTTTCTAAAGACCTTGATCTGGGTGCTAATGTGGGAGATTATAAAAAAGAAAACGAAGTCGTACGGGTTCAAGTGAAACCTACTACATTGGCCAACAAAGTAGAAACTTTTACGATCAACATAGCTGATATCCTGCCAAGCTCGGCAGTGCTGGAAATTATGTGGGATAAAACCCGCGTTCCTGTAGCCATTACCGCCGATATTGATCAGACTATCGTGAAGAATATCGAGGCTTCGTTGGCATCTGATAAACCGGCTTATTTTGAGGCCGCCAGCTATTATTATGATACGAATCGGGATTTGAAACAGGCATTAGGCTGGGTAACCAAAGCAACGGAACAAAACCCGAAAGCATTCTGGGTGATGTTGCTGAAAGCCCGGATTGAACTGAAATTAAAAGAAAAATCCAGTGCAATTGCCAGTGCTGAGAAAACGGTTGCGCTGGCGACTGAAGCAAAAAATGCAGATTACGTAAAAATGGCAAATGACCTCATTGCTACTGCTAAAAAGTAAAAGCAAGTCAGTAACATTCACCCAAAACGGCTGGCTCTGGTAGAGTCAGCCGTTTTTTATAGGACTCGATAGTTCATCGAATACTTTTTCAATTCAAATACGCAATCAAGCTTGTGCCTGACCAGCAAGTGGCTCTGTCGATTCGGGTGCCGGTTAATCTACAGACATGAGTACTGTAGCGTCGTGAGGGTATTGTGAACAATATAACGTCCCACGGTTCAGGCTGTGGGGCGTTATGATTCAGGTTAATCAAGACAGTGCGTTTCCTGTGCATGAAGTGCAGTAAACAACCTCATTTTAGGTGGCTCCTCTGCCACTTCTTCACTTCCCGTTTACTCATTTCCTGTTCAATAATTGATTCAGGATGATCGGACAGGTATGGCTTTCGGGGTTCTAACCGGCCCGATTGCTTCTCGTCCCTGAGCCAGAATCGAACGGGTACGTAGGCCCAATAATGCTTCTCATCGGTTAGCTTACCGTTTTTGATTATAGCAGCTTCGTAATTATAATGCACCGTAAAACGCACGTGCGGCCCATAATCGTAGTTTTCGCCCCCAACGATACCCAATGGGGTTCCCGCTTCAACAAACTGACCCGGTACGACGAAAATACTTTTTGGCCGGAAAACGGTGTAGGTGGCAAAGCTACAGTCGGCATGATTGACCTCCACCATGTTGTCGTCGCGGTTAAATCCTAGATGAGCCCCCGTGGGCACGGCATCACTGCGCACAGCCGATACCCTTCCCCGACGGGCCGCAAACACCGTATCTCCGCTATTCATTTTAATGGCCAGTGAATACCAGTCTTTGGGTTCTGCCTGACCGGCGTAGAGCTTGCCCAGATAAGCTAATTCGGTAGTACTAACTCGTTTGCCAGGACTCACCGGTAGCAGATACACCAGGGCCGTATCTATTTTAGGTCGTTTACACCCTTTTATGGAACTGACGTTATACCGAAACGAAGTGGATTGATTGGGTTGAGGTTGAAGCTTGAAAAGCGACTGCTGCCCCGGCATGACATCTGTCTGATAGGGTAGTATTGCCGAACTCCGCAGCCCGTTCAATTCGGTGAAGGTAATGGTAATCGTGTAGGGGCAGTAGCTCGAATTTCGACAGGAAAAGGCATACGCGCCAAGGTTATCTTTTTCGTAAAATACCTCAATGGGCGATTGGGCACTGGCACTGACAAAAAGCAAAAAGGTTAAGCCAATGAGCGTGAATAGACGTATCATCACAAGATTGAAGTAAGGGGTTTTCAACGGAATAAAGCAGGCGAAAATAAGTTTTTTTTCGTAATGCGTTACATCTTTTCCTGTTATGTGTGTAATAACCAGGCAATTCTGTATGACTTTTATAGCGAACGCAGAAACGATATGAAAACGACCGTCATGAACCCACTTGCACTGGATGCTATCGGCAGCACTGTCCATGCTGATGCTGCGAATCTGAACGCCCTGAACTTACTGTCAAGATTCGGATTCGTAACCAGGTCGATGCCCTGTTCTCAAACAAGTCAACAAATACTCTTGATGAAGGCGAGGTGCTAAACGGTCTGACTTTGTTTTGAACCCGGTTGAGAGGATTTAAGTAGGGTAATAACAAAGGCCAACCAGCAACTGTTAAGCAGGTACTTAGACATCGTTAACTTACTTTATTGGCAAACATGGACGAAAATATTGGTCGATTAACGAGTCGGTGGGCTTGTCTAATGGCCGCCTTTTAGGAAATAAGCATAGCCTGAAACCATTGACACGTATGAAAAAACACGATTTCCATGAAGCACAGATTCCAAATCCAGCCCTTAACCAATTCAGTAAATTGGTCGGTGACTGGAAAATCTCAGGAACACACCCATCTCTTCCAGGTAAGCTGGTAAACGGACGATCTTCTTTTAACTGGATTGAAGGGGGCGCTTTTCTGATCTGGCATTCTAAGGTGAATGAAGAGTTGTTCCCGACTGGTATTGCCATCTTCGGCAGCGACGATGATACAGGTGAATTATTTATGCTCTACTTTGATGAGCGGAAAGTATCAAGAAAATATGATGTTTCCTTTCACGATAATGTGTTGACATGGTGGCGAAACGCCCCCAATTTCTCACAACGGTGTACCTGGACATTTACTGACGGCGATAATACGATTATCGGTAAAGGAGAATTGAACAGAAGCGGCACGAGTTGGGAGCCAGATTTAGAGCAACTATTTACTCGTATACAGTAAGCGGACAATAACGGCATCCTGGTTGTACAGATCCTAATCAAGTATTTACACGTTTTATCGACTCCACCAAAGTTGTGTCCCTTACTTTTTAAGGTAGTGTACTTTTATAGTGAGCGTTCACGAAAGTCAATCTTTTCGTGAACGTTTTTAAGCTTACAAAATAAACGCTCTAGGTTGCCAGTTAGCTGGAATGGTGGTGCACTTATCGAAGAGTTTACATAAACTTTTCATTTAAGTCGTAAATTTACGGGCTTGGCGATTTGGTGAACTACCTCAGTAAGTCTTTATGAAAGTCGACTGTTTGACAAGGATTAGACCAGTATGACTTTGTCTAAAGAGGCTGATGAAAAAATAGATTGGAGCGATTTGCAACATCTTATAAACACAACAAGGTTTCCCCTAGAAACCACGTAGCTCAATTCCAGTAAAACGTTTATAATGAACACCTTCCTGCTTGTCTGTATCGTTATTTCAGCCTCCTTTCCAGCTTTTTCTCAAGCCATTACATCAAACGTTTACGCCTATAACCAGTCACCAATTATTAAACATACAGGCTACGACGAGCGAACCCTGTTGGAAGGAACCACCCGGGATTTTTCCCACTTAATTGTTCAAGACATAACCTTAAAGGCTAATCAGCCCAACCAGCCTACTCAACAGCTTGATGAAGAGGCTGTGCTGATCATCAAAACGGGGGAATTAACACTGACGCTTGGGGGCAAACGCAAAATTCTGGGACCCGGTTGCGTTGCGGTAATCATGCCAGGAGACGATTATCGGGTAGAAAATAAAGCGAGCCAATCGCTAACTTATTACCTGATGCGCTACACCTCCAATGAAATGCCGGATCTGGATTTGTATCGGCTGGTTGGCGACTCGTTCTGGATCGACTGGCAGGAGATGAGTGCTAAAGCTGAGGGAGAGAACCGACAAACTAAAGCTTATTCGACTATAATGAGCAATCGCATGGTCGCGCAGATCGTGAAACTCGGAGCTGGTTTGGGTAAGCAACCGGCTCATTCTCACCGGGCGGCAGAAATTCTTGTCATCCTGGATCACCCGGTTCAGGTGCAACTTAATGGAGAGCTGAAAGGGGCGCAGACAGGGGATTTTATTTTTGTTGAATCCGAAACAGCTCACAGCATTTATACTATAAAGTCAGAAGACTGTACCTACTTATCACTCCAATTTTAGTACTAATTTATAGTAAGTTATAAAGACGAAGTACAGCGCAATCTCAGGATAGAAAATCTCCCATATTGCCCAGCCTTCTATTGTTATATGTGTCAATTATAGCTAAAGTAATCTAGCTGCAATCTGACAAGTCGATCAAAAGTCAAGTTCTTTTTGTTAATGGATGCCTTCCTTTCCAGGTCGCAAGAGTTAAGAACAACGTTTGATTCACCAGAACCTACCAATAGACGAGAAACATGGTTTTCTGATGATAAAAATAAAGGTGTCAATTTGACAATTAAAAAATAAGTGTCAAATTTACACCTTTAAATAGAAGAACGCTTGTTCAGCTAGCCATAAACGGATCTGGTCGAGTTGTCGGCTCATCGAAGCTGGGGTTCTCAAACAAATCTAACAGAGTGAATTAACGCCTAATCAATTAATCATCATGTCAAACATTACACTGGGCGACCAGGAATACTTCAAGGGGATTGGCTCCATTGCCTACGAAGGCCCTAAATCGAAAAATCCGTTAGCGTTCAAATGGTACAATCCTGAACTAGTGATCGGGGGTAAAACCTTACGTGAGCAGTTGCGCTTTGCCATCAGCTATTGGCACACATTTACCGGAACAGGGGGCGATCCATTTGGCCCTGGCACACGCGTTTTCGCCTGGGATCAGGATCAGGATGCCAACGTACGGGCGAAAATGAAGATGGATGCCGCCTTTGAGTTTATTACAAAAATTGGAGCACCTTATTACTGTTTTCATGACATTGATCTGGTCGATGAGGGTTCATCGGCAAGCGAGTACGAAAAACGCCTGCAAACCATTGTCGACTATGCGAAGCAAAAGCAGGCAGAAAGTGGAGTTAAGTTGCTGTGGGGAACCGCAAATGTCTTCTCAAATCCACGCTACATGAACGGCGCGTCGACTAATCCGGATTTTGCCGTTCTAGCCTATGCCGGAACGCAGGTAAAGAATGCTATTGACGCAACGATTGCGTTGGGTGGAGAAAATTACGTGTTCTGGGGTGGGCGGGAAGGCTACATGTCACTGCTAAATACGAACGTCAAAAGGGAGGTAGAGCACCTGGCTCAATTCTTGACGATAGCGCGCGATTATGCTCGTAAACAAGGCTTTACTGGTACGTTTTTCATTGAGCCAAAGCCGATGGAACCGACTAAGCATCAGTATGATTACGATGCCGCAACGGTAATTGGCTTCTTGCGTCAATACGGGCTTGACAAGGATTTTCAGTTGAACATCGAAGTAAACCATGCTACACTGGCTGGGCATACTTTCGACCACGAATTGCAGATTGCGGCTGATGCCGGAATGCTGGGGAGCATTGACGCGAATCGGGGCGATTACCAGAATGGCTGGGATACAGACCAGTTTCCAATCAATATTTATGAACTGGTTGAAGCGGCTCTGGTCATTCATCAGGCGGGCGGTATTAAACCAGGTGGTATAAACTTCGATGCCAAAGTGCGCCGAAACTCTACGGATCTGGATGATCTATTCATTGCCCACATCAGTGGCATGGATGCTTTTGCCCGTTCATTTATTGTGGCTGATGCAATTTTACGTGAATCGGATTACCTCAAATTTAGAAAAGAACGGTATGCCTCTTTTGATCAGGGGCAGGGTAAAGCGTTTGAAGCCGGGCAATTGACGCTTGACGATTTGCGTAGTTATACACTGGAAAATGGCGAACCTCAATTGCGCAGTGGCAAGCAGGAATGGCTCGAAAGTATTATCAATCAATATATCTAATCTGAATTTTGGGTCATACGCACACTGTTTTCGAGATTGTTTTTTATTCCACAAACTATCGTCCTCGGTGGAAAATATGAAATCAGGTGATTGATAGCCAATGTAGCTTGTTATATGACAAAGCAATCGGTTAAGTGGTGTAATATTTTTCTGTATTGACCTGTTACTTTTTGTATTTGGATGGAATGATCTGTTATAACCCGAAGGTTATCCAGATTTGTTCTAGTTGGCGTAATAGATAATGGTCCACTTCCGGGCATCAGACGGCTAAAGCTTTTCGCTTACTTCCACACCTTTCAACTCCCACCCGGTCCAATTTACATTGGACCGGGCTTTTTTTTGCTGAATAGCTATTTAATGTACCATCAACTTTTTGGCCAGGTAATAGGCTAATCCAACTACAACTGCCGGGGAGTTCACGAGAGTTTAGGTGATAATCGGTGCGTTGACACTCTCAAATCGTGCCGATTTAGTAAGTGACCGTTAGCATAAATAAGGTTGAAATAGAAGGTCTCCATTTTTTAATTCAATTTTTCAAAAAAATAATCAAATAAGACTAAGTGTTTTTGGGTGGCCTATCAGTCTTATTAGCATATAGGCTTTCTTAGAAAATAGACAACTCCGTGTTATTGACTAAGAGAGGGTACAGAAATGAACGATCGGCTTCATTCACCAACAGAGATGGGACAAATCTGGCAACTAACTCAGCATCAATCAGCAGAACAACCATCCGGTTTGGCACGAGAACAGACAGGCCAGGACCCTGAGCAGCAGGCACGATGGGACAACGAATTGTTTCTTCGGAAAACCTTTGAGCAGAACCCTGACGCGGGCATTAGCCTCCTGTTCCGCCAGTATTATGCCCTCTTGTGCAGCCATGCTATTCGGTATGTCTCCTCCAAAGCCATCGCTGAGGATATCGTTTCGGATATCTTCTACGAGTTTCATGCCAATCTGCGCTATCAGTCCATTACCATTTCCTACCGGGCCTACCTGTTTACGGCCGTACGAAACCGGGCCTTCGATCACGTTCGGGCCGAGATGCGCCACACCACCTCGCTGGATAAAGCCGACTCGATTGCCGCCCACATCACCCAAAGCCCCGACTCGATTACCCAGTATGAAGAGTTGTACCACGATGTGGAGAACGCCATCAATGCCATGCCGCTCAAACGGCGTCAGATATATGTGATGCACCGTTTTGAAGGGAAGAGATACCAGGAGATTGCCGATGAGCTGCATCTGTCGCTCCGCACCATCGAAGCCCATATTTATCAGGCCATGCGCCAGATTCAGAACACTCTGAAAGACAAATGGCTGATGATCTTATTTGTAGTAAGCCAGTTCTATTTTTTAGCCACATGACTAAGTGTTTTTTCTAATAAAAACCGTCATGATGCTATTAACTATCTCCACATGAAAAACCAGGTATCGAAAGAAGCACTCTTCAACTACTTTGCTGGCCGGGCAACGGCTTTGCAAAAACAGGCCATTGACGAGTGGGCTAAAGAGGAAAGCAATCGAGAGCTCTTTTTCGAGTGCCTGGCTAGTTGGGAAAGCCAGAATCCGCAATTTATGGCAGATGCCAATGCCGCCTTCAAACGGCATCAGCAACGAATGGCTGTCCAGCAAAATATACATGTACAGTCTCAGGAAAGCTCCTGGCTGGAACCCAGATTTAGTTGGTTAAGTAGTAGCCGGTTTCGCTGGATGATAGCCGCTTCCGTTAGCGCAACCATCCTCCTGCTGGGCGGGCTCTTCTTCAGAGATACCCTCCTGTTTGCCACCCACAGAACCGCTTTCGGGGAAACCCGTAGCCTCACCCTCGACGATGGCAGCCACGTCACGCTCAATGCCAACTCCTCCTTACGCGTACCCCGATTTGGCTTTGGCCGTAAAACCCGCCATGTAGCCTTAGTGGGCGAGGCTGATTTCGACATCAAACACCTGGTTGACAATCAACCCTTTGTGGTACAGACCAATAAAAATTTCGAAGTACTGGTGCTGGGCACTCAGTTTCTGGTCAACACCCGCGAGCAAGGCACCAAAGTGGTACTCAACAAAGGCAAAGTCCGGCTGAAGTATCAGGAAGGCACCACCAGCAAGCAATTGACCATGAAGCCCGGCAATCTGGTCACCTTCGATCAGAAAGGCCATATCAGCCTCCGGCAAACCCCTAAACCGCAGGACTATACCTCCTGGAAGGAGCATCGGTTTGTCTTTGATGGCACTACGTTGGCCGAGATCAGCGGTTTGTTTGCCAGCAACTATGGCATCCAGGTTCAGATCCCGGATAAAGCGTTGACGCAGTGGACGATTTCGGGGGCCTTCACGGCCTACAGTGCCGCCGAGCTGATGGAGACCCTGGCGAGTGCGTCCAATCTGAGTTATCGACAGCAAGGAGATACGATTATCATAACCCAAGCTCATTAACCCCAAAACCTACTACAAACTATGAAGAAAATTGTACGCGTGCTACTCCTGGCAGGAGTGGCGCTGGGAGGAGTACGCCCTGGATTTTCGCAAACGCTGGCCAGAGCACAACCACCCCAGCAGAAGGAGGCTGTAATAAAAACTTCCTCGAAGAAACTGAAAGATGTTCTGAAAAAACTACAGGATCATTATGCCATCGATATCCTGTTTCTGGATCGGAACGTAGAGGGGCTGACCGTGGATGCAGATGCTGTTAATTTCAATGCGAACATTGAGAAAAACCTGAGCACTATTTTAAAACCGCTGGGATTACGCTACAAAAAAGTAAAAAACGGGGGCTATGTCGTTGTGGCAAGGGAGCCACTGGGAAAGCCGGAAGTTAACAGTGTACCCGTCCAGGCTATATCCCCTGAAGCGCTGAACAAGCCTGAAAATGAGCCGGATAACCGACAGTCGTCGTCTGATAGTGGCTCTGAAGCACCTGTTGACAAGGAAAAAACGGCTGATATAACCGTTCAGGGAACCGTTAAAGATGATAAGGGCGAAGGGTTGCCAGGGGTGAGTATTGTGTTGAAGGGCGCGCAAAAAGGAACGACCTCCGATGCTGACGGACACTATAAACTGGATGTGCCGAATGCATCAGCCATCCTGATCTTTAGTTTTGTTGGCTACCTGGCCCAGGAAGTCACCGTTGGCAATCGGACTTCGCTGGATATTGTGCTGAAAACAGACAATAAGACGCTTGATGAGATCGTCGTGATCGGGTATGGTTCGATCGAAAAGAAAGATCTAACCGGCTCAATTGCTTCTGTAGGCAGTAAATCCATTCAGGAACTGGCCGTACCGCGGGTTGATCAGGCGCTTATGGGTAAAATTGCCGGGGTTCAGGTTAAGCCCGTTTCGGGTGAACCCGGTGCGGCACCGCAAATCAGAATTCGGGGTGTTGGTAGCATTTCGGCAGGGGGAGGGCCTTTATACGTTGTCGATGGGTTTCCGATTTCAAGTATACAAACCTTAAATCCAAACGATGTTGAAACCATAGATGTCCTGAAAGATGCCTCTGCCACCGCCATTTACGGCTCTCGCGGCTCAAATGGTGTCGTGATCATTAATACCAAGCGGGGAAAATCGGGCAAAGCCGTTATCAATTTCAACTATCAGTTTGGCCTCCAGAAAATAGCGAAAATGCCGGTTTATCAGACAGGTCTTGAAGAAGCTCAACACTACCTGGATGGAGTCCGCAATCGGAATATTGACGAGGGGAATGATGTATCGGGAAATCCAACGACCTGGAAAGCCCCCGTTCCGCAGACAATTGTCGATGTGCTGTCGGGTAAAATAACGACCAACGAAGATCCGCTGGATGCCATATTGCGTACAGCGCCCCAACATCAATATCAATTAAGCGCAACCGGTGGCAGTGATAACATACGCTATGCATTGAGTGGTGAGTACCTGAATCAGGACGGGATCATTCTGAACAGCAATTTCAAACGCTATTCGTTCCGGGCCAATATTGATGCCAGACTAACCCCGAAACTTTCATTAAAAGTAAACTTTAACCCATCCTATACCGATAAAACAAATGTTGGTGGAGCGGGTGCCGAGGACCTGACAACGTACAGCGATATTACAAACAACCCTTTATACAATGCCATCGTAATCCCAACTTATCAATCGTTATTTAACCCGGATGGGAGCTATTATCCTTTTGGTAACGGATTGGATGCCGTGGTGACCAGTAAAAATCCGCTGGCTCTGGCCAAAGAAGTGAAGGGAAGACAGAAAGGATTTGGTTTTTTGGGAAATACCTTCCTCGAATATGCCATTATGCCCAATTTAAAGGTGAATGTTATGTTGGGCATAAACCTGATGAACATAAAAGGCAGCTACTTTAAACCCCAATTACCTGCTTTTTTGAATGAATTGGCGTCGGGTACCGATAACGCATCCATGCGTTTAAACTGGATTACAGAAACGACCGTAAATTATTCGAAAAGTGTAGGCAAGCATAACTTCACCGGCCTGGTTGGGTATACAACCCAGCGGGAAACGTTCGAATCCAATACGTTGACTAGTAATCGATACCCGAATAACCTGGTTCCGACCTTAAGTGCTGTTAGTGGTCTCCTGACGGGTGGATCATCCAACATAGCCGAGTGGTCGCTGGTTTCTTACCTGGGTCGTATCAACTACAACTACAACAGTAAGTACTATGCAACGGCTTCGATTCGGACCGATGGTTCATCCCGATTCGGGTCGGATAATAAATTCGGTTTATTCCCTTCGCTAGCCCTGGCCTGGCGTGTTTCAGACGAAAATTTCATGAAGGAATTTCGTTTCCTGAATGAACTGAAATTAAGAGCCAGCTATGGTAAAACGGGAAATAATAATATCGGCAACTATGATCAGTTAGCGACGATAAACTACGAAAAGTACGTACTGGGCAATACAGGCGTGGGTGGTTTTTCGGCCGGTCGGCTGGGTAATCCGGCATTGACCTGGGAGAAACAGGAACAAATCAATGCGGGTATCGATGTTAGCTTTTTAAACAACCGACTTGCCTTAACGATCGATCACTTCCGCTCCAGAAACACTGATCTGCTCTTAAACGTCAATGTGCCGGATATTACGGGTTTCAACACGGCATTAAAAAACATCGGTGAAGTCAAAAATACCGGCTGGGAGTTTGCCGTAAACACCGTAAACGTAGAGGGAAAATTCCGGTGGCAGACGAGCCTGAACTTCTCCATGTATCGCAACCAGGTTACGAAGTTAGGTCCTTCCGGTGATCCCATTATTTCGGGCGGAAATATTACCATGATCGGCCAACCCGTAGGTATGTTTTATGGGTGGCTGACCGATGGCATATTCAAGACGAAAGCTGACCTGGATAAGGGTCCTCTCTGGAATCCCGGTGGTCGTGATGCATCGCGGGTGGGTGACGTTCGGTTTGTGGATGTAAGTGGTCCCAATGGAAAGCCCGATGGCGTTATCAATAGCTTCGACAGAACGGTGATGGGCTCTCCTTATCCGGATTTCTACTACGGCATGACCAATAATTTCTCGTATAAAAACTTTACGTTAAGTGTCAGCCTACAGGGAGTTCAGGGAAATAGCGTGCTTGCCTTATCCAGAGAACAGTCGGCCAACGACAGAGCCCGATTCCGGCAATATGCCATCATGAACAATTACTGGAAATCGGAATCCGATCCGGGTAATGGTTATTCAGTCCGGCCGAACGATGTGCCTACGGGTAATTTCCGGGGAACGTATAGCCAGCGCTGGCTTGATGATGGGTCTTATCTGCGAATCAACAATATCGCATTTGGCTATGCTTTACCTGAAAACGTAGCTAAAAAGCTTACATTCAGCGCAATACGGTTGACAGTGACGGCCAATAACCCATTTCTTTTCACGAAATACATTGGCTTCAATCCGGATGTTAGCATGAATTCGAGCCCGCTTACTCCAGGTAATGAGCGGTATGATTACCCAACGGCGAAGAGTCTCATTTTTGGCATCAATCTGGGTTTTTAATCAGTTAAAAATTACGTAGAATGAAAAAGATCCTACCCTTAATCGCTGTCTTCTCGCTGCTGTTAACGTCGTGTTCCAAACAGTTTATCGAAATACTTCCCGTCGATACAGTAACGGTTGACGTTCTGTATAAAACCGATAAAGACTACCAGGATGCGGTCATTGGCGTCTATGGTATTTTCCAGGATCAGTATGCGAACATGTATTACTTTGGCGATATACGCGGAGACGATGTTTGGGATGAACTGGTAAAAGGCACAGCCGGGGCTGTTGACAATTTTACGCTGGCTAATGACGATGCACTTCTCATTAATACCTGGCGGAATTATTATAAAGCAATCACCCGCGCCAATGCTCTGCTGGAACGGATCAGTACGGCCGATGCCAGCATTACCAACAAAAACCGGCATACTGGTGAGGCTGAATTTCTAAGGGCACTGGCTTATTTTGACCTGGTCAGAATATTTGGTGATGTACCCTTTGTGACGAAATCCATCAGCATCGACGAATCCTACAAAACGCCCCGCGAAAAAGTGGATAAAATTTATGATGAGATCATCATCAAAGATCTGCTCGATGCGGAAGCCAAACTACCTGCCAGTTATACAGGACCCGATGTTGGCCGGGCCACAAAAGGAGCTGCAAAAGCGTTGCTCGGGAAAGTATACCTGACTCGTAAAGATTTTGCGAAGGCCGAAACGAAACTCCAGGAAGTAACCACAATGGGCTATGCCTTGCTCCCCAACTGGGCCGATTTATGGGATTATAGCAAAAACGAGCACCACAGCGAATACATATTCGATATTGAGTATGAGCAGGGATTAGGCGGAGAAGGAAGCATTTACACGAACCGCTTTACGCCTAAGGTGACGTCGATGATTGCGTTTTATGGGATTGCCGGTTCTGTCGATGATCAGAATACACCCCATCAGGTGCTGTTCGATTTGTTTGAAGCCAAGGATAAACGAAAAGACATAACGGCTTCAAGAGGCTATACCGACGGAACGGGTAAGTTTATTCCGATTCTTATTTCCTCCAACAACATGTCGGCCTATACCCGCAAATACATTGCACGCATAACCACTGCCAACGACAGCCCAGCCGACTGGAAAGTTATTCGTTATGCCGATGTCTTATTGATGTATGCCGAAGCCTTGAATGAAAACGGAAAAACCTCATCGGCTTTGCCTTTGCTGAATCAGATACGCACTCGTGCCGGTGTTGATCCATACGCTACGTTAACGCAGGCGCAAATGCGGGATAAAATCGCCCTGGAGCGCCGTATGGAGCTGGCCTTTGAAGGGCACCGGTGGTTTGATTTGGTAAGAACCGGCCAGGCCTACACGGTGATGCAGAAATATGGTATGAAGCCTCACAATACATTGTGGCCCATTCCATTTGCTCAAATTCAATTGGTCAATAACCGCGCAATTTTCCCGCAGAATCCAGGGTATGATTGAGCCCGTGCCTACTTTCAGTATACATGCCAGAACCATTTTTAACCTCAAAAAGTAAAACTCATGAAGTCGAAAAAAAATATGCTTCTTGTCCTGATGAGCGGGGTATTTCTGCTATCAGCAACCGCCTGGATATCCACTTCAAAAAATAACCTTGCTGTACATGCTCCTAAACCCGCTCCTAAAGTACAGCGCTATCTGTATGTGGTTACGCCGGGTATTCGGAACTACCTCGGCTATGGTGGTCATGGTATTCAGGTCTTCGATATCGACAATAACCATAAGTTTGTAAAATTCATTAAAACGGGAGGACTTAACAAAAAGGGGAAACCATCCAATGTAAAAGGTGTCGATGTGAGCCTGTCGACCAATTGCATTTATATCAGCACCCTGGAAGCAATCCAATGTGTCGACATCACGACCGAAAAAGTGTTGTGGGAGAAAGAATATGAAGGTGGTGTAGATCGGATATCAATTTCACCCGATGGCAAGATTATCTATGCGCCTTCTTTAGAAAAAGAGTTCTGGAACGTACTGGATGCCAAAACGGGCGATATTATCAAAAAGATCGTGACCAATTCGGGAGCCCATAATACCATTTATGGACCCGATGGAAATTACGTTTATCTGGCGGGTCTAAAATCGACAATGCTGAACGTGGCCGACACTAAAACCCATACGGTGACAAAACAGGTTGGCCCGTTTGCCGCTGACATTCGCCCGTTCACGATAAACGGATCACAAACGCTCGTGTACGTGAATGTGAATGGTCTGCTTGGCTTCGAAATCGGCGATCTCGTTACCGGAAAGTTTCTGCATCGTGTCGTTGTTGAAGGATTCAATATTGGCGAGGTTAAGCGTCATAGCTGCCCAAGCCACGGCATCGGCATGACCCCCGATGAAAAAGAAATCTGGCTATGTGATGGTGCCAACAACCGGGTGCATGTATTTGACAATACGGTCATGCCGCCCGTTCAGAAAACATCGATTCTGGTCAGAGATATGCCCGGCTGGATCACCTTCAGCGTGGATGGCAAATATGCCTATCCATCAACCGGCGATGTCATCGACGTGAAGACCCGCAAAATTGTTACCACGCTGGAAGATCAGGACTACAACGATGTTCAGAGCGAAAAAATGGTAGAGATCCATTTTAATGGGGGCAAGGCAGTGGCGGCCGGTGATCAATTTGGCCTTGGTCAGGTGAAAAAAGTGGCCAAAAATTAAGCACTGACCGGTAATCTTAATTGAGCTTTCCCTGTATCATACCAGAATTCCAGTTGTGATGCAGGGAAAGCTTTTTCTGAAACACCTGCAATTTATCGACGGCATTGTTCGGTAAGCACTTTCTTGCCGGATAGGATTTGTCTTGTCTTTTGACTGTATATCTGGCCCTTAATGGAATTAGCTAAAAATACGTTTACAAACTCATTCTATGAGAAAAATACACACCACGGCTTTTTATATGCTGATGGCATTAATGCTGGTTGCTTCTGTATCGAACGCTCAGTCTGATGGAGCATGGACCGAAGAAAAGGCGGCTAAATGGTATGATAGTCAGGTCTGGTTGAATGGATTAAAAGCAACGCCCTATCAGGTTGTTAATAAACTGGAGTTTGCGAAGCAATATCACGCAAACAAAGCCGCATGGGACAAAGCCTTCGCTTTTCTGAGAGATACTGATTTTACCAGACTAAGAGCCGGTAAATACCCAATCGACGATGAGAATGTCTATGCAACAATCAGTGAAGGACCGCCGAGAGAAATCTCTCCGTTAAAATGGGAAGCCCATCATACCTACAATGACATTCATTTTGTGGTTAAAGGGAAAGAAAAAATCGGCGTAATGCCGGTAGCGAATGCAACGGTTAATCAAGAATATAGCGCCACGAAAGACATTGGTTTTTATACAATTGATAACGGAAATTTTTACATAGCGGAGCCCGGAAATTTCTTTATCGTGACTACGAAGGAAGCACATAATCCGAGTAATAAAATAGACGGTTTCGATGGCGTGAAAAAGGTCGTCGTCAAGGTGAAAAATGCACTCTAGGATATTCTCTTAAGTTAGTTCTACCGATGAAATTAGTCTTTCTGGATGTTAAAACGATGGGCGACATTCCAAATCTTGGGTTGTTGGAGAAGTATGGCGAGGTCACGTATTATCAGACTACCCGACCCGACCAAACTCAGGAGCGGATCGAAAATGCCGATATCGTACTAGTCAATAAAGTCGTTTTAGATCGTGCTATCATTGAGCAGGCAAGTGCACTGAAGTTGATTTGTGTGGTGGCTACCGGCACAAATAATGTTGATAAAGTAGCCGCCGAAAAACGAGGCATTCCGGTAAAAAATGCCTCGGATTATTCGACACAGAGTGTTACACAGGGCACCTTCGCGCTGTTGTTTCACCTGCTGGTAAATATTCCTTATTTCGATCAGTACGTAAAAGATGGATCGTACTCGAAGACCGATATATTCACTCATTTTGGCAACGGATTCTGGGAGTTGAACGGCAAACGATTCGGCATCATCGGTCTGGGCGCCATTGGCAGGCAGGTAGCCAAAGTAGCCGATGCGTTTGGAGCCGAAGTCGTGTACTATTCAACCTCTGGTCAAAATACCCAACAGCCTTACCAGCGCCTTGACCTGGATGAATTTTTAACAACTTCAGATGTGGTGTCTATTCATGCTCCACTCAATGAGTACACGGCGAATCTGATTAATTACGATCGGTTAAAACGCTTGAAAAAAACGGCCATTCTGATCAATGTTGGTCGGGGAGGAATTGTCAATGAAGCCGATTTAGCGCGGGCACTGGACGAAGAATTACTGGCAGGGGCAGGTATCGATGTTTTTACCCAGGAACCTATTTCGCCAGCCAATCCGCTGTTGCACGTAAAAAATAAAGCCAGACTGGCGTTAAGCCCACACGTTACCTGGGCGAGTATAGAAGCCCGAACCATGTTGATGGAGAAAGTTGGACGCAACATTGAGGAGTTTTTGACTAATGGTAAGTAATGGTTTGTCCTTCTGCGCTTAGAAAGGAAGGCATAACGTGAATCGATAACCCTACTATGAAGATAAGAGCAGCCGTTTTACATGAAATGGGGAAAGAACGTCCCTATACGAACAGCAACCCGCTGACAATTGAAGAGGTAGAATTAGAGTCGCCCCGGAGTGGTGAACTTCTCATAAAAATTAAAGCAGCCGGGCTTTGCCATTCCGATTTATCGGTAATTGATGGCAATCGACCACGCCAGATGCCGATGGTACTGGGACACGAAGCCGCTGGTGAGGTTGTCGAGCTGGGTCCGGATATACACGATATTGCCGTTGGCGATCACGTCGTATTCTCCTTTTTGCCGATCTGCAACCATTGCATGCCCTGTATGACCGGACGACCTGCCCTGTGCGAAAATGGGCTTGTTGCCAATAACAAGGGCGAATTATTAGGGGGCGGCTTCCGCCTTCAGGACCAGCAGCAACAGCCCATTCACCATCATATGGGTGTGTCTGGTTTTGCCGAGTACACGGTCGTATCCCGCAAATCAGTTGTAAAAATAGATCCGACACTGCCGTTTGATATTGCCGCCCTGTTTGGTTGCGCCATCATGACCGGCGTAGGTGCCGTGATTAATACGGCTAAATTAACGCTTGGCCAAACCGTGCTGATTACCGGTTTGGGTGGTGTTGGCTTTGCTGCCTTATTGGGTGCGCTTGCCGGAGGTGCCAGTAAAGTAATTGTCGCCGACGTTAATAAAGAAAAGCTTGCAAAAGCGCTTGAGCTAGGCGCACATGAAGCGATAGATTCTTCACAGCCGGATGCTGTAGAGCAGGTGAAAGACCTTACACGCGGTGGGGTAGATGTCGGTTTTGAGTTTGCAGGAGTCGTTCAGGCGCTGGAGTTTACCTATAATGCTACGGGCCGGGGTGGTAAAACCGTTACGGCTGGATTACCACACCCCAGCAAAATGATGCAGTTCTCGCCAACGAAACTGGTGGCCGATGAACGGACATTACAGGGTTCATACATTGGTAGTTGTGTGCCCGTTCGGGATATTCCCGCCTATATCGCGCTGTACCAGTCCGGCCGTCTTCCGGTCGACAAACTGATGACGCATAAGCTAGGCTTAGATGATGTAAACGAGGGGTTTGAACGCCTGGCAAAAGGTGACGCTATTCGCCAGATAATCACTTTCTAATGATGAACTCAACCAGCCCATCGCCCGGCCTTATGGAAACCAATTCGCTGATCAGAACACAGTCGTACGTAAACGGAACATGGGTCCAGGCCGCCAGCGGAGAAACTTTTGATGTAATCAATCCCGCAACTGGTTCGGTATTGGCCACCGTAACCGACATGGGCAGTGCTGATGTACGGGCGGCTATCGACGCTGCCCATGCCGCCTGGCCTGCTTATCGGGATCTGACGGCCAAAGAACGGTCGAACCTGCTAAAAAAATGGTTTGCGCTGATTCTGGAGAATAAAGACGAACTGGCGAGGCTGATGACGATGGAATGTGGAAAGGTATTAGCCGAGAGCCGGGGTGAGGTCGATTACGGGGCCTCATTCATCGAGTGGTTTGCCGAAGAAGCGAAACGTACATACGGGGACGTTATCCCGGCCAATACGAGAGACAAGCGGCTGGTTGTCATCAAACAGTCCATTGGTGTCGTCGCGGCCATTACGCCCTGGAATTTTCCACTGGCCATGATAACCCGGAAAGTAGGCCCGGCGCTGGCAGCCGGTAGTCCTGTGGTTGTAAAACCACCGTCCGAAACACCCCTTACCGCACTTGCCATTTCGTATCTGGCCGAAAAAGCCGGTTTCCCACCGGGCGTTTACAATACCGTTACGACGTCCAAAAATGCGGAAGTCGGTCTGGAACTATGCGAAAATCGGAACGTACGTAAATTATCATTTACGGGTTCTACGGCCATTGGCAAGCTCCTGATGAGCCAGTGCGCGTCGAATCTGAAGAAAATATCGCTTGAGTTGGGCGGGAATGCTCCGTTTATTGTTTTCAACGATGCCGATATCGATGCCGCAGTCGTCGGCGCAATGGCTTCCAAATTCCGGAACAATGGCCAGACCTGCGTATGCGTCAATCGGCTGTATGTGCAAGATGCGGTTTACGATGAA
This sequence comes from Spirosoma aureum, assembly GCF_011604685.1. NCBI lineage: Bacteria > Pseudomonadati > Bacteroidota > Cytophagia > Cytophagales > Cytophagaceae > Spirosoma > Spirosoma aureum. Next base: position 5,246,946 of record NZ_CP050063.1, on the reverse strand, counting down.
TTTGTTGAGAAACTTTCGAAGGCGGTAGCTGCTCTCCGCGTCGGAAATGGCCTGGATACGGATGCCCAAATGGGACCGTTGATCAACGAAAAAGGCTTAAACAAAGTCAAACACCATCTGGAAGATGCACTTTCGAAAGGAGCGAAAGTCATTGTGGGCGGCAAAGAAATGGACGGGTTGTTTTTCCAGCCGACGGTATTGACCGACATAACGCCCGATATGATCATTGCCCGCGAAGAAGTCTTCGGACCGGTAGCGCCCGTTGCCCGATTTACCTCCGAGCAGGAAGTCATCCAGCTGGCGAATGATACGCCATATGGTCTGGCCGCGTATTTCTATAGCAAAGACATTGCGCGTTGCTGGCGGGTTGCCGAGGCTTTGGATTATGGCATGGTGGGCATCAATGAAGGAATGATCTCAACCGAAGTGGCTCCTTTTGGAGGCATCAAAGAATCGGGTGTAGGTCGTGAAGGCTCCAAATATGGGATGGACTACTTCATGGAGATCAAATACCTGTGCTTTGGGGGAATCAACTAAACAAACGCGTTTAAACGAGAAAATCACCATGATTGAGCCCATCTACGAAGACAATCCGCAAAAAGTAAAATTGATCCCTAAACCGTCGACCTTACGCCTGTTATTTCAGATTCCGGTTATCGTTGCCGCCCTGGGCTATTTCGTGGATATATACGACCTGCTTTTGTTTAGCATTGTCCGGGTCCAGAGTCTTAAAGACTTAGGCGTTTCGGATGCCGATATGCTAACGCAAGGGATTTATCTGATCAACATGCAAATGGGCGGACTGCTCATTGGGGGCATTCTGTGGGGAATTTTGGGCGATAAACGGGGGCGACTCTCTGTATTGTTCGGGTCAATTTTAATTTACTCGCTGGCCAATATTGCCAATGGATTTGTTACGTCGGTCGATCAATATGCAATACTGCGGCTGGTGGCTGGCATTGGTTTGGCGGGCGAGCTAGGCGCTGGTATTACATTGGTAGCGGAGGTGTTGCCCAAAGAAATTCGGGGATACGGCACATCATTGGTGGCATCTGTGGGGCTTTTGGGAGCCGTATTGGCTTATTTTATTGCCGAACAATTTGCCTGGCGGAATGCTTATTTCATCGGAGGGGGGCTTGGATTGTTATTGCTGGTGATGCGGGTCAGCGTTTTTGAGTCCGGTATTTTTACGAAAGTGAAGGAACAATCGGTTTCCCGCGGAAATTTCCTTCATTTATTTTCGTCACAAAAACAGTTTTTTAAATACCTCCGTTGCATTCTTATTGGCTTACCCGTCTGGTTCGTTGCGGGTATCCTGATGACTTTCTCGCCTGAATTTGGAAAAGCTTTAAACGTCGATGTGCCCATTGTAGCGGGTAAAGCGGTCATGTGGGAATACATTGGTTTAGCCATCGGCGATTTGTCCAGCGGCATTCTTAGTCAATACGTTGGCAGCCGGAAAAAGATTTTGTTTCTCTTTCTGGTCCTGACCGCCGTGCTGATAACGGTGTATTTATTTGTGCCGTTGCATTCGGCAGTTATGTTCTATGCCGTATGTTCCTGCCTAGGTTTTGGGGTTGGCTACTGGGCTTTATTCGTCACGATTGCGGCCGAACAATTTGGTACGAACCTGCGGGCTACGGTTGCAACAACAGTTCCCAATTTTGTTAGAGGGAGTATAAATATCATGACGCCTTTATTTCTCCTCTTCAAAGATCACCTCGGTTTGGTGTCAGGAGCAGGACTTTTAGGATTCATAACGATTACAATTGCGTTTCTTGGCCTCTGGAAAATGGAGGAGACATTTGGCAAGGATTTGAACTTCCTGGAAGAATAGTCCTACTTGTTCATTTTTAACCATCAATCACATTTTGCGAACTTTCTAATTCAGATAGAATGAGCTACAACGATTTTATAATCCGCGACAACCTGAAAGAGGCTTATCCTGACATTTATACCCCCGAAGCACTTTCGACACTTTCGGCATTGGCCCACTTTAACAAACGAATTAAAGAGGTCATGGCTACCCGCATGCAGCGCCGGGCAGCACGTCAGCAAAATAAAACAAGGATCACTTTTCTGGACCCGGAAAGCACAATCCCGGGAACAGACATAAAGGTTCAGGATGCGCGCGATGGAAAATTTGAAGGCTCTGTCATCCCTGTCGATTTGCAGCGGCAATGGATTCAGGGCACAGGACCCGCAGCTAAACCCAATACACCCGTCGAAAGTAGCATTCGTAACGTAGCCTATGCGTTGCTGTCTGGGGCCGATGGCTGGATGTTTGATGGCGAGGATGCCCTGGGGCAGATTTCGACCATGTCGCTCGATAATCAGCGGAATCTGAAACTGGCCATTCATAAAGATCCGGTGTTTCTGAAAGTAGCCGCGAAGGTGGCTGAAGAAATGAACCGCTGGTCGAAGTCGTTTTTAGGGCGTGAAATTGTCACGGACTGGGAATCGCAGCTCAACTTCACGACCAAGATCTTTCGGGCCCGCGGTCTTCACCTCGACGACCGGCATATTCGGGATGCCGATGGGGTGGCCATGGCAGCTTCCATTGTTGATCCGACGCTTTATGTCGTGAACAACTATAAAGAACTGCAAAAAAACAGATCGTCCATTGTGTTGTACCTGCCCAAAATTCAGACGGCCGAAGAAGCTGGTGTATGGAGCAGTTTACTTAATGCGCTTGAGGGTCATCTTGGTCTGGAAGCGGGCACGATTAAAGTGTATGTGCTGGTCGAACAACTCGAAGCAACCCACCAGTTGATGGAAATTCGGGCGGCCCTTGGCAAACATTTCGTGGGCTATAATACAGGCCGTTGGGACTACATCAACAGCGTTTCCGATGCAATGGCCTGGGATACAGACTTCGTCAATCCCAACATTGAAGCCATTACCATGACGTATGGCTACATGCGTAATTACGAAGATCGCGTCCGGCGGACCGTCAATACGCCCGATATCAATGGCAATTTTGCCCTTTGGCAGGGTGGGATGGAACCTAACATACCCGTGGGTTCTGAAGAAGGGGTGTCGGCCAGTATGAAAAAAGCCGTCGCCGGTGCTGAGCGTGAACAACGGGAAGGAGCGAGCGGAAAATGGGTGGCTCACTGGAAAATGGTGCATATTGTACGGCCTGTTTGGGAGAAAGTGGGTGATGCCAATCAGTTAGGACGTGAGTTTCCACGACTTACCTACACCCAGCAGGATGCCGATGGGCTAATTCTGATCGAACCGGCGCCAACCGATATTCGCGGGGCGCGTAACCTGCTGAGCGTCGCGCTGCAGTATGGAAATGCCTTCGGGCAGGGAATGCAGGCTGCTGCGTTGAAACCGGCCGATTTCTTTGGCAATGATGATATCCTGTATCTTATGGAGGATATGGCTACCGGTGAAATCCGCTTGAGCATTCTCTGGGAATGGGTTCATAAAGGAGCAATTATTACCGAGGCTGATGCGGAAACGGATACCAGCGCAGGAGCAGTTTTTTCGGAGGCTCTGTATAAAAAATTGCTTGACCAGGAGTACGATAAATTGCTGAAGGCCGATACGAAAGATGTCTATGAATCATCGAAAATTACCACGCTGCCCATTGCGCGCGAAATAGCGGATGTGTACATTCTGAGCGAGGTAAAACCACCCTGGTTTATTGATTTGTTGAATATCAACCTCAATAATACGGATCTGGATACAGCGAAGAGCCGGATCGAGTTATACATGACTACATTAGCCCAGGAGGGTACCCGCATCACCGAAAATCTTGATTTTGCTGGCTACGAAAAACGGGCTGATGTTTCGGCTTGATCAGAAAATAAAACCCTAAAACAAATCCATTATTAGTAGTGATTTTCCCACTCTTACAGGTTTCGCGATGAGCCTGTTAGAGAGGGAAGGGCTACCGTATTGTGTTCTATTTTATTGATTAACAAAGACAATGGCCCAAAAACATATAGTAATTGCTCCCGGCGATGGGATCGGACAGGAAGTAACCGCAGTTGGCAAAAAAGTAGTCGAGAAAATTGCCGCTAAATTCGGTCATGAGTTTACATACGACGAAGTGTTGATCGGCCATTTATCGATCGAGGCAATGGGTAGCCCACTGACCGATGACGCTCTGGAAACCATGCGGAATTCGGATGCCGTATTATTTGGCGCTGTTGGTCATCCCAAATACGATAATGATCCTACGGCTCAAATGCGCCCTGAACAAGGTTTATTCAGAATGCGGAAAGAGCTGGGACTCTATGCAAATTTGCGGCCCATAAAACTATTTGACGAGCTATTAGGTGCATCCAGCATTAAACCTGAAGTGCTGAAAGGCGCCGATATTTTATTTTTCAGAGAACTTACCGGGGATGTGTATTTTGGTGAAAAAGGACGAAAAAATAACGGGAACACCGCATACGATATGGCCGAATACAGCCGATACGAAGTAGAACGTATTGCCCGCAAAGCGTTTGAAGCTGCCCGTACCCGCCGAAAAAAGCTCTGTTCTGCCGATAAAGCCAACGTTATGGAAACCGGGCGTTTATGGCGAGAAGTCGTCCAGAAAATGTCGTTAGACTATCCGGACATAGAAGTCGAACATCAGTACGCCGATGCAACGGCTATGCTGCTGATTAAAGACCCCCGTCGGTTTGATGTGATTGTTACGGCCAATTTATTTGGCGATATACTGACTGATGAAGCATCGCAAATTGCGGGTTCTATGGGGATGCTGGCTTCTGCATCCATTGGTGATGGCACAGGCGTGTACGAACCTATTCATGGATCGGCACATGATATTACGGGTAAAGGTGTCGCCAATCCGATTGCATCCATACTGTCTGCCGCATTGCTGCTGGATATATCGTTTGGCATGAAAGAAGAATCGGAAATGGTGATTAAGGCCGTAGATAATCTATTAAAAGCCGGTTATCGAACTCGAGACATTGCTGATAGTCAGACTTCTTCTGATAAAATTCTAGGGACGGAAGCTATCGGTAAACTAGTGCTGACTACTCTGGACGACCTTTAATATATAGCATAAACTTGTGCAAGCCTGAGAGCAGTACAAGAATCCGTTGATTACAATAAACGGTGTCAGGAATGAATTTTATCGGCCTAAAAGCGAGTCTGGAGCTTTTAGGCCGTTTCCATTTGTCGGGTTTTAGTTAGTCACCAAAGCCCCTGAATAAAAGCAGCCAGTCTTTCCAAAATCTGCCAATACGATTAGGTAGTGATAAAATAACACGGTTTTTGCTCAAATAAGGCTAGCCAAAAAGCGCACAAATTCTATACAAAGATTCATCCCTATACCCGGGCAACGTTAGCAAAACTCGTAGTCAAAAAAGCATGATCGTGTTGAATACCGGGCTAGTTTTATATTGACGGGACTTTACCGGCTGACCGGTATTCGTTTGAATTTGTCTACTAATCTGAAAAAACATAAATCTGTGGTCAACGACTTGCCAAACAAGCAATTAATTGATAGTTTGCTGCCTTTGCAGGTGTTTATCTGTAAAAACATAATTCCGTACCTACGCTTTACCTTCTTTAAAAATGACTCATGATTTACACCTTCATCCGCCCAATCCGTTACTGGAGAGCGTCTTTCAGAATTCGCTCAATGGTATTTTACTTTGTCAGGCTATTCGGAATGAGAATGATCAAATAAGCGATTTTCGCGTACTCCGCTGTAATGAACGAGCCGCTGCTCTGAGCGGATTCACGCAGGAACAATTGTTAACTTATTCAATGCTTGCTCTCGATCCAGATGGAAATTGTGGGGTGATTTTTGATAACTATAAGCAAGTAGTTGAATCGGGCTTGCCTATGCACATCGAGCATCATTTTGCTGCTGCTGATAGCTGGGTAGCTCAATCACTGGCTCGCTTTGAGGACTGTGTGCTGGCTTCCTGGACTGATATTAATGATCGCAAAAAAGCGGAGTTAGCCCAGAAGCATGAGACGACGCTTCTACAGGCAATTTTAGACAATACACAGACGGGAATAGCGGTCATGCAGTCCGTTCGGGATGAGGCTAACAAGATTATCGACTTTCGATTTACTCATCTTAATGCTGATGCTGAGCGGATTACGCAGCGGTCAAAAGAAAGCCTGATCGGTGAATTATATAGTCTGGCCTGGCCGGGAGCCCGAATAAACGGTGTTCTGGACTGGCATATCCGCGTGGCAGAAACGAATGAACCGGCCCGAATAAATGGAGTTAATCTGCCTGTAGGTGAGTATAATGGCTGGTATAATATCCGTATCCGACCGTTTGGCGATGGTGTCATTGCCACGTTTATAGATGTTACGGCGCTCAAACGTGCTGAGTTGGCAAATCAGCGACAGGCCGACCTGTTGCGGTCGGTATTGGATGGATCATCAAATGCAATCATCGCCTTCAGTGCCGTACGGGATGAAACAACAGGCAAAATCGTAGATTTTCGTTATGTCGCCCAGAATGAAGCGAACCGCCAGAATCCCGGCCGAACGGATGAAGAAGTGATTGGCCGTACGATGCTTGGCTACTTTCCGCACGTTATAGAAACGGGCTTGTTTGATCGCTATGTTCAGGTCATTGAAACTGGAGAGCCAACCCGTTTTGAGCAGGAATATAACTACGATCAATTAAAGGGTTGGTATGAACTTTCTGTTATTAAGTGGGACGATGGAATTGTGCTGACACTGGTCAACATTACAGAGAGTAAAACGCATCAGCAGCAATTGGAGCAGACAAACCGTGACCTGCAGACTGCGAACGACAACCTGCGGCAGTTTGCTTATGTTGCCAACCATGATCTACAGGAGCCCCTGCGTAAAATCATGGCTTTTGGCGACATCCTGCATAATCAGTTTTCGCATCAGCTTACGGAGTATGGGCAAGACATTGTTTCCCGGATGCAGTCTGCGGCCGGACGGATGTCATCGCTCATTAAGGACGTACTGGCTTACTCACGAATTAGTACGCATCGGGCTCCTTTTCAAACGGTTTTACTGGAGCAGTTATTTGCAGAGGTGCGTTCGGAATATGAATTGGCATTGCATGAGGCAGGTGCAATTCTGACCGTTGGCCCTTTACCAGCTGTTCGAGGTGATTTTGCCCAGATGCACCTGCTATTCAGTAATTTAATCGCCAATGCTATCAAATTCAGAGTGCTGGAAAAGACACTTGTAATTGATGTTTCGTGTGAGTCAGTTTCTGGAGAAGCTGCACCCGCTGAGTTAAATTCAACGCAAACCTATTACAGAGTCAGAATAACCGACAACGGTATTGGCTTCGAGGATAAATATGCGGAACAGATTTTTCAGGTATTTCAGCGACTTCATAACCGGCAGCAATACGACGGAACCGGAGTTGGACTGGCCATTTGCCGGCGCGTGGTCGAAAATCACCGGGGCGCTATAACCGCATATGGACATCTGGGCAAAGGGGCAGCTTTCGAGGTGTATTTGCCTGTCTGAACCGTCAGGGAGTCACGAATCAGTGAGCGGAAAAGCACCGTTACTCTTTATAATTCGGATTCAGTCGGACTTTCACCGTATCGATCCGGGTGCCGTCCATTGAAACGATGGTAAATGAAAACGGGGCTAGTTCGATCACGTCACCGACCTGAGGCAGATCTTCGTTCGTCTCTAAAATCAGACCACCCAGGGTATCATAGCTTCCTTCGGGAATAGACCAGCCGTAGGTTTCGTTGAGGTCGTCGATTTCATGACGGGCACTCAATAACCAGGTATGGTCGTCGATCTGCTGTTCGGTCCAGTCTTCGTTGGTATCGTACTCGTCCTGAATCTCACCAAAGATTTGCTCAACCATATCCTCTACACTGACAATACCTGCCGTGCCACCAAATTCATCGACGACGAGCGCCAGGCTTTTGCGTTCCGACAAAAAGCGAAGTAGCAGATCCTGAGCAGGCATGGTTTCTGGTACGGTAATGATTGGCGTTATGATTTCTTCTACCGTAGCGGGTTTTCGGAACAGAGCCAACGCATGACAATAGCCAACAACATCATCGATAGTATCCCGGTAAACAATAATCTTCGAGTGACCACTATCCTGAAATGCCTGCCGAAGTTCCTCGACCGTATCATCGGCCGCAATGGCCGTAATCTCGGTTCTTGGAACAAGACAATCACGGACACGTACATCGCGGAATTCAATGGCATTGTTGAAAATCTGCGTATCGATTTCAAGCTCTTCTTCAGTATCCGATTTCTGATTCAGTTGCTGAAGGTAATGATTGAGGTCTGTCAGGCCGAACACGGGTCGGATTTCCGGGTTTCGTTTCCCCAGCATATAGCGGATCAGGAACCGGGCCGTTCCGACGAGCACACGCACGAGTGGAGCAATCGCTTTGTAAATGACCCAGAGCGGTACGGCCAGTGCCTCCAGAAATCGATCGGGATGAATTAACGCCAAACTCTTCGGTAAATAGTCGGCCAGTGGCAGGAAGATGATCGTTAGAATCAGGGTCTCAATGGTAATGAAAACAGACTGATGCTCTGCCCAGGATGCGGGCAAAATGGCCATTAACAGCGGATTCAGGGCTGTAACCCCCAATACGGCGTAGAGGACCAGAAAGAGCGTATTGCCGGTTAACGTGGTTCCAACAAATAGAATCGGATTCTTGAGGAAACCAGACACCAGTTTCTCGCCTAATGGACCTTGTTTACTGTGGAGCTCAAAATATAAACGGTTGACCGATACATAGGCCATTTCGACAGCCGAGAAAAAGCCAGCCAGCACCAGAGCAAGTAAAGCACCAAAGAGTAAAGCGTAGGGTTCCAAACAGTTTTGGTTTTATAGGATTCGGGTAGGGCATCCGGGGCGAAGCGACTACTACCCGAATACCCTAACCGCAAAGCTATTTTTTTTTCTTCTTCCGATTTTCTACCATCTGCTTAATGGTTGGCGAAACAGTCTTTTCGCGCTCGATCCGTTTGTTTTTGACGTATTGAAACGCCAGCAGAAAGCCAAGGCATAACATCAATAACCAATAACTTTCGGCAAAAGTTGTTCGCTGGTATTCGGCAATCCAAAGGATCAGGAATCCGGCACCCGCCGAAAGCAGCAGTATTTCAGAAAGTTTCAGTTTCATCTAAATCAGCTTATCCTGCATCTTTCTATACTCACGGTACCGGCGAACGGTAGAAATCAGGAAGCCCATCACAACAATCAGCGTGCCGATCCAGAGTATGTTGATCAATGGTTTTTCAAAAGCTTTCATCACGATGTAGTCACGCTGCGTCCGGTTCACGGCGAAGGTAAACTTACCCGTCCGTGGGTCGATTTCATTCAATTGGATACGAACACCCAGCTCATCACTCATTTCGGCCGGATGGGCTACCAGGCGATTTTTGATCACGAACGCCGGATTTAAGGTCTGCTCGCCGGTTTTACTCAATACACGAACCCGTGCCCGAACAGCTGCATCATTCGGACCGATATCCATGCCTTCGACCTGGTTGGTCCGGACAACGTCGTCAAGAATGGCTACGTAATCATTGAGAAAAAACGTGTCTTTAATGGCAACGCTATACGTTTCGGTCTTCTCCCATTTATTTTCAGCACTCGGATCGGGTACCGAATTAACGTAGGTATAAATGTCGCGATCAGCCTTGTGGCGTGTATCGGGCGAAGCCAGTAATCCCATTCGCTCGTTTACCTGGGCACGCGGGAAAAGGCTAAACACTTTACCACTGGGTTCGCGGTATTCAACTTCGTAGTAGGTGTTCTCCGGATACAGCGCAAGCGTATCTCCTTTTTTGTGGTAAATTTTACCACCCTGCTCAATGTCTCGTTGTGCAATGCCCCGGAAATCACCTTCGATCACCATGACATCTTTACGGGGAATATACCCTGGCACATCGCGGGCTTCAATACGCTGACCGCGATAGGTGAGTTGATATTGACCCATTCGCTCCGGCTGATTCAGCCACAGCAGCGTATTTTCCTTGTTTTCCTTGTTATCGTTTTTTGTAAACTCATCCTGCTTGGAGATCAGTAAACCACTCGTATTGATCGAAATAACTTTCGAGAAACCGGCCGAATACAGAATCCCAATCAGCATCAATGCCATGCCTATGTGGGCGATAGCGCCCCCCGAAAAACGATAATTTCCCCGAATAACACCCAACAGGATTGTTCCATTGGTGACGAGGGCAAACACAGCTGCTACCAGTAAGGCCATGTAAACCGGATTCTTGATTGAACCAAAGGCAATCAGCCCTGCGCTTATGAGCAGCGTTATTATGCCCGGTGTAATGAGCGCATCCCACTTTTTGTTGTCCAATTTTCGCCACCACATAAACTGACCAACGCCAGTCAGCAGGGCAATCACGACGAAAAACCAGACCTGGAATTTGTTGTAGTGAGCAATCTGGTCGGCAGGCAGGGCAAGATTGGATATTTTGCCGAAGCTTTCCAGAATCTTGTTATAAACCGGAATGGATGTCGTTGCTATAATCTGAAAGGCTGATAAACACAGCACCGTAGCGCCAATGAACAGCCAGAATTCTTTGGTATAAACAGACGCTTCCTTCTCATCGCTTGGAATGTATTTCCACTTACGGGCGGCCAGTAACACAGCCAGGGCAACGAATGCCAGCAGATAAACCAGCAATTGGCCCGACAAGCCCAGATCGGTAAAGGAGTGTACGGAAGCGTTACCCAGAATTCCGCTTCGCGTTAGGAAGGTAGAATACAGAATCAGCAGGAACGTGCTAATTGTCAGGATAATAGCCGTTTTCAAGCCAGTTGAACTTCGTTTGGCTATCAGCATCGTGTGCAGCGAAGCAACCATGACAAGCCAGGGAACGAAAACCGCATTTTCGACGGGGTCCCAGTTCCAGTACCCACCGAAATTAAGGGTTTCATACGCCCAGTAGCCGCCCATCATAATGCCGACGCCGAGGATCATGGCACCAAATAACGTCCAGGGTAGCGCGGGGCGAATCCATTCGAGGGGTTGATTCCTCCATAAACCGGCAATGCAATAGGCAAACGGAACCAGTGTCAGGGCAAAGCCCAGAAAGAGCGTTGGTGGATGAATTACCATCCAGTAGTTCTGAAGGAGTGGGTTCAAACCATTGCCATCTTTAGGCACGAAGGTTGGATCGGCCGTAAAGATCGGTGCGTCGGGCATAGCCTCAGCCAGCAGAAGGAATGGAGAGGACCCAAGCTTAAACGTGTCACCGAAAACAACCCCCAGAATCATGGATGCCAGAAACGCCTGCACCAGGGCAAAAACAGTCATCATGGGCGCTTCCCACTGCTTTGCGGCCGCCCCCCGGCTGGTGCTGATCACAATCGCTCCGAGTACGGCATCCCAGAACAACCACAGGAGAAACGATCCTTCCTGGCCTTCCCAGAAGCAGGAAATCATGTATTGCACCGGTAACGCCAGCGACGAGTGGCTCCAGGCGTAATGGTACTCGAAGTAATGATTGTAAATGATATAATACAGGCTGGCCCCGACGCCAAATACAGCGAGCCCGTGGATATAAAATGCCCACCGAGCCAGTGTCTTCCAGTCGTCCTTTTCGGGTGTTGCGACTTGTGTCGATTGGACAGGTACTTTTCGTTTCGCCTTTTTGCCACCAAATGTAGACTCTCCGGCATAAGCGAGCTGGGGCTCCTCAACCGATATTGTTTGTACACTGACGCTGGCCCGACGTCCGAGCGACGAGAGGAAATAAGCGACTGTGGCTACCAGCGCTGTTACGAATGACAGAATGACGAAAAAGTGGCCGAGTTGCCCGACTGTAGTATGTATCATTGACGAAAGAATGAAAGAGCGAAAGCATGAAAGAGTGAAACAGGCAATGGAACTATGCGCTCTTTCACTCTTTCATGCTTTCACAATTTTGCTGTTTTGGCTTCGTGTTCGGTCGTTTCCAGCTTGTTTTCCTGGTATTTCGACGGGCACTTCAGCAGAATCTTGTTGCACTGGAAATGGTCACCCTGCATGGCACCGATCACCACGATCTGCTCCGAACGCTCGAAATCCTGTGGTTTAGGACTATTGTAAACAACCTTCTGAGCCCGATTATCATTATCGACCAGTGTAAACTCAAAGTGATTCGGGTCAATTTGCGGATTATAAAGCATATCCACCACCCGGCCCTGTCCGTCTTTCTGAACCTTGCCGACAACGTGAATCATCTTTTCATCACCGTCCTGGGCCAGTTCGGCGGCTTGTTTGAAGGTAACGTAGGAACTGGCATCACCCGCTGTCGCAACGATGATACCAATGGCGAGGGCAATGACAACGATTCCGAAAATATGAGAGAGTTTCATGAAACAAAAATTAGTAAATGAGCGAAAGTCTAAATCAAAAACTAGAGTTTTATCCCTTGTTCACTCCGTTTTTTTTCCTTTACTTCCTTTTCTAACTTTCCAAGTTGCAGGTCTAATCGAATCAGGTAAATAACAATACCGGCAAATACGGCCGCAATGACCGCCACCACTACCCAAATTTTACCGTCGGCCCGAAGCTGATCGGCCATCTCAACACCGTTTGAAACCGGCTGTTGAGCCATGAGGTTCTGGCTGAGTAGGAGCAGGGCCGCCAGTGGGGCTTTTGTCAAAAAAGACAGTCGCATTTGAATAAGAAAAATATGTCTAAAAATTAACGTAAAAATAAAGCGAATCATTCCGACCTGGCAACACAGAATTAGTCGTCCAGTGCCACCTTTATCCGCCGAAGCCTGACGCGTAGTTCGGTAACCCATACGCCAATGAGGGTGAGCCCAATGACAGCCGGATACAGAACGAGCCTGAGGTTGTTATCCATGTCATACTTTCCAAAGGCTGGGTTGCCACCATTGCCTGGATGAAGTGAATCGGTCAGACGTGGAACGATAAAAATTAATGGAATAAAAACGGCAAAAGCAAAAATGTTGTAGACTGCTGAAATACGGGCACGTCGCTGTTCATCGTCAAATGACCCCCGAAGAATTAAATAGGCCAGATACATAAGCATACCAACCGCAACGCTGTTGAGTTTGGGATCATTTGGCCAGGGTTCGCCCCAGGTAAAATTGGCCCAGATCGAACCTGTCAAACAACCCAACAGACCGAACAGAATGGCCGTATTGGCAAACTCAACGGCAACCAGATCGTCATCTAAACGTCCTTTTCGTAAATAGCGGATCGAGTAAACGACCGACGCAATCAACAGAATAATCATGGCGAACCAGAGCGGTACGTGAAATGACACGTTTCGGATACTTTCGTTCAAAATTGGTTGCCGGGGCACCGGCCCAACCAGTCCCCAAATAATTACGTACGTCATAATGACGACCGCAAGAATTTTCCACCAGTTCTTCGTCATACTAGTTATGCGGATAGTCTACCCGCAGTTTTTCATTTAATAAACGGACCACCAGTCTGCATTATACTAACTCCGCCATAAGAACGGAAACAGAAGCCATGACAAGGTCAGTACAATGGCATCAATGGCCAGCACTGTGCCAATTTCATCCCAGCTTGTGCTGCGGTCAAGACCATCGAGCGCATTTTTCGAGATCTTCAGGAGCATCAGCAGCAACGGCAATATGATCGGGAAACTCAGGACAGCCATCAGTGTTGCCGGATTTTCTGCCTTACTGGCAATACCGGAAACCAGTGTAAGCGAAGCTGCAAACCCGATGGCTCCCAGCACGAGCGTTAACAGATAAAGCGGTACGTCGTTAACCGGATTGCCTAATACAAACGCATAAACGCTAAAGCCCAAGAACGCCAATACAAGCATTAAGGCGGTATTGTAAAGAATCTTCGAAATGATAATCTGTTGCGGACTGGCCAGTATATAATAGTATAATTGCCGCCCGGCTCGCTCCTGCACAAAGCTTTTGGCAATGGCATTAATGGCTGTAAACAACAGAATAATCCAAAACAATGTGTTCCAGACAATGGGCGTCAACTGGCCCCGTCGTGCGTTGAAGCTCAGGTAACAGACAAACACGGCCCCAACAATGTAAAGCAGCATCCCATTGAGCGCGTAGCGTTGCCGCCACTCCAGCAGAAACTCTTTCTGCATTAACGCACTCAACTGTCGTACTGATTCTGCCATGCTGGTTCTTTTAATTCTGCAAATTTACGGTGCAATGCTGATGCGGAAAAGAAATAGTTTTGCGTTCTGATATTCTTTCCGCGACCAAATGGATTATAAACCCAATTCTGAAACGGTTCATACAAGCCGTAGCCCGATTCGTATACTTGTAGGCCAGCTAGTTACCTGAAATAGCAGTATACGATGAATAGTAAACGAAACCTGAGCCTGTGTCTAATCTACTTTTTTACACGGCTTGAGTTACTATATACCTTTGTAGTGGGCCTGCCGACTCAGTTTTGTATGATATCCTGAACAGGAAATGGGTCGTTATTTCCTGGCTTCCTTTTCGCTCCCTCGCAGGGCCGTTTGCTTGTTGGCTTCATTAAAGCCAATCTATTGTAAGGTTGATTACTAGTAATGGATTATTCGACGATTCTAACCCTCTGTGGGTTTTCATTTCTTTCCGGTTTTGTGGATGCGATCATTGGTGGAGGTGGTTTGATTCAGACGCCGGCAATTCTTTTTTCTCTGCCTCAATATCCCGTTCCAACACTGATTGCCTCTACGAAAATACCTTCCTTGTGTGGTAGTCTGATGGGGGCCTTTCAATATAGCCGACGGGTAGTCGTTATTGGCAAATTTATTGGCCCCATGATGGCGATCGCATTTGGCGCGTCGTGGTTGGGTTCCTGGACACTAACCCGAGTGCCCAATAGCTTCATGAAACCGTTTGCGCTGGCTATTCTTATTACCGTATTTATATACACGCTGACTAAAAAAGAGTTTGGTCAGGTTGTGCATCAGCACGTTTCTGCCCGTCAGCAGCGCCTGCGTATGTGGCTAATGGGTGCAGGCATTGGCTTCTACGATGGCTTTTTTGGCCCAGGAACCGGCAGTTTTCTGGTATTGGGATTTATCGCCCTTATCGGCTTCGATTTTCTCAAAGCCAGTGCCCATGCCAAATTAGTCAATGCCGCGACAAATTTGGCCAGCACCTTGTTTTTTATGAGCGAGGGTAAAATTCTCTATGCCGTTGCATTCCCGATGGCTGTGGCCAATTTATCCGGCGCTTTTCTGGGTGCACGTTTGGCTATTCTGAAAGGGAATCAATTTATCCGCGTGTTTTTCCTACTGATCATTACGGCCACAATCATACGATTTGGCTGGGATTTGTTCGACTGACGGAAAAAATATTTCTTTGTTCCTCTCCTTGGATTCAAAAACTTTACGTTGTAATCTTGCGTTAATTAAACTGAATCTAAATAAAGGGGATTAGCCACCGACACCATGAGCAAACGTAGTGTTGCTGATTTGAAAATTGGCGAACGAGCCACCATTCAATCGTTTGATAACCAGTTAATGTCGCTCAAACTGCTCGAAATGGGCTGTTTGCCAGGCGCAGAAATATGTTTGAGCGGGAAGGCTCCACTGGGCGATCCGATTTGTTTGAATGTGTCGGGCTATTGTCTGGCCATGCGCAAATCTGAAGCCGCTACCATTTTTGTTGACTAGTTTATTGTTTGTGGGTTGGCTCTAGTACGCAACCACAGACCATAAACCACAAATTATAACCAGTTGAGTTCCCCCGTAATCGCCCTTGTTGGTAATCCGAATGCCGGAAAATCGTCACTGTTCAATCAACTGACCGGTTTACGCCAAAAGACGGGTAATTTTCCTGGCGTTACAGTCGATAAAAAATCCGGAACCTGGGCTATTGATTCCCGAACCGTTACTACCGTTGTTGATTTGCCGGGAGTTTATTCGATCTATCCAAAATCATTAGACGAACAACTCGTTACCGATATTCTGGCAAACCCCGCCCATCCTGATTATCCCGACGTGGCAATAGTGGTGGTCGATGCTTCTAATCTTCACCGAAATCTATTACTTTTTACACAGGTTGCCGACCTTGGTGTTCCGGTTATTCTGGCTTTGAATATGCTTGATGTGGCACGTAAGCAGGCTAAAGAAGTCAACGCCGTACGACTTGCCATGCGGTTGGGCGTGCCCGTTGTTCGTATCAATGCTCGAACGGGTGAGGGACTTGATCAGCTTAAGAAAGCTGTTCTTGGTCAACTGCATGAGCCAGTACGCCAGGGAAAGTTATTTTTTGATCCAGCTGAAGAAGCCACTGAACTCATCGCCGATACAAAAGCTCAGTATCGACTCGAAAACAATTATCTGGCACTACAGTACATCATTCAGCATGACGGTTTTACGTTTCTGGACCGTCAGCAGCAGATTGGCCTTGATGCCATAATTGATAAATATCAGTTTAGCGAACCAACGTTTCAGGCAGGGGAGACCATTACCCGGTACAAACGTATTGCGACCGTTGTTGCAGAAACCGTTACGGACCAACGACCGGCCAATCAATCGACCTGGACTCAGAAACTTGACCGTATTTTACTACATCCGATCTGGGGATATGCGATTTTTGGGTTCGTACTTCTGCTGATTTTTCAGGCCATTTTTGCCTGGGCACAACCCTTTATGGATGCGATTGACGCAGGTGTAGCCTGGCTTAATGGTCAATTAAAAGAAAGCCTGCCCGCTGGACCACTCACTGATCTTCTTACGGATGGAATACTGGCCGGAGTAGGTGGTATTCTGGTATTTATCCCACAAATCGCGTTTCTCTTTCTGTTGGTTGCGCTGCTTGAAGAGTCTGGATACATGTCGAGGGTGATGGTCATCATGGACCGAATTATGCGTAAGTTCGGGTTAAATGGACGGAGTGTAGTGCCGTTAATTTCGGGCGTGGCCTGTGCGGTGCCCGCCATTATGGCCACACGGAGTATAGGTACCCGCCGGGATCGACTCATAACGATTCTGGTAACTCCCCTGATGAGCTGTTCTGCCCGGCTTCCAATTTATACGATCCTGATTGCCTTGGTAGTACCGAGTCGACGCGTTCTGGGCTTGTTTAATCTACAGGGACTTGCCCTGATGGGACTCTATCTTTTAGGCTTATTCAGCGCACTGTTGGCGGCTTATGCCCTGAAGCTGGTTCTTCGCAGTAAAGAACGTAGTTTCTTTATTATGGAACTCCCGACCTTCAAACTACCGCGCTGGAACCACGTTGGCCTGACGGTTTGGGAAAGTGTCCGGTCGTTTGTCTGGGAAGCCGGACGGGTCATTCTGGCCATTTCGATTATTCTGTGGGTACTTGCCAGCTATGGTCCCGGCGACTCCATGCAACAGGCCGAAAATCAGACCCGGCGTCAAAATCCGACGCTGGCTACCGATGCGTTAGAAAACCTTGTCGCATCCGAACGGCTCGAAGCCTCCTATGCCGGACATTTTGGCCATTTTATTGAGCCTGTCATTCGACCACTGGGCTATGACTGGAAAATTGGTATTGCGCTGATCAGTTCATTTGCTGCCCGTGAGGTATTTGTTGGCACAATGGCAACAATCTACAGCATTGGCACTGGTGACGATGAAGGGGTCACTATTCGGGAACGTCTATTACAGGAGCGTAATCCTGAAACGGGTGGTCCTATGTATACGCCAGCACTGGCCTGGTCGTTATTGATTTTCTACGTTTTTGCGATGATGTGTATGAGTACGCTGGCTGCCACCCAGCGCGAAACCAAAAGCTGGAAATGGCCAATGGTTCAACTGGTCTATATGATGGCGCTGGCCTATGTAACGGCTTTTGCAACCTATCAATTCATGAAATAGTGATTTTAGATTGTTTCGTAATCAGGCGAATTCAGCTTGGTTACAACTAAAAATCCCCGTTAGCTTTTGACTGACGGGGATTTTTTATGATCGATACGTTTACCACAGTAATCCTTTTGAGATCAATGGGTAGATAAAATGATAGACGATATAGGCGAACAACGCAACTGTGAGGCCGCCTAAAACGGTGGTTTGATCGAAGGCTACTCTAGCCCTCCGCGAGGGGCGGCTTACCCGCCAGTCGCGCTGTGCTGTAGGTTTCATAAGTATTTGTCGTAAACTGTTATTCGCTATGCAAATTTGGGGCCGTGTTAGTCGACAGAACAGAGCGGAAACCCGGATTTTTAACAATGCGTATAACTACCTGATTTACTAGAAACCCTCTGAAACCGTGTTTATCAAACGGTAGTGACTACGAAACGGGATTATGTTACCTTTTTTGAGTGTTGTGGAATTTATTCTACAAAAATGATACTACATTTCTACGAAATCAGTCCCATCGTAAGGAATCGACTACGTCAGAGGCCGTCATTCCAATAGGACCTCGTTGCTCTGCGGCCCGATCACCAGCCAGTCCATGCGAAAAAACCCCTAATACAGCGGCTTCGATTGGGTCGTATCCCTGTGCAAGCAGAGCGGTCAGAATGCCGGTCAGAACATCGCCTGTTCCGCCGGTACTTAAGCCGGGATTACCCGTTGAATTGAAGTGTATATCACCGTCGGGCGTTGCTATGGCCGAATAGGCACCCTTTAAAACAACAATGACCTTGTATTTCTTGGCAAACTCACGGAGGATAGTCAGTTTTTGATAATCATTGTCCCATTTTTCTGTAAGCCGCTCAAACTCCTTAGGATGGGGTGTCAGAATGCTGTTTCTGGGTAATTTGTCAAGAAGATTACTATTTTCTGACAATAAGTTCAGCGCGTCGGCATCGACCACAATGGGCTTCTTCAACGTTCGTAGCAATTCCCGTAACATAACCAGGGTTTCGGGAGCCTTGCCTATTCCAGGGCCAATACCCACGGTTGTATATTCGGCAGGGTCCGAACTTTCGACTTCGCTCTGGCCGGTTAAAACCTGCTGATTTTTATCTGGCAGGCACATGGCTTCGGGAACGGCCGTTTGCAGAATGTTATAACCACAGCCTGGCACCTGTACCGTCAAAAGGCCTACTCCTGACCGTAAACAGGCACGAGCAGCTAATACAGCCGCACCAATCTTGCCATAACTACCTACATAGAGCAGGGCGTGTCCAAAAGAGCCTTTATTCGAAAAACGATCTCGTTTATGCAGCAGTAAACGGGCATCCCGCGCCTGGGTAAAATAATAAGGAGTAGGAGCGAGATCGATGTATCGTTTATGAAGCTGTATATCTACAATTTGCCAATCACCAACATAACGACCGTTTTTAGGGAGTACGAACGCTAATTTTGGCAGCTGAAACGTAATCGTATAGTCAGGTTCAATGATGACATCAGTCGGGGCATTGGGCTGATCGGTATATAGACCACTTGCAATGTCGACTGCAACAACCGTGGCCGGTGCCCGATTGATGGCCTCGATCGTGCTCTTGACAATGCCCTCGGTTGGACGCGATAAACCAGACCCGAGAATGGCATCAATGACAATTTCGTTATGACGTATGGCCGGAATATCATGCGATAACTCAATATAACGCACATTCTCCGTAACGAGCTTAAGTCGCCGATGGTTGTGCATAAAGTCATCAGATTCGCGGGGGGCATATCGCACCACGTAAATTTCAATGGGATACTCACGTTCCAGTAAAAGCCGGGCGATGGCTAGTCCATCGCCCCCATTATTGCCCAACCCGCAGAAGATTTTAGTCGTCATTGTAGCCGGGAAGTGGTCAGCGAACCAGTCTACAAAAGCGAGCGCAGCGCGCTCCATGAGATTAATGGGAGCAATAGGTTCATGCTGGATTGTGGATTGATCGAGGGCACGAATCTGGTCAACATTGAGGATTTTCATCGATTTGGCGTCGTTTACGCGAGGTAATTTCGCAAAAGTATTTTCTACTACTGAGAAATTTGCTATCTTTGCGGCTCATTTCGCAAATACTTATCTGGCGATTTATATACAGTCATGAGCGAGTTAATCAAATTAGTGGAGGCAGACAACGCGCAGCGTCGCGCCGATTTGCCCACGTTCCGGGCGGGCGATACGGTGAACGTACACGTCAAAATCCGCGAAGGAAATAAGGAGCGTATCCAGGTGTTTACGGGAACGGTGCTTCAGCGCCGGAATCCAAATAGCGCTGGTGAGACGTTTACTGTCCGCAAGGTATCGAATGGTATTGGTGTTGAGCGGATTTTCCCGGTCCTGTCGCCAAATATCGACAAAATTGAAGTGGTTCGTCTTGGCAAAGTACGTCGTGCACGGTTGTTCTTCCTGCGCGGTCGTCAGGGCAAGGCTGCACGTCTTAAAGAGCGTAAGCCTAAAGCAGTTGCTGCAGCTTAATCGCTTCTGAATAACCACAACGTTAGGAAAAGCTGCCTGTATAGGTGGCTTTTTTTTGTATGATCACAACAGGCTCCGGCTGTTGTGTAAGGGACTCTAGACTTAATTGGAGCAGCCGGAGCCTGTTACAACCCGTGTATGAACTTCTTTAAATACCAGGGAACCGGCAACGATTTTATTTTAATAGACGATAGAGATGGTCAATTTCCGGCTACTGATCAGGCGTATGTCGAGCGGTTATGCCATCGGCGTTTTGGTATTGGGGCCGATGGATTGATCCTGTTACAGAACGATCCGGACTATGATTTCAAAATGGTCTATTTCAATGCCGACGGAGCGGAAGGGAGTATGTGTGGCAACGGAGGGCGTTGTATTGTCCGTTTTGCTCATGATCTGGGTCTGTTCGAACGTGAAACGCGTTTCCTGGCCGTTGATGGCGAACATACGGCTGTGGTTCTTGGTGACGATATATCGTTGAAAATGACTAATGTGACGGGCATTGGCGATCGGGATGGATTGACATTCCTGAATACAGGTTCTCCTCACGTCGTTCAGTTTATCGATGATCTGGAGTCATTCGATGTTGTTGCCGAAGGCCGTGCAATTCGCTATAGTTCAACCTTTCAGCCCGGCGGGACGAACGCAAATTTTGCGCAGGTGATCGATGATCACACTGTATTTGTCAGGACCTATGAACGAGGTGTCGAGGATGAAACCTACTCATGCGGTACGGGCGTAACGGCGGTTGCACTGGTGGCTCACCAGCAGCTTACTATGCCTGATCCGGTATCTATTCAGACCATTGGTGGCAATCTGCGGGTATCGTTTAGCCCGGAGAGTGATGGTCGTTTTACGGCTATTCACCTCATTGGTCCGGCTAAGCGTGTTTATGAAGGTGTTCTAACCATTTGAATAGACAGTTGGTTAGATAGATTACTAGTGTTTTTAGACGTTGCTTACTTTTCGATGAATGATAATATATAAAACAAAGGCCTGGTTACCCGCAATCTGGCATTTTCATACAGGGCCCACCGCCATTGCGTTGCTACGTCGGTTAGTAGTTGTCGGTATCTATGCAACCTTAGTGACGGTTGGCGAGCTAAATTTTATTGATTTTCGGCTGAAAGATACGCCCAGCTCATTTTTACAGGCGATGGGCATCCTGCTCAGTTTATTGTTGATTTTT
The DNA here is from genome assembly GCF_011604685.1 of Spirosoma aureum. Classification (NCBI taxonomy): domain Bacteria; kingdom Pseudomonadati; phylum Bacteroidota; class Cytophagia; order Cytophagales; family Cytophagaceae; genus Spirosoma; species Spirosoma aureum. Next base: position 5,225,537 of record NZ_CP050063.1, on the reverse strand, counting down.
CGAACGAATACCGCTTACGACCGATTCTATGAAGGCCGTCAGGCATGGGGTGTCTTAGTTAATAACTGTCGAAATCTGGCTATTTATTTTAATGCTGTTTTGCCGGAAGGCGATATGGATAGCCGGGCTTTTTATGCCAAAGCCATTTCTAACTTCCCCTTCGCCCTCAAAAATCATTTACGCGATATGCCGGGTGTAGATGAACTGGATATGGTGGAAGAAGGCGAACGGCGTGATCTAAGAAACTTTGATCATAAACCGGCCGGAGTTTCTAATCAACTCTGGGTACGGACCGAGATCCTGTATCGGGAGGGGCGTCTTTCTGAATCACAACACATTAACCTGAACCAGCGCCTGACTACTCTGATGGATGTATGCGGGATTTGCGAACGAATTAAGAGCACGCCGATTCCATTCTCCTACAATTTGTTCATCAAGCTGTTCATCATGATTTATGTGGGGGTCCTGCCGTTCACGGTCATCACAGCTTATGGTTACCTGACAATTCCTGCCGTAGTGCTTACATCGTACGTTCTGGTCGGACTGGAGATGATCGGTGAAGAGATTGAGGAGCCCTTTGGCTTTGAACGCAATGACCTGCCTCTGAATCAATTAAGTCAGTTGATCCGGGTGAATGTACATGACATTCTGCAGATTCAATTGCCACACGTTGAGAAGCAGGCGGCTAAGCCTGGCTTCACGATCGTGACCTAGGGGCTTAGTCTACTGCTTCGATTATGCCACCGTGGAGGTGATAGATTCTTTTGTCCTGAAATTCGGGTTGACGTAAAAAATCCTTGGCCGCCACCCGGCTGCGGACACCGTTCGTACAAATCACAATCAGCGTATCGTAGGGCAATAACTCTGCTTTGCGGGCTCGAATATCAGGCAGCGGAATATTTAAACCGCCAATGTTAAATTCCTCATACTCCCACTCGTCGCGCACGTCGATAATCGCCGTGTTTGCGTTCAGTCGCAGCTTGTCGAGACCAGGAAGCGAGATGTCTGTGTAAGAATGCGTTGTCATACACAGGCATAACACTCAATTTTCGACAGCTGTTCAGGGGAACGAACTATCGTTTAGCGATTGATAATATCTCAATCTCGGCTACTTTGGGACGGCTTGCCCATCCACATTGTAATTCAACCTGCTGTCCTGTTTCAGCAAATCGGATCGTAACGGCCCGTTCGGACGAAATCACATTGATCGGAATAGTACTTAATGCCTTCTGTAAAATTGGCAGTGATGCTGTTGTCGGCTTGTACATCACATCTACCGATGACGAATCGCCTTTGTCGAGCCGCACAAATTCTTCACAGCCGTCAACTGCCAGGTTATTTGCGTAAATAAACGCTGGTTCTGTCCGTTCGGGACCTAAGTTCGTTGCTGTTTTCATCTGGCAGGTTAGTGTAGTGGCCAATAGTATGAATAAGAGTATTTTCATCAGTATAGTTTTGAGTAAAGACCATTAATGACGAGTAAACGTTGTAATAGCGGGTGCAATATGAGGAAAGAATCTGTCAATCTGTCAGCCGGACCCGTACTGGAACGAGATTTGAAGCCGCCCGTGTAAATCAATAATTGTATTAAATAAGACACTATGGAAGCCGTTCAGAATGAAAAAGGGCAGATTTCGATCCATACCGAGAATATCTTCCCGATTATCAAGAAGTTTCTCTACTCCGACCATGAGATTTTCCTTCGTGAATTGGTATCGAATGCAGTAGATGCTACTCAGAAATTACGCCAGCTCGCTTCATTTGGTGAGTTTGGAGGTGAACTCGGCGAACTGAAAGTGACCGTTTCGCTCGATGAAGAGGCCAAAACAATTACTATCAGCGACAATGGTATCGGCATGACCGCCGATGAAATCAAAAAATACATCAACCAGATTGCCTTTTCGGGAGCTTCCGATTTTCTGGAAAAATATAAAGACAAAACCGACGACAAAGGCCAGATTATCGGGCATTTTGGCTTAGGTTTCTACTCGGCTTTTATGGTAGCCGAGAAGGTTGAAATTGTTACCAAATCATACCGTGATACGGGCGATAGTTCAGCGGCCCGGTGGATTTGCGACGGTTCGACGGAGTTTGAACTGACTCCTGCCGAACGGGCTGAACGGGGTACCGATGTTATTCTGCACGTAGCACCTGACTCGGAAGAATTTCTGAATAAAGCGCGGCTACAGAGTATTCTGGATAAATATGCCCGGTTCCTGCCAGTAGCGGTTGAGTTCGATGGCAAGGTAGTGAACAACACGACCCCGATCTGGACTAAATCACCTTCAGAACTGACCGACGAAGATTATAAAACGTTCTACCGGGAATTGTATCCAATGGGTGAAGAACCTCTTTTCTGGATACACCTGAATGTTGATTATCCGTTCAATCTGACGGGTATCCTGTACTTCCCCCGGATTAAAAACGAACTTCGTTTTCAGCGTGAGAAGATTCAACTCTACAGCAGGCAGGTGTTTATTACGGATGAGGTGAAAGATGTAGTGCCCGACTTCCTGATGATGCTGCATGGGGTAATCGACTCTCCCGATATTCCGCTCAATGTGTCGCGTAGTTTCTTACAGGCAGATGCCAACGTGAAGAAAATCAATGGCTACATCACGCGTAAGGTTGCCGATAAACTGAACGATTTATTCAACGCCGACCGGAAAGCGTTTGAAGAGAAGTTCGATGATATTGGGCTGTTTATCAAATACGGTATCCTGAGTGACGACAAGTTCTGGGAAAAAGCTAAAAACTTCGTGTTGCTCAAAAACACGGAAGGAGAGTATGCCACACTGGATGAATACCGCGAGAAAATTCAGGCGAACCAGACCGATAAAAACGATACGCTGGTATTCCTGTACACAACAGATCGCAAGCATCAGGATGCGTACATTGAATCGGCACGTCGGCGAAGCTATGATGTTGTATTGATGGACAATGTCATTGATCCTCACTTTATTAATGCACTGGAGCAAAAGCTGGAAAAAGTGCATTTCCAGCGGGTTGATGCAGATACGCTCGACAAGTTGATTGATAAAGGGATCAATAACGAAAGCGTTCTGTCGGAAGATGATAAAACAAAGCTTAAAGACTCCTTCGAGCAGGTTTTGGACAATAAACTGCTGAATGTGAGCATAGAAGCGCAACCTATCGACGAGTTGCCCGTTACCATTACGCTGCCTGAGTTTATGCGACGGATGAAAGATATGTCGGCTTTATCGGGTGAGCAGTCTTTTTACGGTAACTTGCCCATGAGCTACAATGTGGTTGTGAATGCCAACCATCCACTGATTGGTAAAATCCTGGCTGAAACGGATGCGGATGCGCAGAAAGCACTGGTGAAGCAGGTGTATGATCTGGCGTTACTTTCGCAAAACATGCTGACAGGGGCAGAGCTAACGGCATTTGTTCGTCGGACAGTAGCTACATTGTAAGCATTGCCAGTTAGATAGATATAGGTGGAAATGGGCTATTCTGGATAGGAGAGCCCATTTTCTGTTACTGGCCAGCTAATACGGTTAGGGTGCCTGTTTGTTCAGGCTGATCAGGTGCTGGACGTACCACAAAAGTATATAGGCCCGGCCCAACTGGATTACCCCGATAGGTACCATCCCAGGGTTGTCGATACGGTGATGCCTGAAAGATAAGTTCGCCCCAACGATTATAAATCCGGACACTACAGGCCGGAAAGGCGCCTATACCGCTAAAAGCCCAGCTATCATTCAGTCCGTCGCCATTAGGGCTAAAGGCGGTTGGAATAAATAGCCCCGGCAGTATTTCGATCAGAATCTCATCGGAAACGGGGCAACCACCATTTGTCCAGACAGTTACTTTGTAAACAGCCGTTTTTTTTGGCCTGACTGTCAGTGATGAATTCGTTGAAAGCGGCTGAAAATCAGCAGTTTCCCAGGAATAAGTCAGATTAGTACCAACAGGGCCAGCCAACTGCACTGATCCACCAGCTCTTACTTCCTGATCGGGTCCCAGATCAATAATAGGAAGGCGTAACACGGTGATCAGACGACTCGTATCGGCCAGGCAACCGTATGAGTTAGTGACTGAATAATGGACAAGGTGTTGACCAACGCCCGCTTTTGCTGGATCGAAACGATCGACAGTTACCCCTGGTCCGCTGAAGGTGCCACCCGGTGGTGATGCCGATAAGGGCAATACGCTGGCCGTTTGCCCGCAGATCGGTGGTAGTGAATCGATTACTGGATGTGGCCGCGGATTGACATGCACATTGGCAGACGTTAAGGCACATTGGGTTGTGTCGGTTACTGTAACAACATAGTCACCAGGGGTAGCGTTCTGTATGGATTGGCTCGAATTCGGTAAAGAAATATTATTTCGGAGCCAGTTATAACGCAGGCGGGTTGTGCCGTCATTAGTAATTGTAACGACGAGTTCATTGCCTTCGCAAAGCATCTTTCCCGCCTTCGTAGCCAGTGTAACCTGTTGGAGTGGCCCATTGGTTATCAGAATCGAATCATAGGAAATACAATTCGTGGTTCTATTGTAAATCTTCAATCGGTACTGCCCGGCCTGGTTAACTGTATATGTTCCATTCGTTGCGCCTGCGATCTCCTGATGGCCAGCACTCCATTGGTATGTAAAGTCGGCTTGCTGATTGGCTGTTAGAACCAAGGGCCGGGTAGGGCAAAGAACGGTATCGGGCGCTTGAATAGTGGCTGGGGGAGAGAGTTTAAGGGTTAGACGAAAAACCTCGGAGGCCGAATCACGGGTGCAGATGATCGCAAAGCTCTTGATCACCGAATAATCGCCCGGTTCAACGGCTCTTAACACTGATTTTGTTTCACCCGGCAGATTATAGCCGTCGCGTCGCCATTGATAATTGAAGTTTGTATCCGTATCCGTTTTGAGCAATACGGCGCTGCCCTGGCAAAACTCAAGTGGTGATTGACCCGAAGGATCGAGAGCGGCCACAGCCGGCTTCGGCGGAACCTGAGCCGAGCAGTCTACAACCAGAATCTGGTGATCCCGCCGAACCTCACCGATCTTGACCCCCTGGCGATATTCTTCACATAAAACCGTAAAAGCAAACAGACCCAGCTGATCGGGTTGCACAGTGAGAACCCCTGAACTTAGGTCGATGCGAAGCGGAGGATTACCGGTAATCGCTGTTTGCTCACTGTAGCCGGGCATCCAGCGGAGCAGTCGATAAGCAGGCGAGTTTGGCGAGTTATTGAAACCGGCGGGTTTATAAACGTTGTCGTTGTAAGGTGTTGTCAGGGAGTAGCGTAATTCGTCGCCATCTGCATCGGTTGCCCGGAAAGCGAGCGAAAATGGCTTATTCAGACAGATATATTCAGCATTTGGCGTCAGGAAAACGGGCGACGAATTTCGGAATGGCGTGCCGTTTTTTAACAGGGGAGAAAATGCCAGGTAATAAACCATGCCGGATGCTTCCGGAGTTCTGATATTCACGACGTTTTTATTCCGGCAACATTTTTCCCAGACCACATAATAGCCTGCCGGGTCACTGAACTGACTAGCCTCTAATTGGATTTGTGCAGAATAGCGAACTTCGGACGTTTCGAGACCACGTGTTCGCGCACAGGCCGGATTGGCATATACCAGCAGCAGTCGCCGAACGAATTTTAGTGTATAATCACCCATCAACTGGTTATCCTGGCTGCGAAATATCGATACAATGATGGTAGGTTCGATAACAGCGTCGGCACCTTTGCTGGCTTCATCGATATACAAATTCAAACTTAACTGAAACTGGTTCGGTTTGTCAGTAGCCACAAATTCAATATTGCCCCCCGCTATATGAGAAGCTGAAGCCGTTTGAACGGCTATAAGGCAAAAAAGCAACCAGCCAGGTAGCCATAGAACGTTGTTCATATCGCATTGTCACCAAACTTCAGCGTTCATTGGGAAATCAATAAACCTGAAGTTTACCTTATGGAGACTAAAAGCCAACAACAGAAGATTTATAATATAGACTAAGATACATTTAATAAAAGTAAACTTTCGCGTAGAGTTGTGCCACAACTTAAGGTGACTAACTTGTACATAACAAGTAGCCGTAGCACCGCTCGGGCCAGTGTGCTTTGGATCAATCGTTCAGGTTAAGCCCGGCCATTGCTACTACGGGGGATTTGCGTAATGGAGCCGCCTGCCTGTTTCGCAGGAGCGCGTGTGAACCATATTTTCCGCTTGGCCAGCAATCGGCCAATGATGAAAATTAAGACAACGCCAATAATCACAACGGCAATCAGAGGCAGAAAAATAGTAAAGAGCGATAAGCCAAACGAGGCTACATTTTCGCCCGTAGCCACGACCGGGTTGGCTACACCACCCGTTGCGGCTGTCGAACCGAGCCGGAGTAAACTCGTACCGGCCTGTACAATACCCGCCGAACTACCGCCAAGCATTAGCCCAAGCCCCCAATGAAGCACTGGATTATCGATGTGCAGAAATGACGTACTAAGCAAAGTTCCAGCAATGATGGATGCGGGTGTCGCCAGCGTGTCGAGCAGGTTGTCGAGCCAGGGAATGTAATAGGCCCCGATTTCAAAAATGGTCGCCATCGACAGACCAATCAACGCAGGCCAGCCACTAAGCCATTCAAAGCCTGTTACGGTGCCAATAAGCCCTAGTTTGGTGGCCACACTGGCAATCAGTAAGGGTACAAACACCCTGAAACCACAGCAGGCGGCCAAACCGACGCCAATACAGGCGCTCATGATCCATTCAATGGACATAACTCGTGAACGTTAATTGTTTACACTATTCAGTTTACTTTGCTCCGATCCGGTAGCTTAGCAGAGGTTTTGCTATAAGCGGTTAACCGAATAATGTAAACTTGATTTAAGGCCACAGGGTTTTAACCAAAAAACTGGGCATTGAAATTCATCAGAAATGCTTCGTCCGTGGCGCGTGTCAACGCCGTGTACAGCCAACGAACAAATTCATTGTTAACCTGACCATCAGGCAAAAAACCCTGATCGATAAAGACGGCGCTCCACTGGCCGCCCTGTGCTTTATGACACGTCAACGCATAGGCAAACTTCACCTGTAGGGCATTTAAATAAGGATCGCGTCGGACAGCCTCTGCTCGCTCTTTCTTGCTTTTGATATAAAAGTAATCTTTCATTACGCTTTCATAAAGCGCTTTATGCTGCTCCGATGTGAGCGAAGGGACGGGTGAATGAAGGGTATCGAGCAGAATTTTAGCCTCAAAATCAGGCTGTTCTTCATAATCCACCAGGCGTAGGGTAACCGTAGCGAACCGGAAACCATGCATTTCCTCTTTATTGCGGATTTTAAGCACCTCGGCAAATTCACCGTTTGCCAGAAAACCAGCAGGTGAGTCCTCTTCAAGCACCGTGTAATTATTCCGGGCAATCATCAGCATATCGCCCGCGTCGAGTTCTTCTTCGCACTGGTCGATCATCCGGCGGACAAACTGATTGTACTGGACCGCTGTTTTGTTGGAGCGACAGATTATTGCTGTATTCTCCCGGCCATATTTGTCATAGGCATACCGAATGCCATCTTCGAGTTTCGTGAGTGGCATTTTAAAAATATCGCTGAATGACCGCACATTTAGTTGAATGGCAGGCACATCCGTGTTTACAGAATGGCTATTGTCGTTCAGGAGTGCATCAAATCCAACCGCTTTGGGAGTTGGCTCGGTATCGCCAAGTAAAATGCGCAGGCTGGTTGCATTGTAAAGAATTCCTGATTCTTCTTCCTGACGCATCACCTCGGTCAATTCCTGTTCATATACGGTCATATCGAATGCACTGGCGAGAAAGCCCCGGTCAAGCGCCGGGCTTAGTTCCCGGCCAATGGGAGGAAGCTGGGCGGTGTCTCCAACCAGCATCAGTTTATTGCCAGGATTTTCGAACACAAAGTCAATCAGATCAGTCAGTAATCCTTTACCGCCGAAGTCAGCCTCATCGGAGATCATGGAGGCCTCATCAACAATAAATAGGGTGTCTTCGTGGTAATTTTTTTGCCGTTGAAAAGCCAGATTGCCCGAACCAGGATCGGCTACCTGGCGATAAATTTTTCGGTGAATTGTCTGGGCAGGTTTCTTGGCATAATTGAACATGACTTTTGCTGCCCGACCCGTAGGAGCCAGCAGCACGGATTTATAGCCAAAACGAGGCAGTACTTTAATGAGTGTTCCGACAAGGGTTGTTTTACCAGTTCCGGCGTAACCGCGTAGCAGAAAACAGTCCCGATAGTGTTCAAATTCTTCCTGAGCGATGAACGCACCGATCTGTTCGAAAAATTGCTGTTGCCCAATGGTAGGTTTATAAGGGAAGCGTTTGGCCAATAAATGCGCAGCCGTTTGGGTTTCATTCATGCTTCTAATATACGAAAAAACAGGCAAAGTAAAAAGGAGAGTAACTGAGCGAAAGCGCGCTGAAAAAAGACTTTTTTTACAATTATTTATTTCTTTATCCCTACTCTCTTTCCAGGTTCTGGCTTTTTTCCTATCTTCACCCCACCACTAACTCCTTCGGCCACATGAAAATACGTCACATTCTTCAAGGGAAAGCTGTTAATGCGCTCTACTCAGTTTCGTCTGGTGAAACAGTTCTCGATGCGCTTAAACTTATGGCCGATAAAAACATCGGAGCCGTATTGGTCGTTGATGATGGGAAGCTAACGGGTATTTTTTCCGAGCGCGATTACGCCCGGAAAGTTATCCTGAAAGATCGCCATTCTGATGATACACTGGTTGCCGATGTTATGACCAAGCACGTAATTACCATAGAACCCGAGCAACTGCTGGAGGAGTGTATGGTCATTATGTCGGATCGGCATATTCGCCACCTGCCGGTGATGGATAAAGGTGAACTGATTGGTATAATTTCGATCAATGACGTTGTAACGGCGATCATCCGCGATCAGAAGACGCGCATCGATTCGCTGGAGAGTTACATAACGGGAAGCTATTGATAGATGCTGTATGATATAAGGTGACAGGTATATAATTACTTCAGTTACGCAATGCCTTATATCATACATCAAAATTTCCTACCTTTGCGTCCCCAAAATCTGTTGTAGCGTGACGCAATCCATACATTTGCCCGACCGCTCTGAGGATAATACGTCTTCGGGAACGTTGGGTAAACCCCAGACAGAAGTAGTGTCAATTTATGGCAACCGATTGCGGCTGCGGGTTTGCGGCTTATTTCGGGAGGGAAACCGTTTGTTGATGGTTCGGCACCGGGGGCTTGGGCCAGCCAATACGTTCTGGAGTCCGCCTGGTGGGGGCGTGGAGTTTGGCGAAACGGCACCTAATGCGTTGATTCGTGAATTTGCTGAAGAAACCGGTCTGGATGTTGCGATTGGTGAATTGCTTTTTGTGAATGAATTCGTGGCGCCACCACTACATGCTGTCGAATTGTTTTTTGCCGTACAGCGCATAGGCGGATCACTCCGGAAAGGTATAGATCCGGAAATGAGACCTGATGACCAGCTCATAGATGAGGTTCGGTTTATGGGTTTTGATGAAATTAAGGAGCAGTCACCCGAAAAAATACATGCTTTATTTCGATATTGCAGTTCATTGGAAGACGTATTTCAGTTGCGGGGGTATTTGCACTATTAAATATTTTAATCTATTTTGTTATCACTTGACATGATAAGGAGATGAAATGTTAATTTTTTGTGACTTTGTTATCTTTCCTTATTCTCAATTAACCGCTGCCCTGAATCCGTGCAAATCACTGTGACCCTCACTCCAACCGTAACTATCCGTTCTAATTCGTTCGATCCTGCGAGGACGGCCAAATCAGTGTTATGTCTGGAAGTTGGTCGTGACCGATTTCGGTTTATGGTTCAGGATGCACGTCGGCGGGGTTGCTATCTTGAAGATTATACATTTCCATCATTACTGACCGATCGCCCGCTTACCGAAGTGTTACCGGATGTGTTTCGTAGCCATCCTGTGCTGTCGGCTGGCCCCTGGCAGGAAATTCGAATTGGGATTAACTCGTCATCATTTACGCTTATACCCAAACCGCTCTTTCGAAAAGAATATGCCAGTAGCTATCTGGCCATGATGCGGGGCAATGCATTACCAGCCCACGAATTTGCGAAATCATATACGCACGATAGTGAAGGGTTTCTGTCAGTCTTTAACCTGGAGCATCAACTTGTTGATTTCTTTTCGGGAGCCTATCCATTACAACCGTCCGTATTTATTCACCAGACAGGCTCACTAATTCAGGCTACTGCCGATTTGGATCGACTGTTACTGTCGCCCCAAAATGTCTGGCTATATTTCGAAGATGAGTTCGTTACGGTGATCTATCGCCGGGAGCATCAACTATGCTATTGCAATCGATTCGGGTATAAAAATGTACAGGACCTGGCGTATTACTTACTGTACGTATTGGATGAACAGAATCTGAATCCCGAAGAGACTACAATTTTCCTGTACGGAGAAATTACGCCTTTTGCGGAAGCATATACCGAATTAAGCCGATTTATGCCCAATCTGGTATTTGGTCATACGCCATCAAGCCTGACATTAGCTGATGAATTTGAAGAACTGCTTGAACATCGCTATTTAAGTCTATACGGACTTTCTTTGTTGACTGAATGAAGGGAACCACTAGACGTATTTACCGGTTTCCTTTTCGATCATCTATCGTTTATGAAACGAATCGCTCTGTTCCCTGGGTCCTTTGATCCATTCACCAAAGGCCACGAAGATATTGTTTTGCGGGGGCTACGCCTTTTCGATGAAGTTGTTATCGGTATTGGCCGTAACGCGCGTAAGGAACGCTATTTTCCCCTCGAACAGATGATGCACCTGATTGAGGAAGCGTTTCGGCATTACCCTGCTGTTCGGGTTATGAGTTACGATGATCTGACGGCTAATGTTGCTCGTAAAGAAGGAGCAACATTCCTGTTGAGGGGGTTGCGGAATACAACCGATTTTGAATATGAAAACGGAATATCGCAGGTTAACCGCTACGTTTACGAAGAAGTAGAGACCGTTTTTCTCATCACATCGCCCCATTTAGCGCCAATCAGTTCGAGCATAATTCGTGATCTGCATCGCTACGGTCAGCAGGTCGATGAATTTCTGCCGTATAAGTTAGTAAATCAGCCTGCCTAGGTTTCGTTGCAGGATGACATCCACAAGTGACCGCTATGGTCGATGGCAAGTTATCGGGTATGGACTGGATAGGGCAGAAGTCTTCTGCCTTTAGTGCTAGTAAAGTTGCAAACGACTGATTGAAAGCTGTTCGTCGGTAAAGGGCTCCTACCCGTATAATGCATTAAAAATCCGTATTTGCCTGTTTTATATCCAGTTCTTTAATCCAGATATTCCGGTAAAGCACATCGTGGCCTTCGGCTTGTAATTTCAGACCTCCGGGCGTGTCAGTAATGCCTTTACCACCATCGTTGCCGCCATCAATTCCCGAGTTTGGTCCTCCCCAGACTTGATTGATCGTCTGATTGGTGTGTGCTTTTTTGCCATTTAAATACAAGGTCACCATGGCAGGTTCTGTGCGTTTGCCATCTTTGAAACGGGCAGCCCGAAATTCAATATCATACGCATTCCACTTTCCAGCACCTGTATAGAGTTTGTAGGGCGATGGAGATTCATTGATTACAGCGCCTAACCCATGGGAGGTTGTATCACCATCAAATACCTGGATCTCATAGCGGTTTTGCAGATACACGCCACTGTTGCCACCCGGTTTGCTCACGTAAAACTCCACATGCAGCCGGAAATCGCGAAAGGTTTGCTTTGTTACAATGTCGGCAGCACCGTATTTACCACCCGCAGCTGCCGGATCATTGGTATTCATGACGGTTCCGCTACCCGCCGGATCTTTTTCAATAGCCCATTTGATGGGTAATGTTGCCGCTAAACGGGGTCCCTGCCAATAAGTCCACTTTTCGTCGAGCATCTTGCGCGACCCATCAAATAAAACTTCAGCTCCTATGGGTGCTTTCGTTCCAACGCCCACCTGAGCTACAGCGCTTAAAGGAATGCTAAGTGTAACTATAGTGATCAGTAGAGATTTTATTACGCCAATTGGTTTTCGGATACTAGGTTTCATTTTAGTAAACAGTAGATTTGGAGGTTCAGGGAATACGGGCACAATCGGCAACCTATACTGTTGGGGATTTACAGGAATTGCCTATCGAACGAAGTCTTATGGGCGAGCCATCTACCCATTTATTCATCTAAAAGTCGACCGTTTACAATGTAAACTCTTTAGTGGGTGCAGACGGATTCTGATGAAAGATCTCCTCCAGTCGGGCGAAAAGCTCCGGGTGTTTTTCGTGAAGCAGGTCGGGACGTTTGAAGAAATACTCGGAAACCACGGCAAAAAACTCGGCTTCATTGGTTATGCCGTATGGATTGATATCGGAATGGTTAGCTTTAATGGCATCGATGCTCTTGTGAATCAGTTGAAGCCAGGGTTTAATATGGCTTTTTTCGAGCAGGTATTCCGGCAGGCCATCGGTGGCCCCATCGACTTTATCGAGAAGGTGAACAAACTCATGAATGCCCGTATTTCCTTTACTGGTTTCATTGGCAAATCCTTCATGGAGCGCCGGTTTCGAGAGAACCATTGCGCTTTTTAAGGCCCCGCCTTCGCCCACCATTCCCAGAATATTCCGTCCATCGCCCGAGGTTTCGTAGGCTTCATTAAACCGATCTTCATAGAGCAGAACATCGGTTAATGGATAGTACCAATCGCTGAAACCAAAAATTGGAATAATGGCACTACTGGCTACCAGTACCTTATCAATTTCATCGACGTTTGTTCCAACACCTTCGATTCGGATATGATGCAGAAAATGATTGATCCGATCTTCGAACAGCTTCTTTTTATCGTTGCTTAGTGATCGATAATATGGAACATAGTCCTGCAAAAGTTGCGGATAATTGGTTGGTAGAGGTACCAGGTCCTGTTTTTTCTGTTGCCTGTTTCGCCAGATCAACCAACCTGCTAGAAGCACAACGACACCGATTAGAATGAGCATAGTTTAAGGTCTTACAATTTTTGAATCTGAACGCCAACTTTAGATTTAACGTGAATCAACGCCTGAATACCATCGGGTAGGATGGCTATTTTCTGAGGAACAAACTCAAAGGACTGAATGCCCATGTCCATCTTTTTGCCCGGCCCTTTTTCAAAGGCCTCATTAATTTTCTTAGGTAACTGCGCGATCTGATCTCCAAGCGGAATAATCAGCATGCCTTCCAATAACTTGCGTAACCCGTCGTGCACAATCGAATTGGAGATTTTCGAGAGGGCATTGTCCGTTGTACTATCGAAGTCCAGATTCTGAATATGCAGTGTATTTGTTGTCGTATCAAACGCCGGACGGCCACGCAGATAAAGAATTCCATCGATCAGTCCACTAACTTCAGCTTTAACAAGCAGGGCATGCTGCCCACCATACACCGATACCTTTTTGATCGTCAGCATGCCAAGTGCCAATTTTTGCGGTTCCTTCGCGAAGGTACGTGCCAACATTCGATTGATATCTGCATATGGAATAAAACTAATGACGTGTAAATCAGAGGTTTGTGCTACCGTGTCCCGTTTCTGTAACTGAGGGAGCGGAACTTTAGGTCGAATGGGTTCTTTGGGTTTTAAAGCTGTCTGTGTCTCAAAAGCAATGCGCAGATGTGTAGTTATTGCTTTTGTATTTCCCGTGATAGGACTGGCCGCAACACTGACCGGCTTGGGTATTAACCACAAACCATACTGTTCGTTGATCAACAGGGGTTTTTGAATATCCTGCCAGATTGGGTTTACCGTTTTATCGAGCCGTAAATCCTTATAAACCGCCGAATCAATAGCTTTTTCGATCGATGTTCGATGCTTTTCCAGTATTTTCTGGGCAAAATTTGTCAACGAGATTTCTTTACCCAGCAGCCGAATTTCTGGTTCCGTGATCCATTGGTAATTGGTAAATTTAACCTTACTGGAAAGCCGCCAGTTTGGGGTCACACTTAGGGGGCTTTGAAAGTTGACATTTAAGGCGCAAAATGGCTTCTTGGGTGGCGTATCATCAGAGCTGAATGGTTTAGTCAGCCAAAGTTGCAGCGGAGCAGAAAGTAAAATCTGTTGATTGATATACTGAATGTGTACCGGTCCTGAACGTTCTACCCTAAACGACAATACACTCCCTTTTTTCCCCTCTTTCGAATCCTTACCCACCAGAACCGGATCAAGTTCGCGGTTGATTTTGTCCTGCAATTCACGTAGCTGAAACGTAATGGGGCCAGCCAGATACGAAATCATGGGCGGTATCGGTTGATCAAACCCTTGCGTGTTGGGAGGTTCGGTATTTATATGCTGGCATTGCGTCATTAACAGAAGCATCGCCAGCGCAAAAGGCAACTGGATTCTTCCTGATCGTATCATTAATGTGTAGTGATAAATAGCCTGATCATGCGTCGTCCATCAACGAAAAACACAAGCTTTTACTAATAACTTCACTTCTTTTCAGTTGTTTCTTTGCTGGTTGGGTAATTCAGCTGACTGGGTAATTCAGGCCAATTTTGGTACCTTGCTTCTTAAGCATGAATCAGCTACTTACTTAATGGCAGAAGAGATACCGCATGGCGACCCCACTATATTGAAGGAGTTAATTCATTATCAGATGCCTTTTGGTAAGTTCAAGGGTCGACTAATCAGGGAGTTACCTGTTTCTTATCTGGAATGGTTTTCTCAGAACGGCTTTCCGGCCGGTAAACTGGGTATGCTGCTTCAAACTATGTACGAAATCAGGTTAAATGGACTGGAGTATTTGTTGAACGGATTAAAAAATAAACCCTTATGAACGGTAACTCATAAGGGTTCAGAAATTAATTTCTATTTTATTGATATAACTAAGGCGTAGAGCAGTCGGGTTAGACAATTGCTTTTACTGTGCCTCCATCAACCCGAATGGCTGAGCCATTTGTAGCAGAAGCAAGTGGGCTGCTCAGATACACAATCATGTTGGCAACTTCATCTGTAGTGGAAAATCGTTGAAGTAGCGATGTGGGTCGGGCTGTCTGGAAAAATTCCCGTTCAACCTGATCCCGGTCTTTATTTTGGTGCCTCGCCATATCAGCCACGAAATCCTGAACACCCTCCGATGCTGTCGGGCCAGGCAATACCGAATTGACCGTCACTGCTGTGCCTTTCGTTAATTCGGCCAGGCCTCTTGCTACTGCTAACTGAGCCGTTTTGGTCATTCCGTAATGAATCATCTCTTCGGGAATTTGCAGCGCCGATTCGCTGGAGATGAACAAAATTCGCCCCCAGCCTTTGCTCAGCATAGCCGGAAAATACTGCCGCGCCAGCCGTATACCGCTCATCACGTTTACTTCAAAAAAACGGAACCAGTCTTCGTCAGGAATATCGACAAAGGCTTTTGGCTCGAAAATGCCCGCATTGTTGACCAGAATATCGACCTCCGGAACTTCCTTCAGAAGGTTATCGATAGCTGTTTTCTGCGAAAAATCAACGGCTACTCCGCGAACATTGGCGTCAGGTAACTGACCCTTTAGTTGTTGAATAATCGACTGAATACGATCTTCGGTACGACCGGTAATGATTACGTGAGCACCTTCTTCGAGGAGTTTTCGCGCGGTAGCCAGACCGATACCGGCAGTTGAGCCGGTTACTAACGCGATCTTGTTGTTGAGTTGTAGATCCATGGTGTACTGTTACCCGACCTTTTTTGTAGAGCTTGTCTTGGCTTGTCAGGTCAGGTAGTAACGGATGTTCAAAGACACAGGTTCTGTTACCCGAAAAGGATCGTAGTCCATCATTGAATCGTACTAAAATAATACCCAATCACTCGAACTGAAACGCGAAATAAGTACAGCTACCCTGACTGGTGTTCTGGATGGCGTGCGGTACATTGGATTCCAGAAAGATTAGGTCGCCTTTGGTGGCCGAAAAGAGCTTTCCATCAATACTTTCCTGGGCTGAGTTGTCGGTCATAAGCAGAATTTCAGCGGCCCGGTGCGTGTGGGGCGGGTGACTCCATAACCCTTGGTTTAGAGTCGTGACGTGCATTTCGAAGCGTTTGGTCATGGCAGTGGCCCGGTCGAACATACGCCGGATGCCGCCTTTATCGTGTTGTTTGAACGCGACTTCATCCCAATCGACCCAGAACGATCCACCCGCTTTTTTGCCGCGTTCAAGATCTTTCGGTTCTTTCGATTCATACCGCATCACGTAATACGTAACGGGCGTATCGCCTTTGTTCTCGAAACCGTGTTCGTCTCCTGGCATCATCAGGGCGACACTGCCAGCGCCTAATGTTTTGGTTTTTCCTTCAATAGTAACGGTCAGTTTACCTTCTTTAATGATGATCAGTTCTTCATCGTCGTGTTTGTGAGCCGGGTGCGGTGCCTGATGTGCCGGTAAGGTTGTCGCGTGGATCTTCATATGCTTGAAATCGGTCGTTGTGCCTTCCAGAAGGGTTCGTTGCTTACTGGTAGTCTTCTTACTGATGGGAGATGTGGCCCAGACGTAAACGCCCGAATCGACCGATTGGGTTAACACAGGTATGGTTGCCGCACTAAACAGGAAGAAAAGCGAAAAGAGAGGTTTCATATGGTTATGAAGAGGTCTATTTGCCTAAAAGCATCTATTCCAGAGCGAATACTGATAGGGTTGCAAAAACGAAAGGCGTAAAAATTTTTGACCAGAAATACAGCCGAAAATTTTTAAAAAAATCGCAAACCCTACTGACATAGGGCTGTCAGTGGTACTGTGTTATTTTGTAAGGTAAACCAACAACCATTACCAAACATGACACAGGCAACCGAAGTAAAGACCCCTCTGACCATTGCAGCGCTGATCAGCGACTACGTTGTTTACAACGAATGGGCTAACAAACGGCTGGTCGAATGGCTCCAGACCAAGCCGTCGGGTTTGATGGAACTGGAAGTGCCATCCAGTTTCCCGGGTATTAAAGGAACGTTGGTGCATATCTGGGATACACAACGGTTCTGGCTTGCTGTTTTGCAACAGGTTGAAGCGCCAGCGTCATTTCGGCAAAACGGCTTTTATGGAACATTAGATGAAGCGTTTGATGGACTAATTGATCAATCGAAAGAGTTTACAGCCTATGTGAAATCGTTGACCGATGCCGAATTGCAGGAGGAAGTGGTCCTGAAAACACCCTGGGCTGACGGCGAAGAGCCACGTATGTCGTTTATTCAGCATTGCATGAACCACAGTACCTATCATCGGGGGCAGCTTATTACAATTGGTCATACTATTGGCCTGAAAGATGCCCCCATGACGGATTATAATTTTTATCGCCTGATTGGTTGATTATTTTGGTACATAGAATGAATGGGTAATTGGATTCCATTAGACAGCTTACCTGGATAGTCTGTTGCCTTCAATTGCCCATTTATAGAACTGCCTGATTTCCCAATATCCTCAACATGACAGATTCAGCTATAAATCAGCATCGACTAGCCAGTCATCAAATTACCCAATCGGCATTCACGAAACCTGTTGACGTGGTTACCTGGTTCGGGGCAATGCAGGCACAGGATTTTCTCGCGGCAAAATGGGCGCTGGGCCTCCGTCTGCCAGGTAGCACTGAAGGAACCATTGAGCAGGCTATTGCCGATCGATCGATAATTCGTACCTGGGCAATGCGGGGTACACTGCATCTGATTGCCGCTGATGACATTCGCTGGTTACTGAATCTGCTCAGACCCCGGCTTTATGTGGCATGTTCGAGTCTACTACGGAAACTTGAACTCGATGAAAAAACGCTGGTTAAAAGTTACGAAGCGATGGCTCGGGCCATGCAGGGAGGTAAGCAACTCATTCGAAGTGAATTGAAGGACGCACTTGAGCAGGTCGGTATACAAACGCACGATCTACGCATTAACGGCCTACTGGTGCGAGCCGCATTCGACGGATTAATCTGCTGCGGAGTCAGGCGAGGGAGCGAAAACACCTACACATTGCTTGATGAATGGGTTCCCGCTACGAAATCGATGGGACGCGACGAAGCATTGGCCGAACTGACGAAACGGTATTTTATGAGCCATGGGCCAGCCACCATACAGGATTTTGTCTGGTGGTCGGGCCTGACCGTGGCCGAAGCCAAGACCGGACTATCGATGATCAACGCACAGCTTGCGCAGGAAACAACGAATGGAAAAACATATTGGAGTGCTCAACAAGAACCCAATTTTCAGGATACATCACTGGTCGTTCATTTGCTACCGTCTTTCGACGAGTATCTGGTGGGCTATAAAGATCGTAGTGCTGCACTCGGTGCGCTTGATATTAAGCAGGTCGTAAGTACCGGCAATGGCATATTCAACCCGATACTGGTTATCGGTGGGCGGGTTGTTGGTACCTGGAAACGAACCGTTAAAAAGAATAGCGTGTCAATTGATCCAACGCTCTTTTATCCGTTAACGGAAAAGCAGCAGCAAGCCTTTGCGGTTACCTGTCAACGATATGGTCACTTCAAGGGCCTCAATGCTGTATGGCCCGTTGAGGTTGGTGTGGCAATACACTAATTGGATACATCGGGTATAAAAGCAAGTCAAAATCTGGGAAACAAACGTCTGGGGTAGTTACTCCGGGCGTTTGTTTTTAGCAGAAGCCCAATATATTTGCGGCCTATGAACCATGCGCTTATTTCTACAGCTACCGAACAGGACATTGCTGCATTAAACCAACTGGTCAATAGTGCTTATCGGGGCGATAGCTCCCGCAAAGGATGGACGACGGAAGCGGACTTACTGGGTGGCATTCGAACCGATGAAGAAGGACTGAGAGCCATGCTGCAGAATAGAGCGGCAACTGTACTGAAATATGAGGAGGATAGCCAGTTGCTGGGATGTGTGTATCTGGAGCGAAAAGATACCGGCACGAAATATTCCGATTTATACCTGGGTATGTTAACCGTATCGCCGGATGCGCAGGCCAAAGGGATTGGCCGGAAATTGCTGGAAGCTGCCGAACAACTGGCTGTTGAGCAAAAGAGCCGGGCTGTAACGATGACAGTAATTACCGTCAGACACGAGCTGATTGCCTGGTATCAGCGACGCGGTTACCAGGCAACCGGTGAAATGAAGCCATTTCCTACTGATCCTCGTTTTGGTCTTCCCAGGCAACAGCTTGAGTTTATAGTCATGGAAAAACGAATGCCACTGTCAGAAAACGTAAAGGCCAGCCAATCATAAGCATCTTTAAGCCAATCTCCTCTTATGAAAATCAACTTCGTACTCTTCACACTGTTCGTATTCGCCTTTGTCAATTACTCACACGGGCAAACACCCGAACAGACGCTGACGAAAATGGGCGTCGAGTTATTTGCTCCAACCAAATCGGCTGGCAATTATGTAAAAGCGGTGCGGTCGGGCAATCTGGTATTTCTGGCCGGGCACGTATCCACCCGCGCCGACGGGACAGGAATCACGGGTAAACTTGGCAAAGACCTGACTGTCGATCAAGGGTATGAAGCGGCCAGAACAACAACCATTTCGCTGCTCTCTACACTAAAAGCCGAACTGGGAGAGCTTGCTCTTGTCAGGCGTATTGTAAAAGTTACTGGATTTGTCAACTCAACACCCGACTTCACCGATCAGCCCAAAGTCATCAATGGCTGTTCTGATTTGCTGGTAGCCCTTTTCGGCGATAAAGGGAAACATGCCCGCTCGGCTGTTGGCATGGCCGCCTTACCATCAAACTATGCCGTTGAGATTGAAATGATTGTAGAAATAGAAAGACAGTAGGCAGTCTTCAGTGAGCAGTAGGCAATAAATAGTAGGTAGCAAGCAAACTGCCCACTGATGACTGCCTACTGTTCTTCTCCCCTTATTTTGAAAATACCACCTTCGAGGGATTCATCGACACGAAGCTGGCAGGCCAGTCGGCTGTCCGGGTCGGCATCGGGCAGGGTGTCCAGCATATCTAATTCAGCATCACGGGCGGGTGGTAGTGCGTCGAATCCTTCCAGGACCTGCACATGGCAGGTCGCGCAAAGGGCCATACCGCCACAAGTTGCCAGAATATTATAGTCTGATGCTTTCAGGACCTCCATCAGGCTCAGATTTATACCTTCCGGAATTTCAAGCGTTTGCCGTTCGCCATCGCGGTCTTCTATCGTGAATTGTATCATTCTTGTTGTTGGAAAACGGGCGACTTGATGACTGACTTTGTCGGTAGCACCAGAATCGCCCATTTTACATTAAAACGTGGGTATTCCGTTGACGGTCGTGTATTTAAAACTCAGTTTCTGATTCGGATATACGTACCTGAATGCGCTTTGGCACATGAGCGCGGCTTCGTGGAATCCGCACAATATCAGTTTCAGTTTGCCGGGATACGTATTGATGTCGCCGATGGCATAGATTCGTTCAACGTTGGTTGAGTAATCGGTCGTATCGACCAGAATGGCAGATTTGTCGATGTTAAGGCCCCAATCGGCAATCGGTCCGAGTTTGGGAGTCAGACCGAATAACGGTATCAGGTTATCGGCAGCCAGATTGGTTACTGATTTGTCTTTTGCCGTTATGCTTACTTCCTGCAAATGCCCGTTACCGTGAATGCTGGTAATGTTGGATTGCAGGACGAGATTGATTCGGCCCTCTTTGGCCAGGTCAAACACTTTTTCGGCAGAATCGGGCGCACCCCGGAAGCTATCGCTCCGGTGAACGAGCGTCACTTCTTTAGCTACATCGGCCAGAAATACGGTCCAGTCGAGGGCCGAGTCGCCACCACCCGCCAGTACGACCCGGCGGTCGCGGAGTTGTTCTGGATTCTTAACCATGTAAGCAACTCCTTTTCCTTCAAACTGCTCCAGATTCAGGATTTCCGGTTTGCGCGGTTCAAAGCAACCGAGCCCACCGGCAATAACCACCACCTGGCAATGAACGGAGGTGCCGTCATTGGTCGTAATCACAAAGGATTCATCGGCCTGACGTACCAGTGTTTCGACTCGTTCACCCAGTGTAAACGTAGGATGAAACGGCTCGATCTGCTCCATCAGGTTATCAACCAATTGCTGTGCGTTGATGGCCGGATAACCGGGAATGTCGTAAATAGGCTTCTGTGGATAAATTTCGGAAAGCTGCCCGCCCACCTGTGGAAGTGCATCGATCAGGTGGCAGCGCATTTTTAATAAACCAGCTTCAAAAACAGCGAACAGACCAACCGGGCCCGCGCCGATGATGCAAATATCTGTGGTAATCATGGTTGTATTGTACAAATCAATTGTCGGCCTTCGTGGGTAATGACTACCGGAAATGCAGAAAGGCTCTACAATGAAAACGCTCCGAGTATGGTAATAATTCGGCATAAAGGTAGCGTCTGCATGTTAGGCAGTTGACAGAAGACCCTATGACAAATGGTAATGAGGGATAACCGGAAAGAATACGAAGCGATCAAAAAATTGTAATCAGGTCTTGCTCTTTACCCAGAACAATATGTACGCGTAATTGCCCCAAAAGAGGTCAATTGGTGCAAACACAGTCCTCTTTCGACCCTTTTAGTTTAATACTATCTCGTATTGCTTGACATGCTCTTACTGATTACACATAGCGCAGAATTTTTATCTCTGGATGAGCCGTTTTGTAACGGCCATACCATCTACACAACGGATATAAAGCCAGCACAAGACCAAGCCAGACCAGATAAACCGGGCCGAGTGAAATGCCTGCTCCAGCTGGCCGTCCAAAATTCAGCGTACCTGCCTGAATGTCTTTCCATCCGTATCCTTCAAGCAGGACCATGGCAATCATCAGCAGGTGAATGGAATACCAGTGAATGATGTAATAAAACATCGGCACTTTGCCGTATACCATCAGCCAGCGGGTGACCGGACTATCGGCCCCATCGGCGAGGGCCAGGATAAGTAAGGCAATGCCAATCATCAACAGATCGTACAGCAGTGATGGTGGATACTTGGTTACGTTTATAAACGACAGCACGGTAAAGAATGCGTCTTTCTGAACAGACCAGGGTGCCGGATCACCGTAACTATTAATAAAACGGAGAACGATAAATAGCCCCAACGCACCCAGCCCAAGGCGAAATAGAGAGCGTTTACGGATTGTAATGGGCTGCTCCATCAGGGAGCCGCACGCAAAACCAACCAGCATGAGGCCAAGCCAGGGAATGAGTGGATAAGCAACCAGAAGGGCAAATGCCGGACTTATCTGGAAAAATTCGACCCGAAACAGCAAGGAACCCACCAGTCGGGCCGTCGGATTGGTAAATGCCGGTACCAGCTGGAGCAAATTATGCCCAAATACAATGATCAGTCCCAGAATACCAACCCATTTAACGGGCAGTCGAGCCAGTAACGATACGATAATCAGGCCGCCACCAATGGCATAAATTACCTGCAACAGCATACTTCTAAACTGAATATCGAACCAGAATGCGAAGTTGATAATCGTCAGTTCGAGCAGAATTAAAACCAGACCGCGCGTCAGTAAAAAACGCCGGGCCGTGGGAGAGTTCTGGCTTTTCTTTAGCGATAAATAGGCCGACGTTCCTGATAAGAAAACAAAGGTAGGAGCGCATAAATGGGTGATCCATCGGGTCAGGAATATCGGGGCAGTCGTTGTAGCAAGGTCGGTGGGATTTTGCGTGACAGCGGTGATGTGCAACAGATCCCGGACGTGATCTAATGCCATGATAACCATGACCAGGCCGCGCGTTACATCAATTGTCGTTACTCGGTTCATCGGAAAAGGAAGGGTTCAGGAATTACAGTTGTTGCTTATTCGAAGGCTCGAAAACAGGTAAGGACTTTATCTTGTCAGGCGGTAAATCAGGAGGGCAGTTCGCTGAATCAGGAACGGATATTCTTTGAGATTCATCGTTTCTTCTATGCTGTGCGCCCCCTTTCCAGATGCCCCTAAACCATCCAGACAGGGCATATATTTCGCAACGAACGAAACGTCACCAGCACCGCGCGCGCCCGGATCAAAGGCTGTGACCGGCCCAAGACCCATATCTCGGCTGATTTTGTCGACCTGTTTGCGTAAATCGTCGTTGGCGGCCGTTGGCTCCATGCCTGGAATGCCATCGGTGAACGAAATACTGGCTTTAGTGAGTGGTAAACTTTTATCGACGATCTCCCGCATTTTTGCCCGTGCGTTTTCCTTCTGCGTTTCGGTCAGAAACCGTAGATCACCTTTCACGAGCGTCGAACCTGCAACGATATTGGTTTTACCCACGGTTTCAGCTTTCGCTGTTTTATCGTCATAATGAACCTCCGAACCACCAACGATCAGCCCAGGGTTGAACGTTAGGTATTGTTCTTGCCCCAGTGTCCGGCGGAACTCCGTCAGAATGCGGGCGGCTTCATAAATCGCACCGTAGCCAAGATCGCTAAACACCCGTGACGAATGGCCGGAGCGAGCTTTTACGTTCAGCGTCCAGCCACTGGCTCCCCGACGGCCGGTGGTTACGCTGCTCAACCCCTGTGCGGTTTCAAAGGCCAGGGCAAGATCGCATTGTCTGGCTCGTTCAATAAAATCCCTACGACTTTCGGCTCCCCCCGAACTTTCTTCGTCGCCCGTAAAATAGATGGTAATGGACGTATCATCGAGCAATTTCTGGGCGTGAAGTGCCTTAAGAGCAGCAATAACAAGCACATCGCCCCCTTTCATGTCGTTGACGCCCTGACCCGAAGCGGTCGAATCATTCACTCGGGTAAACGGCTCCATGGGCAGGCTTTTTTCGAATACCGTGTCCAGATGGCCGATCAAAAAAAGTTTTTTCCCTTTCTTGCCCTGCCGGGTTGCTACCAAATGTCCAGCCCGGTTGAGGGAGTCTGGTAGTGTAACCCACTCGGTTTTAAATCCCAGTTTATCAAATTCATCCGACATCAGTTTCCCAACGGTTCGAACCCCTTCGATATTCAGGGTGCCGCTGTTGATGTTAACGACTTTTTCTAAAAACGTTACCGTTTCCGGGAGTTGCTTTTGAACGGTGGCGACAACGGCTGTTTCGGGTTTCGATAGTGACTGACCGAATGCGCCAGTGCCAGACAAAAAAAGTAGTAAAGCAAGTTTTTTCATGAGGGTACTTTCTTTCAGGTTGTATGAAGAGCTAAAATACAGAAAGTTAGAATCTGAGGGGTATATTTAGTGGATATGGCCTCTTATAGGAGTAAAGAATTGTGCGAATCTGTAAATTCTGTCAGGTAAAGTTCCCCGGTACCACCTAATAGTATTATTCGTTTTAACACCTATGCTCAACTACCTAAAAGAGTCATTTGCCCGGAAAAAGGCCAGACGGATTACCAGCAAGTATGGACACGAGACAAATACCTTTCAATTAGCCGACGACGGATTGGTCGAGTTCGCCAATTGGAAAAATCCACTCGTTGAACCAAAAATAATTACGCAGGGAGAGATCAACTTCTTCCGTCGTTTTGTGCCCCGCGGTAGTTTTTGCATTGATATTGGCGCGAACATTGGCGATACGACGGTGCCAATGGCGCTGGCTGCTGGTAAAGAAGGCGTAACACTGGGTTTTGAGCCTAATCCGATGACTCATGAAATCCTGGTTGCTAATGCGCAACTGAATAGCAGGACGACCAATATTGTACCGCTCCCCTATGCGATTACGATGGAGGATGGTGAGTTTTTTTATTCATCGTCTGAAGCTTCATTTGGTAATGGAGGAGTTTCTGCCAGCGTTGAGGAGGCCAAAAAACATGGAAACTTTCAGCTTCAACAGAAGATAAAAGGGATAAACTTGCTCACGTTTTTGAATGATCGGTACAAGGACCAGCTTTCCCGGCTTTCGTTGATCAAGATTGACGTTGAAGGCCATGATCAGGAAGTGATTGAGTCTATTTCTCCCTTGATTGCGCAGTATAAGCCAGTACTTATTGCGGAATGCTTTAGCGAATCCAGGCTGGATGAGCGTACTGAACTATACAACACGGTAGCCAATCTTGGCTATACACTCTTTTACTTCGAAGATTTTGAGGAGAGCACGACCATTATTCGTTTAAGCCCGCAGGATATGAATCGATGGAAAAATTTCAATTTTTATGCTGTACCTGATACACCGGTCAACTAGACCTATAAATAGCAAAACGCCCGTCGAAATAGGTGAGCCTAAAAAATGGTAAGGTAACCGTGCCGGGTTTGGGGTAAAAATCTTCCGATCGATATTGGTAATCCATAAGAATGAAACCCGTACCACGCTGGTGGGCCCAGTTTGCCATGTGGGCTGGCGGGTTGTTCGTGGGAATCGAATGGTATTTGTAATTTTCATGGCTTAGTAGGTAGGGGTGCCGTTCGTATTCATTGAAAAAATACGTTAAGGGCACCAGTCCTTTCTCATCGGCTGGAATGTGTTCTCTTAACTTTTGATAAGCGACAGGCAGATAGTCATTACTGAAATTTTGAAGAATAATTTCAATAGTACCATAAATGCCAATTATAAAATAAGTAGCAAGTACACCAGCTAATGCCCAATTTTTAAATGGTTTTATTCGGTATAATTCATAAATTAATACCAGCATAAATGGCATAAAAAGGGGCAAATAGGTGCCCGAGCCATGTTTTGTCAGTAGCCAGAACGATGTGACGAGCAGGATTGAAAAAACGGACAGCGCTGATGGTAACTGTTTCAGATAAGCTCGCTGATGCCCGATGAGAAATGCCAGCAACAACGATAAAGAAGCCTGTTCCGGCGATTCAAAAAACAGCTTCGGGAATGTCAGCAGCACGAGTAGTTTAGAACGCCAGCCAAATGCATTTTGTGTAGCCGGATCATTGCGAAACTGATAGTACCAGGTCGAAAATCCATTCTCAGCCAGTAAAATATCGCTAAAATAAAGTAGGCCCGTAAAACTGCCTGCCAGCGCAAAATAGCTGGCATTTTTGTATTGGCGAAAATAGAGTAGAGTTCCCAGACCGGCAATCAGGTAGATTATTCCATTCAGATGGCACAACATGGCCATGCCTGCCAGCACTCCGGCAAGAAGGCTTTTTGAGACGGTTACGCTTTTAGCCTGAAGGCATAAAAAGGAGCTAAATCCCAGTGCAGCCAGCATAAGTTCCGGCCGATTCTCGAAACTCATTTTTACGAGTAGCCGATTCGAGAAAATCAGAATCAGAATTAAAAGTATATTCCTTGAGGTTGCACTTTGCTCTTTTTTGTACAGGTAAACGGTGATCTCCGCAATAATTGCGATAAAGGAAACTAAGCCAACAAATTGAACTGTCGGAAGCTGAAAGCCGAATACGTTCATTAAACCAGCTCCGAAAACCAGAAACAACTTATGGCTGACTAATAATTGGTTTTCCCATCCCAAAATTCCGTTGAAAAACTCCGATCGAATAATCCCGTCCTTCTGAAGCCAGTAGGATTGCTCCGCAAACCAGGCATCATCGCCGGTGGGTGCCCGGTGATAATAGGTAAGTGTCGTAAGAAGCACTAAAATCGATAAAATTATACCTAATTGATTTTTTGATATGGACATTCAGTCAGAAACAATTTAAGTTTGAATGGTGTGAAATGATTTTTAAGAGTTATGTGTTCGTTGTGATTTTTTGTAATTATAGCGAAGACCCATTCAATTGGCCAAACGTTGGATCTTAATTGCAACAGAATATAGTCAGGGATAATAGGCCCGAATGAATGGTTGAAGGCCTAAAATATCCTTATCTTGTCCCATAAAGAGTGCTTCTATGGGTGTAGAAGCACTATTTTCTCCCAAATGAACCAATTATTACCTGCTCTGGTATTACTCACCAATTTATAAACCTATGGCCAGCCTGCCAATTGATTTCGAACTGAGCAGTGTATAAAGATACGATTCCCGGAAAGTGAGCAACAGTTGGCAGTTGCAGTCTACAGTAGGCAATTTGCTCATCTTAATGTACGAACGCTTACTGCCTACTGAAGACTGCAAACTGAAGACTGTAAAATGTAAATTTAAAACAATGCCAAAACTTGTCCTGATGGATCATGACGGTGCAATTGATGATTTGCTGTCTCAATTGCTCGTATTGACAATGTCTGATATTGAACTGATTGGGGTAACCGTCACGCCTGCCGACTGCTACATTGAACCCGCGCTCGAATCGGCCTATAAACTGCTTCAGATAATGGGGCAGGAACATATTCCACTGGGCAGGGGCGATTATTATGGCATCAATGCGTTCCCGAGCGAATGGCGGGCACGACCAGAGATCATAAACGCCCTGCCCATGCTGATCAATCTACCCAAAGCGCCTGATCCGTATGCGTACCGTAGCGCGCCCGACCTGATCATCGACAGCTTGTCGGCTGCATCCGATAAAGTGACTGTTTTGATGACTGGCCCCTGTTCCAATCTAGTATTGGCCCTGGAGAAAGCCCCGGAACTGAAAGCCAAAATAGACGAGGTCGTTTGGATGGCGGGCGCATTCAGAGTATCCGGCAATGTGCAAACTTTTCAGCATGATGGAAGCGCTGAATGGAATGTGTTCTGGGACCCCATCAGTACAAAAAAACTGGTCGAGCTGGAACTTCCTTTAACGTTTATTCCACTGGATGTGACCAACCATGTTCCGGTGACGAAGACGTTTCTCTCAACCTTAGCCACGCAGATTGAGTATAAACTATCAAACCTGACGGGCCAGTTCTGGGCGTTGACGCTCGATACGATTCCTGGTTATTATTACACCTACTTCATGTGGGATATTCTGGCAACCAGCTATCTGGCCATGCCGGAACAGTTCAAAACAGAGGTCGTGAAAGCGAAAGTCAGTACCCGGCCTCCCAATGCCGGACAAACCTATCTGGATGAAACCGGATATACGGTAAAAATAGCGACGGACGTGAATAGCGAGTATTTCTATGAATACATACTGGGACAATTTAAGCGATAGACGGCCAATTTTCTCGTGACTTCCACTCGCTCATAACCACTTACCATTCACGCGAACGAAAAAGCCACTCGCATAATGGGTAACCTTTCTATTTACCATTGTCGCTAAATTCTATCGTGAACGTGGGCAATCGGTGTTTCCTGCTTCTCCGAAAATCCGACAAAGCGTGTGCTGACCGGTAATATCTGGAAAAATGAAACCCGGTTTTCACAAGCCCAAACCCTGATCACGATGAAGCCAATTTATCGCACAGCCATGGCAATGCTTGTTGCCTTGACGCTACTCGACTGCAAGAAAAACGAAGCTGATCCGCAGGTAGATGCTGACGGATCAACCTCAGCTACTGTCAAATTAACCCAGAATGGGCAAGTTATCACCCAGTTTCAGACGGTAAAGGCCGCTGCTGTTGGGGGAAATGAGTATAGTATAGTCATCAGTAATGCTGATGATAAACATTCGATCAGCCTCAGTATTGCGGGAAAATCGTCGGGAACATATCCCTTTATTCAGAGTACGGAAACCCTGACAAGCGGCAAATCCAGCTTAGTGTATTTGAGTGACGACTTGCCTGAAAACTACCCCGGAACGCCGGGCACGCTACTGCTGGATACTGGTCAGACGGTTTTGAAAACGGTCACTGCAAACCGTTGTAGCGGTTCATTTACCGGAACAGGTAAAAACTTGAAAGACGGTAAAGTATACACGCTGGAAGGAACCTTCGACGCGCGTGTATTCTAATTCTTGTTCAATTTAATTAACGGACTTATGAAAACTACTCGTTCGCTTTATCAGGCAGCATTTGTGCTGCTGACACTCCCTTTAGTAGCTTCCATGTGCGGTAAGAAAAATAGTGACCCCGCTCCGCAGAATACGCATCCATCAACTGTGGCCAGCGTATGGGCCTGGCAAAAACTGCTAGTTTCTCCTCCTGTTGGAAATATCGATGATATACTGGACTACTATGTTCAGATTAACCTGATCACAAACAAATGCATACCCCTGCTTTTGTATGAGTTTAAAAGCGATGGCACAATTGTGCCGATGGAGCAGAGCATTTGTCAGGCTAGTGGCCTTAGCGGTTTAACGCTGGGTCCGCAAACGGGCGATAAATGGTCAGTAAATGGCTCAAAAATAATAATTACCCATGCCGACGGTAGCAAAGATGAAGCTACGCTTGACCTGTCGGATAAAACGTCGGGTGACGGGTCTAAATCGAAGGTAATGACCTGGAAACGAACACTTGACAGCCAGACCTATACATGGATTTTTGAGCGGAAGCTTTAACCTAAATCGGTCTACTAAAGCAAGTTGGGGTTAATTCAGACGAATTGTTTATTCGTCTGAATTAACCCCAACTTGCTCATAATCAATAAGCAAATCAATTTTCACCGCTCACTATCTTTGCCGGGCTGGCCTTGGCCTCTGCCGTTGGAGGGGAGCTGGCAGCTGATTCCAGTTGATCAGGATATGCCAGGGCAGTGGAGCTTCGTTATGGTTCAGGTAGCAGAGTAAGAGTATGGGGCGAAGGTAAAGGCAACAATACAGGTACTTTGAAATTACCAGCCATCTGAGAACACCCAGGTAAATACGCCGAGAATGCCCTGCGCAGCCAGTAACGTGATGTCATGATTGGACATCGTCTGCCATTCGCCGATGGTGATCAGGTCGATAGTTTCGTTGTAGGGGCCAGTTCCGGTCGAGATGTAGAGCAATGGGACTGACTCATGCAAATCGAGGCTGACCGTTGGGCTCCAGTCGTAAAAGATCTTGAATAAGGCTTTGGTCAGCACCTGCGAAATCTGCAAATCACCGTTGAGATAAAAAAGAGTTCGGCCAGCAGAGCCAGCTGTTTATTACAATGATCCAGCCGTTTCATGTCACCATCGATGCCAATAGCGACCAGTTGGATCGGGCGACCTTCTTCGCTGGTGCTTACCAGGTAGAGAACTTTAACAAAAACAGAAAAATTTTATTCAAAATCGAAGAATTCCGGCAATTGTCGGGGAAGCAGGTACAGGAAAAACCATGGTTAAACGAGACGAACTGGCCCGATTATCCACTTTGGGTAATAGCCGATAATCTTGCTGATTCCGCCAGTTATTTAATCAATACAGCCTGTTATAAATCGGGACTAATACACGACTAATGGATACTATACTTTTATCGTACCAGTCAGGCAAGTCACGTTATATCCTTGCTCTTCTTTATTCGATATCAGTAGTCTGAGTCTGTAAGCCAAATCATTCATTTGCAGTACTCCGACGAACCAGAAACCTTTTAGCCGTATGACTATTTTTGATACCATAGTAGCACAGAAACGGCAGGAAGTGGCTCGGCGTCGAGCCATAACTCCCTCACGGCAGCTACAAAACTGGCCATTATTTAAGCGCCAGCCCTTATCGATGAGCCAGTCGCTTACCGTCACTACCTCGTGGGGAATTATTGCTGAGTGTAAACAAAAAACAACAGCCAGCGGCTTTGTTAGCGACCAGATGTCGATACGGGAAACGGCAGTTGGATACGTACGTGCAGGAGCCGCCTGTCTATCGGTACTGACTGATGGGCCATTTTTTGGCGGCTATACCGACGATTTGATTCAGGCTCGGCTTGGCAATCCATCCACACCAATCCTTCGGAAAGATTTTATCGTAGATCCGTATCAGATTCTGGAAGCAAAGGCAATCGGAACTGACTGTATCCTGTTAATGGCGGCCTGCCTGCAACCCGATGACGTGTTCGAATACAGCCAGCTTGCCCATGCGCTGGGTATGGAGGTAATGCTGGAAGTCGGCAGTGCAGCTGAAGTAGAAAGCTATCTACACAAGCATATTGACCTGGTTGGAGTAAGCCAATGTGCCGGTAACGGTTGTGTTACGTCGGCCGAAATCGCCACACAACTCGCCACGTATATTCCCGACCAGTTCGTAAAAGTGGTTCAACGTGGCAAACAGAGCGCAGGTTCGATACTGGCCTTGAAACAGGCTGGCTATCAGGGTTTTCTGCTGGGAGAGAGTCTTTTATGCTCGGTACTGAAGAAAGGTGTCGGAAAACCGGCAATACCAGGCATGTCGTCGGCAGGGCGATTTACACCCAATCAGCAGGCCCGATTTCAACCCTCCTTATTTCCCGTTTACTTTTGAGATCGCAATTGGTCTATAGGAGCTGAACATAAATGCATCTTTTCTTTAGTATCATGGGCTTTCCCCTTTAGGATCAGCATCAACTCGATCAGCAGAATCAACAGATAAGGTTCGTATTTTTGCCTCAATGGTTATCGACGTGGCGTCAGCCCTGACGACAAAATGCATATGCCTCGGTTTTCTATCCTGCTTTGTCTATCCCTGATTGGTCAGATATTTACAGCTTGTCAAACGCCACAGCCCCCAAAGCGAATTACTCCCGCCTTTTATCACTGGAAAGCCGTTTACGAGCCAAAACAGACCGAAAAAGAAATTCTTCGGCAGACAGGTGTTGATCGACTCTACATTCGCTTTTTCGACGTTGACTGGGACGACCAAAAGCATCGGCCGACGCCAAAATCGGTCGTTCGTTTTGCCGAACGACCCCAGGATTTAACCGTAATTCCGGTGGTGTTTATTACAAATCGAACCATGCTGGCTTTGCCGGTGTCCGAAGTGCCGATGCTGGCAAAGCAAATGGCGCAGAAAATTCAACAAATCGCCAACGAGCATCGACTACAAATCCATGAAGTTCAACTCGACTGCGATTGGTCGCCCCGTAGCCGGAACCGGTATTTTACATTGATTCAATTGGTAAAAAAACAGATGAAAATGCCAATGTCGGCTACAATTCGATTGCATCAGATCAAGTATGCCGAACGAACCGGTGTGCCGCCCGTTGATAGGGGCATGCTGATGTTTTACAACATGGCCGACTGGAAGAATTCATCGACGCATAATTCTATTCTTGATCTGGATGTTACCAATCGCTACATCGGTTTCATTGAAAAATACCCATTACCACTCGATGCGGTTCTGCCACTTTTCAGCTGGACAATTGTTTATCGGAATAATCGTTTCTTAACCATTCTCAACAACGTTGATAGCAGGCAGCTCGCTACCTATTCTTTTCTGCAACACGAGGCCGATCAGAGCCGTTATCTGGCACTTCGTGATACAGTAGCGTTTGGGTTCAGCGTACGAAAGGGAGACTTATTTCGGGCAGAAGCCTGTAGTGAGCAGGATCTCACGAAAGCTAAGTACCAACTACTATCACGGATTCATAACCAGTCACTTACATTTTCTCTTTACCACCTCGACAGTACCGTTCTTGCCGCTTATACTCATGCCTACCTCCAAACCCTCTTTGAGCCGATTCCGCAGAATTAGTTTGTCAATTGGTATTCTGCTGGCTTTTGCCTGCGGTCCCGGTCTGTTCGATGAAAACGAATTTTTAAGCTATTTTCTGCCCGAGAGCAGCAATGCGCAACCCCAGGACAGACGGTACTTTTTTACCCCTCAGTTGTATAACTATGATTCGGAGACAGAGGCCGATACCATTCGACAGGTTGATGAAAACCTGAATGCATGGGCTGCATACGCGGGTGGTAATGTACCGGCAACGGCTGTAGCTAAGGCGCTCTACGAAGGGGATGAAAGCGCCGGGAACCGGTTTGTTGCGCAGTTAAGCCGTACACATACCCCAGCGCTCGATTATCTGAAGCTGGCTCTGCAAGCTGATAAGGCTAGTGGTGGTGGCGATATCTGGAATCCTGATCCGGCAGATACCACACAGCTGACCCAATTGCTTAACGAAGCACGAACGAAATACAACACGGTCGATGATCCGTTTCTTAAGGAGCGTTATGCCTATCAGGCCGTGAAAATGGCTGACCAGATCGGCGATCACGATCAATGCCTTGACCTGTATGCTCAACTTATTACGCCGATCACAAAGAAGACATTCATCAGCGATTGGGCCTTATGCCGGCATGCCGGTGCTGCCTTCTCGCTGGGTGATACGGCGCGAGCTATCTACGAATTTGCGCAGGTGTTTGACCGTTGCCCATCTCGTCGGCCTCAAGCCGAAGCCAGCCTTCGCATCTATGGAATCCGGTTTCGGGCAGAAGCCTTAAAATTCGCCAAAAACGACCAGGAAAAAGCAGCTGTGTATGCGCTTTGTGCCATTCAGCCCAAGCAGGATGCGCTCCCACTCCTTAAGGAACTGGTCGCGTTAGCGCCCGAAAATCCGTTGGTTGAATTGACAATGGCGCGGGAGATCAACCGGAATGAGTATTTTTTCCTGGGAGAGCAAAATCCGATTTATGGCTATGATGAAACGACAAAGAAAGACTCGATAGCCTTTGAGGATCGTCGAAAAATGTCGATTTCCTATGCAGATCAGTTGCGGGCCTTTGCCCTGGATGCGGCCAAAAATGAGAAACTGAACGATCCGGCCTATTGGTATACGGCGGCTGCTTATCTGGCTTATCTGGATAAAGACTATGATGAAGCAACAACTACGCTCGACAAAGCCGAACAGGCCAGGACGAGCAACGCTGATCTGAAAAAACAAATTGCCCTCCAGCGGATGCTGCTGATGGCTGCGCAAACCGAAACCATAAATTCGCAGATTGAAAATCAACTTATTGGTTATCTTGAGCAGTTCGGCAATGCGAAGAATTTTAGACTAAACAATGCGTTCGTGGAAGTTTGTCAGCAGTTTGCCCGGCGATACCAGCAGGAAGCCGCTGGCAGTAAGTCGGATGGCTGGTTGTCGGGTTGCAGCCGGTCCAGGAAAGAGACTGGAAAAGAAATGACTGTTGCCAAGGCGTTTCTGATGACGATGCTAACTTCATCGCAATTGAACAGGAGCGAAGCCTATGTCAACGTCAATTCTGATCAGTTAGTAATCGAAGACAGTACATCCGCGGCCACCATGCAGCAGGTTCTCGCTTTTTCACAGCAGCCTAACCCAACCGATTTCGACAAGCGTTTACTGAAATTGACCGGATTTGATGCGGATTATCTGAATACGCTGCTGGGTCGTCGGTTACTGGCCGAACATCGGTATGCCGAAGCAGCCACGGCCTTCGGTAAGGTAAGCCCTAAGGCATGGAGTGACGAACCGTTTGCCTCCAATTTCAATCAGAATCCATTAGATGTACCGGTCAACAGGCAGGAAGCGGCTGGTGCGAATTCCTACAGCCCGGTACAGTTTACCCAACGAATGGCTGAACTACAACAAGAGACTCCTAAACGGACGGGCGATGAAGCCGCCAAACTTTATTATGAATTGGGCTGTGGCGCTTACAATTTGAGCTGGTTTGGTAACTCATGGATACTCGTAAAACGCTCGTGGAGTTCGGCCGAACTGGTTTCCTCTTTATACGGGCAGATGAAATCGACTGAGCGGGCGCAGATGGAGCAGCAATTGATCCGGAACGTCTATTACTCCACTCAACCGGCCAAAGCTTTTTTTGAGCAGGCAATGAAAGCGGCCCAGCAACCTGAATTAGCGGCTAAAGCATGTTTTATGGCCGCCCGTTGTGAGCAGAATGAACTGACGGTTCGGCTGGCAATTGAGGAAGTGAAGCGGGGGTATGCCGACTTTGATGAGAAGGAGTGGAGCGCTCTAACCCGAAAGCTCCAGCGAGAGCAATATGGGCGTTATTTCTCAAGATTGTCTATGGATTATAAACAGACAAAGTTTCAGGCCGAAGTACTGCGCGAGTGCGCCACCTATGCCGATTATGTGGCTCATCGTTAATGCTGCCAACTACATCTGACGAACTGGAAGTGAGAGAGACATATGCCCAAATTGGCGCTCCATGAACGATAAAATCGATAGGAAAACTCAATAAATTAAAGAAAATAGGTTCAACAAATTATGACAGACTATTTTGATAGCTTTGTACGAAAAGTGTTGATTTAAGTCTGTTATCATTCTGTATGCGTGGCTATTTTGGTTTCAAATGGTTTTTTGTGATCATTCTTGGGTTCGGGTTCGGAGCCTGTAACTCATCCCGCAAGGACGATCAATCCCAGGAAAGTGCATCGGACAAGTCGGTTGCCAGTCAGCCAGCGACGTCGTTTAAGCCTGGTGAAAAAAGAGACGGAATGGTCTGGGTACCGGGCGGGGCGTTCGAAATGGGTGCCGACGAGTTTACCGATTCCCGGCCCGTGCATTCGGTTTCAGTAAAAGGCTTCTGGATGGACGAACATGAAGTAACCAACGCCCAGTTCTCTGCGTTTGTGAAAGCGACCGGGTACAAAACCATAGCCGAACGTCCGCTTAATCCGAACGATTATCCGGGCGTTCCTGCTGAGCAGCTTGTGCCGGGTTCGGCCGTATTTACACCACCAACCGCCGAAGTGTCGCTCAACAACCCATTACAATGGTGGAAATACGTTCCGGGCGCTAACTGGGAGCATCCCAATGGCCCGGAAAGCACCATAAAAGGGCATGAGAACGAGCCTGTTGTCCAGGTTAGTTACGACGATGCGATGGCGTATGCCAAGTGGGCTAACAAACGATTACCGACTGAGGCTGAGTGGGAGTTTGCTGCCAGGGGCGGGATGAATAACCAGACGTATTATTGGGGCAACGAGCTAAAACCCAGTGGTAAATGGGTTGCCAATATCCATCAGGGACACTTCCCGGAAAAGAATACACTGGAAGACGGCTACGCCGGAGCTGCTCCCGTTAAATCGTTTCCAGCCAATCCATTCGGTTTATTTGACATGGAAGGAAATGTATGGGAGTGGTGTCAGGATTTTTATCGACCCGATTATTACTCCAGTTCGCCCAAAGTCGATCCGAAAGGGCCGGAAGATAGTTATGATCCAGAAGAGCCAGGCGCTGTTAAACGAGTACAGCGAGGGGGATCATTTCTGTGCAGTGATCAATATTGCATTCGGTATAAAGCGGGTAGCCGGGGCAAAGGTGAAGTGAGCAGTGGTAGTAATAACCTGGGTTTCCGCTGCGTACGTTAGTAAGCTTAAAGTAAAAGTACAGCGAACACAACGATTATATCATCACGTTGAGTTCGCTGTACCTCTTGACTACTACCTTATTGCCGTGGCTTTTGTAGTTTCCGTTTGAAATAATCGGCCGTAGCATTTCCCATTTTGAGCGCGTTGGTGTGCTTCATCCAGTGATGGGTATCATCAGGAATCACGAGTGTTTCCATCGATACTCCTTTCGCTTCCAGACGTCTGACCAGATCGGTACTCTGATTGAACCGTACATTGCGATCGTCGTCGCCGTGAATGATCAGAACAGGCGAGGTCCAGTTACTGATCGACGAAATTGGCGATGATTCAAAAACAACTTTAGCTGCTTTGTCGGCATCGGGTATTTTTTCGATGCGGTCGGAAGGGCCAATGCCAAACCGTTGCTGACTCCAGTCGTGTACACCATGAATATCAACGCCAGCCGCGAAGAGTTTAGAGTCGCGGGCTAGCGCCAGCGCCGTCAGATAGCCACCATAAGAGCCGCCGTAAATGCCAATTTTAGCCGCATCGACCTGCGGTTGTTCGGTTAGCCAGATGGCTGCTGCCCGAACATCCTGATATTCGGACGCTCCGGTTGCACCCCCGTTGGCAGGTTGATGGAAATCGTACCCGTAGCCAATGCCAAGCCGATAATTCACGGATAACACCACAAAACCCTGACTGGCCAAATATTGGTTGAGTGCATAGGAATTGGCATAATAGTCGGAGTAGTTCCAGCCTAACAGCATCTGACGAGGTGGGCCTCCATGCACATAGATGAGTGCCGGTTTTTTGGCAGCTCCGCCAGCAGGTTCAAACAGTTGGCCATGAACGGTCATCCCATCCGGCGATTTAAAGGTTACCTGCTTTGGGGTGACAAGCTGAGTTTGCGGAAAACTGGCAGGAATGAAATTCTGACCAAGCACTTTAGGCGTTCCTTTGGTAAAGGCCATCACAGTAGGTAGCGGAGGGCGTTGAGTCGTAGCACTAAACATGGCTACTGTCGATCCATCACCCGTAATAACAGGCATCCACTCCAGACCAGCACCGGGTGTCAGCACTTCCATTTCAGCTTTATCTACCGGAACACGAACTACATGCCGTCGGTCGATGTCGAGTTTGTCGGGGCCAGTGTTGCCGCTGAAAATTAGCCATTTCCGATCATGGCTTAGTGTAATGTGTTCAGCCATAAATGGCGCAGAGGTGAGCAACAAGGGATTACCGCCAGCCGACGCAATGGAATACAGGTGCGGCCAGCCATCTTGATAGGATAGATACACGATACGATCATTAGCCGCCCAATGTAAGTTGAAGCCGCCATGCGTGCTCGGAACCGAACCCGCCAGCGTTTTGGGCGCTTGCCAGATCTGGGTGGCTGTTCCAGAGACAGCATCGGCTGTCCAGATTGACCAGGCCTGGTGTTTACGGGTCAGCACAGAATCAGGAGCACCGCCAGCACCGGGTGTTCGGGCAAATACGATTTTTCGGCCATCGGGCGACCAGCGGGGTGAACGATCCCGCGAAAAAGACGGAGCGATCCAGGTGATAGGCGTTGTTTCGTTGGTGAAAACGCCCACAAAGGCATGATCTTTCCGGTCACAAACGAAAGCCAGTTTTGACCCGTCGGGCGACCATTCGATCGAACCGTTAGTGCCACGGGCGTTGAATAATGCTTTAGCCGCCGTTGCTCCGTTGGTGGGAGCGATCCAGACCTGTCCACCTTTGATGAAGGCTATGCGATCACTTTTCGGCGATAGGAGGGGTTCATCGCCCTCGGCAATGGCTTTGGATTCACCGCCTGCAAAAGGTACGCTCCATATCTGAACTTTTGGCGGTATAGGTGACGAGGTTGTATTTACCGCGACATCATCATCCCAGTTGGAACCATGATCGCCACCGCGTACATAAACGACCCATTGGCCATCGTCCGAAATTGACAAACTGGTGATTTCCTGGCCGTCGTCTTCCGTATAATTCGTGAGTTTTCGGGGCGTAAAGTCTGGTCCCTGCGCCACATACACATTGCGTTTTCCCTGTTCGTTTAGCGCCCATGCGATGCGTGAGCCCTCGGCCGAACTGGTCAAATCGCTTGGGAATGGGTAGCTCTTAATGGCTTCCAGCGAGAAGGTCTGCGCCCGTAGCTGGTTCGATTGAAACAAAAGAATGCCTAAGGTCAGGCAGAGGAAGGTAAACTTTTTCATGGTTGCCGTAGGAGGAATTGCCCGCTAAAACTGAGTAGCTTGGTTGCAGACTTTAAGTAAGCAATTTCTTTCGTAAACTGCCTTGTTGCAAAAATAAAATTCTACATATCAATCGTATAATACTATTGTTTATAGACTCAACTAGTATTTGTCGTATTCACAGACGCAATGTTCGACTACCTGCTACAAACAAGTATACCTGCCCGAAAGTATAACGAAGGAGAAGGCTCATCACCAGCAATGGATATAAAACGACAAGTTGTTGCCGAACGGCAAATGGACTTCATTCTGCTTAGTATATTTGCGTTTTCGTGCTCAACCCGTGTTTCGGGTGAATTAACAATCAAGCTTTTTTCTCGCAATGACTGCCCTTGACATCGTAAAGGAGTATTATACTAGTTTTAACCAGAAGAACTGGAACGGAATGCTGGCGTTGCTGCACCCTGAAGTGCGGCATGAACCAAATCAGGGAGAGGTTCGAATTGGGGTGGAGAAATTTACGGAATTTATGAAAACGATGGATACGTCTTACGAAGAATCGCTGACGGATCTGGTCTTCCTTACTGAGCCCTCCGATTCACGTGTTGCTGTAGAATTTGTTGTCAATGGTGTGTATAAGAAAGGTGAAGAAGGGTTACCAGAGGCTCATAATCAATCCTATGTATTGCCAGCCGCAGCATTTCTGGACATTAAGGATGGGAAAATAACACGAGTGACGACCTATTATAACCTGCCACTCTGGATTAAACTGGTGTCAGCCTAGTCGAATGAGTTTATTGTTATTCAGGACCAAAAAAGGCGATGAAATTGCGTCGATCTTCGATGATTTAGCCAGCTTGCGCATCACCGTTTTCCGCGACTATCCGTATCTGTATGAAGGAACGGTGGCCTATGAAAAAGAATACCTGAAAACCTATGCTCTGTCAGAACGGGCGTTTCTATTTGCGGTATACGATGGAACCGAACTAGTTGGCGCAACGACCGCAATTCCATTAGTCGACGAAACCGTTGAGATCCGACGACCGTTTGAACAGACGTCCGAGGACATCAGCCGTATTTTTTATTTTGGCGAAAGTATTCTGCTGCCTGCCTATCGCGGGCTGGGACTGGGCCATCGTTTCTTCGATGAACGTGAAGCTCACGCCCGTAGTTTCGGAACGTTCAAAATCACCTGTTTCTGTGCGGTCGAGCGGGAGGAGAATCACCCGGCTCATCCGATCAATTACCGCCCGAATGATAACTTCTGGCTAAAAAGAGGATACCGTAAACAGGACTCGTTACGCAGCACAATGGACTGGCCAGACATTGGCGAGTCAGTTTCGACGCCTAAAGTAATGGTTTATTGGCAAAAGGAATTAGCTTATTAGATCAATCAGCGTGTTTTAATGGGATAGTAAGTCGGCTAAAATCACCCGACTTTTCTGTTTATTGATCAGTATTTTCAGGGCTTTACAACGCTGAAAATAGGCATGAATTACTAGAATTGTTCGGTTTTACTTTCTATAGCGTTCCATGAACAGGGAGATTGGCCATAAAATAGTGGCTGCAATTACTTTGTTCCAATTTGGCTTAGTGGGATTCGCGTTCTGCGCCTTTACCCCATAATATACGAGCACTATACCGGAAATAAGAAATGCAATTGCCTTTGTATTCTCCGTTTAAAAGGTTCTGGAAATAGTTACGTAAGGTCTCCTAACCAAGAATTTCTTAAGCTCCTGGACATTCCCAACTCGTTATAAGACGTACTAAATCAGGGCATTCGCCTGGAGCCGTGCCACGGTTTTGAACCGTGGCACGGCTCCAGGCGAATGTAAAACCAATATTTACCAAAAACGATTGCCATTGCTTAAAATACTTTCTTACAATGGGAAAGTCGTTTGAATCGCAGTTGGAAAAGTACAAAAAAAATTGGAGCCTCTACGGGGCTCCAATTGAATGTGAACGTTAACTATCAGTTGTAAGCTTTGCGGCAATTACTTCCCAATGGTTATTTCTTTTTCCTTATAGCCACCTCGCGTTGAGAGTAGCTTCACTTTGGCTTTGATAGAACCTGGCTGGTTCAGTTTCACTCTGAACGTCGCTTCTTTTTTATCACCAACATTCGTGTAGCCAGAATAAATCGTTTTATCAAACAAAGTGGGCTGGGTTATAATCACCTTAGCGTCTTTATTTCCTTTTAGCAGCGCTTTGTCGATGTCCAGCGTAAGGCGATCTTCCTGAACCATTTTTACCCGCTTAGCCTGCTCCAGGG
This sequence comes from Spirosoma aureum, assembly GCF_011604685.1. Taxonomy (NCBI): domain Bacteria; kingdom Pseudomonadati; phylum Bacteroidota; class Cytophagia; order Cytophagales; family Cytophagaceae; genus Spirosoma; species Spirosoma aureum. The sequence continues at coordinate 5,185,256 of NZ_CP050063.1, read as the reverse complement.
CTACCGGTAATTTGCCGGAGTTGGTCCAGGTTGCTTTGACTTCGTATTCGTTATCGGCCAGTGATTTCACCGTTACGTCGGTTAATTCAAGCTGTGGGAGTTCTTTGGCCATCGCCAGATTGAACTTCGATTGCTTCGAAATCCAGTTTTCCAGTTGCCAGGCGGGGCCGTTCTGAGCAAAGAACTTCGGATGAAAACCGCCAAGTTCGACGGCACCCAACTGCGGATGAGTGAATTTTGTCCAGAGTTTGAAGCCTCGTTTCCCGTTGGCTTCGTCGTCCCACATCAGACCGTCGTATTCGTCGTAATCACCGTCGCCATCATAATCTTTCATAGCACCGCCATTCCACAGCTCATCGCCGTACCATACGGCTCCATATTGGAAATAGCCAAAATCAGGGCCGTGGCCGAATAAGGGTGTAGGTTTCGACGGGTCGCCTGTCAGGCGGTCAACTTTGTTACGCGTATTATAGGTGTCATACACATCACCGGCCCACGGATAACCCGTAAATGATAATCCCAGACTATCCATGTGTTTGTAGATGGCCAGATCCGGTGGGAACATGCTCTCGGCACTAGCCGAAGTGGAGGGTGGCCGCAAATGCATCGGAACTCGTGTATCCATCGAATTTACGACTGTTATGTTCGGATGGCCCATCAGCCAGACGTAGGTAGCGCGTGTTTCGGGTTCACTGAGCGGGTAATCACTGGCACCACCCTGCGAATAGCCCCGACCCGTAAAATCACCGCCCTGATCGGGACGCCAGTTTTCGGGATAGTTACGGTGGTTGTCTAATCCACCTATGCCGTCTTCGTTGTATTTTCCGTCGCCGTCGTTATCGATTCCTTCCGTATACACAATGTAGTCGCCCTGTCCGGCCTGAACCCGTTTCATGAGTCGGCCTGCTTTGTCTTTCGGGTCAATTACATAGTCTGCTTTCTCCAGCTCTTCTTTGGTCGTTGCTTTTTTGCGAATCTGGTAAATGACGCCGTCGCCGTCGAGATCGTCTTCAGAATCTTCGTCAAAAAGGCCGTCGCGGTCATCATCGCGTGGTCGAAGTGTGCTCCGGTTACGCTGTGCCGTAAATAAATACATGTTAGCGCCATCCGGATTGTTCTCTGGGCGGAGGTAAATTGACTTGGTGTCAATCAATTTGGTGATAGCCGGATCTTTTCCATAGTTATCGAGCAGGTGTTTGGTTAACCACAGAACGGCCTCACTACTGGTTACCTCACCACTATGGCGACCTCCTTCGAAATAGGCCGCTGGTTTATCGGTGTGTTTACCAGTCTTTTTATTGGTTAAGGTCATCTGGAGGATCGGACGACCTTCATAACTCTTCGCTACTTCATACAGTTCAACCAGATTAGGGTATTGTTCGGCCCATTTGCGATACCAGCTATACATCACATCGGGCGTATGATACGTGTCGAAAGTCAGGGTTGCACCCGGCTGATACTGTACATCTTTGAAGGTTTGTTTTTTGAAGTAACTAATCCCATGGCGCTCTCCTTTTACAGTGTAAAACTTGCGGGCGGTATCCTGTTCAGGCCATTTTTCTTCAGTGCCATAGTAGGATTTCTGAGCAGATACATTGATGAGTGTAATGAGGCAAATGAGTAAAGTACAATACTGTTTCATAGAGGAGTAACGGCAATTAAGAAAGGAAGTTGACGGGACTGACAAAGCCTGTTTATTCGAGGGGCAATTTATCAAAGATTTTGTGAGAGGCCGAATTTGTGCAAATACAAATTGGAAGAATGGCTAAAATCAAAATAAAAAATAACTAAAATTATATTACTGTTTTGCGCAAAGAGCTTCCATCGCTATAGCAGAACTATAAACGGAGGAAGCTCTTCCTATGAAGCCAATATGAAGCCAGATGGGGTGTTTTTAGTTGCCCATACCGATCAGAAACCGTTTCGCAACTGAAAAATTTGGTGCGTTGACCTGCATGATGTATAGACCGGGAGCCAGCGAATGCAGATCGATCGTTTTTCGTTCATTAAGCGTTGGAACGACAAACGTCTCTACTTCCCTGCCCGACACGGTGAAGATTCGTACAACTGCATTCGCCAGATTTTCCTGCGTTTCTACGGTAATGGTTTTCGTAGGGCTTGGATTTGGATAGATGCTTAACCCCTGATTGGTGTCATCGACAACAAAGCTTAATCGGCCTGAAGGGTCCGAAAAACAGGTCAAAGTTGGGCTATACGTAATAAAAGCCTGTGCCGCGTACGACCCCGAGCGATTGACTTTAATGACTTCAGTTTCGACCTTGAGGGTATCTGTATTTAGATACCAGCGGTAGTAACCCCCATGAACAGAACCCATAGCTTCGAGTGTGTACGTTCCGACCTGAGCTACCGTTGGAATGCTCGGTACGGGCTTTACATCGACCGTTAGGGCGGTGGCTAAAGGCGATAAACAACCATTTGCGTCGCGTACGCGGGCTGAGTAAGAACCCGATTGTTTGACCTGAATTGTTTGAACAGAATCGCCGGTGGTCCAGAACGATTTCAAATTACTAGTGGCTGTTAAGGATACCTGGCCACCATCGCAAAAAACGGTTTGACCGTTAGCCCTGATTGTAGGTGGTGTTGGCAGCGTATTTACTTTAACGGTAACCGCATTGGAAGGTGCCGATAAACAGTTGAAGTTGTTAAGCGTTCGTACGGTGTAAACTCCCGACTGATTGAGCGTAATGGCCCGCGACGTCTGGCCACTGGTCCATTGATAGGCTGTGTTTTCGCTCGATGTTAGCGTTATCTGCTGGTCGGCACAGAAGGTAGGGTTTCGATCGGTGGTTACGACAGGGGTAGGCGGTAACGGATTGACAACCACCGCCAGCGATTGCGACTGGGGCGATGTACAGCCATTCTGATCAGTTACAGCCACAGTATACGCACCGGCCGTTTGCACATCAATGACCCGATTCGACTGTCCTGAACTCCATTTATAGGCATAGCCCGCGTTATCATTTGCGCTCAGCGTAGTACTTCCGCCCTGGCAAAATGTAGTTGGCTTTTGTGCCGTAACGGTCGGTGCCACTGGCAACGGATTAACCTTTACCGAAACAGTGTTTGAAACGAAATTACAACCGCTTACATCCTTGTATTGGACCGAATAATCGCCGGACGTATTGACGGTCAGCTGTTGGGTCGTAGCATTGTTATTCCACAGGATGTTGTTGTCATAATTGGTCTTCAGATTAACGCTATTACCCGCGCAAAACGTTGTTGGACCTGATAGTTGAATGGATGGAGCCCCTGCCACCTGAATAACAGGCGTAAAGAGGACATTTCCAGCCGCATCCTTGACTTTGGCCCGATACTGACCGGCTCCTTTCGTAATTGTCTGCCCTGCTTCGCCAGTGTTCCAGCTTATGGATGAGAAAGATCCGTTCACGGCAATGGCTAACTGATTAGTGCCTGCGCAGGAAACCGTAACAGTGGGAGACAGAACCGGTGCCTGTGGCTGTGCCGCTGAAAAAAAGGCGTCATTAAGACTGCTATTCCAGGCGCTGGCTACTTCGGGAAGTGCATTTACATCAAAATGGACATCATCATACGTTGCCGCTGTACGGGGAGGGCGCTGTCTGGGGATTTGAATGCCGTCTGTTGCCGGTCCTGGGTATACATTTGGAACAGAAGCAATGATCTGATTTTGAGCCGAAATGATCTCGGGTCTTGTCCCTCTCGAATCACCCGAATACGATACACGGGCAACCACCCAGGCAACATTTTTGCCCGCATCCTGGCGGCTGCGGTTGATTACGTATTGTAGATTATTGATGTAGCTGCTTGAGGAGGTATTGTCGAAATTTTCGGCTTCGCCTTGTTGCCATAAAACAGCACGTACGCCCAGCATGTTGGTATAGAACTGTAGGGCAATGCGCAAATTGGCATAGGGCTGGCCGTCGGCGTAAAAAGTCCCCTGTTGATAAATACTTTCCGTACGACCTTTTTCGGCACTTTCCCGCCAGTTTTTAACTGCTGTACCTAAATAACCAGCATTGAAAAACAAAATAGGCACGTTTAGTCGCTGGGCCAGCATGTCGCCAAGTTTCCCCCAGCCCCAGCTGCCAATTCCCCTCGGCGTAATTCGACCTCCCTGATTAACATGCGAAAACTTAGTCAATACATCGGGTGACGGATCATTCTGCGATTCAGAAGCATCGAAGTAATTCACACAGTTAATGCGATCATCACTGGCACTAGGCATATCGTCATACATACCCTGAGCATTTGACTGACCAGCCACAACAAACACCTCGCCGATGCCTACCCGCTCGACGGTTGTGCTCCCTACCTGCTGATCGCCGTTCATGCCCCGTACTTCAAGGTTATACCAGCCACCTTTTGCGGTTAAATCCCCCGAATAGATACCCCCCGTTGGGTTGTTTTGTATCGTTACCCAGTCGGTCGAAATTCCCTGGCCATCCCGCGCCTGTACGCGGGCATCGATCCGGGTTACGGCTTTTGTATAAAATCCATTAATTCGAATAGTCGCTTCGTTGCTTTGGTTCCGCTGAAAAACGGCTCGGCTAACTGGAAAAGATAGTTGAATCTGGGCATTTGTCAGGAAGGGGAAGAGCCATAACGTTAATAACCAATGCGCAACAAATACTCGTTTCATAAACTTCATTAAACGTTACTGTTTGTGATTCTACGGGGGTAGATGTAATTATATATTGCAGAAAGCCGGAATTTGTGAATCAGCTCGTTAGCAAATAATTGGAAATAAAACGTTCGCGGCTCAACGGGATAGATTCGGCAACAGGCTGATAAGTAGGCGATTGTTCTCTGCGTTAGTCGTGGGTTAGTAAGCCAGTAGCGATTGTTCTGCCACCAATCTGAACATGACTTCAATGCCGAAATGAAGTAAAAGTTTAATCCTCTGCTTTCCGTGGCCAGTACATCAGGCCGCCAACGAAGTGTGCCAGAAGCTGTTTGAACGCGCCTGAGAAAGTATATAGTGTAGGTATGCTGCAAGAGTCCGGAGAAATAAAAAAACATAGTTTCTGTAACTACAGAATGAGTTGTAGAATACAGCTGTCATCAGACTTAATTAGAATAATTCCGGGAAGACACCATTTTCCAACTTATCCGACAAAAATAAAAAGCATGAGGAAATAACCGACAATGCGACCGGTATATTCGTCGTATTTTTTACAGAACGGCAATAAGAAGTGCAGAAATCAGTCGGGTTGTGAGGGCAATTTCTCCTGATTGCCACTCCGGCGTGAGATTCGATAAGTTAACCCCAGCACTATGTTATTTTTCCCAGATGCGGCCTGGGGCGTAAATACACCCCGCTCAAAAGTGGCCGGGCTGTAGTTTGTCTGATTTACCCAGCCGATCTGGATAATCCAGTTCTTGTCTAGCTGATAACCCGCCCCGGCATAGAAGCGGTTGCGTTCGAAAGTTGGCCCGACAGGATTGAGGAAAACTTCGTCGTAAACCGACAAAAAAGCGGTTTTGTCGGTAATCGTCCGGTTATTGAGTGGTACGAACGTATTGAGCCGGTAACGGATACGGTTGCGGAACGGATGGGAGCCATCCCGATAGGTGAACCAGCGTTGCTCAATGCGATACCGATGCTCGAATTTCACCCGCGACAGGTATTGATTGATGATAAGCTGTTCCCAGAAACGCTTTTCGGAATTAAGTGGACCGTCGGCCAAGGCCTGATAATCGTAGGTTGCATAATGCCCGCCCGCGAGCGTTAGCGTAAAATTACGGTCGATGTCATAACTGACCCCGCCTTTCAGTTCATGGTAAAAGAATTGCTGCATTACCCCATTACTTCGGGCCTGAACTTCAGCAAATCCTCCCCATTTTTTCTCTCCACCCGGAAGTTGAAGCGTGCCAATCAGCCAGGAGCCCCAGGGTGTGGCAGGTGTTAGCGACGTTTGTGCAAAACTACGTTGTGAAATGAACGAAAGGAGACTGACTGTCAGGAAGAAAGCGAAACGAATGCGGTTCACAAAAATAAAGTTGTTACGATACGCAAAAGTAAATAAGGTTATCAAACCATGATTTGGTATGGATTAATCTTAACAATTTCATAATCTACGGGAAATACGTCAATGGGTAGCCAGGTAGCGGAGTGGTCAGAAATAATCTTGGAAACGCCTGCGAAATCGGCGAAATGACCTTTCACTCAATTGATTTGCAAAACTTTAGCACGTCATTATTCGACATGCTGTTTAATAAGTAGATTTACTGCCAGGGTGATTCTATCCAACGGAACCGCTTTCAGTTTTTGCGTTATTGGACACCATGTAAACGCACCAATCCTAAAAATTCCGTCTCCCATTAATTCGTCAAGATCATGAAAAGACAGTTTTTACCGCATCTGCTTCTGACAGCAAGTCTTTCCATAGCGGCATATGTCGTTCTGGCGGGCCCTGCGCCGAAGCGGGCTGCTCCCCGTAGCTATACCATTGAGCAGTTCATGAAAACGATCCGTTTTGGTGGCGCCGACATCTCGCCCGATGAGCAGACCGTGTTGTTTAGCAGTAACCAGGATGGCGTCTTCAACCTCTATGAAATTCCGTTCAATGGGGGGGGGCAGCCCAAACAACTGACCTTCTCAAAAACCGATGCCATCTTCGTGATTGGTTACCTGACCGATGGTCGAATCCTGTATAGCAGTGATCAGGGTGGCAATGAACTGAATCATATTTACCTACGCGAGCGAGATGGAGCTGTATCGGATCTAACCCCAGGCGAGAAAGCCAAATTTCAGTTTGGTGGCTTAAGTCATGACCGGAAGAGCTTTTTCTATCAGTCAAATCAACGCAATAAGGCCGCTTTTGATGTATTTGAGATGGATTTGACGACAATGAAGCCCAGGTTGATTTTCGAAAACCCCGGTAGCTTTTTTCCCGGTGATGTGTCACCAGATAAGCGTTACATTGCTTTGTCCAAGCCTTATACATCCACGAACGGTGATGTGTATTTGTACGACATACAAACGAAAGAAAACAAACTGCTGACCAAACATGAAGGAGAAGTAAATAACGGCCCGGAAGGATTCTCGCCCGACAGTAAAAAACTGCTCATCTCGACCGATGAAGGGAATGAGTTCGCCTACGTAAAAGCATATGATCTGTCAACAGGCCAGAGTACGGTTCTGGATAAAGCAAACTGGGATATTGCTGGTGATTACCTTTCCTATAAAGGCCGTTACCGGGTATTATCGGTCAATAATGACGCCCGTACTGAACTCAAAATTATTGATACCCGCACCAATCAACCCATTAAACTACCCCCGATGCCTGGTGGTGACGTTACGGGTGTAAATATTGCTGACAGTGAAGGCCGAATGATTTTCTTTGTCAATAGTTCAAACTCACCGTCGACATTGTTTTCCTATGATCTGAAAACAGGTAAGGCCGCTCCTTTAGTCCGAGGGTTGAACCCCGAAATCAATGGCGACGATCTGGTGTCGGGTGAGGTGGTTCATTTTAAATCGTTTGATGGGATGGAAGTGCCGGCTCTGCTCTACAAACCCAAAGATGTGAAACCGGGTACAAAGCTTCCGGCTATTTTACAGATTCATGGGGGACCCGGTGGACAGACGCGCCTGACCTATTCGCCCCTGACGCAGTATCTGGTTAATAGTGGTTATGTGGTCTTGGCTGTCAATAACCGGGGGAGTTCAGGGTATGGAAAAACATTTTTTGCGGCCGATGATCGTAAACATGGTGATGCTGACCTTAAAGACTGTGTAGAATCGAAGAAGTTTTTGACACAAACAGGCTACGTCGATCCGGTAAAAATTGGTATCATGGGCGGCTCGTATGGTGGCTACATGACACTGGCAGGCCTTGCCTTCACACCCGAAGAGTTTGCCGTAGGGGTTGATATTTTTGGGGTAGCCAACTGGCTTCGTACGCTCAATAGCATGCCCGAGTGGTGGGGGCCGCAACGGGAAGCGATGTTCAAAGAGATCGGAAATCCTAAAACCGATTCAGTAGCATTGTATAATAAATCTCCTCTTTTCCATACGGCGCGCATCAAAAAACCACTCATTGTTATTCAGGGGGCCAACGATCCACGCGTATTGAAGATTGAGTCGGATGAAATTGTGGCAAACGTGAAGAAAAACGGTGTTCCGGTTGAATACGTTACTTTCCCCGATGAAGGGCACGGCTTTGTCAAAAAAGAGAATGAAATCACGGCCTACAAAGCGGTAAAGGAATTTCTGGATAAATATCTGAAGGGGCCGGGACAGTAAGGTTTTCAGCAATACTATTTAGCTAAATCATTTAAAAAGCCGCGTCAGCAAAAACTGAACGCGGCTTTTTAGTGCTCGAACCAGTAGTCAATAATCGAATGATTTGTAAAAACTGTATAGGTCAGGAAGTTACTTCCACTATATAAATTCCTGAAGGTAGTATAAAGTGTTCAATTTTGTGATTTTGTAAATTTTAGGCACTTTTAATTTGAATAATATCTCAAGATGAAACATTCTTGTTAGTTAATGTAACGTGAGTGTTAGCATAGGCTTTTGGCTGGTCGCAACTTACCAGTCAAATTAAGGGATTCATTATACCTCAAGACCCTATTCCTATGCAACCCAGCAAACCAGTACCGCCAAAAAGCCCCCTGCCTGACCGGCCCAATCTGTTGTTTATCATTACTGACCAGGATCGGGGTTTAATGCACTTTCCACCTGGCTGGGAAGAGCAGAATCTGACCGCAATGCCCCGCCTGCGTAAACATGGCATCACCTTCACGAAGGCGTTTTGCAGCACCTGCATGTGTTCACCAAGCCGCGCGACCCTGTTCACGGGATTGTATCCTTCCGAACACAATGTGATTCTGACTCTGACCCAGGATATGACCTATTCGAATCAGGAGCCAACCCTCTCGACCAGTGCCCCGAATCTATCATATATGCTTACTGAGAGCGGCTATAAGGTTAGCTACATCGGGAAGTGGCATTTATCGAAGGGAGCCGATGGCAGATTTGACAGCATGACCAGCGAAGACCTGCTGGCCTATGGTTATTCGGGCTGGATTCCACCCGATGCCGGTGAAGATGTGGCACCCGAACATTTCGGGGGCGGACTGGCGAACCATGACCTGGACTACGTCAGTCAGGCTCTCGATTTTTTGTATCAGGTACAGCGGGGAAACAACGTTGAACCCTTTGCTCTGTTTCTCTCGCTCGTAAACCCCCACGATGTACTGGCTTTCCCAAAAGACTGGAAGAATGATTATTCACCTGAATACCTGAAAGGTGATATTGAGTTGCCGGCTACGGTAAACGAAGACCTGAGTCAGAAACCAACTGTCCAGCAAATGCTGGTTCCGTATCTGGCAGATGGACTTGGGCCTCTCCCAACCGACGAAATGAAGCGGCAGTACCTGAATTTTTATGGCAACCTCATTGCCCATGCCGACACGCAGATCAATACCGTGCTGGATGTGCTTTATCAGACCTTCGACACCGTAACCGGGCGATCGCTGGCCGACAATACACTGATCATTCGTACGGCCGATCATGGTGAAATGGGGCTGACACATAATGGAATGCGGCAGAAAATATTCAACGCCTACGAAGAAACCATGAGTATTCCGCTGGTCATTTCGAATCCCGTTCTCTTTCAAAAGGCGGAGGTAAGCAGTCAGCTATTCAGCCTTGTCGATATGATGCCAACCGTAAATGGGCTTCTTAAACTTGGCAACCCGCTTAATTATACGTTTCGGGGCAACGATCTCTCTCCGGTTATCCGAAATCCGAAGACGACGGAGGTAGTTCAGGAATCGATTCTGTTTACATTCGATGATTTTCGGGCTGGCAATGGCAACAGTATCAATCCATTGCCCGCAGCCAACCGCATCCGGTGCATCCGTGAGAAACGCTGGAAATATGCGTATTATTTTTACATAGCTCCACCAGAGCAGGTTCCACCCCAGAGTTATCCAAGAGAGTACGAAATGTATGATCTGGAAAGCGATCCACTGGAAACCAATAACCTGGCAAACGAGAATAACCCGCTGTATAATGATCCGGCCATTGCCGCCGAACGGGAAAGGCTCCACCGGAAACTCCTGGCTCTGGAGAAAGAGAAAATGGGAGAAGTGCTCACCGTCTCTTGATCAGGCAAAGAGAAGTCCGACTAGCGAGGATCTTCAAATTGTGAGATAAACTTGCTTCATTGGCCCGTTAGCTCATTAACGGGCCAATGCTGTTTTGAGGCAAAAAATCATTTTCTATGAGATCTGGTAACCAGGGCAGGTGGCATGACTGGTCCAGGTTGATAGATATTCTGTACCTCCGATGATCGAACGCAAGCATTTTAAGGCGTCAGGACAGCGATACGCGTATAACATCATTTACATGAAGTCGGGCCCAGGCAGGATTGGCAGACCGCAGCAGAACGGTAGCGGTTTCGATAACCCACTGCTGATGGGTTTCATCAAAATAAATTCGCAGGATTCGTTCAGGTTGAGCGTTAATCAGGTTTAACGTTTTCGTTCCTGCCCGATCGCTTTGAATCGAACCCTGCACGAGCCGAATGATCCGATCTGCCAGAACATCAACATCGGTTTCGTGATGGCTAACCAATAACGTTGTTGTGCCCCAGCTCTGATGAAGGTTTAACAATAACTGCCGAAGTTGCTGACTGGCCTCTGGGTCAAGAGCGGCAAAAGGCTCATCCAGCAATAATACCGTTGGTCGTCGAACCAGAGCACGAGCCAGGGCAACCCGTTGCTGCTGACCACCTGATAATGCCACTGGTTTTTGGTTAACAAAACGTTCCAGTCCCGTTTCCTGAATTAACGAGTCAACTAGTTTGCGTTGATCGGGAGGAGCCGCAAACTGAATATTTTCGCGTACGGTCATGTTCGGAAACAGGGCTGTGTCCTGAAAAACATAACCAATCGACCGCTTTTGTGGAGGTTGATTGATCCCATGAGCTGTATCGAGCCACACGGTTCCCCCCTGTACTTCAATACGACCAAGTCGAGGTTTTTCCAGTCCGGCCAGAACCCGAAGCAAGGTTGTTTTACCTGAACCCGAAGGACCAACTAAAGCCGTCAGGCTACCCGTGGCCAGCTCAAGCTGGACCTGAAGTTCAGTAACTCCTTCGGCAAACAGGCGCGGCATGGTAATATCCAGTTGAATCATACCGTTACCCGTTTGTTGACAGCATACACCAGTAATAAAATCAGAAAAGACAAGCCTAATAACAGAGCGGCATAGGCGTGTGCCGACTCGAAATGCAGAAGTTCGACTTCATCGTAAATCGCAATGGAAGCTACGCGCGTTTGCCCCGGCAGATTTCCCCCAATCATCAGAACAAGCCCAAATTCGCCGATTGTGTGCGCAAATGATAAAACAATACCAGTCAATAGAGCCGGTTTGCAATTGGGAAGTAATACACGCCAGAGGGTTCTGACTGGCGACTGACCTAACGTGTAGGCTGCTTCTCGCCAGGATGTCGGCAGATTTTCCAGCCCTGCCTGAATAGGATGGACCATAAAAGGCAGACTATACAGTAATGATGCTAAAACCAGCCCTTCAAACGAAAAGACCAGCTGAAGATTAACCACACGCAGGAGCCATGCTCCCAGCCAGCCCGTTGGACTAAAAGCCAGCAGTAGGTAAAAACCGACGACCGAAGGAGGAAGGACTAAGGGTAAACTAATAAGCGTTTCGACTACAGGTTTGAGCCGAAACCGGCTCAAGGCAAGCCATCCTGCCAGAGGTACACCAATAAGCAGTAAAATGAATGTTGTCATACTGGCCAGGCGTAAGGTAAGCCAGATGGGTTCCCAATCGATGGGCATACGAATACAGTTTTGGTTTACAGGATTGGGCCCTCTGAAATCTGACATACCCTATGCCATCGTGGCTCATCGGGAAGTACAAACCGTAAACTGATTTTAAGGCAGGCGATAGCCAAAACGCTGCAAAATACGCCGGGCGGTCGGGCTACGCAAAAATTCGACAAATTGCTGAGCTGCTTTTGCCTGCGTTGTTCGTTTAAGCACTACAACGCCCTGGGCAATGGGCGAATAACCTTTGGCTGGTAATTCGATCCAGTGTCCCCGCTGCTTCAGGGTAGAATCCAGGACAACCGATTTGGCGGTAAACCCGATTTCTGCCGAGCCAGTCAATACATACTGGTTGACCTGGGCAATGCTTTCGCCGTATACAATCTTTGCCTTTACCTGAACGAACAAGTTGGCGTATTTTAGTAATCCTTCAGCGGCTTCACCATACGGTGCTTTGGCCGGATTGGCCAGCGCAATGTGCCGAACTGCCGGATTGGTCAGTACTTTGAGGTCGGTGGCAAGCGGTAGGTTGCCCATTGTCCAGAGTACGAGCGTTCCGTAAGCATACACAACGGGAGCATCCTCTGTCAACCCTTCCTTATGCAGCGTTTCGGGATACGACATATCGGCGGATAAAAACACGTCGTACGGAGCACCCTGCTGAATCTGGGTCGTCAGTTTACCCGACGAACTGACAATTGCCTCTACCGAAATACCCGTTTTTTTCTGAAAAGCAGTTCGAAGTTGCTCCATCACAAACTGCGCATTGGCGGCTACAGCCACCCGGAGCGGTTGTGCGAATAGACAGGCAGGCCAAAGGAACAGAATAAGCAGGAGTTTTTTCATGAGCAATCAATTGGTGGAATGATGAGGTTTAACTGCAGTGCGCTTTAGGTTGTTAGGGTCTGAAAACTGCGGGTTAGTAACGAATGATGAGTCTGTCAGGAGGGGTAGAAATGCCAGTAGATCTGACTTCTCTTTCGTGGTGAAATGAAACCCTGTTGGCTTATCAGAATCTGCCATCAGTTCGCGGCTCAGGCTTGGACTGGATTGGATATGATCGCTGTAGTGATCGATAACAGCCTCTAGAGTGGCCAGGCGACCATCGTGCATGTAGGGTGCCGTAAGAGCGATATTCCGCAGTGTTGGTACCCGAAACCGCCCATGATCCAGCCCAAGCCCGGTTATGGTCTGTCGGCCCGCATCCGGTGCTACCTGATCCAGACCATTGTTGTGAAACAATTCCTGAACCAGTTTGAGACCGCCGTGACAGTGGGCACAGTTGCCACCCCGGATGCCCCGTTCGGGAGCCGGAGCCGAAGAAAATAAGTGAAGGCCATTCTGTTCCGCTTCAGTAAGCGTATAATGCCCTTGCTGATATTGATCATAGCGCGAATTGGCCGAGATCAACGTACGCTCGAATTGTGCTATGGCTTTGCTGATCCGGGCATCGGTTATCGTGTCTGAACCAAACACACGTCGAAAAAGGGCAGGGTAGAAGCCAGTCTGTTGTAACGCTTTAGCCGCTTCTTCGGGAGCCATTCCCATTTCGTCGGTGTGGGTGAGGGGAACTCTTACCTGATCCTCCAGACTGGCCGCCCGCCCATCCCAGAAAAACTGACGAACCCACAACAAGTTGGCTAATGACATTGAATTGCGGCTTGTTGGCTTGCCGCTAACACCTATACTGAGTGCTCTTCCGTCGGTAAATGCGCGATTCTGCTGATGGCAACTGCCGCAGGAAATGGTGTTTGTTTTCGAAAGGCGAGGTTCATAAAACAGGAGTCTTCCGAGGTAAACGCCTTCCTGCGTTAATGGATTGTTGGCCGGAATAGTGAACCGCCCACCAAATGAAGCCGGATACTGTAAGGCATAGGGACCGGTTGGCATAGGCTCGTCGGGCTGTTTCCAGGCCGATACCAATGCGATCATGAGCGCAATTGCCAGGCAGAATTTTACAATGCGCATATAGTCAATTATTTAGCAAAGCGAATCTCAATGGATTTGACTTCCCGAATCCAGCGAGCTGGTTTTTTTTCGCCGGGAACGACCACCCGGTAAGGGCCTACACCCTGTGGCAAGGGACTCCCATCGACGCTGTCGGCTAACAGAATGGTACGTGTGGCATACTCAGGATCAATTTCGGGAAGGGCAAACAGAACCTCATAGCCGTCGATGGCTTTTACAACTGCATATTTGACCAGATTTTCTCCGCGTAGTTCCCCACCCAGAGTGGCTCCTGCCAGTTTGAGCAGATTAACCAGAGGAATTCCTGAGTACTGATGCTCTTTCCCGTCTCTGTCTTTACCCGTCACGCTGGTATGAGGCATGGCTTTGATGTCGGCTGCCTGCAAGGTGAGCGGTTTGGTCACTTCACCCGAAATTGTGAGTACAGTCTGTGCTTTGGTGCTGGTAACCAGTAAAAAAACGAACAAACAGAGGACTGCCGAAGCGTAGCGGATACGATTGGGCAGAACGGTATTCTGATTCAGGAAAAAGCTATGCATGATGCAGTGACTGAAAAATGCCAGTTGACGTTATGGTTGAACAAATATAACGACCTCGGCCGATATTTGCCGTGTGGGTTACTCAGTACATCTGGTTATGGAGTCTTAGAGGCTGACCTGTAACTGGTAGAACTTGATTCGAGTGGCTACCTGGATTGGCTGATGTGGTCTTGTTGTAGAAAAAGAAAGGATGCTTTTTCAAGTTGTAAACATGTAGTAATTTGTGCCGCAGGCCATTTCCGGAGGGAATGTCTCAGGTCTTGATAACGCTTACCAACCTTCCTTATTAACTGATTTATTTACCTAAAATAGAGGATTTGATATGACAGCTTTAATGAATGCCATCAATAAAAACAACCGTTCGCTTGTTGAGCAACTTATTCAAAATGGTGCTGATGTTGATGAACTGGATGCCAATCAGGATGCTCCGTTGGTCATTGCCGCTTATAAGGGATACAACGAAATCGTCAAATTACTATTGGAAGCTGGCGCTGATGTACGTGCCGTTGATCCGGGAATGAAGGCCACCGCTTTGCATGCCGCTGCTTATGCTGGCCGAACCGAAGCGGCTAAACTTCTGATCGAATACAATATTGATATCAATAAACAAGGGCCTTACAACGGTTATACCGCCTTACACGATGCGATTTGGCAGGATAATGTTGACATTGTCAAATTACTGTTAGCGGCTAATGCGGATTTGAGCCTGCTTTCGAACGATGGGAAATCTCCGCTGGATTTTGCCAAATCCAGAAATCGCAAGGAAATTGTAGCCTTGATTCAAAGCAAATTAGGGAAATAGTTGCAGTATGAGTTAATGGCATTAACTCAATTTATCCTCGATTCCAAACTCGGACTTTGTACCTATTTCAGGATACGTCCTTTATAAATAGATCCGGTAAAACTTCTGCCAGGTATGCTGTAATGGAGGATTCCTATATCATCTGGGTTCTCGATGTACTGAGCTGTCTTATGCTGATTTTCATTTCTGTCAGGGAACAGTAAACGGATAAACTTAGCCCAATAGTCGTGTAAGCGGTGAAAAGCCTGTTTCATTGTATTGACCATTTCTGGAGTTGGGAACGAATTTTTATGAAAATAAAAGTCAAATAGTTGATAGTCAAATAATAATATGAGAAGCTGACTTAAGCTTGTGCAATGTCGACCAAATCGTATTCACTTATGGGGAACGAAATTTCTTTGTTGCTAAAATCCGTTCCTGATAAACGTAAGTACTGGTAAAGCACCAGAATCAACTCATTAAATTGGAAGCATAGGAGTTAACAATAGTATTCGAATTTTAGAGCTGCCAATTGATGTTCACCAGGATATCAACCGAGAATATCGAACCTCTTTATATGAAATACAGAACCTTAGGCAACACGGATAGCCAATTGTCAGCTATTGGACTCGGATGTATGGGCATGAGCCATGCCTATGGGCAACCCGATGATGTCGAGTCCATTGCTACCCTGCACAAAGCCCTCGAACTGGGCATTAACTTTTGGGATACTGCTGATATTTACGGAAGCGGCAAAAATGAAGAGCTGATTTCACAGGTACTGAAGCCCAACCGGGACAAGATTTTTATCGCCACCAAATTTGGGTTTGTGTCTGAAGGAAACGGAAAGTTTTCCACCTTCAATGGCTCACCGGCCTATCTGAAACAAGCCGTTGAAGCCAGTTTGAAACGATTACAGACCGATGTTATTGACTTGTATTATGCCCACCGTGTCGATCCGAATGTTCCGATCGAAGAAATGGTCGGTGCAATGGCTGATCTGGTCAAAGAAGGCAAAGTCAAATACCTTGGCCTTTCTGAAGCTTCCCCGAACTCCATCCGGCGCGCACATGCCGTTCACCCCATTTCTGCCT
Organism: Spirosoma aureum; assembly: GCF_011604685.1. Lineage (NCBI taxonomy): Bacteria > Pseudomonadati > Bacteroidota > Cytophagia > Cytophagales > Cytophagaceae > Spirosoma > Spirosoma aureum. The sequence goes on along the minus strand of NZ_CP050063.1, from coordinate 5,169,072 downwards.
TACAGAGCGAATACTCACTGTTGACGCGGGATGTAGAAACGGAAATTTTGCCCCTCTGTCGAGAACTTGGGATCTCATTTGTACCGTTTAGTCCGCTGGCCAGAGGGTTGGTGACCAACACGCTGGATGTGACAGAATTAATGGATGGTGACTTCAGAAAAACGTTGCCTCGTTACCAGGTCGACCATGCCGATAACAATACCCGCCTGGCACGGGAATTTGCTGAGATTGCCCAAAACGTGGGTTGTACACCCGCCCAATTGGCACTGGCCTGGGTACTGCATCAGGGCGATAACGTAATTCCAATTCCAGGTACAAAAAAACGGAAGTATTTAGTGGAAAATGCGGGGAGTGTCGATGTGCAATTGTCCGGTCAGACGTTGCAGGAGATTGAAGACCTGCTCCGAAAATATCCGGATACGGGCGATCGCTATAACGCAGGTAATTTGAAATTCGTCGATAAAAACTGAGCTATAAAGGGCACCCATCACAGGTGCCCTTTATAGTTTTATTACCAGAGAGCGTTTAAGCTGGATTGTGCCGTTGTGTCTTTCGGAAAGCGGTAGGACTGACACCTTTGTATTTTTTGAACGTACGGTTCAGGTGGCTTTCGTCCGTAAAACCTAGCTCGTTCGCAATTTCGTTAATTCGCATATCGCTGTGCATCAGCCGGTTTTCAATTAGCTTCAGCCGATAATGGGTAATGTATTCCTGCATCGTCTCATTGGTGTGCTTTTTAAAATAGCGTCCCAGATACGACTCCGAGATACCGAAATGGCGTCCCAGACTTTCCGCACTTATTTTTTCCGGAGTGTAAATGTGATGCTGGATATACTGTAAAATAGCCAGCGCCTTTTCTTCCGATTGCTCATTGATCGGATCAGGCAGATACATCGCAAGGTTGCGGGCCACCACAACAATCAGTGTATTGACGAGTTGATGAATCAGCTCTTTGTTGTAGAGACTGCGGTTTACATACTCGCGGATAATCGCTTCGATAACTGGTTTAACCAGCGCCTTATCCGTTTGATTTTTCAGAATACAGGTGGCCTCGTGATTGGCATTTTGTAGAATGAATTCCAGCCGTTGAACGCTGTCGGACTGAAGAGTGCTGTTTTTGATATATATATCGCTGAACCGCAGAAAGAAAAACTGGGTAGTTGTTTCTATCGTAAACGAATGGGAGTCATCCGGTGTGATCAGAAACAGGTTTCCCGCGTGGTAAGCGAATGTATTCTTGTTGATGCATTGCTGGCCTGTTCCTGAGAGGATGTAAACCAGTTCAAAAAACGTATGCTCGTGCTCTTTCTTAGGACACTCGTTCAGTTCTTTGATGACAATTTCGAATGGTTCGTGCAGGTTTTCCTTCATCATGGTATAAATATACAGAAATAGCGAAACTATGTGCAGAAAAATACCTCCATCTGCTGTATAATTTTGCGCTGGTCAACTGAAATTTATTTATGAAAGCAATCATCCTTACCAATTTTGGCGGAGTTGAAAACCTCGTTTTAACAGACGTAGCCAAGCCAGCAAGTACAGATAACGACGTATTGGTCCAAGTAAAAGCGATCAGCGTTAATCCCGTCGATGTAAAGACCCGGTCGGGTAAAGGAATGTCGGGTCTCCTTCAACATGAAAGCCCCATGATCCTGGGCTGGGATATTTCTGGCTTCGTTACTGAGTCGAAATCACCTTTGTTAAATCCTGGCGATGAGGTATTTGGTATGGTAAACTTTCCCGGAATTGGTAAAGCCTATGCTGAATATGTTGTAGCACCAGCGAGTCATCTGGCTCTAAAACCGGCTTCTATTTCACATAAGGAAGCTGCTGCTGCCAGCCTGGCTGCACTAACTGCCTGGCAGGCGATTGTTTCGCACGCGCAAGTGCAGGCCGGCCAACGGGTTTTGATTCACGCAGCCGCCGGAGGAGTCGGTCATTTTGCCGTGCAAATTGCCAAACAACTCGGGGCTTATGTGATCGGTACATCGTCGGCAGCCAATAAAGAGTTTGTGCTCTCGCTGGGGGCCGATGAACATATCGATTATAAAGCGCAACCCTTGGCCGAAGCAACCCACGATATTGATTTTGTTCTGGATACAATTGGAGATGAGAACATCGATAGTTCGCTGGAAGTGATGAAAAAAGGGGGTACTATCATTAGCATTCCCTCTGGAAAAAACGAAGCGGTAAAGGCAAAAGCAGAGGCCAAAGGAATGATCGGTTTCCCGATACGGGTGCATTCGAATGGTGAAGATATGCAGAAACTGGCTGACTTACTGGCTGTTGGTCGCGTAAGAGCGCATGTTTCCCAAACCTTTGCTTTTGACGAAATGGGGGAAGCACATCTACAAATCGAAACGGGTAAAACGCAGGGAAAGGTAGTCGTTCTGGTGTAGCAATGGGAACGACTACAGGTCGAGATCTATCATGAAGTTGCATCCAGAAACATTGCTATCCCGCACGGGGTAATTTCATTTAGGGCGTTAAATTTCGGGAAGCCTCTGGAAGTGCATTATCGGCTGTAATCAGGGGGAGGGTTACCGTAAATTGACCGTCATCTTCGCGGATCGTCGGTATGGTCTGGTTCAGCATCTGGTATTTCGACCAGATATTAGCCAGACCAATACCATTGGAAACCACACGTGCCGTTTTGCGTTGTACGTTGTTACGGACCTGAAGCTGGTCATCCTGATCGGTAACGATGGCAATAATCAATGGTTGTTCGGGCAGTGCGACGTTATGCTTGACCGCGTTCTCGACTAACAGTTGGAGTGTCAGGGGGGGACCTGCCGCTTCAGGAGGTAGGGCTTTACATTGCATACCACACGCAGGGCATTACCGTGTCGGGTTTGCAGCAAATGACAGTAGGACCGAATAAATGCCAGTTCATCGGCCAATGGTATAAGCACCTGATCATTGGCACGTAACAAGTAGCGATAAACAGAACTCAGTTCGTCCAGGAAAACAACAGCTCTCTGGGAGTCGTCTTCTATCAGCGCGCTCAGCGAATTCAGGCTATTGAACAGAAAATGGGGGTTTACCTGGGCCTGTAGTGCCCGAATGTGTACTTCCGTTTTTTCCTGTTCCAGGCGTTGCATAGCCAGCTCTGCCTCCAACTGATCGCGGTGGTGCTTTTCGCGCTCGTTCGTTAATTCCTGCTCCATCCTGACATTCCGGACGGCCGCCTGTCGTTGCCGATAACTTAGACCCAGCGAACAACAGACTAGTTCGGCAATAATGCCCATCTGCATATACGACATCGATACATTCCAGAAGGGTCCCGACCAATCTTCATTGGGCCAGGTGAGCGACATAAACATAGCCGTCAGCCCGCCAATCAACAGAAATCCTGTGCCAACAGCGTAGGCGGTAGATACTGCGTCGCGTAAGGTCAGCATTTGCCTGATTCCGTAAACGCCCAGAACAGCCATAGCCAGCCGCATGGCAATGAAGCTGGCTTCGTAAACGGAAGGATACCAGACTGGCCATCCGTAGCAAAGCACAAACTGACTCGCCACGTAGATCACAATGCCAAGCTTGACAAACTGCAACTGTCGATAGAAACCGGGCAATCGCCGGTGTAGATCCAATATGGCATCGGCAAAACCGAAATAGACGTAGTAGGCTCCCATCGGTGCAGCGGCCCGGACGAAATAATTGGTTTCTGCGGAAAACCAGTCTCGGAATTCGTACACCCGTAAACCAAAATAGAAGAGCCAGGCCAGCATGTAGAGCGTATACAGGCCATACAGATGGTTCCGGTAAATGATCCACTGGACCACGTTCAACAACATGATCGACAGGACCATTCCCGTAAAGACGGCTCCCCAAATCTGAAAGGTCATGAGTCGAATAATGGCTTAGGAGGTGAGAGGGTAGGAGTACTGGAAAATAAAACGAACATGAATAGGGAATGCCCCCGGTGATACGATCTTACCAGGGGCATTATTGACGGATATGTCGGTGTTAATTACTTTTCAATCAGCACATTCGTCTGACTGTTTGCTTCATAGGTATTGGCCGAAGTTAGATCCGTATTGGCCGATGCCCCATAGGCGACATAAACACCGTAGCCACCGCTGCCACTGATTCGGGTGTTTTTGATTGCCATGACGGCTTTCGTTCCATAGATCGCGATGTTGGCCTTTTTACCGGATACAATTGCGGTGCTACCTCCATTGCTGACCTCGGCGTTTTCGAGCTGATTTTTCGCGTCCTGAGAGTAGCAGATAAGGCCTTTCCAGTAAGCTGCCGTGCGGTCGGCACCGGTGAACGTAATTTTCTGGCTGGCTGTGCCTTTGGCTGACAGATAACCTTCGGTATTGATGCGGATAACGGCGTCGCGGTTCATCTCGAGCGTAACCCCTGGATTTAGTTTCCAACCGGAATTAACCGTAAAGTCACCGCTGATTCGGTACGGGGTTTTGTCGTTGAAACCTGCCCAGACCACTTCGGTGCTGCCTTTGATGCCCGACGGTGTTACTTCTACTACATTGCGACCATTACCACCCGTAAATGTTGACGCTGCGTCCAGTTTCGCCACATTGGCTGCATCGAGGAGGATGCCCGATTCTGTATTACTGGTGAACGTGTTCTGCGTAAATTCACGGAGAAGACCGCCATCATAGACGTAGATGCCATACCCATCGTTTTGCGAGAACAGACAGTTATTCAGCGCAATCTGTGCTTTGCTGCCGCCCGACAGAAACAGGGCCGATTTCGTGGTGCTGTAGATGGTCCGGCTTCCGGCGTGCATAACGTCGACATACTCCATTACGTTGGCATTGCTGCCCGAATAAAGTGTGATGCCGACCCAGAATCCTTTCGTTTTCTGTACGCCCACAAACTTGATTCGGTTATCGGCGGTGCCCTTGGCAATCAGCAAACCGCTACCGTCAATGACGTTCATTCGTACATCGCGTTCAAAGGCGATCACAACACCGGGATTAATGGTCAGTTCATGCTGTACATCAATGTTTTTCGTGACAATGTAGTCAGGAAGATCTGGGTTCAGTACGCGATCGACGAGGTTCGTTTTAACGGTGATGTTGGCACTAATAGCCAGTGGTTCAGCGACTGATGCCGCGATGAGTACTTTGTCGGTACTTTTGCCGTTCGTACCCGTAATGGTCAGTTCTACTTCGTATTCACCTACTTCGTCGGGTTTGAAGGTCGGTTTGAATGAACTAGCGCCAGTGAGAGTCACCGTACTTTTGGCGGGCTTGCGCAACAAAGTCCACTGATACGAGAGCGGTTTTCCCTGACTGTCGTTGGAAGCCGAGCCATCGAGTGTGACCGTTTGACCAACCTGTACGGATTGATCGGGTCCGGCGTTGGCGGTTAGGGTGCCACCAGGGTTCACATCCGTTTCTTTTTTGCAGCCTGTCATGAAGAGCAGGCTGGCGATCAGTACTGTCAGAAGACCTTTAACTGGGTTAATAAACGTAAACGTAAAGAGGTTTGAGGGGGTAAACATGCTTGGTTTCATGAAAAGAGGGCCGCTTGTGCGGAGGTTTGTTGTTTAACGGGTTCAAAGGTATTGGCCTGAGTTTCGACCCGAAACAACGGTATGCATGAAACGGTAAAAGCCGTGGTTGAAGTGGCTTTAGTTGGTGACGATGTGGTAGGTCTTCTGACTGTTTGAAAAGTGAGAGGAGATAATTACTTAGGTACTTTCCGGGCAAATAGCCTTGATTGCTTGGGAGAATTTTGTAGCTTTGATTACCTGGTTCTCTGCCTTAAATCATGAAGTTTTTAGCCTATTCCCGATACGATTGGCTTTTACAGATTATTGTTCTTCCTCTGTATATCAGCATTTTAAACTGGTTGCTGATTGGGCATGCTTACTGGCAAAGCTGGCCGACGTTTGCCCTGGCTACCGGTATCGTTCTGGCCGATTCGTTTCTGAATTGGTACGTCAATAATAGCATTGCGCTAAAAATAAACCAGTTGCATCCAGACCCTCAGGAATATGTAGTTCGGGCTTTCAGACGATTTATGGCCTGTTCCATCAGTTCGATGCTACACACGACAGTACTCTTTTTCCTGTACTGGCTAATGGCAATGCCTGGTTTTGAACCCACTCTTACCCGACTGGGACTAGCCTTGCTCTTCACAACTATCATTGTAGCCATTGTGGTCATTACCTACGAAAGTATGGACACGTTCGGAAACTGGCAGCAGTCACGGAAGGAGGTCGATACGCTCAGTAAAGCCCAGCTACAGGCTCAATTAGATACGTTGCGTCAGCAGGTGAATCCGCATTTTCTGTTCAATAGCCTGAATTCACTCATTTCGCTCATTGGAGAAGATCCCGGAAAAGCGGAGGCCTTTGCCGAAGAACTGAGTACTGTCTATCGGTATCTGCTGCGATCCAACGAAAATCCGCTGACACCCCTGGCTGATGAACTGGCATTTATTCAGTCGTACTACCATTTGCTGAAAACCCGTCATGGGGATGCGCTGACGCTGGTAACTCAGATTCAGCCCGGTTCTGAAGCCATGCACCTTCCTCCGCTGACGCTACAACTGTTAGTCGAAAATGCGGTAAAACACAACATTATCCTGCCCGAACAACCCCTCACGATCCGGCTCACCACCAACGAACAATCGCAGTTAATTGTGAGCAACAACCTGCAACGTAAACCCAGTCGGGTGCTCTCAAACGGTGTGGGACTGACAAACATCCTGACTAAATACCAGATACTAGGCAAACCAAGCCCAACGATCGAAGAGGACGCGATCGAGTTTCGGGTAAAAGTACCTTTAGTCTAAAATCAAGAACAAAGATATTTAGGCTTACAGCCTACAGTTGATTCGTAAAGAGGAAGTAATCGTAAATTGTCCGGGTGACTTCGGCAATAGCTCGTTCGCGTAAGGCCCCGTCTTTCTTCGATGATTTGACAAATACCGAAATCGCCACATGACCAGCCTTGTCGGGTAGCGTAATGATGCCTACATCGCTGGCTGTCAGTCCGATGGTACCTGTTTTGTGCAACACTTCGGTGTCGGGCGGCAACGCACCTTTCAGCCGGGCAAGACCCGTTTCACACCGCTTCATAATGTCGAGGATGAGTGCTTTGCTGTCGGGTTTTAATACGGATTGCATATATAATTTCGACAGTAACAGCGTCATGGCCTCTGGAGTTGACGTATCCCGGATATCATTCTCAAAGGCAATGTAACTCGCTTCCCGTTTTTCGGGTGTAGACAATCGGGCAAGCGAATCGTAGCGGGCTGGCGACCAGGCCTGACTCATATCCATCGGAATGCCCACGCAATCGGCAATGAGCCAGGCCGTTGGTCGATTAACCTGAAGACCGTCGATACCAAGCCGTTTCATGCATCCATTCACCGCATCAGGGCCTCCCGCCAGCCGCAGGCAAACGTCCGTTGCGCTATTGTCGCTAATGAGCAGCATAAGCTCCAGCAAGCTCCTGACCGAAAGTGCTACCGGCGGACTCGACGAATTGGGCCAGTTGAACCGTCCCGTCAGCATACCGCTGCCGGGGTGCAGATCGTTTTTAGTGATCGGAATCAACTGGTCGAGGGTAATGCTACCACTGTCAACACGGGTCAATAGCTGAGTGGCAATGGCCACTTTATACGAACTGGCCATCGGGAAATGGTCTTTCCCGTTTTGACTGATGGTTTTCCCGCTTTCGAGATGCACCGCACAGATGCCTACTTTCCCGCCCGAAATATCGGACAAACGGATTAATTCCTGCTCAAGTCGAACCGGAAGGGCTGTCTGCAATTGGGGAACGGTTTGTTTGGCTGCTTTCGGCTTTTGGGCTATGGTTAGTTGCCCACCGAGTAATAAAAAAAGGGAGAGTAGTTTGGTGAAGGTGTTCATGGTGATGATCAATGAGCTTGTCGGGTGTCGCTCTACTGGCTAGGTTTATTTTTTCGGTACAGCGGCCGTCATGGTCAGTTCAACGCTGGCTCCAAAGACCAGTTTGGCAACGCCCACAGTTGTTCGGGCCGGGTAGCTGCCTGCTTTAAAGAACTTCTGATAGACCGCATTCATCTTCGGAAAATCGTCCATGTTGCTCAGATAAACCGTTACGGTCACGACATCGTCCAGCGTAACGCCACCCGCATCCAGAATCGTTTTGATGTTTTTGATGGTTTGCTCCGTTTCGGCTTCAACCCCTCCCGGAACCAGTTTGCCTGTCTGTGGATCAGTGCCAACCTGGCCGGCTACAAAAAGTAAACCATTGCTGATGACGCCCAGGCTAAATGGATAGGGGCCAGGTGGAACGCCTTTGGGTTGAATAATCTGTTTGGTTTGGGCAAAAAGTGCAATTGTTGAGCCTACAATGAGCAGAGAGGTAAAAATGAATTTCATGAATATGGCTGGTTAATTGGTTACACTATTGAGTTAGAAATTTTCGTAAAGCCGCGTTATACTCATCGCTTGCATTCAGGTAAGGAAAGTGCCCTTTATGGTGAAAGGTATGGACTTGCGCCGTTGAGTAGTATTGTTTCAGTTGGGCACGCAGATCTGGGGAAACAAGCGGATCATTATCGGATTCCATGATCAGCAATGGAACCCTTGTCTGTTTCCCATCAACTGGCTGAAATTTATCGACAACGCAATCGTATCGGGCAAGAAACTGCGCTTTCGACATGCGACCGTATGTGTTTTCGAGCAATTGAGCCTTCGCCAGTGGATTGTTTTCGGAGGCAGGCAACACCTGATCGAATAGATTCTGACGCAGGCTATTCATAACTACCCATTCGGGTGCCCAGGTGGCCACGGCTATTTTTGATTTATTCTTTTCTTCGAGAATATCGTTTTTCGGAAACGTATTGCCGAGCACCGCTTTTTCAACCCGTTTGGGATATGTAGCCAGTAAATATTGGGTCAGATAACCGCCCAGTGAACTACCGACGACCACGGTAGAATCAATTTTTTCTTTATCGAGGATAGTGATAATTCCCCGGCCCAGATCGGGCAGATTATCAACGGGCGGGTAGGTAACGCTAACGACCCGATAATCGTGACTGAACTCCGCCATTTGCTGCCACCAGAAGTCATAACCACCCGTCATGCCATGCAGGAAAAGAATTGTTTTGGGGCCGCTACCCAATACCAGATAAGGCCAGTCATAACCACTGGCGTTAATCGAACGGGTTGGTATCTCCCTGAATTTTGCCAGCTTATTGATAAGCCTTTTATCAGGCCCGTCATATAAGTCAGGCGCATCCTTTTTAGGTGTTGGAATGAGATAAACAGCCAGAACGAGCAGGAGCGGCATTAACCAGAGTAATCGTTTGTTCATGACTGCTTCCTGCGTGACGTTTGGCGTAAGAAAATACGTAAAGCCTGTAATGATAAGCACTTTAGCTGAATCATTCTGCGTTTCCTGTCTTCTTGCAATTTTTGTCTCGAAAAGTTCTACCTGTGTTGTGATCTTAGCTCGTTCAGGCAATCAAATTGAAGTAAATCGATAAATTTCTGATGTTTGGTAAAACAAAAACGAGCCTCTTGGTTAACTCTTTACGAACCAGAACAAACATCATGAAACGAACCTTACTTATGACAATCATTCTTCTTTCTGCCGGAATTTGCGGTGCTCAACAACTGCCCAAAGACGCAAAAACGGCCTCAGACAGTATCATGATTACAATTTTCCTGAAGCATCAGCAGGACAAAAACCTGAAGACGATTCAGGAAATTCAGGAAAAGAACAAGTTTCTGGAAATGTTTCCGCCGAAAGAAGCGCGCGTTGTGTCGTGGTATGTAATGATGGGAATTGGGCAGGTAGTCACGGTCAAAATTCCGGCAAAAGACCTCCGAGCGTTGAATCTGACAATTGAAAACGGGGCATGGGGAGCCTATACGACGGAGTTTTATCCGACCTATGATTTTGTTCCGGTCTGGCAGAATGCGCTCAAGAGTAAGAAATAGAGACTACAGAAACGGATCTGATTTACAGTAATTTAGCTCAACTCATGTTAGTTAATGTCAATACTGTTTGGCTCTTTCAATGAATCGAATCTAAGTTCACAAAATCAAACATCTAGACTGGGTTCCTGTCGGAAGAGCATCCCCGCCCAACCAGCTAGGATGAGCGCCATGAAGACCTGAACCCAGGCAAGAGAGGTTTCGACCCTGTTAAGAATGGCCATTAAATGAATGACAATTAGGGCCAGATTCGATAAAAGGCTAAACAAGAGCATTACTTTACGTCCTAAGGATGGACCTGCATTTCGGATATACCAGCACGCAACGCCGGTTACCATCAGTAGAGATCCCCAACCCTGGGACAGTAGTTTTGCCCCTTCATTAATCCAGGAAGGATTTGTCAGGTATTGATCACCCATAAAATTGGGTGCAAAAGTAAGCCCCAATCCAAACAGCAAGCAGAGGATGGCTACGACTGTAAACAGATTTCTGGCATTCATGATATAGGAGAGTTTAGGATGTACGATTCGTCAAGCCATAACCTTTCTAGTTGAACCAGAGCCCCTATTTTGCCCGATTCTATGCTAGATAATGATTGCCTGTTGCTGTTTTTGATTTCCCCGAATGTATAAAAAGAAGGTGATTTGTTTAAAATATAACGTATTGATAAACAGGGAGGAACGATTATGTAATTATTTCTGAAAAGCGGTGTTTTAACTATTTTTTCACTTGTGACAAGCTTAAGGAATTGAACGGCCTTTCGCAAACAAGATTATTTAAAGGTGTAACTAATCAGCAGATGTAGAAGTAAACTGGGATCACGGTTCTAAGTTGCGGCTAATGGATTTATAACCAGCGGCTAATGAACTGGCCAAAAGTGTCCTTGTATTGATCGCTGACGGGAATCAGGACGGACCCGATCTGCACCGAATTGCGCGTGACGGCACTGATCCGATCCAGGGCAACGATATAGGATCGATGCACCCGCATAAAGTATCTGGCAGGTAATTTTTCTTCGAGTGCTTTGAGGCTCGTTAAGGACAACAGCGGCTTGTCGGGGTCGCTCTGACGGTATACTTTTACGTAATCCTTCAAGCCTTCAATATACAGAATGTCGTTGTAAGCGATGCGAACTAACTGATATTCAACTTTTAGAAACAGAAAATCGTCGAGCACTTCGGCCGGGGAAATTGCTGGAGAAGGCAGGATTGCTGGCGAAGTATCAACACGTTGCACCAACTCGAAATACTGGCGGGCTTTCGTGGCCGCCCGTAAAAACTCTTCATAGTTGAAAGGCTTCAACAGATAATCCAGCGCATCTACCCGAAATCCATCAATGGCAAACTGATCGAAAGCGGTCGTAAAGACAATTCGTGTGGTAAGCGCACCCCGATTGCTGCGTTCCAGAACGCGGGCCAGTTCAAGCCCGGTCAGATCAGGCATCTGAATGTCGAGGAAAATAACATCAACCGGACCTGACAAGAGACCCTGCAACGCTTCAACGGCACTGCTGTAGCGACCAACTAATTGCAGGAACGGCGTTTTTTCGATAAAGGCACAAACCAGACCCAGAGCGAGTGGTTCATCATCGACCGCAATGCAGGTAAGGGTCGTCATGATAGATTGAGGGTTAGATGCACATGGTACTCGCCGGCGGGTGTATGCTCATTGATAGCCAGAACGTACTGATCCGGATAAAGCAGATCGAGCCGCCGGCGGGTGTTGGTTAGCCCAATGCCGTTCCCTGCTTCGAGCGAGGGTGTTTTTTCGGCAAACAGGGTGTTCCGAACATCCAGCAAAAGCTTGTTCTGCTGCTGCTGGAGGGTTATTGTGATCCAACTTGGTTGGAGCGCACTGACGCCGTGTTTAAATGCATTTTCGACGAATGGCAACAGGAGCATGGGCGCAATCGGCTGATCATGAAGCGGATTTGGTGAATTGAGGGTAACGGTAACCTTATCGGTTAGACGAAGCTGCATGAGCTGAATGTAGTCGCCGACAAAGGACAGTTCCTTACTTAGCAGCGTTGTACCCGCCTGGGTATCGTACAAAACATAGCGCATCATCCGTGAGAGCCGGTGCAGCGCTTCGCGGGCGGTCTCCACGTCGAGTAAGGTCAAGGCGTAGATGTTGTTGAGGGTATTGAAAAAAAAGTGCGGGTTAATCTGAGCCTTCAGAAACGAGAGTTCGGATGTTGTTTTTGCCTGCTCCAGTGCCAGCCGAAGATTGGTGTCGGTTTGCCACTTTTGCAGCAAAGCCATGCTAGTGCTAATGCCTAAAACCAAAAGAATCGTAAAAACAGCCGGTTGAATCCAGCCATAGAATTTAGGCTGACCCTTTCCATCCGGATGAAAAGCCCGGTGTACCAGAATGGGTAAATTAAACCAGGATTCAATACACCACAAGATGAAAAGGATGGAAATAACGATGCCTGCCAGTACCAGCAGATAACGGCCGGTTTGGCCGGATAGCAAGAAACGGGGTACTAAAAGTTGGGAGTTCAGGTAAAAGGTACCTACCATCAGGCCGAAAAAAATGCCTTGCCTGATCCAGAATAAATCAGGTAGATGGATTTCGGAATTGAACGATTGGGAGAAAAAAAGCAGGTAACCCAGTAATCCCCAGCCCAGCAGATGGCTCAGTAATGAAACGTATCGGCGTGAAAATCGGGTAGCAGCCATAAGTTAAGATCAGAAGCTACAAGTTTACATCAAAACGCTAACTCCTGGACAAGCAATCGCTTGCTACCCCAAATTTGCCGATAGTTAGGCCATTTGGATCGATAGATTGGCTCAAAACCGATTTAGTGCCTGTCAATTTCGTTCCATCGGCTAAAATAGGGTATCTGTCGACGTTTATATCCCGGCTGTCTATTCGATTTTTATGCTCGCGGGAATAGCTGTTGTTTTGGGCTCTCAACCTGAAATGCTGCCGACAATGACGAAACGATTCCTGCTTTTTATACTCACACTTGGACTTTGCCTGACAGAGATCCAGACCACATACGCTCAGTTTGGCCCTCCTGGCGGTGGTCCCGGCGGCCCTGGTGGTTTCGGCGGACAGGATAACCGACGTAAGAAAGAGTTCACGGGTGTAGCCGAAGAAACCCCTAAAGGAAATGGCAAAATAGCGGGTATCCTGGTCGATTCGACCTCGGGTAAACCCGTTGAATTTGCTACGGTTGCCCTCATCAATGTAAAAACCAATAAGCCCATCGATGGCACAACGTCTGATGCCAAGGGCCACTTCGCACTCACCAAACTGGCTCCGGGCGATTACCGGCTTCAATACTCGTTCATAGGCTACAAAAATCTGGATTCCAAGCCATTTACGGTCTCAAAAGGTACTGATCTTAATCTGGGCTCCGTAAAAATTCAGGCCGACGTGCGCACGCTTGGCGAAGTGACCGTAACAGGTCAGGCGGCTCTGATTGAAGAAAAAGTGGATCGGCTCGTCTTCAACGCCGATAAAGATATAACGGCCAAAGGGGGTGATGCGTCGGATGTGCTGAAGCGCGTGCCAATGCTGTCAGTTGATCTGGATGGTAATGTTAGCCTGCGTGGAAGCCAGAACATCCGGGTTCTGATCAACAACAAACCCTCAACGATTGTGGCGGCCAATGTAGCGGATGCGCTTAAGCAACTGCCCGCCGATATGATTAAATCCGTGGAAGTGATCACCAGCCCGTCGGCCAAATACGACGCCGAAGGAGCCGCCGGAATTATCAACATCGTCACGAAAAAGAATACCCTGCATGGCCTTACCCTGAACGTTGACGCTGGTGCTGGGCTACGTGCCTCCAACCTGGGTTTGAATGGATCGTATCGGCAGGGGAAATTAGGACTTACCCTCGGTGGTTTTGGTCGGGCCATGTATAACCGGGCCTCCTCGACCCTCGATCAAACCACACTCTCCGGCACACAGGCCCTGCGAACCAGTCAGCAGGCTTCCGCTTTCGATAAGCCACTTTTCGGTCAGTATACGCTGGGCATCGACTACGACCTGGCTAAAGATCAGTCTTTATCGGCCAATATCCGGTATGGTACCCGTAATTTCGTTCAGCAACAAAATCAGCTGACCAGTACGTTCGCCGGTGAAACGCTGCTGGGTATGACCAACCGCGATGTAGACCGGAAGGATCTGTCTAATTCGGTGGATATGAACCTGGATTATGTTCGTACGTTCAAGCCTCAGCAGGAATGGAGTATTTCCACACAATATAGCCGCACCGGATTAACCAATAACTTTTATGCAGATATATTGGGACAAACGGGTGAATTGACGGGTCGCCAGCGAAATCTGAACAATAATACCAATCAGGAAATCACCTTCCAGACTGACTATCAGACGCCAATCCGGAAAAACCAGTTGCTGGAATTCGGGGGTAAGGCCATTATGCGCCAGGTAGACAGCCATTATCAGTACCAGATAGGCGGCAGTACCGGTGAGTTGGTCTTTGATCCGACAAATCCATCGGGAGCACTTAAATATAACCAGAACATCGGTGCGGGCTATATTTCGTATACCTACGTTACGCCGAGTAAATACACATTTAAAGTCGGTACCCGCTATGAGCACACGGGGATAACGGCTACGGCGAACGAAAATACGCCCCTGAATATCCCCAATTACAGTAATCTGGTGCCAAGCGTTAACGTGTCGAAAGGTTTGAAGGGCGGAAGCACACTCAAGGCCGCCTATAACCGTCGGATTCAACGGCCGGGTCTGCAACAGCTGAATCCCAATGTGAATGCGGCTAACCCACAAATGATTATGGTGGGGAATCCCAATCTAAGCCCCGAACTGACTGACAATGTCGAACTGAGTTTAAGTTCGACCATTAAGAAAACGTACCTGAATGCTGCGGTATTTGGCCGGTTAACCAACAATGCCATTTCACAGATTCGGATACCAGCCGATACGCTGACCACCGGCTTTCCGGCAGGGAGCATCATCACCACGTATCAGAACATTGGTGTGCAGCGTACGGTCGGTGCCAGTGTCTTCTTCAATACCAATCTTACTTCGAAATGGAGCCTGAATGGCGGTCTGGATGGCTACTACATGTACATGCAGGGGCTGACACCCGGCGCGGATGGAAAATCAGTGACGATCAGCAACACGGGCGTAAGCATCGGGGGGCGGTTGATGAGTCAGTTGCAACTCGACAAGGGCTGGAGCGCACAGGTGTTTAGCTTCTTTCGTGGACCGATGCCACAGTTACAGGGCACGATGGGGAGTTTCTATATGTACTCGCTGGGTGTTCGAAAAGACCTGGCTAATAAGCGGGGAAGTATCGGACTGGCGGCAGAAAATTTTATCGGGAATGGCGTGACCATGCGCACCAACCTGAACTCTCCGCTGCTTTCTCAGGTAAACGTTACCCACCTCTACAACCAGAATATAAAGATTACGTTCAATTACCGGATTGGCAAAATGACCTTCGAAGAGCCCCGCCGGAAATCACGCTCTGTGAGTAACGACGACGTAAAAGGCGAAGGTGATGGAGGTGGTCAGCCACAAGCAGCACCGGCTGGCAGTCGCCCCAAATAAGCTAACCAGCCTAAAGTGTATTTTCTAGTTCAAGTAATGCCGATTCACTTTTACCATAAAACCTGTACACGTATGAAATCATTGTTCGTTACCATCGTTAGCTTATTTTCCTTGTCAGCGGCCTATGCCCAAACCTGGTCGGTCGATAAAGCCCACTCTCGGGCAGGGTTTACAGTGACCCACAATTTATTAGCGGAGGTAGACGGTAATTTTAAAACGTTTGATGCCAAAATTACCGCAGCTAAGCCCGATTTATCCGATGCCGTTTTTGAATTTACGGCCGATGTGAACAGCATCAGCACCGACAACGAACGCCGGGATAATCACCTGAAAAGCCCCGATTTTTTCGATGCCGCCAAATTCCCGACCCTGACTTTCAAAAGCACATCGTTCAAGAAAGTAGAAGGTAAGAAATACAAAATAACCGGCGATCTGACCATGCATGGTGTAACGAAACCCATAACGTTGGATGCGACCATGACTGGCCCGGTTATGATGAAAGGCATGGGTGGCAAAGAGCAGGAAAAAGCCGGTTTTAAAATCAACAGCACACTGAAACGTTCCGATTTTAGCGTGGGCACTATTCCGGTAGTGGTTGTCAGCGATGAGGTAGAAATTAAAGTTAATGGCGAATTTGCCAAACAGGATGGCGCCGTAGCCGAAAAGAAATAACACCTTACGAATTCTGGTGTCACCCTGGTTTGCGTTGCGTCAAGCCAGGGTTTTTGCTTTAGCCTAAGAAAAGCTTATGAACTCAATTAGTATGCGTAGAAACGTACGCTAATCTGCTTATATTCACGCAGTAAACCCATTATCAACGTAGTTATAAGAAACTAACCTTTACAAACATGAAAAAAATATATTCCGTACTTGCAGTAGGCTTAGTCGGGCTGCTATTACTGGCTACAACTACCCGCTCAGCCCGTAATCAATATGGGTTCTTAATCGGAACCCCCAGCATTAAATCAATCAACGCGCTGACGTTTGGCCCCGATGGGATTCTGTTTATCGGCGATGGAAAAAGTGCAACGGTTTTTGCCATCGACACCAAAGATGCCGCACTGGTCGAAAAGCCTAATCCGATCGATATTAAAAATATAGATCAGAAGATTGCTGCCCTTTTAGGGACCGAAGTGAAAAACATTACGATTCAGGACATTGCCGTCAATCCAAAGTCGAAGAACGTCTACTGTGCCGTACAACACAGTGATGGTACGCCCGTTTTGCTTAGGATTGAGGGCGATAAAATCTCCGCCGTTTCGCTGGACGCCATTCCGTTTTCAACACTGGCCCTGACGAACGTTCCTGCTGAAGATGCTAAAGATAAGCGGGGCGAATCATTACGGGTTGCCGCCATTTCCGACATGGGGTATGCAGACGGGAAAGTGATGGTCAGCGGGTTGTCGAATCAGGAGTTCGGATCTACATTTCGTAGCATTCCGTTTCCGTTTACAAACGCCCAGGACCAGGCCTCACTCGAAATATACCATGCAGCACACGGCAAATATGAAACGATGGCTCCGATCAAGACCTTCACAACAACCGAAATAAAGGGCAAAAAATACCTGTTGGCCAGCTACACCTGTACGCCTTTGGTGTTGTTTCCGCTCGACGAGTTAAAGGCCGGAAGCCATGTAAAAGGAAGAACTGTTGCTGAGATGGGTAGCGGCAACCAGCCACTGGATATCATCACCCTGAAGAAAGGCAATGAATCCTTCCTGATCATGGCCAACTCAAGTCGGCCGGTATTTAAAGTTCGATACAAGAATATTGAAGCATATCAGGGCTCATTGACGACACCCGTAGTCGAAAATTTTGCTACCGCCGGGGTGGACTTTGTATCGCTTCCTTTGACCAACGTGATCCAGCTCGACAAACTGGATGATACGCGAATGATCTTACTTCAGCGTCGATCAAACGGTAATCTTGATCTTTGGACCTCCAATGATTGGTTATTATAAGCATTCATGGCTCTATATGATCAGGTTACACGCGCTGTGTAGCCTGATTTTTTTTGCTTTCTGTCTGCTGACGAGTTGTCAACAGCCGGAAGATACCGGATTCGCAATCCGTTGGGATGGCAATCGTGCGGCCGGACTGGTTATTCCTCAACAAGTTGCTAAATCTGTTTCGGCGGATTCGCTATCGCAACTGCTATCGGTGCGGCTGGGCAACAAAGAGACGGCCATTTTGGGTAACTACAAACGGGTTGGCGATGATATTGTTTTTCAGCCACTTATTCCATTCACCCGTAGCCTGACCTATACGGTTTGGCTGCGCGACAAACGCCTGGGCGATCTCACCATTCCAGCTCTGGCAAAGGGCAACAAGCCCGCTTTACTGGCTATTTATCCTTCTCAGGATTCACTGCCGGACAATTTGCTGAAAATCTACCTGCATTTTTCCCGGCCTATGCAGGAAGGGCAATCGCAGAAGTATGTTGCCATCCTGAAAAATAACACCGATACCTTGCCCGGTGTATTTCTTAATCTCCAGCCTGAACTCTGGAACGCCGACCGAAGCGTTCTTACACTTTGGCTGGACCCCGGCCGAATCAAACGCGATTTACAGCCTAACAAACGATTAGGGGCCCCTTTGCAAAAGGCCGTTCACTATCAACTGGTTGTTTCATCTGATTGGCCCGATCAGCAGGGCGCGATTTTGGGCAAAACTTCTACAAAATCATTTTTAACGGTACAACGGGATAGCCTTTCTCCCAATCCGGCGCGATGGACAATCAATCAGCCCCAATTAGAAAGTGTGCAACCCCTGGTCGTCACGTTCGGGGAGGCTCTTGATTACAGTCTCCTGATCGAAACGCTGCATGTCTCTGGCGAAAATGGGGAAACGATATCAGGAACGTGGCAAACCGGCGATGAAGAAAAACGAGCCCAATTTAAGCCTACTGAGCCGTGGAGGGCTGGCAAGTACCGATTGCAAATTGAGGGGCGACTGGAAGATCTGGCGGGCAATAACCTGAACCGCCCTTTCGATCGCGACGTGACTCGTAAGGACCTATCGGTAAATTCCCGTTCGTTCGTTGAGCGTGTATTTAGTGTGCGATAACCTGGGGCTTTCCTAAATCAAACTCATTTTATTCCGCCCTCATCCGTAATTTTGTGGGATGAAACCATCACTTGTTAAAGGAACGCGTGACTTTGGGCCGGAGCAGATGAGCAAACGGCTTTTTATATTCGATACCATTCGACAGACCTTCAAACGTTTTGGCTTTTTGCCGCTCGAAACGCCATCCATGGAAAACCTGTCGGTGCTGACCGGCAAATACGGCGATGAGGGCGATCAGCTTCTCTTCAAGATACTTAACTCCGGCGATTTTGCCGCTAATCTGACCGAAGCTGACTTACAGGATGGCTCGAAAAAGATGACTACAAAAATTGCCGAAAAAGGACTGCGCTACGATCTGACGGTTCCTTTTGCCCGATATGTGGTCATGAACCGCAATAATTTGGCTTTACCGTTTAAACGCTACCAGATGCAACCCGTCTGGCGGGCTGATCGGCCGCAGAAAGGACGTTATCGCGAGTTTTACCAGTGCGACGCCGATGTAGTCGGTACAGATTCGCTGCTTTGTGAGGCTGAAATCGTCCTGATGATCCATGAGGTTTTCCGGAACCTGGGTGTTGCCGATTTTACGTTAAAGATCAACAATCGCAAAATTCTGGCTGGCATTGCTGAGGTCATCGGAGCACCGGGAAAAGAAGGATTGTTAAGCGTAGCGATTGACAAATTAGATAAGATCGGAAAAGAAAAAGTTCTGGATGAACTGCGCGAGCGTGGCTTTTCGGAGGAATCCGTTGGTAGGCTTGATCCGATGTTTGAGTTGGGTGGTCAGGAAGTATGGCAGGTGATAAATCAACTGAAAACGTGGCTTTCGACCTCGGAAACGGCTAGCCAGGGAATTGCCGAACTGGAACAGACCCTTCAGTTGGTTGATCAGTATGGGCTGACTGATTCTCAGGTTGAAATTGACCCAACATTAGCGCGTGGACTTTCTTATTACACCGGTGCCATATTTGAAGTGAAAGCAAACGGCGTTTCCATTGGGAGTGTCAGCGGGGGGGACGCTACGATAACCTGACAGGTGCATTCGGCATGCCGGGGCTGTCGGGAGTGGGAATTTCGTTTGGCGTAGACCGGATTTACGACGTCATGGATGAGCTTAAACTGTTCCCGGCTTCGGCAGGACAGGGAACGCACGTACTCATTGTTCCATTCGATGAAGCCGCTCGTTCGGTTGCCTTGCCTTTATTGAACAGGCTTCGTAGTGCCGATATCGCTGCGGAAGCCTATCCCAATCTGGCAAAAGTTAAGAAAATGCTCGATTACGCCAATGCCAAGGCGATTCCTTATGTCGTACTGATTGGTTCGGAAGAAGTGCAGACTGGCCTATTGTCGATCAAGAACATGGTAACGGGCGAGCAACAGAAGGTAAGCGCGGATGCTGTTGTAGCGCATGTAAGCAAATAAGCTAGCAGGCTATCCCTAAGTTTGTTAGCATCAGGGCTTTTGGTAGAAGGTGTGCCACGGTTTAAAACCGTGGCACACCTTCTACCAAAAGCCCTAAGTATTTTACACGTTTAGGAAGAAGAATATGGATTGATGAATGGCAATTCGTCAGCTTTCTTTTTGCTTAAGGTTCGCCAACAGGAGTTAGTTTCTGACCAAGTTGCTGATACAGTTCAAGAAAGTCATAGTTATTCCAAGCCTCATCAATTTTTCCATCTTTAGTTCTGACCATACACATGCCGGAGAAAGTTACATTTTTACCCGTTTGCGTGTGAATGGCATGGACAGTTGTTCTCGCTGCTTCCATGTTTTCTTGCGAAATTACATCATCAATCTCAATGCGAACCGATTGAAATTGACTTCTAAATCCTCTGAAGAAAATTTTAAATCCCTCTGGGCCTTTCGGTTGGTCTGCTGTTAAGATTCCAATGGCAGCAGACTCTGAAGTCATTAACTGATCGATTGCATCTTCGTTGTCTTCGTTCCAGACTTCATTGAACCATTTGTAAAGAACTGTAGAAGTAGCGGTTCTCATAATAAATAGTCTTTAGAATGTATAAAAGAGGAACTAGTTGTAAGTGGATTTATTAAACTATTCTATTCTATTCATGTATTTTGTACTATACAAAATTCTTGATCCGTGAGCCTAATATAGGGAAAAAATAAATATTGGTAAATTTTAAAATGGTATTATTCTATTATCATACCTGAACAGTCATGTAGTTGGCCTATTTGCGGGTATTTCTATGTTTATTTAACACTATGAATCACAGGATATAAAAGCCGTAATGCATTGAAAACAGCCTGATGGGTTACTGTGGCATGGTCTTCCTGAGGTAAATAGTCAAAATGAACCGTTACCTGGCTGCTTTCCGAGCTCCTGAGTTTGTCTGCAAGCAGATTGGCATCCACTTCCATAACGCGTGGAATCGTACCCGGTGTAAGTCCTTCTTTCCCGACACCTATATAAATGTCTGTTTTCTCTGGAAAATCTTTCTGTAAAAGGGCTGATTTATTAGCTAACAAAGAACCATTATCCCACCATAAACTTGGGCTTACTATAATGTACTTATTGAAAAGTAATGGTTTTTTTAATAAAATTTCAGTGGCTAATAACCCCCCAAGGGATTGCCCAATAATTGTTTTTGACGAATTAGTTCTGTATTTGGCTTGAATATAGGGCTGCAATTCCTTTTCTATAAAATTAAAAAACTTGTCTGAATGACCCGAAGTTGGATACTTTTTCAGGTCTTCGGCATTGGTGGTTGGAAACGTAAAATCTCTCCTTCTGTCGATATTAGCAATACCAACAATAATTGATTTAGGTACCCGGTTTATCCAGGCAAAGTTATTAAACTGATACAGCCCGATAATATGAATAAAATCTTCGTCTGCCGAACCATCCAGCAAATAAACGACAGGATATTTCGCCGTATCGTTTTTCGTATAACCCTCAGGTAGGTAAATGTTTAGGGTTCTCGTTTCCGATAATTCTGTTGATACAATTTGATCAATGACGCCAAGAATAAAGAGTTGAGTCTGGTCAATCTTTTTGACTTTATTCGATTGTCCAAATGAGAGAATTGTACAGAAAAATAACGCTACTGATACGACTATTTTCATCGTTTATGTTGCTTTGCTAAACTATTGATAATGAGTGTGTTGGTATTTATTAAGTTAACCGAAAAGCATGCTTAGATATATTCTCAACGGAATATAGAAAAGATTTAGCACCTTTTTAAATAGGCCTTAGCGTGCTTTGTGATTAAATTGAATCTCATTATAGCTTTAAAAAATAAGTTTAAGCTGGTTAAATAATAATCAGTATCCGGATTTTGTTTTTGCGCATTATTCCTTTGCGGCATGTCTTGGGCGATTTCTTAATACTGACCTCACTTCAACTCATCGACTGCTTAACTGACGGATTCTAGGTTCAATAGTATAGCTATAAATACCAAAAACCTGTAGAGTGCCAGCAATGGCGTTCTCCACAGGTTTTGCAAATGTAAACAGGCATTGCCTGTGCTTTATTTCGTTTCTGACAGATGCTGGCTGATCGCTTCTGCTACCGCCGTTGTCTGGCTGTTTGGCAGGCCAGCCACTTCACCCACAACAATAATAGCCGGATTCCCGATTCCCGTTTCGTTTACTTTTTCCATGATCGTTTCCACGTTTCCAATCACGATCTGTTCGTCGGGTAATGTGCCGTTCTGGATGATGGCAACCGGCGTTTCTGTTTTGCCAAAGTCTGTAAAAACGGACATGATTTCAGCTAGTTTGTGCATACCCATCAATACGACAACTGTTGCCGACGACTGAGCTGCCAACCGAAGATCAGCTGATAACTGTCCGGCTTTTGTTGTACCGGTAACTACCCAGAAACTTTCCGATAAACCCCGCGTTGTAAGGGGAATGCCTGCTGAGGCCGGAACGGCATAACTGCTTGATATACCGGGAACGACGGCCGTTTCAATACCATGCTGACGAGCAAATTCGATCTCTTCGTAACCTCTGCCAAACACAAATGAATCACCCCCTTTAAGCCGTACGACATGGCCATATTGCCGGGCATAATGTACGATTAATGGGTTAATATCTTCCTGCATGCACGAATAGGCACCCCGGCGTTTGCCGACGTAAACTTTCAACGCATCAGGACGGCAATGATCGAGCAGAGCGGGATGAACAAGGGCGTCGTACATGATCACATCAGCAGCCTGTAACGCCCGAATTCCTTTTACCGTTATCAAATCCGGATCACCAGGTCCGGCTCCTACAAGAGTGAGTTTCATTGACTGATTGAATTATTGACTGACTGAATGTTTCAGTCAGTCAATTCTTAGCTATCCTGCGCCTGCGTTAATTCCTGCAATTCGGGAATGCCTTCCAGCTCAATCTGAGTTTCGCGGTAGGCTTGAACGGCTTGCAGGAAGGCTTCGGCCTGCGCGATAAACTGACGCGCAAACGTTTCAGATGGCTCCTGTTTATTGATACTGAATACGAGCGTTTTAAAGTCGCCTTCGGCCTGATGGAAATCAGGTTCGCCAAGGAACGTTTTGTCAAAATCGCTCACAATGCCATGCTGCGTGTTTGTCGGAACATCGCGGCTCATGAGAGCTGCTCGGGCACCGGTAATGAACACATTATAGGCATGGTAGATTGCATCGGCCCAACGACTTTCGGTCAGGGCTTCGCGCGCCCAGCCCAGTTTTTCGCTGGCTTCAGTCAGTGTCGTTGCGACAAGATCGATCAGAACACTGGCGCATTCGCCGATACCCACTTCGGTAACGTACTGTTCGGTATGATCCCAGTCGATATAATCACTGTCTACCAGTGTTTTCAGATCTGCCAAAGGTTTAAGCAGCTGGTAGAAATAGTTCTTCCCCTGACGAGCGTAATAATCGCTGTAGTACTCGCCATCGAAGGCATTGGCTTCAAAATCACGTAGCAAAAATCGGAGCGAATGAGGGCCACGTTTAGCCGGAATCTTAATGACTTTATCGGCAATCAGTCCTTCACCTTTACCATTAAAGCCACCACCGAGCAGTACCTGTAAGGCTGGCAGAACGTATGCGCCATTTTTAAGCGACGAACCGTGATAGCCGATATTGGCAACGGAGTGTTGCCCACAGCCATTCATGCAGCCCGAGATTTTGATCTTGATATCGTCGTTAAAAACAAGGTCAGGAAACTCGTCGTGCATCATCTGCTCCAGGGCCCGAGTGATACCGTAACTGCTCGAAATGGCCAGATTACAGGTATCCGTACCAGGGCAGGTTGTAATATCGGCAGTCGTGTCGAAGCCGGGTTCAGCCAGACCTAACGCGTCGAGCGCTTCAAAAACAGCCGTGAGGTTCTCCGGACGAATATAACGAAGTAAATAACCCTGGTTGACGGTCACCCGAATGTCGTCGGCGGCATACTGCTTCACAATCTGTGCCAGTGCACGGGCCGTATCTGAATGCATGTCGCCGAGTAAAACCCGCAGCTGAACGGCATACCAACCCGCCTGTTTTTGCTCAAATACATTCGTTTTGAACCAGGTGCTAAGCTTTGAGTTTTGACTCTGCTCAGGGCCGATGGTCAACTGATAATTGCTGGCTTCCGGACGTTCGGCGTATTGGTCCGACACCGAAAACTGTGAACTGTCAACCAAAAATGCTTTATTTTTTATGGCTGGCGTCTCTTCGTCAATGCGCCGAAGCAGTTCCTCAAGACCAATGTCATTCAGGAGGTACTTCATCCGGGCTTTGTGCCGTTTCTGCCGCTCGCCGTAGCGATCAAATACGCGGATAACTCCCTCAATAAAAGGAATAACGCGCTCTTCTTCCAGAAATTCAAACGCAGTTTGTGCTGAAAATGGCTGTGCGCCCAGACCTCCGCCAAGCATAACCTTGAAACCACGCTGGCCGTCCTGAATCCGTGCTACCAAACCCACATCGTGCATGTAGCCGTAGGCCGAATCCTTCTCACTCGATGAGAGCGAAATCTTGAATTTCCGGCCCATATCCTGACAGATTGGATTGCGCAGGAAATAGTCAAATATGGAATAGGCGTAGGGCGTAATATCAAACGGTTCGCTTGGATCAACGCCTGCGCGTGCCGAACCCGTTACGTTCCGAACCGTGTTACCACAGGCCTCTTTTAGTGTAATGCCGGCGTCTTCAAGATCGGCCCAGAGTTGGGGAGAATCGGCCAGTTTGACGAAGTGAAGCTGGATATCCTGACGTGTTGTCGCGTGTAAATTGCCTGTCGCGTACTTATCCGACAGGTCGGCAATCCGGATGAGCTGGTCAGCCGTAATACGACCGTGGGGCAGTTTGATGCGAATCATCTGCACACCAGGTTGCCGCTGCCCATACACGCCCCGTGTGAGCCGGAATTTCCGGAACGCTTCGTCGGCTATATCGCCAGACTGGAACGTGCTTATCTTCTTTTCCAGATCCAGAATATCGCGCCTGGCGGCTTCGCTAACCTTGTCGGTAAGTTGGATAGACATAAGTATTAAACTCTATAGATTTGATCAACTAATTCATTTGAACAAAACGCCGTTTTTAACCGGCGTTACTAGTTCAGGGTGATTTCCATGTACAATAATAAAGGAAATTTTGGCGGATTGGGTTCAACGGATGCCCAACTTTTGGTTATGGACGATAAGGATTGGTTATGACTAGTCGACAGGTTGATAACTTGTAGACAGGCAGTAATGCCCACACTATTAGATTGATAGGCGATTTTATCGATTGGCGTTTCCAATGAAAATCAGACTTGGCCAGGGCACTCATTCCTCGGGTATTAATCAGGACTGTTTAACTAACGGATAAACGTACAACTCCCTCGTATTTTAGTTTAGCCCGTAACAGTTTTAGCCCGGAGATTCCCTGCAAATCTTCAACCTCAACGTTTGTTATCTCTTCTTCCAGCAGGTTCAGTTGCTGCAACTGGCGAAGATAATAAGTATAAGCCAGTTCATCGGCGTCATTAATATAAACAATAGAAAGATGACCAGCCTGCGTTATTCGTTCGGTCGTTCCATTTATAAGCGCTTTATCGATGCGTTTCTTAACGATTTCATAGCGCACATTATAACTTCCATCGACATCAAATCGCTTTTCATCCATACGAAATCGTATCCCGATCGTTGACGGGTAGACCAGAACCAGTGCCGTTACCTCCAGCGGATAAGGTAAACTAGGCAAAAGTTGCTGGTGAGCTATGAACTGTTCACAAAGTACGCGAAGCTGCCACAACCGTAACTGATTCAGCTTTTCTTCGTCAAATTCATGGGTAGGGGCAATGGATTGGCCAACATATAAATTATGCTCAACGCCATCGGTTTTAAATCGCTCGTAATAATGGGGAAAAATGGCCTGGGCTTCTGATTGCCGCTTATCGAGCAGGTCGGCCAGAGTATCGTTAATTCTTGACATAGTCGTTTCATACCGTCGGCGACAGGCATGAAAGGTCCCTTTTTCCTTAATTGTTTCAGCGAAATAAGCATTTATTTCGGGCAATAGGTCAGCACTGGCCAGTTGCCGTAAACGATTATGAATAGTTCGTTCTATATACATCGTAATGTGCTGTTCCGTGCTGGCTTTCATACCCATCGAAAGCTCAGTCAGGAAATCCGATAATTGCTGCTGCGCTTCCTGGAAATAGCCAGACTCAGCTGGTAATTGCACGCTTAGTCCTTCTAAAAGTGTAACCAGTGTTTTAAGCTGTTGTTGCAGATCATGCTGAACACTCTCGTTCCGTGCTTCCGATGAGCCTTTCACATCGATCTGTCCATAGAGGGGGTATACGGCCGGAAAGGTGATTTCGCTCACGGCTGAGAGGGCACCCGATTGCGAAACTTCAATAAGTCGTTGTGCCTCGGCCCTGAATTTCCAGTTGACGCTGGGGTGAATAGCCGTAAACCTGTCCTGAATAATGGCCTGAATCTGGTTTTCCATCTGGGCAATCAGCCGTTCAACGGTGTCCGTTAAAAAAGACATAATTACCTCCAGCTTGTTGGCATTGACACTATTGAGCTTTTGGGGCAAAGGCGAACCAATCTCCAGAACACCTAATAAAACTTGATTTTTAACAACTGGAGCAAGAATAAAACTATGAATATTTTGGGATAAAAAGCGACTCGCTAACTGACTCTCAGGATGTTCGGCCAGAAAGTCGGCAGTATTTGACGCGGCAACGTATACTCGCTCATAAACCAGGCTATGATACGTGTAGGAACCTAACTCATCTTCGGCTGTATAAGAATGACCATTGGCTACGATAAAACTAAACATAGGGTGCCCAAAAGCGGCCCTCGTAAATCGGTATTGGTCTGATTTAAAGAGTGAAAACCCAACTTTAAGATCGGGAATCTGGAAAATTGACTGGAAGATTGACTCAATATTAATATGAAAATCGACTGCACTTAATCCCAGTAATTTCTCTTTAAATAAGGAAACCGCGTTCTCAACTGTGGCATCGAAAAGAGTCATGATTGCAAAACCTTTCAGAAGCCAACTCTCTTTAGGAAATTTCTCTTTCCACAAATCCAGGTCATTATACCTGTCTAATAAAAGGCTAATATCGTCCTGCGAAAGCTTTATTGCCTTTTCAGTAGGAAGTATCTCCAGAAAATCACCATTATACAGAATTCGGTAATGCTTAATGATGCCATCTCTGGTTGGAATATCAAAGAACAGGGGCTTACTGAAATCGAGCTGGGTGTTATAGTGTTGATTCAGGATAAGACAGCAACTGCTAATATAAAATTGATTCTCCTCGAAATCCCGGATATTGATTGTAAAGTCTGGCCCGGCCGCGTTAAGAATGTTTTTGAATCGCTGGGTGTGGTTGAAAATAATTCCAGAATAGGGGACGTTGACGGCCTTAATTTCATTCAGCGTCAGAGCGGCCGGGAAATAATCGGCCAATAGGCTGCTAATCAGCTCGGTATTCTGCGTAATCTGAGAAGCTTTTGTGATTCCGTTTCGCAGTTCGGGATAAGCGGAGAGTTTATCAAGTAAATCTAGTACCCCGCGAGATTCTTCACCAGTGGTTTCGGCAGCCTTCTTTTCCAGATTCGTAATGATCGGATCGAAACACAATTGTACCTGAAATGGAGCGTCCGGGAAAGCGAATAGGTTCATCGTATAGGGATTTACGGCCTTAACCTACTGCCAATAAAGCATTGAGCTCTTGCTGATTGGATTACCCGGTTTATCGACCCTATTAAATTTTCCAGGATTTACCGGTGAATATCGTTATGCTAAGATCGCTCAGATAGGCTACAGTAGATTGGCATGAATTTACGATAGAAACCCGCCTGGTTTATACTGAAGCTGAAAATCAATTTCAGCTATACCGATGTCGTGAACGACTAGCTCACTAAACGGATAAATCGCCTTACCAGGCATGTAACAGACCGGAATCAATATATGCCTGGTAAGACGATTTATCTAGGCTTCGCCCACAAGCATCAATGCGCCCACAGTTACATTCGAGGTCTCATCAATCAGGATGGCTCCGCCTGTAGCGCGGTTTTTTTGATACGGATCGAAACTTATGGGCTGGGCTGTACGGAGAACTACCTTGGCTAAATCGTTCAATTTGAGGCTATCTACGCCATCGATTTCTTCGTATGTATTGATGTTTAGTTGATAGGCAATTGACCGTACGGAGCAACGTGTCCGGGAAGTGCCCACCTGTAAAACGTATTTATTACCAACCTTAAACTCTTTGGTATCCATCCAGCAAAGCATTGCTTCGACAGTCTGGCTACTGATAGGTTGGATATCGGATCGTACGATGAGGTCGCCCCGGCTAATATCGACATCCGTTGCCAGGTGTAAAACAACTGACATCGGCGTAACGGCCTCATCCAGCTGGGTTTCAGCTATTTCGATGGCATCAATAGTCGATGTTTCTCCGGAAGGTAATACCGTGATTGCATCGCCTTTGCGAAAGATACCACTGGTTATTTTACCCGCATAGCCCCGATAATCGTGTAACTCGGCAGTTTGTGGGCGGATCACATACTGAACTGGAAAACGACCCGGATGATGATCTTCCGTCTCTCCGTTGGCATCGTCATCGATCACTACCGTTTCCAGGTGTTCAAGTAAAGTCTGGCCTTCATACCAGGGCATCGTTTCTGACCGATCGACAACATTATCGCCATTGAGCGCACTCATTGGAATGTATGTGACATGATGAACATTCAGCTTTTTCGCTAGCTCAGCGTACTGAATGCAGATATCGGAGAACACATTCTGAGAATAGCCAACCAGATCCATCTTATTGATTGCCACAACAATGTGCGGAATGCCAAGAAGCGAAGCAATCAGCGAATGCCGACGGGTCTGTTCAGCCACGCCATGCCGGGCGTCGACCAGAACAATAGCTAACTGACAGTTCGATGCACCCGTCACCATGTTGCGGGTATACTGAATATGACCCGGCGCGTCCACAATGATGAACTTCCGTTTCGGTGTCTGGAAATAGCGATAAGCGACGTCGATCGTAATCCCCTGTTCGCGCTCCGAGCGAAGGCCATCGGTCAACAAGGCCAGGTCAATTTCGCCGTCGTCGCGGCTTTTGCTGGCTCGTTCGATCGCTTCGAGCTGGTCGGCCAGAATGGATTTAGAATCGTAAAGAAGCCGCCCGATGAGCGTACTTTTGCCGTCGTCTACCGAACCGGCGGTTATAAATCGTAAAAGATCCATTAACTCAATGAGTGATTGAGTGAACGAGTGAATAAGTGAATGATTTTGCGGCTGTTACTATTCGCGCATTCGCTCATTCAATCATTCACAATTAAAAATAGCCGCCTTTTTTGCGGTCTTCCATGGCTGCTTCGCTGAGTTGATCATCCATGCGGGTTTCGCCCCGTTCGGAGATGCGCGTAGCCTGAATTTCGTCTATAACTGCGTCGAGCGTATCGGCCTGCGATTCAGAAGCCGCCGTGCAGGAAATATCACCCACTGTGCGGAAGCGCACACGCCGGGTCACGAGCTGATCATCGGCTTCGGGTTTGATAACTCCACCGGCAGTGGCCATTAGTTTACCATCGCGGATGAGTAATTCGCGTTCATGAGCGAAATAAATGCTGGGCAATTCGATCTTTTCGCGCCGGATGTAATTCCAGACGTCAAGTTCAGTCCAGTTCGAGATCGGGAATACACGCACATTTTCGCCCTTATGTATCCGTCCATTGTATAAGTTCCAAAGTTCAGGACGCTGGCGTTTCGGATCCCAGGAGCCAAACTCATCCCGTACAGAGAAAACGCGCTCCTTAGCCCGTGCTTTCTCTTCGTCGCGTCGTGCACCTCCAATACAGGCATCGAATTCAAATTCTTCAATGGTATCGAGCAAAGTGAAGGTTTGCAGGCCGTTTCGGGTCGCATTCCGGCCCGTTGGCTCCTTGAGTTTTTTCTCGCGGATCGTGTCCTCAACGTACCGGACAATGAGTTTTTCGCCGAACCGTTCGGCCAGGTTATCGCGGTAATCGAGTGCTTCCTGAAAGTTATGGCCCGTATCGATGTGCACGAGTGGAAACGGAAATTTCCCCGGTCTGAAGGCTTTCAAGGCAAGATGGACCAGGGTAATGGAATCCTTGCCACCCGAAAACAGCAGCGCGGGACGCTCAAATTGACCGGCAACCTCCCGCATAATGTGGATGGCTTCGGATTCGAGCTGATCTAAATAATCGAGTTTCATTCGTTTAATGAGTGAAAGAGCAAATGAGCGAAAGAGTGGAGAACAATCGCTCAGTCACTCTTTCACCTTTACGCTCATTTAACATGTAATCCACACTCTTTCTTCGAGTTATCTTCCCACCACCAGCGGCCAGCACGGAAATCTTCGCCGGGTTGAATGGCGCGGGTACAGGGCTGACAACCGATACTGACGAAACCCCGGTCATGGAGCGGGTTATATGGTACGTTATGGTCTTTTACGTATTGTTTCACCTCCTCAAACGTCCAGTCCATCAGCGGATGAAATTTAAAGAGGCTGTGAGAATCGTCCCATTCGAGTTGGGTCATGGTCTGTCGGTTAGCCGACTGTTCGGCCCGAATGCCCGTAATCCAGATTTTCTGCCCTTTCAGTGCCCGGTTCAATGGTTCTATTTTACGAATACCGCAACACTCTTTCCGATTCTCGACCGAGTCATAAAAGCTGTATGGGCCTTTTGTCGTCATTAATGTCTCAACGGCATCCGCTTTCGGGAAGTAGGCTTCAATCTTTGCATCATACCGGTCGTTCGTTTTCTTCCAGACTGAGTAAGTTTCTGAAAACATCCGACCCGTATCAAGGGTGAAAATCTTGATAGGAATATCATTGGCCAGAATCAGGTCTGTTATGACCTGATCTTCGTAACCCAGACTAGTCGAAAAAATAACCTCGCCCGGAAATAGCTCGGACAGTGTTCGCAGTGCTTCAATATTGCTCAGGCCGTGTAATCGCCCGGCCAGACTTTCGAGCGTATAGGTGGTAGGTTCGGCAATCATAATTTCTGTTTTATTGATACGGCCCTACGGTTTTAGCCAACTGGCGGGCAGCACCAAGAATTTCCAAAACAATCACATTGTTCCCTAATGACGTTAATTCATCCGGTTTAGTTTCCACATGAATGTGCTTTGCAGACTACGCAAACGGGTCAGTGGCAAGGGCTTCAGG
The DNA here is from genome assembly GCF_011604685.1 of Spirosoma aureum. NCBI lineage: Bacteria > Pseudomonadati > Bacteroidota > Cytophagia > Cytophagales > Cytophagaceae > Spirosoma > Spirosoma aureum. Next base: position 5,137,907 of record NZ_CP050063.1, on the reverse strand, counting down.
CTATGAAACTTCGCTGGCCTGTTCTTATTTTTGTCTTACAGCCGAATCCGCATTCGGACTTCATACACCGTAAAGTCATAACCCGTTTGCCCGTCTAATTTCCCGTCTTTTCGGGCAAAAAACCTGTTCCGGGAAACCTGAATGCTCGTCTGTTCAAACGGCCAAGAAAAAAGTTGTCAACCCCCCAACGCTTAGCCGTGTGACGCATACGTTAGGCGACTTTCTCTTTAACCACTTCGGCAGATTTTTCTACTGCCTGCGTGAAATCCTCGATCAGATCCTCAATCGCTTCCAGACCCACCGAAATACGAATGAGGCCCGGCGTAATACCTAAGGCAGCCTTTTCGTCAGGCTTCAATTTGGCATGTGTCGTTGTGTTCGGGTTCGTTACAATGGTACGCGAATCGCCGAGATTTGATGAAAGGGTAGGAATAGTCAATGCATCGAAGAATGCTTTCACACGCTCGAATCCACCTTCAAGCTCGATCGTTACAATGGCGCCACCCGCGCTCATCTGCCGCTTGGCCAGATCATATTGTGGATGGGAGGGAAGGAATGGATACAGCACCCGTTCAACTTCGGCGTGTGTATCCAGCGCTTCGGCCAGTTGCAGCGCATTGCGACAATGACGCTCCATACGTAAATCAAGCGTTTCCAGACTTTTCGATAAGATCCAGGCATTAAACGGAGATAGCGACGGCCCCGTATGCCGCGCAAAGAACCGAATCGGCTGAATCAATTCTTTTGAGCCAACAACGATACCACCCAGTACACGTCCCTGACCATCCATAAATTTGGTAGCCGAATGAATCGATAAATCGGCGCCAAAATCAATTGGGGTTTGCAGAATGGGAGTGGCAAAGCAATTGTCGACGTTCAGAATAAAGCCGTATTTCTTTTTCAATCGGCTCAGCATTTCCAGATCAACCAGTTCAAGACCTGGATTCGAGGGAGTTTCCAGGTAGACCATCCGGGTGTTGGGTTGCATGGCAGCTTCCCATTCCGCTTCGGAGGCTGTGGCGTCTACATAGGTATGTGTAATGCCCCATTTGCTGAGAATCTGCGTGATGATCTGATGGGCCGATCCGAACAAGGCCCGACAGGCCACCAGATGATCACCTGATTTTAATAAACCAGCCATACTCGCAAACACGGCCGCCATGCCCGTACCGGTGGCAATGCCATCTTCGGCATTTTCCAACATGCAGACCTTATCGACAAACTCGGTCACGTTCGGGTTCGAGAAGCGCGAGTAAATATTGCCTTCTTCGGTTTCTTCAAACAAGGCTTTTCCCTGTTCGGCACTTTCGAAGGCAAAACTTGATGTTAGATACAGCGGTACAGAATGTTCGCGATTTTGCGATTTCTGCGCCTGAGTACGGATGGCTTTGGTTTGTTTTTTCATACTTATCTGAGCCAGATTTCAGTTTGGCCCGTGTAATTTGACAGGCGAAGTTCCCGCTTGGCCCAGCTACTAAAAGAATAGAATAATTTTGCGCAAACTTACCAAAATCACCACGATTCCGACTAAAATCATCATCGTTTTAACGGGTAGTTTCTGCGACAGAATAGCCGCAATGGGAGCCGCAATCATACCACCGAGAATCAAACCTAAAATAACAAGGCCATAATTCCCTAGTCCGGCGTAGAGTGCAAATACGACTGATGAGGCAAAGGACACAAAAAACTCGGCCAGGTTGACTGAGCCGATGGTATACCGAGGGTGTCGTCCCGAAGCAATCAGCGTTGTGTTCACAATTGGCCCCCAGCCTCCTCCACCAATGGCGTCGACAAAACCACCAAACCAGGCCAGCAGCCCAATTTGACGAACCGGTTTTTTCTTCGTCCGTTTGACAAGGGCTTTTTGGAGAATAAGAATACCTAAAATGGCGGTATAGACTGAAATTGCAGGAGAGAGATACTTGGACACTACTTCCAGGTCAGCCAGTTTGGTGATCAGAAAAGCTCCGAGCGCTGCTCCAATGACACCTGGAATGAGCACAATTTTAAACAACCGACTATTTACGTTGCCAAATTTCAGGTGCATATAGCCCGAAACACCCGAGGTGAAAATTTCAGAGCTGTGTACACTGGCTGTTGCAAAAACCGGACTGATTCCTACGCTGGTTAGAAAAGTGGTGGCCGTCACGCCGTAGGCCATACCCAGCGCCCCATCAATCATTTGGGCTACAAAACCCGCCAGTATAAAATAGAAAATGTCGGGAGTAAGGTCGATATCATTGGCAAGCAACGTCAAACGGTCCAGCGTAAAATAGCTGAAGAGCAAATGACCAACGATCATCAGAGCGAGTGCTGCGAAAACGTAGATCGCAATTTCGGTGCGGGTGCGACGTCGAAGTAATGGTTGCTTAAATCGGGGAGGAGAATCGGTCGTGGTTATGATCTCTGCGTCAGGAAAAGCAGCCCGAAGCGCAATAGCTTGGGCTTCAGTCTGATTCAGGTTGCCCTGTAAGTTGATTTTTAAGCCGTTTAGATCAAATGGAAGTGCGGTCGGTGCGACGGTTGCTCCGGTTGATGCCAGTTCGGTCTCGTCCTGACTATTCATAGTGCTTAAATTCTATCGAATAAATAGATTTGTGTATTTATGAAAAGCGGCACAATAAAGTGCCGCTTTAGTTTAACGAAGTGCGAGGGTACAAAGATACTGTAATGAGATGTGTAAATACAAATTACTGACAAATTTCGTATAAGGCTCAGCGTATCAGTGCAATGCTGCCTACTCGTTTTTGGTGATTTTCCCCCCGGAGGATAACATCGGCTTCGTAAGGGTATTGTCCCGTTGGCATCCGAACCCCCCGATTCGTTCCGTCCCAACATTCTCCTGGATTACTGCTGTTTAGGGGAATATCACTGGCGTCGAAAATAATTTCGCCCCATCGATTCCAGATGCGCAGTCGTACAATACGCGTTACGCCCGTGTCGCCGAAGAGTGTCCAGGTATCGCCAATTCCATCCGAATTGGGGGTAAACGCTTCGGGTGCCACAACTTCGCAGGGCAGTACATTTATGGCGTCCGGGCGACTGCTTGAATCGGCACAAACACCCTGATCGTAGCTGACGGTCAATTTGACATCATAGCGGCCTGGTGGTAGCGCCAACTCTGGTTTGGGTGTTGTCAGGACCTGACCATTACTGAGTTGCCAGCGGAATTGCGTGGCATTGGGGTCGGTGCTAATAAGCCGAACAGGGCCAGGTGTACATACATCGGCTCCGCCTTCAATGCTAAAATCGGGTTTTGGCGCATCCCGAACACTGACTGGTTGGGCTAATGTAGAGGAACAACCGGGTGTAGCGCCTATAACAGTTAGCGTAACGTTGTAATTGGTTTGTGTTCCGGAAAACGTGTGCTTAGGGGAAAAGTTGACGGAATCGATGGGGGAGCCATCGCCAAAATTCCAGCGGAACCGATTCGCCGGATTGCTTTTATTCGTGAAAGCGACCGACAGACCACGGCACACATACGGAGCTGCCAGGGCGAAACTCGCCGGTGGAGGAGTTGTTGTCTGGATGGTTCGACGTAGGGAATCATAACCGCAGGGTGTATACGCGATCAGGGTGATCGTATAGGTTTTATTTGCTTCGGGGAAACGATGTTGGGGATTCGGGCTTGTTTCTGTGGTTCCATCGCTGAACCGCCATACCCAGGACGTTGGGCGCGGAACGGTTGCATCCGTAAACTGAATCGCTTCTCCCGCACACGGGCGAGCATTCGACAGGTTAAACAGGGGGCGCACAAGACTCGGATAAACCCGAATCGAAACGGCATCCGTATCGCGGCCACAACTGTTCTGGACAATAAGGCTCACCCGAAAGGTTCGGGCAGAATCGCGGGCCGAGAAGAGGTGCAAAATAGTATCCTGCGTGGTTTGGCGGGAAGAACCATCCCCAAAATCCCACAGGCTGGTTTGTCCCTGGCCAACGGAGCGGTTCGAGAAACGGATGGTTGCGGGTGTGCAGCGAACATTGGTCGAATCGACGCCAATTTCCGCAAAGGCAAGTGGTCGAACGGTAAGACCGGCGGTCGCGGTTTGCGAACCGCATCCGTTAGCTGCTGTTAAAGTTGCCGTGTAGGTTCGGGTCGTTTGCCCCGCGTTCTGGTAGGTATGACCTGTGGCGGTGAAATCAGTGGCGGTCACGCCGTCGCCATAATTCCAGCGGTAGGTAACACCGGCCTGAGCAGTTCCATTGACAGCGAACGTAACGGCCAGGGGCGCGCAGCCCGCTGGATTATTTGGGGTGAGGATCACGGTAGGAGGGGGAGCCGTTAGGGTTACGACCTGCTGGGATTCGTTCTGGCAACCCCCGGATTTAACCCGCAAGGTTACCGTTTGAGGACCAGCCGGTAAGGTTAATGCTGGTTGCCGACCAGTTGCGATGGTCATACTATTGACGATCCACTCATAGGTGTCGGCTCCTGTTGAGGTGTTATTGACAGTGACCGGTTTATCGCTGCATTGACCAGTGATTGAAAACGCGGCCTTGGGTTGTCCCACTGTAACCGTAAAATTAGCTGAAGCCTGACAGCCACCCGCATTGCTTACCTGATACGTAAATCGCAGCAGGTTGCTCGTCAGGCCGCCTAATATGAGCGAATCGTTCCGTATACAACCCGAGCAATCAGTCGTTGTCCAGGTTCCTCCCGCCGGGCTACCCGATAGCTTGACTCGCCCTTCGCTGGCGCAGGCTGTAATGTTACTGGCCGAAACGCCAACGCCCGAAACTGTCACCTCAACCTGGTCAGTTACGCGGCAGGCGCCCTGACCAAGTGAATATTCGAGCTGGACCGTGCCGCTACCGCCAACGATCAGCGTTGTATCGCCTGCCCTTGCATTAAGTTGTATGCCCGATATGGTATTTTTCAGGGTCCAGGTTCCACCGGGTTGATCCGCCTTTAGCTTTATCGGATTACTGTTTGCACAGACGGTAGATGATTTTGGTAACGAGGTTATCTTAACATCGCTGGGTTTGTTGACAAAAAATGTAATTGAAACAGGCCGGGAACCACAGAGATTTGCTGTGGAGGCCGAAACAACATAGGGCGTTGACGTGAGTGCTAATGGGACGCCTACAATGGGGTCAAAAGGCTGCCCATTGAGCGTGTAAGTAGCGCCGGAAATAGGATTTGCGACGGTATAAGTGAAGGGTTCACAAACATTGGGCTGCGATTTTAGCGTGGGACTTGGTAAGTCCAACACCCGCACAACAAGTTTGATCTGACTTGGAATACGACATGGATTATCCACACTAAGCGTTACTGTATAATCGCCCGCTCTGGTAAACTGTACCTTAGGCTTAGGGGAATTGCCGTTGGTTTTATCCAGATAAGTAACTGATCCCGGAATGTTCCAGTTATAGCTGGTAGCTCCGGTAGAATTTGTCCCATCGAAGCGCAGGATTGCTCCGCTGGTCAGGCAAACGAATGCCGTATCGTTACTCATTTTGACAGCTCCTGAATCGGCAATAGCCGCTTTTGCTTTTTCCAGGACCTCTATCGGTGCAGAATAAGGGCCGCTGGTTCCACAAACACCCGATACACTTAACGTTGCCGTATATGTGCCTTTGTTGGCATAGGTGTGGCTGTTGCTGGAACTGGGTAGACCCTGGTCACCAAAAGTCCAGGAGTAAGTGTTCTGACTGCTGAGTGGACAAGTCTGGTTCTGGAGGGTAATTTGTTGACCAGCACAAATGGGTGAGGCTGTAAATTTGGGCCGTGGCGTATTTCGGAAGGTAATGTCGAAACTGTTGTTGGCTGGATTTCCCGAGCCGCAATTATCGGTCTGCTTAAATTTTATGGTTTTGTCGTCGTCATTCGAGCATCGTTCAACGAAATCTTTAACATCGTACTCATGCGATAGCTCCAGTTTATTCGGATCATAAACGATCTGATCGACTTTGCCATCGTCCCATTCGATCTTAAAGTTGTTGAGGGTACAGGTGGCCCCTGCCGGAACATCGAGGAGAATTGTAACTGTAACTTTGGTCTGACCTTCTTTCAGGCAGATGTCGTAGCGGCCATCTTTCGGTTTAATCGATGGCCCGATCTGACCCAATGCAGAAATAGCCGGTAGAAGCATAATCAGCACTAAATGGCTGATTAATAGACGAAGTGTTGAGGTTCGCATTTTTGAATAAGGAGTGGATGCTGGCAATATAGTAACGTTTACTCAACTCGCTGGCAATAGTGGGTCAATTTGTTGGTGAAACTACTTTTCGGACGTTTCTTTGTTAATCCACTCCAATTCGTAAAGGTAACATGCCCCTATTCCTCCGAAACGTTGTATTAAGCGCTTTGCTGGTCTGCTGGTCAATACTAAGTTATGCCCAGGACCCTCAATTCTCCCAGTTTTACGCCAACCCGATTTATCACAATCCTGCGTTTGCGGGCGGTGCCGGATCTGCCCGACTGATTGCCAATTACCGAAGCCAGTGGCCTGCCTTACCAGCCAGCTACCATACCGCAGCTTTTTCGTTCGACTCCTACGATGAAGACCACCGACTGGGGGCTGGTGTTCAACTTATCGGTGATTGGCAGGGGAGTGCTTTTCAAACCACCCAGGTTAGCGGTCAGGCATCGTATATGGTGCCACTGATGCAGGATTCTGATCGGGAAGCCCGACTGATTTTTGGGTTACAGGCCGCTTACATTGGTAACCAGATCAATCCGGGTGGTATGTCGTTTGCCGATCAGTATGCATTGGGAGGGCTGGTTAATCAAGTGAGTAATGACCCGTTATCGCAGGGGACGTTTACGCGGAAAAGTGTCGATTTTACGGGTGGCCTCCTGTTTGAACACGAACTTGGCGATAATCTGGCATCGTACTGGGCCGGGCTTACGGTCAATCACATTGGACGCTCGCAGCTTCGGGGCGATTGGCTGGGTCAGCGAATTAGTGGTATGGCCGGTATCAAATTGCCATTTGAGGGGCGGGTCTGGAATAAAGGATACGCGCATCAGCAAAACCGAGACCAATCCATTGGCCTGACAGGTTATCTGCGCCAACAGGGAAACAATCTGCAATTGGATGTTGGGCTGAACCTCATTTATTCACCCTTGATGCTGGGACTCTGGTATAGGGGCATTCCGCTTCGAAAAATAGGGCAAACAACCTTTCAGAGCGACGCGCTGGTAGGTATCATCGCCTTTCAGTTCGATCAACTGATGGTTCAGTACAGTTATGATGTGACTCTGTCATCCATGCGGTATGCGACAGGTGGAGCCCACGAAATAAGCATCTGGTATGGCTTTGATTCCCTTTTTCAGTTTGGTGGCAAGAATCGCAACCTCAAACGACAACGCCGTTGCCAGCAGTTTTGATTGGTTTAGCTGTTCATTTCACGGCTTGCCAAACTTCCAGTGGCCGATCTGTAGACATAATGTCGGCCCCGTTTTCGGCGAATTTTTTATAGGCCTGATCACCTTTGGCCGCAGCCTGTTTGTCCAGGTTTCCGAGGGTGCCCAGAATGCAGGCTATACCTTTTTGATGCAGAAATTGATACAGCTCAAGTTCAGGTTCTTTAACGCCAACGAAGGCAACCATCCGATTGTCAGGAATACCCAGTTCATGAAGCCGATCATATTCTGCGTGATTCCGGATCGTGACCGAAATCATTAAATTCGGATCGAGCTTATTGAGCCTGGCCGCATCCTGGGCATTGTAGGTGATTACAGCCGCATAATCGGCCATCCCGGTTTTGCGAACCATATTTATGACCTTTTCAAAGGACACATTGCGTTTGACATCGAGCGTAAACGCAACCTTCCCTTTTCCCCAATTGAGTACTTCTTCCAGCGTAGGAATTTTGTATGGCGTTGCGTTCCCCAAGTTGTCTTCCAGTCGATACTGGGCTAGCTCGGCGTAGGTTTTGTCGATCAGTTTGCCTGTACCGGTCGTTGTGCGGTCGAGCGTGGCATCATGCATCATCACCATAACGCTGTCTTTGGTCAGGTCAATATCGCATTCAATAATGACGGGTAACTTTTTAGCCAGAAACGCAAACGATTCAATGCAGTTTTCGGGGTAGCCTTTCAGATCACCTCCGCCCCGGTGGGCCGAAATTTTTGCCGGACCGTTGTTGGATTTATAGCTGAAAAACGTTGGGCCACCACCCGTTGGAATTTTAGTGTAAGTGGCTGGTGAACAGGTAGCCAGGCTGAATCCTAAGCCAAAGAGTAAGATGTATTTTGTCGTCATGCGTATTAAAAAAAAGCAGCAGGAATTCCCGGAAAGCGTTATGTCACTATATACTCCAAGGAACCGTTCTGATAAGTCGTATTGTTGCTGAAGCAGTGATTTGCCGATTGACTGAATAATAATGGGTGGTATCTGACCCTGTAAACGCCGTGAAAATAGAGTCCCCAAGCCACAATTCATAACCGTTTCCGGTTGCTACGCAACGCCAGGTCTATTTAACAGCAAGAATTGACCATCTCCATTTTCATGGGCTATTCTTTTAATGAATTAATAACCAGGGTTTTCGCCCGAAGCCGTGCCACGGTTAACTAAATTTCATACACAAACCGTGGCACGGCTTCGGGCGAAAGCCCAGATTACATCAACGAAGTATGATTCCCTTTTCAATTCTGGATCTTTCACCCATTGTTGCCGGTAGCACCGCATCGCAGGCTTTGCATAATTCACTGGACCTCGCCCGGCATGCCGAACAGTTGGGCTTTAATCGCTACTGGGTCGCCGAACACCACAATATGCCGGGGATAGCCAGCGCGGCTACTTCGGTTGTTATCGGTTATATCGCCGGTGGTACAACAACGATCCGGGTAGGAGCGGGCGGTATTATGTTACCTAATCATTCACCCCTGGTGATAGCCGAGCAGTTTGGTACGCTGGAGTCCCTTTATCCGGGTCGGATCGATCTCGGATTAGGCCGTGCACCTGGTGCCGATCAGGTAACTGCCAGGGCGCTCCGCCGGGAGGCTACCGATGTCGATACGTTTCCGCAGGATGTTGTTGAACTGATGCACTATTTTCAGCCCGATGAGTCGAATCAGTTTGTGCAGGCTATACCGGGTGTAGGGCTCGCTATTCCTGTCTGGATTTTGGGTTCGAGCTTATTTGGGGCACAACTGGCCGCCATGCTTGGATTGCCCTATGCGTTTGCTTCCCATTTCTCCCCAACGCAGCTCATGCGGGCGCTGGAAGTTTATCGGTCGCGGTTTAAACCATCTGAGTACCTGAAAGAACCCTACGCAATGGTCGCAGTAAATGTGGTCGCGGCTGATACGGATCAGGAAGCAGAACGCCTGTTTACATCGGTTCAACAACAGTTTCTGCACATTCGTCGCGGAAAAGCCCGCCAGATGCAACCTCCCGTCGATGACCTGACTGCTCTCTGGCCAGATTATGAACTGGCGGGAATCGAACAGGTACTTAGCTGCTCAGCAGTCGGTTCACCCGAAACTGTTCAGCGCGGACTGGCCAACCTGATTGAACAGACCAAAGCGGATGAATTGATCATTTCGGTTCCAATTTTTGATCATCAGGCGCGTCGACACTCGGTCGAAATTGCGGCAAAGGTACGTGAAGCACTGGCTTCTCAGCAGGCCGTGTCGAGTATAAAGTAACGGACATCAGTTTAATTTTATCTCACAGGGCTTTGGCATGTTTTTCTCACATCCAGACGAACGGCATGACTAAGCCCTGCGGGGAATTCCAGGCTATTAAAAGCTTGCCCTGTCCTGAACCCGGATGCTGTATTCATCTCTGGGGAAAAGGTCGGTATTGATTTCAAGTTGCAGCCCGGTAACCTTTGGCAACAGGCGCATTTCCAATCGGTAATGATTCAATAGTGGCCAGATATCGATTCCAGATCGGGCAAAATGTTGCTGGCTGAAGGGGGTCTTCGCCCGTTGTTCAATGACTGGCCAATCTAGAGAAATAGGCTGATTGCTTCCGAGCAAAACCAGTTTGTCGCAATAAGCAACATAGGGGAAAACTGCCCGAAAAGTATGCAGCACACGGGCTGTAGGACACCAGGTAACGGCAATCCCGCCTGGCTTAAGTCGTTCCCGAATCAGTTCAAAATATTCTTTTGAGTAGATGTTACCGGAATAGGCTGAAAGGGGACGGAGCGCATCTGCTTCGATAACATCATACCGAGTTTTACTGTTGCGAATGGCATAGCGCCCGTCACGGAAAATCAAATGCAGTCGTGGATCACTCAACACCCTATTCACAGTAGTATCGCCAACGCGGTCGGCATAATTGGCTAATACCAGCGCCTGATTCGATGCGATCTCAAAGCAATCGATCCGGTTCGTTTCCGATCGTCCGGCAATTCCATTGACCGTTCCACCCGAGCCCAGTCCAATTACGGCAACCTGCTTCGGATTGGGATGAACCATTACGGGTAATGCGCCCAGAAGCGTATGAACAGCATCAATATGATATGGGAGGCCACTTTGCCCAAGGCCATTTACAAATACAGTGCCTGTTCGTTGATCGGGTCCTATTTTGATAACTGATACTGCTGATTCGTTTTCATCAAAAACAAAAAGCTCTGATTTCGTCACTCCATTAAGTAGCTGCCAGAATCGGGCGTTGTCGGGAATACTTAGCATCGCTGCTAGAGATAATGCCCCAGCCATCATCGTAGTCAGTACAGACCAATGCCGACGGAGGAGTAAAATAACCATATAACCAATACTTAGTGCGGCAATACTTTTTAATAGCGTTGCTGTACCGATATAGGAAAAACCGATCCAGGTAACTGCCCACGCCCCTAAAGCTGAACCCACGATGTTAATAAACTGCAACCAGCCCACCTTTCGACCCACCTCGGTGTAATTGTCCTGAATCAACGACTGTGATAAGGAAAAACTCAAGCCCATCAGGAAGGTAGGAAGACCCAATAAAAACAGAGGCACAGCCCCATATGTAAACAGGCTGAAACGGGGGCTTAAAACAGGTTCACCACTGTTAAAATAATCCCAAAGAAATTGTAGACCGGATAGTCGACTGATGGCAATGACAAACACACCTGCCGACAGGGCTGTATAACAGTAGAGTAGCACCTGAGCAACCAGAAAGGTTCGTTCCCGGCGGGCGGTTGACTGATACACAGGTCGGCGCACGAGCCAGGTACCTACTGCTGTGCCAATGGCTAAAGAGCCAAGGTAAACGGCAAGAAGCATGGCGAACGTTAGTGACACGGATTTAATCAATGTTTCCAGTATACGGAACCAGATAAGCTCCAGCGAAAGAGCCGCAAAGCCTGATAAAGCATACTGAACTGACCAAACCACAAGCGTACGCGTTAGACGGAAGGGAGTTGGTTGCAAATCGATGTTTTTCAGCATCGATTCCCCGAACTCGCTGTGTCTCTTCGATGCTTTATTTGAGATTTCTGACCAGCGCCCCATGCTCCATGCACCAATTACACAGAAACCATTCATTAGGGCACCAACCCAGATGGCGTTATCGAAGCCAATTCGGCGAACCAGCAAAAAACCGGTAACAAAAGCACCTACAGCGGCTCCGAGCGTATTGATAAAATACAACATACTGATGTATCGCGACTGCTGCTCCATATCGCCGAATTGAAAGGCGCGCGACAAGACAGGTAAGGATACGCCCATTAAAAAAGTAGGGAACAGGACAATACTAAATACAATGGCATACACGGCCAATGGCTGATCCGTTGGTAAATTATTGGACTGATAAAGAACGTCGTAGAGAATTGTTTTGCTGAAAAGGGCAAAAAACATAATGCCCAGCTCAGCTCCTACAAAAAAACGCAGATTCTGCTTCGGCGACGACCGATCTGCCAGCGATCCGCCAACCAGGTAGCCAATTCCTAAGCCCGTCATAAAGGCCGATACAATCAGACTGATGCTGACCGTATCGGAACCTGTATAGAATACCAGCAGGCGCTGCCAGACTACCTGATACAGCAGAGCCGCAAAACCAGATAAAAAGAAGAGTAGCAGCACCACAAGGGGCTGGCGGGTCGTAGAGGTAGGCATAGTCAGGTTAAGTAAAGGAATACGAAAAGAATAAAGCCGACATGCTGCCGGCTTTATTCTTTTCAATGACACTGTGAATTAGGAGTTAAATGACCACATTCACAATTCGTTTTGGTACGACAACGACTTTCTTCGGCGATTTTCCCTCCAGCCATTTCTGGACGATTTCGTCGGCCAGCACTTCGCGTTCGATTTCGGTCGGGGCGCGGTCGATGGCGAAACTGATCGTAGTCCGAACTTTGCCGTTGATCTGGATCGGGTATTCGAACGCATCCTCAACCAGATAATTCGGGTTGAACGTTGGGAATGTTGCTTTGGAGATGGTTCCGGGTTCATTGCCAAGGGCGGCCCACAACTCCTCCGTAATGTGTGGAGCATATGGCGACAGAATCAACACCAGATCCTGCAAAATGGCGCGTTTGTGGCAATTTAACGTGGCCAGCTCATTCACGCAGATCATAAACGAACTGACCGACGTGTTGAACGAATACGCATCTATATCGCTTTCCGCTTTCTGAATCGTCTTGTGCAGAATTTTTAACTCAGCGGGTGTCGGCTGCTCATCGGTGACAATCCATTGACTTTCGCCGGTAGCGTTGTCTTTGTAGAATAGTCGCCAGAACTTACGGATGAAGCGATATACACCATCAATACCGTTGGTATTCCAGGGTTTAGCCTGCTCAAGCGGACCGAGGAACATTTCGTATAACCGCAAGACGTCAGCACCGTATTTCTCCACGATCATATCGGGATTGACGACGTTGAACTTCGACTTCGACATCTTTTCAACCTCTGCGCCAACGATATAGCGACCATCTTCTTCCAGAATGAACTCCGCGTTTTCAGTCAAATCCGGGCGGGATTTTCTGAATGCGTCAATGTCGAGCACATCGTTTTCAACGATATTGACATCGACGTGTAAAGGAGTAACCTCACGATTACCAACCTGACCCAGCGAAATGAAAACGGGCGAAGACCCTTCGACTCCCGTACCTTTCAGGCGATACACAAAGTTTGACCGTCCCTGAATCATGCCCTGATTGATCAGTTTCCGAAATGGCTCTTCCTGAGGGACATTGCCACGGTCTTTCAGGAATTTGTTCCAGAAACGGCTGTAAAGCAAGTGGCCTGTCGCGTGTTCGGTTCCCCCGATGTAAAGATCCACGTTCTGCCAGTAGTCAATGGCTTCTTTGCTCGCGAAAACCGAATCGTTCTGCGGGTCCATGTAGCGATACCAGTACCAGGACGAGCCCGCCCAGCCCGGCATCGTGCTCAACTCATAGTCATACTCGCCCTTGTATTTCCAGCCTTCGGCGCGGCCCAGCGGTGGTTCACCTGTTTCGGTAGGTAGATATTTATCAACGGCAGGCAACTCCAGCGGCAAATCGCTTTCGTCGATCAGATAGGGTAATCGACCTGTCGAACCGCCATCCTTGAAGTATACAGGAACGGGTTCACCCCAGTAACGCTGACGGCTGAATACCGCATCGCGCATCCGGTAGTTGATCTTTCCACGGCCTAATCCTCGTTCTTCCAGCCAACTAACCAGCAAGGTAGTGGCTTCTTTATAGGTCAGTCCGTTAATGATCCCTGAGTTGATGTAGTGACCTTCTTTTGTGTTATCAGCCTGTTGGTCGATATCCTTCTGGGCATCCAGAATCGGTATAATCGGCAAACCGAAATGGGTGGCAAAATTCCAGTCGCGCTGATCGCCCGACGGAACGGCCATGACTGCACCGGTGCCATAACCCGCTAAAACGTAATCGGCCAGATAGATCGGGACTTCTTCACCAGAAAGCGGATTTATGCAGTAACTGCCCGTAAATACACCCGTAACGGCTTTTGTATCAGCCATCCGGTCGCGCTCGGAACGGAGTTTAGCCGCGTCGATATAGGCTTTTACGGCTTCCTTTTGTTCGGGAGTGGTCAAGTCGGCGACCAGTTCATGCTCAGGAGCCAGTACCATGAACGAAACGCCATAAATCGTATCGACACGGGTCGTAAAAACTTCAATGTAGGATGAAGGCACGGACACCTCTTCGCCACCAATGCGCTGTTTCGAGCTGATCGGGAATTTTACACTGGCTCCGACTGATTTGCCAATCCAGTTGCGTTGCTGTTCTTTCAGAGATTCGGTCCAGTCGATCGTGTCCAGACCCGTCAAGAGTCGGTCGGCGTAGGCCGTGATGCGCATCATCCACTGGCGCATGAGCTTCTGCTCGACCGGGTAGCCACCCCGCTCCGAAACGCCGTCTTTTACTTCGTCGTTTGCCAGAACGGTACCTAATGCCGGACACCAGTTTACAACGGCTTCCGCCAGATAGGTCAGGCGATATTTTAAGGTTATCTCGTAAGATTCCCGCGTTGACATGGCATTCCATTCGGCGGCCGTGAATGTCGGAACATCATCATCACAAACCGCATGGACATCAGTTGTGCCGTTGGTGGCAAACTTATCTGTGAGCGTCTCAATCGGTTCAGCCCGGTCAGTGTCTTTATTGTACCAGCTGCGGAACAACTCCATGAAGATCCACTGCGTCCATTTATAGAACGCCGGATCGGAGGTGCGAACTTCGCGGGTCCAGTCATAACTGAAACCGATGTTTTTGAGTTGTTCGATATAGCGGGTCAGGTTCTGCTCAGTCGTTAAGGCCGGATGCTGCCCTGTTTGGATGGCATACTGTTCGGCTGGTAGACCAAACGAGTCGAAACCCATAGGATGCAGCACATTAAAGCCCTTCAGCCGCTTATAGCGCGACACAATGTCGGATGCAATGTAGCCGAGTGGGTGCCCAACGTGCAGGCCTGCGCCCGATGGATACGGAAACATGTCGAGTACGTAGTACTTCGGACGGGCCGTATGAGTTTCTGGTTTGTAGGTATGGTTATCGTCCCAGAACCGTTGCCATTTCTGCTCGGTCTGGCGGTGATTGTAATCCATATGAACGGATAAAATAACTGCGAAAGAATGCACAAAGATACCAAATTTTGACCGTTTTGGCTGTTCCTGGTGAAGAAGTGCCCTCAGTCTGTTTATACATATGATGAAAAATGCGAGAATTGCCGGTTTAGGCTATTATGTTCCGGATCGGGTTGTGCCCAATGTTGAGCTGGCTCCGCTGGTTAATGTTTCTGAAGACTGGATACAGGGACGAACAGGTATCGAGCAACGCCATTACCGCAAGAAACATGGCGAAACGACTACCACGATGGGGGCCGCAGCTGCCCGCATCGCCATCGACCGGGCGGGTATTTTACCCGCGGACGTTGATTTTATCATTTTTGCCACACTTAGCCCCGACTATTATTTTCCCGGCAATGGCGTATTGCTACAGCGTGAGCTTGGCATCACGCACCAGACCATGGGTGCGCTGGACATTCGGAATCAATGCTCGGGCTTCATTTATGCCCTCTCGATTGCCGACCAATTTGTGAAAACCGGGAAATTTAAAAATGTGCTGGTGGTAGGGGCTGAAACGCATTCGAGGAATCTGGACTTTTCGCCTTCAGGGCGTGATGTGACGATTCTGTTTGGCGATGGAGCAGGTGCCGCTGTCATTCAACCCTGCGACGAGCCGGGGCGCGGCATTCTAACGACTCACCTCCATGCTGATGGTACATATGCCGAAGAACTGGCCTGTTTCAATCCTGGAGCCCATGCGGGTTATTACTTTGAAAAAGATCATTTTAAGTTTACGGATGAGGAAATAGAGTTTATTTCACTGCACGACGACCATACCAGTATTCCGCACATGAATGGCCAGACGGTTTTGCGCCATGCGGTAACCCGTTTTCCGGAGGTTATACTGGAAGCGCTGGATGAAATGAACCTATCGCCGAAAGATATTGATCTGCTGGTACCGCACCAGGCTAATCTTCGCATTGCGCAACTGGTGCAGAAACGCCTGGGCTTAACCGACGAAAAAGTGTTCAACAACATTCATAAATTTGGGAATACCACGGCTGCATCCATTCCAATTGCGTTATGCGAAGCCTGGGAGCAAGGAAAAATCGAAGATGGTTCTTTACTTTGCGTGGCCGCGTTTGGGAGTGGCTTTACGTGGGGTTCGGCCCTGATTCGGTGGTAGATGCGCAAAAACACGCTTTGGTATATCGCATTAATTAGTCTGACGGCCGGGCTGGGAAGCCTGGCCGTTGGTGATTTCAGCTTACCGCTATCCGACGGAAATGATACGGATCAATATGAATACGTCGGCTATTTTTTCAACAAAAACTTAATGCTCTGGCCGCTGCCTCACCTGAACCTGTTTAACACCCAGACGTTTTATCCGTATGGTATCAATCAGGTTTTCCTGGACTGGGGGTTCGAGCGCGACTATTGGTATGCCCTGTGTTATCGGCTATTTGACGGGCCGGGGCCCTACCTTCAGTTTTATTACGTATACAGTTTACTCGTTACTGCCGTTGGAACGTTTGCGCTTATTGAACCTCGTTTTGGTCAGCTAAAAGCTTTCATTCTGGGTTTGATCGTATCGGTATTCAATTTCTATGCACTCTGGAAGTTCCCCGTTCACATGAATGTCTGTGTCGATCACTGGACGGTTCTGTGCATGGTGGCGACTTACCGACTGTTGCTGGATGTTTTGGATCGGCGTACTATTTCCCTTTCGTTTTTGCTGGTCTGGGTATGGCTCCATCTTCAGGTACTGGGGCAGGAGCTCGGCTATGTGGCAGGATATGCACTGACCTTAACAACGCTGACGATGCCTGTTTTGGTGGGGACGCTTTTTCGGCAGTTTTCAGTGCCTGGTCGGTGGCCGTTGCTGGTCCGGGACTATATAGTCGTCCAATGGAAACACCAGTCAATGCTTATTTTAGGTTGCCTGATAATCATAGCTTTAAGTGCATGGCTATATCTGCCGCTGACCATGCAAATTGCGATAACAGCCTGGCAATTCGATTTTGGGGTAGTGCCGGAACTCAGGGCTTGGTCGCACCCTGTGCGATTACTAATTCCGCATCTACCGGGCTTTCATACGTTCGATTTTGATTATAAACCCTATTTGCGGGACACATTCGAGAGCTACGCTCAGGGCAGTCCGGGTTTATATCTGGTTGTTTTAGCGGGTATTGGCTGGTGGCAAATCCGACGGCGGGTCGGGTTATGGCTGCCTGGTGTACTAATGCTTCTTTTGTGTCTTCTATATCATCCCGTTTTGTTGCCTACCCTTAAGCTATTCCCCTGGTTTAGTTTTAACCGACATGGGGGTCGATCCAGTTTAATTTACCCAATTTTGCTGGGTATGCTGGCTATATGGGTAACTCCGCCCCGCCGGCTGCCGGGTCAAGTGGTGGTGGGGCTGCTGGTTGTACTCATGGGAGCGGAGTGGTACACGGGCTATTCCCAGCGATTAAGAATGCCCGTCAATCTGGCTTCTGAAAGTCTGATTCAATACTGTGATTTAGTGAAGAAACAGCCCGGCGTTGCTGTTCTTGACTGGCCGTTCTGTACGATTGGGGCCGATGGTGTAGGGGCGAAAGAAGGACTTTGCCCGTATTACGACCAGCAAAATGCCGTTTTTACATTCCGACGGTTCTACGATAAAAATGGTGTCGGGCAATATTTTGGGCGGCTTCATCCCGATCAGATTCAACCCTTTCTGCGCGATGGCTGGCCCCGACTTCTAAAGCCCGGTTATTCGTTTACAGATCAGGATTGGCAATTTCTCGATTCGTTTTTGCGTACCAATAATTTCGCTGGCATCAATCTATATCCTGATTTATTGACACCCGAACAGGCAACCGCTTTCTACCGCCGATACGGGAATCCTATCGCAGAAACCCGGTTTCCGGCGGCCGGACGGGTCGTGTTTATACCTCTTTCCAGAAAATAATTGATAGCGTCGATAAGGTACGCAACGACTTTTCCGTTTTCTGCGTATATCTACCTAAACGAACGATTATCGACTGAGCATGAAGTGATTTGTACGCTATTATTAGTTTTTTCTTTCTTCACTTTCGTACAGACTCATGCGACGTTTACTCCCGTTTGCGACACTAATCAATGTCGCTCTTGTTGGCGTTAGTTTATTCGGCTGCCAGACTGATAGTACGCTCGAACCGACCGGCTTTTCGGCCGACTGTCTGGTTAAAGCTTCTTCGAATAATGGGGTGGCCATTGCCGGTTCTTACATTGTTACGTATCAGCCGACAGAATCACTGCCTACTGCACCCGGAGCCCGAATCGCTGCTGCCGAAACCTCAGCCGAACAATTCCTGATACACTATCAGGTAGCCAATGTTCAGGTCGAGGTGCTGGGATCGGGCGAACAGACCAGTTTTCTGGCGAATCTGACGACCAGCGAGCTGGAGCGGGTACGACTGGACCCGGCCGTGGCATCGATTGAGCAAGACCGGATCATGTCTATTTGCAATTGTGTAGATGTGCAGACAACGTTGACACTGCTCTGGAACATTCAGCAGACCGGATACGGGCGTGGTGATCTGCAAACGACCAAAACGGCCTGGATTATTGATACCGGCATCGATCTGGATCATCCGGATCTGAACGTCGATACGGAGCGTAGCCGATCTTTTGTGAGCGGACAAACATCGGCCGATGATGAGAACGGACACGGCACTCATGTTGCCGGGATCATCGGCGCGAAGAACAACAACGTTGGTATAACAGGCGTTGCTTCCGGCGCGCGTCTGGTTGCACTGAGGGTTTTGGACGATGATGGAGAAGGCCGGTTGTCGGGGATCATACAGGCGGTTAACTATGTGACGCTAAACGGTAAGGCTGGCGATGTTGTCAACATGAGCCTGGGGGGTGAAGGAATTTCGGCAACGCTGGAAAACGCCATTCTGAAGGCAGCTAATGCTGGTATTCTGTTTGCAATTGCGGCTGGCAATGACAGTAAAAACAGCGACAATTATTCGCCTGCCCGCGTCAATCACGCCAATGTCTTTACTGTATCGGCAATGAGCCAGACGAACCAGTTCGCTTCGTTTTCCAATTTTGGCAGCAGCGTGGATGTCTGCGCCTACGGTGTACGGATCACATCGACCTATAAAGATGGAAAATATGCTACGTTGAGTGGTACATCGATGGCGGCCCCTCACGTTGCGGGGTTATTGTTTATTCGGGGAAATAATCTGCCAACGCACGGCACTGTTCAGGGTGATCCGGATGGAACCCCCGATCCAATGGCGGGAGAATAAAAAAGTAGCTGAAATTACCGTCTTTTTTCCTGAATGAATTGCAATGGACGGTTACCACAGATTTCCAGAAAATTGTTGCTGAAGGTAGACAGGCTTTCGTACCCGACAAGATCGGCTAATTGCGAAACATTGTCATGACCCGTCTCGATCAACTCCAATGCTTTCATGATACGGGCTATTTTGCAGAAGCTCGAAAAGGAAGTGCCCAGTTGCTGTGTAAATAGCCGGGTTAACGTGCGAACCGATAGCCCAAAATGACGGGCTATCTGCTGGATGTTGACTTTTTCGGACAGATGCAACTGGATATAATCGATGACCTGAGCTAGCTTCTCATGCCGGGTAGAAGGTAAACAAACAGGTATTGCCTTTTTGATCTCATCCGGCAGCAGATTCTGAATCGCCTGCAAAAACGTATGGACAGGCAGCTCCTCCTGATCGCTCTGGCTCCATTTTTCAGTATAACGGATCATTTCCCGGAGCAAAGCCGAAACGGGAAACACGGAAAGCTGATCGTTGAGGGACTTGTTGACAGGCGATACCGGAAAGCAGATCGCCCGCATGTGTAGATGAACACTGTCTGACCAGATTTCGTGGTATGTATCGGCTGGAATCCAGGCACCATACCAACCAGGAAGTAATATGGTTTTTCCTACGCAGGTTAGATGGACACAACCCTTTTCGGCATAGATCAGTTGACCCCAGGAATGCTGATGCCAATCGGAGTGAAAACAGCCCAGTTGCTGATGATAGATAACGAACGGGCTGGTTGTCTGGTCAATAATTGATGAACAGCTTACAAATTGTCTACTCATGGCCTAAACAAACAAAACTTAGTCCTTTTTTCATAATTTCCCTGCCGTTGATGCACCTAGCTTTGCAGCCAGATTTATAACGCTAGTCAAATCGATCATGGCAAACCATCCTAATCTCGACCTTATACATAAATTTTTTGAGGCATACGCAACCAACAATCTGCCAGCCATTGAACAAATTCTTTCGCCTGCTATTCGGTGGCATATTCCTGGAAATCACCCGTTGAGCGGTGTGAAAAACGGCATTGCTGAGGTTATGGCCTATTTTTCTCATTTAGGTAAGGCTGCTTTTCAGGCCAGCCCGATTGTGATTGGGGTTAATGATCACTTTGTAATTGACTGTCACCAGAACTGGAGTTCGCTGGAGGGTGACCATAACCTGAATGCAATGTCGTGCCTGCTCTGGAAAATTGACGGTGGAAAGATCGTTGAAGTCTATAATTTTCCTGAAGATCAGCACAAGGTAGATGCATTCTTTCAAGCCGTTTATGGCGATTAACAGTTTATAAAACGATGAATGACCTTGACCGACTACACCAGCGATTCAATGAGTTAGTCCCGTTAACGGATGAACAATGGCTTCGTTTCGTTCCGATCGTTGAGTCAGTTGACTATGACAAAAATGAGTTTCTGATCGAGGCTGGGGAGGTTGAGCGATACATTTATTACATCGCTGAGGGAATGGTACGTTTATCGTTCAATCATGACGGGAAAGACATTTCAATTGACTTCGTGTTCAAACACAATTTTGTTTCGGCCTATTCATCCTTTCTGACAGAGCAACCCAGTGAATTTAGTGTACAGGCCTTGACCGATGTGCAGGCATTGCGGTTCAGCCGCACAAATCTTTATCAGTTGTATGAGGAGTCTCACCCAGCCGAACGCATTGGCCGACTGATTGCCGAGCAGGCTTTTCTGCGGAAAACAAGCCGCGAGGTTCAGTTTTTGACCAGTACAGCCAGGCAGCGTTATGCTCAGTTGGTTGACCAGAATCCGGTTCTGGTTCAGACGATTTCCGTCCGTCATCTCGCTTCCTACCTTGGCATTGAACCCGAAAGTCTGAGTCGTATTCGTAGAGCGCGTTGATTTCCTAACAAATGTTAGTGGATAGGGGCGATCTGCGCCGGAATTTTGCCATACGAATTAAACGACACATTCATTATGGCTTTCTTCCTTGGATTAGTATCGATTGCCGCTTTACTATACGGAATCGGCTGGATCGCTCAAAATAACTATTTACTGACTTTCCACAATGACATGCTTTGGGCCACTACCACGATGTTTGTGCTGATTGGACTAATGCATCTGCGCAAACCGGACCAGCTTACGTATATGATTGCCAACTTTATGCCTAATGCACGGTTGCTGGTGTTGTTATCGGGGGTTGCCGAAGTTATGCTCGGTATTGGTATGGTGTTTTCCGAAACCCGCATCTTGGCTGCCTGGGGCCTGATTCTACTGCTTATGGCCATGTTTCCCGCCAATATCAATGTTGCTGTCAACAAGTTGCCTCCTCCGGGTAATTTGCCAGCCAAACCGTGGTATGTTTGGTCACGGCTGTTGTTTCAGCCTATCTATATTATCTGGATCTGGTATGCTGTTTTTGGGCGGTAGCCGGGTGGCCAAACAGGCTAGCTTCTTTTCTTTGATTTAGCATAATAAACCTATAGTTATAAATTTATGCTGAGGAATGGGTAATTGGCGATTAATTATTTCTCATACTTTAGGAATTGCCGTATATTGTGCTGACTGCCTTTGTGGATAATTTTTTCACTATGGCCATTTCTCAGTATACTTTCCCTGCTCGTGGCTGACTCTATTTTTATTCTCTTTGTACTTTGCCTGAACGTTATTATCTGTGAATGGCTCATTAAAAAGCCAGGTTTTCGTCATATCGGAACGGCTTTACTGGTGATTATCCTGACCGCTATCGAGTCGAATCTAAAAATCATTCCCACGACCGAAACGCCCGTCTATGAGGGCATCTTTAGTTATGTTGCCCCTTTTGCCCTTTTCCTGTTACTTCTAGGTGTAAATCTGAAAGATTTGCGACAGGCTGGCCTGCCGATGCTGACAATGTTTCTTATTGGGTCGGTCGGGACAATAATCGGCGTTTTAGTCAGTGTGTGGGCGTTTTCGGCTCCACAAACTGTCGGGCAGCTGTTTTATGCACTGGCTGGTATGTTTACAGGAACCTATATCGGTGGAGGAATTAACTTTAATGCGGTTGCCCTGCACTATAATGTTTCTAAAGCGGGTAATCTGTTTGTAGCTGCTACGGCCGCCGACAATATCATGACAGCGCTCTGGATGGTGGTAACCTTACTGATACCCCGCTTTTTACAACAGCGTTTTCCGCATCAGAAAACAGCCAGTCAGATTACCACGCAGCCAACAACGGCGACCGATATGATCGATGACCCTTTTTCGGATACAGAAACGATGACCCCCAATGATCTGGCCCTATTGCTTGCCCTGGGGTTTGGGGCTATTTCTCTGTCAAAACTACTAGCGTTTTTTGTTCCTGCGGCTCCATTCGTGTTGATCCTGACGACTCTGGCGCTGCTATTGGCGCAATTCCGGATAATCAATAACCTTCGTGGGAGTAGATTACTGGGCATGTTTGGCGTCTATATTTTTCTGGCAGTTATTGGAGCTTATTGCGATGTTGCCGCTCTGATCGACGATGGCCAACTCGCTTTTGTTCTGTTTGGAATGATCCTTTTATTGGTTCTGATTCATGCCGTTTTTGTTTTTGGCCTTGGAGCCCTCTTTCGTCAGGATTGGGCAGTACTGGGAATCGCATCGCAGGCTAATATAGGAGGAGCCACGTCGGCATTGGCTTTGGCGAGGAGTCTGAACCGTTCGGATTTACAGCTTCCGGCTGTTTTGGTCGGCACCCTCGGTAATGCGATCGGCACCTATCTGGGCATTTTTGTCGCAGAAATGCTACGGTGAAAAACGATATGGGTTTTTCGGAGGGCTGGCGTAGTCCTACCGAAAAACCCAAATAAAAGTCTAACTCTGCAAGCCCGTTTAAAATGAGTATCGCAAGCCCAACTGCATCCGCCAGCGAGACGTCAGTTGGGAGTCGTTGAAGAACGTCGATTTCTGGCTTGTATCGAAGCTATAGGTCGGAACCCCGGTGCCATCTGTAGTAACGCCCAGCGGTTGTGCCAGACCCGTATAGGAGGCAAACTGACGAACTCCCCAGTTACTATTGAGCAGATTGCCAAAGTTGAGAATATCCAGGCTCAACTGGATGGTATGTTTGTTGGCCAGCATCAACTCCTGCAACACGCGCACATCGAGAGTGGAGAACCAGGGGGTAAAACTGGTAAATTTCTCTGCAACCTGACCCCGGTGTGAACTTAGATATTTATCCTGCTGAATATACGATTCAAAGCCTGCCCGTTGCGCAGTCTGCTGAACATCTGTACCTGTAAATTTCATCTGCCCTAACTGGCTGCTGGTTGGAATAAACAAAAGGTCGTTGTCGAATGCGCCGTCGTTGTTGATGTCGCCCGCGTACGTGAAGCTGAATCGGCTTCCTTCGGTATATTCGGTTACGGCCGATAGGGTAGTTGCCCAGCGTTTGCCATAGATAAATCGTTTGGAAGCCGACGCCACTATGCGCTGACGGCTACCATAAGAAGCCTGCCCAAGCATGGCCACATTCGAATTGCCATAGGTTGGATTGCGGTCGTAGGCATCCGACGAAATCTCGGCGCTTAGTGATGATACTTCCTTCGCTGCCAGAAAATTATATCCTACACTTACGTAGAAACCACTGGCCCATGTCCGTTGCACCTGAAGACTCGTATTGAACGAATTGCCTAAACTCGTATTGGTGAAAACGAACGCATCGGTTTGACCGCCAAAGGCATTGACCGCCCGATCCGATACTTGATAAATGGGACGGCTACTTGGGTCCTGAAGGCGCCCGTTTGGCGTTTTTAGACCATAGTTCCGGACCACCATGGCGTTGATGTCTTTATTGTAAAGAATATCCACAGACGTGATCCAGCCGTTTTTAAACTTATGATCGTATCCCAGACTACTCTTCCAGACTTGTGGAAATTTGAAGTTCGGATCGGTGGTACAATAGAAAAAGAAGCTGGGATTGGCCACCTGGTTGCCAATCCAGACAAAGGGAAACCGACCGGTGAAAATGCCCGTTCCTCCGCGCAGTTTCTGTGTTCCATCACCCTTGATGTCGTAGTTGAAACCAACTCTTGGCGAAAACAGGGGCGTTTGCTTCGGCAGATCCAGTGAATTCAGCTTAATAGGATTGCCGTTGGCATCGTAATACTGGTTATCAGGCTGATAGTTGGCTCTGTTGCGGTCGATGTTCTCCTGAATTTTCTGTTTCGTATCGAAATACATGGGAAAATCGACTTTCAGACCGTAAGTCAGGATAACTTTTGGCGATACGGCAAATTCATCCTGTGCATAAAGCCCTAACTGCCCAACGCGCGTTTGGGCCAGTGCCCAGTTGCCCGTTTGGAACGTGTTACGGGCATTGCTCACTGATGTTTTGAATGCATTGCCGGAGGCCGCCGTTATAAAATCCTGAACAGATGTGAAATCGGAGAAAGTACCGTCGTAAGTGCCCAAATTAAAGGAATTGTCGAAGCTGAATTTTTCGAAACTGCCTCCGAGCGTAACGGTGTGTCGGCCTGCGTAGATGTTGAAGTTGTCTGTGATTTGAAATACATCCTGCGTTAATCGGTTGTTGATCGAAAAGGGTTCATGCCCGGCCACAATATACCGAACGCCGTCTTTGCCGATATTGACCGTTGGAAAGGGGGCTGAAAATGGATCACGCGTGTCGCGGAAAGCCGTATAACCGACCTGTAACTTATTGGCGTACTTGCCGTTGAAGTTTGAGTTGAGTTCAACAATGCCGCCGTTCAGCTTATTGTTAATCCGGTAGCCTGAACTATAATACTGCAACGTCAGAAAATCCGGTCCGCGCCGACCCAGGGCCGAAGGGTTTGCCGGTTTGTCCTGAAAGGCATCCAGAAAGTTATAAATCACCGATAGTTTGTGCGTCTGGTTGATGTTCCAGTCGAGTTTGGCAATACCTTTCGAGTTTTGGGTCTTGTGCGTGAAATTTTCGTAAGGGCCTGTATCATAATTATAAAGCGTTTTCAACGTACTCGACACCAGGTCGAGGTCCGATGCCGACACCCGCGAGACGTTGGCACCCGTTAAGCCCGGACGAGCGGCTACCCAACCAGCCGTACCAAGGTCTGAGCGACGGTCGAATTCGGCATTGACAAAAAAGAACAGCTTGTTTTTGATGATTGGGCCACCGACGCTAAACCCATATTGGATTTGATTCGACTCCGGAACAATGATGTCGGTTCCTTTTACCTTTTTTCCGGTCAGGTCCTGGTTGCGGTAAAAGCCAAACGCGGTCCCATGAAACTGATTCGTGCCTGACTTTGTAACCGCATTCACACCCGCACCCGTGAAACCCGACTGCGTAACGTCGTAAGGTGACAGCGCCACCTGAATCTGTTCGATCGCATCGAGCGAAACGGGTTGCGCATCCGACTGACCCCCCGGTGTCGAAGCATCCAGACCAAAGGGATTGTTGAAAATGGCCCCATTCAACGCGAAGTTGTTGAAGCGGCTATTTCGTCCGCCAAACGATCCATCTCCCCCGGCCATTGGATTCAATCGCGTGTAGTCGAATACCGAACGCTTGATGGTGGGAAGGTTGCGTAATTGCTCACTGCTGATATTGGTTTGTGGGCCGGTTCGTGTATTATTCAGCACGTCGTTGGCATTCGACCGAACGACAATCTCGCTGAGTTGATTCGAGCTACTTTTCAGCGTAAGATTCAGCGGTAGTTTCTGCCCCAGACTCAGCGAAATGTTTTCAATGGTTTCTGACTGATAACCAACAAACGAGATGGTGATGCGGTAAGGACCGCCTATTCGCATATTGGGGATGTTAAATTGACCTTCGGTCCGGGTTGTAACGCCGTATGGAGTGCCCGTTGGCAGGTGAATGGCCTGTACCGTGGCACCGGGTAAGCCGTTACCGCTTTCATCGCTGATGACTCCCGAAATGGAAGAGGTAGTCACCTGAGCCTGTGCAGCATAATGGCCAAAACAGGTAAGTAAAACGAATAAAAATAAGTAGCGCATAATTGAATAGGATATGGTCTATGGTCGAATTTAGATGAAATGAACTCATTATTAAAATTTTGACAAAAAGATAATATTAGATTTATAATATTGATGTTTAATAAATCAGTAAAATAATATTTGTAAAAAAAATAAAGCAGATGATGGCTCAGTTTGAAATTTGAATGATGATCTATAGAGGATAGTACTTTCTACGTGGGTAAAAGAAATGAAATAAATTAGTGTATGACTAAAAATAAACGAGATTTGAAAAGGTAAAGAAAGTAACTCATAATTCACTGGTTGCTATGAACGAACAAGAACAAATCGACGAGTATATTACCAGCCAACCTGAACCAAAACGTAGTGACATGGAAGAGTTGCACAGGCTCATTCTTCAAGTTTTACCAGGATGTAAATTATGGTTCGACTCGGGTAAAAACAGCGAAAATAAAACAGTTACTAACCCTACTATAGGCTATGGATTTCAAACCATAAAATATGCTGATGGAAAGGTCCGGGATTTTTTTCAAATAGGTTTGAGCGCAAACAAAACCGGAATCTCAGTCTATATCCTTGGGGTCAACGATAAGACCTACTTAGTCCAGACATTTGGGAAAGAAATAGGCAAGGCGAGCGTGACCGGGTATTGCATTCGATTCAAAAAATTGAAAGATATAAACATCAACATACTTGAAGCGGCAATACGATATGGGGTTAAGTTTACAAATGATAATTAACTATCAAACGGAGACACTATCTAAAAACAAGAAACGCCACTCAGTTATAAGTGGCGTTTCT
Source organism: Spirosoma aureum (assembly GCF_011604685.1). Taxonomy (NCBI): domain Bacteria; kingdom Pseudomonadati; phylum Bacteroidota; class Cytophagia; order Cytophagales; family Cytophagaceae; genus Spirosoma; species Spirosoma aureum. Next base: position 5,110,967 of record NZ_CP050063.1, on the reverse strand, counting down.
TGTTTTATTCAGTAAGAAATCTCAGTGCATCATTCTGCTACTGTAATGATTGGAGCAACTTCTTCAGGATCGTTATCCGGCGATGCTTTCTTCGACTTAAGTGCTTTTCTGGCGGCTTTTTTCAGCGTCACGTCATAAAGGTCTGTCCGGCGGTCTTTGAGTACCTGTACGGAGCCATGTTCATGAAGCTCTTTCAGCAGACTCAGGTCGACATCGGCAATGAGCACCATCTCGGTGTTGGTCGTTGCTTCGGCCTTCACCGCATTGGTCGGGAACTGAAAGTCGGAAGGTGTAAATACGGCCGACTGTGCGTAATTGATATCCATGTTGTGGACTTTGGGGAGATTACCGACGCATCCCGAAATCGCCACATAGCATTCATTCTCAATAGCGCGTGCCTGTGCGCAATGTCGCACCCGAGAGTAGCCATTCTGGGTATCGGTCAGGAACGGTACAAACAGGATCTGCATGCCCTGCTGAGCCAGAATCCGGCCGAGTTCGGGGAATTCGACATCGTAACAGATCAGCATACCAATTTTTCCACAGTCGGTGTCGAATGCCCGAATTTCATACCCACCTACCATGCCGTAATGCCTTACTTCATTAGGTGTAATATGGATTTTCCTGTATTCTTCCCAGGACCCATCCCGGCGGCAGAGGTAAGCAACATTATACAACTTCCCATCATCGTCTACGAGGGGCATGCTTCCGCCCACAATATTGACGTTGTAGGAAATGGCCAGTTCACAGAGCTTTTCGCGCACAGGCTCCGTAAAATCGGCCAGTTTGCGAATAGCTACCGGCTCCGGCAGGTCGTTGAAATCGGCCATAAGGGGCGTGTTGAAAAACTCCGGCAGCACCATGAAATCCGCCCGATAATCACTGACCGCATTAACGAAGAACTCGATCTGATCCAGAAATGAATCCAGATTTTTAAACAGCCGCATCTGCCACTGAATCACACCCAGCCGAATGATTGAATCGGTATGCGGTTTTTTGTCCTTCTCAACAACGTAATAAATGTTTATCCACTCCAGTAACGTAGCGTATTCCTTCGACTCCGTATCGCCGGGCAGGTAACCACGCAGGACTTTCCGAACGTGGAAATCGTTGGAGAGCTGAAAGGTCAGCGTAGGATCATAAATTTCTTTCTGCTTTACTTTCGCGATGTATTCACGCGGGGTCAGGTCATCCGCGAATTTATTGTAATTCGGAATGCGCCCTCCTGCCAGAATCCCTTTCAGATTCAGTTGTTCGCAGAGTTCCTTGCGGGCGTCATAGAGTCGACGACCGAGCCGAAGGTCGCGGTAGTCAGGGTGCACAAAAACCTCAATGCCATAGAGGTAATCGCCCTCATCGCTGTGCGTTTTGAATGTGTATCCCCCCGTTATTTCGTAGTAGGTGTGATTATCGCCAAACTGATCGTATTTAACCCGAATTGCCAGGGCACTGGCTACCACCTTACCATCTACTTCGACGCAGAACTGCCCTTCCGGAAAAATTGACAGCAGTTTTGTAATCGAGCTTTTGGGCCAGTAATCACCCCCAATACCACTATAGACCTCAATCATGGTTTCTTTGAGGTCGTGATAATCTTCTTTTTGCAGTGTTCTGGTTTGTATATGCATTTTTAGCGTGTTGGCCTGATGGACAGTAGTGAACAGGCAATGGAAACTGGATTTCAGGCGTTCATTCCAATGGCCAGAATCCCATACCTAACAACTGCTATCCAGCGTCATCTTTTTCTCCATTTCCGTGATCATCTCATCTGTCAAATCCAGATGCGTGACAAAGCGCACCAGGTGCTTGCCAAACTGAACGCCACGAATGCCTTTGGAGTCTAATTGTGCAACGTAATCGGCGGCTAAGAGGTTTGCCGGAAGCCTAAAAATCACGATGTTCGTGTCAATCGGGAGAATTTCTTCGACTTCGGGCAGTTTTTCGAGAATAGCGCCAATTTTTCGGGCGCGGGCATGATCAATTTTTAACCGGTCGATGTGGTGATCCAGCGCGTAGATGCCCGCTGCGGCCAGGAACCCCGCCTGTCGCCAGCCGCCCCCCATCAGCTTACGGTAGCGCCGGGCCTGGCGAACCATAGCTGCTTTGCCGAGCAGAAGCGACCCTACCGGACAGCCTAAACCTTTCGACAAACAGATACTGATCGAGTCGAACAACTGACCGTACGCTTCAGTCGGTTCGCCCGTTTCGACCAGGGCATTAAAAAGCCGCGCCCCATCGAGATGCAGGAGTAAGCCGTGTTCGTCGCACACATGCCGGATGGCCGCAATTTCGGGAACGGTATAATAGCAACCCCCGCCTTTATTCACCGTATTTTCGAGTACAACTAACCGAGACAGTGGCTTGTGCGAATCAGACGGGCTGTAAATGTAATCGCGGATAAGGTCAGGAGTGAGCTTACCGCGTTCGCCGTGGGCCAGACTTGCAGACGCGAGTGCATTCACCGAAATACCACCCCCTTCGTACTGGTACACATGCGACAGGTAATCGCAGATGACATCGTCGCCGGGGCGGGTGTGGGTACGAATCGCCAGCTGGTTCGTCATCGTACCGGAGGCACAGAACAAAGCGGCTTCCATGCCTAACATGGCGGCAGCTTTTGCTTCGAGGGCATTGACAGTAGGATCATCGCCGAGAACATCGTCGCCCAGTTGGGCCGTAAACATAGCCTCGCGCATGGCGGGCGTGGGTTGAGTAATTGTATCGCTACGCAGGTCAATCGTCATAAAACAAAGGTCGCACAGAATGGAATTACGGGCAACCAGACAGCCCTTGTTTCCGCTTTTTTATATCTTGGCCTCTCAAAATCGGCCTACCTAACGAATGACCACGAACGTTTCAGCCCAATCTTCCCTCGATTTAGCCGCCATCACCCGCGACATTTGTACAATTGCCACCGATGCCGGTGCATTTCTGCTTCAGGAGCGAAGCAAATTTCAGCGAGAAGCCATTGAATACAAAGGCTTGAATAATTTAGTGTCCTATGTCGATAAAGAAACGGAAAAACAACTGGTTGTTCGCCTGAGTCAGTTGTTGCCACAAGCCGGATTTATAACTGAAGAGGGAACTACTGGTCAGGAAGCCGACCCAACTGCGCTCAACTGGATCATCGATCCGCTCGATGGTACAGCCAATTTTATTCATGATCTACCCGTTTTTTCAGTCAGTATTGGGCTGGCTCAGGGCAGTACACCCCTTGCCGGCGTTGTCTATGATCCGAACCGTGACGAATGTTTTTCGGCCTGGAAAGGGGGAGGAGCCTATTGCAATGGTACTAAAATTTCGGTTTCCCCGGCAACTCAACTGGGTGAGAGCCTGATTGCAACGGGTTTTCCGTATTATACCTTCGACAAGATGCCGAAGTATCTTCAGATTCTGGAATCATTGATGAAGCAAACCCACGGTCTGCGTCGGCTGGGTTCAGCAGCGATCGATCTGGCTTACGTTGCCTGTGGCCGATTCGAGGCTTTTTATGAGTACAATCTTCACTCCTGGGACATGGCAGCGGGCGTACTGCTCGTACACGAAGCGGGCGGGATCGTCACTGATTTTGAGGGTGGCGACGCATTTCTGTTTCGGGGCGATGTCATTGCGGGGTCAGGCATGCAGCCGGAATTACTAAAAGCGATTCAGGAATACTGGCACTAACTGGTTTCCGGTTTATCGAGTACAGCAAGCTAAACACCGAATCAGGTAAACCCTAAATCGAATAAGTTACAAACTATGCAGGAGCAAGACCTATACAATCTCCGTTACCCCATTGGCGATTTTGCGTATGGGAGTATTTTTACAACTGAGCAGAATCACGAACACATCGCGATTATTGCCGGGATGCCCAGGAAACTGACCGAACTCGTAGGCAGGTGGGACGATGAGCGCCTTGATACGCCCTACCGCCCCGATGGCTGGACCGTTCGGCAGGTCGTACACCACGTCGTTGATAGCCATATTAATGCGTATGTGCGGGTTAAACTGGCTCTTACGGAAAACAATCCGACCATTTCACCCTACGAGGAAGGCGATTGGGCTAAACTAGCTGACTATACACTTGACGTTGCCCCATCTCTGGTCATCTTAAGCAATTTACACCTGCGCTGGGTAACGGTACTAAAATCACTTACTGAAGACCAACGGCAACGCACATATTTCCATCCGGGAAGTCAGCGTTCTTTCCCCATATCGGAGGTAATTGGGATCTATGCCTGGCATGGCGAACATCACTATCAGCACATTAATCAACTGGCCGTTCGGAACGGTTGGGTATGAAAAAATGTTGGGCAATTGACCGTTGACTCTCCGGTTTTGGACTTCAGACGTAAGCAACCAATCGGGAAGAGCTAACCGATAGAAATTCAAATCATGCAGGAGTTCATCATCTTTCTGATCTTTGCTTTTGCCGTAGGTTATATGGGTAACCGGGCTTACCGAAGTTTCTTCAAAAAGCAGGCAGGCTGTGGCAAAGGATGCGGTTGTGAAACCGACGCAAAAACGTCGGCGATAACTACCGCGAAATGAATATCCGTTTACTTAATTAACATTTTCGAAATCTGATAGTTTGATGTTGCAGTGAACACTCAACGTCTCATCGGATTTTTTATAGTATTTGCGGCCCTTCTGGCTTCCGTAAGTTGTAATCGTGTCCGGTCAAAGCCGCCGGCAGCGCAGGATTTTGAGCCGGCCATTCCCGACCCAATATCGTATGTGGCAGGCGATATAACGTTTAAGATCGCAGATCTGGAGCGGAAGATCAATAAATCGCTGGGCGTTGTGCTGGTTCCTGAAGAAACCTTCGAAGGAAAGAAAGGTGAAGCCTGGCACATTCGCGTCGAACGAACAGGCCCCGTTCGTATTCATTATGCGAACCGAAAGGTTTCTTTCTCGGCCCCCCTGCAAGTGTGGTACACCAATCCGATTGGGCTGCGTAAGATTCGGAAACGACGTCCGCTTTGTGCCCTGGCAGTTAATTTTGTAAGCCCACTTTCAATTGGTTCCAACTGGCGATTAGCCACCCGATCGAGGTTTGAAAACTACCATTGGATACATAAGCCAACGGTTCAGATGTTGGGCATAAAAATTGGCGTAACGAAACTGGCCGAAAGCATTCTTGATAAACGAAAAGCCGAAATAGAGGCCGCTATCGATAAAGCAGTACATACGGAATTGCGGCTGGACCGGCATGTACGGAAGGTTTGGCGCGATATGCAGAAACCCTTGCGCATCGCTAAAAAGCCTGAAGAAATCTGGATCATTCCAAAACCATTCAGTATTGCAGCCGCCCCCGTTTTCGGGGATGAAAAACGCATTACGGTTCCGCTGCAAATTGCATTTCGGGTCGATACAAAAGTAGGCCCAAAACCAATCGTAACGGAGCTTGAACGGCTGCCGCGCTTATTAAGACGCGCCAAAACGCCGGAGGCATCGCGTCTGGAAGTGCGGGCTTTTATTCCCTTCGAGGATGCTAACCGGGTGTTAGCCAAAGCACTGGAAGATCAAAAGATCAAGCTGGCGGGTGGGAAAGTGAAAATTAAGAATGCTACTGTATATGGCGGTGGACGCTCGTTGATTGTGAAAACAGAAGTGACTGGCGCTGTCAATGGCACTTTATATTTTCATGGGCAGCCTAGCTATGATACATTAAACAATACGCTGGAGATCAAGTCGCTGGATTTTGATGTAGATACCAAAGAACGCTTATTTGCTACCGCTGACTGGTTACTGCACGATCACTTTCGCGATTCTCTTCAATCGGTGATGGTTATTCCCTTACGGCATCAGATTTCTGAACTGCCCGAAAAAATTGAAACAGCTTTTGCCCGCGGTGGAGCCGGGCGAAAGACAACGCTGAATATCGATTCGTTCCGATTGGTGCCGCAGCGGGTTGTGGTTCGACCCGAGGGCGTTCAGGTTCTGATTAAAGTAGAGTCGAAAGTGGCCGTCAGAGTGAAAAAGTTATAACATACAGTGTACCGCTAACCACTACCCTTCGCTTAGAGCGGCTTCCAGCGCCATAAATACCGACTGGCTGTTGTTCGGTAGGGTCGCCAGGCGTCGGCAATCTGATGCAGGGCTTTGTAGAGTGCTTTACCCGTCAGACCATTGGTTTGCTCTGGATACGCCAGCAACATTCGCTGACGAATGACCAGATCGTCGATCGGGAAAACGTCTGGTCGATCCAGTACGAACATAAGCAGCATCTCAACCGTCCAGCGGCCAACTCCTTTAATTGGCAGCAGGTACTGCACGATTTCTTCGTCCGTCATCGGATCAAGATGAGCCCGGTCCATTGGATTGGCCAACGAAAATCCGGCTACACTTTGCAGGTACTTGATTTTCTGGAACGACAAACCGGCACTACGCAACTCGTCGGCTGACTTCAGGAGCAACTCATTGGGATGTGGATAACCATCGGCGAACAGTTGCCGGAATCGGGAAAAAATGGCATCGGCTGCCTTCACCGAAATCTGTTGGGAAACGATACTTTCGAGCAGGGCCAGATAGACATCACCGGCATAGTCATTAAAGATTTTGGGTGATGGTGTCTCCTGTATCAAACGAGCCATAACGGCGTCCTGAGCAAGATAGTCCAGCGGGGAAATGAGATCGGTAGCGGGCTGCATGAATAAATGATTGTGCCGACTAAGATACCCATTTTTGCCGTAAATTCAGCGGATAAAGTACCGGATATATCCGCTGAATTTCACTCAATCAGGACTTTTGCTTCGAGCCGTGCCACGGTTACTAATGATGAGCATACAAACCGTGGCACGGCTCGAAGCGAATGTTCCGCCATTGGGAGAAACCGCAGATTCGGGTTATAGGTCAATCAGTCACGTATGTTCCTGAGTCTGCCAGATTCCTTTCAGATTATCCAGATATTTCTGACCAGATCCTGTATTCAGCAGCAGAATGTGTTCGTCAGAACGTAACCAGCCCTCGTGTAGCAATTGCTTCGTAGCGGCCCAGATTGCACCACCTTCGGGGGCGACAAAAAGTCCTTCATGACGACCCAATTCTCGAACGCCCTCCAGCATCTGTTCTTCTGAGACAGCAATAGCCGTACCACCCGATTCCTGTAATACATTCAGCATCAGTGGTTCCCCGATAGGCCGGGGAACCGCCAGCCCATTCGCGAGGGTAGGGCGGCCCATGTATTGTTTACTGTTGGCCTGCCTTCCCCAGAACGTTTCAACAACGGGACAACAGTTTTCTGCCTGAACCGCCACCAGTCTGGGCAATGGCTGGTCTGCTGAGAGCCAGCCTAGTTCTTTCATTTCCTGAAACGCTTTCCAAAGGCCAATGAGCCCCGTTCCACCGCCCGTAGGATACATGATCACATCGGGTAGCTGCCAGTTTAATTGTTCGGCAATTTCATACCCCATTGTCTTTTTACCTTCCAGCCGATACGGTTCTTTCAGGGTAGAAACGTCGAAATAATCGCCGTAACGGTTCAATTCCTGAACTTTAGCCGCACAGTCATTGATCAGACCGTCGATTAGGATAACAGTAGCTCCATACGCGAGGCATTCTTCCCGAAATGCTTCCGGAGTGTGCCGAGGCATAACCACGACAGCCTCAAGCCCGGCCCTGGCACAATAGGCGGCCATGGCAACCCCGGCATTACCGGCCGTTGGCACGATGCAGGCCGTTTCGCCATTTTCCTTAGCCTTTGAAATCGCCAGACTCAGTCCACGCGCTTTAAACGATCCGGTTGGGTTAAGGCCTTCGTCTTTAAGCGTTAGCTGACGCATCGAATACGTATTAGCCAGCCGGGGAAGTGCCAGCAGTGGTGTAAAGCCTTCACCTAAACTAACGCGGTTTCTGGGGTCAAGAACCGGAAGGAGTTCGGCATAACGCCAGAGCGATTTTTCTCGGAATAACAGTTCTGCTTTGTTGAGTCCCTGATTGAGTTGATAACTTGCCAGCAAAGGCATCTGGCAACAAACCGACACCGTTTGTCGGGTGAATGGCGAATAGCTCTGTCCACATTGCGAACAGTGCAGCGATTGAAGTAGTGATGAAGAGATGGCTGTATCCATGGCCGGTTAACTTTTTTGCAAGTTGTCCGACCGAAGCGTTTAGCGCAAACGACGTTTTGATATGAGTTATTCCATTTCTGAATAGTAGCGCCGGGTATATCGAATGAATGCGTTCACGAGTTGATTGTTTTCGGTACCCTTGCGCTGGATAAACTGGAACGTACGCTCAATGGACAGGTTCTCGATCGGCACCTCAACTAACTCACCGGTAGCCAGTTCTTTCAGAATGGCCCGCTTCGGCAGAAAAGCCAGGCAGGTGTCGGCCAATACGAAATTTTTAAGCGCTTCAGTACCACCAAGGCGTATAAGAATCCTTAAATCGGCTTGTCGAATTCCCTGTTTCTGCAACGTATCCTCAACGACAGCGAGCGTACCTGACCCTTGCTCACGAAGGGCTAAAGGAAGTTGAGGAATTTCGTCAATGCGTAGTGTTCGGTTACGAAGTGGGCTGTTTCGGGAGCAGACTGCCAGCACCTGATCGGTGATAAAAGGTATGTATGTCAGCGTGTTAACCTGTGTTAAGGTTTCAACGATGCCTACATCGATTTCATGATCGAGCAATGCTTTCTGGATATTGCTTGAGTTGCGGTTCAGCACCTGAATCTGCATGTTGGGATGCTGACGCAGATAGGCCGACAGAACGGGAGGCAATACATACAGACTAATGGTAGTGCTTGACCCTACCGCCAGCCGGGTTGTGGGTAAAAAACTGGCACTGAGTTGCTGTAGTTGCTGGTGTAATTCGGTTTTTAACTGACTGGCTTCCAGTCCTTTCTGGTATAATAGCTGACCTGCCTGCGTTAGGCTGATGGTATTGCCATGGCGTTCGAATAATGCCGTTTTATAAAACGCTTCCAGGGCTTTTATGTGTTTACTAATGGCTGATTGGCTCAAAAATAAGATCTGACTGGCTTTGGTAAAGCTAAGCAGGCGGGCGACTTCCAGAAAAATTTCGTGTTGTAACGAGAGCATATAAAGCAAAGCTTTCAGCAAAGAAACGAAGCCGTTTATAAATAATAGATACCGTGTATCTCGAAAAATAGCATGATCCGGCGATTACGATGAAACGACTACATTACTTGATTTTCCTGATAATCTCCTCTGGTCCGACGGCTTCAATCTCTGGTGGTCCAGCGGGGTAGTAGCGAAACGACGTTTTCTCGATCAGCGATGGGTAAGGTTTGAACGTAATCCATCGTAAGGGCAATTTGCGAACCCATAAAGCCCCCCTGATTAAGCCGGTAAACCAGCCAGGGGGGAGTTTATAGCCAAAAGCCAGCCGCAATTTGTCGTTAATCAAAGCGGCAAACGTTGGCTGTACCAGGGCATGTAAAAAACCTGGAAACCAGCCCTGCACAATCTTTACGGTCGAGTCGGCAATCCGTCGGTTACTTTCCGTGTATCGAAAGTACTGCGCTTCGTAGGCATCGGTAAACGCCCTCATCTCGGCTGGTGTTTCGGGCAAGTTACTGAGATTCATCTGACGGCCAACTTCCCGGAAAAAGTAAAACAGAGCCAGTTCCTCCGTGGTGGTTAGTTTTCGCCAGCCATATTGATTGAGCCAGTCAATCGGATAAAAAACAAACGTGGCCAGCACAAACAAAAAGTCCGCGTTGTCGATGCGGTAATGCCCATGAATCAGATTCATGTGGGCAATGGCTCGTTGCCCTTTTTCACTCGCATAACCCGACTCCATAAATTCTGAAATCAGGCGACTCGTGTCGTCGTACCGTTTTTGTCCATGACGCTCGAATTCGCCCGTGCGAGCCAGCAAGCCCGACACGCGTGGACTGGCGTAGGTATGAAAAAGCGCCAGTTCGAGCGCGCGGGTAATGTCGAACGGAAATTCATAGGCCGTCAGCAGATGAACCATGCGCTGGTGATCGCGGACTGGATCTAACGTTTGCAACTCCTTTTGAACCGCTGGATCGCGGAATATGCCCAAACGTTTTTTATAAACAACCGGCATGTTTTTTTATAGTTAGCAGTAGGCAGTTAGCAGTGCCAACTGAAGACTGGGAACTGCCTACTGAATTTACCAGACAGGTGGCGGATTAATTTGCGAGGATACGGCACGTTGGTGCCAGTAGGGATAAATAGGGTCCCGGTGGCTGGCTGCATCGAGCCGGGCAACCTGCTCTTTCGTTAAATGCCAGCCGATTGCTCCCAGATTCTGGATCAGTTGTTCCTCATTGCGGGCACCGACAACCAGGGTTGAAACCGTAGGGCGCTGCAAGAGCCAGTTCAAGGCTACCTGCGTTACCGATTTTTCGGTTTCGGCTGCAATTTCGTCCAGCATATCAATGATTCCGTAAAAAAAATCGTCTGGAATAGGAGGACCTTCGCCACCACCCTGAGCAATTCGGGCATCTTCGGGTATTGGCTGATTCCGGCGGTATTTACCGCTTAACCGACCGGCCGATAGGGGACTCCAGACCAGCGTACCCACGTTCTGATCCAGGGCTAGTGGCATCAATTCCCATTCATACTCGCGACTGACGAGCGAATAGTAAGCCTGATGGCCTATATAGCGTGCCCAGCCATATTTTTCGGATATTGCCAGCGACTTCATCAAATGCCAGCCCGAAAAATTAGAGCAGGCAATGTAGCGCACTTTTCCACTTTGAACCAGACCATTTAGTGTATGCAGCGTTTCTTCAACCGGAGTGAGTCCGTCGAAGCCATGCATGTGGAAGATATCGATGTGATCGGTGTTTAAGCGACGAAGGCTGTCTTCACAGGATTTGATAAGATGGTAGCGTGACGAACCCATGTTATTCGTTTCGGCGCTCATCGGGAACGTTGCCTTGGTCGAAATAATCACTTTGTCGCGCAGACCCGTGAGGGCTTTTCCCAGAATTTCCTCTGATATACCTCTGGAATAGACATCGGCGGTATCGAACAGGTTCACGCCAGCATCGAGGCAGAGATTGACCATTCGGCTGGCCTCGTCGACCTGCGTGCTGCCCCAGGCTTTGAAAAATTTAGTACCGCCCCCAAACGTGCCAGTGCCAAAGCTTAAAACGGGTACTCTTAAACCAGAAGCCCCTAATTGCCTATACTCCATGAATTACGTTGATTATTGATTGGAAGTCTCAAATATAGTTCACGAATAAAAGCGTGATTCAGGATTTTACGTTAACTGTGAATTGGTCGGGTGTCATGAAACTAAGATAAGCACATTCACTACCGTTTCTAAGCCTAAAATCAATAACTTGCCATGAGCAAAACAGGCCGTCCTGAGCTGGCAATTTATTGACAATGTCTGACGAATATGCTGTTGACTGCCCACTAAAGACACCAAGACCATCATCAATCGAACAAGTATGCAAGACACCCAGCCCAACAACCCGTTGCACGGCAAAACGCTCGAAACAATCCTCAATGAACTGGTGGATTATTATGGCTGGCAGCGGCTGGGCGACCGGATTGCCATCCGCTGCTTTACCGACAATCCAAGTGTTAAATCCAGCCTGACTTTTTTGCGCAAAACGCCCTGGGCGCGTCAGAAAGTAGAAGAACTTTATCTGAACCTGAACCGATAAATGCGCAACAACTAATGCGAAAACGACTACCTGACACCAGACTGATACTCCTGCTTTTTTCGGTATTCCTGTTCTGTGCGTGGATAGCTTCTGACCAGAATCAATCCAGCTTGCATACCGATGACGAGTTTCCGGCAGAGCTTGTTTCATTTACACCGTATAAAAACAATCCGGTTTTTGCGGGTACGGGCGAAGATACCTGGGATCTGAAAATTCGTGAACGCGGGTATATTCTGCATGAGGGGGATACCTATCATTTGTGGTATACGGGCTACCGGGAAAGTGGCGATAAAACGAAATACCTTGGCTATGCAACTTCGCCGGATGGGCTGACCTGGGTGCGATCGAAGAATAACCCAATATTTAAGTCAGATTGGGTAGAAGATATGATGGTGGTCAAAGCTGGTGAAACATACTATATGTTTGCCGAAGGTAAGGATGATATTGCGCATCTACTGACATCAACTGACCGTATCAACTGGAAAGAGCAAGGACCGATCAACATTCGATACACCAATGGACAGCCGCTGAGTAAAGGCCCCTATGGAACCCCAACGGCCTGGAAGGAAGGCGATGTGTGGTACCTGTTTTACGAACGGAAAGATCAGGCAGTTTGGCTGGCCACGTCAAAGGATCTGAAGGTATGGACGAATGTGCAGGATGAACCCGTATTGTCGAAAGGCCCCGGCGACTATGACCGATATGCGGTTGCCATGAACCAGGTAATTCGACACAAAGGATTGTATTACGCCTATTACCATGCATCGGCGTTTGCGGACTGGCATGAATGGACGACTAATGTGGCAGTGTCGAAAGATCTGATTCACTGGAAGAAATATTCGGGGAACCCACTTGTTGGCGGCAACAAATCGAGCGGTATTCTAGTTAATGACGGCCAGAAATACCGACTCTACACAATGCATCCGGCTGTGAATGTTTTCCTGCCAAAATAGAGTCGTTTCTGAAAACACGGGTGGTGTATCGAAACATATCTGAAACGCAATGAGAGTGTACTATTTATTGCCCCGCGTTTTCATCAGCATGATTTTAATCGTGCTGGTTGCTTATGGCTGTAAGCGGAATGCTGACCCCGTACCGACCCCTGTCTTACTGACCGACTTGTTTGCACGTACCTTAACCGATTCGCTCCAGAACCGGAATCTGGGGTATGGCTTCGTTATCTACGAAGGCAACGAATTCAAAGCATCGGGTAATGGTGGTTTAAAATCCCGAACCGTCGATGCTCAGGGTGAGAAGCCCTATTCGATCGATACGAAAATGCACATAGCCAGCATGAGCAAAACAATTACGGCCATGGCTTTTACGCAGTTGGCCGCTCAGAAAGGCATTAAAACGACCGATAAAATTGGTAAATACCTCCCGCAATCCTGGCCAAAAGGGGAGAACATAGACCAGATCACGTTTCGTGAGTTGTTCAACCACCGGAGTGGTATCATTGGCCTTGGGGGAGATTGTCGCAATGGTAGTTATACGGAAAATATTTATTCGGGTTTAAAACAATTGATTGCCAAGGGGGTCAAGACCACTAATCGTGGGCAGTATTGTTATCAGAACGCCAATGTTGGCCTGTTCAGACTACTGATTCCGGCTTTAACGGGCTATGTCTTTACGGGGAACGACGATACCGATGATCGACGGACGCAGCAGCTTTATCTTACGTTTGTCCAAAAAAATATCTTTGAAAAAATCGGGCTGACCGATATTCAGCCCAGTCAGCCCGTGAGTGGACCTACCTATAATTACGACTATCCGTATTCGGGCCGGAAAGGCTGGGACCCCGGAAGTTTTTATAATACACTGGGCGCTTATGGCTGGTATCTGACACCTCAGGAAGCGGGTAAGCTCTATGCGAGTGTACTGTCATCCTCCGACCAATCCGTATTACCGACTGCGTATAAAGATACGCTGTTGCTGAATAATTTAGGCTGTTTTCGGGCGTCTACTACACTGGGCGATCTGGCTTACCATGATGGATGGTGGTATTATGACAGCAAAGTTCCTTATTTTGGTTTGCGAACTACCTGGATGAAATTGCCTGGCAACCTGACTGTCGTGTTATTTACCAATGCGCTAAATAGCCAGACCGGCTTTTTCCCCTCAACCGATGGGACGGACATCGTGCCGTTTGTTTTTCGTGCTTATGATCGGGCACGCAAGCTTAAAGGGGCACGTACGGAACCCGCGACCATTGTGCTGGAACACCCGGAGCCGCATTGACCGGAAAAGCAGAATCAGTTCATTATTGCCCAGTGGATGTAAAAATTGCACGAAACGATAGAACCGTATGACAACCGAAAAGCCCAGCAACATTGACGAGTATATCGCAGGATTTCCAGCCGATATTCAAAAAAGCCTGGAACAAATTCGTGAGACAATAAAAAACGCAGCACCGGAAGCCGAAGAAACGATCAAGTATGCCATGCCGACTTACACGCTGAACGGGAACCTGATTCACTTTGCCGCCTTTAAAAATCACATTGGCCTTTATCCGACACCAACAGGCATTGAGGCATTCAAAGAAGAACTTGCTCTGTATAAAGGGGCGAAAGGATCGGTCCAATTCCCGCTTGACAAACCGATGCCCTTAAACCTGATTGCCAGAATTGTGAAGTTTAGAGTAATGAAGAACCTGGAAAAACCGGCGCAAAAGAAATGAGCGAATCGGTAAGTATGATTTGACAAAATTAAGCCGGGCGCATAAAGACAGAGGCCCTATTTCCAGGAAAAGGTCTCTGTCTTTGTACGCCCGGCATGTGTTACTTCTTACTGAAATAGAGCACTTCGGTGCTGGCGTCACCCTTGGGCCCAGTGTACAACAGAAGCTGGCCAGTATTGGCTAGTTCAAAATAGATGGCTTTTCCCAGATTGTTATAGTAAGTCGTTTCAGCCTGCATGTCTTCGGCTGAACCCGCCATCTTGGTCGAAATCAGGCCGTCTGTGGAGATGACCAGACCTTTCGACTCGTCCAGACTAAAGGAACCACCATAATAGTTGACAAAACTACGACCACCCGCTTCCAGGGTCTCATCTGTCTGTTTCTTAAGTACGAGGGTTGCCCGATTTTGTAAAGTAGGGGCCAGTGGTTGGTTTTTATAATTAGTCAGTACCCATTCGCCAGCTAATGAACCAAAACTTGCTCGCATCGCCTGCAAACCGGCCGATGAGGATGGATTGTCAGTATCAACAGGGGTTGTGGTACAGCTAAACGAGCACAGGCAAACTAGTACTGCAAGAAGAAAATGCCGCGTTGCTTTTAGCATAGTCATAGATGTTTTAATTTAGTGAGAGACTACGTTTCAACTATACTATAGAGTCAGGTGGTTTGGTGCTGGTTGGAAAAGCAGGAAAAAAAAGACACTTATTTTCTGCCAGCGTAGCGAAAATCCTGCCTGTTTGTGACAAGCTGAGGTGCAGTTTCATGGGACTTTTTATTCGATTGGGCTCTATTATTCATCACTTCAAAATGAATTGGCTGGTTTACAGAGCAACAAAAAAACAGTTTTGTCTCGTCGGACTGGAGCAAATGCTCCGCCGGTTAGTCTGTAAACAAGCTAGTCAATGCTCATGAAAACACGAATATTCCTGCTGATAACCACCCTTGCTTTGATCGGTACTGCCTGTAAAAAAGAAATTGCCGGGAACGATAATCTAACGCCACAACAGGGTTTTGTCAGTGGCCGGGTGGTCGATACGCAGGGCAATCCCATTGCGAATGCCAGTATAGTCGTCAACAACACCCAGTTTTACAATCACAATATCCTGGGCCGAACCGACGCGTCCGGGCGCTACAAACTCGAATTGACGCCCGGCTCCTGGTACATTCGGGGAACAACCGAGATTAAGTTCGACAATAAAAGGTATGTGCTTGATCTTCATTCAGAAACCGATGTGGCTTTTTCGGGGACGGAGGGTGCCGTTCGTAATCTAAGTTTGAAAATTGCCGGTGAACGCACCGGAGAATTTGGGGATGTGGGGTACTATGGCGGACAAATTGAAGTGGTTGGCCTGGGAATTGACACGGAGGCCGTCGAGTTGACACTACAGCCCGTAGGTCCCTTGATGGATGGGAAGAACGGAAAAGCGCTTACGGCAAAACCCGATCGGATGTATATCGATGATGTGCCGTTAGGGAAATATACCGTTACGGCACGCTATGGCACTGACCGTAAACCATTGAAGCTCCGTATCCTTGACTCCGGCCGAGCCTATGGTTCATCGTTAACAGCTAGCTTCGATCCGGCTTATTCGGGTGCCCAGGGACGCTATAAATTAAACGTTGAGGTAGCTGAATAAGCTCCCTTGTGCCTACTTGTGCCGTGGGGTGCGGTGCCACGGTTATAAACCGTGGCACCGCACCCCGCTCTGACAGGAAAGGTTTAATACGTAGCCCGACCACCCGAAAGATCGAAAATAAACCCGGTGGTAAAACTGGCTTCTCTGGAGACGACCCAGGCTGCCAGAGAAGCTACCTCATCGACAGTTCCCAGACGTTTCATTGGGATTTTTGCCGTCATGTAAGCCAATTGTTCCGGGGCTGTGTTCTCGTTCATGGCCGTCCTGATTACAGCCGGAGCCAGCCCGTTGACGGTAATTCCTGTTTCGGCGTATTCTTTACCGACTCCTTTAACCAGCCCGATCAATCCGGCTTTCATGGACGAATAACCCGCCATCAACGGATTTCCTTCCTTGCCTGCAATAGAAGCCATGTGCAGAATCCGGCCATAATTGGCTGTTTCCATGACTTTCAGCGCATATTTGGTCATCAGAAAAGCGCCCCGCAAATTAATGCTGTAGACCTTGTCATACTCAACTACGTCATAGTCGATAATTTTGGTATTCGTCGGCCCCACAATACCGGCAGAGTTAATCATGATGTGGAGTTGACCAAACGTTTCACCGACAGTTCGAACCGCTTTGGCAACGGCATTTTCCTGGGAAATATCGACAGCGTGCCCGCTAACCTTATACCCCTGTCCGGTATATTCATCGACCGTACGTTCCAGTAAAGCCGCGTTTTTATCGAACAAAATGACGGTTGCCCCTTCAGAAGCAAGCCGTTTGGCAATGCCTTTACCTATGCCCTCGGCCCCACCCGTAACGATGGCTGTCTGGTTTGTAAATCGATTCGACATGATTAACTAATCCTTTGTAATTGAACAACAATGCTCATTGAGGTAACTGGTTAATCGAGCACACTTTGACCACTTAGCTGCCTCTAAATCCCATAATCACCCAATTACTGGGTAAAAGCCAGATGGATTCGTGTCTACTCTTCTTGATCAAAGAAGGATGACTATTCGTTTGATGAACTAATCAGTAGTAAAATTTATAGAAACAGTTGAAGTATTTGTTAAGCCCTATAAGCTTTATGTACCTAGTGATTGCTAGTGTAACGAACGTTTTTGAAAACTTGTAATGTCGTCTTTATTGCATGGTTAAGCCTGCTTATTATATCTCGTTGCTGGGTGCTGGCCTTATTTGTCTCGTAAGCTTTACCTCGAAGCTTGGAAGCCTGTTGGGCGACGAACCGTCACCGGCACGAACGCCAGCGGAAGAACTGACTACCTTTCAGCTCGAACCAGGCCTGAAAATTCAGCTTGTTGCGGCTGAGCCACTGGTTCAGTCGCCAGTGGTGATGACCTTTGATGAAGATGGCAGGCTCTGGGTGGTAGAAATGCGTGGTTTTATGACCACTATAGACGGTGAAGACGAAAATAAGCCAACCGGCCGCATAACGGTTCTTGAAGATACCAACGGCGACGGCCAGATGGATGTCAGCAAAGTATACCTCGATAGTCTGATCATGCCCAGGGCTTTAGCTTTAGTTCCGGGAGGGGCGCTGGTCGTTGAAAACAAAGCCTTATGGATGACCAAAGATCTGAATGGTGATCTGAAGGCAGATACAAAAACTCTGATCGATAAAGATTATGCCGGGGGTGGCCTGCCCGAACATTCGGGAAATGGGCTCTGGCGCAGCATGGATAACTGGTATTACAACGCCAAATCCCGCTTTCGCTATCGGCTGATGGATGGAAAACTACAGCGAGATTCGACGGAATTTCGTGGCCAGTGGGGCATGAGCCATGATGACAGAGGCCGACTGTATTACAACTACAACTGGTCGCAGCTACACGCCGATCTGGTTCCCCCAAATTACTTGTCCAGGAATAAAAACCATACGCCGACGACCGGTATCGATTATGGATTGACGATCGACCGTCGAGTCTATCCAATTCGGCCAACACCAGCCGTTAATCGCGGCTACATACCCGGAACCTTGGATAAAGAAGGACGTTTGCAGGAATTTACGGCTGCCTGTTCCCCCCTTTTTTATCGCGGCAAAGCTCTGCCGACTGCATTTTACGGCAATGTGTTCGTCTGCGAACCCGCCGGTAATCTGATCAAACGAAATATTGTTGAAGATAAAGGCTTGTTAATCAGTGCCCACGACCCGCATCCGGGGAAAGAGTTTCTGGCATCAACCGATGAGCGGTTTCGGCCGGTAAACCTCGCTACCGGACCGGATGGTGCTTTGTATGTGGCCGATATGTACCGGGGACTTATTCAGCATGGAGCCTACGTAACCCCATACCTGAAAGAACAGACGCTGGCTCGTCATTTGATTCAGCCCGTTCATAGTGGGCGAATCTGGCGAATCGTTCCTGAGAACTGGACTTCCTCAAAACCAGCGAAATTGTCTACAGCGTCACCCACCGACCTGGTTGCTCAGCTCTCGAACCCCGATGGTTGGTATCGGGATATGGCCCAACGACTGCTGGTTGAACGCAACGACAAAAGCGTACGAGAGGCATTAACCAGTGTTGCGCGGCAGGGAGCATCGAATCTGGGCCGTTTTCAGGTTTTATGGACGCTGGACGGGCTGAAACTGAGCAGCCCCGATCTACTGTTGCCACTGGTTTCTGATTCGGACCCACTCGTTAGTACAACCGCTTTGCGGCTACTGGAGCCTTTTGCAAAAGCTGATAAAATCATTCAGGAAAAACTGGGTAAGCAACTGCTAAGTCAGTGGGAGAAAGCACCGATTGAACAAATTCTACAGATGGCATTATCGGCCAGGGCACTCGACCCCAAAACAGCTCACCCGTTGCTGGCGAGTATTGTTGACCGGTACGGTGAAACAGCTTTGATACGGGATGCCGTTATCAGTAGTCTGCCCAATCAGGAATTTGCCTTTTTACAAAACCTGCTGAAATCTCCTCAATGGCAGACGCAGAGTCCATCGAAGGAAATTTTTCTGGAAATGCTGACTACATCAGTCGTTCGGAAGCGAAACACGGCTGAACTCACGGCACTATTGGCGGGACTAAATGCTAAAAAAGGATCGCTGAGCTGGCAGGATAAAACGGTACTTACTGGCATGTCGATAGCAGGTTCGGCTGGTAAGCTGAAACCGGTAAAGCTGGCTTCGGCACCCGCAATCCTGACAGCTGCCAATTCGGGTATTGACCCATCACGCCTTAGTGCCTTGTCGGCCATGTTCGAGTGGCCGGGTCATGTTGCTGCTAAAACGGCTTCGGTGAAGAAGAGCCTGTTAAGCGATGAAGAACAGAAACAATTTGCACTGGGAAGGCAGCATTACCTGAGCACATGCGCGGGCTGTCATGGGACAGATGGCGCGGGCTTAAACCGATTTGCTCCCCCATTGATTGGGTCTGATTGGGTATTGGGCGATGAGAAACGCCTGTCACTGATCATCTTACACGGCATGGAAGGGCCGGTAGATGTGGCTGGTAAAGTGTATGATGTTCCGGATGTACTTCCCGTTATGCCCGCACATTCGACGATGGACGATGGGGCTATAACCGCCATCCTGACCTATATCCGAAACGAATGGGGAAATCAGGCAGGACCAATTGGCAAACGGGTTGTGGGTATGACGCGCGTTACCTCACAGGGTCGAGTTGTTCCCTGGACGGCTAAAGAACTCAATAAGTATGTGCTTGAAGCCAGTTCTGCCAACGGGAAATAAGTGTGCAGTGGGCGGACTCCAGTAGGCAGTATACAGGCCTTAGTGGGCCGTCAACCGCTCGCTGCAAACTGCCCACTGAAGACTGCCTGCTGCCTGCTGAAACTGCTTACTAAAGACTGTTCACAATATTCCATTTTGTAATCTGATGTATAGACGCGAATTTTTGCAAAAGGCTGGTGTCGGAGCAGTGGCTCTTTCGATGCCCCAGATGCCCGATTTTTTCAAGACGACCGGCATGGGTATTGTCGTTCACTCCTACGCCAGTCGCTGGAACCCCAAAACACCCAGCAGTGCCTATCCCGGCTTCGCGAATGCGCTGGACCTGCTCGATCATTGTCATGAAATTGGAGCAGGAGGAGCGCAGGTTGTGGTTAACGACTGGTCGGCAGAGTTTGCCAAAAAAGTCCGCGAAAAGCGGGAGAAGCTTGGCCTGTATCTGGAAGGATCGATTGCTTTACCCAAAAAGCCGGGCGATGTCGCAAAATTTGAGCAGGAAGTTGTCAATGCGAAAGAAGCCGGTGCGCAAATTTTACGTACAGTCTGTTCATCGGGTCGACGCTATGAAACATACCATTCGGCCGAGGCATTTCAGGAGTTAAGAAAGAATGCGCTGGTTTCCCTGCAACTGTCTGAGCCGGTTCTTCGGAAGCACAAAGTCAAACTCGGTGTCGAAAATCACAAAGACTGGCGTGCTAAAGAGCTGGTGGCACTCATCAAGCAGATGAACAGCGAGTGGATAGGCGTTACGCTGGATTTTGGCAACAGCATTGCCCTGCTTGAAGACCCGATGGAAGTCATTCAGACGCTGGTGCCGTATGTGTTTACGACGCACGTGAAAGATATGGCCGTAGAAGAATATGCCGATGGTTTCCTACTTTCAGAAGTACCATTGGGACAGGGTCTCCTGAACTTGCCAACGATCATTGAACTCTGTAAAAAACACAATCCGGCCGTCACCTTCAACCTGGAAATGATCACCCGTGATCCGCTGGAAATCCCCTGCCTGAAACCGGATTACTGGGCTACGTTTGACAACGTGCCGGGTTCCGATCTGGCCCGAACGCTTCGCATGGTCCGGGAGCACAAGCCCAAAACGGCCCTGCCAAGAATCTCGCAATTATCGGCTGATAACCGGCTTGCGGCCGAAGAGGGGAATATTGTTGCCTGTCTTTCCTACAGCAAGGATCATATTGGACTTAAATAAAAAATTAGCCTCAATGATCAGCCAATCGGGCGCATCGGCGAGACATTTCTGCTATACAAACAACCTGAATCAACCAGATGAGTAAAGAAGTACTTCCAGGAATAAAACAATTTGACCTGAGTGGGAAATCGGCCATTATTACGGGAGGCTCCAAAGGGCTTGGTCTGGCCATGGCCGCTGGATTAGCGTCGGCAGGAGCCAGCATCATGGTAGTTAATCGAAATGCGCAGGAGGGAATTGATGCAGCCAGTCAGCTAGTGAGCGATTTCGGCATCAATGCCATCGCATACAGGGCCGACATTACGGATGTTGACCAGACGGTAGGGATGGCGAAAGCAGCCGCTGACGCGTTCGGAAAAATCGATATTCTGATCAACAGTGCTGGTATCAATATCCGGGGTGCAATCGATGAAGTAACCCCGGAAGATTTTTCAAAAGTGATGCAGATTAATGTCAATGGCACCTGGCTTTGCTCCAGAGCTGTGACACCTTACATGAAGCAGCAGGGGAGTGGTAAAATCATCAATCTGGCCAGCACACTCGGCCTGGTCGGGCTTGCCAACCGAACGCCCTACACCGCAAGCAAAGGTGCCGTTGTGCAAATGACCCGCGCACTTGCTTTAGAATTGTGCCCGTTCAATATCAACGTAAATGCTATCTGTCCCGGCCCTTTCCTGACCGAAATGAATGAACCCATTGCCCATACTGACGAAGCCAAGAATTTTGTTGTAGGTGCCACTGCGCTTGGTCGCTGGGGACTTTTGCGTGAAATTCAGGGAGCTGCCATCTTCCTGGCCAGTGATGCCGCGACATACATGGTTGGCTCCATGATCACGGTCGATGGAGGCTGGACGGCTAAATAGCGCATGTGTTCGATCAGCCAATAACTCTCTTCATTTGCATGTGAATTTGCTTTTGTCATGTCTGCCCGCCAGTCCTGAATTTGCATAAACGTACCTAAACCAACCGTTCAAACCAATGAAACAGCAAGGTATATCCTTCCCTAAAACACGGGCACGTTACGGGATGCTGGCGCTCGTATTCGTCAATGTTGTGATCAATTACCTGGATCGGAGTAACCTCTCGGTAGCCGCTTCTGCGTTAAGCAAAGATTTACAACTGGCTCCCGAGCAGTTAGGGTATGTTTTTTCGGCATTCGGGTGGACCTATGCGTTGCTGCAGATTCCCGGCGGACTGGTTGCTGACCGTTTTGGCCCTCGTGTACTCTATGCTTTCTGCCTGATTACCTGGTCAATAGCAACATTGTGCCAGGGCTTTGTCAAAGGTTTCGCCAGTTTGTTCTCGCTTCGGCTGGCAACCGGTGCATTTGAGGCACCATCGTATCCCATCAACAACCGGATCGTAACAAGCTGGTTCCCCGATCATGAACGGGCGTCGGCCATTTCCATGTATGTTTCCGGGCAGTTCATCGGACTGGCATTTCTGACCCCAGTTCTCGTGACCGTTCAAGCGTATGCGGGCTGGAAAGGTTTGTTTATTGGCACCGGCATGGTCGGTATCGTGTGGGGAGTGATCTGGTATCTGTTCTACCGTGACCCACTAAAGCATTCGGGCGTCAATGAGGCTGAATTAGCGTATATTGAAGAAGGGGGTGGACTGTTCAGGGGGAAGAAGTCCGGAACATCACAGACCGTGTGGAGTTGGGCAAATTTGCGTCAGGTCTTTTCCAGCCGAACCTTATGGGGTGTTTATATTGGGCAGTTTGCCGTTAATGCCACACTCTGGTTTTTTCTGACCTGGTTCCCCACGTATCTGGTGCAGTATCGGGGTCTGGACTTCATTAAATCCGGGTATCTGGCATCCGTACCGTTTCTGGCTGCCTGCGCCGGTTTACTCCTGTCTGGATTTGTATCCGATTATTTAGTTAAAACCGGAACCTCGGTCAGTGTCGCCCGAAAGGCTCCAATCATTGCCGGACTACTTCTGTCGATAAGCATTATCGGAGCCAATTATACCAACGATACCGCCATGATCATTTTCTTCATGGCACTGGCATTCTTTGGGTCTGGTATGGCCTTGATTTCGTGGGTATTTGTGTCAATCCTGTCACCGAAACACTTAATAGGCTTGACGGGTGGCGTCTTTAATTTCATGGGAAATCTGGCGTCTATCGTGGTTCCGATCGTTATTGGTTATCTCGCAAAAGGGGGCAATTTTAAACCCGCTCTTGTCTTTATCGGTGCCTTAGGATTAGTAGGCGCTTGTTCCTACATATTTCTGGTTGGAAAAATAGAACGGGTGGTTGTCCGCGAGCATACAAGAGAAAAAATACCGAACTGAGTTGCCCATTATGAAAGTGCGGCCAACTGGGTTCCCGAAAAAAATACGTGAGAGGCCCAAAAATCACCTCAATTTTCGGGCCTCTCACGTATTTTCCTGTTAGCATGTCAATTTGTTTTTACGATTCGCACCGTTTTTGTTTCACGATTGGTACTAACCCGTAGCAGTAAGACACCAGCCGATTGATCGGATACCGAAAAGCGAAACCGCTCGGTCACATGAGCCTGTTCGGTCTTGTTATATCCAATCAGATTCCCCTGCATATCGGTCAACGATAGGTTTAAATGAGATCCTTCAGCACTGGTTACCTCAACATCAACAGCATTATGCACTGGATTTCCCAGCAGCTTTACCTGAAGTGCAGAAATAGATTCGTCTCCAATTCGTGCTCCCTGTCCGCAGGCCGCCAACCAGTTGTAGACGTAACTGGCTTCGGTAGCCGTTCCAGCCTGAGTCGCCTTTAACGTAATGACCGGGTTGTCGGTATACAGGTTAAGCGTATAGGGCCCGGAGTTGAAGGTTGGCAATAGTTCATTAACGACTGAGAAGCTTATGGGCTGACCATTGATACCGGCATAGGTCGGGGTGAATGTCAGCGAACGCAGACCAGCTGATACGGTAGCACAATTGACGGATGTTACCCCCGTAATGGCAAAGTCTGCGGAAGGTGGAGGATTTGACTCGCAGGCAGCCAGCCAGTTGTACACATAGCTGACTTCTGAAGCCGTTCCAGTCTGGGTCGCTTTTAAGGTAATGACTGGATTGTCGGTATACAAGCTAAGGGTATAAGGCCCTGCGCTAAGTGTAGGCGATAGTTCATTAACCACCGAAAAGCTTATAGGTTGACCATTGATACCGGCATAGGTCGGGGTGAATGTCAGTGAACGCAGACCAGCCGTCAGTTCGGAGCAGTTCACATTCGTTACACCTGTAATTGAAAAGTCAGACGGGGGAGAGGCCGAATCCAGCTTATAAAGTTCTACACCCGTTGTTGCAGGATCGGCATGGGTAAAGAAAAGGGTTCCGTTTACATTCGTCAGGTTATAAGTAGGGTCTGACGATGTAAAAACAGCTACTGCTGAATTGGCCGACGGATCTGTTTTATAAATTGAACCTGGCCCGCTTAGAAAATAAAGGGTTCCGTTGACATTTGTCAGCAAACTCGGGTTAACAGCGTTCGCTACTTTTATCGTACCCGCCGAAGTACCGTTCGATTTCCAGAGATTACCGGCAAAAACGAAGTAGAGTGTTCCTCCCACGTCGATAAGACTGGAAGGAGAAGCAGCCTGATTTGCGGTCGCATCATAGGGAATATTCGTATCGATGAGTGGCGTGTCTGCCGTTGATTTAATAAAAGTCCCCACAAAGCTGGTTCCGGGAGAATCCGTACCATCGGATTTGAAGAGTCCCCAGTAGCCATAGCCCCCTTTTGCTATTGAGCTTGTATAGTACAAGGTCCCGTTGACATTGGTGAGGTTGGCAGGGTTTGGGGCTTCGGCCGGATTTCCGATCCCGTCTTTGAGTTTTACCGTACCGTTGGCAGTGCCATCCGATTTCCATAGCCTTCTTACCCCTGAACTTTGACCATCGTCGGCCGTAAAGAACAGTGTATTGTTGACGTTAATCATATTCTGGATTTCGATGTTTCCGGGACCCGGCGCAATAGTTTTTACTTTAACAGTTCCCACTAGTGAACCATCTGATTGCCAGAGAGCTCCGCCATAGGTGAAATAAAGGATACCGTTCAGAACTGTTAATTGCGAGATTTTAAAAAAGTTAGGTGGTTCACTGGGTAGGTATGTAATTCGTCCAGTACCAGGCGCATTGGTTCCATTGGATTTCAAGAGATTGGTGTAGCTATAGCCACCCAGTGAAAGGGTATTGGTGTAGTAGAGAATACCGCCCAGATTCGTCAGATTGTCTGGATTTTTACTTTCAGCTTTATTGCCTTGTCCGTCTAACAATTCGACTGTGCCATCGGCTGTCCCATCCGATTTATAAAGCTCATTTGCCGGCCCGAACGCGCTGATAATTTTAGCGCTGAAAAATAATATCCCATTTACATTCGTCAGATGTTGAACCTGTCCGTCTTCTACACCTGAAGTAATGTCTTTAACCAGAACCGTGCCCTGCTCCGTGCCGTCCGATTTCCAGAGTTCTTTGCCATGGATACCATCGTTGGCGACAAAATACAAAGTACCGTTAATACTGGTCAGTTGTTCAGGAGAAGACGAGCTGGCTCCTGGCCTGATGTCCTTGATGCGGGTTTGGGCATGGCTAATGAGATTTGTTGCGAGTAATAATACCAGTAATGGGATAAATACCTGTTTGTAGAACACATTCATCGTTGTAAGTGATTTTTAAACTATACTTGATTAGGATCGCCATCCATAGGTATCTGGGTAGCCGGGATGCAGGTACTAGGTATTATCAGAAAGCACTACTGAACCTGATTTGCCGCATCAATGGAAACTTGAAAGGATGTTCGCTGTTAGCAGCGCATGCCTATTCATACAGTACGATTTTGCGATATGCTCAGAAACAGCTAGCTCCCTTCACAAATATAGTTGGGTAGCTAGTAATCCGTTACCGACGATGTATAAGAGGAGAGTTTGACAGAACAACAGGTGACTATTTGAACATAATTAACGGTTGTAGACAAAGGAATCACCAGTGAAAAACTGTGATAAGTAGGAAACCTTGCTGCCCGTGCTGATTTGCAGCAGTATGTTGTTGGCGAGGGCAATCCGTTCAATCGATGTAGAAAACGGAGCCAATAGGTAAGCCAGTGATAAAAAAGAAGGGCTGGTCACGAATTTACGTGACCAGCCCTCTTTGTAGGAAGTAGCGGGCTCGAACCGCTGACCTCTGCTCTGTCAAAGCAGCGCTCTGAACCAACTGAGCTAACCTCCTTTATGAATGAGTAAGCCCCGGCTAACGACTTATTACTTGCTTCCGGGGCTGCAAACTTACAAAACTTCTGCGTTCTCCAAACGTACACCGTAAATTTTTTGTGATGGAATTCGCATTAAAAGTACAAACCCGATCACGAACAGGACTAACAGGGCCAGAACACTGTTGCGCATACTGCCCGTTACCTGCTCGATCAGACCGTAGACCAGGGTGCCAAACACGATGGATAATTTTTCGGTTACGTCGTAGAAGCTGAAATAGGAAGCGGTATCGTTCGAAGCCGGAATCAGTTTAGAATAGGTCGAACGTGAGAGTGATTGAATACCGCCCATAACCAGCCCAACAACGGCAGCAAGGGCAAAAAACTGGGATTCGGTTTGTACGAAATAGGCACAGGCACAGATCGCGATCCAAATGACTACAGCCGTCATCAGGGCGTAAGTGTTTCCCAGTCGTTCCGATAATCGGGAGAAGCCATAGGCACCGGGAATGGCAACCAGCTGGATGAGCAAAATCGTAATAATTAAGCTCTGGCCGGGTAGTTTAAGCTCGTCGCTCCCGAAAATGGTTGCTACGTACATTACCGTCTGAACGCCCATGTTGTAGACAAAAAAAGAAATCAGAAACCGTTTGGCCAGCGGTCGGTCCTGAAGTTCAGCCCAGACGTGGCGCAGTTCTTTAAATCCGTTCAGAATGTAATTGCCCGCTTTTTTTACCTTCCTTGTTCCGTCCGGTAGTCGACTGAACGGAATTTGCGCAAAACCGATCCACCAAAGCCCGACCGTCAGAAAAGCGATACGGGAGGCCATACCTTCGGAGATATTACCAAACCAGTCGCGTTTAAGGATTACGAGCAGATTCAGGATCATCAGCGCAACACTGCCAATGTAGCCCATCGAAAAACCGCGGGCGCTCACCCGATCGAACTGGTCTTCGGTGGCGATGTCGGGCAGGTATGAGTTGTAAAAAACAATACTGCCACTCCAGCCAATCAGGCTCAGCCAGAAGCAGATAACGGCTAACGTGGTCGTTTCCTGAGTGAAAAAATAGAGCAGGCTACAACTAATGGCCCCCGTATAGCAAAAAAACTTCATGAACGTTTTTTTCTGTCCGCTATAATCGGCGATGGCCGAGCAAACAGGCGACAGCAGGGCCGTAAACAGGAAAGCCGCCGAGACGGTATATGAAAAGAGGACCGAATTTTTGATCGAAAGCCCCAGAAAGTCAATCATCGGGCCACCAGTCTCATTGAGGGCGGTAGCCGAAAAATAAACGGGAAAAATACTGGATACAATGACCAGTGAATGCACCGAATTAGCCCAGTCGTAAATGGTCCAGGCTGTCAGGATACGGGGGACGTTTTTCATTTTGAATAAGCCAATTACTTAGTCGCTAATTCACTTGTTAAAAAGTTTATGACGGCCTTCGTAAATGCATGATTTGAGTCTCCGGCAACCATATGGCCGGCATCGGCTACACTGACGCTCTGAACATGAGGCACTGTATCTAAAAATTCGATCATCACCTTTTCACTCACAACATCACTGATACCACCCCGCACAATCAACGTCGGAACCGTCAACGAGTGGGCAGCCCGGTAGAGTCGTTCTTCGTTTCGGGTATTGTGAGCAGGTCCCGTATGCTGGCGCCATAAATTGAGCATGCTAGGGTCCCAATGCCAATAATACCTGCCCTGACGAAAGCGAAGATTTTTCTCAAGGCGACTATGATCCGACGGTCGGGGGCGATGGGGAAGATAGGAGGCTACTGCTTCCGCAGCTTCGTCCAGACTGGCAAAGCCGTTCAAGTTGCGACTCATAAACGCAAAAATTCGCTCGATGCCCTTCTGCTCCGCGCGCGGAGCAATATCGACGAGAACAATGGCCGAACAGATAGGGTCAGTATCGGCTGGCCGTTCACCTTCGGCGATAAGTGCCGTCATGCCACCCATCGATGCACCTACCAGAGCAGGTTTCTGGTTGAGTTGAGCAATCACAGCCCGTAAATCACGGGCTAAGTAGTCAATCTCGTAATGCCCCTCGGTCGACCAGTCGCTATCACCGTGGCCGCGTGCATCGAGAGCGATCGCATACCAGCCGGCATCGGCCAGAAAGCGTGCAGTATCGCCCCAAGAATGGCGTGTTTGCCCACCCCCATGCAGCAGTAAAACAGGCGGGTTGGCGGAGTCACCTTCAGCGTCGGCTGTGACAAAGAAACCCGGCTCTGTTTCAAATCGGAGAATTGGCATATTCTATTGGCTGTGAATGGATTCTATTGGGATCAGCTTTATCGATCAGCCAAAGGTACACACGATATAAATTCAATTATCGCCAATTGTGAATTTCTAAAACAGCTTTATTTGATCTTCAAAGCTGATGGGTACAAAACTCACAGCGAGGGGGCGAATTCCAGATTAATGTCCGATTGTACGCCACTGACTGGAGCCCGCTGGCGGAGTGTAAGTTTAGTCCGGTTCAGTTCCAGAATTGGGAAATTGCCTTTAAAACCCGTTACGTCCACATCAATTGACTTATTGTCGGCAGCCAGTTTCCAGGTCCCACCGTTCGGAATCTGACCCGTTAAATGATTGATGGCTTTAACGGTATTGTCGGCATAAAACTGCATATCCAGCTCGAAAAGAAGGAGTGTCGTTGTATTCATCTGGTTCTTGCCAATAGTCTGGTCATTGCTGGTTGCTACTCGCTGAAGCAGCCATTTATTAGAAACCAACAGCTCAGTTTGGGAGGCAGCTGTGGGGGCCGGGTTATTGCCGTCATCATTTTTGCAGTTCAAAAGACCGGCAATCAACGACATCAGGAGGATAACAATGCGAAAGTGTTTCATAGTAGAGTAATAGCGGATATACATGATTTTTCTGATGGATAAAACGAACGTAACCGAACTATTCGTTTACCGCTAATCCATCAGCCGCCCTAAAATTCACTAGTTTTAGGGAAAAAACATAGCTATTTTTCGAAGAAAGAACTAGAGAATCGCTAAAGCAAAAGCAAGTCTGTCTAAAAATAGATCGTAAATCCTGCTGATGGCTGAGCTGTAAAAAACAAAGTCCTTTCGCTCACCGCCGAACGAAAAGAGTCAAGTAGAGTAAGAGAGAATCCTCAGCAGTAGAGCGACAAAGTCGAACTATTGCATCAATTGGCCCAGGTTAATCGTAAGGCTGTAATAACCACTTTGGCCTGTCGACGGGATACGGGTATGATGATCTGTTTGTTATTTAGCTGTACCGTCAAATCGGTATTGCGTAGATTTTCATGCCGGATATTGACAATATAGGCCGGATTAACCGCGTACCCTTTATGAACCCTCAGTAGATTTGGACGTAATGCCGATAATCGCTTAATCGAATAGCTCATTAGATCAACCTGGCCATCCTCGTAATAAATATAAGTGTACTGAACCGAACCCCGGAGATAAACTATCTGCGTATTTGGTCTCAAATGCGTAAAAGATGGAACTTCAACGCGGTAAAGGCTGGATGGATTGGTAAGTGTAGACAAAAAAGTAGTGATTATAAGGCTTATTTATTTTAAAATGAGCAGATAAGTCGTCGATATAGAGGCATGAACATTCAGTTTGGTTGCAATCGTCATTTATTTAGTTCGTAACCAGATTACAGGGTGCGAAATAAGTAGCTAACTTTATGTATATAATAGGGTGATTAATGGATAATTTTTCGTAGATCGCTATTATTGGTCATTCAGATTCAAGATTGCTGCCCCAGGAAGGTTTCAACTTCCCTGATACGCCGGCGGGATACTTCAAGGCGCAAATTCGTTTTCATGACAACATGGCCAATTGGTCGTTTTCCCATTTTTAGCTGATATTGATTAATAAATCCTGGATTGATAAGGGCATGCTTATGAATCCGAAGTAATTCAGGCCATCGCTGAGTAAACCAGCTAAGCGTCCGGCTAACGTATAAACGCTCTCCATTTATCAGGTGTATATAGCTATAATTCCCATCAGCTGTGACAGCGATCACACTGTCTGGCTCAATCTGGTGGCGTACGCCAGCACCGGGTCTTGCTTGCATAATCTATACAGGATCGTGTGAATATTTAGAGAGTAGTAGACGTCCTACTTAGAAAAGGGTTGAGTACAAATCGTTTTGCAAATTGTATTTTTCCGTTCGGATGTGTTTTTGGTTGGCTAAAGTTCGGTTTGAAAGAGATAGAGAGCCTGCTCAGAGTAAACCCAGCCTGGGAAGTAAACGTGTGGATATAGGCAGAAAGCGATATTGATTGTTCGTTGGCTTTGTCAACTGAACAGGGCTCTACGGTTGCATGGGGAAATCCCCTCTTTAACAACCCAAAAGTATCCAGAGGCTACAGAAAAGCGCTTATCAATTTGGGACAGATTCTATCAAATTTGGGACATATCCCTCTTTTTAGCATTATTTAACACATTTAGGCTAAAATTCAGGCCAAATGAAAAGCCAGGCAGACTAGATGGATCGAGTAAAAATCAAGGCTGGAGCTTGCCGATGTTTATATTAATTTGACAGGAAATCGGAAGGTGGTTTTTTGTAATATTCCTTGAAAACAGTAGAGAAGTGCGATGGCGTTTTGAAGCCAACAAGATAAGCTGTTTCCGTAGCATTATGACCAGACCTTAATAAGTCGACGGCTTTCCGGAGCCGGAAATGACGGATCAATTCGTTTGGTGCCAGATGAGTCAGGCTGTCAATTTTGCGATAAAGTGTTTTACGGCTCATCGCCATTTCATCGGCCAGCCAGTCAACTGTTAGGGAGTTGTCGCTAAGATTTTCTTCCAGTAACTTATAGATGCGATCCAGAAACAGGTTCGGCGTTGGTGCGGATAAGGCCACTGCATTGGGCTGGATGAGTTGCTGATGATATTGTTCACGCAGTTTCTCCTGACGCCTGGTCTGATTGCGTAAACGCAACTGAAGTTCACCCAAATGGAATGGTTTACTCAGGTAATCATCAGCACCTTCTCCTAAACCCATTATACGATTGGGCTGCGATGCTTTGGCCGTAAGCAGGAGTACGGCAATGTGGTCAGTTGATGGATCGCTTTTGATACGGCGCGTGAGTTCATAGCCGTCCATAACGGGCATCATTACGTCCGATATCACGATGTCGGGGAGTTCGGTCTGCGTTAAGTGCCAGCCTTCTTCGCCATTCGATGCCGTAATGATCCGATAGGAGGTTGCTAGTTCATTAGCCAGAAACCCACTCAGATCATAGTTATCTTCGACCAGGAGCAGTAACGGAGCCGACGAAAGATCAATCGGCGCAGTCTCAGCGGCAACATCCCTTGAACTGGTCAATAACACAGGGCTGCGATCCGTAATGAGCGAGTGGGAGGAGGGTAAAGTAGATACAGGAACCTCATCGTCAATTGTCGCTTGTTGCACCGGTAAACGCAGGGTAAACGTAGTGCCTTTACCAGGTTGACTTTCGACATCAATTGTGCCGCCAATCAGCTCGGTTAATTCTTTGACTAAAGCCAAGCCAATACCTGTGCCTTCATACGCACGGGTATGTGACGTATCGACCTGATAAAAACGGTCGAAAATATGCGTGAGGGCTTCAGCGGGAATGCCCGTACCCGTGTCTGAAACGATGAGTTGTAAGGTCGTGGTTTGCTCGTCCGAAATAGAATCAGCTAACGGCTTGAGCGAAACCGTAATAAGCCCGCCTGATGGCGTAAATTTTATCGCATTCGAGAGCAGGTTGAGCACTATTTTACTCCACTTGTCGGCATCAAACTGTTGTTCGTCCGGCAAGTTGTCAGTCGTAAAGGTTAGTTGTAACCCTTTTTGGTCAGCAGCGGGCTGAAAAGAGTCGACAAGTTGCTGAACGAAATCCTCCACTTTACCATGCATCAGTACAACGGGCATACTGGCGGCTTCAAGCTTGGCTAAATCCAGGAGTTGGTTGATAAGCCCCAGTAATTGCTGGGCATTCCGGTTCACCAGCGATAAGATCTGACGAATTGGCGGATTGATGTCTGTTTCCTGAAGCAGCTTTTCAACGGGTGAGATGATCAATGACAATGGTGTACGAAACTCGTGAGTAATGTTGGCAAAGAATCTGTTTTTCAGTTCATCGACGGTCTTAAGCTGCTCGGCTTCCCGTCGTTGGAGTTCTATCTCCTGCCGCTGACGAATTCGTTCTGTCTGGAAACGCAGGTAACCCAGAATGAGGCCACCGGCCAGGAGTGCATACCCAAAATAAGCCCAGTAGGTAGCCCACCAGGGCGAACGAATGGAAAGATGAACAACGGCTTTTTTTTCATTCCAGAGTCCATCACTCGTCGAGGCTTTTACCTGGAATGTATAGTCTCCGGGAGTCAGGTTTGTATAATTGGCGAAATGGCGCGTACCACTCTGAATCCAGCTTTCGTCAAGCCCAACGAGCCTGTAGGCGTACCGGCTTTGCTGGGGAAGGGTATACGTTAAAGCGGCAAACTCAAAAGACAGAAAATTCTCATCGTGATTCAGACCAATGATCGTATCTGTCAGCGGCCTGCTCTGATTCATCACTTTAAAATCGGTGAGGACCACGGGGAACGAGCTGCTATTTTCCCGAATGCTATCTGGACTAAACGAAATGAGCCCGTTCAAACTGCCGAAGTAAAGTCGATTATGGTGGCTAAAGACCGCATTTTCCAGAAACTCATTGCTGGCAAGTCCAACATTGTAGTCGTAGGTTCTGATCGTTCTTGTACGGGGATCAACCCGGCAGAGACCCTTGTTGGTAGTTACCCATAAATAACCTGCTATATCGCCTGTTATACCCACAACACGATTACTGGGAAGGCCATCCTGAGTTGTAAAATGGGAGAATAAGCCAGTTCGGGGATCGAAGCGATTCAAGCCGCCCTGGTTTGTGCCTGCCCAGATTATGCCCTTCGTGTCCTCATAAAAGGTGAGAACTTCATTGTTGTTTAACTGGCCAGCTGTTAATCCGGCCTCATAATGCGTAAAGTACGATGTCTTTGGATTTAATCGACTAATTCCCTTGCCATTTATGCCCACCCAGATATCGCCCGTTCGGCTGGCCAACAGCGCATAGACGAACTTGTCGGGGAGCCCTGCTTTATTGCCTGGGTCATGTTTGAAATAAGTGTACTGACGGGTACTGGGATTAAAGGACGCGATACCGCCTTCGCCCCCGATCCAGATATGGCCGTTTGGGGCTCGGCTGATTAATTGACCAGGGACCTCAGCTGGGTAACCTTCGTATCGATTTGATAGCTGGTGATACTGGTATAAACCATCCCAGGTGCTAAACCAGATGCCTGCCGATGAGTCGGGCAACATCGAAAAAATATAGTTCGTGTGCTGATTCGTGGTTCCAAAAGCAGAGGCAGGAATCGCCATTGGTCGTTTCTGAGCCGCATCGGTTCGATAAACCGTATGCTGATTGCTGAGCCAGAGTTGATTTTTTTTGTCGATCAGCAGCGTATTGACTTTATTTTCCAGGAGGTTGGCCGAACCAATACTCGATTTCACCTGATAGATAGCAAATGGCTTTCGATTCGAAGCCTGCTGATCAATTCCATTATCCGTGCCTGCCCATATCGTGCCGCTTCGATCGCAATAAACGGTTTGAACATTCGTACTGCTCAGGCCATTCGGTTGATTACTCTCAGGCCTATACGTCACAACCTGGTGAATCTTCGGATTAACGCACTGTAAACCATCGGTTGTACCGACCCATAACCTACCCTGTGCATCACTACGGACAGCATTCAGACAGATGTATCGATTGATGCTGCCATTCGGATTATAAGCCATCAACTGTAGGGAAGGGCTGCGTAGGTTCAGTTGGAACAATCCATCCCCGGCAGTACCGAGCCAAAGCGTCTGACTGGCATCCAGATAGAATGAATTAAAGACCGGCTGCTGCCCATTTTTTGCGGACCAGGTTAGCTGCTTGTATGATCCGGTTACCCGGTCGAAGGCATACAACCCTTTAAACGTAGCTACCCATAAACGATGTTGGGGGTCTTCAAAAACGCTTTTAATGGGCATCTCCTGTAGTGGCGACGGATATAGCCTGAAGTAATGCCTGTTAGGGTCATACCGGGCAAGGCCATTATATGTACTGAGCCAAAGCAGGCCATGACTATCGGAAAAGATCGATAATTGGTTATTCCATCGATGGGCATTCTGGCCCCGAATCGCATGGGGGATCATACGGCCGGTTTTTCGATCAACTTCATACAGACCGCTTCCTTCCGTTACGGCCCATAAGCGGTGCTGTTTGTCTTCACAGAGTCCTGATACCCGATTACTGTGGAAACTCGTAGTAAGCGTTGCCGAATTGGGCTGAAAGACCGTGAAGGTGTAACCGTCGTATTTATTGAGTCCATCGTTAGTGCCGAACCACATGAACCCATCACTATCCTGAAGAATGGAATTGACCGAATTGTGAGAAAGCCCATCTTTAATCGACAGGTGGTTAAAGCGAATACCGGTTGTCTGGGCCAAGGCAAGCGGGCATACTAAAACCAGTGTAAGCATGAGTAGTAGGCGAACAGGGTTGGTTCGATGCCTTACCCATTGAATTTTGTCTATTTTCCATGCGGAAACGAAGCTCTTTCTACGCACAAACCGACGTAAGAACCCCTTGAAATTTAACAAATCGATTCGTATGGTTAGGTTGGGTCGGTGGTATTGGTTTGGCATTCGTGCTGATTGACAATACTATCTGTCAGTCAATATAAGATTATTACTCATATCGTTCTACTTATTTTGTTTTACTGGTTTTGGCTTACTTCTGGATAATCAAGACCCGAGCCAAAACTGATAGCGTTAGGCTAAATCAATTGAAATCAGACAATTCGTTATGTACCTGTTAATTCGATTCAGAAAATTAGATCATCAACGACGCATTGAGAAGCGGTTGTTCTTCCAGCAGCTTGAGGTCTGATGGTTTGAATAAACGTTCCATGGTTTTCAGGTCGCCGGGTCGGTGCAGATCACTACCAATAAAGTCGATACAATGCTGATTGAGTAAATACCGCGCCTGTTTCTCCACATGGGAGCCATAACGTCCGCAAAGGGACATCCAGTTTAGTTGAAACAAACAGCCAATGTCCCGTAACCGCATTAAAACCGCTTTGTCGGTGTGATAATAGACGTAACGTTCGGGATGGGCTAACACGGGGATGTAGCCGTGCGTCTGGATGCGAAACAGCATATCATTCAGGCGAAGAGGAGGAGACGACCAGCCCGTTTCGACGAGAATGTAGCGTTTATTGCCAAAAAAAAGAATATCATTCTTGTTAAGAAAATCCAGAAAGAAGTCATCGAGAAGATACTCAGCGGCAACCTCGATGGTTAGGGGAAGCTGTTCCTGCACAATGAGTTCCTGTACAGTTGCCAACCCTTGCCGGATAGCAGCCGTACCATTGGGATACCAGTCGCGGCTAACGTGTGGGGTCGTAATGACTTTCTGAATACCCCAATCAGCTAGTTGCCTGAGACAGATCAACGTATCTTCGGGACTCTTAACGCCATCGTCCAGACCGGGCAATAGGTGTGAATGTAGGTCAACCTGCCAGAAACAAACATTCTGTTTCGTGTCGGGGGACTTAGCGTGTGGAATAAATCGTTGCCAAAAGCTTTTCGTAAGCATGTAAGGACAAATGTACGAAGTTCGTTGTTACTTACGTAATGGTTTGGTTAAACACATTGTTAAACTGAAAGGCAGAGTGTAGGACAACCTTACTCCTTTGGGCGTCTGGTCTGATCAATGAAGACGATAAAGCCCGAGAAGTTTAAATACGAAGCACTAAAGGCTCAGAAAAAGCCGAATCCATCGTTTCACGAGTTTTTTAAGATAGTTTTGGCGAAAAAATGCAGTATGCGTGTTCCGATTATTCTTTTTGCTGGCTATATCGTTTGTTTACTGGAATTACTTACTCCCGATTCGGTGGCCCAGACCGTCTGTGCCGACCGATTGACATTTACCCCCGTTAGTCAGCCGAATCAGATCGAATGGACTAAATTTCCAGATTTTACATTGCCGTTTCCAGTCATATATGGTGGTCCCCGCTTTACGGACCAGCAGGCAAGCCCGCTTCGGCATGGCTTCAGTCATTTGGTTACGGTGAAGGATAATGAAATTGGCTCATTGGTAACGGCCCAACAACGAGCTATTGTTTATTATGGCTTTGCGACTGGGATTAATCAGCCCTGGGAGACACTCTCCAGTCCCTGGAACAATGACCTGAACGCTTACAGAACGAAATGGGACAGTTATCTGGCTAGCCTGTCGGGAGGACAAACGAATTCGGCCGGGCAATATAGAATACCTTTCAACCGATTCTCGCTCGATATTGAACGCATATTGCCCAGCGATACGCGAATCCTTAACCTTAAAAAAGAAACATCGGTGCCCGCCGTTTACCGCCAGTTATCGGATGCCGATTTTCTGGCAGCCTACAAGAATGCCATTCGGAATCTCTACGCCGAAGGGCTCAAATACGTTCGCCTGCATACCGATCTAACGAATACGATCGTCAGCAGTTACGCCGATACACCTATCCTGAATACCTATCTTAACGTGATTGGCAACAGCTGGACCGACTGGACGACGAACCTGAGCCGGGTTAATTACCTGGTGAAAGATTCGACGGATCGTGGGGTGGGTGGGCCCTATTATACCCAACTGGACGCGTTGTCGCCATCATCCTACTATTATTACGACTATCCGAATCCGTTGGCACGCGATTATCTGTCTTACCTGCTGTTTCAGGTGGAGGTGAATCGGGCCTGGAGTAATAAACCTGTTGTGCCCTGGGTTTGGCTCCGGTATCATGACAGTTCGAGTAGTTACCCAAATTTCATTCAGCCGTTTATGGCGGAAGCTACGGCCATTTTTCCTTTTTTTTCGGGTGCATCGGGCCTGTGGCTTTGGGAAAATCCGGGGCTCGAACAAACCCGGACCGATACCTACGCAGCTTATGAACACTTCACGCATGGGCTCTATCGGCTTTCGCGGTTTGCCGATATGTTTCAGGGAGCGTATGAACTGGTCATTGAAACGCCCGCCCGCGATCTTATGGATAAAAAACTGCCTGTTTGGCGTGGGGTGGTTAAGGAGAACAACATCCTGATTGCGGCTCAAAACTCCTACGCCGAAGAAGGGCAGAAAACCAGCCTTGTTGTGCGGTATAAAAACTGGCAGCGAACCATCGAACTGACTGGACGAGAGGTGTATCTCTGCCGATTCGACATGAGTGCCGTTACGGCAACTGAGCCGGTACTGGGTTCAGTGACGGTATCGCCGAATCCTGTTAGTACTGTAGTTACCCTAACATTTCCGCAGTTGCCAAACACCCCAACCGAACTTGAGTTATTTACTATACAAGGCCAGAGCGTCGTAAAAAAGGCGGTTAACAGTGTTAAGGAGCTGTTGAATGTAGCGCAACTGCCCGCCGGTTTATATATACTCAGAATTCAAAACACCACAGAAAGTCATACCCAGCGGATCTTAGTAACCCATTGAGGTAAAAGTCCGCATGAATTGCGGATAAAAAACTACTGCCGTAAACTGCCTACTTCGTTATGCCCAATCAACTAATAAACGAAACAAGTCCCTATCTGCTTCAGCATGCCCATAATCCGGTTGACTGGTATCCGTGGAGCGAAGAAGCATTAAACCGGGCCATTACAGAAGATAAACCTATTCTGGTCAGTATTGGCTATTCGGCCTGCCACTGGTGCCATGTGATGGAACGCGAATCGTTCGAGAAGGAAGAAGTTGCACGGGTAATGAACGAAAAGTTTGTCTGCATAAAAGTGGACCGGGAGGAACGCCCGGATGTTGACGCCATTTATATGGATGCCGTTCAGGCGATGGGCGTACAGGGGGGCTGGCCGCTCAATGTGTTTCTGATGCCCGATGCCAAGCCATTCTACGGTGTCACGTATCTGCCCCAGAAAAACTGGGTGAACCTGTTAAGCAGTATCCGCGATGCTTACGAAGAACACCGACCTGACCTTGAACAATCGGCCGAAGGATT
Source organism: Spirosoma aureum (assembly GCF_011604685.1). Taxonomy (NCBI): domain Bacteria; kingdom Pseudomonadati; phylum Bacteroidota; class Cytophagia; order Cytophagales; family Cytophagaceae; genus Spirosoma; species Spirosoma aureum. The sequence goes on along the minus strand of NZ_CP050063.1, from coordinate 5,072,912 downwards.
TGCCCGCGAGCTTAACCTGACCGATGCCGACCGCTACGGCCTGACGCAAAGTGATCCCTTATATTCGCCCGAAACGCTCGATGTGCTCTACCGCAAGGTGGCCGTTAAAGCTGATGACGAAAAGGGCGGAATGCGCCGTGCACCCAAGTTCCCGATGCCCAGCATCTGGCGGTTTCTGCTTCGCTATTATGACGTTACGGGCAATGATGCGGCTTTGCACCAGGTGCGACTAACCCTCGATAGAATGGCGCTTGGTGGTATTTATGATCAACTGGGCGGAGGATTTGCCCGCTACTCGACCGATGGCGATTGGTTTGCCCCTCATTTCGAGAAAATGCTCTATGACAACGGACAACTACTGACGTTGTATGCCGAAGGCTATAGTCTGACCAAAAGTCCGCTATACCGGCATGTTGTGTATCAGACAATAGCCTTTGCGCAACGGGAGTTATTAAGTCCGGAAGGGGGCTTCTATTCGGCGCTTGATGCCGATAGCGAGGGCGTAGAAGGCAAGTTTTATACGTTTACGACACCAGAGCTTCAGGCCATTCTCGGCGATGATTATGACTGGTTTGCCGATTTATACAATCTTACTGATGAGGGCAACTGGGAGCACGGGCGAAATATTCTGCACCGGACAGAATCCGATGACTCCTTTGCCGAGCGTATGAGTTGGGAACTGGCTGACTTGAATGTTCGACTGGATGCCAGTCATACACGACTGATGCGCGTGCGTGATGAGCGAATCCGCCCCGGCCTTGATGACAAGATTCTCTGCTCCTGGAATGGGCTGATGTTGAAAGGGCTGGCTACGGCGTACCGGGTGTTTGGTGAACCCGAGTTTCTGGCACTGGCGTTACGCCTGGCGTATTTTCTGCTGAAAAACATGCACGATAGCCGGAATGGTCGTCTCTGGCATACCTACAAAAATGGCCGGGCCCGGCAGACTGGTTTTCTTGATGATTACGCGGCCGTTATCGATGGGCTAATCGCGCTCTACCAGGCTACGTTTACCGAAAGCTGGCTTTCTGAAGCGGACCGGTTAACGCAGTATGTACTGACAAACTTTGCTGACTCAGATCCCTCTGCCGATGATCTGTTATACTTCACGGATAAGAACGGCGAAGAACTCATCGCCCGTCGTAAGGAACTGTTTGACAATGTGATCCCTGCGTCAAATTCGATAATGGCCGAAAATCTGTATGCGTTAAGCCTGCTTCTGGAACGGCCAGCGTATGCTGAGCGGGCCGACCGAATGTTGGGTCGTGTGCAGCCTCTGGTTCAGCAGAACGCCGATTATCTGACTAACTGGGCTTCCCTGTTTGCCTTACGAGTCAGACCAACGGCTGAAATCGCCATAGTTGGACCTGGTGCTGAACAGCTACGTACTGAGTTGGACGCCGAGTTTTATCCGAACAAAGTGCTCTGTGGCACAACCGAAAAAAGCGATCTTCCCCTGTTGCAACAGCGTGGCGCGATTGGCGGCAAGACCGCCGTTTATGTTTGCTACAACCGGGCCTGCCAATTACCGGTAACGAGCGTTGCGGAAGTGTGGCAGTTGCTTCGTTAGATGTCAGTGAGCAGTGGTAGTCTTCAGTTGGCAGTAAGCAGTTACGCCTTCTACTGCCAACTGAAGACTGCCACTGCTCACTTATTCTTCACCCCAGGCTGTTAGAACGAGCGTTCGGCGACCGCCATTGTTGCGATGTTCGCCTAAGTATATGCCCTGCCAGGTTCCGAGGTTTAGCCGTCCATTTGTGATCGGTATGGAAACAGAATGGCCCAGCATAGCCGCTTTCAGGTGAGCAGGCATGTCGTCGGAGCCTTCATAATCGTGTTGATAATAGGGGGCATTTTCGGGGACTGTCTTATTGAAAAAACGCTCAAAATCGCCCCGGACCGTTGGGTCCGCATTTTCATTGATGGTCAGACTGGCCGAGGTGTGCTGAATGAACACATGCAGCATCCCAATCCGAATCTGTTGGATGTCCGTAAACTCGCGTTCTACAAGGCGGGTAATCAGGTGAAAGCCGCGGGGGTAGGCGGGGAGATGAATGGTTTTCTGGAAGGTAGGCATACGTAGTTCAGGCAATACGAGCGCGAACAAACACTACAGTATCCGGTCCGAATTTTCACTGACAAATCCACCCCACGCGCCTTTTTTCGTCTTCTTGCCCGATACTTTTGGCAACGCATTTTCGTGAAAATGGTGGCAGACCGCAATGGCGAGCGCATCGGTTGCATCAAAAAACTTTGGGTCCAGGCTCTCACGCAGCAAGTGGCTGACCATTTGTGAAACCTGCTCCTTGGTGGCGTTCCCATTACCCGTCACCGACTGTTTAATGCGCCGGGGCGCGTATTCGACGATGGGTATATTGCGCGATAAAGCAGCCGCCATAACAACCCCCTGTGCCCGGCCTAACTTAAGCATGGCCTGCACATTCTTGCCGAAAAATGGATCCTCAATTGCCATCTCGTCGGGGTGGTATTCGTCTACCAGTCGCAGGATGGTTTCGTAGAGTTTCTGGAGCTTCAGCTGGTAGGTACTATATTTGCTCAATTGAACAACACCGTACTGAATCATGGTCATTACCCCCGCTTTTACCGAAATAATGCCATAACCGGCAATCTGTGTGCCCGGATCGACTCCCAGAATTATTTTTTCCGGGAGAACATTAGCTGGCTTGGGAGTAATTATCATGGACGTGGCGTTGTGCTCTTTGCAAAGTAACGTGTTCTCCTACGTTTTGTCGCTGAAACCATCTAAAAAAATCATCTTTTGGGCTAAAATCATCGTTTTTGCCGGACTTGTGACCTATATCGGTTACGTATTAAGGCAACAGCAGTTCGATTGGTCCATTGTGCAGCACCAGCTCCGAACGGTCGCTCACCCCGAACGTTGGGCAGTCGCTCTGCTCGTACTCACACCCATTAACTGGGGGTTTGAAGCGCTTAAATGGCAGATTCTTCTCCGTCGGATCGAAGGGGTCAACTTTTGGGGAGCTTATAAGGGCGTACTGGCCGGTGTCGCGCTGGGGTTTGCTCTTCCTGCCCAATTGGGCGATACGGCTGGCCGGGTGCTATCGCTGCGTACCAACCGAACGGGTGCGGTGGGGGCTTCGCTGGTGTCGGGCGGTATGCAATTCTATGTCGCCCTGGTATTCGGAACTGTAGCCTGGGCGCACCACCTGACGGTAGTGCCAGAGCGGGCATCATCGGGTGGAAAACTTCTGCTTCTGATCCTGGTCGGACTTTCGGGAGGGGGCATCGTTTTTGGATTAGTCCGCCGTCCACTGATCCGCTGGCTGGAATATAGAGCAGGAGCGGGTCGATTTGCGGACTTTTGGGTTGTGGCCGGGCAGTACGACGATCGTGAAATTGCACTGGCTCTTGGGGCTGCTACCATTCGGTATCTTGTCTTTTCTGTTCAGTTTTATCTGGCATTTCGATTGCTCGGTATCGTTTTGCCTGTGGCTGAATCTGCGTCAGGTATTGGGTTAGTATTTCTGGCCAAAACGATTACACCAGCGTTTAATCTCCTGAGTGATCTGGGAGTTCGGGAAGCCGCTTCCTTATGGGTCTTTGCCCCATTCAACGTACCCGCTCCCGTATTATTGACGGCTACATTAACGGTATGGTTCGCGAATGTGTTAACGCCGGTTCTGGTAGGATTGATCTGGGTATGGAAATTGAAACTGACCGCTGAATGACGACTATCCTGCTGGCAGTTAGCCTTCTTTACGCGCTTTTTACGTTCACGCTTTGGCTGAGCTGGCTCCGGATGCCCACTTTTAACGCTACTGGCGGTCTTGAAGACGGGCCACGCATTACGGTTATCATTCCGGTTCGCAATGAGGCAGACAACATTAGGGCCTTGCTGGATGATCTTGCCCGACAGACCTATACCAATTTCGACGTGATCGTGGCCGATGACTCCTCTACGGATCAAACTTTGGCTATCGTTCAGGAATACGCCCACACCGCTAGGTTTCCGCTGCATGCGCTGGCGCTGGCCGATGAGCGAACTGCGTCACCCAAAAAGCGGGCGATTAGCCAGAGTATCGCTATGGCGCGGGGTCAACTGATTGTTACGACCGATGGCGATTGCCGGGTCGGCCCGGACTGGCTCCTGACCATTGCTGCTTTTTACCAGAAAACGGGTTTGAAACTAATCTCAGGCCCGGTAACTTTTACAACCAATCGTACCCTTTTTGACTCCCTGCAAACAGTTGAATTTGCGAGCCTGATTGGTTCTGGGGCCACTACAATGACACTTGGGCGGCCAACCATGTGCAATGGTGCTAACCTTTGTTATGAAAAACAGGTTTTTATGGAAGTAGGCGGATTCGCTGGTGTCGATCAGCTTGCATCAGGCGACGATGAGTTCCTGATGCACAAGATTGCGGCCCGATACCCGACCGGTGTCGGATTCCTGAAAAGTGCTGATGCCCTGGTCAGAACAATGCCGCATCATTCGTGGTCTGCATTTTATAACCAAAGGAAACGCTGGGCCAGCAAATGGCGTATGTATCAGAGTTGGAGCCCGACAGTGCTGGCTGTATTTATTTTCCTGAGCAATGCGGCTCCTGTAGTAGCATTGGCTGGCTGGATAGCTGGTTTTTTTACCGGAAACACAACTCTTTTCGTTGTTGGACTGAAGGTTCTGCCAGAGTTTTTGTTTTTACGTCAGGTTCTTGTTTTTTTACAAAAAAAATCGTCGGTGATCACCATACCACTGACGCAATTGATTTACCCATTCTACGTCGTGTTCTTTGGACTGGTTGCTCAGGGCAAAGGGTATCGCTGGAAGGGGCGGGAACTCAGTTGAACGGGTTTTTTGGGCTTACAGGCTTTAGCGTACGATAGTCACCAGGTTAAGGTGTCAACTCCAGATTCTAAAAACTATAAACCGAAAGCCACAAACGATAAACTAATTTGTCTTTCTTTCTGCATAAGTCAAATTTTTTGCTCCGAACGGTTTATCCCGAGTTCTGGTGGAAGATCGAGGACAGCGCCGAACCAACCATTTATCTGACGTTCGACGATGGGCCGATTCCGGAAGTGACGGAATTTGTTCTGGAGCAACTGGATCGATACGCGGCTCAGGCGACTTTTTTCTGCATTGGCGACAATGTCAGAAAACACCGCGATATGCTCTATAAAGTCCTCGAAGCAGGCCATATGGTCGGTAACCATACGTTTAATCACCTGAATGGCTGGAAAACAGAGGATGAGAACTATCTGAAAAATATCCAAAAATGCCAGCAGCAATTAGGCGTTGAAACCTCCCTGTTTCGCCCACCTTATGGACGAATCAAAAAGACCCAGGCAGCCGAAGTGATGGAAAATTATTCCGTGGTGATGTGGGATGTGCTGAGTGGCGATTTCGACCAGCGTTTGCACCCGGATGTCTGCCTGCGCAAAACAATCCAGTATACCGAACCCGGTTCCATCGTTGTTTTTCACGACAGCCTGAAAGCATGGCCGACAATGCGTTATGTTTTGCCGCGCATGCTGGCGCATTTTGCCGAGCGGGATTATTCATTCCGCGCTGTTCCACAACCCGTTTATGCCGGATACTGATCGACAGCTCATCAGCGCAAATCCATCTGTCAGTATCCTGATTGCTGCCCGTAACGAAGAAACAACCATCCTGAGTTGCCTGGAAGCTATTGCACGGCTTAATTTTCCGCCCGATAAACTGGAGGTGCTTATCGGCAATGATCAATCGACGGATCGAACCGAACCACTTGTTGCAGCTTTCATTGCCGATAAGCCACAGTACCACCTGCTTGCTATCTCGGAGACACTTAACGGGCTAAGTGGAAAAGCAAATGTGCTGGCGCAACTGGCCCGTCAAGCGAAAGGAACGTATCTTTTTTTTACCGATGCCGATACGCAGGTTTCTTCGGCATGGGTATCTGAAATGTTCCGGAGTCTGACGGGAAAAGTTGGTATTGTAACTGGCGTTACCCTCCCGGAAGGCCCAAAGCTGGTTGATAAACTTCAAACAATAGATTGGCTGTATAGTCTGACGCTGACATTCCTGGTCAGTGCTATGGGTATTCCGGTTACGGCCATGGGAAACAACATGGCCGTGAGTCGAACCGCCTATGAGTCTGTTGGTGGATATGAATCATTGCCTTTTTCAATAGTCGAAGATTATACGCTGTTCAGGTCCATTGTTCAACAGGGGTTTGACTTTCGGACGGTTCTGAATGAGGAGGTATTGGCCCGGACAAAAACAGTCGATACGCTTCAACAGTTTTTACATCAGCGGAAACGCTGGATGCGCGGAGCCGTTCAACTCCCCGTTTGGATGGTTATCTCACTTTATGTTCAATACATGATTTTGCCGGTATTGCTGATACTAGTTTTTATCAGTCCAATACTGGCTGTTGGGTTGTATATCGTAAAATTATTCGTTCAAACACTTGTGATTTCGTTCGGTTTAAACCGACTGCGTCAAACCAAGTTGTGGCGCTATATGTTGCTCTTTGAAGTATACCAGCTAATCATCGGGCCAATTGCGGTCTTATTTTACTGGTTACCAACACAAATTACCTGGAAAGGAAGAAGTTATAGGTAGACATCGGCAGGTACTTTACCGCAGAGGACCGCTTTGCGGGCTGCCCCCTGAAAACGGCTCATTCACGATTGACTATGATACTTATTGACACCCACGCCCATATTTACGACCCTCAGTTTGACGAAGACATTGCTCAGGGAGGTCGGAATGCTATGCTGAAACGGGCCGAATCGCAGCAAATTAGTCAGATATGGATGCCCAATTGTGCCCGTGAAACCGTTCCGGGTATGATGGCTTTGGCCGAACAATATCCCGATCGATGCTTACCCATGATGGGGCTGCACCCAGCCTATGTAAATGATACAGTTGAAGACGAGCTGGCCGCTGCTGAGGAATACCTGAGCCGGAACGCCTTCATGGCTGTAGGCGAAATTGGGCTGGATTTCTATTGGGATATGACGTATGTCGAACAGCAGTTTGCTGCCTTCGAAACCCAGCTCCGGTGGGCGGCAGAACAAAACCTGCCCGTTTCCATGCATACTCGTTCCGGTCATGATCGGAATGCATTTATGGAAGCTGCTGATATCATAGAGAAACTAGCCCTTCCCGGACTGACTGGCATTTTTCACTGCTTTGTTGGCACGCTCGACGAAGCGAACCGCGCCATAGAGATGGGATTCAAGCTCGGCATTGGGGGTGTTAGTACGTTCAAAAATGGAGGATTGGACAAAGTACTGCCTCATGTTGATTTGGCGCATATCGTTCTGGAAACGGATGCTCCATATCTGGCTCCTGTTCCTTACAGGGGCAAACGTAACGAGCCATCGTACATTCGGATTATTGCGCAGTGCGTGGCCGATCTCAAGAAAATTAGTATTGACGATGTGGCTCGTCACACAACGGCGAATGCATTATCACTTCTTCCGTCGCTCTACGCCAATTTGCTTCCGCAGTGAGTCAATCCGAACAAAAAAGTAATCAGCTATATTCATTACACGTACCGAATGCCATACAAGACAGTTCGCATAAATCCAGTTCTACCGAAACAGCCCCGTTCGTCGGTTTTAGTCATTTATACCGGGGGAACATTCGGGATGGTCTATGACCCCAAAGCAAGCCAGCTGATCCCCTTTGATTTTGAACAGGTACTGGATCGTGTTCCAGAGTTAAACCGACTCGACATTGAAATCACACTATTAACGCTTCACGAGATCATCGATTCGTCGAATATGAAACCCGCCGTCTGGGTCGAACTGGCCCACTTAATTGAGGACAACTACGATCAGTACGACAGTTTTGTGATCCTTCATGGTACCGATACGATGTCTTACACGGCTTCGGCGTTGAGTTTTATGCTCATCGGTTTGAATAAACCAGTTATTCTGACGGGGGCACAATTGCCGATCGGTATCGCACGTACTGACGCCCGTGAAAATTTTATAACTGCTCTGGAGATTGCCGCTGCACAGGAAGATGGGCGTCCGGTCGTGCCGGAAGTATGCGTTTATTTTAACTCATTTCTGTTGCGGGGAAATCGATCGACAAAGCATGAAAGTGTGCAGTTCAATGCGTTCACGTCGGAGAATTATCCCCATTTGGCCACGGCTGGCGTTAGCATTGACTATAACAGACCCTATATCCGCCCGTATCAATCCGATTGGTCGCTACGGATACGAACTGTGCTGGATCCAAACGTAACGATCCTGAAACTATTTCCTGGGATCACCCAACCGGTTGTCGAATCGATTGTAAACATCCGGAATTTGCGGGGTATTGTGCTCGAAACATTCGGTGCTGGCAATGCCCCAACCGATAGCTGGTTTTTGGAGACGCTGAAAGAGGCAACTAATCGGGGCGTTGTACTCTTTAATGTATCACAGTGCAATGGAGGGCGCGTTACCCAGGGACGCTATCAGACAAGTAAGATGCTTCAGCAGATCGGCGTAGTGAGCGGGGCCGATAGTACGACCGAAGCGGCCATTACTAAACTGATGGTTTTGCTGGGTCAGGAAAGTGATCCGGCTCAGGTTCGATTGCTTCTTGCCCGATCACTTAGTGGCGAAATAAGCGAATGAGCGCTATTTTTTTGTTGAATCGTATTGCGTCATAACTAACAATCGTGCATATTTGCACTCCCAAACGAGAAAGAGAGCTGCCGGAGTGGTCGAACGGGTCTGATTCGAAATCAGAAGTACTCGCAAGGGTACCGGGGGTTCGAATCCCTCGCTCTCTGCACAATAGACTGAAACGTTACCTGATGCCTGATACGAAGCTGTATCAGGCTTTTTTTTTGCCCTATTGTAAGAATAAGCAACTGATATTCTGAATTGAGTTCAATACTGGTCTCACCTTAACAGGACTGGTTACACCACTTGCTAAACATGATGATCTGTTAGTAAATATTGTGCCGCTTACTCAATGGTTTGTAGAGTAATGGCCTGCAAATAGTCCACACCCCCGCTGTACCAAATACAGCGAAACATGATTATTTCAAGAATGGAATTAAGCTTTTGGAGACGTCGAAGTAAACAGAAGGGGAAAACCCAAATTTACTGCCGCATTTCAGTAGCGGGTGAGCGGGTCAGCATCGGCAGTACTGGCCTGACAATTGACTGGGATCACTGGGATGGTGAAAAGGTAAAGATCGCTGATCAGGAAGCGTACTTCAAAAATGAGCATCTAGACACGATGCGCAACCAACTGAGGGCTATATTTAATGACCTTTTTAGAAAAAGGGAGACCATTACAGCTGCCAAAATTAAGCGGATCTATTTAGGCCAAGGCGGTTCCGTCAGCTTGCTCTCCGCCTTCGACTTCTACCTGAAAGAGTGCCGCTCCGACTCAGAGCGCAACCTTGACCCGGAAACCATTACGGTTTATGACAATGTCCGGAAAAAACTCACCGATTTTCTCATTGCGAAAAAAGCTCTCGATCTGCTGGTAGAAGACTTTGACCTCAGTTGGGTAAAAGCGTACCGCAACTGGATGAAAAAGGTTAGGCTCCACAGTGGTAAAATCGGACATGCCGACAGCTACGTTGCCAAGCAAACCCAGACGATTAAAAACGTGATGATCTGGTCAAAACTCAATAAATTAGTCGATCGTAATCCCCTCGACGGTTATAAAGTAAAGGGAATCGTCTACGATGATCCCGTATTTTTAACCGAGGAAGAATTTACCAGGCTCCGGGCGTACAAATTCCGAAGTCCCCGGCTCCAGCAAATTGCTGATGTGTTTGTGATTTTGTGTCGGACTGGCTTTCACTATGGCGATTTACAGGATTTTATCAAACAGCACAAAACGGCTACTCGGCGCGGTATCGATGGCGAAGTCTGGATCATGAAAGCCCGAATTAAAACGGAGGTGACTTCTAAAGTCCCGGTTTTTGATGAGGTGAATGAAATTATTCAGAAATATGGTGGCTGGGAAAAGCTCCCACTGGTCAGTTTGCCCAAGTTCAATTTCTGGCTCAAGCTGCTCGCAGCGGAATTGAATCTGCATCCGGATCTTTCGAGTAAGGCAGGGCGTAAAACATTTACTGACTGGTGTTTTAATACGCTGAATCTAACCACAGATGCGGTAATTGTGCTCTTGGGACGAAAGACAGCTGACGGCCTCGAGGTGTACGGCAGGCCCGACGAACGCCGGGTTTCCTCAGAACTGAAAGGGAGCGAAGTGATGCAACAGCGAAAGCAAAATAAGAAAGCATCGTGAAAAAGCCTGGTCATTCGGCCAGGCTTTTTTTATATTGAAAGATATAGCTTGGTAGACAACCTAAATGCAAAAAAAAACATCTACTTATGGATAGGATATATTCATTAAAATCAGCCTTATAAATCGATTAGCACATATGAAACTCTATCTTCTAGTAATTGCATCCACGCTATTGTTACGAATCTCCTTTGCTCAAATTATAATTCGCCCTGAAACAGTTAAGAGTCTCTTACTTGTAAGCTTTAAAGATACTACTGAGGTTGGTCGAGGGACTGGATTTGTCATTAAATCAAAGACTAGATTTTATTTAATAACTAACTGGCATGTAGTAACCAATAAAGATCCGAAAACCAAAAATTGGATAGATAAAGAGAAAGCTAAACAAATAGAACCCAACAAATTAGCCATAATTCACAACGGAAAAAACCTGGGTGATCATGTCATAAAATGGGAAGCTTTAACTGACTCAAAGGGGTTGAAACAATTTAAAGAATATAATCTTGGTGCCGGAATGGTCGATGTGATTGCTTTACCATTGAAGGATACAATTCCTGATTTGACAATATATACAGTTGATTACCATCCTTTACCCGATTCAGTTTATCTGTCTCCGACCGAGCGTTTATTTGTTGTGGGCTTCCCGCTAGGGATTACAAGCAACTCTTCCTTTCCAATTTGGAAATCTGGTTTGATAGCTTCGGAACCAGATTTAGATCAGGAAGGTAAACCGATAATATGGATTGATGGAGTTGGCTATCCAGGCATGTCAGGTTCACCCGTATATTTTTTAACAGACAAGTTGATTTATAAAAAAGGAGGTTCTTTTAATAGCGTTGGCCCTCCCATAACATATTTTATTGGAGTATATAGTCATATATACCCCAGTATAGGCCTTGGAGCGTTGTGGAAAGGAACATATTTGAAAAGGCTGTTCGACCAGCTCCCATAATTTAGTCAAAAAATATATTTTAAAAAAGGGCCTGTTCATCGCGATCAGGCCCTTTCTAATTCGTTTGCAAAGCCGCCAATGAACCACTAAAGGCGATGCCCAAAGATACGAATTTATGCGCTTTGTTTGCTATAAATATATTTTAGTTTTATCATAGCGGTAATTCTTTTGCAAACCGTTATGAGAGACCAGATTGACCACCTTAAACCTGGCAGTATTGTCAAGGCAGGGGTATCAACCAGATACCTGATTCCTTTCTTTTCTTCAATGGTGCAGGGCGGCTTTGCCTCGCCGGCTGAGAACTATATTGAGCGCCGACTGGACCTCAATGACCTCTGTATTTCACACCCTGAGGCCACGTATTTTGTGCGCGTCACGGGCGACAGCATGAGCGGAGATCGCATTGAACCCGGTGATGTACTTGTCGTCGATAGCTCCCGAAGCCCATCAGAGGGCAAGATTGTTGTCGTTTTCTATGACGGAGGCCACAGCGTCAAGCGCATCCGTTACGTGGGTAATATGGTCATGCTCGAATCCTCCAACCCCAACTACACCCCTATCTATATCCATGCTGGTGAAGCCTTCTCGGTCATGGGCGTCGTCACTCATAACATCCAGGCCCTTCGGTAATATGTTTGCACTCGTCGACGCCAACGCCATGTACGTCTCCTGTGAGCGAAGTTTTAACCCGGCGCTCATTGGTAAGCCTGTTATTGTACTCTCGAACCGTGATGGTTGCGTTGTCGCCCGTTCGGATGAGGCCAAAATATTAGGGATAAAAATGGGCCAACCTTTCTTTGAAACCCAGGAGCTGCGGGAGCAGCACGACATCGCCGTGTTTAGCTCGAACTATACGCTGTATGGGGACATGAGTTCCCGACTGATGAGTCTTTTGAATCAGTTCGTGGAGGACGTGGAAGTATATTCGATTGACGAGGCCTTTCTGCAGGTGGATGGCTACCAGGGGTTATACCCGACATTTCAGGGCCTGGGGGAATCGATTCGAAAGACAGTCAGTCAATGGCTTCGGATTCCAGTGTGCGTGGGCTTCGGTGCTACGAAAACGCTGGCTAAACTGGCTAACAGGATCGCGAAGAAACGCCCCGAACTCGGTGGTATCTGCGTAATTGATAGCGTAGAAACGGCTAATGAAATCCTCTCCAGCTTCAAGGTTGAGGATTTGTGGGGCATTGGGTACCGGTATGCCCGAATGCTTAAGAAACACGGCATTGAAACAGCTGCCCAGCTACGAAACGCGAACGATGATTGGGTGCAGCAGGTGATGACTATTAACGGCTTACGACTTGTGCATGAGCTCAGGGGTATGCCCTGTCGAATGTTGGAGGTCAATGCACCGCCAAAAAAGACCATTTGTGCCGCTCCTTCGTTCGGCAAGATGATTCCTGATTTTCGCCAAATTCAAGACGCGTTAACCAATCATCTCTGTAGAGCGGGCGAGAAGCTTCGACGACAGGACTCGCTGTGTGGTTCCATTACGGTCTTTATTCACACGAACCGCTTTCGCAAAACACCAGGCCGCCCGGATCTGCCCAGTAAGCAGTATTCCAATTCCCGATCGGTTGATTTGCCCCATCCGACCAGTAGCACACCCGAACTACTCCGGTACGCCATGGAGGTGCTCAAATCCATTTATGCACCGGGCTACCAGTATCAGAAAGTAGGCTTGATTTTATCTGATCTTGTGCATGGCGATTATCGGCAGAAAGGGGTATTCTCGGAAGGGCCGGACGAGCGGTTGATCAAGCTGGCTAAAGTGATTGACCGGATTAATCACCGGCACGGCCAGGACAAATTGAGGCTGGCCAGTCAGCTTTACAATCCGGAATGGCCTATGAAACAGTCCTACCTGTCGAAACGCTACACGACCAACTGGAAAGAAATCTTACAAGTGAAATAGTAACTTTGCTTTATGGAAATAACGCAGAATCTGCTTATGAGTCTAGGCTTTGTGAAGGATTCCTCCACTCGCTATCACTATAAGGCATTTGCGGGCACACATGATGAGCAAGCCGGGGTATTTTTCTTCGATGGCTTTCGGTTCGGTGTCGCCTTCGAGCATGACATGCGGTTTCTGCTTAACTTGATCGACTATGAGCAGTAGATAAATTAACCCTGTCAAAAGGCTAACAAACTCCGGATCACCCGATCCGGGATTTCCCCTTCTAGCCACATCGTAAGTTTGTTAGAACAGGTCGCGCTCCTGATGTTTCTGCTGTTGGATGGCTGGTTTATGAAAGTTTCTACCCACAAAGAGGAATAGAGCCCGATCAAATTCCCGGATTTGACGTTCGAGCTCGCTGGGAGTGGGTGATTGTTGATCAGGCATATACATCAATGGATTTGGTAAGGCAATGACATCTGAACTGTGTCCGCTCAAACGTCAGTATGCATCGGATAAATATCCATCAATAGCGTTTCGCATGGCTCTCCATAGTCGAGAATCAATTGCTCATACTGGAGTACGTCCTCTCTATAAATGGGAAATCTGAACAACCGATGAGCAAAGTGATGAACATTTTCATCGGCTATACCCAGTAAATGCCGCTGTAAAGCTGCCAGAATAACCTCTTTATTAATTATGTTTTGAATCACCTCTCTTTTATTCATGTCTTAACGTGATAGCAATGCGAAGCTAAGCATGACGACGAGAATGTACACAGATTTTATGGTAATGATAAACCAACCAATTTACACCGATTTGGTAACTTCGCCAAAATTGCTAACTTCCACCTATGAAACTGGTATTAGTTGAATGGCTGGAAAGTCACGATGTTATATGCACTACCCTGTATATTCTATAAGGGCGTTAATAACGGCTTTACTTGTCATGTTACTTAGTTGCAACAAAGAGAAAGGGATTCAGCCAGCCTATTTGATTGGCAATTGGACTACCATTCCGAACGGTCAACCGTATTTACGCTGGACTTTAGACAAGGAAACGTTGGCTGAAACGCCGGTTAAATCAACCAGTTGTGAGCGAGTACTTTCATTTGTAGCTTACCCATACGCCGTGGTGAAGGATACGCTTGCTATTAACTGGGGTGTTCCTAAGCAATTACAAGACAACTTCTATCTTATAAAATCTTTAACGCCAACGCGTATGGTATTATACAGGACTTATTTTAAGGAAGAGGCAATATTTGAAAAATGCCAATAAAGTAAGTCGTTATTCATCCGTTGTAAAATCTTGGAACAAGCCGTATTTACCAAGTGTAAATTGCTATGTCATTACCAATTTTATTAGTTCGAGTACCATCGACGATTGATAAGTTAACTCATCAAAAAAAGCCCGGATCTAGTGGTCCGGGCTTTCCGCTTCTATCCACACCATACAAAATATGATTCGAGGTAAGTTAAGTCTTTTTATTACCCTTTTCAAAATTCGCTGGTACAGAAAAACGACCGTTTATCTAAACCTACCTCTTGATTCTACAAACAGTCATTTTTCGCCCAAAATTTGTACAAAAAAACGGTTCGATTAAATAGGCTAATTATTCGTATCTTGTTAAGGCTTATTTGAACCATTTTTATGTCTGAGTACCATAAACCCAGCCTACCTCAATCCTTCGATTCCTGGCTTGTCGAAGTAGTCGATGAACTGCGCGAGCTACATCATACAGATCCCCTCAGCCAGCAAGAGTGTGACTGGCTCTATAATGTCTGGGAGAACTATGATCTATCTATTGCTGAAGCGGCACAATCATTCATTAACGAAAATCCTGTCTAATGAAAATCGGCTACGCCCGCGTGTCCACCCAGGACCAGAATTTATCCATGCAGCTCGATGCTCTCAAAGCACAGGGCTGTGAAAAGATTTTTCAGGAAAAAGCCTCGGGAGCCAAAGGCGACCGGCCTGAACTGACGAAACTACTCGAGCACGTGCGCGAAGGCGATACGGTAGTAATCTGGAAACTCGATCGGCTCGGCCGATCCCTAGCTCACCTGGTAGAGATGGTTAACGTACTGGAGAGAAACAGTATTGGACTCATTAGTCTAAACGATCCCGTCGATACCACGACAGCACAGGGTCGACTCGTGTTCCGAATCTTTGCCAGTCTGGCGGAGTTTGAGCGGGAGTTGATTAAAGAGCGTACCCAGGCAGGTTTGCAATCCGCTCGACGGCGTGGCCAACTGCTCGGTCGGCCGACCGGATTATCAAAAGAAGCGGAGAATAAATCACGAATTGCTGAAAGCCTCTATAAAGAAGGGAAGTTACCTGTGAAAGAGATAGCCAGGCAGCTGGGCATATCAAAGTCTACGCTGTACAGTTATCTGCGACATCGTGGTCTAATGCAAACCAATTAACACTTAAACCATAAGACATATCAGATGAGGATCAAAATATATACTGATCAGCCTCCACTTACCAAATTCGAAACTGACGATTTGCCTGATTTTGTCGTCATTACCGGCATCAATGGGGTTGGAAAAACAGCTTTGCTAAAACAGTTAACCAGAACACTGCAAGCTAGAAATACAATGGGGAAAAATGTAACTTCTCCAGCCGTAGATATTATAGATACTACTCTTACAAACAACTGGGTTTCATTAGGTGCCGATTGGCCAGAGCTTAAAAGTGCTACTGGCAATATGATGACTTATTTAACTGATATGAAAGCCCTATATGAAGGATTCTTTAAAAGAGAGCTCGAAGGCCATCAAGGTCCAAAGCCCATCAGCGATCATCTCAAGGCTAAAGGATTAGATATCAACAACATTACATTTAAAGAATTTGACGAAAATTATCGACCACAAACTAGTATACAGAATGTCAGTTTAGCCTCAATTAACCAGTATTTCCTTACATATAAGGCGAATTACCTGAGCAAAATAAACCTTAGAGGCTGGCCTCATGAAAAATTTGTTGAATTATATGGAGATGAGCCATGGGACATTCTAAACAGCTTATTGGCTAACGCTAACCTTCCATATAGGATTACGGTACCTACGGAAAAGGATTACTCTTCCACCTTTCATTTGACTTTTATTGATATAGATGGTCCTACTGGACACGATAATCGTATTGAACCCTCCTATTTATCTTCTGGTGAAAAAGTGATTATCACGCTTTTGCTCCACGTTTTTGTTGGGCAAGTCAATGGAGAAGTACCTTCATTGTTTTTATTAGATGAACCAGATGCTCACTTACACCCTCAATTGGCGAAAAATTTCATAGAAAATATCGTTAATACAATTGTAAAAAAGTACGGCGCTAAGGTGATCATGACTACACATTCACCATCAACGATTGCATTCGCCCCTGAAAGTTCAATTTATGAAATGACAAAATATAAAACCGCAATCCTTCCCTCTAAATCAAAAAGTAGTACTATTTCTTTATTAACATCAGGCTATCTCTTTGTCGGTGAGCACACCAAATACGTTCTTGTGGAAGACAAGGATGATGTTTCGTTTTACACAACTATTTACGGCCATCTTAACGATGTCGAATCCTTATCTCGCGATCGGCAAATTGTATTCATTCCTGCATCCACAAACGAAAAATCTGGCGGCAAAACTGTAGTTGATAATTGGGTAAAAAAATTAGTCAACTCAGGATTGAACACCTTTATATATGGTTTAATTGATGAAGATGCCGGAAATGAAAGTTCCCCGAATTTATTTGTATTAAATCGTTATAGCATAGAAAACTATTTAATCGATCCAATTTTGGTCTATGCTGTAATGCTGCACTTTGATAAGGCTCCAAAGATTGCGGGGGTCAATATAGCGTTTGGTCAGGAAGCCAAGTTTACAGAGATGTCTTCAGTTGAATTACAGTTAATAGCAGACTATATCTTCAACCAAGTAGAGCCGTATCTGAAAGCAGCTACTTTAACTAATAGCCCAACAATTGATTACACACCAGTGGAGGTAGAGTTTATTGGGGGACAAAAACTAAACTACCCTGCCTGGTTATTGAATTGTCGGGGTAAAGATTTAATAAGTGAAGTTTTTTTAAAGGCATTTACAAAAAATCTTTACCATTTCCGCAATGCACTTTTAGTCTTAAAGAAGATGCATTCGGTTATTCCAAAAGAAATGATCACGCTATTTCAGAGTATTCAGTTTTCAAATTGATCTTTTCGTTTAAGAAGGCTAAATATCGGGCCAAACCTTTACCTCACATGATGCAGGAAGATATCCGGTCGGGCTATAAGACGATCCAACAACTTCAGAATGCTGTTGCCATAACCCGCAAAGATGTCATTGTTGCTGCTTTTAACCGATTGAACAGGAATTAAGCTAAATACTAGAGTAGTGTTCTTCCAAAGAATTACGGTTTAATACTTGATAAAAAGCAAGTTACGGTGGGTACGGTATAAACAGGAAAACCAGTTTTTATTGTTGATTGGCCAGTGATGAGCTGAGTTTTTGCGCCTGGGCAATACTGGTATTTAATCCTTGCTGTAACTGCTCAATTTTACTGCGTAGAATAAGGATACGCGCTTCGAGCCGTTCGAGTTTTCGACGGTCGATTTCGGTCTGGGAAAGTTTGGGCATAACAGTGATGGCTACCAGCAACAAACAGGCGGTGCTGCCTGACCCGCTGCTGAGTTCACGCCCAAGGGTCGAAAAACTATCCGGACTATTACAGTCAAACGGATACGGGGGTACAGCACCGCCTGTTTGCTGGCGGTGCCGACCCTTGGAATAAATGAACTCAGCGTCGCAAAAGTAACAAAAAAAGCCCATCCTATCGATTGGGCTAATTTATATATAACTGTCCTAGACTAGTGAAACTACCAGTCTTTTTCGGCCTTCTTCTGCATGTGCCGTTTGAGCATCTCCAAGAGGTTTAAACTCTGCTGCTTGACATCCGCCATAAACAATCGTTCTGAGGTAATGGTCGAGTCCAGATTCTTTTCAGCAGATTTGATAATAGTTCGCTCCATACTCATGCCAGCAGCCTGCTTGCGAACCAGTTCCATATACTCATCCCGGCCCATTGACCCCCGGTTGGCTGCCAGTACTGCCCGCTGGCCAGCTGCACCAATTTCATAATTGTTTAAGGTAGCCCGGTATCGACCTGGTCTGGCTTCAATGGTTAGCGTCTGGTAAACTGTGATAGCTGCTGTCGTCACCTGATTCCCATAGTAACTGGTTCGTGTAACGGGAAACTGACCTTTCACGATAAGAATGCCTGTTTCCGGATCAAACTGCTGCACTACATCATTCGCACTCCGGTAGGCTGTGGCTACCCAGTTTTTGGCCTTCTGAACAATGGCTTTGGTATCCAACGATGGGTCGAGCGTAACCACTTCCCGGAACTGTATGCCTCCAGAACTACTATCGATTGGCATTTCGACGGGACTCGGATTTAATTGACCAAAGCAGGCAATGGAAACCACAAGGCCAATCAAGGTAAATACTGATTTCATAGGGATTAATTATATGGATAAGTCTGGCAAGTTACCAATTAGATGAATAGTGATAAACCAACTTTAGTGAAAGGCAAAAAAGCCTGACTTTTACGGTCAGGCTTTTTTACTTACAATTTATTATCGATCCGGGCTTCTTCCAGATTATCCCGATACTGCTCAAACAAGCGGTAGTTCAAGGCAACGTTCTGGCTGTTTTTCTTCTCCAGGGAACTGCGCGTCAGGCGCTGTTCCTGAAGGAGCAGCATCAGCAAATCATCATTGCTGCCCGAATTGCTGCTCGATGGAGCCGACGTTGCTGAGGTACTGGCCTGAGCCTCTGCCATCAATTGCGAGTAATTACCCGTTCGCTGGGCTACATCCATCATGCGGGCAAAATCGGCGACGACTGGATTTTGTAGAGCGCGGTTCGAAATGACAAACTCCCGGCCGGCTTCGCCAGCAATGTACGATCGACGGCCCATGTTAAACAGCGTTGGCCCATTGGTAAAGCCGCTGGGTCCACCAGCACCCGGATATAATTCCCGCATGCCCGTAAAACCACCGTCCGCTTTGGCGGCCAGTTCACCAATCGTAGTCCCCACAATCGAGGCGATGCTGATACCAGCCCGAACTTTAGCGGCCGTCGCATTAACTGTTTTTATGGCGAGTCCACCGTCTGGCATCAGCGACCAGGCAGGGTTTGCATAAATCTGGGCAATCTCCCGATTCAGATCGACAACAACCTGGGCGATGGCGAAGGCTTTCTGAGCAATCAAAGCCGCTTTATAGGCAATCGTACCTTTTCCTAAAAAGCCCATCAGCACCTCCAGTCCCTGCTGCATGGCGGCACGTTTGGCATCCTGAAGCGCCCATTCGGCCTGCTTCATCTGCTCGGCATACTGGTGCTCCGTGGTCGCCCGAAGTTTTACCTGCTCATTCCAGTTTTCAGTCAGCTGTCGCTGGGTGTCGGCGGATTGCTGGGCAAAAGTTTGCTCGAGTAAAAGTTTCTGCGTCAGATAAACCTGATCAGCCTGGAGCTTCTGCATCTGCACCTCGGCATCACCGATGGCGGCCGGCGCTTTGGCCTGCGTTCGCTCGATGCTCCCAATGGTGTCCGAATGCGTTTGATCGGCCTCATTCAACGCAGCCTCAAAGCCAATCTTATTGTCCTTTTCCTGCTGTTTACGGGCATCTTCATCCTGCTTCTCGTAGAATCGCTTTTCGATCTCAGCCCATTCAGCCAGGCTCAGGATTCGGATTTCATTAATTTTAGCCTCGTTGTCCTTGGCCAGCGTGTACATTTTACTGTATTTATCGGCAAACGCTGCGACTTCGTTTTCGTACTGGGAGCGCTCTCCCCGCATGGTCCGCTCGCGGGCATCAGACAGCATCCCTTCCAGTTCATCTTCCTGACGCCTGGCTTCCGCTTTCTTTTTATCGGTTTTACTTTTCGCATCTTCCGGATCCGTGATGGTACGGAGTTTTCCCCCGCCCGTTTTGGTCGGTTTTTCGTAACGTTCGATCTGTTTGAAGATCGAATCGTACTGTTTCAGCTGGCCCTCGACGGCGGTGATTCCTGCCGCAAACTGCTCCCGGACACCCCGCATGTTGTCGGCTACCTGCTGAGTGACATTCTGAGCCATTTTAGCCGGATCTCCTCCTGACTTGATAGCAATCCACAGTTGCTGCCAAAGGGTTGGTTCGGCTGCCAGCATTTCCATTTCTTTCTCGCGTGCCTTCATCCGGGCCAGCCGACTCTCCAGATCGAGCCGGGCCACGGCTACATTTTTGACGTACTCAGCCCGTTCGGCACTGGTCATTTCCGTGTAATCCTGAAGCTGCTCGTTGAGCGTGGCCAGCGTCTTGCTTTGCAGTTCAGTTAATACCTGCATATCGCGTTGAAGACGAACTTTCTCTCGCTCCAGCCGAATGGCCGTTTCTGTATTATCAGAATACAGTTTGACCGCATAAGCCAGGGCAGCCATGCCGGCGACAATAACGCCGATCGGGTTGGCCAGCATAATGGCTGATAGAGCCGACCAGGCTCCCCGTGCTAGTGTGACCGCAGCTGTCTGAAGGGAAATCTGACCCGTCAGTACGGCCGTGGTAAAGGCATAGGCTTTCGTGGCTGCTTCCGAAATAACCAGCCAACGAAAGCCTATTTCATAGGCAGCCTTACGGGCCAGTTCAGCGGTTGTATTAGCAATCGCAGCTGCGGTGGCTTTGATCAGATTGCCATAGTAGACGACGGTAGCAGCGGCTAATAGGTAAAGCAGATCTTTATTACTGGAGAGCCATTTTCCTACCTGGGGCAATACCCGAATAAACTCGACGGCATTGTGGGTCGCTGATACCAGAAAATTCTGTAGCCCTTCGCTGGTGAGCAGGCTATTAAACCATTCGTTTAATTCCTTCAGATCACGAGCCAGCTGGTGATTTTTCTTGTCGAATTCAGACGTGAGGGAAGTCCCCTCAATCATCGCTTTATTAGCTAACTGCTGTTTTTCGGCAACGAAGTCAGTCTGATCCGCCAATAGGCTCATCACCTTGATCGATTCCTGGGACTCCACTTTTAGCTCTTTTAACCGCTGTGCGACCTGCGTAGAGCTGAGGCCCTGAAAGCTTTGGGCCAGCATCATCAGGAATTTATTGGGATCCGTATTGATGAGTTGCTCCAGCGCTTTTTTGCTCATGCCCAGATGCTGAGCGAACAGATCGGATTTATTAGCCGCAGTTAACATCAATCCTGACAAACCACTGGCGGCAATCTCGGCCGTCAAACCCAGTTCCTGCAGGGCGGCTCCCAAACCCAGTGTTTCATGCAGTTTGGGAGCCAGGTTGCCCAGCTGACCCATGCGGGTGGTAAACTCGGCTACGACCGGCGAGGTAGCCGCCCCAGCGGCACCCAGTTCGTTGAGCGCTGAGCCGATGCTGTTGATGCTGGTACCAATCGCCTGGCTCCGGGTTTCGTCGAAGAGTTTGGCGATGCCGCCAATCTCCTTGGCCACCTGGTCAACACCACCCGTAAATTCATCCCCCAGGGCAACGACGGCTTTATCGACATTTTTAACAAAGTCCACCAGCTCATCATTGGCCACACCCAACTGACCGCCGGCGACGGCGATATCGCGCAGTTCCTTGTTGCTGGTGCGCGTATCGATGTTTTTAAGTTCCTTGTTGAGTTTCTGAACCCCTTCTGCACTTAGACCCGTTGCTTTTTCAATATCGGCAAAGGCATCCTTGAGCTTCATGGTCCGATCGATCGTACCTGGAATCAGAGCGGCTAACTGCTGGAGAGCGAAGGTGATCACATTGCCTCCTACGACGCCAACGGCAACGGTAGCCATCTCTTTTTTGAATCGTCCCCAGGCCGTTGTCGAATCGTTGATCCGGGCCGTCATGTCCCGTTGGGCTGAAACCAGCTTGTGCATTTCGGCGAGTTTCGCCCGGTAGGCCTCCGGATTGTCGGCCTCCTTCATTTTATTCAGCTCGCTGCGCGTTTTGGTGACGGCCAGGCTGACTTCTTTCAGCGTCGTTTTGGCTTGCTGACCATTGATCACTAAATCAATGACGGCGCGCTCGGTTTGGGTTTTAGCCACTGGAGTGTTGGTTAATCGTTCCAGTGAGCCAGGCTAGTTAAGTGTGGTGTCAGGCCGTTAGTTCGACCTTGGTGGTTAAGGCATTCTCCAGCATTTCGAGGGGAATGTCAATGTGGTATTTGACCAGTAATTCACGGAGCCGGTGCGTTTCGTAACCTTTTCGTTTACTATACCAGCGAACCGGCCTGCGGCTGGGTTTTTCTCCATTCTTTCGAACACCCTGGTATTTCGCCAGTGCGTAATTCAGTCCCGGTCCAACACCCATATCGACGAATCGCCCATACAGTAAAAAGCTAAGTTGTGCCGATCGGACATCATCACCCGACCCGTTTATACT
Source organism: Spirosoma aureum (assembly GCF_011604685.1). Classification (NCBI taxonomy): domain Bacteria; kingdom Pseudomonadati; phylum Bacteroidota; class Cytophagia; order Cytophagales; family Cytophagaceae; genus Spirosoma; species Spirosoma aureum. Next base: position 5,050,399 of record NZ_CP050063.1, on the reverse strand, counting down.
TTTACGCCAGTTGTTTCGCAGATTTCCGGTTCGATACAACTTTTTCCGTTTTCTGCTGCGGGGCTTGTTGTAAAGTTTTTTATCCAGATCTTCCTGAAAGCGCTCTTCCGAGATAGCCAGCCAGGCCTGTACCAATCCTCTCAGGTTGATGCGCTGATTAATATCCAGATTAGAAGTGTCCAGACCGGTCATGTCAGTAGATTATAGCCTTCGCCGGGGTCGAGTTGAAGCGTTTGGCGCAGGGAATTGGGTTTATCACCAGTGTCGCTGATCACGGGTCGGACCTGCATGATGATGTAATTGGTTTCCAGGACTTGCGTTGTGCCATTCGCGGTGTAGTGAAGCTGTCCTTCATCATACACCTCCCGGAACAGACTCGTCAGGGCATCATAGCCGACATACCGTTTCCGGCGAAGGGTCAAATCCAGATTACTGACAACAGCTGGTGTCGTCTTGGCCTGATCGGCCCAGAATTTCACCGAGTAAGTTTTCACCGTCGTTTCATTGCCGATGGAACCGGTTCGCGTTTCAGCGCTGGCCACCCACTCCACCCACACGATCGGATCATCGACATCAGCTGCCTGATCGATACCGGATGGCAAACTAAGCACTTCGAGACGAACCATTGATTTTCCCGCCAGACCCGGTGAATCCGCCTGTAATTTCGATATTAGGTAAATCCGACGGATCTGATCCTCCAGACAGAGTGCTACGGCCCGGTGCAGCTGCAGCTGGGCGAGCACGGCTACCGGCAATAAGAGCGGTACCGACACTTTCTGGGTGTTATCCCGGAAATAATAGTAGGCCCGTAAAAATTGCCGCCAGGCTCCATACCGGCCCGATATCGTCAGGGCCTGCGATCCGGTGATGATTTGACGACCATCACGCACGTCATTGGTTGCAAATGGGTAAAGATGGCCAGCGCTGTCCTGCGTCATACCCCGATAGGAGAGCAGTTTTAGCCCGATATCGTTTTGTCGTTTGCCCTGGTCGTTGAGGTAGCGTTGCGAGACTTTGTAGGTTGGATCAAGCGTGTTACCTGCCTGACGCATGGTCGGAACCTGCCACTGCGCGGTTTGACCCGTTGGCGATAAAGGTGAGGGTTCAATAATCATCTGGCAGGTGCCGACTTTCAGACTAATCGGCTGGCCACCTTTACCTGTCACATAAGGAGCAGGGCGAATGACATGGCCTTTTTGATCCTTAAACAGATCGTCACCCTCATCGATAAACTCTTCAACCGAGAATCCTTTTTGTTCCGGCGAATCAATATCATAGCTGCCTGATTGGTAGTCAGTCAGATCGATGGCTGCTCCTGCTCGAACCACATCTAAAAACCGCTCCATGTAGCAGGTGCGGGTATTGGCATTGAAACCGAAGACCAGGCCAAACCTTCCTTTAATGGCTTTCAGAAAATCCGATACACTCATATCGGGCAGGTGCATACCGGCCGTCACCCGGTGGCCGTGTAGAATCCCAGTCGGGTCGGAAAAGATTGGGCCAATTTTCGAGTTAATAGCGGTCTGGTTGACAATCACCAGGCGCTGCACTTCATCACTGGCCAGCCAGCTTGACTCAATCCTGTAACCGGCCAGGGCCATAATGCGCTCCAGCACCCACGATAAATAAAATTGCGGTACAACTGTGAACCCTTTTTCATTCGGCACAAAGCCGCCATCCTGGTGAAAACCTGGCTGACCGGTGGGAAGTCGTTGCCAGACATTCACATAAGTTTGGCGGGTAAAACCGGGTAGCGTTTCCGCCGTCAGGCTATCCTCATAAAATGTCTCGTTTCGAATGGGAAAGAACGTGAGCGGAAACTGACCGGGGGGCATAGCCGCAATGGCTTTCATTCGATCGGCCAGGATCGGCGTCACGTTACCCACTGCATCGATAATACCCGTTCCTAACCGTATGACATCCGGAAAGGCCTCCAGTAAGGAGAGTTTTCTAAGTTTATCATACACCTCAGCACTGTCGATCTTCAAATACCCGTTTAAATTTCCATTCTGAACTTTAAAGGAAAACACACAGCGACGGTACAAAACGCCCTCCAGCTGTACGCTGACGGGTAAGTTTTGACGAGGCAGAGCCGCATCGACCCGGTAGCCATAGCCGACGAACTTCTTGTTGGCATCGTTTAACGGCGCATCGATCGGATAGGAAATCTCGGCCGGCAGCTCATCGTCGGTCAGCCAGGCGACAGCCTGCTCGGTGATTAGGTTCTGATCGGCGAAGAGCTGGAGCGTTTCACCGGCTTCGTTGGTGATGGCGATCATAATTCCGTTAGGTTCATGGTGCGGTTGGGCGTCTGGGCCAGTGCCGATACCGACACCAGCCACAGAATGAGCAGTTTTTTCATACTTACACTTTACGGAATCGGTACGGAATTAAATGGCCCCCGTTGGTGATGGGCAGACCTTCGTTGACTTTGGTGGCCCGTAGCCCCACGCTGGTAACAATCCCGTTCCAGTTGGGATCGGCGGTGCTGATCGAGTACGTCCGCCGAACACCATCCCCGATCAGGCCGGTGAAGGCTTTGCGGTGAACTTTGCTCTGGTCGTTTTCTTCGCCAGGCTTGTACCACTCCAGCCAGAGCGCCGTGATACCCGTTACGGCCATATCAAACTCGATGGTCTGGATACCTGAGGCCTCCCAGGCTCCATAGGGAGCGGCAAAAATGCCGTTTGCGGAGGTGACGTTGTTATCGGTTTTAACGTCCCCGATGTAGACTTTCCACAGGCCATTCTCCTTGATCATCCGGCAATCGAAGTTCCACCAGCGGTGGTTGTCGGTCGTAAAATCAAAATCGAAGCTCTGGTCAGGTCGGGGCAGGGCGTTGACTTTACTACGGACGTCGGAAAACGAGGTGCCCAGGACGATGTAGCCCGCATTTTCGTAGGTGCCCGGATTGTCGTAATTGACCAGCGGGTTCGCATTGACGTAGCTGGAGGCATTGTCATCCCATTCGCCAAACACGCCCACAAACTGGCCCGTATTAAAGCGCGAATTCAGGCCAACCCGAACCCCATCCCCCCGATCAATGCCCGGTGTATACAAGCCTACGGTCACACTGTCCGGCCCTTCTCCGTGGGTGACCAGGCATTCGGGCGTCATGTAGGCTTTGGTGAAGTTTTGGTTATCCGAAAAATCGGATTTGAACCGATCCACGTACGAATTGGTCCACGGAGCGGAATTGGCATCGGCCATACGAACGTAGGTGAACGGCGCCAGAGAATACAGACAGGGCAGCTCCTGCGCCCGGGCCTGATAGATCATCTGCGGATTGGTAATGCCCGGCCCGATGATCTGGCGGGAGAAATAAGCAATGCTGGTCCCCTGTAGCCAGGCCCAGCCCTCCTCGACGATATCGACGTATTCATCCGGAACAGCCCAGACTCTGGGGCGGATCTTTGAGTAAAACATCTGGCCATACTTGGGGTGATTGTAGATTCGGCTTGCCAGCACTTCGGATTCATCGTAAAACGGTCCCAGGCTACCTCCCTCGACAACGTTGCCACCGGTATCGAAGCCATATTGGTTCGTATTCTTGCCGGGGACCACCTGCCAGCCCGAACCCGGTGTCCAGTAGAGCGACCCTTTCCACATCCACTGCCGACCCTTATCGCCAAAGACGGTGCCGTGACGCGGATCGCCAGGCAACGCATTATCGACCTGGTAGTCGTTAACCAGATTTCGATTGGTCGATTTAAACGCGGCATAACCGATTACAGCCCCCGTATCGCGCAGGAAGCCGACCTTGATCAGATCGTTTTCGATGTATTTGAGCTTGAGGTTATCGTCGGTTTTCGACCAGCCCTCATCCGTCTGCGAGACGAAATCACTGCTGGCCGATGAGCCGGTGGTAATGCCGAGTTTGCTCGCCTTGCGTTCAGCGATCAACTCATGGCCATCGTCATTCCAGTGCCGGGCAATGCCGGCATCGTCGTAATCCGACTGATAGGCCGGATAATCCACCCGGTCGGAAAAGTCAACGAACAGGTAATTATGCAGAGTCGCGTATTCCTGCAGGGCTGCACTGGAGACGGTATGCCCACCCCAGAATGAACTCCGCAGCATCACCGTGTAGGTGGCTGCTTTGGGAATGGTGGCAATGAGCTGATCAAGCTCCGCAAAGAATTTGGTTTTATTGAATGTGCCGTCGTCGATATTCTCCCCGATCGAGAGATCGATCAGATCGAAGGCTGGTGGGCTATTGCTGAAATTTGTATTCAGATCGCCCGTGATCCGGGCTGCATAATTGTAGTCATCGGTCAGGTATTCGGTCTCGAAGGGAGACAGCTGGGAGGTAACGTATGCCTGAAAAGCCGGATACCGGGTTTTGATTTTTGCTTCCAGCCGGTGAGCAAAATCCTTGTCCAGACTCGAGGCCGCCATGCCTGATCCATGCGTCCATTCACTGCTTGGAATAATGGGCACGAAATTGAAGCTGTTGCCGCCAAAATAGCCCCAGGAGTAAGTGACTGGCGTTGGATTTGGATTACTGGAACAATCCGGTGGAATCAGTGTCAGGCGGGTTCCCTTGGGAATCACGCAACCCGTGCCGACCACCGTACAGGGGAAACCGCCGCCCCGCACGGCCTTTTCAAAGGCTTCATTCCCTTTTATTGTTCGGGGGAATTTAGTCAGATCCCGCTCGACGGTGATCTGATAGGCATTCGCGCCAGACGAGAAGGACTCGACGATTAAGTGTTCGGTTGCCATGTTATGCTGCCGGTGGGGGTGTTGGGTGATTGGTAATTTTCGCCGTACGGTAGTCCATACGCTGCGTAATCAGCTGATCGGTCAGGCTTGGAAATTGATTGTAGACGTCCTTCGGCGTTGCGCCAGCGGCTGCGTCGGGTAGTTGCCAGTAATCCAGAAAAGGCTTACGCCCTGCCATCCGGGCCACATACGTACCCGTGACAGGGCCATTGCCCTTATTGATCCAGATCTTGACGTCCGTCACCCGGTCCACATCCTGACAGGGCCACCAGGCGAACAGCCACATGGCCGGATGCCCGTCTTTTTCGGCCAGACCGCCCAGAATGATGGGTTTACGGGCAAAGTGCTCATCGGGGTCAGCCGGGCCATTGATGCCCTGTTTGAAGATCCAGAATTTAGGCTGGAGTAATTGCCAGGACGTGTCGTGTATCCAGTTGAGGTTAGCCCCCCGCTGAAAGCCTTTCGCATAGATTTCGGCGGATGCCCTTGCCTTCGAGCCATAATCATTGTCCTCCCCTAAATCCTGAGGTTGCTGGGAGCGCATCCAGCCCCGTAAATACTCCGCGAACAGATACATCAATAGCGCATACCCTTCAACCATATCGGGAGACAAAGGCCGCTCGTTGAGAGCCGGAGCGTCCGGTCGAGGTGAACCGGATTCGCCTTCGCCATCAAGACGAAACTGGGACACCTGCCCACGCATGGCCTCCCAGCCCGGTTGCCGATCGGTGGAGAGGGGCAACCGTTTACCCCCGGCCATATAGTCCATATTGGAGCAGAACTGCGCTACGATGCCGTAGAGCTTCATCATGCTCATGAAGTAATCGTCGATATAGATCGTGCACGACTGGCCGGTGATGGTCGTTGTCCGTTCGTCGGTTCGCCAGAGGGGATTGCCATCGCCATCCAGCACAAAAGCACTGCCATTTTTCTGGAAATAGGTCTGGCCATCCATCGTATGCTGGAGGTACCGCCCTACCCCAAAATGCGCTTTGCCCGTTTTAACCAGCGTGGCCAGTACGGAATTTTCACCCAGGGGCGCAGTCAGCGAGCTGCCCTGGTAGGGTTCGTCCAGCGTGCTGTAATGCATGTACTGGGGAATACCCGCATTGGGTTCGGCGAGTGGATTGCCGTTTCGGTCATGCGTCGCGGGTAAATCGTAAAACCAGGGGGCATAAGTCGTCAGGTTACCAAATTCACCAGAATAGCCTGACCGTAGTGTTTTACCATCCAGCGCTGCTGCGGCAATACAGCCTTCAGTCACCCAGCCCACCATCCGATATTGCTGCTGATGGGCATTGAAACCGATACCATCGCGGGGCGTCATGTGCTCGAAATTGACTGAGAAAAAGTCAATCCCCGCACCGCGCCAGCCTGGATTATCCCGAAACAGAATCCACCACTGCCGACCGTAGTACCGCCCCGAATCGGGATCGGTAATGATCAGGTGTGGTCCTTCAAACGAACCATCGGGTTGCTGCGGCCCGGCCCAGTCGAGCAGTTGCTGTTTCTTGGGATCACCGGGAGACAACGAGTCAGCGGCATCTTTGGCCAGACTGTAAAACGAGCCCTCAATCATCCGACGCAGGGTTGTCGGGTAATTGTCCACATCGACCGGTTTGGCCGATTCGGTCACGTGGGTATAGCCCCGGCCAATGATATCGGCTACATTGTCCCAGTCGGTATAGAGGGCACCGGGATAACCGATCACCTTTTTTTCGTGCACCGTAAACGTGGGCAGCCGCTTGGGCAAAACGGTATTTAAGGCCGTCTGAGCCGTAAAGACGTAGTTGTTGCCGGTCAGCCGGGGCTTGAGTTGGGTAACGGCCGTTAGCCGGGGGGCAGGCGTCGAGATAAAGGTGTTACCGAAGGCATCCTGCCCTGATTGGGTATAGCTGTAGCTGGGATCAAACCCATCGCCCGTCGTCGGATCAGGATCGACGATCACGTAATCGGGGTCCAGAATCACCCGCACGTCCCCCATCGTAGCGGCCAGCTCGTAGGTATTGTCGGCGGGTGCAACCGGCCGGTTCGGCTGCGTTTTGGTCGCTTTTTCATCGGGGGATAAGCCCAGATAGCGGGCTTTGGCTTCGGCTTCCGCCTGCTGTTCCGTTTTAGGCGGAACGGGTTTGTCGTAGAGGTAAAACCGAAGCTCGCCTGCCTTGAAGTCTGCCGGGGACGTCCCCCCGACATTGATTACTTCGATGTAATTACTTGTTGAGGACATAGGTGTCGCCGAAGACGGTTTCTAGGGTTTTTACGGAAGCAGAGCCAGCCTTGAGCCGGTAATAGGTTGCCCCATCGACGGGGAATTTGACCACATCGTAGTCTTCCAGGGGCGGCACAAAACCAGCGGGTGCTTTCACGCCCCAGGGTGATTCAGGGCCAGTAGGTTTGGTTTTTCCCGACAAAACGGTGTAGCCCAGGTTGAACCCGGCGGGCATGAACGCATCCGGATCACTGCCCAGAACCACGATCAGGTTGGTGGTAATGCCTGTCCCCAGATAGACGCCATAGGTAGTGCCTTTATCATTGGTCCAGTTGCCGATCAGCGAACGGGGAGCCCCATACAGTTTGCGGGGCACGACAACCGGCGGATCAATCACGGGCGGGTCAATTACCGGAGGAACCGGTGTGGTTAGATCCAGGTAGTCAATGACCTGTTGTCGGGTGAGCTCGACAATTTCCTTGGTGTCGATGTCGAGGGCGAGGAATTTTAGGTTTCTGGTTGCCATCAGTCTGTTGGTTACGGAGCGGTATAAATGGTTTGCCGGGCCTGGTTGGCAACCGGCCGGGTGATGGTCAGCGGGAGTTCAATCGATCGATTATCCGCTGTGCGCAGGTACAGCGTAAATTCAGGTGGGGTGTCCCGAACCAGGCTACAGAGTTTTTGGTAGCCGGCAGGATCCCCGTCCACGGTTGTGCCCACCAGCCAGATAATCAGTTTCGCCTGTGCCGCATAGGCGCCTTGCGCTGGCCATTCGATGTTGTACTCGACACCGGCAGCCAGATCGGTTTTGACATACCAGTGGAAGGTTGCCGAGGTACTATGGAAGTAGCGGAAATCAACGGCCAGGATTTGGCTGAGCACCGGCAGATCGGGCTCGGTGGCATGAATCGTGAAATTGTCGAACGCACTTAACCCGCCCGGATCGGTTACGATGCTGCGGAATAAATAATCAGCCTCGTCTGGCGGAGTCAGGCTCAGCACACCCGAAGCGAGCGACGCCCAGGCGGGTAGCGTGCCGGTGTAGGCCGTACCGTTATGAAACTGAAGGCTATGGGTCAGCGCATCCCCATCCGGATCGGTAAAGTGGGTACCCGGTGAGAGGTTGAAAACGGACGCTTCGTCTACCGTGGCGTTCAGCGTACCGATTGGAGCAGCCAGGGTCGGTGCATGGTTGACGACGACGGTCCGGTTGACGACCAGCTCAAAATCATAGGGCACCGCAGGATGCAGCCCATCGCTCCCATACAGCCGGATCAGGTAAATTGCATCGGCCAGGGCAGCTTTTAGCCGGAACTCTTCCGCATCGGCATCAAATTCGAGATTGCTCACCAGACCAGCGCCGGTCTGCATGAAGGCCGACAGGACGACCGGATCGCCTTCCGGATCGACAAAAAAACCATCGGGGACCGGCACCGTTACATCGCCGGCCGTCGTAACGGGCGCGGGCGTCCAGCTGCCCGGTACGGGTGGGTAGTTGACCGGAGCCACCCCGGCGGTGAGAATAAACGTATCGCCAAACACATAGTCCGGCTGGCCGGTCGGTGTCGTGGAGTCACACTTGGGTAATTGCGCAAACGTACGCCCATACAGGTCCCGGCCAGGCGAGTAATCCGCCATGCAGGGAACGGGGGTTTTGGTGGTGCCCTTGACGAATTGACTTTCCTGCCCTTTTTTGACCACTTTGGTCACGGGCGTGCTGGAAAGGACTTCGTTGGTGGTCGTATTGATCACCTTCAGGGTGCCCTCTATGATCTTGCGCTTTGCCATCTAGAAGGTCGTGGCTAAATGGGTTTCCACTTCATGCGCGATCAGGTAGCTGGCGTGGCCCGGCTCCAGATGAGCCGGATCCGAATAGGGATGCACCCAGTCCGGCATGTAGAACCGGATGCCATCCATGTTCAGACTGGTACAGCCGGGATCCTGCGCTTCAGCCAGGGCTTTGTTGCTGAAATGGGGCTCTTCATCCCAGTTGGTCAGCGTATTGGGGATTCTTCGTAAGTTGAAGGGCAGTTTTTTCCAGATCTCCCAAATATCAATGCAGTGATAGGCCGCTACCTTCTGCTGTAATTGGGCAACTTTGGGGGTTTTCTTGTCGGCGTAATGCCCCTCCAAAACAATCTTGGCACGGGGTTGCAGGCCCCGGATGTAATCAATGATGTAGGTAATGGCCCCAAACGCAGTGGTTCGGTTCGCAATCTCGGTATCGGTCGGATCAGCCAACCATTCCGCCTCGATTTCCCCCAAAAACTGATCATTGTACAAAACCGATAGCACAAACACATCGGGCATCGCATAGGTACCGTTCAGGTAGGGCGTCAGGTTGCTCTCGTAGCTGCAACTCAGGATAAATGCCTGCTCGCCCGAGGTAAACGACGTCGGAGCCGATGCCCAGTTGGTGTTGCCCAGGTTGGCCGAGCGAAGGGCTGCCCAGCCCGAAATCAGGGCGGCTTTTTCCGCCAGGGTATGCGCCCAGGCATAGGCGATGTTCTGCCAGTTTGCACCCCCAACACCGCCTGACCGATCCTTGATGCGTACCGATGAACTGGGCACGGCCTTATTGATGCAGGTCATGCCCAGCGCCCGGCAGGCTAATTCGTGATAGCCCGATCCAGCCGGAATGGACGTGCCGAAAACGATCTCGGTTTTACCAAAAGCCGCCGTGCTGACCTTGACCTGGGGATCCAGGAAGCTGCCGTATTCGATGTAAGCCATCGGCAGATCAAACTGGCCCTCCACGATCATGTAGGTGTTCCGGTTGGCTGTATTGAAGGTGGCCCGGATGTAGGCCGTTTCGCTGGTCGTCTGGAATTTGGCCGCTGGCCGACTGGTCAACGCCCCCTCACCCAGGCGCTGGAAGTTCTCATCGAAGTAGGCAATGAAGTTGCCGACCTCCGAGGGGGTGTACCAGGTGGAGGCTTTAACTTTAATAAAGTGGGTGACGCTGGTGGTCAGGAAAGCCCCCAGAAATCCCTCGTTGTTGATGTACTGGCCGGTCAGGATGGAGCCATCCCGGCGGTTAAACAGGTTGGCGGTGGGAATCAGCAGCGCGTTGATGCTTTCGGCAATGGCCAGTGCCTGCGAGCCGTCCTGGGTAGTTCCCTTGTATTTTTTGTACCAGGGGATATAGCGGGCGGGCAGCGTCTGGCCTTTCACCAGCATGAAGCTGTCCAGATTGGCCGTATAAACTGTGGGCCGAATAAAGGCGACTTTGTCGGTGGTCTGAAATTTGGCCGTGCCCCGATCATAGCGGGGAGCATTTCCAAGAGGTTCTTTGTCTTCGGTAAACCAGCCGATGCCCAACAGATCGGTGGGGGTATACCAGGTGTTGGGTTCTACCGGAATAAAGCCGCCGACCGATACGTCAGCAAAATCTTCCAGTACGCTGTTTTCATTAATCAGCTTGTCATTGATTAGGTCGGAATCGGCCTTGTTGAATAAATTGATGGAATAAATAATTTCGTCGGTGAAGCTTTCAGCCATCTGTTTTGCGTCGAGTGCTGTTTGTTTGATGCCCAGCGTGGTGGGCAGAATGGATTCGAGAAGGGGGACAAAAGGCTGATAGGTAGCCGGCAACACCTGGCCAGCCACCAGCATGAAGCTGGCGAGGATCTCGATGGGTACCGCAATCAGCAGGTATTCGGTCAGGGCTGGCGTGAAGAATTTATCCGTCGGCCGGTTATACACCCCCACATCCGAGGGGATCAGATTGCCGGCCGCATCGAAAAAGGCCACAAAGGTTTTGTAGCTGGGCGTGTACCAGCTCAGCGCCGACACTTTGATTAAGTGCGATACCGTATAGGTCGAATCGGCTACGTACAGGCCGGTGTTGGTGATGTAGCGGCCAGTCTGCGTAAAGCGGCTGGCCGCTTTAAATAGATTCAGGGTGCCCCGCTCGACGAGGGCGATGGCCTGCGAAGCTTTCAGATCGATGGCTGCTTCGCCCAGGGTTTTGCCCTTGACGATCTGCACAAATGGCTCGTAGTCGCCCAGCTCTTCGCCTTCGACAAACAGAAAGCTGTCAAAGAGCTCGTCCGGAACGGTGACCAGCGCAAATTTTGCGTTGCCGGGCGTGGTGAACGTAAAGTCATCCCGATCAAAGCGTTCGCCACCGACGTGCCGACCCAGCTGATCGTAAAAGGAAATAAAGGATTTGAAACTGGCTGTATAGGCCGTATCCCCGTTGACGAAAATGGGGTGGGAAACCGAGTTGGTTGGATCAGCACTGTAGACACCTTTCTCATCGATGAATCGGCCCGCCTGAATCAGCTCGCTGTCTTTATCGAATAGATTCCGGCCGGTCGTAAAACGGGCCTGGTTGATCTGGCCCAATAAAAGTGCCTGACTGGCGCGGGCCGAAATGAGGGCCTGCTGGGTGGTTTCCCCCGGAAATATCAGTTTAAAATTCTCGTAATCGGTCGCCGTTTCGCCTTCCTGCACCTGAAACGAGTGCAGGATGTTGTTCGGCACCGTGCAGAGAATGTACACGCAGCCCGGTGGTGTTCGGAATTTATCTTCCGTGCGCACGTTGGAGGCTCCATCCAGTTTGGCTCCCGTAGCCGAAAAATAAGCGACCATCTGCCGGTTGCCCGTCGGATCAGTCGTATCTGAGGAGGGCGTGTACCAGGTATCCCCTTTGACCAGCATCGGATGGGAGATGGTGTAGTTGGGCTGATTCTCGTGGACGGTGCCCGTATTGTCGATAAACTTGCCCGACTGATTAAGCCGGGAGAGCTTATTAAACAAATTGGTGCCCGTACCCAGAAAGTCGGTATTGTGGGGCGATACGGCCAGCGGAGCCAGGTACAGATTGGTGATGATGCCGGCCGATAGCCCACCTTCCGCTTCTTCATCGCAGCCGCAGTCATCGATCTCCAGAACAGTGGTCGTCGAGCCGGAGTTAAAGCCGATCGCGTTCAGGGCCGCCGCGATGAGCAGGGTCGTTTCAGGCCGGATGGCCGTCAGCAACACATGCAGCAGCCCATCCTTTTGTAAAGAGTCCAGGAGCTTGACCAGGGCGATGAGCGACTCGGAGCTGGCCTCGCCAAAGGGGATCTGGCGATCAGCCGTCAGCTCGGCCGTAACGTTTCGACAGTAAACGGTATAAACCGTGCCGAGCACAAACGGATCACCCGAAGGCAGCTCGAAGAATTTGTTCGAGGCTTGCCAGTTGAGCTGATCGAGGGAGTATTCCCAGTCAGCGCCGATGGGGGTGTCACAGCGAATGCCTGCCATAGTCTTATTGCGGCTCTACATTGCCCGTCCAGCTGGTCAGGACGGGCCGAATGCCGAGTGTATTTTTGAGAAGTTTTTTGGTTTCTTTCGCCGTCAGCACGTCGGAAAGTCCCGCCGAATCGCGGCTAAAGGGCTTGTTGATCAGGTCATCCTGGTAGTCGATCTTGGTATCCTTGCGGTAGAAGAGCTGGGAGCCGGTCGCCTGGGTCAGATAGCCCTGGGCGGCATGCGAGCCCCAGGCGTAGGCCTGGTTCCAGTTAGCAACTTTCTGATCGGTGATGCCCCGAACCACGTCCGGCACGGTGTGATCGACGCTGTCGACCACTGTCGGCTGCTCGATGGTAATGGGGCCGGCTGGCTCCAGACCAATGGGTGGCACTCCATCCCCAATTAATTCGGGATCGTCTTCAGCAGTGAAGAAGTCATCTTTCCAGCGGTAGACGAACTGAAATGAGTGGGCAAACTGGTTTGCGCCATCCTTACCCTGCTTAATGGATTTACTAACCAGGGCAATGGGCAGCACCTTGAGAACCTGCATGTGAAACAGGTAGGGCGAGCGGTAGAAATCATTCCAGAGCCGTAGTTCGGCCTGCGGACGGTACCCCGTCGTGACTTCGAGCGATTGCTGGATGGCCACGTCGTACTGTTCATACTGACCCAACTGGGCATCATAATGCGCAGGCTGATAACGCTGAGCTTCTTCGTAAAACCGGTTCAGCTCATAGGAACCCTTGCCAAAGGTGGCCAGCGTTTCCACTGCACCCAAACTACTCAGGTAAGCGAAATAGCGGGTATACGCTTCATAGCGGCTATTGATGACAAACCGATAGCTGGTCGAGTAATAAGCTGTGGCGTTCTGATTGCTTAGTCGAACAGAATACTCGACCAGGGTTTCATTACTCGAAATATGATCGGCAATCGAGAGCTGATTGAAACCGACTGCATACGTGATTTTACTGCCCAGTGGCCAGGCTTGTTGCGCATACCGGTTGTAGAATAATTCAACGGAATTATCGGCAAAGGTCAGTTTGACTTCCAGCACAACACCTGTCCGATCGGCACGGGTATTGAGAAAGGTCAAGAACTGGGGTTCTTCGGCCCGTACATAACGCGTAAAACCACCCAGGCGAAGAGCCCGATCCGTTCCGGAATCGGACTGGCTAGCGACAAAGCTGGCCAGTTCAAAACCAGTGCCAGCCTGATGTTGGTAATCAGCACCCCCAAAATAAGCCTGGCGCACATCGTCTTTCTGGATCTTGCCGACCTGCTGGGGCTGGCCAAACGACTCGGCGTAGGTGACGTAGTAGCTGAGCTGCGAATTGGTGGAACCAGCCGGCTGGTTGAAACTCCAGGTGGGCCAGTCGGGTCCTAACTGGGCGTGCAGAATTTTGCCCACGTCCATGGTCGCAATGCCGAGGGTATTGCAGGCAATGGTGGGCGCAAAAATGCGGTTGAATGTAGTTTCATCTGGGCGTTTGACCCATACCTCAGCATAGACACCATACTGCTCGCGAACGATCGGATCCGCACCGGGTGTACCGACCACGACCTCGATGGCATTGCTGACCGCTGGTGCAGAAATGTTGTATTGAGCGCCTGGCTTTTTGCTGGCCAGCACAATCTGATGCAGGTTGATAAAATCAAGCCGTTCGGCCGTAAAATCCTCGTAAAAGGGAAAATAGGTCTGAAAGAACTCCAGCAGGGAGTCAACATAGTCCGCTGAGCCATCGCCCGCCGGAAACTCGTTGGCCTCGGTTGGACTCGTGCGGGCGATGATGGAATGTTCAGTGCCATTCCATTTAAGCCGAATCACTGTACCGGCCAGTACGGGTCCTGAAAAATTAATAAAATTCTGGGCCTGGGTACCGAGCGTTGCCTGCTGGCCTGATCCCTGGAACTGAAAGACCATGCGGCCTCCACGGGTCAGGGCAAAATCATCGGGCGTGCTGAGAAGAGTCACTGGCATAGCTGCGAAATTGTCAGCTAAGCCGGCACTGGCCCGTTACAGGCGTGATGACAGACTAGGGCAGATCGGCCCAGTCGTCGGGGCTGACCGCTACAGAAGTAGGCATGGACCATTCAAATGGATAGCCCCACCCGGTAGCGATTTCGGCCAGTATGGGTGCTGGCTCGCCCTGGAATTGCATCGAAGGATTTATTCGTTTACTCGCTAGAATTCCATTGGGATGCCGGCAATCGCGGTACATACGGTTGATAAAGGATAGCGCCAGCTGACGGGCTTCCGCGCGTGCTCGCCGTACATCATCCGGATCCTGCTTTTTACATTTAACCAGTACGGACAGACCACCCAGAATGGTTGCCCGAAAATTATCACTGGAGCGGTCCAGATCATCATAATACTGATCCAGCACCAGGGCGGGTAACAGTAGTTTACTGCGCACGGCCTGCTCCAGATCGGCCCGGTTGTCATCCCTTAGGACGTAAAAACGAGGCTCCGTATCCGTGTGCAGCAGCGCCTTATGCTGTCGAGCCAGGTACTCAAAATAGTCGATGTATTCCTGTTCGCTCATTTTGTTTTCATTTTTTCCAGTTGCCGCTCCATCTCTTCGGCCTGCCACAACTGTTCATTTAATACTTTCAGGGCCAGGTACAGATTGGTTTTTTCAACCAGGGCTACCTTGGTCACATCGAGCTTGGCCATGCCAATGGCTACGTCGAGCCAGTTGCCCGCTTTTTTTGACTTTTTGGCGGTCGTATCCGATTCTGTTTTTTGGGGAAAGACCAAACCAAAACTGCGTTGCAGCAGCAGTAGCGTGGATCCATAGGCGAACGCAATTCGTTCCAGCAGGGCTGCATCGAGCCGGGCAAATAAACGCGCGCGCGCTTCGATACCATCCCGGTCGAGTGGCTGTGGCTCCTCAGGGGCATCTATCAGTACTGGTCGGTAGAGAATGGCTGCCATCAGGGCCAGTTTGCCTTCCCGAAACGCTTTGTCAGCAAACATAAACTCGGCAAAGGTGCAGCTGGAGAGAGCCGCTTTGGGGCCAGCGTATCGCTGTTTGTGAAGCAGCCGCTTCAGCCAGATCCGGGGTGTGCCAAACTGATAATCGTAAAGCTGGAAGCTGGCTGGGAAACTGGCCGCTGAATCGTCCTGACCAATCCAGTCAAGGGAATCCAGCAGCTGCTGTCCCATATCCAGGGTGAGCAGTATGGACTCCTCATCAAGCTTTTTTCGGCGTAGGAAGCGTTCGTCGAACAGCCACTGTTGCTGGCGGTGGTTCATGCCATAGAGCAGCTTGATGGCCACAAACAGGGTTTCGGGTTTTGTCTGTACCTGCGCCCGCAGTCGCATTAATGAAACGGCCTGCTGATTCGACAATTCGGACCAGCTGGACGGCCCGCTGAAGCGATGCAGTTTCCCTTTAATGTACAGTTCCAGGGTATTCATCGGCCCAGGTGGCGAATGCGATAGACAATATAGGCTACCAGTAGGGTAAGGGTGATGCTGGACCACTTCATCACCCGGTCCATTTCGAGGATTTCCTTCGGCTTGCTTTTGATCCGGATTGTCCAGACCCGGCTGGCGAGCACCAGCCCAACAGCCAGTCGATACAGATAGGGTATAGCCGGAATGGTATGTTTAAGGGTCCAGATGGCGGGTTGCACCAGTATGGCCAGGCTAAAAATGAGCATCAGGAATAGTGGAATAATTTCATACCAGGATCCGTGGCGGGAACGGTGCAGCAGCACGGCACAGCTGACGATGGACAGGACAAGACCCAGTTCACCCAGCCAGAAATAAGGATTGGCTAACATAGTCGTTACGGTTTGGGGGTTAATTCGTCGTTTTCGAATTGTTTTTTGGCTCGTTTCAAGACATAATCGGCCAGTATCCAGCCAATGAGTCCCGCTATTATCGTACTCAGTTCAGGGCTGAGCTTGGTAAAATTCATGACATCTTTCCAGCCTGCCATGGCGATAACGGTACCACTGATGGCAATGGAAGCCCATTCCCAGAATGGTTTGTGAATGGGCTGGCCATTGGCGTCCTTTTTTCCCTTCAGGGTAGCGATCGTTGCCCCCGCAAAAGCCCAGGGCAATTTGGTCCAATCGACACCCAGCGTCAGCACCCAGGTGCCAACCTGCTCCAGCCAGCTCAGCAGAATGGCTGAATACGTCGGCCAGCTAATGGCCAGTGAATTGCGAAATGTGATCAGACGTTTCATAAAAAGTTACGGTTGTAAAAAGCCAGTGGCTATTTACAGGCGTGAAAAATTAAGGATGGGCCGTATGCCAGGCAAAGCGACTGGCCAATCGGGTATCGTACTGATTTTTCTTGTACTGTTTCCCATTATAAAGCCTGGCTAAATCCTCCCAGCGATGTTCGCGCAATTCGTCATCGAGGCCGGTCGTCAACAGGAAAATGACTGTCCGCTCCAACTGGGAATCTTCGGACTTCTCCATCAGGCTGACAAACTGCTTCAGGTTATTACACCCACAATTGGCAAAATTGAACCCCATGACCTGGAACATGCCCCAGGAGGAGCTAAGCACAGCAGCTGTGGCGTTCAGGTCACAGGCTTGATTAAACAGCTGGTAGGAGTGTTCGGTACTGCGGGGAATTTTGGGATTCCATTCCGGATAGCTCAGCTGCGGATACGTCGCATCGTAACGGCCTTTTGTTCGATCATGGAAAATATGCGGTTCAAACCGGATCGTTACCCGGCCGTCATCGAGAAAGCCCTGGCCACTTGACTCAACATCAGCCAGCGTTTTGATTTCAGCGATGCCAGTACGAAGGGTTTGCGCGGCCGAAAGCAAACCCGCTTGCGTGAGGATTTTGCTCATGGTTAGAAGAGGTGTGCGATAAAGCCCAGGAAAACACCACTGCCCGCTGCCCAGCCTGCCCACTTCCATTTCCGATTTTGCAGTACATGGATGTAGGTCACGGTTGCCGCAGCAATCTGATCCGGAGTAGCCTGCTGGAGTTGATTACGAACCTTGCGGGGTAGCTCCTTCACTATAGCATCACGGGCCAGCGAAGCTTCCCGGAGCGTCGTTTGCGCCTGGATGAGCTGGCCTTGTAAGCTATTGAGTTGAGCGAGCAGGGTTTTCGCTTTGGCCTCATCGTACTGATTCAGCCGAAACTGATCGTCGATCACTTTACGAGTGGCCACGATTTCAGCCTGAAGGGCTCGGATCGCCCGCTCAGATGCAGACCGAAGGGAATCCGCTGCGAGCAATCTGGCCCGTACTTTTACATAAAGCGTGGTATCCATCGCCACACCACACGGATACGGGAACGGCTGATTTTTGACCATTGCCTGTACCATCGGAATGGGTTGCGACTGGCCATAGGATAGCTGACTGAGCAGAATGCCAAGGGCGATGCTAAGGCAGAGTAACGCTGCTTTTATCAAATTTCTCTTTAGCTTTTTCATAGTCGGTTACGGCAGATTTTGAATTTTCTTTCGTGGTTGCCATGCCTTTACTGGTCGACCACTGGACTTCTCGCTCAAGTTGTAGGCGAACGGAATCAACAGGGAGCGTAATGGGGACGGATTGAGGGGGATTCTGTGGCTTGGATTTGCAACTGGAGAGTTGGCCAAACGCCATACAGAAGATGAAGATGATCAGCCAGTTTTCTAGTAAAATCAGAAGAATCATCACCAGTTTATCGAAGATAAACTCGATCCAGGCGGGTACTTGTGGCTTATTAGGTTGGATTTCCATGGGCGTAATTGGTTCGTAGATTGGCAGGTTTTACAGCATTGTGACAGGTCCACCGCCCAGGATGCCCTGGCCCATGGTTTCTTCCTGAATTGGTGCAGGAGAGGCGGCTATGACGGCCGTATCGAAGGCACTCCAGGCCAGATCGGCCATGCGCTCCAGATTGCTGGTCACGAAAGCCAGCTGGTCTTTACTGGGTGGCTCGAAATAGGTAGCGTTCCCAAATTGGGATGCATAGTTTACCTGCACATTGACGCCCTTCAGCTCGACGGATAAAAAGGGTAATCCTTCCAGCACACTCTGATAGGCCAGAGCGCGCAGCAGCTTTTTCTCCAGACTGGTTCGGGTGGCAGCTTGCAGATCTGTCAGCGCATCGATCCGGGCCTTACCGGCTTCGCCCTGATTCTCTTCAACAGCCCGGATAAAGGGGCGGAGTGCCCAGAAGGTAAGCCAGCGCTCCTGGATGGGATAGTATTTGCTGAATTCAGCCGGGGATTTAAACAGCGCCTGCTGGTGCTCGTCGTAATAAGGGGAGTCGGGCCAGCCCGGAAACAGATCCGGTTTACTGTCTACCAGGCGAATTAATTCATCGACGGCCCGCCAGCCTACCTCCAGTAGCGAACTGGTCAGCTTGTTGGTCTGGTATTCGAAGGCGGCTTTTCGTCCTTCGACGGCCGTAATGGTAATGCCATCATCACCGATCTGCACTTCGCAAAATGGTAAATAGGCCGCAAAGCCAATGCGGGCGACGGCTGTTCGCGCCAGGTGTAAAGCCTGTTTTTTGTAGGGATCCGTCAGGTCCTGCTCATCAGCCAGGGCAACGAGTTGGCTGGCTAGCGTTTCGCCAAAAAACGTGGGCAAAATACGCTGCTGCGTCTGCCCGAGTTCGGGCAGCACATCCGGTACCGAAAAGTTGATGGTAATGCCTGGTACATAGGCTCTAAACTGCTTGATTTCTCCAGTGAACAGGGCCATTAGCTTAAAGTTTTCTGGGTGCCGGCACCGGTATCCAGAGTGGTGAGCAGTGTATCCCGGAAGCGGAAACGCAGATTGGGAAAGCGGGCTTTCCAGCCATTGAATTCGGCCACGAATTCGAGCGGCTCGATGAGCATATCCCGGAACGGTGCCAGCATTTGCAGGGCAATCAGGTAGGCTTCCCGTTTATCGGAGCCGCCGGAGCGTTCACCCTGTTTGGAGCCACCGGCAAACCCAACCAGGGTAGGATCGACACCGAGCGTATAAAAGATATTGGCAGCTGCTTCAAGGTTATCCTCGATGTACTTACCATCTTTCATGGTGTCAGTAATCGGGACAATCTGCACGTAATCGCGGGTCGATTTGCCGTCCAGTGACTGAGCGATGCTGGTCACGAGCATGGCGCCGGCGTTCTCGACGTTGGTGAGCATTTTGATCACATCGTCGATCCACTTTTTGCGCATCGCCCTTTTTTTCTCTTCCGATTTCTCGTTAGTGTAGGCGGATCCGTAGAGCTCACCCCAGTACTCCTTGTCGACCTTAATGTGCTGCTTGATCGACATCTGGTTTTTGAGGAGGAATTTTTTGAAGGCGGGCACCGCCAGGTGCACATCGAGCCAGCCCGACTCCACAATCGAATAGTGGTGAGCCAGTGAATAAAACCGCTGGCCCGGGGTTGGATAGGAAATCGGATAAACGCAGTTGTAAAACGATTGCCCGCGTAGCCAGTCTACCCGGTCCCATCGGTAGGGATCGAGCGCCTGTACGGTTTTGGTCCTCGGATCGGAGGTGGTGACGTTGGGCCAGTTGGCATTAACCCATACATACGGCAGGTTGCCGTTTTTATCCATTCGGCACCAGCGAACCTCTTCGGCATTCAGCGGGTGCAATTGCACAATTTTCTTGCGATCCTTACTGAGCAGCATTTCAGGCCAGCCGTTGAAGAACCAGGCCACGTCGGCCGACATTTCGCGCAGATAGAGCTGAAAATTGATGTTGTTGAGGAAAGCATTGATTTCGGCGGTTATAAAATCGTTTTTGGGCAGGGCCCGTACAATTTCGTCGCCATTGTCGTCGAGATCTTCTTCGACGGCCATGACGCCCCTACCCTTGAGCATGGACGCTACTTTTCCCAGGGTTGTGGGAATGATGGGGTCTTTCTGGTAGAGACTGACAATACGCTGGGGAAAATCATTGGCTTCGCCCCAGGGCATCAGATCGCCACTCGCTGAGGGGTACATGGACCAGTCGGGTATGACTGATGTTGGTTTACCAGCTGGCGCATCGAAGGACGAGGTAATGATGCCCGATCGATGCTGAGCGGGTTTATCGTTTTCTAGTGCTACGCTGATGCCCGCAGCACTTAAAATGGCTACGTCGTAAGAGTCCCCTGGGAAATAATGAACGCTGCTCATGAGACTGGTTGCCCGTTGAAGTAGATGATCAGATCGAGGCTAACCAGAATCGGGTTTTTGGTACCAAGGGGTTGCAGCAGCAGCATACGGTTGGGTGTGCGCTTCCTGGTAAGCAGCACAGCCTTGTGTAATTCGCGGAATTGACCACCCTTTTTTCGTTTCCGATCGGCGGTTACGTAAATGCAGCTGAAGGGTTTGGGCTTACCCAGCCCAACCGTCAGCCGCATCTGTTTCACCATATCTACTACCTTGATCATAAAGGGCAGCAAATTGGCCGGAGCAGGCTCGGATGGGCGTTACAGGCGTGATGACAGAAAGAAGATAGATTACCTATAAAATCTGCTCTAATCAGCGGTTACGTCTAGGCCAATACGGATCAACAATTTGAATTAATTAGATAAGTGACGTTACGCCAGTTAATAATGGCTTCATTAAAATCAGGGTATTATAATTTAATTAAAATCCTCGAAAATAAGGATATAATTATTGAAATTGAGCACTTTACATTGTCGCTTTCTTTTACAATCCACTTAACAAACAAGCCCACAAATCATGAAAACCAAACTATTCCTTCTTGCTTCGTTTGTACTGGCTTCGTTTACAACCTTCGCTCAGACACCCCGCTCGAAATCAGGCGAAACCGTATGGGTTATTGTGAATCCGGTGAAAGCAAACAAAAAGGCTCAGTATGAACGGTTTATACACGAAATATTCTGGCCTGGTGCCAGTAAGCTGAGTAAAGAAGAGCAGAAATTATTTAAACAGACGCGCATTTTACACCCGACCAAAGCTGAGAAAAACGGCACGTATGCTTACTTGTTCGTTATGGACCCGGTGATAAAAGGGGCTAATTATGACATTCATCCGATGCTCAAAAAAATGTATGGCGAGCCTAAGGCAACAGAGTATTATAAACTCTATACAGACGCAACGGCTGGCCCCCAGATTCAATACATCGAAACCCAGTCGAAAGATTAACTCGGTTTAATAATCGTAACATAAGTTATCTCGATTCCATCAAATCTCTTTTTAGTTAAATTTCAAATAGCAAGTACACTCCCAAGTGTACTTGCTAATTTACATCTGATGTTACACCAGCTTTTGGGCGGACGGTATAAATTTGGGTATGCAAACAAATCTTGACCTCTAGACCGATTACCTGCTCAGTAGCTTAGGACAGACGACGGCCACCGGCCTGGCTCGCTTAACTGACAGGGGGGTGGGCCATGATGCGGTTACCGACCTGCTCAACCGACTCGAGGGTAACAATATTTAAAGATCAAGCAGCTCTTCTTGGGTTTGGGCTAAATTGGATTTTTTTTAGAAAATAGTTTGCATCAATAAAGACTTGTAGAGGCGTTATGAATTCATAACGCTTTTTTGTATTTTTGTGCATGGCAAGCAGCGAAAAAACCACGCACGACGCATTCGACATACTGGTCAACGACCCGTATTACTGGTCACTAACGGGCTTACCGACCGCAGATCGTCGCCAGGCGGCTTTCATGCTCAAAAACGGCAAAGGCATCACCCTGGATCGCAAGGAAGCTTTGCTGGAGAAAGCAGGCTTTCTGGTTAAACAGGAAAAGATATGGATACTGCCAGGCTAGGCAGTCAAGAACTTAAATGTGTAATTATTCACCCTCGGAGCTTTGCGTCGGGGGTGTTTTGTTCTTACTGAAAGCGTCAGCAAGTGGGTAGAGGCTGCTTCCTCGGCAGGCCAATAGCGGGCTTTTCTTTTTTTGCTTCTTTATTTCTTTTCCCCAAGCAAGGAAAAGAAAAAAAGAAGTCACTTCGCTACAAATCAACTAATCTTTTAGTTATACAAGCCACAAAAAAGCCCATAGCAGGGTGCTACGGGCAACTAGTACAGGAAGCTGTTTGATTAGAATGCGGGGTGAATCTGTCCTCCAAACTCTTCTGCTACGATATTTTTGGAGGCATCGTAATAAATATTCCAGATCACGCCTTTGGTAAGCAGGGTTTGCGTACGAGATGAAAACCGATTCCAGAACTCTAGGCGAATAATGGTATCATCTTCGCGGCTCTTTAAAATAGCCTGTCGGGGCTGGCTGGTGGCGGGTTGTTCCTCGGCTGGCGATAGTGGTAATGCCTGAGCTGGTTGTGCGGGGGGATGATCGGTTGGCTTAGGGTGCTGTCCGGCTACCTTGTGTACGCTCATGGTAAACAGACCGCCCACATGAAAACTGTTCAGGGTTTTACTTTTGTGGTCGTGGCTGGCTTGTGCTTTCTGGGCCGTACAGCGCGGATAAGCGCGGTTTGCCTGACTGACTAACTGTTCAACCTGCGTAAAAATCGTCTCGGCATCTTCACAAAGAAGGTGGTCGTATTTTTCAACCAGTTTTAGAATATACTCTTGGAGCCGGTTTGCGGGGTTATTCTGGTGTGATATTCTGATAAAATAATTCATGGGTAGAATGGGGGTTTACATCAATCCTTCATCGGCAAACGAATAGTAGAGGTGCGGATCTGGCCCTAAAATCAAATGATCAAGCAGGGTACAATCTAACAGCTTTCCAATTTCCTTATAGCGTCGGGTTAGCTGTTTATCGGCTTCACTGGCGGCCATGTTGCCACTGGGGTGGTTGTGGGCAATAATTAAACTGCTGGCATGGCAACCCAGTGCAACCTGAAAAACGATTTTAGGGTCAGCCAGTGTGCCCGATGTGCCACCCGTGGAAACCAGATAAATACCTATTGCTTCGTTATTTCGGTTCAAACAAAGGATGTAAAATTCTTCCAGCCGGTTTATCTGATTACTCCAGTACTGGCGCAGAATGTAAAAAGCGTCAAGGCTTCCTTTTACCTGTTCGCGTTTTACGTTTCGGTCTGTATTGTACTGTACGGATATTTCGCCCACCGAAAACAAACGGCTGGCGGCTTGGGGTATTATGGTCATAATGGTAAAGGCTCAATGAGTTCAAACTGTGTATTATTCAGCGTAAAGCACAAGGGGTGCAATAGATTGGCAGGATACCAGAAAATGCGGAAGCCTATCTGATGACGGTGTGTCAGTCGAAAAATTCCGGCTGTATAGTCACATTCTAGGACTTTTACCGGGGGGCGAGTGCGCCGAAATTCCCGGCGCAACTCGTCCACTAGCAATAAATCAAACTCACTCACGATTTAGAGACGGTTAGCAGTTCGTTCTCTTTCTCCTCGATCTTTTCACCGAACAGCGTTTTCAAGCTCTCTACGACGATAGCGGCCAGACCGTGATTTTTGCAAATAAACTCCCGGTTGGCATCGTCATAGATGACAATACGCCCATAGCGGTAATCTTCGTCCTTATCGACTGCGTAACTAAACTGCTTTAACTCGGCTTGTTTAGCTTTCAAACTCAGTAACTGCGTGTTAATGAGTTGCAGTTTCTGCGCTTTGTCAACCTGAAATTCAATTTCTTCGGCTCGGCTCCGGCTGGCTGGCGTTTCGACAACGAGTGTAGGCTCCGGTGCAATTGCACTCGCGGTTTGGGGGGCTGGCGTTGTTTCTTCTGGTTCAGGTTTCGCGGGTTGAGGGTAGGTTGTCGGCTGTTTAATCGCGTCCGGATTCTGCAATTTTGCCTGTTCGATCAGTTTGCTTACGGGTACGGCTTCGCCCGGTGTGATGGTAAACGGTGAATTGTTTTTAGCTCCGTTTGACGAGGTCTGACCGTTGACGTTTGGGGTATTTTTCATGGCTTAAATGTGTAAATTGATTGATTATGAATTAATTAAGGTACTACGTAAGGTGATAATTTGGGGTGTATTCGCCCGCCCCCGCAAAAGCGGGGTGCTAGGCTATCCAGAAAAAAGGAGGTTTAAGCGGTTAGCTCTAGGAGGTAGCTATAAGCGGCTTGGGCTTCGCTGGCCGACTCCCACAGGAAACGGCTGTTCTTTTTGAGTACAGCTATCCAGTGCGCCAGATAACTTTCTGTATTCTGCTGCGTTTCAGGGGTGTTTATGCCGTGATGGTGGCACAAAAAACAGGCTCCTAATTCTGCAATCAACTCTTCTTTACTGTAATTGGTATCGCCAAACTTAAGCGCGTCGGTTACGGTGGCACGGTTCAGCCGTGAACTGTGGCCCGTCCAGTGGGTTAGCTCGTGAAACAGCACACCGTAATAGGCTTCTGAACTGACAAACCGGTTTAAATCAGGCATCATAATGTAGTCCTGCACTTTTTCAAAATAGGCACCTTCTATGGGTGAGTTTAGAATGCGGGGGCCATTGTCAAGACTGGTTAAAAAATCCTGACAAACGGCAAGCGGCTGATTGTCTTCATTCCCAAATTGGGAACTAGGTTTGATGGGGCAACCTTCAACATCGGCCATGTTAAAAACCGGATATAACCGTAGATAAGGGTATTTTTTGACGGTTTTGTCTCCCGATTTAATACGCTCGGTCGCTTGGGCCTCGCTGAGTCGTGCCCCATTTTTGTCTTTGTAAATGCAATCGTGAAAATAAACGGCAGTGCTTTTGCTCCCCTTCTTTACCCTCCCTCCTGCGTCGTTTATCTGTTTGATGGTGCCAAAATAGGGCGTTTGGTAGTTGTCCATGAGCATTAACAGCGAGTTAATACCCCGGTATCGATGGCCCGTAAAGTGATTTTGCGCGGGTTCTACGAATCCCCAAGGTTGATACCAAGGCACTACACCCTTTTCCAGACTGGCAATAATTTTGTTGGTTACTTCTGCAAAATGATCGCGTTTTGCGTTTGACGTTTCCATGTTTTTTTAGTGCTTAAATGTGTATAACTCTCTGACTTTCACTACATAAAGATACACAAAGCGTTTGTAATTACAAACGCTTTTATTACTTTTTTTGCAATTCAGAATTAGTCTAAACTACTCTGTTTCAGGGAGTTGGTTGTTTTTTCTGGAACGCTTCGCGTCTTTCTGGGCGAATGCCCCCAATGCCACGCACAGGGGAGAAATGCAATTGCACAGGGGGTGGGGGGGGGCATATATGACAAGGGGCTGATGTGTTATCAGCCCCTTGTTTTCACAGTCCAGATGTGTTTGATTATCAGTTAGCTGATTGATACGTGTTACGTAACAGGCATCAACAGGCAAGCCACTAGGTCAGGAAGATGCTATCCAGTGCGCCACTTGATGACTCGAAGCGGTGTAACAGGTGTGCCCCATACAAGAGGTTATCAATGGCATCAGAGAAGTGGGTCGTTTCGCGCTGATCGAGGTGCAATTTCTTTTCGTCCTTCTTGTCTTTCCGAAAGCCTACGGTGCCTTGCTCAATCTGAGCCTGTTGCATGGAGATACGAACGAACTCGGTATTGTGTCGGTTGAAGGCTACCCGAAACAACCGGTTGTCTCCTCCTCTTAGCGCACGGCCCCATAGTTCATAGCGGTTCTCGGCATCAGGCGTGTGGCCTAGGTAACGATCCTCTACTGTCCACCCTTCATTCATTAGATACTCCTTGAAGACATCCTTGGGTGAGCTAGCCGAGGTAGCCGTTGTCCCAATAGCGGTATGATCAAAGAAGTAATTGACAATCTTAACCGGATGGTGTTTGTAGTAGCGACAGAACGCGCGCGCCAGATCAGCTACCCGGTCAGGGTGCCTGACGTATAACTCCATGAGAATCCGATACTCCCTACCATGTGGCTGGCCTACCAGCATGGGGTTGATGTGTGCCCCATAGTCCAGACTAATATCGAGGGGCCGATACTTATCGACATCAGCATCCTTACGGCTATCATCAAATAAGCCCTTACCAAACAGATCGACGGGCTGTAAGTCCAGAAACGCATGATCTTCCTTATCGTAGAAGTGATGCTCATCCAGATCCGGATAAAAGGCGTTTTCAGTTAGAAACGGGCGACGGTTGAGAATAGCCGTCTGAAAGATGAAGGTCGGTAGCTTCTCCCGAAGCCGGGCAATGTTTTTGGCACCGAATCCGTGGATGTTATCCAGCGTACTGGCCTCCGAGAAATAAACCGTGTTCTTTCGCAGTTCATCCCAGAAGGTCTGGAACTTGATGATTTCCTTCAGGATGGATTTACGCTTGCCCGGATAGGCCGCTAGTGCTCCATACAACGAATAGATTTTGGTGCGCAGGTCAAGAAGGGTCTGAATGCGCTTTTTATCCATCCGTTTTTCTTCCTCCAGTATCCACATCGCAGCTTTGGAGGTGGGCATATCGGTGCAGAAGAGCAGACTATGAAATTCAGGGATGCCGCCAAAGTAGCGTTCATCCCCCCGGTTGGTCATCAGCAGTTCATTGTCAAGCTTTTGTTTATCTAAAAACTTGGCTTCATCCCCGGCGATCCAGTGCACCGTTTTACCATTCGCACTACCGGGCCGATCCTGCGAAACCATGCTGGCCACCGCACCATTGCGAAAGAAAATGCAGTGTTCGGTCGTGATGGGCCCAACAATGGGCTGGGGAATGTTGAGGTGTTTAGGCGGACGCTCCCGGATCCAGAAATCACGGCCCCGCTGCCAGCCCATCTGCTCCCAGCCCTTAATAACCGGCGGCAGGGTTCGTTCAAGCAATTGCAGATACGTCGAACCCACAAAACAACCGTGCGAGCGGGGCATGATCTCTACGTTTCGAAACGTTCTGGGTGCAATCAGCCCTTCCGATTTCCCCGTACCACGACCCCAGACGGCATACTCTTCATTGGCCCCTACCGACATCGAACGCAGCTGCGGCTTATTGAAATGCCGGTGCATCGTTGTCACGTCCTCGGAGAGTGTATTCCAGTCCAGCCCGACGTGTGCCAGTCGCACCGAGGCTTCCAGATCGGATTTTAGCAGCTCCTCCAGCTGATAGCGGTCAGGCAGGATTTTGGGGGCTTGAGACATCTTCGTAGTCGGAGAATAATTCTTCCTGTTTTTTCCTGTCTTCGCCCAGCAACCGCTCGACCATACTTTCCAGGGCGGCATCCGAAATCTGCTGACCACCCAGCTGTTCGGGATTGTAGTTGATTACGTTGATAATGGTGCGGTTTTCAACCGGGTTGATCGGCTTATCAGCACCAATCACTTCCGCGTACAGTTTGCGAAGCGGAGCCAGCGATCGCATGTCGCCTTTCTTTTTGCAGATCCGCATGTCATCCCGTAGCTCCTCAATGAGCATGACCCGCTCGTAGGCCAGATTCGGCTCATCGGTAATGGCAAAAAAGCGCCGGGTATCCTCCAGGTAATTGCGGGCCGTTCGGGGTGAAATGTTGGGGATGGCCTTTAGAATGGCATTGATCTGCTGGCTGGTTTTGGGGTAGCGGCCAGTCGAGAGCAGGGCATGAATGGTGATCCAGTGGCCTAACTGCTTTTGCAGATCTTTGGCGAGTTTGATCTTTTTGGGATCATCATCAGCCCGTCGATCCCTGTAATACTTGACGATCAGGTCAAACTTATCATCAAAGCGCGTTAATTCATTGGTTGTTAAGGTGAGATCAGTACTCATAATTCTCGGGCTTCAAGGTCATCCAAAATGCGCATGGCCAGCGTCTGAGCTGGCGAACTGCCCTGTTTGGCGAGGGTGAGAATGGATTTGCGGAGTTCAAGCTTTGATTTAAGCTTGCCGCGTTGGTAGGCTCTGTAGATGGTACTGGTTTCGTCGAGCAATTCGTCTTCCAACTGATCGGTATCGACATCGAGGACGATAGCGATTTCGTCAGGACTGAATAAATAGCTGGCCAGGCTTTCCAGCTCAGCCAATTGATCGTTAGATAGGTTCATCGTCTCGTTTGGCTCGGATTTGATAGTCCCAGTGCACTTTTTCTTCAGCATCGGGATACGTTCGCACCAGGTGTAATTGAATGCCCTGCTGGCTTATTTTGCGGATGAGTGCACCGAGTAGTTTATGCTCCAGTGTTCGTTCGTTTGCGGTCACTGTGAAGGCCAGTACGGGCTCATCCTGTTCATCCAGGGTTATTTGTATCAGATCGGATTTCATCGTTGTGAGGAGCGTTTTTTGGGGGTTGCATCGCCAAAGGGTTTGGCCTTTTTCATTTCAGCCTCGATCCAGTTCTGATGGAATCGGGCAACGTCTTCACGTTCGGTGACGACTCCGCTTTCAATGCGGGGATTGTTGGTATAATTGGCTGAGCCAACAATGCTGATATGCCAATTCTGATTGATGAGCACTGATACTTTCGCATGACAGGCGGTTATACGCACCTTGTCGGCATGGGCCTGCACAAACGCATAGGCGCTGGCATTGCGCCGAATAACGCGCGCATCGATCAGCAGATCGAGCGATTCAATCAGCCCACTGGCCAGTCCCTGGACCAGCACCCGAACGGCATCCTCGGTCATTGACCAGGTGGCGATCCAGATCCGGGCTGGTCCGGTTTGTCGGAGCAGGTGCAACAGCAAGTCATGGGAACTCCACAGGCCTGCGGTAGCGTAGTGGTAGCTGTGTCCGGACTGGATGGGTGGGAAGACATCAGCGACAGCATCCGATACTCGACCAAGGAGTGTATGCGGATGTGACTCAGTCGTTTCACGGACGCCGGCCTGTCGATGTTGGGGAATAGCGTAGTCGCTGGCATCGTCAGTCGAGAATAGGGTTGCCATCGTTGGTAAGGGCCGTTAGTTGCTGATCAACCTGGTGCAATTCACTCTGGTATTGCTGGAGCAATTGCACCCAGGACTGCTGCTGTTCGTCGGTGATCAGCGGTTGTTGCAGTCGGTTTTTATAGCGGGTGACGTAGGTGCGCAGGGTATTGCGACGCTTGAGCAGATCGGCCTGGTTTTGTTCGGGGTCGATGCTGGTCACTTCGGGCAGATAACCATGCTGATCGAAGAAATCACGCTCACCATAGATAGCTCCCAATTGGTCCCGAATGTCAAGCACCCGGAAAGCCCACTCCTCTGTCTCCTCGTCACCAGTCGAGCCACTGTTGAGCTTCATGCGAAACCGTTCTTTCGTAACGGTACGCTCGTCGAGCAGCAATTTCTCGTCGGCTTTAGCCGCAACAATCGGTTCGGGGTAGGCCAACTGGCGGGCCCGTAAGGTACTGGCCAGTTCATCGCGCTTTGCCTGGAGTGCATCGGTTAACCGCTGCCGGTTGTAGTCGTCCGGGCCACGTTTGAGCATGGTCAGCAGGAAACCGGCTCCGATCAGCTGCTCATAAAGCACAACGCCTTCGGTATACACAGGCCGATCGAGCCAGTGGCTGAGTTGCTCCAGCTGGTTAATTTCTGAGTGCGATCCCCGGTCTGACCAAAGGTCTAAAGCGAGTGTACTGAGTTCCTGCCTATTCATGGGCGATTAAAAAATAAATCATGGTTGATAGTGATTCGATCAAACAAAGAAGCCCGGCAAAACCGGGCTCATTTGCCAATTACCACCACACTAGACGCTCGCCTGGCTCACATCTAATTTCTTCAGGTAAGGAACCTGCTCCGGAAACTGGAGGAGAAAATCCCTTTCCTCGGCCGACAGATTCGCCAGGTCGTATTCACGCCCGGCGAACGCTATCGGCATCCGGTCGGCTATCTGAAGGCCGACAATGTCGTAGGACCGTGTAGGCTCTGCCTGTAGAGCCTGCACGGTGGGTTGGGTTGGCTTAGCCATTCGGGTTCAATTAAGCACCAGGTGTCAACGGCACAGCGGCCGCGTACCGGTAGATGTAAGGCGTAAAGCATACGACTTCGAACTCCGTACCCCGGCCACGGCCGCTGGTTGTCGTCGTTTTGAAGTTACCCGTCAGAGTCGCAAAGAAGTTGCGGGCGCCGATCTGAAGCATTTTACCATCCGGCAATTCGACGATAAACAAAAACTTATCGTTTTTGGAGTCGTTGACGAATTGCAGGGCATCGTCGGTCAGTCCTGGGTAGAAGAACTTAAAGACGGGTTTAAAGCTTTTTCCATCCGCTTCTCCGTTTGAGCCAAATTCAACTTCACCCGTATCCTGGGTGATGTAGACTTTGGTAAACTTCTTGCCCGTTTTCATCACGTGGGCTACGGTCAGGATGTACTGATTGGCGGGGGATGCTGCCGGCGTCGCAAACGTTAAAATGTCGTCAATCCGGGCGAAATAGGCGATCTGGGAGGTCCCCCCCATGTTCACCTCGGTGCCGTCAGGCCCGGTCAGGTCGTTGTAGTTCATGAGCTGTCTTGGAAGAAAATGTCGGTTAAATACAGTTTCGCAGTGGCCTGGATTATGCTTTCAGCAGGCGCAGGTTGCCTGCTTTTTCCTTGACCAGTTCAGCGACGAGTTTAGCGTCTTCCAGTAGCGTTTCAAGAGAGACTTCCCGGCCGCCGTAGTAGAAATTGCCACCCACCAGTTCGTAGGTTTCTTTCCCAAGTTTTACGGTTGGAAGCTCTACGGTGCCGATTCGCTTTTCGGCCAGTTGATTCTTGAGCTGCTCGACAACGCTGGCTGCATCCTCCAGATCTTTGTCTTTCTGCGTCACAGCTTTTTTCAATTGCTCATTCTCACTGGAGAGCGTTCCAGCCTGCGCTTTCAGCTGTTCATTCTCTTTACTGAGCGATCCAGTCTGCGATTTGAGTTGGACGTTCTCTTTGGTGAGTGTTTCGTTCTGCTTGGTTAAGGCCAGAATTGTTTTGTCTTTGTCTTCCGCTTGGTCTGCCATGGTTGGCTTGATTTTATAGGGCCGGCAACTCACGTGGAGCTACCGGCCGGGGGGTTGGAGTTATCGAGTAAGGGCAGGCAGGATTAAGCCTGATCGTTAACGAAGAGTACTTCGAGGTCAGCGATCTGGAAAGCCAGGATCATTTTCATGATGGCCTTGTAGCCGTGCAGGAATGGAACGATGTTGCCGATCGAGCTGAAGGCACTCGTCTGATCGGTACCCATTTGCAAGTTGCCATCGAGCGTCGCGATGATACGGCCCGATCCTGCCATCCACGTGCAGGGCTTAATGATCCATTTGCCATCCGATCCGTAAACCGAAGCACCCGGTTTGCCAGGTACCTGAAGCAGGCTGGTGCCGTTGGTGAATTTGTTGAGGGCCGACAGCATGTACTTGTCGTACGTAGACTGCGACACTTTAAACTCACCACCCAGCGGGCGAATTTCCTCCGGCAACGAGGTATAAAAACCAGTAATCTTATCGAAGCCGTTGGTGTTATCCAGGGCACCCGTTGTGATTTTGTTGCGGGCAGGAAGAGTGGAATACTCTTCGGCGATGATCGTACCGAGACCTTTAGCAACCGACGAGTTGTTGATTTTCTTGAACTTGGCTGGGTGCGTATCGGGCGTTTGACCGGCTGAAGTGGCCGTTACCACTTTATAGAAGCTCTTGTTGTACTGGACCTTCTGATCAACGTTATAGGCTGTTCCCGCATCAAAGGCTGTGATATCAAAGGAATCCACGCCGTAGAAGCTGTTATTGTTGATTTCAGCCTGAAGTTTTTTGATTTGCGCTTCCCAGAAATACTGCGCAAAACCAGCTGGATACTCTTTCGCGTTTGGATCCAGACCTTCCGAGAGGAAGGTGCCGCGCAGATCTTCCGGAACGATTTTAAGGATCTTCATCCCGGTGCGTGGGATGAGTTTACGAACCCCGAATGTACCCGACGAACCGTCTGGTTCTTCGATGGAGGTATCCACCGGCCGGAATCCGTCTTCAGCCGAGAATTTTGGTAAGGTGACGGGAGCCGTCAGGTTACGCCGAACCGTCAGATCTTTGGCGATATCGAGGCCATTGACGATTTGCGTAATGATTTTTTTGTCGAATGTTCCCGCGTAATTCTGAATCGCGGTGATGTCGGTTTGCGTTACTGTTGCCACTTAATTTAGCTGTCTGATAAGTTACGGAAGGGGAAATGTGCGGCCCTACCCGGCCGCTGGGGCATGGGCAGGGCTTACTGCATTTGGGCCTTCATGGCTGCCAGATCGGCATCAGTCTGGCTGATGTAGGTGTCTTTTTCGACCGTCGTGATTTTCTCCTCGACTTTTTCGGATTTGGTCGGCTGGGCACCAGGCTGCGATCCGAACTTGGCGGCTTCAGCGCGGGCATCGTCACGCTCTTTGGTTAGTGTTTCGACCTCGGCATTTTTCTGGTTGAGTGCCGCAATGGATTGCTTGGCCTGCTCCAGATAAGTCGTACTGATGACGCGTACGCCCGTAATTTTTTCAGCATCCAGTTCGGCATTGGCCGCGTTGAGCTGCTCATTTGTAATTTTTGAGCCTTCGACACCGGCCAGGCCCGAAAGCACCTTGTGTGGGTTACCAAACAGGGACATAGTTGTAGAGATTAGATTGGATTGAGAGGTAGTAGGTTCGACAGAGGCAGTAGGCTCGTCACTATCGTCGTTGTCGGGCAGATCAACGACTTCAGGCGTGTTATCGCCGGTTTCGTCATGGTCATCGGGAAGCTCTTCCACCGCTTCCCCTTTGGGTTTGCTGGCCAGTTCGGCTACTTTGGCAATGGCTGTTTCCAGATTACCGTAGCCATCGATCAGACCCAGTTCAATAGCTTTGCCTGCGTAAAACAGACCGCCTTCAAACACATCGGGACCGCCTTTTTTGGCAACCTTCAGGCGCTTGCCTCGACCCTGCTCGACAGCAGCCCGGAACAGGTCCGCAGCCTGGTTCAAGTCTTCCCGGATGAGTTCGGTTTTTCCTTCTTTAGCATCCCGGAAGGGCCTGTTTTTCTGGCTGGAGCGATCGGAATAGATCGTATGGCGCTTAATGCCCATTTTTTCACGGGCCTCGGTGGCATCGTCAAATTCGATGTACACACCGATGCTGCCGATCTGATCGGTTTGCTGGCTGGCGTAGATATAATCGGCACCACAGGAATACCAGTAAGCCGCCGAGGCCATGAGTCCTTCATTGACGACGACCACAAAAGGCTTGATCGGATCCCGAATGACATCGTACAGCGTGGGTGTTCCCGACAGCTGGCCACCGGGACTGTCGACCAGGCCGACGCAACCAATAATTTTTTCGTGGGCATACGCCTGGCGAATGAGCCGGGCGTATTCTTCGGTACCGATCGAGCAGCAGTTCGACTCTTTGACGACGACGCCCCGCATATCCAGCACGTAGACGGAATTGTCGGGCAGTTCCGGATCGTCAAGCGCGTAGCGATTTTGGACGGCATAGTTACTGCCTGACTGAGCAGCAATTGCGAACGTTTTGCCAGCAATTGGATCCTGGGTTTGGGTTTCGTCGTCTTCATTGGTTTGGATGGGAAACTGGCCGCTCAAAAAGCTTTGAACGAGTGGTAAATGCTGTTCGGCCCAGATTGGCTCGATGCACCAAAGGGTACGTAACAAAGAAGAAATGGTTCGCCATTGCCGATTCATAGCCCGAAGGTGGCCCGATCAGGGCCCCTCAGCCGTTACAGGCGTGATGACGCTTTTTGTATCTTTGCAGGCTTTATCCGTAAACTTCACTTCGCCTATGTATCAAATCCCCGGATCTGTCCGAACACTTCCGGCCCGATCGGCCGATGAACTCTTACGAAACTGGCACCGCCAGAGCCGTTTTTTCAAATCACCAACCCTGAGCGGGTACATGGCTCAATTCGCAGACGTCTTTCACCAGGTGAGTGGTGGCCTTCAGTTACGTACGGATACACCCGAAAATTTTGTGGCTGATCTGATTCAGCATGGCTGGCTGGGCAAGGCATAAAAAAAGCGTGTGTGCAGGGCATCCACGCTTTTTGATCACTTAACCATCGTAAAAAAGTACCAAAAATTACAACTGCATTGTCGCTAGGCCAGTATTAGCCCATCATTCCATAAATCGGGGACCAATCCATCCCATTCACTATCGATCGATAGTTGGCCAGCCATGAACCGCCATTGGTAGGAACCATTCAGTAATTGATACAGATCCCGCTGAATGGCCAGATCTTCGTAAAAAGGAACCTGACCGGCTCCATACTGATCGGTAATATGGCTCTGGCTTATTTGGGAGCAGAGCGTCTGGGTTTGTTGACTGGAGAGAAAGTTGGCGGTTTTCATGGTGGTGGTTTAGTAATGGAGTAGGGGTGGGGCTTCGGTGAAGCTTTGCTTGAAGCTGAGCGTATATCCACGCCGGCCGCCCATCTGGGCATCAATGCCGAAGGTGTAGTTAAACTCCAGGGTTTCGGTCATCGTACCAACCCGGCGCATCAGGCCGGCATTGTCTTCCACTTCCAGGATGAACCGGTGACGAGTCATATCGGCCAGCGCCCTGCGCCGTATCTGATCATCGCCGGGTAGAAACAGGGAAACGGTTATGCTCCAGAGGGAGCCGTTATCATCCATGCTCTGCTGTTCCTGGTAGTTTTTCGTACCTTCTGTTCCATAGCAAGTAAACCAGCGGTAACCGGCCTGAAAGGTGGGCGCTGTGGTCAGGCCACCGGTGGCAGGTGTGGGCAGCGCCTGGATGCCGACCACCGGCACGAACCGGATTAGGGAGTTGCCCGCTATGTTGTTGCCATTGTCGAACGTAAGATCCGTCATGGAACAAACCTAGCTTTAGCAATGAGGCTACAGCGTTACAGGCGTGATGACAGGGTATTAGCCGATCAGCAATATCCTTCTTTACAGATTACCCGGTCACGAGCAGCGATATGGCCGCGTTTGGTTCGGCGGGATTTTTTGGGAGTTGCCCGCTCCAATGAGTTATAGCCGACAATTTGAAACTCATCCAGCGCAATGGATCGGAAAAATGGCCTCTGTTCCTGAAGAGTCCAGAATTCTTTAGCAAATTCGGCAGCCCGCTCGGCTACCTGCTCTGCGGCTATTTCCAGCTTGACCTGACTGTCCATCATGGCCTGCCGATCGAGCGCCAGCTGAACCGTATTGGGTATTACTTCGGCGGCAATGTTCAGCGCGTGGCATTCAGCCAGTAACCTGGCCATGTTGGAAGGGCAACAGCCAAGGATTAAAATCCGTCGACGGCTGGATGGGGTAGTTTCTTCCTGCATGGCTTAGTAGTCTTTAGGGGCGTTTCTGGCCTGAACCCAATCTCCCCAGATAATATGCGTCCAGAGCCCAATGCGTTCGCCGACGGTAATCGACTCGCCATTCTGGATTACTGTATAATACGTTTTCCCCGCGTTGATATCGGCCACGTGATCTGGGTTATGGCACTCGACCAGGAGTCGATATTGGGCTGGATGATACACTGTATGACAATGCGTGCCCTGTTTGTCGTGGGTGCAGGAAAGCGAGGTGTAAGCGTCTTTAAAAATGTGCTGACGAACAACGCCAGGGCAAAAGCGTTTTTTGCCACCGGCGCAATCAACCAGGGCGAGCCCCATCAGCACTACAAAAACTAAAAAGAGGAAAGGTTTTACATCATCATTCATGGCAGACAATTGGCTTAGTTCGGGCTAAACCTATTGTCTGCCATGGGGATTGCCCGTTACAGGCGTGATGACTTAGGCGGCCATTTCGTAGGCCACAAAATGCTGAAGTTGGGTAACGCGAACATCGAAGTTGGTTGCCGCAAGTCCTTTTCGGAATCGCCAATAGGCAACGCGCAGGGATCCTTCGTTGAGATCATCTTCCGAAAAATCGTACCGATCGGTGAACTGCTTGATGAGTAACAGGGGGGGACTCGATTGATCCTGCTGGCAAAACGACACCATTTCGTTGAGAATGATGTAATCAACAAACTGAGAAAAGACCTCCAGCTCAGCGTGGTTCAAAAGATACTGGTGGCGTGATTTGTGAAACTCACTGATACCAAGCCCTAGGCGCTCAGTCATGTCGAGGGGAGCAATGATGCGGCCCGAACCGTCCTGAAGAAAGTTTTTTCCGGCCGCTCCTCGTCGCCAACCGGTTTGCAGCATAACTTTTTCAGATTGCGCCATTGCCCAAAGCATCAGGCCGGCTCCCTGAGCGTCTGGAGTAACCAGCAGGGGCTGTGGGCGGCCGTCCGCGCCCTGGAGTTTGACGGCGATGTACTTTCTAATCCGCGGACGTACCGGGATCTCGAAAAGTACTGGTTCAGAGAAGTACATTATAGTTACGGAGAGTATTGGAAAATTACTGGAAAGATAACCAGAAATAAGTAAACTTTAGCGAGAATAAAACTTCAAAATTTTTTTTAAAGATGCTTTTTTTAGTAAATTTTGAAATCGGATAAGATGTTAAAATGAAATCAAATCAAATCAAATCAAATGGAATTCCATCCTCCTTTTCTTTTTTGATCACCTGACCGAACAGCGAAAGTATGCTGGATTGTATTGGCAATGGTTTTCCAGATTTCATTTCTATTTAGCGAGCGCGAAACAGGCAATGCATCTTTAGGAAGTATCTGAATTGATCGAAGTGGAGTTTTTTCCCACAGGCAGTCATCTACAACAACACCAATCATGAGTGCATCGCCATCTATGTGGCGTTGAATAGCATTTGTCATTTCGACGTCATAAATGTAATCGGAATCAAAAAAGGCGGCTGTCAGCATCAGAACGATTACATTCGCTTCTGCCAGATGTCGCATAATTTCTTCATTCCAGTTATCACCTGGAAGCAGCCAGCGGTCATCCCAGACCTGCCAGTGACCTTCCCGTTCCAATGGACGAATCATGCTCCGAAATTCATTTTTCAGATCTTCATTTTTGTGGGCGTAAGAGATAAAAATTCGGGGCTTATCCATATGTTTAAAACAGTTTTAATTTATAAGTGTAGATTTAAAATGCACTGATTATAATGGCAGAATACTGCAATATTATGCCGTGCAACGAATTCAAATTAAACTAACGTGTAATTGAGACGACTCAATCAAATCTGCCATGCAGGCTAGCTTGGCGGATATCTGAGATCGCTATGTTGCTATTGATGACAAAAGAGGGTTCTAGTAAATTTAATTTGTTTAATTTTTCTAGGTCCCACCCGCTTTTACGTTTTCTCTTTCCCTCCCGAATGGCTAAAGTTTCCTTTATTTTATTTGCTACAGTTTTCCAGATTTCAGCTCGATTAGCAAAACGTACAACAGGTTGTCCGTCTTTGGGAATCATCTGGATTTTTGCGAGCGGCGTCTCTTCCCACATACAGTCACTGACGACAATACCAATAACCAAGGCCTCCCCAGATTCGTGACGTTGAATAGCTCGGGACATTTCAATATCATAGATATAATCTGAATCAAAAAAATCAGCCGTCAACATCAACACAATCACATTGGCTTCTGCCAGATGTCGCATAATTTCTTTATTCCATTGATCTCCTGGTAATAACCACCGATCATCCCAGATTTTCCAGTGACCTTCCCGCTCCAATGGAGCAATCATTGTGCGGAATTCACCTTTTAAGTCTTCGTTTTTGTGCGAGTAGGAGATGAAAACTCGGGGTTTATCAAAGTATTCAATTCCATCAAGAATCTGATGGGCTGGAATTTTTTTTCTTTGGCCATTTCTACATTTTACCTCGTCGTTATCTTCAGCATCTTGCTCTAATTCATGCAAGGGAAACGTAGTAGGAGTCGAGCTGTCGATACAGTCCGGGCAGTTACAGGCTACTAATTCATCAAACTTTAATCCAAGAAAGTTTTTGTGAAGATCATAAAGCGTCTTACGAATTTCTGCGAGTCTGCGTTTACGTTCGGTACCCGCGACGCGAATAACAATCTGACGAGAATACTGATTTTCAATTATTTCTGCGATCGTTCCTTCATCCCATTGAAGGGTTACCCCCATACGCCAGACATACGGTGTTTTAATGTAGCGGCTCAATCGGGCAATTAATCGAGTGAGCATACCAGCAGGCATAAATGTATAAGTAAACTGGTGTATAATTATTCCATTAGTAGGAAAGGCAGAGTCGCGAATCCCTTCCAGCGGAAGTAATTGTGGAGCTATAAAATTAGAAGTACCTTCTACTGGATAACACAGATCGAAATGCTGCATGAGCTTGAGCAATTGCAATCTGTTGCCAGAAAATCGATTGTCCGACCATTTGCGAGCCAAGACATCTTCATTGAAACGCCCATTATTGTTTATAATCTCTTGGGTATCTAAGGCACCATAAATTGCATCAATACACCATTGCATTTTCAGAATAATTAAATACTCCAACCCAAAGACATCTGGGAAATAAAGTATTACTCCTAAGTTATGTAGCGTTTGAGCTAAAATACGCATTTGTTGATCGTCCTCAACTTCGCATTGATTACAGATTTGAGCAAATCGTGCCCAACTGATGTGTTCGTCGGTTAATTTACCTAGCATTTCGCGCACTTTTACCCAGTAAGCGGGAAAGGCCTTACCGAGTACGTCAAGCTGAGAGAAATTTTCTTCAATAAGTTCTCTCATTCCATGGACTTTAGTTAGATCCTTATCTGCAAAATTGACATCTATGACTTGCGGAACAAGATTTTCAAATGCAAAAAATAATTCATCACTTAAAACAATCTGACGGACGGCATTGTCTTTAGCATTAAAAACCAGTAAGATTGGACATTTTTTGCTGGCTCGAAGGGTAACTATAT
The DNA here is from genome assembly GCF_011604685.1 of Spirosoma aureum. Classification (NCBI taxonomy): domain Bacteria; kingdom Pseudomonadati; phylum Bacteroidota; class Cytophagia; order Cytophagales; family Cytophagaceae; genus Spirosoma; species Spirosoma aureum. The sequence continues at coordinate 5,011,758 of NZ_CP050063.1, read as the reverse complement.
TGAGCCAATAGTAAAAGTCTGTGTCGTTTTTTCGATTATCATTTAATAATATGTAGAGAGTATCTGGTGTTAAAAACAGTTGGTGGGTTGTATGATAAAGCTCCTGACCACCAAAATCCCAAAGATTTGCCTGTAAGAATTTGGGCTGACCTTCTATTCGCCTGATAAATGCATAAGAATTTACCTTAATTCCTTCCGTGCGTTTATCTTCTAAGTTTGGTACTTGGTGGGTAGGATCAAGAAGTTTCTGAATGAGCGTAGTTTTCCCTGATTCACCAGCACCAACAATGACAATTTTTGCTTCATATAATTTTTCTTCGCCCTGCTGATTTTTGGCCTCAAAATAGCGCAAAATGGCTTCATTCCCCTGCTTAGCAATTTCAGATGGAGGTTCAATAAGTGGGCAATCCCTTATATGAATACCATCTCCCCATAATTTCCAGTTCACAGATAATCCTTTTTCGAGCAACGGAAGAATTGGTGAAAGATCATCAACTTGGGTCTGCGATATTGATAGGTTTGTGAGCTTATTAAAGTTAATCCAGGTAATAGATGATAAAGTTTTAATGGGCGTTTTGTAACAATATAATATTCTTAATTGAGTACAAGCAGATAATGGAGATAGATCCTCAACTTTTGTATCATAACAAGAAATTTCCTCTAAATTTATTAGGCAGCGTAAAGGTGATAAGTCCCTGACTAATGTTCGAGGGAAAGACAATTGCTTTAGCAGACTTAAGCCTGATAAAGCGGATAGATCTTTAATCTGTGTCTCATCACAGTATATTTTTTCAAGCAGGGTTAGGCCGGCTAAGGGCGACAAATCTTCAACGGAGTTATTGCTACATGATAGGACCTTCAGATTGGTTAGATCGACTAATGGAGATAGATTGCTAACCTGCGTCTCAGAACAGTATAATTCTTCAAGCAAGGTTAGGTTCGATAATGGGGACAGATCAGCAATAGCAATTTTTCGACAATTAAGAACCTTTAGTTGAGTTAAGTTGGCTAAGGGGGATAAGTCGCTAACCTGTGTCTCAATACAGTATAATTTTTCAAGCGAGGATAGTCCCGCAAGGGGGGACAGATCAGCAATGGTAGTCTTGGAACAACTAAGAATAGTAAGTTGGGTTAAGTTGGCTAAGGGGGACAGATCGCTGACTTGCGTCTCAGTACAATAAAATTTTTCAAGCAAGGATAGTCCTGCTAAGGGAGACAGATCAGCAATGGTAGTCTTGTCAAAAGCTACCAGTTTTAGCTGGGTTAAGTTAACTAAGGGAGACAGGTCGCTGACTTGCGTCTCAGTACAATAAAATTTTTCAAGCAAGGATAGTCCTGCTAAGGGAGACAGATCAGCAATGGCAGTCTTGTCAAAAGATACCAGTTTTAGCTGAGTTAAGTTAACTAAAGGAGATAAGTCGTTGACTTGCGTCTCGTTACAGTTTATTTTTTCAAGCAAGGATAGTCCTGCTAAGGGAGACAGATCAGCAATAGCAATTTTTCGACAAGTAAGAATCTTTAATTGGGTTAAGTTGGCTAAGGGGGACAAGTCGCAGACCTGCGTCTCATCACAGTATAATTCTTCAAGCAGGGTTAGGTTCGATAATGGGGACAGATCGGTAATGGTAGTCTTGCCAAAAGATACCAGTTTTAGCTGAGTTAAGTTGGCTAAGGGAGACAAGTCGCTGACTTGCGTCTCAGCACAAAAAAAATTTTCAAGCGAGGATAGTCCCGCAAGGGGGGACAGATCAGCAATGGTAGTCTTGTCAAAAGATAGAATCTTTAGCTGAGTTAAGTTCGCTAAGGGAGACAGGTCGCTGACTTGCGTCTCATCACAGTATAATTCTTCAAGCAGGGTTAGGTTCGATATTGGGGACAGATCGGCAATGGTAGTCTTGGAACAACTAAGAAGAGTAAGTTGGGTTAAGTTAACTAAGGGAGACAGGTCGCTGACTTGCGTCTCAGTACAATAAAATTTTTCAAGCGAGCATAGTCCTGCTAAGGGAGACAGATCAGCAATGGTAGTCTTGTCAAAAGATACCAGTTTTAGCTGAGTTAAGTTGGCTAAGGGAGACAAGTCGTTGACTTGCGTCTCATCACAGTATAATTTTTCAAGCAAGGTTAGGTTCGATAATGGGGACAGATCGGCAATGGTAGTCTTGGAACAACTAAGAAGAGTAAGTTGGGTTAAGTTGGCTAAGGGAGACAAGTCGTTGACTTGCGTCTCATCACAGTATAATTTTTCAAGCAAGGTTAGGTTCGATAATGGGGACAGATCGGCAATGGTAGTCTTGGAACAACTAAGAAGAGTAAGTTGGGTTAAGTTGGCTAAGGGAGACAAGTCGTTGACTTGCGTCTCATCACAGTATAATTCTTCAAGCAGGGTTAGGTTCGATAATGGGGACAGATCGGCAATGGTAGTCTTGGAACAACTAAGAATAGTAAGTTGGGTTAAGTTGGCTAAGAGGGATAAGTCGCTAACCTGTGTCTCAATACAGTATAATTTTTCAAGCAAGGATAGTCCCGCTAGGGGGGACAGATCAGCAATGGTAGTCGTGGAACAACTAAGAATAGTAAGTTGGGTTAAGTTAACTAAGGGAGACAGGTCGCTGACTTGCGTCTCAGTACAATAAAATTTTTCAAGCAAGGATAGTCCTGCTAAGGGAGACAGATCAGCAATGGCAGTCTTGTCAAAAGATACCAGTTTTAGCTGAGTTAAGTTGGCTAAGGGAGACAAGTCGTTGACTTGCGTCTCATCACAGTATAATTTTTCAAGCAAGGTTAGGTTCGATAATGGGGACAGATCGGCAATGGTAGTCTTGGAACAACTAAGAAGAGTAAGTTGGGTTAAGTTGGCTAAGGGAGACAAGTCGTTGACTTGCGTCTCATCACAGTATAATTCTTCAAGCAAGGTTAGGTTCGATAATGGGGACAGATCGGCAATGGTAGTCTTGGAACAACTAAGAATAGTAAGTTGGGTTAAGTTGGCTAAGAGGGATAAGTCGCTAACCTGTGTCTCAATACAGTATAATTTTTCAAGCAAGGATAGTCCCGCTAGGGGGGACAGATCAGCAATGGTAGTCGTGGAACAACTAAGAATAGTAAGTTGGGTTAAGTTAACTAAGGGAGACAGGTCGCTGACTTGCGTCTCAGTACAATAAAATTTTTCAAGCAAGGATAGTCCTGCTAAGGGAGACAGATCAGCAATGGCAGTCTTGTCAAAAGATAGAATCTTAAGCTGGGTTAAGTTAACTAAGGGAGACAAGTCGTTGACTTGCGTCTCATCACAGTATAATTTTTCAAGCGAGGATAGTCCTGCTAAGGGAGACAGATCAGCAATGGCAGTCTTGTCAAAAGATACCAGTTTTAGCTGAGTTAAGTTGGCTAAGGGAGACAGGTCGCTGACCTGCGTCTCATCACAGTAGAGTAATTTTAGATGTAATAAACTATTAAGTGGAAGCAAGCTTTGCACTTCAGTAAAAGAGCAAGTAAGCTGTTGTAACTTTGTGAGAGTTTTAAGTAGAGATAAATCTTTTAATCCCCATTTATTACTTTCGCTTCCATTTATCCAAAGGTTTTTTAAGTTAGTTAATTTAATAAAAGATGGAGGTAAGCTGTCAATTTTGTTTGGTAAGCCAATATTGGATGTTGAATTTAGGGAATTGAAATTATACCATTCTTGAGAAAATGACAACTCTTCCAACCAGATACAATCTCCTATTTCTTCCGGTACTTCACCAACTATACCACAGTTTCCAAGATCCAGGAATTTTGCTTTAGTTCTTCTATTTGCTTTAACCAGTTTTAGGGCTAGTTCGGACATAGTGTGTGGATTCTAAAGTAAAAGAATAAAAAAATATAATTTTTTGGGTTATTGTGATGTTGTAATAAAGTAGTTTTTGTTTCTATAATCATTATTGAATCACTTCAAAAAACCATTAATTTAATAAACGGCTGCCAAGGATAAAGCCTCTGTTAGTTAAACTAGCAGAAAGCCAGACTACAAGGCTGTCTGGCTTTATATAAAGTTGAAAAGAATAATATAAAAGGAATTACTCCCCAATGTTATACATCTGGGTAATGGGGATCTGATAATTGACAATTGCATGGTCCAGCTTACCCAGAAAAAGTTGTTGATGACTGGTGAGGACCATCGACAGCATATCCAAGTATAAAGCTTTAGCGACTACCTCCGGCATAGAAAACGAATAGAGTTTATCGGCTCGTCGCTGACTCCAGCTGATCATTTTTAGGGTTTTCCAGCTTTTGAGATAATTTAATAACACAAGCGTGTTAACTGATTTGTGGACCAGAGGTACTTGATCCTGACCATTGAGATTAGCGCGTAGATAACCAATCATCACGAGCACATCTATTGGATACAGCTTGAGTGTTAACATGGCTCATTCTCAGCGTTTACTGGCGTGTTTTCCATACAAACTATTTAAACCAACTTGAGCGGCCTGAGCAGCCTCCAAAGTACTGGCTGTGTGTATTGTATGGGCTAAGGCTTCACTTTTATCTGCCTCAAATAATTCAGGTTGGAAGTCGGCGTGTCGGTAAAACCAGCCAGTCATGCACTGAGCTGAGTATTTGGAAAATTTGGACTCGCAGAATGCTCGTAGTTGCTCCAACGTTTCAAAATTTTGTTTGCTGTGATCTAATTCGGCGAAATAGACCGTCTGACGTACATTTTTCCGACGATCCTCAATTGGTGGCATTATACCGGTATGCACATATTCATTGTAATACGTCGAAAGAAAATCGGTTATAACGGCAGTTTCCTTGACCCAGCCATGAGCAACAAAGTCGTGAGGATAGAGCTCGAGAATTTTAGGTTGAAGCTGCTTGAGAATACGTCTATCGTTTTCATAAATGACGATCAAATCACAGCGAGTTAAATAGGGTAAAACAGGGTTAATCAATTTTTTATAAAGCAATTCTAGCCTGTTGGTATTCTCAAAGCCCATGCCTTTGCTATAGCCATCCATTAAAGGGACGCTATTGCCTTTACGACCAGCAGTCAGATATAGCTCCCAGCGAAAGGTGCTGTTGATCGGATCGGCTTCGAATTTTGGTATACCGGTATTGGGCTTGCGAGCAATTGTGCCGGAGGATTTCATAGCGAGATAAATTTGGGAAAGATGCGCCCTACTAGGTGCGCGTTGAGCCAATGTGATGGGTGTTAGGGACTAGATGAGAGGGGAATCGGTTTCGATTTTTTCGCGCGCCCTAACTCAGTTAACCTGTTAACCTGTTAACGAGGTTGAGTAACGGTAGAACCCTAGATTAACCAGATTAACTTTTTTACATACTCTACCCTAACCGAATAACTGCAAATCGGGTCCCAAAAAAAAGGCTAATCAGAAATGACATAGTCTTCCCGATCAACTCTCGAATCGATTTTTTTTCGAGGGTATAGCAGGTACGGGATGCGCGTAAGCATTCGACTGATCTGATTTGCAACTCAGACCAGGCATCCGGGGGCGATATGACCACCTACATAGTTAGGGTGGGGTGTAGAAATAGCGGGCGAATGGATTTCGCATGATTATATTTTCATCAAAACGGCAAGTGGAATCCTACCGTAGTGGCGAGGAGCGGGGATCGAACCAGCGACCTTGACTTTTAAAGAGTCATGCTCTACCAACTGAGCTATCCTGCCAAGTTTACCAGGTCAAAGTTGATCTGGTAATACTCGCTTCTATCCACACCATTGCCCTCAGGCTCTACCTATCTCCCCCCGAAGGCCTGCCGGTGACGGCAGATCGTTGATCAACCAACGGCTGACCTATATCATGAGAACAGCCTCGCCTGCTGCCCTAAATCAGCACGTACAGCTACGTTATTGGGTGCCAGTTCGCCCAGGAGCCGGTCGACCTCAGCCTCAACCGTTTTGGCTTCCGAAAGCTTCTGGTTCGTTTTAAGGCGGAAGTAATCCTTCTGGGCTTTCCGCATTTTGCTGACCGAGGCCGCGAATTCTGTTAGTGTAACCATATCACAAAGGGTCTAAACCAAAGTCTAATGCCAGGTGCGCAACCTCATCGAGTTCGGCCCAATTGGTCACTGCCAGGGCCTGCGCTTTCAACTGCTCAAATTCCTCAGTAGCGTGCAAAGTCCAGATCGGCGCATGTACTAGGTATATCGCCCACTGGCGCAAAACCTGAAAGTCGTCGTCCGATAGCGGAGGCTCAGGCAGTAATTTGCCTTCTTCTGTAACGCAAACCCGATAGTACTCATTGATCCGCTCCCGGATCGACTTAGACGGCATGCCTATCTCGGTAGACAGGCTGAAACTGTCTGGCTGGAACGGGAACCCACCGGGATAAAACGGCTCGCCCAGGTACTTGGGAATATAGAGCAGTTCTTCCAGTTGTTCCTCGGTGAAGATCTGTGTCAGCATATGACCAATTTTGCGTTAAGTTTGCGCTGTGATGCTTCTATCACAATTTTGATATATGATACTTACAGCTCGTTTCCACCTGGTAGCGGGCTGTTTTCGTTACCACCGAAGGGCAGCTGGGGAAGCAGTTTGGCTAATTTGCCATACTTCATTTTCCAGATGTTGTCTGCCCGATCGTAAGCAAAGTGGCACCGCGCGCACATCGCCATCAAGTTCTCGTCCGTCGTTTCTTCAGGCAACCGGTTTAAATGGGCCGTCTGAAGCCTGACTATTTTGCCTGTGATTGGATAGGGTTCGCCATGCACGGCTCCGCATCCTTTTACTTCGCAACGCCCACCCGCCCGATCGAATCGGATTCGTTTGCTGATCTGCTTCCAGTCCGGCGGGTAGCGTTTGCGATCAATTGGCATTCAGCGCTGGGTAAGGTTGCATGATCCGTTGCCTGGCGCAGATCAATTGCCATCTTTCCTTGGCGAATTCGAGAAACTGCATAGCGGCGTGCTCTGAATAGTCGACAATAAATTGCCTGGCCATTTCAGGCTGATCGAAATAGGCCCACTCGTCAAACCGGTATTGGATGGTGACGTACGTGCTGATCATGACCTGCCAGCGGCCGTCTTCCTCTTCCATTCGATCGAGCAGGATTACCTTTTCGCCCAGGTTAAAAATCCGATGGTCCATCTGACAGAAGAGTCATGCCGTCGATACCACGCCGGCCGTTTAAAATTGATTGTATTTTGGCCTGGAGATCCGTCAGCTGTTTGATCCGGGCCATGCCCATTGCTCCCCAGCTGCTCGCTTTTAGTTCGCCCAGCTGAAACTCGATCATGCCCTGTGCAGCCTCGAGCACAGATGTCTCCGCATTGTTATCGACCTGGCCACTGTCCAGGATCTGCTGTATACTCATGGCGATCGACGTGGTTTAGTAGGATGATCTTTCGTTCGAGCAGGGGCAACCAGTTTGATGGCCAGCAGAATCAGGGCCATCGTCAAAGTGAAGTATACATACTGCACGTGCAGTTGCAGCCAGTCAATCAACTTGGTTGTTTGTATTTGCATAGCTCATCCCAGGTTAAAATTTTAGTCACTCGCTTCAGGGTAGCCTCCATGACAGCCATTAAGGCCATCTGCAGGGTGTACACTGAAATATCTTTCAATCGGCTTGTGCCATGCGTGGCCAGCCAGCGCAATTCCTTGCCCAGGTATTTTCTAAGAATTCGATACTGTTCGGGATTAAGAATCAGTTGTGCATGATCGCTATGGAGCGTATTGTCCGGATCGCGGCAGGGGAGTACTGCCTGCAGCTTGAGCAGCTCTGGTAGTGTAATATCAAAGGGCGTGTAGCCCAAGGGTGGAGTCGCCCTAATCTGGGCGTAATCCTTAATCATTAACTGGTGCAACAGGTAGTATCCCAGTAGGCATTGGTAATCGACGTCGAGCGCCACATTGTAATGCTGATTTGTTGCCGGCTTTGGCCGTGGTTGAACAGGTTCCGGTGTGATCCGGGTGAGTAACTGTGCGACTAGGCCTATGGCCCGTGACGGATGTGATTTAACTTGTGCTTCCATTTTACAAATTGATATATGATATGAAAATTGACGGTCCGCCGAGCGGTAATACACAATTAGCGGCCAACTGCTTGACCAGCAGAGCACTCAAGTTCCCGAACCCGTTGCGACTGGTATTCGAGGATGGCTTCCCGGAGCGCGGGATCATCGATAAAAATTTGGATCAACAACTTGTTCTCAGAATCTCGAAAACAGATGCCGATTTCGGGTGTGGTCTGAATATGTTCCAAAAAACGTTGTTCTGATTGAAGTGATGAGATCATCTGGAAGGTCGGTTTAGTGTTGATATGAGGATAAAATCTGCTCGACCTCCTGCTGTTGCTGCTGAGCAGAATCCGTAAAAAACGAGTAACTGATGCCCAATTGCCTGACCAATACGGCAGCACAGGCGATGTGCGTATTGCCCAGTTTCCACTCTGAGCGCAACACACGCTGGCGATAATGCTCCCACTTGCCAAGTGCTACCAGGTCCGCTTTGATCGCTCTCCGCTTTTGCCAGCCAATGGGCTTTGGCAATTGCCGCAGCAATTGAAAGAGTGGATTTCTGTTTGGCACACTTGGCATAGATATATACATTTGTCGTCCACTATATTTATAAATCCAGCGATATGACTGACGATGAATTACGCTCATACGCTACCACCTATGAACTGCTTATTCTGCGTGGCCTGGGGGACGCTTATGTCAACCAGAGAACCCTTGCCGAGCGTGCTGATGGATTCTGGATTTTGGTTGAACACGAGCGAAATGACAAGCTGGTCAGTATTGCCATCCGTGAGCAGACCAAGAGACAAGTGATCCGGTTGATGGCTAAAGCCCTGCTGCACCTGAGTAATCATATCGCTTATCGGGACAATCCGTACCCGCTTCGGACTTTGGGCAAAAAAGCCTTGGGAGCCAGCTCGTCTGCTGACTTGGTATTGATCCTTGAGCAGCTTAACTCGCTGATGTTCCCGGTAAAGAATCGGCAGCATCAACTGATTGGGTAGACTAGTTGCCATGGTTATGCAGGTTTAAAGACTTGATGACTACGGGAAATGCACCCTGGGCATCCTCGACGAAGACAATACCCATCCGATCGGGATCACCCTGAGGAGGAGAGCACTGAAGTGTATCGCCCACGTTGTAAGTAGTGAGCTTGGCTCTTGCCACGAGCACCGAAACGTGAATTTCGGCTGGCCCCATACAGCCAGCTATATAAAGGGAATCAGATACTGGCGCTGGTGCCAAGTCCGATTTGGTTTGCTTAGGGTTGCAGGCTGCCAGAGCAGCATACAGAAGGGGTAAAATCAAGGTTTTCATCGGGGTGGAAATATTTAGGAATTAAAAATCACAAAAAGCATATGACGCCTATTAACCAATAATCGTCTAATGATGTAGGGCTTGGTCGATTGTCACACCGAAAAGCGGAGCTGTTTCTGGCATCAGTTTTATAAAGATGTCTCTCAATTGAGCATTCGCTTTTCTTTCAAGGTCATAGCCTTCTTTACAAGCTACCGTCTGCCAATGCCGATAAACATTCCGTTTTTTCAATTCAAGAATTACTTCTGCCCGTACAATTGGGTTGGCCATTTTGTATTTAAGCCACAGAGGGTTCTTTCCAACAGGCACTTTTTCCATTGTTGCCATACACATTACCGATTTTAGTAATAGGCATTACTTGTTTTTGTAGTTGCCAACACCAATTTTTGTGTTATAGAACACAAGATTTTGTGCTGAGTACAATAATTTGCAATTCTTAGTACAAATATTTGTACTGCAATACTAATATATATTTGGTTTTAAAACCAAATATATATTCATTAAAAAGTTAATATTTTGGGTGTTAGTTTCACAATAACTTGATTTCCAATGGAATATAATTTTAGGGAGTCTATTGAAAAACTGCTCGAGGAAAGGCGGAGAACGAAGAAAAGCCTATTTGAGCATCTCAAAATGACCGGCCAAGGATTTGATGCGATGCTCAAGAACAACACAATTTCGGCTATCAAACTGGCACAGATTGCAGAGTTCTTAGAGGTGCCAGTGTCATATTTTTATGGTGATGGGCCAAGCACCACAAAAAATGATATTCCCAAAGAAACGTTTGGCGATCAGATAGCAAAAAAGATGGCTGAAGACATCGGTGAGTTAAGACATTTCTTTGAAGAAGAAATTCGCACTAAGAATCGACAGATTGATGGTCTTCAGCGGATGCTTGAATCAGTACTGGGAAAGTCTGAGGGTGATACCAATCAACCGACTTTAGGTTATGAGGCAGTAGTCGAAAATGCATTACTTGCTATGAACAGACTTGGATTAAGTTTAGTCAATGCACCGTATGCTTTTAGAACGCATATACCTCTGGCTTCAAAGTAGGCATCACCCCGTTGAGCTATGTGCTTAACACGGTAACAATCAGATTATTAGATAGTAGAGGTTCAATCCCTCGCTCTCTGCCACCCCTTACGGGAATTACTTGGGAAAGCCAGTTAGCCTAGAAAGCGAACTGGTTTTTTGCGTTTATAACCCCTTCTAACTTTCTGGTTTTCATACTACTTACGAAACGGGTACAAATCCGGGGTCACCACTTAGGATGACCGGGTACACAACCCATGATCTTTTAGTGCACGATTAGTTAAAAATAATGAATTAAATAAGTATTTAATTTTTGTATTTAAGTATCATTAATGTATGTGCAATAGCTCACCAAACAGGCGTGAGCTATGTTTTACCAAAATCGAATGCAGGTTCTGTTCAAACTCAGACGCAATTACCGACCTTCCAAACGGGGCAAGCCGAAACCGGCTGAAGTGGCTCTTTATGCCCGAATCACGGTCAACACCTACACGGCTGACATTTCAACCAATGTCAAGGTAAACCCCAGGCACTGGAACCAGGCAAAACAGAAAGTTACTGATGCTGCACCCACGGCTGATCTGGACAATCAATTGCTCGAGCGAATGAAGGTGAAGCTAAAAAAAGCCTTCAATCTATTAGACCAGGACGACGTACACGTCACCGCCCAACAAGTTCTGGAAGTGTATCGAGGGCAAAAGCGAGTCCGCTACACCATTCAGACCATGCTGGAACGGTTATTAAAGCAGCACGAAGAACGGATTAGCGATGACCCTGACGAGTTGGCCACCAGTAAAGATGTAATTAGCGGTGATACCTACGAAGCCTACCAGAAATACACCAACAATATCCTGGACTACCTGGTCGACAGCAAGCAGACCAGGGCTTATATTGATGAGATTGACGAAGCCTGGCTCAATGAGTTTAAAGCGTGGGGGCAACGCAAATTTGCGATCAATTATCTGGGAAAGCATCTGTATTACATCAAAAGTCTGCTTGATTATGCCGTGCTCAAAAAGGCCGTTCGGAGTAATTCCATTAAACCCTACAAGGTGGAAAAAGACGAACCTGATCCTGACGATATGGTCTTTCTTTATCCCGATGAGCTGGCTCTGCTCCAAACCTTCAATTTTCATTCATTGTCCATCAAGCCCGAGCGGGCTGTTCGACTGGAACGGTTGCGGGATGCCTATATTTTTATGCAGCAGATTGGCACCCACCACGCCGAATATAAACAGTTTGTGGCTGCTCCATCAAGCTATTTGCGGGTGGTATCGGGCGTTTCGTTCATTCGGATGAAACGGAAGAAAACCAAAAAGTATTTGATAGCCCCACTCAAGCCAATAAACTTTAGCCTGGCAGAAAAATACGGCGGGTTTGATAAACTACCGACCTGCTCGCTGACGCAGTTTAACGACGGTCTTACGCTGATTTCAGCCTATTTAGGGTTTCATAAAACGTTGACCACTAAGTCAGCCCGAAAGACGTTTGCCGACCATAATTTGAACGAACATGCCACTGACGTACACACGACGGCTCGAATGATGGGATTAAGTTCAATAGAATATTTGAAGCACTACGCTCATATTGACGAACGGCGAATGATCCGGGAAATGAATTTGCAACCAGATCCGGTTTCAGAGTCTTAAGCTGATAACCTTCAAACAGAATAATCTTTGGAGAAGAACTAAAATTTAGCCGGTGCCGGCGGCTGATCAGGCCCGAATCCGAGCGATATCAACCAGGCTCGAGCAGGAATTTACAATTCAACACCGAAGATTATTCTGTTTAACAATGTATTGTAAATACGTCTTTAAAATGTATTTACAAATTCTTACTATTGTGCTCAGTTTAAACCACCGTTTACTATGAAAAAGATCTGTTTACTGTTCATCATTACACTACTTTTTGCCAGTTGTAAAAAGAATGATCCACCCCCAAAACCCATTGCCGCCTTTTCAATAAACTATCAGGCTAATGGTCGAGTCTGGCTAAATAATGATTCAAAGAATGCGTCTTCTTTTCAATGGATAGTTAGTGACGGGCGTACAACTATCGACCAATCACCAATCATAGATTTCTCGAATAATGGCGATTACAATGTAACTCTAATAGCCAAAGGTGAAGGCGGTACCGATAGTGCTGTTAGAACTATTCAAATCCGAAATCTGCCTACTACGGGTAACGTTGTTTTCTGGACAAATTTCAATGGCCCATACATTGAAGTGTTTGTAAACAATCAGTTAATAGGAACAATGACTCAATATATTACCTCTGGTGGTGCTCCTGGCTGTGGTCAACAAGGTTTTGTAACAGTTACCCTACCTCAAGGCAGTTATAGTTTTGTTGCTAAGTCAAAAGCATTGATTCCAGCAAAATGGGAGGGAAGTATTACAGTTATTAATGGACAATGTCGGTCAATGCAGTTGAATAAATAAACAATAAACCCCGCGCCCAAGTTAGGCGCGGGGTTTTATACAACTTATTCAAAATATTAGAAGCAAACTAACCCTTTTTCTTAAAGATTAGCAATAAGACCAGCACAACAATGCCAGCCCAAAGCAGGTAATTGAACACATTAAGCCGGTCATATTCCTGATTAGTCTGCTCTAAAATATCCTGTAAACCGGCAAGATCTGCTTGATAGTATGCAATTTCTTCGTTGCGTTTAGCCGTATTTTCACTGGTCGTATCAATTATACCGCCAATGACCTGGCCAGCAATACCAACCCCCAACCCGATAGCTGTACCGATACCAGGCAAGGCACTTGAAAGGCTAGCCACTAAACGGCTAATCGTACGTATATCAACGGCCGTATGATCAATTACGTCCTGACTCCCTAAATCACGTAATGCTTTGCTAATAATGACCGCGCGTTGCATTAAGAGCGTCTGTCTCCGTTTTAGCCAGGCTAGCCGTTCGCTGTTGCTGTTGCCGGTGTAGGGCTTATTGATCTGATCGATCAGGTAATTGACCTGTTGACAATTTTCTGACAACGCGTGATAGTTAGCCGATAGGGGCGAAATGACCTTACAATCTGCATTGATATAGGCTGAATAGTACGGTTCGGCGTATTGTGGGGTAGTAGCCATTCTTTAGGAAGATCTACGTTTTACGACCAGAATTAACAAGACCAGGGCGGCTAGAATAAGCAGATACGTTGTGTTGACGCGTGGTTTAGGGTCAGGGACTTCGGGCTTCGTTGAATTGGCTATTGTTAGCGTGGTCGTATTATCCTGAACCTGGCTATCCGATAAAGGCATACTTTGTTGAAGATGAACTTTTTCTAAAGCAGCATTATCCGCTAAAATTTTTTTCTGAACAAATTCACTCGCGATGAATTCAGGATCAAGGGTATATTGATTGATGTCAGTAGCGCTCTGTAGCCGCTCCTTTCCATCCCAGGCTGTTGAAAGGCTGCTCTTTACGGTCAATACCCACAAATTGACATCGCTCAAATAGCGTAACCGCCAGACATACGTTTCATCAACCCAATGGCCAAGTGCGGGAATAATGCCATCACCTACTCTATATCTAGTACTCCAGGTGCCGACGATATCACCACTTTTATAGGTCGTTGCCATAACTTATTAGTTAGCCTGTTTAGAGATGTCAAGTATGAGCCGATCCACCAGCGGCCGTATCTTGGAAAATTCGGTTTGGGTTTGGTAACAGCCGATCGACTTGGCTAAGGACTTGTATTTCTCTTTGTGCAGGAACCGGTTGGTAATGCCTTTTTCCCGCATTTTGTAGTTCACCCACACTTCAAACAGCCGCGCCCAAAGCTCATTGTGCCGAAGCCAGTACGAATCCGATTCCCCTTTCGTGACCAGGCTTTTACGCATGTATCGATAGGATCTGGTCTGTTGAATGGCCCGGATGATTTCAGTCATTTGATACCTGAGTGAGCCTTTTTTGTCGATGTTCTTGGTAATGAGTGATGTATCAGAACCGTAGGTCAGGGAGCGGTAAAACTTGCTTTGCTCGACGAACGTGCCAAAAAAGTAATCCAGGGCGTGTCCGTATTCATGGGCAAGCGCCCCTACACCACCCGTTTCCATGAACTTTACCTGCTTAGGCACATCGATGCGCCTACCCGAAAGATCTTCGATGTAGCGTTTATAGCGGGTCAAATTGATCATAAACGTATCCGGCTCAAAATGTCCGGCTGCCCGTTGGGAGCCACGGGCACCAAAGGCAATGCCTATCGTACCATTCAACCCAATATTACTGTACCCTACGATCCTGGTTAGATCATTGAGCGCAATCACTAAAGCAGCCAGGTAATTGTAGGCATCTTCGTTGGTTAGCCAGTTACCAAATTCAATTCCCTTCAAGCGGAACTTAATCACCGCCCGGTTAATGTCGTCTGCGGATACGGTTCGTTTTGTTCTGGAAAAGCCTTTGTAGATCGGCGTAAACCCGTTCTCATCCCAATAGGCATTTACCCGACTACCAACGCTTACCCATGTATTGGTATCGACATATTTCTGACTGGCAAAAACGGGTACCAGGCCCAATCGTCTTTCCTTGGGTCTTACTGTTCCGATAGGTTTCTTGAGCTGCAACATCTTAAATCACTCGTTTATAGCCTGCTTTCTTAATCATGGCCCGAAGCTGGCCAGGTGTTACGGCTGTTTGGGTACCTGGCAGATCCACCGGCGTATAATGCACCAGGGCGAAATACACCAGTTCCGCGCACGTCCACTTATCCCAGGCCTGTTTTTGTAAGGGCAGTCCGTAGGTAAAAAACACACCTTGCCAGTCATAGCCCCTACCGATCTGGGAGCGTATGAACGCATCTAAACCGGCCGTGTCGAAACGTCCCAGGTCATAGACTTCCCAATAGGTTGGGTTCCTCAGGGTTTCGGTGGTGGGGCGAGCCACTACGCCCTTTGTTTGGGCCCAACTCGAAACGGATACACCATCGGGGTAGATCAGCTCCGTGTGAATCCAGTTTGAACCCGTACTGGCGGCAATCAGTACCCCGGCCAGGTCGTTTTCATGAAATCTATTTTTAAAGCCAATAAGCATCGATTAGCAAAGTATAGCTCCCGATCGGACAGGAGCGTCCGGGATAGCATCGGTGAGAGAGTGGGCAAACCAGCGGTTTGCCCATCTGCTGACAGCGTTGTACTTAACCCAAGACGTGTGAAAATGACGGCAATCGCCGTTAGTTTGCGTGACCAAAGTCTGTCTGTTTCGTTTTAAGTCCATGAAAAAGTCGAGTCACTTACCTAAGAATACTACCTTCATGTTAACCCCCGGCTTACGGGCCGAAATCTTCTGGCAGACCACTAATTGCGATCATTTCATGGAAAACTACCGGGCTGATCTGGACGCACCCACGGCAAAATCCCGGTTTCATAATCTGCGATTTAGCCAGGTATCTAAAATGCTTTCTGGCAATCTGTATATTACTCAATCGCCTAAATCAGACGATCCCAATAATTACTATGCCATTTCATCATATGGGGGCAAATACTATTTTACTACCTTTACCATTGAGTCTCGAACCGATTGCCCCGATACCCTGTTTGCAGTAATAATTACCTCCTACATCACCTATGAAGACCGCCACATTAAAAAGCACAAAGCCTACGTCGAAGAACTCCGGCGTCAGTTCAACCGGTAAGCGTCAGGGCATTTTGCCGGGTAAAGGGCCGTGGGTTAGTCTGGATGGTAAATGGTATACCAAAAACACCGCTGGTGAATGGGTACCCATGAAAGCCAATTAGGGCGTTGACCGTAAACGCCCCAAACCGTAGGTAACAAAGCAGAGCGCAATCAGGGCAGGAATGAGCTTTCTGGATAGAAACAGCGCTGCCGTTATTCCAACCGCCACAGCCAGAAAAGCGATTTCCGAATTGGGCAAAAACACCCGCGCATTGCTGATGCCGAGCACCGATGTGCTGACCACGTTACTAGTGTATTCGGTGGCCAGGACTGCCGATTTGGGTTTGGTTTTATTGATGACCGCCAAGAGTGAATTAGCCCAAAGTGTCGCGTAAGCGTCCCAATCGTCTACCCGTAAGTGAATCGTATCGTCACGTCCCGCACGTTGCTGCCGTAAAGCCAGTAAATCAGCTCCCACGTAGCAATTGGGTTCACTGGCCAGTACGTCACTGGTTCCTGCACGCATTTGCTCCGAATCAATCTCGATACCACCATCTTCCATCGCCAGCAGCCAGGCGACGTCAGGAATTTTATAGGTTTCCCGGCTATGCTGAATAACCGTTCGGTACTGATCAGCAAATTGCTGCCGGTTGCTATCGTTGCGGTCGTTCACCCCGTGGTGCACCAGAACCGCCCGGATACCAGTCGTCGGAATGTATTTATTGAGGGTTGCCCGGAGCGGTTGGTAGGGCATTCCCAGGTTATATTTGATAAAGCTATGGTCAAAGGGCAATGGTTGGGCTTCATTGATTGATCTATATTCTGGAAAGGATAACAGTATACAGCCTACTTTGACGAGAAGCATTATTCGCACGATCTTGGAACCGTTTGATCATCGTTTCAAATCTGTAAAGAATAGTTTGAACCTAAACAGCTACTGTTCGAATCTGGTATGTGTAGAATAGAAATCTTTAACATTTACACTGTCTTTATGAATGAAAAAGAGTCTTTATTCATTTATGGGGGTAGCTTTTCAGTTTGAATTTCTGCCCAGCCATAAACGGTAAAAGCCCCTAAGCGACCAGATCGCCATTAAAATTCCAAACGGCCAATAGTTATCCAAAAAAGCATAGCTGGAACATAATATGCAAGATAATGCGAAACCGAATGTCCACCACTTTGACCGGTCTTGAAGATAATAGCAAATGGAAGAAATAGTGACAACAATTAGACCAAAAACTGTTAAAGCGTTCATCGTCATTTACCTTTTAGGTAGTTTGAACTTTAGCCGTCAATTCAACTATCTGCTGAATAGTCATTGGCCGATGGCTAATTTAGCTTTCATAGCAGGAACCTTTATATGCTGCGCTAATCAGGAATGTTAAAGGTTTGTCTTGTAGCTTCGTAGTCGGTATAATCAACACTCCCTTTTCGGCCTCCAACTAATGTAGCGCCTGGTATTATGACATACCTGAATTGCTGGGGGGTTAGCAAATAGGCCAATCTTACTTCAATTCGAGCGACATAAAATCGTACGTGAACAGTAAGCGTTGTGTTGCCAGTTGTCTCGGCATAAGGAAGACTAATTACACGATCCCCATCTTTCCAATAGATACGTATATCGGCTTTGTCAAGTACATCCTGCGTAATAGGGAGCGCATTTATTATGCCTACATAGACATTTGAACTTCCGGAAAAAGTGGTTGTGATCCAGGGAGAATATTGAACGTTGGCGGTTCCGGTTGCACCAGCTGAACCTGCCGGTCCCGTTGCTCCTTGAGCGCCATTGGCCCCTGTATCCCCTTTCGGTCCTGGATCACCTGCTTTAGGTTGACATTGCTGAAAACACAACAGACACATAACGAGGTAGGTAGTTAAAGAAAAACCCTGTAAGTGGCTCATGGAATTAGTGATTTTAAGGGTGGTAATCCATATTCTTCCCAATGTCGATAGCATTCCACACCCAGGCAATCTTTCACGTATAAACCACGTACTAATACGCTAATTATCAGTATAAGTAGTACTATTTTCCAGGCAACTATTTAATTAAAGTAAACTTTTTTTAACCAGCGAATTAGGCCTAACACGAAAGTCTTACTTTCTGAATCATATTTTATAGCATGTGGATAGAAGCGCAAAGCCTGGATCATTAGTCCAGGCTTTTTTATGACCATATCCTCACTAATTAACCCAGTAGTAGCGTCCAAAAAAAAGTTGGCCGTTTTGTGTATATAAATTTTTGTTTACTCTCCTTGTTGACCTGAAAATAAATAGTAAACATTTAATGGCCTAAATAAACTGCTAATCCCTCAATGAATTTCCTTATTGACCTAAAAGGTTATAACTTAGACCTCTATCTATCCAACCTGCAATGGAAAACAACGATCAAATGTTCAATCGGTTTTTTGAAAAGTACCTCCATCGTACGCTCGAAAAATATATTGATCAAGTTGATAAGGATACCCAAACTCAACTGATCAAGTTTTACAGTAGCCTTCACGATCAACTATCCGCTGAACCGTCTAAGTCGATTTCCGACCTAAAGCCCATCGGGCAGGCGATTAAATGTGAAAGTGGACATGTAGAAATTGTCCAGCGTTTACTGACGAGCCACCAAAGTATAATTAAGGCTAATTGGTTAAATATTCAACGAATAGATGTACTCATCGAGCGAGCGGAACAGCGTCTATCTCCCACGGCTGAACAGGTTAGGTTGATCAATCATTACCGATCCATACGAAAAAGGTTTGTTGTCTCCATGGAGCACGCCCAATCGTTTTGCCAGAATGAGCTATTCAAGCAGGTCGCCCAACTAGAGTAAATGACCAATCATGCTTAACTTAAATTCAAAAGAAGACACAACCCGGTTTTTGTTTGGTATGAATAGAACGTTTTCTAAGCCAGTCACTTTTCATTGATCTCATACAACACAAACGGTTTGAACGGAAGCTGGGGCTGAAAGATCTTTAAATTGCTAATCATGAACTCCGCGTTGGTTTTAATACCTGAAACCGGCAAATCCATAGTCTGATAGGTGTCATATGGTTCGTAAAATCGGAAATGTTCTTTCCCAAGTCTCCTTCAAAAGGAATAATGCTGTTCACTAACTTGTTTTTGCGCTCAAAATCATGGGTAGTTTCACGATACTACTTCCGGTAAAGCATCTGGCAATTTAATTGGCTTCATGGCCGGAGCAAACAGGTGAATGCACAGCCAGGCTAGCAGATAGGCACTCCCACATAATACAAACAGATAATTATAGCCAATCGAAATGTCTCCCGCGGTTTTGTAGGTGTCCAGCAAAGACCCTACCAGAATCGGGAAAAGTAGCCCGCCCAGCGAACCAGCCATGCCACCAAGCCCAACGACGGAGCTAACCGCATTTTTGGGAAACATATCCGATACCAGAGTGAAAAGGTTGGCGCTCCAGGCCTGGTGTGCAGCAACAGCCAGACTTAGCAAGCCAACGACCTCCCAGATGCTGGTCGCATAACGGGTTAAGGCTATTGGGACAATACACATTGCATAAAGCAACATGGCCGTTTTTCTCGAACGATTGATCGTCCAGCCCAGCCGGAGGAAATACCCTGACAGATAACCACCCCCCACGCTACCGAGGGTAGCCGCAGTATAAACAAAAATTAGCGGGAGACTTGGTTTCTTAAGATCCAGATTAAACGACGACGCAAAATAAGAGGGCAACCAAAACAGGAAAAACCACCATACCGGATCGGTCAAGAGCTTCCCCAAAATAAACGCCCACGTTTGGCGGTACCGAATCAGGTCGATCCAACGAATGGCGGAGTTTCCTTCATTACTTTCTGCATCGCTGGTAATATAGGCCAGTTCCTGCGGTGACACGTGTTTGTGTTGTTGTGGGCTGTCATAGTTCCACCACCAGAAAAAGAGCCAGACAAAGCCAATCAGGCCAGTCAGCAGAAAAGCGACCTGCCAACCGTATACGCCCAGTACCCAGGGAACCAGGATGGGAGCCACAACAGCACCAATGTTTGTTCCGGAGTTAAAGATTCCCGTCACCAGTGCCCGTTCCTGCCGCGGAAACCACTCGGCCACGGTTTTGATAGCCGCAGGGAAATTTCCACCCTCGCCCAACCCCAGCAACGCACGATATACGCCAAACCCGAATGTACTCGTTGCCACAGCATGCAGAACGGCGGCTATACTCCACAAAAATACAGCGATCAGGTAGCCTACTTTGCTTCCGATTTTGTCAATCAGCCGGCCGAATGCAACGTAACTGAGGGCATAGGCCGCCTGAAACGCCATAACGATATGACTATAATCAGTTTCGGTCCAGTTAAAAACGGTTTCTAAAGTCGGTTTGAGCAGACTGATGACCTGACGGTCCAGGTAATTTATCGTCGTAGCAACAAACAGCAATCCAACGATTCTCCAGCGGTAGTTGGTCATAGAGCATAGGGCATGACCCGTTGAGTTCGATTACTTTCCACGGCTAAATCGATTACGCGGGTAAGCCGTCGAATTTCGGCAGGTGTAATAGCGGGTTCTGCTCCATTTACGATGGTTTCATACAAATTGTCGTAGAATGGGGTATAATTACCCGGCAGGCTTTCGACCAACTCGGCCCGACCATCGCGGTAAAGTGTACCCCAGCGATCGTCAGGCTCGGCCCCCCATCCAGCCTCATTCGGCAGCTGATTGAGTCGTAGTCGTTCTTCCTGTGCATCTAAACCACCTTTGATAAACGAACCTTCAGTTCCATGAAGACTATAACGCAACTGATTATGATAAATCATCAGACTGGACTCAAGCCGGACGACCTTGTCAGCATAGCCCAGTTTTATATCAAAATAATCGGCGACCTGGCTATCGGGGCGAATGATTCGAATGGTAGCCTGAACCGTATCGGGATCACCAAACAGGTTTAATGCCTGATCGAGTAAATGCGGTCCTAAGTTATAGAGGTTTCCTCGGCCTACGCCCGGTTGTTCTTTCCAGCTTCGGGCATTCGGGTCTATAGGCGAGAATCGATCATACCGACATTCATAATCAACAACGGTTCCTAAAGCTCCTTCGGCCATCAAGCGTTTGATTGTTAAAAAATCAGAATCCCACCGGCGATTCTGGTATGCGGTTGCCAGGCAACCCCGCTGCCCGGCCAGCTCCAGCAATTCAATGGCTTCAGATTCAGTAATGGCAAACGGCTTTTCGACCACAACATGTTTTTTATGCTCCAGTGCTTTCCGGGCGTACTCAACATGGGTCTCATTGGGTGTACAGATAAACACGAGATCAATAGACGGATCGGCAAATAGCTCATCAGCCGTTGCCACCCACTCTATCTTCTCATCGAACTGATGAACAGCGTCGGGACGACTACTGGCTATTTTCTTTAGATGAAATAGTGGATTAACGGACAGGAACGGCGCATGAAAATACCGTCCCGACAAACCAAAGCCAACTAATCCAACCTGAACAACAGAAGGCATACTAAAAAGGCAGAAAAAAGATGAAAAACTCAGAATACAGAGGGGAAAGCACTTTCAACATACTTATCTCCTGTACCAGATACGCTAAATAATTAGCGTCAATCGCGTAAAATCAGTTTTGCGTATAGGCATCATCGACTGAGACACCCTTCTACCCATTTCGTTTTAAGTATTTGTTTTCAAATTGACTTCAGAGGGATACATGACTATATGGCAACCAGGAATACAACACTTTTATGCTTATTCGCTATCTTTGATTGGTATTCTGTCCGCATAATGATTCATTCTGATAGTAATTTAATTAAGGATATTGAGCGCGTAAGGCAACTCTCCATCGTCCCGACAATACTTGATGTAGTTTGCCAGTCTACAGGAATGGGGTTTGCCGCCATTGCCCGCGTAACTCAGGATCGATGGATCGCATGCAGTGTTCGTGACGATATTCAGTTTGGCCTGGTTTCTGGTGGAGAACTAGAGATCGGAACAACGATTTGCAATGAAATCAGGGATAGCCATCAGGCAGTAATTATTGATCACGTCGAGGAGAGTGATGACTTCTGCAATCATCCGACACCCCGAATGTATGGATTTCAAAGCTATATTTCCTTTCCTATCATTTTGAAAAACGGTGCATTTTTTGGTACACTTTGTGCCATTGACCCCAAACCCGCTCTACTTAACAATTCGAAGATTATTGGCATGTTCAGTTTATTTTCGGATTTGATCTCCTTCCATTTACAGCAGTCAGAGTTACTCGAACGAAGTACGATTGCGCTTCAAAATTTGAATCAGAAACTTCTGGATTCCGACGACGAAAACCGCCAGTTTCGACATATTTCCAATCATAATCTTCAGGAGCCGCTTCGAAAAATCAGGTTATTTAGTGGCCTGCTGGTTGATGCAACCGAAAAGAACGATGTCGATAAAGCAAAGAGCATTGCCTTTAAAATCGATTCAAGTGCCCAAAAATTATCAGTAATGATTAAGGACCTGTCCGTATTTCAGAGCTAAACGATGATGAGGATTCGTCTTTTGAACTTGTCGATCTGAACGAAATCATTGCTGATGTATACTACCAGTTAAGTTCTCAGGTGAAAGCCAGAAATGCAACCTTTAGAAGCGAACCATTACCCCTCGTAAAAGGTATACCGGTGCAATTGGAGCATGTTTTTTATCATTTGCTCGCCAATGCACTAAAGTTCTCTAAACAAGCTGAGGCACCCGTTATATCGGTTTCAGTTAGGGAATTGTCGAAATCTCAACTAAGTCATCCGCTTCTGTCAGTGACCGAGTCTGATTTTGTCGAAATCCAGATCCAGGATAATGGGATTGGAATTGAGCGATCTCAACTTGAAAAGATCTTTGATATATTTTCTCAGGTCCCATTTAACAGTGTTCGGGAGGGCGAAGGTTTTGGGCTAGCCTATTGTCGCAAAATTATTCGCAATCACTCTGGGATTATATCGGCCCAATCTGAATTGGGAAAAGGCACTACTTTATCAATTATTTTACCGCTCGCAAAAAGTTAGCGCTATTGCCACTTTAACTTATGACTTAACGACCTCATAAAGTGGTCAGTCAGCTGGCTTATCTAGGGGTCTTTCATTATCTGATTAGAGCTCACAAACATTTCTATCTCAAAGCAGTATTTTGCTGATAGGTAAGGCCTTATAGATCTAATTCAAACCTTTAAACAGCTGGCTATGAAACTGAAAGATACTCTTCTCGCTGCGTTGATCGGTTGTTTGGCCCTTAGCTTTTTGGGCTGTAGCAAGATAAGCAATGGAATTCCACCGGCACCGACTGTCAATAAGTTTCTTAATGGAGCAGATGGCCCACCTCTTTGGCTGGTTGACAATGTTGAAGTTGTCAACCCTCAAGAAAAGGGTAGTATTAAGATTAACCCTAATGATATTCAAAGTATCACTGTTCTTTCACCCGTTTCAAACAGTGATTTAATCAGACGCTTTGGTCTGAAAGGCAAAAATGGTGTCGTGCTTGTGGCAACAAAAAGAGCAGGTAAGTAGCTGTCTTTAATTCACCAACAAGCTTTATATTAATAAATCAGCTGTTGTACTTTAATTAATACAGTCCTTGTACGTCGTCAGGTAAAATTAGACAAAATAGCCGGGGCGGTGGAAATAGAAAGAGGTGATACGGTACTGCGGCAATTCAATAAGCCTACGGCAACGGCCAACTGACGGCGTCGTAATGGCGCACTACCGCGGTTGTTTCAGTCAAATCACCTTAGTTATGTCTAATTTCCTCTTCTAGTCGCCCAGAGACGGCTCAACCAGTTACCCGTAAACCGGCATTATTCGACGGCTATACGTCTATTAACAGCTGATCGGATCGATTTCTATGTTCAGCCAGCACCGGGGGGAATAAAAATCTTTATATTTTCACCTGCATAGAACATAGCGATTCCCGCCGGAACGAAAACGCTATGAATCAACTTAATGCGAACGATTATATAAATGGGACTACCCAGCATGGAAGGGGAGGTCGCAAAGGTTAGTTGTTTAGGATTCGTGATGGATTTGAATTCATTGGTAATAATCAGTAACTAGGTGGCAATGATTGGCTGAATTCCTTTGACCGATTGCACATAGCCGTATTGTTCCTTTATGTAAGAGTCAATCATAATCGTAGATGTAATCCCTGCTTAGACCTGTTTATCAGTGAGTCAAATGTGGTTAACAGACCCTCATCTCTTTTCATCTGAATCTGTCCACTTTTGGCAGATGACGTACATTATTTAATTGACCAAAGGCTGACTTAATTCATTTAAAACTGGACTTTCGCTGAATTATCATTGCGACCAGGTTTTACCGCGTCATAGTTGGCTGAAGGCCCACCAATGCGTACTTCGTCATAATAGATGCTCTTCTCTTCGTAAGTGGCCTTTGCCATCCAGCAATAAAGACCACACTTCCAATAGGGTTTGCGTTGCTGTGGGTAACCGATGGAAATGCCTTGTTCGTTTACAATCCGCTTGCCATCCTGCCAGATTTCGAGTAAACCGGTTTTACCGGTTGGGTCCCACTTTACGTGAACCACATAATCCACCCACCGGTCGTAGATGGCAGCACCCAAATCGAGCCGCTTGTTGCTTGTTGAGTTTTGGAGCGCTTTGGTGATAGCTACATTCGATGCGCAATACCACAGCTTCAATCGATCTGAATTTAATTCAATACATAGAGGAGGAACGCTATCTTCAAAGCCGGGGTCTGGTACGCCGTGCCACTGGCTAACAATTACCGTCTGGTCGTCTTTTGCCATTGAAGCCGATGGCATATAGGAGCTGTAGCCATACCAGCGTTCAGCTACATCGCCCGGTGCAATGGCGGATGTCGCTAGTTCAGAATGAAGCATCTTGTTGGTACCATTGGCCTGGCTAGGCTTCCAGGAAAAACGCATAGCCTGGTTACCTACTCGATGCAAGTCATTGACAAGCTTACCTGCTGTGGGGGTGAAGAGTTCCTTTGACCAGAAGCTACCAACTTTATCGCTTTCAAACCCATCTACATTCAGGATACTGGCATTTTCCCGAGCCGCCGAGTGATTTTCGCTTTCGGGAGCGATACTGTCACTTTGTGAGCAGCTGCTCAGACTAAGGTTAAATAAGGGAATTAGGACTAAGAGAATAAACAAACGTAGTGCTTTGGTGGTGAGGTTAGAAAAAGTCTTGTTTTTGTTGGTTGAAGTGGACTGAGTGTTCGTAACGTAGTTCATTTCTTTGATCGTTTTTGCCTTTTGCTTGATCAAAGTTGGCCCTGAAATAGCGCCTGTAGGGGAAGGATTCGATGAACTGTAAGATTCTTTAGGTTTTTGGTACAGTTTGTACTTTTTTCAGTTTATTGACTCTTGTTCGAAAAATAATTTCCTTTAATTCTTTTTTAATAAAAGCCCTCAGAAACGCAAGAAGCGCACAATTTGCTTATTTAATGCAGTTTTAATCTTTTAATGACTTCTTAATGTTAATTGTTGTAGTATTGTACTTTATTAATATAGACTCCTATTCGGTAACATTCAGCAAGAACGAAACGTAAGCACTTTCTAAAAGACCCGTCACTCTTCTAGCATCATTTGACCAGGATGATAAAGGAAGTTTACCTTTTGATCTAGGTAGAGCCAATATTGTTCTAGTAACTAAATTATTTTGCAGTTACTGGATACGACCACAGGACAGTATATCGCAAAGGCAATTGCGCCCGTGTCATGGGCCATTCCGGATTGACATTTGGCAAGCTAATCGAAGCTTATCCAGGCCATGCAGGTAGTTGATCCGGTCGATTACCCCAGCTAGTTTAATCAATCGGTCGTCAGGGCCATCGATGCAACCCCCTCTTGATAGTAGTCAGTGGGTATGATATTGGAGAGCATAATGACAACCTTCTGATATTCGTACCCAAAGGCATAAATTGATTTTTTGCGATTCGTTGGCATAGCAGAGCCTTTCAGCCATATTACTGGTAGGGTGCGACAATTGAACATATAGTGAATTGTAGTACTGCCAGGAAGCCAGATCCGGTCGGCAATGCGTTTTCAGATACCGGTTGGTATGCAGAAAGATGGTAATGGTGTAGCAAAGTGAATCCTGGTGTTGCAATATCTCACTGAATTTACACGGATGATTGGTCAATGCGTCCTGAATTTGGCGAAGATCCGGAATCGTCAAACCAAAAAAGGGGGAGCAAAATTATCCATTGGGGTTGCGTATTCACTTTCAGCATTGGCTTGGATACCCCCTGAGTTCATGTACGAGTTGTTAGCTGTTTATCGTCATGATTTGCTGGATACAGTCATCATTCATGGAGTTAGCGTAGCCGTGAGAGAATATATTACCGCAGAGTTTGAATGTTATGAGTGACGAAGTCCATGACCATTGAGGCTTAATCAGCAATACATATAGATGGGTGTAAAGTTTGGATTGGACGATACGATCATCACTGAGGGGCCTATAAACTGGATACGCCTGTCGTTCTGACAACCATAGCAGAACTCCCCAACGATCTTGCACTTGGTTCGTTATTTGGAACAATTGACGACCCGTACATTGCCAGATTCAATCCTATCCCCACTCATGCTGCCCCCGGTGATACACATGAAATAGGCCGCTTAGGGATTTGTAAAAAAGAGTTATAGAGATTACGAACACGCTTTACATAATCCAGCGTCAAGCCGTTTTGGGCATATCGATTTGTTCTCTATTGCTATAAATAAGTAAGAAAGTGAGTTAATTAAAGCTGCATACTTAACCTCCATAAATAAAAAATTCTCTGTATGCGCTTGCTGCTGGTGGCCCCTTCGGTAATTATCCACTTTGTTGTGTCTTTCTTAGTCTGCCTTTCCCTTCTTACCTGTAAACCGGCCAGTACAACACCCGAAGAGTCAGATTCAGCGGAAACGGTTTATGTCACAAATACTGAGGGAAATCTGTTTGCTATAGATGCGAATACAGGCAATGCAAATTGGGGATTCCGGTTAGATAATCACTCTTTATCCGGACCTACATACGTATACCGAGGGTTTTTATAAAACGCTGAAGGGATTTCAATATGGTGAGCTTGTCATTGATTTTCATTGTTTTCCCTTCAGCATTCCCTGCTAAAATGAACGTGTCTTGTCCGAAAAACTAAGGCAACTATTTAATGACCTGCAATGATTTGGGAGGAGATTGCCACAGTACATTCACAATCATCCAGTGGTCATTTTCCTTGATTAGGTGTAGGTAATCGATACCCCAAACAGCCGTCACTTTGGCCATCGCTGTTTTGTCGGCTACCTCAAATACATCGACTTGCCGGGGTGAATCAGAATTAGCGCGTTTGCCTTCTTTATTCCACACTTTCGCCAGCCG
Organism: Spirosoma aureum; assembly: GCF_011604685.1. Taxonomy (NCBI): domain Bacteria; kingdom Pseudomonadati; phylum Bacteroidota; class Cytophagia; order Cytophagales; family Cytophagaceae; genus Spirosoma; species Spirosoma aureum. Next base: position 4,984,499 of record NZ_CP050063.1, on the reverse strand, counting down.
GATCAAGGCCGGAAAAGGCATTTCCAACTGTTTCGAGTAACTCCCCGTTTTTTGTTCGAACGCAAAGCCACGTTTCTGAAGAGTTGGGTGTACACTCTGATAAGCCAATGTAGTATCGGCTTTGTAAAACGTATCGATGTAATTGAAGCAGGCCTGCCGAACCCCAGTCACATCATCGGTGTTCGTTTGAGCAAAGGCGCTGGTTAATACAAAGCTGAAAAGCAAGGCAACAGTACTATGTTTCATAGATTTATAGAAAAGAAGAGGGTTAATCAGTATGTAAGCTCTTCACGGGATTAACAAGCGCCGATCTGAGGCTTTGAAACGTGACTGTAATAAACGCTAGTAACAACGCCAGGGCACCAGCCCCAACGAATACCCACCATGGAATGTCAATGCGGTACTCGAATAACTGGAGCCATCGATGCATGGCGTACCAGGCAATTGGTGAGGCAATCAGAATAGCGATGAAAACCAGTTTCAGAAAATCTTTGGTGAGTAACAGCACAATACTGGTTACTGACGCGCCGAGCACTTTGCGCACACCGATTTCTTTCCGGCGTTGTTGTGCGGCAAACGTAGCCAGCCCGAACAGACCCAGACACGAGATCAAAATGGAGATGATCGTAAATGTGCGCACAATCCGCGACGTACGGGCTTCTGCCTGGTAGTTTTTCTGAAAATCTTCGTTCAGGAAGGTATATTCAAACGGTTCGTCGGGACGTAACGCCTTCCATTTCTGCTCTAGAAAGCCTAGAATGTTCGTCATGTTGGCCGTGTTGACGTGAACGATGATATAATTGAAACTTGGGCGTCGACTCAACAAGAACGCATAGGGCGTAATGGGTTGGTGCAGGTCTTCATAGTGAAAGTCCTTCACGACGCCTACAATTTCAAAGGGTGTTGTTTGGCCCTGCCAGTCGAAGTCCAGCCGTTGACCAATGGCTTTGGCCTCGGGTATCTGAAATTTACGTAGCGTAGCTTCATTAACGATAAGTCGATTAGCTGTGTCTCCAGGAAACTGCCGCGAAAACAAACGGCCCTGTTTTAGTTGAAAACTCATGGTTTGCAGGAATTCAAAATCGACCCGATTGGTGCGGATATCCTGTCCTTGTGTAACGCTCTGGTCGGGCCTATGAAACACCATATCGCTCTGGTTAGCAATACCGGGGTAGAATTGCGTCCCAGCGGCTGATATAACCTGATTGTTTCGCAAAATTTCGCTGCGGAAAGCGGTGTAGACAGCACGCGACTCACCGCTTCGGAATGGAATGGCAATCTGCTGATCCTGCGTAAAACCCAGTGGCTTGTCGCGCAGGTAATGCATCTGTTTCTGAATGACAAACGAGGCCAATACCAGGCCAACTGACACCATAAACTGAAATACGACCAAACCACGACGTAACGCTACTGCCGACAATGAATTCGTAAACTTGCCTTTTAACACCTTCGCCGGGTCAAATAACGACAGATAAAAAGCCGGATAACTGCCCGCTAACAATCCCGTTATCAAGGCCATTCCCAGCAAAGCGAAAAGCGTTCTCGGCTCAAATAATTCACTCATCGACAAGGCCTTGCCAGTGAGCTGGTTGAACATAGGCAAGAATAAAACACCCAGTCCTAACGCAATCAGGAACGCCAGGAAGGTAAGTATGACTGATTCGCCCAGAAACTGCCACACAAGCGCGCCCTGCTGCGCCCCCATCACTTTTCGAACGCCTACTTCCGCTGCCCGTTTGGCCGAACGTGCCGTCGCTAAGTTCATGAAATTAATGCAGGCAATCAGCAATGTAAAGAGGGCAATCGATCCCAGTATATAGAGGTACGTAATACTATTTGTCGGCGTAACCACCGACTGAAAATTAGGATAAAGGTGCAGATCTGGAACGGGTACTAGAAATAACTGCCGATCGAAACCCACTGATTTGAGGTCAGCGCGGGCATATTTTTCAATGAATGCGGGCAGCTTTGCGGTTAATGCCCGGGGATCGGTATTGGGTTGTAGCCGAAGATACGTCAAAAACATGTTGTTATTGGCAAAATCCAGCTGGCCCTCCCGCAGGTAATTTCCCAACTCGCCCGAGGCAAGGGGAATAAAGAAGCGAGCGTCGATGTGCGAGTTGGTCGTGGTGTTCTGGTACACCCCTGTCACTTTAAATTCCTCGCCCATACCAGCTTCACCCCCGATCCGAACCAGTCGGCCGAGCACCGACGTAGTGCCAAACAACTTGGCTGCCACCACATCTGACAATACCACCGAATGCGGGTCCGTCAGAGCAGTTCGGGAATCGCCTTCTGTGAAGGTGTAGGTAAACAAATCAAAGAAGGTTGAATCGACCTGATACCCTTTCGTTTCGTAAAACGATTTCAGCGGCTTTCCCGGCTCGCGCACCTGGAGCAACGACTTTTCATCGGCGATGTATAATCGGGCTATCTGCGCAATTTCCGGATATTCAGCTTTAAGTGCTGGTCCATAAGGCGCAGACGCCATCGGAAACTCCTGCCCTGTATTCTGTCCAATTGTCGCCCGTGAGCCCACCAAATACAAGCTTTTGGCGTATTGGTGTTGCGTATCGAACGATAATTCACTGCGTATGTAAAGCATCAACAGCATGCAACAGGTCATGCCCAGCGCCAGTCCAAATACGTTAATAGAGGAGAATGATTTGCTTTTAATAATGTTGCGCCAGGCAACTTTAACATAATTGAGTAACATAGTCGGATTAAGGCTATTGGGTTGGGAATAATCCTGGGTTTTTTGGGCCCTAAACAAGGGTAACGGACGTATTACCCGCAGTACAGCCCAGACATACCGCCAGTATGCGCCCTGTACACCGACGGTCTTCACCCAGTAAGCGTACATTTCGAGCAGATCGCCATGTAGCTCATCTTCCAGGCCGGGCGGACAGAACTGGCTCAATAGCCACTCGGCCCAGTGGGGCGGTCGGGGTTCCGGTGGCTGTGAATACCGCTTGTCATCATCCGTTAAGCGCCCCATAGTTGTAATACGGGTGTTGGAATTTGCTCCCACAGTTGGCTACGTACCAGCCGACACTCGATCAGGGCACGCTGACCAGCCACCGTGACAGTAAAGAGTCGTTTTTGTCGTCCACCCCGCTCGGCAGTTGCGCCACCCATCTGGGAGGAGACAAATCCTTTCTCGGCGAGTCGTTGCAGGGTGGTGTGAACCGTAGGAAAGCTGATGCTACGGGCCATCTGCTGGTCAATCGTTTGCGTAATCAAGGCGCAATAAGCCTGTTCTTGCAGTGCGGCCACTGTCAATAGAACAACTTCTTCCAATTCCCCTAAAAAAGCTCGTTTCATAGTAGCACGAGATGATAATTAGTATAGACTTTGTCGTACAAATATTTTGCCAAATTATTAAAAGTGGTGTATAGGACCAAAATGGGCTTTACTCTAGGCTCTGCCGCTAATAACTTGTCCAAAAATGGACAACTTCCTATACAGAAACGGACATTGGTTTTGCATTCAGAGAAAGATTCTGAAACTAGATCTTAACAAATGTGCAATGTGCAGCCTACTCTTTATTCAAATTAAAAATTGAACTTTAGCAATACTTTCTGAACGATTGCCTTTTGTTGACTGCCCGTCTTTGTATAATCCCTTGCACAGAATTCAAACACTATAAGCAAATAATAGCAACAGAATTCCCTGCCACGATAGTAGCCAGCAGTGATTGGCGAAAACGTTTACCTTGAAAAGCAAGGAACTTGGTGGACTGTTTACCAGTCAACAATTTGCCCCTGACCGTTCGGGCGAACACATCTCATCAGAATTGCATTGAGAGGTTATGCTCACCCAAATAAAAGCCTTAGCAGTGACGATGTATGCTATTGACGCACCGACAGGAAGCGGACTTTGGCATTGGATGGTATATACAATTCCGGCTTCAACTACGTCGCTGGAAAGTGATGCTGAAAGTCTGCCAAAAAAGCAACCTGCCCAAAGGAGATGGGGGCAGCAAAACGACACTAAGCTACCTGGTCGATATTCTGTCAAAGGAGATAGGTCATCGGAGCGTTACGGTAAACTCGATCATTCCATTTGCCGTTGATTATTCCGGCATCTTTACCGACTCGGCCAGCTATCCTGATCTATGAAAACAATTGCCTGAAAGCTGCCCAATGGGTCGATTGGCCGACGTAGACGATGTGGCTAACGTTGCTGGGTTTTTTGCCAGCGACCTGTCTTCCTTTATGAATGGGCAGCACTTGTTAGTGAATGGCGGGGCAACCAATTGATTCGCATACCGTAAAGGTAGCTTGCAACTGTTTGCAACCCAGAGATACACGACCCGATCGGCAAAGTAACCTGAGCCGTTAATGGATCGAGATGCTTGGAATAAAATGCTTGTACTCTGGCTTTACGTTAAAGGGAGGTTTTTTCACGGTTATAACATGAGATTCTATCTGTTTGGCGGTCAGATCATCACACCGATAGCAGACAAACAGGAAAGAATCCGGATCACTAAGTCGGGCAAGTGCCCAGTTCCCGGAACCGGTACAGTGCGCCATAAGTCGATTGTAAATGAAATTTCCACCCGTAGCAATGCCAATATAAGCCACCTCAAAACCACCCCCATTTGGGAAAAGAAGCTGATAAACACCAGTTGCTCTGGGAGCATGAGTACTGATCATGCTTAGTGAAAAAGGAAACGGGCCTTCCCATTCACGGCCGTAATCGTCCTGATACATAGTTGATTATAGTTTTATGCTGTTGGTAAATTAGTCGTTTTACAGTAACGGGCAAACAAATTCTATGTAAACGGTTTTTAGTATTTCCAGTATTTACCTGACCGGTCCATCTCGCTGGATAATTTTACGAATCACTCCTTCTAAAACCGTTGGTTTTGCTTGCGTTCTTGTTGAAAAGAAGTGGCATATCCGTTAGAATCAGCTCAGTAGCAAACCGAATTCAACAAGTTTTTACTATGAATTTGAAACTGATTCCAACCAAAGTTGTAGCCGAGAGGTCTAGTGATTTAGGTTAAGTACAAGTTACAATCAGCCGACGTTTCGGTGTAGAATCCCCGCTCCAGTTGAGGGCGGGGATTTTTGTGTTCAATTCAAAATGTAACCAGAGTTCAATGGAATCAGGATCATTGACAGCGAGGCTATTTCTCTGGCCATTGTCGGATAACATCGGTCCTAAATTGAGTGTCCACATTAGTACGTTTACTGTCCGTTTCTGGACACAGCTACAACATTAGATATTTATCAAATAGCCTTAAATAGTGTACAGAAGGCACTTTCTTAGTTTGGCAGGGCATTTGTTATGTATATGTATAATAAACAGCCAGCAATGGAAGATACATGCTTCGGCCGTTCAAAAAGGTTGCCCTGAGAACCGTAACCAGTCGGCCGGCCGAGGCTGAGCGATCCATTGTTGCAGGTAAAATTATGTATCAGATGAAACGCTCTACGAACCACAGGAAGGAGGCTCAACTACTCGGAAGGCAGATTCAGGAAGAACCATTAAAACTGCCTGGTCATGAAGACGCCATCTGAACAGCAGCCTCCCCGACCCGTCGGACCACGCTGGGCTACCCGTTTTTTGCAGTGGTTCTGCGCTCCGCACCTGGTCGATGAGATGGAAGGTGATCTGGACGAGTTGTTTCAGGAGCGGGTTCAACAAATTGGCCTGAAAAAAGCGCGGCTTCGCTATATCCGGGACGTAGTGAGTTTACTCAGGCCCTTCGTGATCAAACGTAAACCCACTGATGGGCTGGACAGGCTACACCAACAGACTAAAATAACCGCACATCATCAACGATTCGGCGAATACCCTCATCCCTCAACTCTAGATCCTATTATGATTCGCAATTATTTAAAAGTTGCCTGGCGCAATCTGATCAGGGCAAAAGGCTATGCATCCATCAATATTGCCGGACTGGCTGTTGGAATGGCGGCCTCTTCGCTCATTTTCCTCTGGATTCAAAGTGAGCTCCACTACGACCGCTTTTACAGCAAAACGGACCGTCTTTTTCAGGTTTATAATCGGGATAAATTTAGCGGAACCAGGCAGGTTTGGGGGACTACACCAAAGCCTTTGGCACCTGCGCTAAAGCAGGATTATCCCGACATCGAGGATGTTTCCAGATTCCGGCCTACCACGTTTCTTCTGACAGCAACTGACAAAAAGCTGAACATCTCCGGTGCTTTCGTTGATCCGGCTTTCCTGAACTTATTTGATTTTCCATTCATTTCGGGCAATCGCCAAACGTCACTTTCGGGGAGCAACGGAATCGTCATCACAAAATCCCTGTCGGAAAAATTGTTTGGAACAACCGATGCGCTGGGTAAAGTGGTTCAGCTTGATCGTAAGGATAGTTTTTCTGTGACAGGAATTCTGGATGATTTGCCTGACAATACTCAATTTAGCGGTATATCCTATCTGTTGCCCTGGGCCTATTTTGTAACACCTGCCTGGGACTCTGACGAATGGAGCTCGAATAATAATTATACGTATGTGCTTTTGAAAGACAAGGCTAATCCAGATGTTGTCAATGAGAAGATCAAGCGTGTTACAGCGGGACACCTCAAAGGAGTAATCGATGATGTATCGAACAGGCAGATTTTCCTGCATCCGGCCAGTAAATGGCACCTGTACTCTAAGCAGGAAAATGGCTACCTGACTGAAGGGAAGATTGTTACCGTACGTCTATTCGGCATTATTGCAGGCTTAATTCTGTTGATTGCTGCTGTCAATTTTGTTAATTTAAGTACCGCCAGAAGCGAAAAACGAGCTAAAGAAGTCGGCGTCAGAAAAGTGGCCGGTGCGCAGAAATCGGCGCTGATTTTTCAGTTTATCAGCGAGTCGATGTTGCTTGCTTTGCTGTCAGGAATACTAGCGTTGCTCCTGATCGTTTTGTGTATTCCTCTGTTTAATGACTTAACTGACAAGCGGTTATCCCTGGATCTTGGGACGGTAGATTTCTGGCTGATGGCTGTTGCTTTTGTTTTGTTTACGGGCTTGCTGGCAGGAAGTTATCCAGCTTTTTTCCTCGCTAACTTTCAACCCGTCAAGGTTATTAAAGGAACTTATCAGTCCGTAAATGCCATATTCTCGCCCAGAAAAGGATTGGTAATCGCGCAATTTACCTTTGCTATTGTGCTGATAATAGCCACGTTGGTGATTCAACATCAACTGAATTACGCCCAGAATCGGGAAAGCGGTTATAACCGCAATAACCTCCTGTTTTTCTACCTAACGGGTGACCTGCCAAAGCACTATGGCTCGTTACAACAGGAATTACTCCAAAGCGGAGCCGCGATTTCGGTTAGCAAATCACTTGGTCCTATTACGACGATCAACTCCCGCCAATGGGGCCTTTCATGGCCTGGTAGTACAAAAACGGATAAAGACATCGAGTTTGATCGATTTGGAGCCGATGAGGATTTTCTAAAAACGACTGGCACGAAATTACTGGCGGGCAGGGAGATTGATATTCGAAAATACAGTACGGATTCATCGGCGGTTTTGCTGAATGAAACCGCCGTAAAAACAATGCATTTGAAAAATCCTGTTGGAACGAGTATTCATTTCGATGACCGGGATTGGCAGGTGATTGGTGTTGTGAAAGATTTCATTTTTGCCTCTCCCTATGAGTCGATTAATCCGGTGATTGTCAATGGACCAAAAGGTTCGGTCGACCTGGCATGGACAAGTATTCGGTTAAATCCGGCGAACACGACAGCCAAAAATCTGGAACTTGTTGAGACGGTCTTCAAAAAATATAATTCGGGCTATCCCTTCGACTATTCATTTGCCGATGAGTCGTATAAAGCCAAATTTGCTGACGAACAGCGCACCGGTTTATTAACCGGCCTGTTTACTGGATTGACCATTTTCATTTCCTGTCTGGGGCTATTCGGATTGGCCGCTTATACCGCTCAACAACGGACTAAAGAAATCGGTGTCCGCAAAGTATTAGGGGCGACCGTCACCAATATTGTTCGCCTTTTAACCAAAGATTTTATTCAGTTAATGGGGATTGCATTTGTCATTGGGGCACCGATTGGCTGGTTTGCCATGGAAAAATGGTTGCAGGATTATACCTATCGCATTACCATTGGGGTAGGTATTTTTATCGTGACCTTAGTGTTAGCGCTCCTGCTCGTTGTGTTGACCGTTAGTTTCCAGGCGATCAAAGCGGCCGTAATGAACCCTGTCAAAAGCCTGCGAAGTGAATAAGCTTTAATCGGGTCTACTTCTGGAAAGCACCCTATAATTTACGGTGTTTTAATGGGGTAGGCCCGATTGGTGTAAATCCTAAAAGGAGTCAATACACCTAAAATCGTGTTGAATTTGATCCATCGTCTGCCAGATAGCCTTTGTTTTGGATTGAGGGGAAAACTCAAAAAGGATCGCTGTTTTAGCGGCTGAGGGGCAATCGCTTACGAATGCTTTGAAATGCAACTCGATCACCTGGTTTGTCATAAAGGGGTCGTACAGGCTAATTACCCCGCTGTAAGCCGCCACATTACCTGGACTGGGTGCTTCAGCACTGACCTTTACTTTCGGTTTAGGGATACGCCTTACCTCAATGGATTTATTGACGACATTGAGCTTAATTAACCCCGTGTAATAGGCTTCCAAATCCCGCTGTAGTGTTGCGATATTGATAATTGGCTTGCCGTCAAGCCACCACAGCGAGGTATAGGACCAGAATTCGTCGCTACCGACCTGCCCCCAACCAGGCGCAAATCGCAGATCAGCAGTGCCTTTATAGGACAGGTTAGAAGCGAACTCAAGGGGAAAATCAGTTAGTTCGGTTCGCCAGTTGGCGGGGGTTGAATATGCGTAACCACCCGACGATAATCCCTTTATCCATTGGATACACTCTACTTCATTGACAATCGACCAGGAGTGCGGATGCCTCATGCCATTACTTCGATACCCTTTTCGATCAGACTGGACAAACTCAGCCCGCTGATTGCCCAACACCAGTAAACGATTGATCATCTCTGAGGAATCGGCATAATTGGCGTCAAAAATGCTTCGCCTTCGTTCCTTCAGATACCAGTTAATATCCACATCATGATAGACCCGGACGCTCATATTTTTTAAGAAACGCTCATTACCCGGTTCGTTGAGGTCTCTATAAAAAGGAGTCAGTTGCTTATATTGGGACAGATTGGATGTTGGAGTCCCATATTCCTGAGCCATAACTTTTGTTATAAAGCGGGCTTCGGAAACCCCTGCCTCAGCAAAATTTCGGGCGATCTCCCGCTCGAAATAGCCCCATAAATTTATCAGATCAACAGGCGAGTCTATGGTAAATACGCCTTTAGGGTTTATTGGATAAGCAGAGGGGGATTCTTTGCAGAGTTCAGCATAACGTAACGCAATCGTACCACCAGCGGAAAAGCCACCTAGTACGAATTGATCGGGCCGCACACCATATCGATTGATAACATCTTTAAAGACCTGATTTAATTTAGGCACAACGATCGAATCGGCATAGATTTTTGGCCCTTCGGCAACCGCAATTACGAGTATATTATTGACATAAGCGACATTGTGAAGCCTGGTTTCTGGAAAGATACTTTCGGGCGTTTGAGCATAACCGGGTAGCAGAACCAATACGTTTGAAATCGTATGGCTAGCCGGTTGGATGGCCAGATAGTAGCCAGTGAGACTGTCTTTCGGATTAACAATAATCTTTTCAATGGATTGAGCGTACCCAGGATTTTTTAACCAGAACAGGGCGGCAGCAAGGGAGAGAAGGATCATTACGTTCATCTAATTAGACAGGTAAGTCGTAAGAAGAACAAAGATCAGAGATAGAGTCTCTGTATTGACAAGCAGGCTGTTAAAGAATGTTAAGGCGTGAAAACTAATTGATGCATTGCCATTGGTAGCCCAAACCCGGACGCGAAATCCGGGTTTGGGTGCATCAGCCTTAATCATTAATTAGTGAATCAATAAGTCCAACAACATCTGATTATTTTCGGTCTTTTTTGCTAGGTACTACTATACCTGGTGGTGTAATACCAACATCCTTCTGTTCATATTTTGGGACTTTGGGGCTACCATGTACTTTAGGAGCTTTGGTAGCTACTTTTTTAATATTCTTGTTCTTCTTTTGTTCGTGCGCCATGTGCTTGGGTTTTCTATAGAACACCAAACAGGCATAAACGCTTTATTTTAAATCTAACGATCAATTAATTAGTCAGCAGAAAAGAATCATTTTGCTGGATACGGTAGAAGAGATCGTCCTCTTATTCCGAAGAGCCTGAGAGAAACCGGCTGAGATTAGTTATGTTCAACTATGGCGGTCATTATTGGGCGATTTTCTGAAAGTATAAATAAAGTATTTACGGTATTTTCGTAGTGGTACAATGCAGTAACGCTTATCTTTCCTGTTAGAATTACTCCTTACTTGTTCGTGGATGTATGTTGATTGCACCAATTCCTACTAACGAAGTACAACGGCTCGAGTCGCTAAGTCAATATAATCTGCTGGATACAGCTCCTGAGATAGAGTATGATCGGGTTTCCCATATTGCCTCTCAACTCTGCCAAACACCCATTGCTATGGTGAGCCTGATCGATCGGGATAGGCAATGGGTAAAATCATTCTATGGGCTAGCGGTAAGCGTCATCCCAAGGGAGGTTTCGCTTTGCGCTCACACCATCATCAATGAGCAGCCATTGATCGTGGAGGATACCACGAAAGATATCCGGTTCTGGGATAATCCAGCTGTAACGGGTCAGCCCTATATTTTATTTTATGCGGGTATACCGCTGCTTTCAGCAACCGGTCTGCCCATTGGTTCCCTTTGTGTCATTGATCATCAACCCCGCCAGCTGGCCGCATCTCAGCAACTGGCGTTACAGGCTTTGGCGGATCAGGTCATGCTACTGATGGAATTGCGCAGAACCAACGATCAATTACGCAAGGCGCGGACAGATGCCGTCGAACTTGCCCACCAAAAGGCTCATTTGCTGGCAACGCTAAGCCACGAAATTCGCACACCACTACATGCTTTAGAAGGATACACCCAACTATTACTGGATGAAGAACCTCACCTAAACCAGCAGAATAGCGTACTACGCCTTCAAACAACTGGCCGTACACTGGTTAGTCTGGTCAATAATATTCTCGATTATAGTAAACTACAGGCTGGTAAGCTTTTGTTAGAATCAATTCCGTTCTCATTGCAGGAATTGATTCAACAGGCGCTTGAGATGCAGGCCTGGCAAGCGAAGCAGAAAAAACTTGACCTGGTCTCTGAAATAGATACTCGATTACCGGCCCGATTAGAAGGTGATGCAACCCGCCTGTTGCAGGTTTTACTAAATCTGGTCAGCAATGCCCTTAAGTTTACCCAGAGTGGAAAGGTGAGTGTTCAGGCTAAACTGGTTTCAGCAACACCTGAAGCGGTTACCGTAAAAATGGAAGTTAGCGATACGGGCATTGGCATCCCCCAATCTTCGCTGGCATCACTGTTCAATGAATATACACAGGTTTCTGCCGCAACCACTCGGCTTTATGGAGGAAGCGGCCTTGGCTTAGCCATTACCCGGCAGTTACTGGAGTTAATGGGTAGTACGCTGGAAGTCAACAGCCAGGAGGGGAGAGGATCGACGTTCGGCTTTTCGTTGACCTTACCCATTGTTGAAGTGGCTACGAAGCGATTGTCTGGTCTACTTCGGTCCGATGAGTTACTTATGGCTGTTGACGACAATCCAATGAATACTAAGATACTGTCGCACTTAATCAGCAGATATGGCGGTCAGGTCGCAGTGTTTAATTCGCCACTAGAAGCACTTGAATCGGCTCGTAATACTCCCTACAAAGGGATTCTGCTGGATTTATATATGCCCGAGATGGATGGCTATGAACTAGCGGAGCGCTTACAGGAAATTCAGCCAGATGTTCCGTTAATCGCCTTGTCGGCCGACGACAGTAGCGAAACAATAGAGCGGGTAAAAGCAACGGGTTTTCGATTCTTTCTACGCAAGCCATTTCTTCCCGATGAATTAATACATATGCTGACGAAATTTATTTAAGCTTAAAACTGGGCAAATTGATGAAGTTAAATGCCCTGAAACCGCATCCAGGCAACAAATAAACAGAGCAGGAAAATGCCAATAGTAAACCAAACGGCTTTGGGTTCATGTCGCCGGTAATGAATGATAGAGGCTGGAATCATAATGAGTCCTAATCCAAAGGCTGCTATGGATGTTACCAGTACCTGAATAGTGAGCAATCCGGGTACGATCAAACCAACCACACCCGCCAATTCAGCCAGGCCGATAAACCGAATCAAACGAATCGGCAAATGCTCTACCCCAGTCTGACCGATCGCCACCAGGTGAGCCTCCGATTTGGTCGACTTCATCCAGCCTGAATACGTAAATACGATTGCCAGAAAAAACTGGCTTATCCAGAGAATAGTGTTCATGAGTTCCGTTTTTGAGCTTTATAAAACAAAACTCCGACGGAATGCGCATGACTCCTTTGACAATTATCAAAAATTAGAACTGAGCCCGAATCCGGCTTAGTGTTTCCTGGGTTACGCCAAGATAGGAAGCGATCATACCTAAAGGAACTCGTTGAAGAAGTGCCGGTGTGTTGGCCATCAATTGCTGATAACGTTCTAAGGCCGTAGCGAAATGTAAATCATCAAATCGTTTCTGCATAAGCACCAGCCCGTGGCTGACCAGCAGTCGGCCCAGCCGCTCTATGTCGTGATAACTTCGGTACAAATGCTCGAGGGCCGAATTCGAAATGGCCCACAGGACGGAGGGCTCCAGCAACTGAACAATGCGCCGATCGGGCTGTCGGGTGATAAAACTGGCCATAGAACCCGCAAACTGACCTTCTGCACTTAGCCAGTCGGTAATATCTTTGCCATCTTTGTAATAGTACGTTCTGGTCAGGCCCCGCTCTATGAAATAGATGTATTCACTAACCGAATCCTGCCGAATCAGAATATGCCCCTTGTCAAGTTCCAGTCGAAGAGAAGCCTTAGCCAGTGCTAGCTGACTGTCTTCGGAGAGTGAACTAAAGTGAGTAAGTGCCTTTACAAATGGATTCACCATTTTAGTACAGGTTGAAGTCGTACATCGTTTTGCCAAATAAAGCAAAATGAATTGGTTTTAACAGCTACATTTACCTGGCTGGATTTTAGACGCCTATCACACGTGGAAAAACCTCTGCAACTCATTTTGCCCGCTGTAGCCGCCATCATCTTCGATAACCAGGGCAGGATTCTATTACAAAAAAGACGGGATGTCAATCAATGGGGATTGCTGGGCGGTCATGTCGAATTTGGCGAAACGGTTGAACAGGCGATCTATCGGGAAATCAGCGAGGAAACAGATGTACAGGTTCGCATCGATCGGTTAATCGGCGTCTATTCTGAGCCCGCATCGCAGACTTATACTTACCCCAACCGCATTGTTCAGTATGTAACGACTTATTTTAAAGGAGAGTTGCTGAGTGAACTTAACGAAGGGTTTGCCAATGAAGAAACGCAGGCATTACGGCTCTTTGGGGTAGATGCCCTTCCGGATGAACTAGCCAGGCTTCATCCGTTCTGGCTCGATGATGCATTAACTGCCAGCCCGAGTGCGTTTACGCGTTAGAAATGTAGCTATTGGACGTACTAAATTGAATGGTGAAATCCCATTTATTGAGGCTGAATGAACAGTGTGAGTTTAGCCTCAATAAAGATTTTATGATCGAAAATACATACGTTTAAAACCTTCTTCGTCAGCCTGAGTTACGAGTACATTCCAGTCGCTTTGGGCTATCGATCCAGAATAAGCTCATTCGCCCAATTGCCCGACACAATACGTTGCATGTATGGATCGCTGAATCTCTTTAGTTGCCTTTACCTTTGGCTGCATGCTACATGCACAAAAAACCTAAATCACATATGCGTAAATTAGTGCCAATTGTCTGTTTGGTTTTGATTGGGTTGCCACTGGTTAGTTTCCGACAAACCGATAGCTGGCTTGGAACCTGGACGGGTGAACATCCCGATGGCGTTACCTACTCTTTACAGGTAGCCGATCAATACCGGGGCATGAATCTATGTGAGCTTCGCGCCGAGGGAATTCAAACATTCTACCGACTGGAGTGCTGGGCAACAGGCACCTCCGGTTTATTAAAGGTGTATTACAGATCAACCAAAGAGGGGGCTTTTTATGCCAAAGACCGAGTGAAGATTAATGACCCCTTACTCATATTGAAGCGAGAGAAGGGCAAGGTCATTTGGCAATGGCAGCAAGTGTTCGATGGAAAGCTGGTAATGCGTAAGAAATAGTCTTAAAAAACTAATTTTTCACTTTTTGAGCTGTTTAGTCCTGCCAAAGCAAGTCAAGATTTCGGTTTGCGTTGGCAGGACTAAAATCGTTCATTTAAATCTTAATCGCCCATTCATTGAGCATCGGGCGTCCGAGCAACGCATTTGCTTCTGCATCATTTTTAAATATTTCCTTCTTCGGGTTCCATTGCAGGGGCCGTTTTAACTGGTAGGCAATATTGCCAATATTACAAACCGATGCCGTGCGGTGACCTATTTCCACATCACAAATGGGCTTGCTCCGTTTCCGCATGGCGTCCAAAAAGTCTTTGTAATGATTGTCGCTATGGTACACGTGTTTTTCGGTCTCGCCAATAACCTTCGTGGCCAGTGAGGCCGGCGTCGTTTCTAGTTTCCGACGTTGCACCCGTAGTTCACCCTCTGTTCCCGTAAAGAGAATGGCGTTGCTCCAATCCCATTTTTCATGGGTCATCACAATCCCATTATCGTAGTGATACGTCAGAAAGGGGTGCTCTTTACCATCGGGTGCAATTACTTCGACCGGACCGCTGTTGTCCATATCCAGAGCCCACTGCACAATATCGAACATGTGCGCACCCCAGTCGGTTACCATGCCACCGCCAAACTCTTTGTAGTTGCGCCAGTTGGGAAATACGTCTTTTGAGGTTGGTGGCGCTAATTCCGAATTAAAAGGAACCGGCGTATTAGGGCCAAGCCACTTGCTCCAGTCCAACCCATCAGGAATCGGCTCTGCGGGCAGATTGTAGGGAGTTGGAGGAGGACCGACGTTAACTTTAATGCTCTTGACCTCACCGATATAACCATTGCGGACCAGTTCGGCCGTTTGCCGGAATTCAGGCCATGACCGCTGCATACTTCCAGTCTGAAACACCCGGTTGTATTTGCGGGCGGCATTCACCATGGCGCGGCCTTCTTTGACAGTTAGCGCCAGTGGTTTTTCACAGTAGATATCTTTACCGGCCTCAGCGGCACGAACGGCCATAGCCGCGTGCCAATGATCGGGTGCGGCAATCACAACCGCGTCAACGTCTTTGCGAGCCAGGAGTTCCCTGAAATCAGTATGAACGGGAATATCTGAGTAAGCACCGAGTTGCGTATTTTTTTCGTAATGCGCTTTTATTCGATCGAGAGTCAATTGAGCCTTGGCTTTATACACCTCGCTAATTGCCACAATCCGGGCTTCGTTCGTACTGAGAAAGGACGATGTCAAGCCCCGTCCCTGCTTGCCTGTGCCGATAAAACCTAGTGAAATGACGTCACTGGGTGCTATGTATTTCGAGCCGTCGGCTCGTTTCCCGCCCAGCACAAAACGGGGGACAATCATGAAACCAGCCACTGCCGTAGCTGTTTTTGCGATGAAATCCCGCCGATTAATTGACTGTTCCTCTTGCATTATAAATCTGAATTAAGGGTTATTGACAAAATAGTTAGTTCACGATCAGAGTGTGTTTTCCTGAATCTCTACTTTATAGAAAAAGAAAGTCAGGTTTATATACATTCCTAATGGGTTTTCCCGCTAAAAATAATTGTACCAGCCAATTGGATGGGTGATCGTGGCGTAGTCGGGAGTTATAACAAACTCACTCGCAGAGCGCATTACAGCCTCGCTGGAACCCAAAAGGAAAGCATGGGAAACAGGTTTATCGCACAGAGGCCATAGCCGTGCCACGGTTCAAAACCGTGGCACGGCTATGGCCTCTGTGCGATAAACCTAATAAATAGCAGCTACAAAAAGCCATGCTAACAATTGGGAAATCAAGCATGGCTTTTCTGGAAAGACCAGTAGACTCACAAAAGCTTATCCGGAGTTATAGGCAATTCACGGACCCGTTTGCCTGTAGCATTGAAAACGGCGTTGGCAACAGCAGCAGCTACGCCAACAATGCCTACTTCGCCAATTCCTTTAACCCCTAATTTATTGGCGAGCGTATCTTCTTCACGGATAAAAATAGCTTCCATGCTGCCAATATCCAGGTTGGATGGAATGTGATAATCAGCAAATGAGCGGGTAACAAAATTGCCCCAGCGCGGGTCGACTACCGACTCTTCAGTCAGTGCCATACCAATGCCCCAGACGTTGCCACCGATGATCTGCGACCGGGCGGTTTTGGGGTTCAGAATCTTGCCTGCCCCCGTTACGGCCAGGAAACGGGAAACACGAACCATGCCGGTAGACATATTTACCCGGACCTCGGCAAAATTCGCATTGAAACTATGGGATGAGTAAGCTTCCGCACTTTCCAGCGCTTTGGAATCTACGCGGGCCTGATAAGCACTTATATTTTCCGAAATCATTAACTGAGTAGCACTTGGTCGGACAAAATATTGCTTACCCGATTTAGCTACCAGTTCATCCATTAGTTTTTGGCAGGCATCATTGACCGAATTAGCATAACTGGTCGCACCGACCGACCCCACCGCACCGGCAGCCGGGGGCAGATTCGAATCGCCAATCGTAACGGTTATTTTGGAAAGTGGCATGCCCAATACATCGGCTGCCGTTTGGGCCAGAATGGTGTAAGTGCCCGTTCCCAGATCCGCAGCGGCCAGTTCAATGGTCGCCCGAACATCGCTGCCCTCCCGCTTCAGCTTCACCAGGGCTGAACTCGGTCGCTGATGGGCCGGATAGGTGCCACAGGCAACACCATAACCGATCAGGTAATTACCCTGCTGATTCTGGCGAGGCTCTGGCTTGCGCTTTTCCCAGCCGAACGCTTGGGCACCTTCCTGTAAACATTGAACTGTCTTCCGCGAAGACCACGGTTTGCCATTGGACGGATCACGCGTGGGTTCGTTCTTAATCCGAAATTCGATCGGGTCCATTTTTAGCTTGTATGCCAGCTCATCCATGGCCGATTCGAGGGCAAAGCTTCCCGTCGATTTTCCGGGGCCACGGGTATAGGTTGGCAGGATCATATGCATCGGCACAACCCGGTAGCTAATGAGTGCGTTAGGCACATCGTACATGATCTTCGAGCAGTCGCCACAAGGTTCCACAAATTCAGTTTGTATGGCACAATGGGTCGTAATTTCATGGGCCAATGCGATCAGTTTTCCGTCTTTAGTAGCCGCCAGACTTACTTTCTGATAATTTCGTTGCCGAAGCCCGACCGAATTGACCATTTGCTGGCGGGCCAGTGCCAGTTTTACGGGGCGGTTAACCGCTTTAGCCGCCACAGCCGCCAGCACCAGATTGGCCCACTGACCCCCTTTGGAGCCAAAACCACCTCCGATATAGGGGGAGACGATCCTGACGTTTTCCGGCTTGAGATTAAGCGTGGCTGCCGCTGCGTTTTGCGCCCCGTTTACGATTTGCGAGCTATTGTATAGTGTCACATGGTCTCCATTCCATTCGGCAATGGTGGCATGGGGTTCCAGTGGGTGATGGTGCTCGATTGGTGTTGCATACACTTCCTCAATCGTGTAGGCGGCTGTACTCATTGCTGCTTTCGCGTCACCCCGCTTTTCTTCCGCAGGGTCTTTGGGGGGTACTGCCTGGTTCGCCAGTTTGCTAAAATCAACCTTAGCCGCAGCCTTTTCATAGTCTACCCTGATCAGACGGGAGGCATACCGAGCCTGTTCAAACGTTTCGGCAACGACCAGCCCTATGTGCTGGCCGTGAAATTCAATAACGGGACTTTGCAGCAGCGCACCCCCGCGAAGGCCTCCTTTTACATTGAGTTTAGGCGCATTTTTGTGGGTGATCACCGCCAGAACACCCGGTGATTTTTCAGCAGAGGAGGTGTCGATGTCTACGATCGTTCCTGCCGCAATTGTACTTTTGAACAGAACCGCATAAGCGACATTCTTAACCGGGTGGTCTGTGGAATAATCCGCTTTGCCAGTCACCTTCAAAATTCCGTCGATACGGCTGACAGGTGTTCCGGTTAGCTTATTTTTTTCTTGCATGGCATTAAGGGCGTATACACATCAGGACTTGTTCCCATTTCTGGCCAGTTGGAGCGCGAGCGCCAGGCTCCGGCTGCCCAGTTCAACTTTAAATTTATTGTGCGCCAATGGTCTGGCATCCGACATCTCTGCTGCGGCCGCTGCCCTGAAATTCGCTTCGGTCGCTTCTTTTCCGGCGAGCAACTGTTCTGCTTTCAACGCCCGCCAGGGTTTGTGCGCCACACCGCCCATGGCCAGACTGGCCCGAATGATTCGGTTACCATCCATTTCAAGAGCGGCAGCTACCGAGATCAGCGCAAATGCATACGAAGCACGGTCACGAACTTTCAGGTAATAAGATTGGTCGGCAAACTTATTTTTAGGCAGCTCAATGGACGTAATCAATTCGCCATGACTTAGATTCGTCTCTTTTTCCGGCGAATCACCCGGCAACCGATGAAAATCGGCCAATGGAATTCTACGCTCCTGTCCGGCTGTATTGCTGACAACGACGACAGAGTCCAGCGCGGCCAGCGCGACAGCCATATCGGACGGATAGACCGCAACACATTTATCCGACCAGCCAAAGATCGCATGCATTCGGTTAATGCCTTCCAGCGCCCCACAGCCCGTTCCCGGCTCGCGTTTGTTGCAGGGCATGGCCACGTCATAAAAATAGGGGCATCGGGTTCGTTGCATCAGGTTGCCGCCATTGGTCGCCATATTCCGGATCTGACCGGATGCGCCAGCCAGAATAGCCTGGCTAAGAAGCGGATAGTTTTGGCGAATCAGCGGATGATTGGCTGCGTCTGTATTCCTGCCAAGTCCGCCGATCGAAATGCCTCCCTGATTTGCTCCGGTTGAAATGGCCCTGATCTGGGTTAGTGGTAGACGGCTGATATCTATCAGTTGATCAGGTCGTTCCACATCCTCCTTCATCAGGTCCAGCAGATTGGTGCCGCCAGCCAGAAACTTTGCGCCACGATTAGCCGTCAATTGTTTTACGGCCGATGCGATGTCTTTGGCGTATGTATAGCTAAAAGGTCTCATGAGATACAGGTTGGAATGGGTTAGCCGACAAACTGCCAGGTCTGTTCTACGGGTTTTCCGCTGTGTACTTCCTGAATGGCAGCCACAATGTTTGGGTAAGCACCGCAGCGGCACAAATTCCCCGACATTCGCTCTCGAATCTCCTCGTTCGACAACTGGACCGGTCCTGATTTTTGGCGAATATTGTCGGTTACATAACTCGCATCTCCATTCTTAGCTTCGTCCATCAAAGCCACTGCCGAGCAGATCTGGCCGGGTGTACAGAAGCCACACTGGAACCCATCGTGTTTAAGAAAAGCAGCCTGCATGGGATGCAGTTCATTGCCTTGGGCCAGTCCTTCGATCGTTTTAACGCTTTTCCCCTCGCAGGTTGCGGCCAGAGTCAGACAGGACAAGACGCGTCGACCGTCCACCATTACGGTGCAGGCTCCGCATTGACCGTGGTCACAGCCTTTTTTAGAACCAGTCAGTTCCAGCCTTTCGCGCAGGGTATCCAGTAGCGTCATTCTGGAATCGACCAGTAGTTTTCGGGCTGCTCCATTGACCCTGAGCGAAACGGTAACCCCATTTTCTATAGTTGCTGGTGAGGGATTGTCAAACGGAAGACTGAGCGATCGGGTTAGCACCTGCTCTGCCGTAGCTGATTGTGCTGCCAGTATACCCCCGCCAGCGAGTGTCAACAGCTTTAAAAAGTGGCGCCTGTTCACGCCAGTATCCAGAATTTCGTTAAGATCCTCTGGCATCAGATCTTCAAACAGCTTCTTTTCGTCCTCAGTCAGTTGAGGGGTTTCGTTGCCTTCCTGCATGCAGCTTTTGGGAAAGTCCCGGTTTTTGATTGACCAGATTAGATTTAGGGAGGTTATTGTTTGACGGCAGGATCAATAAAATAACCGTCCAGCGGAGAGATTGTTATACGAACGTATGTGCCATGAATGAACGCGCCAATTGTTCCAGTTGATCATGTATTGGTGAGTGCTTAATCAAGTTGATAAAGTAGCTAACCAGTCTGACACCAGTTGGAAGGTATTGACGGGAGGGCAAGTGTTTAATCCAGGGTAAACCATTCTGGCTGAGTCGGTTTTAAGAAACCAACAATTCATTAACTACCTTACTGACTCAGTCACGGTTCAAGTGAAGGTAAGCCAGTAAGGTCAAAAAGAGAAGCTGTCTATATTTCGTTTGGCGAAAAACCGATAGTTACATGCTGGCCTTTAGCTCATTGTTGACTGGATACATCAATCCCTTGTTTAAGCGATTGGGTAAGAAGAAACATGTGTAAGTCAATTATACGATCTGCAAGAGCCGACATTCGCAAACGTTTAGGTTAGGTTCCAGACGGATGCCGATTTAGATCCCCACGTTCATACTCCCTGTTACTTTTAGCGATGAATCAGTCTTCCTGATTAATAGTCTCTTTTTTTGTTGCCAGCTCTTTCCGGATAACCGGTGCTATTTTGGTGCCGAATAATTCGATGGCGTGCAGCGTTTTTTTATGGGGAAATTGTTGTCCACCAATCAGTTGGGCCAGGTAACGCGTATTCTGGAACAGCTCATGGAAGTGCAGGATCTTGTCGATGATCTGCTGTGGGCTGCCTACTGTAAGTGGTCCATATTGACGCATATACTCAAACTGCTCCCGTCCCAGAGGAGGCCAGCCGCGTTCCTTGCCAATCCGGTTCATCATGAGCTGATAGGGCGGATACAACTCATCAGCAGCCTGTTGCGACTGATCGGCTGCATAAAAGTGAGAATTGATGCCTAGTGGTAATTGCTTTACATCATGCCCGGCGTCTTTGGCCGATTGCCTGAACAGGTTAATTAAGGGAACAAACCGATCGGGCGTGCCGCCCAGCATAGCGAGGGTCATAGGAAGGTTCATTCGGCCCGCCCGCACGGCTGAAGCCGGTGTACCGCCAACGGCCAGCCAGATCGGTAGGGCAGACTGATAAGGCCGTGGATAAACGCCCAGATTGTCAATAGCAGCCCTGTGTTTACCGTGCCAGCTAACCAACTCCTGCCGGTTAATGTTGACCAATAGATCCAGCTTTTCGGTAAAAAGCTCGTCATAATCCTGTAAGTCGTAACCAAACAACGGAAAGGACTCGATAAATGAACCACGACCGGCCATGATCTCTGCCCGCCCATTGGAGATAAGATCCAGTGACGCAAAATTCTGAAATACCCGAACCGGATCGGCTGAACTCAGAACCGTAACGGAGCTTGACAACCGAATGTTTTTAGTAATGGTAGCTGCGGCTGCCAGAATCACTTCGGGAGCCGATATCACAAAATCGGGCCGATGGTGTTCGCCCAGCGCAAATACGTCAAGCCCGACTTCATCAGCGAGTTTTATTTCTTCCAGCAGTTGCTGCATCCGCTGGTGTGCATTGATCGCTTTACCAGCTACGCCATCGGGGCTAATCTCGCCAAAGCTACTGATGCCTAATTCCATTGTTATATCGTTTAATATTTTGATCGTTCGAATTCATTCAGAGCTGGTGCTTCCGACAAATGATGTTAACATTACCCCATTTTCTGACTTAAATCAGCTGGTTGCACCGTTTGACTACGAACGGAAAATCGGGTAGGCTAAGTTTCCCTGATTATCCAATCAGGGTTGGTTTGGCGATTCAAACAGATCTACAAGCCATTCATCGACCCAGTCATACGCTTCAATAATAAATAGTTTATTGTCCTGCAGTTCTCTGTTCACTTTTGCGTACGATTGCTTCCTCAAAGCCCGAAAACGGTCAATACCTTTTGAAACGATACACAGATGTTTGGATACATTTTTATTTTCATTACCTTCTTTTTCTACATTGGCTTGTCTCTGCTTACTGCATCGAAACCTTCACTTTCTGGCGATAATGCAATGGGCTACGGTCTGGCCCTGTTTTTTCTGGGGATAGGTTTTACCATAAGCAGCCTGATACTAACGATTATTATTAACTCAAATGGCGGATTTAGCTGGTTTTTGGGCGGGGGAGGCAAGAACACTGTTCTTGTATTCCTGATTTGGCTGTTTATGGCCTTAACTACTTTCTTTTGCGCACTTTTTAAATGGGAATGGCACGATAACACCATGTATCCCCAGTTTTTACATTGGCTAGCCGTACGTCATGGTCAGGTTTGGATACCCTTGTTGTGGCTGATCGTGTGCTTTCTATCTCTTAATGCCGGCTGGCAAGCGACTGTTTCGATCAATGTGTTTAAAATCATATTCTGGGTTGTCCTGGGAATAGGAGCAATCTATAGCGGAGGGCTACTAATTGGCTATTTACGCGATTCGGCAAAGACGGCACAAGCAGAAATGGCCAGCCGAATCGAGCAGGAGGACCGGTGGCACAAGGAGGGCTTAACCTATATTGCGAGCCAGAAACCTGAAGATCCGATCATCAACCTTTTAAGTTATTCAACTCGTTATCAGCCCGAAGATACCCGGAATGCGGCCCTTGCGAAAATCAAAGCGCATCCGGAATGGGAAGCTGAACTACTGGCGCTGTTGAGCGATAAACGATCCTATCGGGAAGTGTATTATTTCCTGGATAGCAATCGGGTGGAGCACCCGGAACACTTTGTCAAGCCGCTGAACCAGAGCATTACCTGGCTATCGGCATCCATAAAAGCCGACATTAAAGACAGTAACAACCTACAACACTGGAGCTTTGATTCGTATGGAATAGAGCGGCTACTGACTGCTATTGACGATCAGTTTCAGAATCAGGGCGTCGATTTTTATCCAAACGTACTCGGTCTGAAGCAAGCCCTGGACACCACGCCCCCCGAACGGTTCAAAGATGTCCGTTTTACGATAACGGGCGTAGTGAATGATTGGCTGAGAAAACACAAAAAATAGCTTACCGGAAGTCTCCTCTGCGTGTAATTAGCCAAGGTGATCACAATACAGATTCCTTACTGCCCGCACCCGTATCGAGCGTCAATTTACCGGAGCTGTCCTGATCAATAAACAGCATAGCGTTGGAATGCCGTCGCAATATAGTCGAAGGGTACTGTTCCGAAATGGGATCGACCAGTGTATGATGAATGGCTTCGGCTTTATGGATGGCTGGCACCATACAAAACAAAGCAGTGGCTTTAAACAGAGCCGGAATGGTAAGTGTCAGGGCGTATTCCGGCACTTCCTCAAGCGTCGAAAAACAGCCGTCGTGGACCTGTTGCCAGCGGCTTGTCAGGTCCAGTCCTACTTTTTTGACGAGAACAGGGTCGTCAAAATCAGCAACATGGGGGTCATTGAAAGCAATATGACAGTTTTCACCAATACCCAGGCAGACAATGTCAGTAGGATAATCAGTTAGCAACGATGCGTATCGATTACACTCCTCGTCGGGATCGTTGTTGCCATCAATATAGTAAATAACGCCTATAGGTACTTTATCGAATAGCTGATTCTTAAGGTAATTCCCAAACCGTTGCGGGGCGTTGTCGGGCAGGCCGATGTACTCATCCATATGGAACGCATTGATACGTTCCCATGCGATATTTGGCTGCTTTGCCAGAGCCTCCAGAAATTCATTTTGCGAAGGTGCGGCTGCAAATACAATATTGATAACAGGCTGCGTATGCAGTAACGAACTGATTCTGGCAGCGGCCAGTCTGGCTGCATTTTCGCCAAGGCTACGGCGATTGTCGAACAGGTTAACCTTGAGCTGGTCTACGGTGAATTCGTTCATCAAAACAATTTTTATTAGTCAATATCTAAACGGTCTGCATGGAGTTGGTTTTGATAAGCCAATCGATTCCCTACTGAAAACTATTTTTCGTACACAATATTCCCCTGAATCATTGTCAGGCCAATGGTGAAATGCTCATCAAAAAGGACAATATCGGCGTCTTTGCCTTTGGCGAGCGACCCCTTTTTATGATCGATGCCCATAATGCGGGCGGGTGTCGTGCTGGCCATTCGAACTGCTTCTGTTAACGATACATCGGCCAGTTTTACCATATTCCGGACGAGTTGATTGGTCGTTGCCACGCTGCCCGCAAACGATGTTCGGTCGGGAAGTTTGGCAACGCCATCTTCCACAATCACCTTTAAGCCATTTTTTAACGAGCCTAAGGTGCTTTCGCCTTCGGGCATACCGGCTGCCCGCATCGCATCGGTGATCAATGCGGTTCGGTCTGCCCCTTTAATTTTATAGACGAGCTTGAGCAATGGGGGAGGCAGGTGAATGCCATCCCCAATGATTTCAACGTCGAGATCGAGCAAAAAAGCACTCTCGATCACACCCGCATAGCGAAACGCATTCCGGCGGGTAACCCCCGACATCGCTGAATACAGATGGGTTACCAGCGAGTAGCCGTTTTCGCAGGCAGTTACAACATCATCGTAGAGCGCATCGGTGTGAGCTATTGCGGCTATAATGCCTTTTTGGTGTAGTCGTTGCCCAAAAGGAATAGCACCTTCCAATTCAGGTGCTGCACTCCAGCGGACAATTGACGACGAGTGATTCAGAATCTGTTCGTATTCGTCCGGGTCGGGATTTCGGATGTAACGCGGGTCCTGAGCGCCCCGCTGATTGAGCGCGAAATACGGTCCTTCCAGGTGAATACCCAGAAAAGTGGCTCCACGGGTATTGCTTCGGTTTGCCCGCTCATAGACATCCAGCGTTTGCAACAGATCATCGCGCTCAGCCGTCAATGTAGTTGGAACAAGCGCCGTTGTGCCATATCGGGCGTGAAGTTCAGCGATTTTCAGGAAGGCTTCTTCGGTGCCGTCCATGAAATCAAAGCCACCTCCACCGTGTACATGAATGTCGATAAAACCAGGTGCCACAAACTGGTTTTGTGCATCGATATCGACGGCGTCGGGCACATCGACCGGCCCATCGTGGATACCCAGAATTTGACTTCCATCAATGACCAACGTTCCATTCCGGATCGTTCGGTAGGGTGTCAAAATCGTGCCGTTACTTATTTTTTGCCGCATCACAATCTGCTATTCATCAACGACCATCGTTTTACCGTATGCCCATACACGGCATAATAAACCAGATACAAGTAACAGGGGAAAAGCACCCAGTAAGCAAGTCGCACCGTGTATACATCCGCTAAATAACCGTAAAAAAGGGGCATAATGGCATTCCCGCACAAGCCCATAATCAAGATAGAGGCACCAATTTTCGTGAAACGCCCCAGCCCATCCAGCGCCAGCGGCCAGAGCCCGGCCCAGACAATCGAGTTTGCTAACCCTAATAGCACCACAAACCAGATGGAGATATCGGCGGTGTATCCGAGAAACGAAACGGTTCCGCTGGTGAAAATGATAAGCAGCGTGAAGGCAGTTCCAAGCAATGTGCAGGTCCGTAAGGCATTCACCTGACTGACAAATCGTGGAATACAAATGATACCGATAATATACCCACAGATGGTACAGAACAGCGTATAGGATGGAAATGCCTTCGCTTTTAGTAAATCGATTCCCATTGAGTTGGCATAGCCGATAATGGTGTCGATGGCGATCACCTGCGTACCAACGTGCAGGAAAATGGCCACTGCTCCCAGAATCAGATGCGGAAACTGGAGGATACTCGTTTTTCCCGCATTGGCTGTGGCTACATCGGCACTTTCGTGTTCGGTATTGATTTCGGGCAGTGGCGACCGATACACCAGATAACCCAGCGCAAACAGAAACGTACCCAACACGGCATAGGGTGGAATGACCCGACGGACCAGTTCGTCGAGGGCCGCCCCCCGCTGAGTCGGGCTCATCGTGCTCAATTGGGCAAATAGATCCGTATCGGTCGGACGTAGGATTACGGCCGCGAACACAAGGGGCGACAGGATGCCGGCCGCTTTGTTGCATATACCCATGATACTGATTCGTTGGGCTGCCCGTTCTATCGGACCCAGAATGGTAATGTATGGGTTGGTAGCCGTTTGCAGAATGGCCAGGCCGATGCCGATGGTGAAAAGCCCCATCAGGAAAACGGCGTAGGTTCGGGTCATGGCAGCCGGAATAAAAATGAATGCGCCCAGAGACATTGCCCAAAAGCCAATCATCATTCCTTTCTTGAATCCAACGGCTTTTAACAGGTAAGACGCCGGAACAGACATGATAAAGTAGGCGATGTAAAATGCAAACGCGACCAGATAAGCCTGAAAGCTGGTTAGTTCGCAGGCTATTTTGAAATAGGGGATCAGGATGGAGTTAACCCACGAAATGAAGCCGAAGATGAAAAACATCAGCCCAATCAGAAAAATTGAAATCGTGGTTTCCCGCTTGCTCAGGCTACTGACATCAATTGCTAGTGCACTCATTCGTGGCCGGTATTTAATAAATTGCTGGGATTATCATGCGGGGATTCATTTCGGAAAGCGTTCACAATTGTAAGCAATAAGCGAATTGCAAACACTATTAATGTGGCTATTAAGCCGTTGGTTCCCAGCCTTTTTCATAATCACGCTGCCAGAATTTTGCCGCAGCTTTGTTGTTCAGAATATGACCGTTCGACGGATCGATGTCGAGCGCATTGCCTGAGCGCAGCGCAATGTTCCCCAACTGGCAAAGCAAGGTG
The DNA here is from genome assembly GCF_011604685.1 of Spirosoma aureum. Taxonomy (NCBI): domain Bacteria; kingdom Pseudomonadati; phylum Bacteroidota; class Cytophagia; order Cytophagales; family Cytophagaceae; genus Spirosoma; species Spirosoma aureum. The sequence goes on along the minus strand of NZ_CP050063.1, from coordinate 4,957,702 downwards.
CTCTGGTGGCCACCCACAATGCCCGAAGCCAGTGGCGTTCCTTTCTGGATGGCTTCGACAAAGTTTTGAAGGTGGGTGGCATCGAGTGCCTGCGACGGATTCATTCGGTTGCGGGGATCGATGGGTAAATCATTCTTTACATCTTTGACCAGTTTGTTATCGAGGTCAAAGATTTTATAGGCGTTGCCACCCCCGTATTGTAAAGAGCCCGTTTCGCCATAAAATGTCACGCCTACGTCGCTTCCTTCAACGGTTCGGCCATTGCAGCTTCTGCCTTCCCAGGTCATGGCCGTGTTGTTGTTGAAGGTCAGGTTTATGACCTGCGTGTCAGGCGCTTCCCAGTCGTCTTTGTACCGATAGCGCCCACCCAGCGACGTAACCTTATTCGGGAATTCGACATCGAGTCCCCAGCGCATCAGATCGAGCATATGTGTTCCGTTATTGAGCGCTTCGCCCGTTCCCCAATGCCAGAACCAGTGCCAGTTGTAGTGAATAACGTTATTTTTATAGGCTCGACGGGGTGCCGGTCCCTGCCATAAGTCATAATTCAGCCAGGAAGGCGCGGCTTCTTCTTTACCAATGCCAATCGTTGCCCGGTTGTTGGTATACCAGCCTTTAGCAAAATAAGGTCGACCAATTGCCCCCCGTTTAATATCCTCGATAGCTTGCTTCACATTGGGCCATGATCGCCGTTGGTTTCCCATCTGGATCACGTTTTTGTACTTCGCAACTACGGCGACCAGCAATTCGCCCTCATGCGGATTATGGCTGCATGGTTTTTCCAGGTACACATGTTTACCCGCTTTCGAGGCCAGAATGGCAGCGGGAGCGTGCCAATGGTCGGGTGCCGCAATCACCAGCGCGTCCATGTCCTTGTCTTCGAGGGCTTTTCGGAAGTCGGGCTGATTTTTAGGCTTCGCTGTCTGAATGCCGGTGACGGTTGTAATGGCTTTTTCGGCCGCTCTGGCGTCAACATCACAGATCGTTGCCACTTCGCAGTTGGGTTGTAAGGCGAAATTGCTCGACAGGGCCAGCCCACGGCTATTGACGCCCATAACACCGACGCGTACTTTTTCATTGGCTCCCAGAATCCGACCGTAACTTTGGGCACTGAATCCTGGTAAGATTCCACCTACCGACAGGGCAGCTGTACCGATAAATGCCTTTTTGACAAAATCGCGCCGGGTGTTTGATACTGGACTATTCTCAACGGTTTTCATGACAACGGGGTAGGAGATACTCTCTTAAAAATCCACTGGCAAATCCATTAGACATGTATTAAAAGGAACAGACCGCCGTGTCATACTATTTCCAATCCAGGATGTATTAGACCACCCCGACGCGACTTGGCTATCAATCTACTTTTGGCTAGAATCGTACTGTAAAAACTCCATCCGGTTGCCAAAAGGGTCGCGAATGAAAAAACGCTGACGCCCATCGATCTCCGATGAGTACTCAAGTGTAACATCGTTCTGCATGAATTCCTGTCGAGCTGACTCAAGGTCGATCACTTCAAAGGCTGGATGCCGGGACGAATAAGGACCCACTTCTTCTTCCCGCAAGTGCAACTCAATATCAGCAATTTGGAACCATATTGCACCCTTCGGATGCTCACCGGGGATTTCGCGCAGTCCCAGCACCTGGCTATAAAAAGTTCGCGCCTGGGCCGTTTTGCCCTCCGGAATCGAGATAAGGATATGGTCTAACCGTTTGAACTGAATCATGATTGACAGTTATTACAACGAATTACTGGTATGTGCTTTTTGCAGGATACTCGATTAACCAGTTCCTTTGGTAAAGAACAAATAAGCAAGATTTACTGGCTCAAAATAGAAGTTTCGATTTTCACAATTCCGAAAAATTGCCTCATTCGGGTTATTTATTTTTCAATTCCCAAGTATATACCCAGACTAACCTGCATTTGGAATTATAGGCTGTGTTAACCATTCAAAAGGGGAAAATAGTAGACTGGTCTGCTTTGCGGCCAGTAAGTTCCCGACACAAACCTTCCATTGCCATGATGAGACTACTTCTCCTAATTTGCCTTGTTGGCATCATTCCGTCTGGATTTTCGCAACAGGTAGCTATATATCAGACTGATCAATCCGCACAGACACACTATGCAGCCGGTATGTTGAAAAAAGCACTTCTGGAGCGCCGATATAAGCTTGACCAGAACATGACCGACTATACCATTCATCTGGCGATCGATGCCCAAAAACTGGGAAACGAAGCATACGCCATTGCCTGGCATGACAAAAACCTGACCATTACCGGAGGTGATCCACGGGGGCTTATCTATGGGAGCCTTACGGTGGTCGAGGAGCTTAACAATGGCGTTTCTCTTTCGCAAATTAAAGCCCGTAGTGAAAAGCCGCACCTGGCCTTAAGGGCCATTAAGTTTGATCTGCCCTGGGATACGTATCGGCATAGCTACGCGCTCGACCTGCACTATGAGACCTGCCGGGACACGACTTATTGGAAGGGGTTTCTGGATATGATGGCTGCGAATCGCTTTAATGCGCTGAGTTTATGGAATCTGCACCCTTATCCATTTATGATCAGGCCAGCCAATTTTCCGGCTGCAACACCCTTCAATGATCAGCAAATGAAGGAATGGCAATCGTTGTTCCGGGCTATCTTCCGGATGGCGAATGAACGGGCGATCGATACCTATCTGGTTCCCTTTAATATTTTTACTAGCCCCGAATTTTCGAAAGCCTATAATCCCAATCCGGCACTCAACAATCTGGAACATCTTCACTTTGTCAATGGCGATACATCTGAGGTCGTCAGGCGGTACACGCGGGAGTGCGTTACCCAGGTACTTCAGGAGTATCCGGAACTGACCGGTTTTGGGCTGACGCTAGGCGAGGGCATGGGTGGGATGACTCCCCAGCAACGTGAAAACTGGATGAAAGCGACGATCCTTGACGGGATGCGGCTGGCAAATCGAAAAACAAAGCTTATTCACCGGATTCCATTTTCCAGTACGACCGGTTCCCTGGGCGTAACCAGTATTGAAACCGAAAAGCTGACGCGAAAGTCCATCGAGCAGGAGGGATCACTAGCCTTTATTGAAGGCCCGATCTGGGCTGACTTAAAATACAACTGGTCGCATGCCCACTCGACGCCGAAGCTGGTAAAAGTGCACGGTGGAAAGTTATACGATACCTATTTCAAGCCAGATCCAACGGCATATAAAATCACCTGGACGGTGCGGAATGAAGATTTCTTTTGCCTGCGCTGGGGAGTACCCGATTTTGTTCGGGCACACATTGCCACCAATAATCAGTCGTATGTGGGCGGCTATTTTCTGGGTTCCGAAACGTACATTCCGGCCAAAGACTATTTCACCAAACCAGGTGGGCCAGTCGATTGGAAGTATGCATTTGAACGGCAATGGCTGTTTTATAAACTTTGGGGCCGGTTACTGTACAATCCGGCAACGCCCGATGCGGTTTTCAGGGCTGAATTCGTTCGTCGGTATGGTACCGTAGCCGCTCCGTTGCTCGACGCTTATGCTTCGGCGTCGTCGACACCGTTGCGGCTGGCATCGGCCTTTGATTTTACCTGGGATTTTTCGCTGTATAGTGAAGGGATGATGGCCCATGATGCGAACAAGAACGTGTCCTATATTTCAGTCGATCAGCAAATTACACAGGCCGTTCTTGATCCGGATTATGTCTCGGTAAGTGAGTTTGTGAAAGCAACATTGTCGGGTAAGTCATTTGATAAGACGAAGATTACGCCCCCGATTTTGGCTCAGATGCTGGTACGGGATTGTCAGAAATCACTGCAACTTGTGCAATCGATAAACACATCGGCGAATCGTTCGCTCCAGTATGAAGTGGCTGATGTTCGGGTATGGGCTAATCTGGGTTTGCATCTGGCCGAAAAACTGAAAGGAGCCGTTGCTTTACAAACATACAGAACTATGGGTGTTGAATCGACTAAGCAGGAGGCTGTAAAACATCTTGAGGCAGCCCTGCGCTATTGGGATGAGGTCGTTTCGATCACAAGTCCCCTGTATAACGAGATGCCATTGGTTCATTTGAGCGAGCAAAAAGGCAGTACATGGGCACAAAATGACAAGCTGCGTTTCCATTGGGAAAAACTACGACCAGTCGTTGCTCAGGATGTTGACATCGCGAAACGAGCGCAGTATGTTGTGACCAAGTGATGTACAGAACCAGCCTGACCGCAACGAATGCCCAATATAAACAAGCTAGTAATTGATCTGGGCCTGCTTGGGGGCAATACCGTATTTGGTTTTAAACGCCCGGCTGAAATGTTGTACCGAGCAGTAGCCTAACTCAATGGCAATCTGGGTAATTGACTTTTCCTTCTGTTGAAGCGCATGTTGGGCCAGTTCAAGGCGTGCTTCGGCCAGATGACCGAAAATCGTGGTGCCGAACAATTCCTTGTACCCCTTTTTTAACTTAAATTCATTAAGACCTGCCAACTGAGCGAGTTCGGTGATGCTGGGTGGCATTTCCAGATGCGCCAGCATGTAGTCGCGGGCAAAAATGATCCGCTCCCTGTCATACTCTGTTTTGGCATAAACCGATTGGGGAAGTAGCATCCGATTGTGAGCCTCTGCCTGTAAGACCAGCAGTTCCATCGCTTTTGACATAAAAAACAGACGTTTCAGGGAATCGGAAAAGGAACAGCTCAGGATCGCATTGATGCAGTTCTGGATAGAGGCATCAATGTATAAATTACTTCCGGATAACGTTGCCGGTTTTCCTGCCGCGACCTGATCGGCAAAATGCCGGAGTGTATCATTGCCACCGCTGGCGATCCTGATAAAAGCATCCTTCGTGAATTGGACCATAAAGGATTTCAGTCTGAGTTCTTCCGCTCTCATCGTGCCAGCGGCTTCTGTATCGTAAAACATGTTCTGCTGGTTCGTGCCAAGATCAATCCTGTTTTGCTTATTTCCCATTGACACCCGGCCTTTCAGGTTAAAATAGAGGGTTACCACATCCATATCGCCACGCCAGTCGAACGACACCGGATTTTTAAAAAGACATTCGCTGTAACCGAACCTGATTCCGTCGAATAGCCATTGCTTCATTTTTAAATCACCCATCGGAAAGGATTGGTGAAGCCATTCTCCCCTTAAATCGCTGATGCCAAAGTTATTTGCTTCCAGTTGATTGCTGTACTGAACACGGCTATCGTCACCGTTTTGAACGATAAAAGACATACTTTCTCATGTATAAGTTTTACTCCTTTAAATATAACACCCTCCCCGCAAGGTCGTCTACTTTTGATCCACGAATCGTGATCGACCGGATCACTGCAAGTTTTCAACATAAACCAATAGAACAGTATGAATAACAAGGCAATCATCATCGGTTGTGGGATTGCTGGCCCAGTCATGGCACTCGCTTTGAAACGAGTTGGTATTGACGCCACTATTTATGAAGCCCAACCCATGCCCAATGATACTAAAGGGGCTTTTCTGGGTATATCGCCAAATGGCTTGAACGTGATTAACGATTTTCTGCCACTTCAGGAGATATTGACCGATTACACACCGGGGAAAATCAGTTTTTTTAATGCTCAGAACAAACCCATTGGCCTGATCGATAACGCTCACCAGAAGGATTTATATGGTAGCGAAACCGTTCAGTTAAAACGCGGTTTGCTCAATGGTGCGTTGCGGAAAGCTGCCGAACAGGCAGGAATTACAATTAAGTTTGGTAAACGGCTAATCTCCCTTTCGCAAGGACATGAAAATACGGTGACGGCTTTTTTCGAGGATGGTTCGCAGGCGGAGGGTAATTTGCTGATTGGTTGCGATGGCATTCACTCGGCTACCCGGAGCTGCCTTTTTCAGGATGCCATTAAACCCACGTATACGGGGCTTTTATCGACTGGTGGGTTTACCATGATTCCAGGTTTAAGTAATCTGGCCGGTTCAATCCGGATGACGTTCGGGCAACGCAGTTTCTTCGCTTATGCCCTTTCCAATAAGGGCGAGGTATGGTGGTTCAATAACATTTCCCAGCCTGACGAACCCTCCCAAAGCGAACTTAGCCAACTTGAACAGGCAGCTTTAAAAGAGAAACTGCTGGCTTTGCACAAACACGATCCGTACCCCATTGCTGATATCATACAGGCCGCTCAATCCATTGAAATTTATCCGGTTTATGATATACCCTTTTTACCCCAGTGGCATAAAGGAAGGGTCTGCCTGATTGGGGATGCTGCCCATGCTACCGCTCCACATATTGGGCAGGGCGCTTCGCTGGCGCTGGAAGATACGGTCGTGCTGGCCAAATGTATTCGGGATTTGCCGTCACTGACTGAAGCTTTTAATCGATTTCAATCACTGCGTCAGGAACGGGTTCAAACGATGATCAGACAAGCCCGAAAAGTAGGCGATAGTAAGACGGTTCCTAATGCTTTCCAACGGTTTTTTCGGGATCTACTTTTGCCTTTTTTTGTTAAAATGGAGGCAAAAAAAATGGACTGGGTTTATTCGTACAAGGTCGATTGGGAAAGTAAAATAACATGAACATAATTCCAAAGGCCTGCTTATTGGTTATCAGGCCTTTTTACGGCTCACAACCATTTTTTATAAAAGGCCATTATATCGGTCCTCATCGCTGCTGTCTCCTGATGACCCACATCGTAAATTCGCAATTGCCAGGCATCGGGCGCACCGTCCTGTTGATAAATTACCTTGAGTGAACGGTCAATTTTTTCAAGGCCCGGCAACGGGGTTAACGCATCAAATCGCCCCGCTAAACTAAAATGAGGGCGGGGGGAAATAAGCCCATTAATATCCGACGTTGTAAAATGGGTCAGTAAGTCAGGTACGTAATAGTAGATTCCGTGTAAACCGAGTCCTTTCGCATCCAGAAGTGCCTGATAATCGGTAAGGCAACACAAATCGACACACACCTTGATCCGTTCGTCAAGAGCGGCCAGCCACCAGGCCATGGTGCTGCCCATAGACATGCCCATTGTCGCTATTCGTTTGGTATCTACATCCGGTCTGGTTTGCAGGTAGTCGAGAGCCCGCAGGTTATCGTAAACCATCATGCCCCACAGCACCTGACCATGCCAGAGCATTTCTTTGAAGGTATCTAATTCCTTGCGGTTTTGCCGCTCGCCAAAACACCAGCTATCCAGACACAAACCCGCGTAACCCGCCCGACCCAGCGCCAGGGCAAAAGGTGGTTGCTGCATCTCGGGCCTGCCGCGTACAAATTCTTCCTTGCCCACTTCATACTGACCGAAATGGGAGTGGTTAAATAACACGATGGGGAGTTTGCCGGTGTGGTTTCTGGGCTTCGTAAAATAGGCAGGTACCAGCTCCTGGCCATTGATATCCAGGAGAAGTTTTTCAATAATCAATTCATCCGTTTCCTGCGTAGATAGGAGCGTAACGGAGATTGGTCTGTTTCTGTCGGGTAGTTTTCCGAGCAGCTGGTACAGCTTTTTTAGCTGCTCCTTTTTATTGGTAATCAATGGTTTAGGGGGATTTTTGCTGGCCGTTAGGATGTGCGTTGGTGCTGCGTTTGACAGATTTGTCCGAAATTCAGATTTATAGAATGCCAAAAGGAGAACAACTCCCAACTGTAACCACCATTTCTTGAGCATATCCGTTATTTTAAGACTAGTCAGAAAACAGGATCGTGCGAAAAAGTTACTCAATTGCCGAGCCTGATTTTATGATTACGGCTGATCCGTCGGCCAGAAATACCGAATGGGGTGGTTGCTCAAAAAATGGGGAAAACAGCGGCCCGTACAGGTTTGCTACATCGCAGCGGATATCGTGACTGGTTACCGGATAGATGTTCCACGGCGGGTGCACGACTTCATATTCCGACGTTCGTTTTGCGCCACGACGCGTGTAGCCCCAGTAATGCTCCGTAATAAATGCTTCCTCACTATCGAGCGTCAATGGATGACCGTTACGGTCAGCACCCACCCGGATATGATTCCACGAAGAGCCGACTTTAAATTCGTAGGTAATATGTTGGGTTCGTTCGTCTACTTCCCAGCGATGGCGCATGGGATGGGTAGCATAAGGCTCACCGTATAACGTATTGGCAACAAAAGAGATGGCAAATTTAGGAACAAGCTCTTTAACAAAAACGACACCCCGTTTCCAGCCGGTTTGTGTTTTGCGTCGGACATAAAACCGTAGATTAAACTCTTCGAACTCGCGATGAAAGGGCACCGCTACTTTTCCAAACAATTTGACCTGCTCAAAGTAAAACCCGACCAGACTACCGTAATAGACACCATTAAAATCATCGAGTTCTGTACCATACGGTACCATTGGCTCTAACACCTGTCGGTCCAGCGCATAATTGGCGAAAATTAGGTTTCGCCACTCGGAGGTCAAAAAGGTAGTTGCCATTCTAAAAAACAGTAATTTGAGAGGCTGGTGATGCTTATAGAGAAAGACTCATTTTCTTAATTCTGCACCAATATACTGTACTACTACAGACAATAGGAAATCTTCCGTGTCGGTTTGAAAGTAAAGGCTGTTAATAAGATACTTAGTCGATTTACGTAACTATTTTTGGATTAAGATTGAATTAATAAGTAATTTCGGCGCTTAACTGCCTTAAATAGGAAGATTGATTTACTACACGAACTGCCTAAATGAAAACTAACCGCCGAACTTTTTTGCAAAATGCTGCCAGTTTGCTGGCACTAAGCCCTTTAAGCTTGTCTGCGACTCTTGCTAACTGCCACCCTTCAATCAGAACTAAAGCAGAAAAACCGTATATCGTATTTGTTACGGGCGATCATGAGTATAGTGGTGAACTCACTCTGCCGTACATTGCGGATGAGCTGGAGAAAAACTATGGTATGCGAACGAAAATCCTGGAGGCTTATCCTGATTACAACAGCGAAAAAGATATTCCGGGGCTTGAGGCACTCAAGGAAGCCGATCTGGCAGTTTTTTTCCTTCGCTGGCGTCAATTGCCTCAGGAGCAACTTCAGTACATTGATGATTATCTAAAATCGGGAAAGCCGGTGATGGGCTTCCGAACTACGACCCATGCCTTCAATTATCCCGATGGTGATGAACGGAAACGCTGGAATGCATTTGGCGAGTTTGCATTCGGGGCTCCTCCTGGCTGGGGTGGAGTAGCCAAGCATACGCATTATGGTCATAAGAGTACTACCGATGTTACAATTATTCCCGAAGCCGCAAAGAACCCGATTCTGACTGGTGTCGAACCCGCTTTTCATGCCGCATCCTGGCTTTATCGTGTCCTGCCTGATTATCCGGCCAAGGGTGCAGTTCCGCTGTTAATGGGAAAATCGGTTAACCCTGATAAGGAAGCTATCGACAACCCTGTGGCCTGGACATGGAAAAACCAGTGGGGTGGAAAGGCATTCATGACTACGTTAGGCCATCCGGAAGATTTTCGGGTGGAGTCGTTTCAGCGTTTAGTCATCAATGCCATACACTGGGAGTTGGGGAAACCTGTGCCTAAGTGGAAAGGTAAAATTGACATCGACGTACCGTACGGGCATCCTAAAAAATCATAAGTCGTTTGCGATTACCCTTTCACTTAAAATTCAGACATCAATATTATACCTAAAATGGCAAGAACCAGGAAAAATAGCATCATCGGATTGCTAAGCATATCTGGACTATTATTAATTGCGTTTAGCGCTTTTCAGGCCAATAGATCAGCATCAATACCCCTCGAAAAAGGAACACGTATTATGTTGATTGGTAATAATCTGGGATCACGGATGATGAACTACGGTCATTTTGAGACTGAAATGCAGGTTCGCTATCCTGATCAGATGCTCTACATTCGGAACATGTGTGATCCCGGCGATACACCCGGATTCAGACCCCGTTCGAGCCGGTTCTCGCCCTGGGCATTCCCCGGAGCCGAACGGTTTCAAACGGAGTACGCGAATCCATCCGATAGTCAGGGTACATTCGAGTCGCCTGACGAATGGTTGACCCGGCTGAAGGCGGATGTGATCGTCGCATTTTTTGGCTACAATGAATCCTTTCAGGGAAAAGAAGGACTGGCTAACTACAAGGCCGAACTGGATGCCTTTATCAAGTGGACACTCAAGCAAAAATACAACGGAACAGCCGCTCCGAAGCTGGCCATCGTTTCTCCCATCGCGTTTGAGGATTTATCCGCAACCTATGACCTCCCGAACGGTAAAAAGGAAAACGAAAATCTGTCGTTGTATTCGAAGGCGATGAAGGAAATTGTCGACCAGAATAATCAGGGTGGAGATCAAGTCCTTTTTGTGGATGCCTTCACGCCTTCTCAGCAGTGGTATGACACCAGTGCAGAGCCCCTGACCATCGATGGCTCACAGCTAAACGAGGCTGGCTATAAGAAATTGGCAGTTTTACTCACCGATGAGGTTTTTGGCAAGACAGCGGCTAAAGCCGAAGCCAACCGGGCACTGGTTCATGATGCCGTTCTGGAAAAGAACTGGATGTGGCATAATGATTACAAAATTCCAAATGGTGTACACGTGTATGGTCGCCGTTATAATCCGTTCGGTCCGGACAATTACCCGGCTGAAATTGATAAAATTCGCGAGATGACGGCCATTCGGGATACGGCCGTTTGGCTGGCAGCGACTAAAGGAGAAAAAATGGATGTTGCCGCTGCCGATAAGAAAACCAAGCAGCTGCCGTCAGTAAAAACCAATTTCAATCCGGAGAAAAACGGTAGCCTCCAGTACCTCTATGGGAAAGATGCCCTGAGCAAACTAAAAGTGCCCCAAGGGTATAAGATCGAGCTTTTTGCTTCTGAGGAAGAATTTCCGGATTTAGCGAAGCCGATGCAGATGTCGTTTGATAACAAAGGCCGGTTATGGGTAGCGGCAATGCCCAGTTATCCGCACTACAAGCCCGGAGATGCCAAGCCAAATGACAAAATTCTGATCTTCGAAGATACCAACAACGATGGCAAGGCCGACAAGCAAACAGTTTTTGCCGATGGCCTCCACCTGCCGCTTGGTTTTGAAATAGCGAAAGAAGGCGTCTATGTATCGCAGGGTCCCAATCTGAAGTTGTTAACGGATGTCGATGGGGATGGCAAGGCCGACAAGAAGGAGATTTTATTGAGTGGCTATGACGATCATGATACACACCACAACAGTCATGCATTTACCGTCGATCCGTCGGGCGCCATTTATTCGGGCGAGGGTGTATTTTTACATACGAACGTAGAAACCTCATACGGTCCGGTTCGCGCTACCAACGGCGGATTTTACCGATACAGCCCACAACTCCATAAACTGGAACGCACCGCACAACTGTCGATTCCGAATCCCTGGGGTATTGCCTTTGATGATTGGGGGCAACCCTTCTTCGCGGAAACATCCAGTCCGGATGTGCGCTGGATGATGCCCGGCAGTGTATTGCCCCGCTATGGTGAAGCGACGCACAAGTCGGTTCAACTGGTGGAAGAGGCTCATCGTGTACGCCCAACTTCTGGCCTTGAATTTGTTTCCAGTCGGCATTTTCCCGCTGAAATTCAGGGCGATTTTCTGATCAACAATACCATTGGTTTTCTGGGAACGAAAGAACATACCTTAACCGATGATGGCACCGGCTACAAAAGCCACCACAGAGCTGATCTTGTTGTTAGTGAAGACCGGAACTTCAGACCGGTCGATTTGGAATTTGCCCCCGATGGTTCACTGTACGTGATCGACTGGCATAACATCCTGATCGGCCACATGCAGCATAACGCCCGTGATCCCCTGCGCGACCATTCACACGGTCGTATATACCGGATTACCTATCCGTCGAGACCGTTGGTTAAACCAGCCAGTATTGATGGTGCCAGTATTGACGTGCTCCTGGATAACCTCAAACTGCCCGAATACCGGACTAGATACCGGACACGGCGCGAACTTCGTGGACGGGATGTGAACCAGGTATTGACAAGACTGAATACATGGGTCGCCGGACTGGATAAAAATGACCCGAGGTACGAACATCACCTGCTGGAAGGGTTATGGGTAAGTTGGGGTATGAATAAAGTAGATCAGAAGCTATTACGGCAGGCACTAAAAGCAAAAGACTACCATGCCAGAGCGGCTGCTGTTCAGGTTGTGCGCTATACCGGTCATCAGGTTGCCGATCAGGCCGATTTATTAATGCAGGCTGTTCGGGACGACAACAGCCGGGTTCGGTTAGCTGCTATTGTGGCAGCCTCCTGGATCGGGAAAGAAAAAGGGTTGCCCATATTGGCCGAAGCGACCAAAAAACCGCTGGATGACTGGATGATTCACGCGCACGAAACAGCCGTTGCTCACCTGAACGGGGTCAATGTTAAGAAAGAGAAGGAAGTCGCCACCAAATCAACGCTGAAGGGTGATGAGCTTGCCCTGTTTAATTTGGGTAAAGAAATTTATGCCAAAGAAGGGTTTTGTGCCACCTGCCATCAACCCGATGGTAAGGGACTTACAGCTTCCGGATTCCCACCCCTTACCGGTACGAACTGGGTAATGGGCAATGAAGATCGTTTGATCAAGATTGCGTTGAAAGGCCTGATGGGCCCTATCGATGTAAGTGGTAAATCATATCCGGGTCAAGTGCCAATGACACCATTCGGTGGTTTGCTCAAAGACAAGGAAATAGCTGCTGTGCTTACCTACGTCAGGAATTCATTTGGAAATAACGCTCCGGCCGTACTTCCAGAAAAGGTTGCTAAAGTCCGGGCCGCTACTGAGGCTAAAAAGGATTTTTACGCTCCCCAGCAATTATTGAAAGATCATCCAATGGAAAAGTAAGTAAAAACAATGGTAATGGAGACAACAAAGGACTCCATTACCATTGCTTTGAAGGATTGGTAGTACACGAATTTATACCTTCTAAAAACGATCAGCCTTAAAAATCTTCTTTTTTCTTCTATGTCAACAGTAACGATGTCACCAATTGGATTCAATTTATTGGCCTGGTCGGCACCTATTTCCGAGAAAATGAATCCAATTGCTGAGCGACTAAAAGCCATTGGCTACGACGGAATCGAATGTTTTATCGACAATCAGGATATTTCTGCCTATCGCCAGTTTGGTAATCATTTACAGCAGCTTGGATTGCAAAGTACCACTGTTATGGTTGTTGGACCTGATGAAAATCCAGCCAGTGAATCTGCCAGAATTCGCGAACAGGCATTGGATTTTCTGAAAGGAGCCATTGACCGGGCTCATGCGATGGGTGCAACAATCATTTGTGGCCCAATGCACTCGGCATTTGCGACATTCAGCCGACGTGAGCCACAACCAGAGGAGTACGCATATAGCGCAGAAGTTCTTCATGCGGCTGGCGAATATGCCAAACAGGCCAATATCGTATTGACACCCGAAGCGTTAAATCGCTTCGAATGTTACCTCTGTAATACGATGGAACAATTGCTGGATTTAATTCGCCGAACCGACCACCCGAATGTACAGGCTATGTTTGATACCCATCATGCCAATATGGAAGAGAAGCGTTTCCCGGATGCCATCCGTACGATTGCACCTGTTTTGGCCCATGTTCACATCAGCGAAAATGACCGGGGAACGCCGGGTGATGGACATATTCCCTGGGACGATACGTTCCGGACACTGGCTGAACTGAACTATACCGGCTGGATGACAATTGAAGCTTTTACCCGCAATGATGTAGATTTTGCCAATTCAATCAATGTCTGGCGGGAGTATAATGATCCGTGGGATATTGCCGAAAATGGCCTCAACTTCATTAAAAAGATGCAGGCCAAATACGCTAGATGATTGAACCCAATAATCTTGGCTATTGTACAACGCGGGTGAAAACCCGCGATTTTTGTTTGTAAAAGTGAGCTACATGAGAGACAGACAGAATTTGGCTCATTTTTGTACCCGTAACGTTTTCCATTCACCCCTCCGTAATGAAGTATTCGGTATTTATTCTGCTGGTTATCAGTCTGGCGTGTTCATGTCGCACCCGGGTCGATAGTCCACGATCCATGAACCCAGCCGCGGCCATCCGTCAGAAAGCCATTGACGAAATTCGGGAAACAGATCAGAATTTCAGCATTATGTCAGAAAAACAAGGCATGTCGAAAGCTTTTATAACTTATGCCGCAAACGATGTCATCCGGATGAATGAGGGGGCAGCTCCAACGGTTGGTTTTGATTCCCTCCGGGCGCAAATGAGCCGAATACCTGCAAATGGCTCAGTATTGACCTGGCAGGTGCTTAAAACTGATGCGGCTCAGTCGGGCGAGTTAGGGTATACGTTTGGCCAGTGGATGCTGACGAGTAAAAACGAAACCGGGAAGCGTAACGAGCAACATGGTGTTTATGTAACCGTGTGGAAACGTCAGCGTAATGGACAGTGGCGATTTGTACTTGATGGAGGCAATACAACGCCAGAGCTAAAATAAAGTCGGTAGTTTGTGGAGTTGTCAGGCTGTTTGCCGTTCGTTGTTCAGGAGAACGGGCTAACTTTGCAGCCACAAACTACCAGTACAAACTTGTCTCTCTTTCGCTCAACCTCACGCGGCCCCTCTCTTTACACGCTCTCGTTTTGGTTGCTGTGTGTCAGTAACTTCCTGTTTTCGGCAAGTTTTTCGATGATGATTCCTGAGCTTCCCGACTACCTGACGAAGCTGGGCGGGCGGGAATACGTGGGGCTCATTATCGCCCTGTTTACGCTTACCGCAGGTGTTTCACGGCCATTTAGTGGAAAAATCACCGATACTGTCGGGCGAGTACCCGTTATGGCATTTGGGTCGATCGTCTGCTTTTTATGCGGGTTTTTGTATCCTTATCTCCTAACCGTATGGGGGTTTCTGACCCTCCGACTCATTCATGGTTTTTCGACTGGAACCAAACCGACCGCTACATCGGCCTATGTTGCCGATGTAGTTCCAGCCACCCGGCGGGGCGAAGCAATGGGTATGCTCGGCCTATTCACAGCAATGGGCATGTCGCTGGGGCCTGCTATTGGCAGTTGGTTAGCCGACGACTATTCCATGAATGTCATGTTCTGGACTTCATCGGCTTTTGCGTTGTTATCGATAGGCATTCTGCTCCAGATGCCTGAAACACTGGTCAACCGGCAGCCGTTCCGGTTTGGTTTATTACGCCTGAAACGAGAAGAACTGTTTGATAAACAAGCCCTTCCACCGTTTTTGGTTCTCCTGCTTCAGTCATTTTCGTCGGGGGTGATTTTAACCGTAATTGGCACAGTCAGCGCATCGCTTGGGATCGCCAATAAGGGATTGTTTTTTACCGTTTACACCATTGCATCACTGGCTGTCCGGTTGCTGTTCAGTAAATCATCGGATCGCTACGGACGATTACCGGTTTTGTTTATCTCAACTGCGGTACTTGCCTTTTCGATGGTACTACTTATTCTGACCGACCCATCGGATCGCAATGCGCCCAGTTGGTTCTGGACAGCAGCTATATTCTATGGTATGTCGTGGGGAATGAATTCACCGACCATACAGGCGTGGACGGCTGATCTGAGCAATGAAGCGACGCGGGGCCGGGCCATGGCGACCATGTATATTGCGCTCGAAGCAGGCATAGGAATTGGCGCACTGGCATCGGGCTGGCTGCTCAATCACATCACTGGAGAAGCAGGTATCGATTCATCCTTTGCGGTGTCAGGGGGACTTGCCATGATTGCTGTTTTCTACCTGGGATGGCTCTGGCGCCAACGACAAAAGCCAGGTCGTCACCCGATTGATGAGGCTGACGAAATGGCGCTAATCGACGGAGAGCCATGATCACTGACCTCGAACCCCACATCCGGCCGTTGGTCGAGGCTTTGAATGCAACGGGAGTTGTGCGTACATTCTCGAGTTGCGAAGGACATTTTCGCCCCGACGAGCAGACGATTGTCGATCGAAATCGGGCTGAAGTCCGGTTTGTGCCTGCGGATGGAATAATGATTGAAAAGGTAGAACGATTCGTAAGTTTTATATTGACCCGTTTCAAGAGCCAGCATGGACTGATCCCAATTAACGTTGTGGGTTATAAGCTATACACGCCCATTGACGACGAAACCGTTGACGAAACGTTTGTTCTGGAGCTTCGTCCTTTCAATCGATTTGACCCACCCGACCGTAAACGATCTGACACAGATCGGGCCGTTGACCAGGTGATTCAGACACTTACTTTGTGGTCGAAAGATCGCTAAAGCCCGGATGCAGGTTTTCGTACAGCCTGGCCGTCTCGATCTTCCGACCACGTTTATAGCTTACAAAATAAATTGGCTTAAATCGCGGTTTTGCACTAAGCCGTCGAGTTTTTCATTGACCAGCTCTTTCGTAACCACTACGTGCGCATTGGCTCCGATAACGTCCGGAATATCAAACATGAAATCGTTCATAAGATGGCTCAGAACGGTCTGTAGTCGTCGGGCACCAATGTTTTCAACCTCGGCATTGACTTCGAAAGCAATATGAGCCATTTCGCGCAGGGCATCGTCCTGAAAACTCAGTTCTACCCCTTCGGCAGCCAACATCGCCACATATTGCTTGGTCAACGCATTTTTTGGTTCTTTTAAAATCTGGTAAAAATCATTCTCCGACAGGCTTTGCAGCTCGACCCGGATCGGGAAACGGCCCTGTAGCTCCGGAATCAGATCGCTGGGTTTGGTAACATGGAAGGCGCCGGCAGCAATGAACAGAATGTGATCGGTATGGATAACACCATACTTGGTATTGACCGCGCTGCCCTCAACGATGGGCAACAGATCACGCTGAACACCCTCACGACTTACATCGGGGCCACCACCATTACCCGAACGGGAAGAAGCTACCTTATCGATTTCGTCGATGAAAATTATACCGGCATCTTCTGCTTTACGGATCGCTTCTTCCTTTACTTCGTCCATATCGATCAGCTTAGCCGCTTCTTCTTCAAGTAGAATCGTTCGGGCTTCAGCGATAGTGACTTTGCGTTTTTTGCCGCGTTTGGGCAACATGCCCCCAATCATTTCCTGAATGTTCATCATCGACAGGTCATCAACGGCACCGCCCATGATGCCGATGTTCGGCGTCTGACTTTGCTGGACATCGATATCAATCTTACGGTCGTCCATTTCGCCGGAGCGTATCTTCTCGCGGAACCGCTCACGGGTTCGTTCATTCAGCTCGGCATCGGGATCTTTGACATCAGTCTCAAAACCCAGTTGGCCATTCGCCGATTTTACGGGCGGAATCAGAATGTCGAGAATGGCATCTTCAACGAGTTGCTGGGCCCGAACCTGAACGGCCTCTTTTTTTGCCGCCCGCACCATATTAACCGACTGTTCGACCAGATCGCGCACCATGCTTTCGACATCACGACCGACATAACCAACTTCGGTAAACTTCGAAGCTTCGACTTTTATAAAGGGCGCATCAGCAATTTTTGCGAGTCTTCGGGCAATTTCGGTTTTCCCAACGCCCGTTGCGCCGATCATCAGAATATTGTTAGGCGTAATTTCACGCTGCATATCGGCCGTACTGTTCATCCGGCGCCAGCGGTTACGAAGGGCAATCGCTACGTTGCGTTTGGCATCGTTCTGGCCGATGATGTATTGATCCAATTCGGCAACAATCTGCCGAGGGGTAAGGTCTTTGAGTAATTGAGTCATTGATAAAACGGGATGCCTTCTGCACCCCGTCAAAGAAACACAGGAAAAATGAAAATGTGCGAAAGGGAAGGGGATTTTTGGTTAAACCCGGACTCGTATTCTGTCAAATTAGCAATAAACCTACTAAATGCGATACCTCATTACTGTGGCTATAAACCATCAAATGACCACCTTGCATAACAATGAGGTCAGGCGTTGTGAACCGAATTGGTAGGATTTTGTCATGTGTACCATGAATATGGATGACAGAAGTAGGTATGCGTTGATTATCCCAGGTTAAAATTGCTCGAATTGCCCATTTCATGAAGACTTTATCGGTATCAAGAAGTATTTGCTTTAAAAGAAGCTTCGTCGCAGCGTCTTTTGCTCCAAAAAGCCAGTAAGTAGGTGCTATAGGTAAGGCAAAAATGGTCACAGGAATAAATCGATCGAGTGAGAGCTTGCCAAAAAAGCGCCAATACCAGGGCAAGCCTGCAGAAAGACCTATACTTGAAATGATAATTGTTTTCAGTGGCTTCAGTTTTTTTGCTATTTCAGTCGCAATCATACCACCAAATGAGACACCAATTACATAAAACGGTACTGATGTATCAATCAGTTGTGCCATTCGAAAAGCATAACTTTCCAAAGTATCACTGGGCATAACAGGTAGCCAGTCCAAATAAATGAATTGGTAATAGTCAGGTAGTACTAATTTTTGAAAAATACGCTTGTCAGCGCCCAGCCCACTAATGAAATAGATATTCAACCCTTGTGCATAGAAAATAAGTAATACAAAAAAGGATCATCCCGCCGAGTAAACCCGTAAACCGATAATGCCAACGCCAATAAGTGTCAGAAAAAACAGTTCGGTCAGGGACCAGTTGGTTTTGAAAATAAACACATCGACGGCTTTGATCAATGCCAGGGCCATAGCAGTCCAGACCGCAAAGGCGGTTGGTGTTGGAATCTGTTTAATGGCCTGTGAGAAAAAATAGATATTGGCTATCCCAAATACAACATAGCCAACAAACGGAAGCAGAATTGGCAAACCGACATTCGGGGTGTAAAACGTATTCCAGCGGAGCGTTTTCAACAGATCGAACGTCATATATTTAACGGAATAGGTCCAGGCAGTTTCAAAGGAAGCTGCGATGAACAGAAACAACCAGGCTTGCACAATCAGTTTACGTTTTCAGTTTCTAATGGCGAGGGATTCGTTTGTCGGTTGAGCCGTTTCTTCATGAAACGCAGCAGGTTGGGGCGAAGCATGTAATAGCGTGTAAACCATTTATTGGTCAAGAGCTTTCGTTCGTCAAACCGTTTCACTGAAAAAGCGTGCTGCAAAAAATAGTCTTTCGGGTAATCATAATATAAGCCCCAGTTTTCCGGAAGATTGCCTGGCGTATGTTCAGGATCGTAGGCCGTGCCAAGCAGATAGTCGAAAAACGAAAACTTCGTGCCAAAGTTAGCATGGAAAACTTCCTGATAATTAGCATGATGCCACAAATGAAGGTGCGGACTATTAAAGATATACTTTAATGGCCCTAGCTTAACCCGAATATTGGCATGGATAAACATCCCGAACATAGCATCCAGCAACGCTTTGATCGGAATTACGGCCGGATCGGCACCGAGCAGAATAATGGGCGCAAACTCGATGGTCTGGTTGATGATGATCTCGACAACATGGGAACGCGATCCAGCCAGAAAATCGACCTCCTTATTGGAGTGATGGGCTTCATGTGTACGCCAGAGCCACTTGTTTGCGTGTTGAAAGCGATGAAAAAGGTAAATGTACAGGTCGTGGGTAAACAGAAAAAAGAACACCTGTACCCAAACTGGCCAGTGCCTGACAAATTGCCAGTCTGACCAGTCGAAGTGCGTTTGCAGTGGAGCAATAATGTAATCAAAAATCAGGATCTTGAGAAAGTAACTCTGAATAAGGGTATACCAGACCAGGTCAACCCAGAATCCTTCACGAAACAGCGGAAGCCCCTTGCGGTAGGGTGCAACCCGTTCCCAGATAAGAATGCCGACGATCCAGACCACCAGAATAGCGGTCGTGATTCGTAATAATTCTGCCTGCGGCATAATGTTTAACAAGTGTTTGAGGGTGATACGGTAGCTGGTGTCGCCAAAGTGTATGATTCATCAATTGTATCATACAAACCGTATCGTTCTAAAATAATGTTCCACCGGCATAAGACTTTTGCTTCGAGCCGTGTCACGGTTACTAGATACACGATTAGTTACCGTGACACGGCTCGAAGCAAAAGTCCTAGGGCAATTAAACCGAAAAAGCGGAATTAATATTTAACCGTAGCCGCTTCATCGGCCCTAGTTCAGTTTCATATACTTTTTTTACTCCATCGCCGAGGGCGGTTTCGACATCGCGAATGTCGCGGACCAGCCGCTGTAATCCCTGTGGTTCAACCGAAGCGGCATGGTCAGAACCCCACATAGCCCGGTCGAGGGTGAAATGGCGCTCCACGAAGGTTGCTCCCAGCGTAACCGCGGCAACCGTTGTCGAAAGGCCTGTTTCATGTCCCGAATAACCAATCGGAATAGTTGGGTATGCAGCCTGGAGGGTTGGGACCATCCGTAGATTTAATTCTTCGGGTTTGCAGGGGTAAGCCGAGGTCGAATGAGCAACCAGAAGCGGGTAGTCGGTATCGTATTCTTCAACGAGTGAAATCGCTTCTTCGATTTCAGCCATGGTCGACATGCCCGTCGAGAGCATGAGTGGGCGACCCGTATGCAGAATTTTTTCGATTAGCGCCAGATCGGTCAGGGAGGCAGAGGCCAATTTGTACAGACAGGGATCGAAGGCTTCCAGAAAATCGACGGACTCTACATCCCAGGCCGAAGCAAACCAGTCAATGCCCTGTTCGTGACAGTACTGATCGATGGCCGTATATTCCAGCTTGCCAAATTCAGTTTTGCGCTTGTAGTCGATGTAGGTCATTCGACCCCAGGGCGTGTCGCGCATGACGTTCCACTGATCGCGGGGAACGCATACTTCGGGCGTCCGTTTCTGGAACTTCACCGCATCGGCTTTGGCAGCGACGGCTTCATCGATCAATTTTTTTGCCAGTTCGAGTGAGCCGTTGTGGTTAATGCCAATTTCGGCAATAACATAACTGGGTTGTCCCTGGCCAATTTTTCGGCCAGTGTTAAGTGTAATGGTTCTCATTGGGTTGTATGGTTGATGCAAGTTGAACGGATACAATATGTTTGGCGTCAATAATCAGCTCAGCCAGTTCGCGGAAGCAGCCTTCGCCACCTTTCGCATCGCAGCAGTAATCTGAAATGGATTTGTTATATCGGGTCGCGTCGGCGGGGCAAGCCGAAAATCCTACGGCTTTCTGGATCTCCAGATCGTTGACGTCGTCGCCGATGAACGCTATCTCCGACGCATCTAAACCCTTGCGTTCCAGGATCTCGGCCAGTAAAGACAGCTTATCCTTACTGCCAAGGTGCAACTCTGTAATCTTTAATTTGGCCGCCCGTGACACAACTGATGGCGATGATTCGCCGGTTATAATTCCCGTCTCAACACCCACCAGTTTCCGTAGTCGCTCAACGGCCATACCATCCCGCATGTTAAATTTCTTCAACATTTCGCCGTTTTCGCCGTAATAAACGCCTGCATCGGTCAGAACGCCATCGCAGTCCGTCAACAGGAGTTTTATGCGAGCTGCTTTTTCGATTAATTCCTGATTCAAATTGTTTTACGGTTTATGGTTTATAGTTATCGGGAGCAGACGTATTATCAACCGACTTCCATAAACCAGTTCATTAAATAGCCGTCCAGCCACCATCGACTACCAGATTGGCCCCCGACATGTAAGCCGACGCATCGCTGGCCAGAAAAACAACAGCCCCCTGATACTCATCGGGTTGGGCCATTCGACCCAGTACAGTTTTAGCGGAGTAATTCGATATGAAATACTCGCTCTGGCCGTTTTCTACACCGCCCGGCGAGAGCGTATTGACCCGAACGCCTTTCTGCCCCCAGTAGGCAGCCAGAAACCGGGTAAAATTGACTACGGCACCCTTGGTGGCCGGGTAAGCCGCTGTTTTATAAAAAGTCTGTTCGCCTGCTTCGTTGCGGTAAATGCGCTGGTCGGGACCCACAAGCCCATAGGTAGAGGCTACGTTGATAATACTGCCTTTACCTTGTTGGGCCATCACACTCCCGAATACCTGGGCGCAGAGGAAAACGCCCGTTACATTTACTTCCAGCGATGCCCGAAACTGGGCCACCGGAAAGTTTTCGAATGCCGTTAATTCCAGTGCCATGGCCGGATTTTCGACAGCTTCGTTTAAGGCTGCATTGTTGACCAGTACATCAATTCGGCCATAACGTTCCAGAATCCGGTCGCGGACTTGTTTGACTGTCGCTTCATCGGTTACATCGAGTCCGATGCCAAAATGAGTATCGCCCAAATCAGAAGCGAATGACTTAGCCGCTTCTTCGTTCAGGTCGGCCACAACGACCTTGGCTCCAGCTTCCGCCAGCGCCTGGCAGTGGTTGCGTCCGATCAGCCCAAGTGCCCCGGTCACAATCGCCACCCGATCGGTAAGTGAATATTTTTCAACCACAGTAAAAAAGTTTTCGATTTTTTGCTTACAGGCTTCAGTGCTAATGTCTTGTTGTACAAGGTACTGTGATTATTTTCAGGCTGTTATTTTCGGTTTGATGTTGTAATTACTCGTTTTGCGGAATACTGCTTCGAGCACTTCACCGTGCAGATACGATTTAACGTTACCACTTTCGATCGCTTCCTTCATAATCGGCAGCACATCCCTGTAGGCCGAAAGCGTATAGGCAATATCCTCATCGGAGTGACTGAAACACATATTGTGAAAACCCGCCCACAAGATGCCCCGCTTGATCATTTCCTGCTGCATCAGGGTTTTGAGTTCCAGTCCATTGCCTGCAGCTGGCTCGAACGTAACCATCGATCGGCAGTTATAGCCAATGCACCTGGTGATGTGCGACAGGCCTAGTTCAGCAGCCAGCTGGTTATAGCCATCTTTCAGTAAGCCGCCTTTTTCGTCGAGATAAGCCGGTACCTGTTTATCGCGCAGTTCGTTGATTGTAGCGATGCAGGCTGCGAGGGAGAGTGCTTCTCCGCCGAAGGTTGTGTAGCTAAATACCTCGCTGTTAAAGAGTTCCATCACATCAGCGCGGCCGGTCAGGAGGGCGATAGGCATGCCATTCGCGCAGGCTTTGGAATAAACCGCCAGGTCGGGTTTGACATTGAAATACTCCTGTGCACCACCGATCGCAATCCGAAAACCAGTCCACATTTCGTCGAAGATCAACAGAGTTCCGTTTTGGCGGCATACCTCAGCCAGTTCTTCCAGAAATCCGGGTTTAGGCGCTTCGAAGATGAACGGTTCCAGAATCAGCGCAGCAACGGTTTCGTCAAGCGCAGCTTTGATGCTGTCGATGTCGTTGTATTCAAACGTATAGGTCATATCCTGAATCGCATCCGGAATGCCCGCATTCCGGCTCGTAACGGCGATGTACCAGTCGTGCCAGCCATGATAGCCACAGCAGAAGACTTTTTCGCGACCCGTAAACGCCCGGGCCACACGAATAGCGGCCGAGCAGACATCGGCACCGGTCTTACTGATTTTTACCGCTTCAGCATTCGGTATAACTTCCTGAATCAGCTCCGAGAGTTCAACTTCGAGCGGATGCATCAGCGAGAAAGTGATTCCTTTGCTGAGCTGCTGTCGAATAGCCTCATCGACAACCGGATAGCAATAACCCAGCGAAACCGGCCCAATTGCTGCGTTGAAATCAAGGTATTCGTTGCCATCGACATCCCAAACGTGTGCGCCTTTGCCACGATCAAGGTATTTCGGGGCAATCCCTTTCGTAAACTGCCCTGGTCCTTTGGCAAGCGTCTGGGTGATGGGCTTCTGAACGGCCAATGCCCGTTCGTAATACTGATCCGACACCGTAATGTCAGGAAAGGTTTCGTTAAATCGGATACTATTCATGAGATGATGAGTTATACAGAATGAATGGCTAAGCGAACGAATCCTGGATCGCCTGGCAACATTCTCAGTCAGTCGGCTAGATTTTCTACCAGATGCTCGATAATAGCCCGGGCTAGTTGCGCCCCGGTAAATCCTTCATGCTCCAGAACTTCATTCAGGCGGCCCGGTTTATACCATTTTCCTTTGAGGGCAAAGGGGTGAACATGGGCCGTTTTGCGGTATTTAAGAAGTGTTTCTGCCACGATACTGTACAGCCCGCCGGTAAGAAAATGATCCTCAACGGTCACGACCAGATCCGAACTGGCACAAATCTCCAGAATGACCGCTTCGTCAACCGGTTTCAGACTGCGCATATTCACCAGACCAACCGAGTACCCATCATGACGTAGAAAATTGGCGGCAATCAATGCCTGTTCGAAGAGCATACCGTAAACGAGAATCGTTACATCAGAACCCCTCGACACCACTTCGGCGCACCCAATTTCGAAAGGTTGTTTGTGTTGATAGGTGGCTGGTCGGGTTGAGATCCGCACGTAGGAAGGCGATTTCGACGCCCAGATCGAGGGTAGCATCTGGAGTAGATCCTGTTCGTCAGCCGGGCAAAAGACCTGCATGTTCGGAATACCCCGCATCAGAGCAATATCTTCAACCGCCTGGTGCGTAGGTCCATTACCGTCCGACAAAAACCCCGGAATAAAGCTGCTCAGTTTGACGGGTAGATTGCCTATTCCGACGTCCGTACGGATAAATTCATAAGCCCGCATCGACAGGAAAGCCGCCAGGGCATGAACAACGGGAGTTCGGCCCCGTAGCGCCAGTCCCGCAGCTGCACCAATCATGGTCTGTTCCGTAATGCCGGTGTCGACAAAGCGATTGCCAAGATTTTGGGGCATATTCCGCACCAGTGCCCGGTTTTCAGCGGTCATAACGACAACCCGTTCATCGGCAAGAGCAGTTTGGGTAAGTAATTCCTCGTAAGTCATTTTTTTAGTTGCTCTAAGGTGTATACGATAGGCTGTAAACGGCTTGATCGAAGGGCTCGGTCCCCTGATTCTATCGCCAGCTCATACCGCCAATATTCCTTTCTTTTAGCGCACAACAAGCGTTTCAGATTCCAGTGTAGCCGTATGTTCGCCGTGGAGTTCAGCGAGCAGAGCGCCTACCTCATCGTGGGTAAAATTGCAGAACCAGCGATCGGCACGGGCCTCAATACTCGGCAAGCCTTTGCCCCTGCGCGTATCGGCAATGAGCACATTGAGCTTCCCGGACTGGAATGGAAATATGGATAGCGCATCATCTAACGCTGTAAAGTCGTGCCCATCTATCCGTTTGACCGCAGCCCCAAAGGCCGAAAATTTATCGACCAGCGGTTCCAGCGGAATGAGTTCTTCCGTAGGCATATTGGCCTGAAAGAAGTTTCGATCGACTACAAAGAGCAGATTATCAAGCTTATAGGCATTGGCTACCAGAACGGCTTCCCAGACGGAGCCTTCGTTTAATTCGCCGTCGCCCAGAATACAGACGACCTTATTGGGTGATCCGGTTATTTTGCAATCCAGGGCGACGCCCAAGGCTACTGATGGCAAATGACCCAATGATCCGGAATGAAATTCAATACCGGGGACTTTCACATTTGGGTGCCAGTAAATGGAATCCCGCGTCGATAAATGATTGTTGAGCCGTTCGACGGGGAGCCATCCCAGTTCGACGAAGGTGCCGTAAAGGGCGGGTACATCATGGCCTTTCGACAAAAACAGGTAATCGCGACCTGGATCATTCAGTGTTTCTTTCGTTATGTTCAGAAACTGCTTGTAGAGGTAAACGACCAGATCCGTCGCCGAGAGTGACGCGCCGGTAAAGCACCCTCCATCCGTAGACATTCGAATGATGTGTTCCCGAACATTCAGGGCTATTTTTTGTAGATCAGTTAACTGTTCATTATTCATGTATTACTTGGGTTTATGGTTTACGGCGTTCTGTTTTTGGTTCCTAAAAAAAACCGCAAAATGACTACGGCAAACCCATTAACTAATTACTGAGTACTCTCGTTTGATTGGGTGAAACGGTGTGGAGTTCGTTTAAATGATTGCGGTACCAGTTTACACCCGCTAAATCGGCATTGATGGCATAGATTTCGGGTTTACGCTCAAGTAGAGCCAGAATGTCTTCGCAGGAAAAGGATGGATTTTCAGGATATAATTCCTCGTATACAGTACGGATGAACGCATAATCTTCTTGGTAGTCAATTGTGAAGCGGTGGCTCATGGAGTAATCCAGGCCCGTTTGCCAGCTCAAATTACCCCTGCGGAATGATTCGGGTGCAGTATCCCAGATATAGGGCGTCGTGTGTTCGCGTTCGAGGGGCTTCGTTGCTTCGAGTTGTGTTCGTTGGAGACAGGCTCGGGTCATAATTTCGACATCGTTGCCATCGGGCCAGGTAGCCGGGTGAAGGTTACTGACGAAGTCATACTCTCCAGGATGATCCAGGAAAAACTGTAACGTCTGATCGACAACACGCGGGTCGATCAATGGGCAGTCGGAGGGAATTTTAACCGCGATGTCTGCCTTCCAGCGTTCAGCAATCTGGTAATGCCGATCCAGACAGTCATCCAGGCTTCCCCGAAAAAAAGCCACATGCTCATCCCGGCAAAATTGCTCAATCTGATCGTCGGACGGGTCTGTTGACGTTGCAACGACTGTCGTGAACGGTGTCTGGCACTGGTTCAATCGCTCAAGCATTCGGGCCAGTAATGGTCTGCCCAGAATAGGCATCAGGACTTTGCCTGGCAGGCGGCTCGATGACATCCGGGCCTGAACGATGACAACAAGGGCTGAGCGGTTCATATACTCAAAACAAACGGCACGTAAACACCTGATTCAAATTAATTGCGCTAGTTACAGCGAAAGTCGTTGCCGGTCATAAGCCACGGCTTCGTATTGATACGATTTAACAAAATGTTCATCTGGGCCCATATCACGTAGGAAGTCACGGCAGATGCGGGCGATGTTCTGAGCCGATGTGCCGCCGTTCTGAATGGGTGTTAATCGACGGAGTTCATCGACATCGAAGTAAGATGAAACCGGCTTTTTTAAGGCCATTCCTACATACACTACTGTTGAATACTGTGTGATGAGTTCCGCGCAATTGGCAATCATTTCGTTCGTATTGCCTTGCTGAAAAATCAAAGCATCGGGTGGGGCAATCTGCCGGATTTCGGCTTCGGCCCGCTCCCAGACTTCATTCGGATGGAGTTTGAACAATAACTGGCGTCCATTAGCCATTGAAACTGCCTTCCGAATAAATCCCAGACGATCTTCGCTTCGGAAAGTTTCCCGGATATCTGAAGTAGCCACCATGACGTAATCGTGATGCGGGAAATCATTCGTCATATACTGGCGAACGTTATCGAAGTTGGGAATGCCCGTCACGAAAATTTTGCTGGCTTCCGTGCCCATCCCCGTAAAAAAGGATTTATAGCCTTCTGATGCTGCACAATAGATGTTACAGAGGTTCGACGCACCGTTCAGCGAAGTGCCAACGCTGAAATAGCGCGGTAAACCCAGGGCTTTCACGGCTTTGGTCAGCCAGGTTACTTCATCGACCATGCCTTCCTGTACCCAAATGCTTTTCGTTGACCTAACCGCCCCCGGCACAACCAGGTCAGAGCATACCACGATGAGGTCATAGCGGTTTTGTTTTGCCTGATAATCGATGTTGAGATTAAACGAGCGCAGGTACGTTTCGGCATCCGTCCGGAATTTGCCCGCCAGAATGGTATGATCGAGCCAGCCCTGCCGGATTCCCCAGTTAATTAACTTAGCATCAGCATAGAACTGACTAAACCAGCAGTCATATTCATCGGCAAGCTGCGCCGAAATCTGGTGCATCTGCGAGGTCTGATTAACGGAACCCACTATGAAGAGTATTTTCTTTTTCACAGGAACAAGTTACTAATTTCTAAAAATCGAACTTCATTCTAAAGCGGATACCATAGCCCTGGGGGGCCAACGGATTATCGAGATAAGTCAGTCGTTTGATCAGGTCGACCCGGAGGATCTTGAAGATGTTGGCTATACCAACGCTTGCCTCCATGTAAGGCCGGGAATCCAGTGCAAATGAAACAGGCTTACCATTTTCATCCGTTGGTAGTCGGAGCAGCCCATCAGACTGTCCGGCCGTTACATTGTCGGGGCCCGGTCGGTTTTCAGGGCGTAACCCGCCCCACAGACCTTTGAACGTAACTACTTCACGCAGTTTGAGTTTTTTTAACAAAGGGATCTTATTGAAAATGAACCCATTGAAGTAGTGATCGGCAAAGACAGCTCCGTAATGATCACTGACAAACTCCAGGAAATTCATCATGTTATACGACTCCGGTTGATAAGCGTAAGTCTGGTTGGCGCGATGAATGGTTAGCAACGGGAAGGGTAGCCGACCAAATGTCTGCCCGCCTTCGAGCGTAATGTCTGTATAGCCGATGGGGGCTACATAAAACCGTTTATTTGCATAAACCATCAGACGCTGAAAGTTGTATTGCCCATCAAGTAATCCCTTAATCCCGGCCGTAAAGCGGATTTGGATGATCGGATATTTGTTTACGATGGGAACCCGATAATTTTTACCCTGATAAAACTGCTCGTGCGGAGCATACCGTAGGCCTGCCGTTAGTTCAGTACTTGTTACGTTCGATATGGGTAATACTCCCCCTTCCGGTACATACTGGTCAAACGTAAGTGCCCCCGCCGGTGTTTGTTCAATGCGTTTTACATTGAGGTTTAGGCCAAGTCCGCTCTTCGATTCGTTAAGGTAATCGATGGCGAAAACCTGGTTATAGGTCCGGCGGTTGTTAGGGCCCCGTTTGAACGAGAGCAAAAAATTGTCTTCCTGCACAAACTGAAGTTCCTGCCCCGGAATTTTCAGATCGTTCTGAACACTTACCTGCAAATGCTTGATCGGGTAGGTATAGGTGTTATGGTCCGTCAGTGAAAAGGTGGCTGAGGCAAAATATTTGACCCGTTTGTCGCGAAAGCCATACGCTCCGTAGGTTTCGAAAGCCATTCGGTCGCTAAAGGTGGTTGTTGTTCGTCCACCCACGCGAAGCCTTAACCCTTCGACCGGATTGAAACTATAGAATGTATTGACCGGTCCAAGCTCAAACGGACCGAACGGTTTATAACCTTCCAGTAGAAAAAGCGCCGTGTTCATAAATTTCTGGAACACCGGGACTTTTCGAACGCTATCGACCATTTCATAGATTCCCAGTTCTTTATCGGAAAGGGGTTGATGGCGAGCCTGCGCCCAGAAAGATTCTGATCGTGTCAGGGCATCTTTGCTGACATCGCTCGATAAACCGCTGAATCGTTTGGAGTCAATGGGCTGATTCACAATGTAATCCCGATACGAAACACTACGCTGTCCAAACAAACCCATGCCGTTCTCTTTTTTGAGGAGATTGAACTCAATGGCCAGCTCATCTTTGGTGAGCATCAGCCCCTGATCCTGCACAAAGTCATATTCCTGGGCCAGCCGCATGTCAGTTACGAAATTGACGTTAATGTCTTTCGAAAAACCCATGACCACTTTCCGAATCGCGTAGCTTGAATCGAGCGCGATTGCCATTGTTCCCTGAAACAGTAAATCAGTTTTGTTTCGGGGCGAAAAGCCAAGATTTACGCAACGAACGCCTTTGATTTCCGTTGAATCAATGATGACGTATTTGTAAAATTGCGGAGCCAGGGGCGAGGTCGGGCCGAGGAACTGATTCGATAGCAGCATGATGCTGTTATCGTACACATTGACATCCTGATAGAGGGTTTCCAGATAAACCTTGATGCCATTATTGTCCACGTAATTTCCCAGCCCGGTCATTTTTTCGCCTTCTACGAATTCTTTTCTTCGCTCGGGGTTACGGCTGTAAAGCACATTGGAAATGGATTCCTTCAGATAAATGGGGAGATTTACCTTACCCGTTACCTGTGAGGTGTCGAGGTAATTGAAGACAAAATCGAACTTCTTGAGCGATCGCCGATTGCGGAATTTTTCGGAGATATTACTCAGGTCGAATTCAATCTTTTCGTATTTGTTATACTGGTAAAACGAAAGTGCTTCCTTGCGGTTCTGACCCTTATGAGCGATCACTTTTTCGATCAGTAAAACCGCCGGATTATCTTTATTCCGGTAGCGTTCGCGCTTCCCCCGAACCGTCACCTCCGACAGGTTCTTTTGCTGCGGCTGCAACCGGAAGTTGAGCACCAGTACTTTCTGCGAACCATCGATGGTGATAGTTTTTGATTCCGGCGCATAGCCAACAAAGGAGGCCCGGAGAGTAATCGTACCTGGCGATAATTCCAGTGCATAAGCCCCATTCAGGTCGGATTGAGTACCCATTGTTGAGCCTTCGACCAGAACGTTTGAGAACTCAACCGCAGCATTGGTACGTGCGTTAATCACTTTACCCCGAATGATCGTTTTTTGTGCAAACAGTTGACTGACAGTTAGTAAACACAAAAGGAGGGAGGCCAGCCAGAATCGGTTGGAACGAGTGAGAGAGGGATAAAAAGCATCCCGGTCAGACGAGCCCGTATAGTTTTCGTCCATAAGCAAGATGAATCGTTGAATGGCGTGCCAACCCCATTTCTATGAAGTAAACTCGGTTGACTACACACATACAGTGTAAGTCCAAAAAAAGTTTTCACTTATTTTAAATTCTTGTTTAAAATAAACGTTTACTTTATTTTGTCCAAGAGAATACTGGTCAAGGATAATTAAAAGGGTAAGCTTTTGTGGCTAATGAATACGTTTCATAGCTGACAATCGGAACTGCGCAGACCCCTATCTGAACCATGATAAAACAACAAAATGAAGGCTGAAATAGAAGAGTTACCGAAGACGTTTAAGGTAGAATCGTACCGGTACGATTCAAATGGCTGGAAATCTACAGTTTATTGGATTTTTACGAGGCAGTGACAAGCATCTATCTACCCTGATTGACAGTTGAAACTAATAACAAAACACCCTCATATTGTCGCGATTGCCCCTCATGCAAGTACATCGTTCGTTTTAACTTTGTGCAAACAGTAAACGAATAGCAAACAACATGAGAAAGATCCGAATCCTGGAACATATCTCGCTGGACGGCGTGATTCAGCACGAAAACGACGAAAACTTTACGCATGGCAATTGGACGATGCCTTTTCGAAGTCCGGCAGGCTTAGAGGCCGTTGAAGAGGCACAGGGCAGTCCCTTCGATCTGTTGCTTGGCCGTCACACCTACGATTTGTGGTCCGACTACTGGCCCAAAGCCGGGAATTTTCCGATAGCCAACGGTCTGAATGCTGCGACCAAATACGTCGCCACCCACCGACCGGACAGCCTGGAATGGGCCCCGTTTATGGATTTAGGCACGGACATCATTGCGGGTATTCGTAGCCTCAAGTCAACAGACGGCCATGACCTGATTGTCTGGGGAAGTTCAACACTGACGCCGGTGTTGCTCGACCAGGGATTGGTTGACGAGGTCGTATTGCTGATCTACCCGGTTTTGCTGGGCCGGGGCAAACGTTTTTTTTCAGACAGTGTGGACCCGTGCGAACTGGCTTTGGTCAGCACGAAGGTTACGCCCACGGGCGTACTCATCAATAAGTACCGGCACGTTGGATCGCTGCGAACCTAAGTTTGCACCAATTCGGGTCTTTTTCCAGGGTCCTGATCTGCTTGAGCTTGAAGCGATTAGGGAAAACCTTTTCAAGGATCATTAATGTAGCAACCGGTCCAGATCAATGCGTATGGAAAGCTGGCTGGTTCCGGCTGTGGGAACCGAGGAGAATCGGGCATAGGTAAGCTGGAAACCACGAGCCTGTACGGAAGCGCCAAACGAAATACCGGCCCCACCGCTACCCGTTGCTACTTTACCTTCCTGGCGTTTTTGGTGATTATAGCCCAGGAGTAAATGCACATTCCGGCTAACCAGAAGTTCGGCACCAACACTCAAATGGCGCGCTATTTTTTCCGTTACGCTCGTCGTTTGTGAAATCAGATTGCCATTCAGATCATAACGAACGTTCAAATTGGGATCGTTATAGCTGATGTCGAAGCGTTGCAAATGGTGAGCCGTTACGGTCAGGCGTATGGGTGCGTGTTTGGGCTTTACGGTAACCCCAGCCTGTAAATCGAAAGGCAAATCAGCGCCGGTAGGCCCGTAATTTTTGAGGAGATAGCCGACGTTTTTAGCCACCAGACCGAAGGTTAAGTCCTGTTCGGGATGCCGCCAGATACCGCCCAGATCGGCCAGGATGCCAAATGCTGAATAGGTCTCGATGCTTGAACCGACTGCTTTTATTGTTGCACCAAGCGTAAAATTACCTTCTGTCCGGGCATGCGTAAGACTCAGCGCGTAGTCATTGGCAGTGAATGTGCCGAGCGAGTTGCCAGCCGGATCGGTCAGATTAAACTGACCATAGCTAAGGTATTGTAACCCAATGCCCCACCGGGCATGCCGGTCCGCCAATCCAGATGAGATGGGTAGACCGTACTGTAAGGTGTAATGCTTCGCGGCAGCCAGATAAGGCATCAGGCTAATAGCCAGTTGATTATCCCTACTTGAATCGGCCAGTGCCGGGTTATTGAGGTGATACGAGCCGTCTGGTTTAGTGGCAGAAGCGACCTGCCCGCCAAGGGCCGCAACACGTGCGTTTGTGGGCAGATCCAGAAACGAAAAAACGCGTTGTCCACCGAGGGTTTGAGCGTCAGTGATTCGAGAAAGGATGGAAAGGAAAATCAGCCCCAGATAACGTTTTCGCACAGATCAGACAACTAGTAGTTTAGCAAATGTCGGCGAAAAAGCCTGAAAGCTCAACTTCAGGACGCTATAAACCAATTCCAATTTTTAGTCCGGCAGCTACGCTTAGCTGAGGACTACGGCCTTGCTGAAAGCGATCGGGCAGAAACCCACAGCCACATTGCCGTTCATCGGGAGTTGTTTGCGTAATACCGTAACGCAAGCCAGCTCCAATGTATAGATCCAGCAATATGCGGGAAAGACTGTTAACTGACTCACCGGGGATGGCAATCTGACGTCCCCATTTTACATGGCTACCCAGCACAAATCGACTGATGGATTCCTGAGAAACCTGGGCATTTAGTGCCGAATAACTACCTTCTTTTGTGGCATTGATCTGTTTGGCAAATCCTTCAACAGCGATGTAATTGCCTAGAGGGAAATTGCTTCGAAAGTGAATATTTTGCCGATTGTTCGTGCGGTAGTGGTTGGTGTAGTGACGCCATTCCGATCGAAAGCGCCAGATCGACCAATCCGCAAAGTTTTTCTTCTGATCCGTTGTAACCGATAACCCTTTATGGCCGTAGCCAATTTCGGCCTGAACTGAATTTTGACGACTGATACGAACTTCAACAGCCCCCTGAATGGTTGCGTCGGGATCGAGCAATAAAGACAATGGAGCCAGTTTTAGAATAACGCCCGTCGAGTGTTGATAATGGATTGTCGAATCCTGAGCCGATACGGATCGCGTAACGAGCAGAAAAAAGAACAGGTAGAGTCCTTGTTTCATCGGGTCTGTAAATAAACATTGGTCAAAATAACGATACAAAATTCCATAAAATCGTTGGAATTGATAAGAACATTTAACTTTGTCTAATTCGCTTTCGCAACGATCAACCCCATGCAAACAGAAACCCGTCCCGATACCGATTCCACTTCAACTGCCAAGCTCTCAAAAATAGAAATTCTGGCCCGAAAAAATACCGAAGCCGAACTTGGTGGAGGACAGAAACGCATTGATAGTCAACACGCCAAAGGAAAGCTGACCGCACGCGAACGAATTGCACTGCTCGTAGATGAAGGGTCATTTGAGGAAATCGGGAAATTCGTCATGCACCGCACCCGCGACTTCGGGCTGGACAAGGAGCATTATCTGGGCGATGGTGTTGTAACGGGATACGGTACGATCGAGGGTCGGCTGGTCTACGTTTTTGCCCAGGACTTTACGGTATTTGGGGGGGCATTGTCCGAAACCCACGCTGAAAAGATCTGCAAGCTTATGGATCTGGCCATGCAGAATGGAGCACCCATCATCGGATTGAACGATTCGGGCGGTGCCCGGATTCAGGAGGGCGTTTTGTCGCTGGCGGGCTATGCGGATATTTTTTACCGGAATACGAAGGCGTCGGGTGTGATTCCGCAACTATCGGCGATTATGGGCCCTTGTGCTGGAGGTGCCGTTTACAGCCCAGCCATTACTGACTTCATTTTTATGGTCGAGAACACGAGCTATATGTTCGTAACGGGTCCTAACGTAGTGAAGACCGTTACGCATGAAAGCGTTACGGCTGAAGAATTGGGCGGAGCCAGCACCCATAGCACAAAATCGGGCGTGACCCACTTTGCCTGCGAAAATGAACTGGCTTGTATTCAGCATCTTAAGAGGCTCCTGAGTTATATCCCACAGAACTGC
The DNA here is from genome assembly GCF_011604685.1 of Spirosoma aureum. Classification (NCBI taxonomy): domain Bacteria; kingdom Pseudomonadati; phylum Bacteroidota; class Cytophagia; order Cytophagales; family Cytophagaceae; genus Spirosoma; species Spirosoma aureum. The sequence continues at coordinate 4,923,627 of NZ_CP050063.1, read as the reverse complement.
GAGGAAGACCCAACAATGCTGCCCTATGAACCGGGTCAGGACGAAGCCCGACCTTCACTCAATGGCATCATTCCAGAAAATCCGAACCAGCCCTACGACATGCGCGAAGTGATCGAGGAACTGGTGGATATGGGCAGCTTTATGGAGGTTCACAAGAATTTTGCTGAAAACATTGTCGTAGGATTTGCTCGAATTGGTGGGCGCAGCATTGGTATCGTGGGGAATCAACCGGCTGTACTTGCTGGCGTTCTTGATATAAATGCCAGTACGAAAGCGGCCCGGTTCGTTCGTTTCTGTGATTGCTTCAATGTTCCCTTGCTGGTGCTCGAAGATGTGCCGGGCTTTCTGCCCGGAACCGATCAGGAGTGGAATGGCATAATTACGAACGGGGCAAAACTTCTGTTTGCCTTTTGCGAAGCCACCGTTCCGCGGGTTACGGTCATTACACGTAAGGCATATGGTGGTGCCTATGATGTCATGAACTCGAAACACATTGGAGCCGACCTCAACTATGCCTGGCCTTCCGCCGAAATTGCGGTGATGGGTGCCAGTGGTGCCGCCGAAATTATTTTCAAACGCGAAATTGCGGAAGCCGACGATCCGCAGGCAAAGTTGCAGGAAAAGGTACAGGATTACACCGAAAAGTTTGCCAATCCGTATCGGGCAGCTCACCGGGGCTATATTGACGAAGTAATCATGCCTGACCGGACACGCCAGAAACTGATCCGGGCGTTTGGAATGCTGGAAAATAAAGTAGCCACGATGCCAAAGAAAAAACATGGCAATATTCCGTTATAAAGCGGCTGAAAAACAGCTCATTCCCGGCTATAAACTAGAACAACCATGTATTCTTAGTGAAACTTTGTGCATCTTTGTGTAAGAACCTCCACCAACAGTGACGAACGAGTATGGCAAATCAATCCACCAAACCACCAGGTAGTTTATTGAAAACCGTACTAATCGGCTTATTGATTATTTTCAGTCTTGCCCTTGTATTAGGAACACTCTCCGTGGTGTTTCCTTAGTTCGTTAAGCGTCAATTGCATCGAGAATTACGGCACAGGCTTCCCGAATCTGCTTTTCGGTAATAATTAACGGAGGAGCAATTCGCATTGAATTATTGCAGAAAAGAAACCAGTCGGTGATCACTCCTTTGTCAATGGCGCGGTCGATAACGGGCTTTACAACCTCAAAGGAAGCAAATTCGGCCGCAAGCATTAATCCTTTGCCCCGTATTTCATGAAGGGCCGGATGCTTTAATAATTGCCGGAACAATTGCCCTTTTTCTTCTGCGACCTCATGAAGTCGTTCATCCCGAATAACCGTAAGTGTTGCCAAGGAAGCTGCACAGGATACCGGATGCCCCCCGAAGGTAGTAATATGCCCAAGTATTGGGTTGTTTTTTAAAACGCTCATGATGTCTGCCGAACCAATAAAGGCCCCAATCGGCATTCCACCCCCCATGCCTTTGGCACATAGGAGCAAATCTGGAATTACTCCAACGCCTTCAAAAGCCCAGAATGTTCCGGTACGGCCAAACCCCGTCTGGATTTCGTCGAAAATAAGCAAGGCACCGACATCGGTGCAACGCTGGCGAATAGCCTTCAGGTAGGCAGGATCGAGTACACGAACACCTGCTTCGCCCCCGATCACTTCCATAATGACGGCCGCCGTTCGGGAGCTGATCTTCTCAATATCATCCCAAATGCCAGAATGAATATGCCGGATATCAGGTAGGAGGGGGCGGTAATTGCGTTTAAAGTTTTCATCGCCTGAGAGCGACAGTGCCCCCTGCGTTGAACCGTGATAGGCGTTAAAACAACTGATGATTTCGGTTCGGCCGGTATACCGTTTGGCCACTTTCATGGCTCCCTCAACGGCTTCCGTGCCGGAGTTGGTAAAATAAACATTATTCAGACTTGCCGGCAGGGTTTGTATCAGGGCGTGAGCAAGCTGCGTTTGCGGAGTCTGCACGTATTCGCCATAGACCATCAAATGCAGGTATTTATCCAACTGATTCTGAATGGCTTCTAAAACGCGCGGATGCCGGTGGCCGACATTACTGACTCCGATGCCCGAAATCAGATCCATATAGGCTTTACCAGTCGTTGAGAACAGATAAATGCCTTCGGAGCGTTCAATTTCCAACGCTAAAGGAAAATCTGAGGTCTGAGCAACGTGCTGAAAAAATAATTGTCGGTGTGTCGTACTGTTCATGTTAACCAAAAAACGTTAATGAGGCTTCATCTCAACCCCTCAGCCGGAATATTCATATTCTGGCGCTAGCTTCTGTTTGTCAGCTAATTACAATGCTAGATCAATAGTGTTGACTGATTTCCTACCTGATCTGTCAATTGCTAAATGTCAGTCAGTTGCTTTCAGTTCATTTTTGAATGAAACAAAACGCCCGGTAGCGAGAGCTGACCGGGCGAATGTTGAGGGTGTTGGTGATCGATTTAGTTAGCCGTTAACATGGAGACTATCGGGCTTGATTCCCCCGGCGCAGCTAACCGGAAGCTAGTTGTTTTCGTGGCTAGTTTATCGGAATCAATCCAAATTCGACCTTTTCCAACAGGAATCAAGGCGCTATTATTATCATCATTGGTCTTTTCCTTCAAGACAAAGGCATACTGAAAATTCTTTATACCGGCATCCGTAATTTCTCCTGACATTACAGTGATCGTTTTATAATTGACGGTTTTAGATACGCCAACATCCTCTGAAAAGATCGTAAACGTATTGCCATTGCCCGAAATAAAAGCGCCTTTGCCTGATCCGGTATCCGATCCATCATTCTTGTAATCGTACTTGATCTTGCCATCGGTAGTCTGCTCATAAAATTTATATTTATAATCAGCGATTACCTTTCCCTTTTGCCAGGAATCTTCAGTACCATACGGGCTCAGTAATTCCCAGGGTGAAGCGACAACGATTGTACCTGCTAAGGCCGGTGGAACTTTGCCTTCATTAATGGTCATTCCCCGTGTTCTGAGATCGTCAATGATCGTAGTCGGAACAATGTTCTGAATTTGCGTGGTAAATCCTTTGGTTGGGTCGTCAGGAGCGTCAGATTTCTTACAGGAGTCGAATAGGATCGACAAGGCAAATAGCGCCAACAGGGCCAGGGGCCACGTAGGGAGGGACATTTTCATAAGTTTGGTATGGATATGGTTTAACGCTGCAAGAATACATCGGAAAAACTAATTGTATGCGCAGTCATTGGCCGGTAACTGGCGAACTTATTAAACGGTGCTTCTGACGATGACCGCTGGGAAATTGGTACAAAACGCCCGGTTTCACTATAAATCGCGCCTTTTGCAGTCAGCTACACCATATTTAGTTAAAATCTCGTTGAAAGGATAGTAGGCACAGAATTTACAGACGACAAGTCTTAATTCTTGTTAATATCTCACCTTACAAAACCATCATAGTGTTTTAAGTGAGAACTTTACGGCTTTATTGTTGACGTTGTATCAATAGTGAAATGCAATGCTATTGATACGGGCAGCCAGTTCGAGCAACAACAAAAAAAAGGCAGCATACCAACTGTATACCAATAAATTAGGTCTTACTTAATGATTGAATAAAATAGAAGGTTGAATGTGCACTGTGAGTGATTTTTAGTTACTTTGTGGAGTGGAACTGAAAAGCTCAACTTTTCAATTATGAAAACAATACTTCTACTAGTGTTCTTTTGCCCATTGGTCTTGTGGGCACAAGGTGTGAAAATAACCCCTGAGGACATGGCCCGCAAGCAATCATTTCTATTGCTGCGCGATGGTTCGGTGGTGCGAGGGCAAATCATCAGGAACGATAATTCAGGGGTTACCGTCAGAAAAACCGATGGCGATATGACTTATATCGAGATCGATCAGCTACTGGGTATCATGCCCATTCGTCCGCGCCCGGCCAGTCTGACTCCCCGTACATCTCTGTTCTCGACCTTTGTCCTTAAAGATAGCACGCGGATAGAGGGTAGCTTTGTAAAGCGGGACAGTACAATGATCACTGTTCGAAAGCGCGATGGTCAATTGACTTACTTTGAGCCGGAACTGGTGGCCCGTATCGATTCGGTATGGATGGAGCCACGAACAATTACTGAATCGAATCGTGTGTTTTCAAACCGGTTTTCACCCTGGTTGCTTATCGGAGAAACGGCTTACAATCCCGAAAAAGGCCAGGTTTATTATCGAAACAAGTGGCTCTTTCAGAATGAATTCCACTATGGAATTACCCGTTTCTGGAGTATTGGAGCCCGGATTACTACACCAATTCCTTCACAATATCAATCAGGCTTCTTTACGAATATCGACAATGGAATGCGTACGCCCAGGCTTTCATCGAAATTTAGTGTGCCAATTGGCCGCAAAGTTCGCGTTGGCCTTTCCGTCGCTTATCAGCCATTAACAAGCGCCGAATCATATCGGCGTGGAGCATTGACGTTGCAGGCACTTGGTTCATTTGGCAACAGCCAGCGAAACATAACCCTGGGCTACGGTCTGGTTAACTGGGGAAGTCAGCGAGTTTATCAAATCTGGTCTTCCTCTTACCCAACGCCTTTCACCACGGAGCACATACCGAATCAATCGTTCCTTACACTGGGTATGATGCAAAAGGTTCGGCCCGGCCTGACATTATTAAGTGATAACCGGATCAACCTGGAACAAGGTTATAAATTTGGTGATACCGGACAACGGGCTACTTTATCGTTTGCTTTCCGGCTCGATCGCAAACGGCATGCATTTGATCTGGGCCTTTACAGTTTAATCTATCGGAATAACTATCTGCCCGATGGAAAAATCATACTCTTCTATCCGTACATTGGGTATAATTTGATTTTTGGAACAAAGTAATGCCCGAATAAACGTAGAAGTCATGATTCGAGTTAGCACGGATGGGCAATGTGAGTTGGGCGACTGCTCAGGAGAATATGTATGAGTAAGTAAAAACAGACCAGGCACCGTCTGCTATTTCTCGAAAAAACAGACGGTGCCACCCACCCAATCTTTATTCTTGTTAAAATTGACACCAATCATTTCACCCCGGCTCAGGCGACTCAGGTTTGTCAGCAGGGTAGGGCGTGCATCGGCCTTAGGCCAGATAAACAGCATCCGGATTTCTGATTTTACCAGGCCATCCGGTGATTGAATAACGGGTTCATATTTTACCTTCCGCTGGAGAAGATAACCCTGGCGCTGCACCTCCGGAATGGCATCGAGGTCAGCGGTGGTGATGTGCAGTTTGACGCCACTACCCGCAAACGAAAACAAGGGCTTCAGTACGTAATTTTCCAGATCGGCAGGATAATTTGTCAGATCAGACAAAAAGTAACTTTCTGGCACATAAGGACTGTGCAGTAAGGGTAAGGTATACTTGCTGATTCGGAAAAACCAGTTTGGGTGTCCAACCCACTCAACATCTACGTCGTCGGTGAGGTGAAAGTCAGTTTGAAGATCAGGAAAATTCTGTAAATCGTCGAAAATAAGGCGGTTATATATGCGTTTGATCCGGACTAACCGGCCATCTTTCTCATAAAATAAGTGCCGTCCATCTTTTCGAATCTTCGTCAGGCATACCGCTGCAACGCCGAGATACTTTTCTGTCAGCGTAAAATCGATGCGGGTTTTTTGCTTTTCGGGATAAATCTCCAGCAGAATAACCTCTTCCGGATTACAATCTCCAACAATCATCTGGCGGAGACGATCCAGGTATTCCGCGTTTGTTGAGACGTTGAATAAATGAGACAGGTTATCCGGAATGGGGAACTGAGCGCGAAATTGGCTCGCAATGTAGGGCTGGAATCCATACAGGGACGGAAAGCCCTGTAATTCAATGAGCTGTGGCGTTAACTCGCCGTGTGATGGGCCACCGGATTCGTCCTTACAGACGGCAAAATCGACCGCCATGAACTGCGTATGCTCGTCTTCATTCGGCACACGCTGACCTTCCGGAATGGCTTTATCAGTTAGTGATTTGAAATCGTCTCGCGTAATGACGTTCACAATGTCATCACAGGCAGCAAGGAGTTTGACGGTTAAAACTTTAGGAACGAAAACCGGTGTTTCGGCCACGCGAAAATCGAGCTGACCGGGTAAATCGAGTTCAATTTTTTCCAAAAAAGCCCGGTAACGTTCCGGGCTGAAGGCTTGGTTGAAGGTCTGACGTATGGGCTGGATCATGGAATGGGCTATTATTGGCAAGAATACGGCCGGGCCGGTTACCCTAAAACAGATATACCCGCCTGGCCGTATTCGTATCAACTAACAAGTTCAGATGATAACGACTGGATAGCCTGACGCAGAAAACTGGGCAGGATAACCGACTCGGTCAACGCAATTTTATCCGGGTCCTGCAAATAAGAGACCATATCATCGTATTTCTCCTGGCCGAAATTGGTCACGATCTGATTCCGTTTCTCATCAGTCAGGAAGTACCGCAGCATGCCTTCATTATCCGCTTCCGGATGAAACTGTGTTCCGATTATTTCTGGTGAAAAACGAATGGCCATGATGGCCCGATCGAGGGGTACATGGGGTCGGATTTTCTCCAGGCAAAGGATCGATGCACCCATCTCGTTCAGGCGCTCCAGATTGGGTTCCGTAATCTGGTAATCCCGCGAATCGACAGCGTAAAATGGATCAGGTAAGCCCTGAAATAGAGGCTCGGTATAGCCGTCATCGGTTTGATGAATCGGGAAAATACCGAATGATGTTGATTTGCGCTTACTGAGTAGGCCTAATTCCAGATGACGAACGGTCAATTGAAACGAATGACAGATCAGAAACACAAATTTCTTCTGCTCATGCGTACGATTCCAGGCGAAAAGCTGGTCAATTAATGCAAAGTAAGGCGGTTCCCAGGCTTCGTCGGACGGCAACGGGCTACCTGGTCCGCCCGAAGAAATATAGACATCATACTCGAGGCCGGGTAGTTCATTATTACCCCGAACATTGAATACATCAAATGCCAGTTCGGCTTGATCTTTACCCTGGACGCTTCGAATCAGCTGCAAAATACAACGCATGCCTTCGTTGGCATGGTTGTTATTCATGTCCAGTACGGCGATTTTTACTAAGCTCATAGTGTAGAGCGGCTTCAGTTTCCGCAGTCAAAAAATAGTGGCTTGGAAAGCCATCTAAAGCTTTTTAAACTAGTTAACTCCGAAAGAAGTTTCCTCGACAATGTAATCCACAACCCGCTTCAGGTCGTTGTGCTGCTGGAAAGCAGCCAGTTGACGGTCAGCGCCTGTACCCATTTCAAGAATTTTTAGTACGTACTCACATTCCGACCGGCTACCCAGATCATCGACCACATCGTCAATAAAGCTGAGCAGTTCATGAATCAGGTGGTGTGTTGGTACTTCTTCCTGCTTGCCAAAATCGATCAGTTTTCCTTCGATGCCATAGCGGGCTGCCCGCCATTTATTTTCGTTAATGAGAATCCGGCGATACGGTCGAAAATTCAGATTCTGCTGATGGAGTTTGTATATTTTGGCGACCAGAGCCTGCATAATGGCTGCTAAACAGATCGTTTCATCTATACGCATCGGTACGTCGCAAATGCGAAACTCAATCGTGTTGAAGAACGGATGCAACCGGATATCCCACCAGATTTTCTTGCCATTGTCGATGCAGTTTGTCTTCACCAGCAGGTTAATGTATTCATCATATTCGGCCGCCGATGAGAAAAAATCGGGAATGCCCGTACGGGGAAATTTGTCGAATACCTTAGACCGATAGGATTTAAAACCGGTATTACGACCCCGCCAAAATGGTGAATTGGTCGACAGGGCGTAGATGTGTGGCAGAAAATACCGAACGGCGTTCATAATCTGGATGCCGTCGTTCCGATTCTCGATACCCACGTGGACGTGCAGGCCAAATATGAGGTTGGAGCGAGCCACATCGCGCATTTCGTCGATAAGACGATCGTAGCGTTCATTGGGCGTAATAAGCTGGTCCTGCCAGTCCGAAAAGGGATGCGTACCGGCAGCTGCTATCTTCAGATTCTGTTTTTCGGCCAGTTCGATGATCATCTTGCGGAGATACGTTACCTCCTGACGGGCATCCTGAATATTGTTGCAAATGTTCGTACCAACTTCTACAACGGCCTGGTGCATTTCAGCTTTGACGCGTTCCTGAAGAACAATCTGTCCGCCGTCAACTATTTTCGACATGTGGGAGCGCAACTCGCCCGTGCTGGGGTCAATAGTCTGAAATTCTTCTTCAATTCCTAGGGTGAATACAGGCATTTGCGCAGGGATTAAGTATCGATGGGTTGGTTTTGCCGTAAAAAACACGAGTAATATACTGGTTTTTTATAAACTCAAAGTGGGAAAGATGGTTTTTATTGATGACGACCAAATAGAACGTAAGTGTTGCAGAAACTGGATCGACAGCAGAAATATCCCGTATAATTAAACCGTATTAGTCGTAGAAAATGACTGTCTATACGCAGCAACTTGAGGAATTTATTCAGGATGTGCTCATTACAATCCATGCGAACATTCGGGATCTTGAAGAGAAAAAATCCTTTGCTGACCCGGAAGAACAGGATTACATTGATGGACGATTGTTCAGCTACATCGAAATGCTGGCAGTTCTGCGCGCTTCAGCCCGCGATGCTGGTATTGATCCGGCATCGATCGGATTATAAGGAATGAAGCTGTATTTTTAACGAGAAACGGTTTACCTATGTACGCGCGTAAACGTGCGGGTGGCTGTGGGTGATTGCCTGAATCCTAATTCAAAGAAATTTTCGACCATCAGCCTATCGCCCTGTTGTTCGATGGCATAGTCGGCTCCCAGCGACGAACTTGACAATAGATTTCGAACGAAGATCCGTTCACCCTGTAGCTCATAGATATAAATACCGCTGCCAATTTTAGGTAATAAATAACCCGAAGAATTGCGCTCCGTACCCCGCTTAACGGTGAGCGAAGCCGGTAACGAAGCCCCCACGTGATCGAGATTGAAGATAAGGGTATCCTGCCGGGCACTAACTTCAATCCAGGTGCCAGTCAGGGTTTCGGGCGAAATCGTATCTGATTTTTTGCAGGACAGAACGGTCAGGCTGAACAGGAGCAGGGTATAAAATGGGCGCATAGCTGAATATTTTTGCATAAAGATTCCAACTTTTAATGAATGGTTGGAATAGAGCCTGCTCCTTATCCTACAACCCGATTTGCCAATCGACAGACGACTAATTTAGGGCCGGTATTTCCACAAAAAAACGATGATATGACAGGCTTTTTACCCGTCATATCATCGTTTAACTACGCTAAAGCCAGTTTTTATGCCTTTGCTTTTTTACTTTTTTTCGGCTTTTCTTCTTTCGCTTCTACCTTGGCTGCTTTTTCTGGTTTCGGGGCTTTCGGTTCCTTCTCTGGCGATTTTTTCATTTGCGACCTTTGCCAAAGCAGGAATTTCTCCACCTATAGAATTACGGACAAACGTACCCCAAGTCAGATTATCTTTCCCTTTCTGCGCCTTTTTGGCCCGTTCGATCGCCATAGAAGCGGCTGCTTCAACCACCCAGTCAAAATTCTCCTGGCCGACCGAATTTACATCGGCATCGGGAGCAGGATTACAGAAATCGATGGCAATGGGTATGCCATCGCGGACTGCAAATTCAACCGTATTGAAATCATAACCAAGACCATGATTCAACGCTAACACGTACTCGGTCATTGTTTTTAGCAGCTTCTTGCCCGCGTCGCCGGTTGTCTTCATTTCGGCGGCATAGCGCAGATGATGCGGATTCCGTGGCTCATAGGGCATAATTCGAACATCTTTTCCGCCGATGCAATAACACCGGAAGTAATCGGTGAAGTCGATGGCTTCCTGATAGAGCATAACCAACTGACCAGTTTCGTCGTAGGCTTTAAACATCTGCTCAGGATTATCAACCTTATAGACGCTTTTCCAGCCTCCTCCGGCATGAGGTTTCATAAATGCAGGGAAGCCAATGTGGTCAAAGATGCCGTCCCAGTTCATGTGTTTCAAATTGCGGAACGAATTATGATTCGTATCGTCGGGACGCTCTTTGGATGGTAGCAGAATGGTTTTCGGAACAGGAACTCCTAATTGAACAGCCAGCGCGTTATTGAAAAACTTCTCGTCGGCACTCCACCAGAACGGATTGTTAATTACGGCGGTGCCGGTCAAAGCCGCATTTTTAAGAAATGCCTTGTAGAAGGGCACGTCCTGCGAAATGCGATCAATGATAACAGCATAGTCAGTTGGGACACTTTGTTCAACCTGTTCTATACTGACAAATTCTGCCGGGAAAGTACGTTGCTTTTCATTGACACGATCTACAAATGCCTGTGGAAACGTATTCTCCTGACCAAATAAGATACCTATCTTTGGCTTGTTGCTCATAATCAGATAGTTAAGTGTGTTTTTGGATTTAGCCAACAAGATTAGCAAAACAATGCTCTGAATTACTGGCGTTTATAGGGGTAAACATACGTAGTTATTGTTTGTTCTGGCAAGCCTTTACTCCATTCTAATTTTTCAGGTTTGTCTGCATGGAGCGTTTCCGGTGAAGGCTCGCCAGCTATCACCTAGCTACAAATTTGTTGAGATACGTGGCTATTTTCATTCGTCATTCACAAGTAAATACTTGTGTTCGGTGCCCGATTGTCATAGATTTGTTTCGCTCACAGAACGGATAAATAGCTATAAACGAGGTGCTTGCTCTTGAATTACCTGGGTTATGAGTAAAATGAACACAGTCAGGAACAGGGTAATTTGGTGTGCTGATTTCGAGGCTGGAAAATAGTCCGATAGGTACGGCATGACCGATATACAAATCAGAGTGTACATTTACAGGTATAATAATGGTAAAGAGCATTGGTCTTTTTCTTGTTAAAGCAGATGAAAACACGAAATCAACTGACCAATAAATAACTATCCCATCATGAAAAAGAAGCTGCCGATGTACCTTTACATCATCATTGGACTGATCCTGTTAGCAATGGGTGTGGCGTATTATTTATGGTCCAGCCCAACGGAAATTCCATGAAAAGTTCGACACCAATACCACACCATGAAGAAACGTACATTAATTCGTCTGCTTCAGCAAAAGGAACGGCTTGAAGCCGATTTAGTCGCTAATTGCCTGGAAGCGAGGTCGGTCGAGGAATTTCTTTCTGATGTTAAACCAGAGACTTGCCTTCTGTTAAAAGCCAAATTACGTCGGTTTCATACGAATGAAAATCGAACCGGGTATGCCCTGGCTGCAGAATATGGGCAAGTGTTAAGCCAGCTGAAACAACCGTAAGTAGTTTAATTTATGAGCAATCCGCGAATCCGATCCGGTACTTTGGTCAGCGGCAAACCCGAAAATTTAAGCTAATTTCCACCTTACCTTATAGCAACGTTTTTAGATGATGCTCCAGGTGAGCTACATAATCATTTATAAGCCAGCCTAGCGTTGATTCAGGTTTGTCGGGTTGCCCGAACCGAATCGGGTGGGTAAGCGTCTCGCTCGTCATACTTTCGGCTACATAAAGAATCTGCTCGTTCAAACTTCGCCAAAGGGCGATTAAATGAGCCAGGGGTATCGATTGATAGTGGTTGACAATCACCAGCTTATCCTGATTATACCCTTGGATGAGGTAGGCTTCTTCGGTAAATTGTGCATCTGTAAATCGCTTGAGGTTATTCACCGCCGAATCGATCAGGTGTCCCAGAATTTCTTTACTCGACCATTTGCCGGGCGCTTTTTTTGTCAGCTCTTCGTCTGAAAGGCCCAGTACATTTACCGGAACCTGTACTACATGGGTACGGAGCCGTTGCAGGGCGTCGGCTATAGCGCCCGGAAGTTGGGGGTCACTCATGAGTTGTGCTTAGAAAAAAGTCGATTAGCTGTCTGCTAAAGCGATTTTGGCGACACGGCATTAAATCATACTCAGATACCGGGGAAACTGGTCTTTCCAGACTGGCCAGTCGTGGTTGCCCCAGGGAGTAACATCGAGCTTATGGTGAATGCCCTTGCGGTGCAGAATGCCCGACATTTTATAATTGTCATCTTTACAGAAATCATATTCCGACGTGCCCAGCACGATATTCATGTGGTAAAATTCGCTATTCTGAGCGTTTGGCAGAAAATCGGGCGGATTGTTGAAATAAACATTCTCGTCGTAGTACCCGCCCAGGAATGACCGGATATCGAAAGCTGCGCCCATCGTGAGCAAATGACCGACCTGTTCGGGATGGCGAAACGCAAAATTCAGGGCATGGTAGCCGCCAAATGAGGCACCCGATACACCTATTTTTTTGACATTGCATTCACGCTGGATTCCCGGCACTAATTCCTCATGCAGAAAGCGATCATAAAGAACGTGGTTCCAGATGCGCGTGCCAGGGTGCAGGTGCTTGGCATACCAACTATCGCGGTCGATGCTGTCAATACAATATAATTTAACTTTACCCGTCTCCACAAACCAGCGCGCCGTTTCCGTCAGGCCGAAGTCTTTATACTCATAATAGCGCCCCATTGAGGTCGGAAACAGCAATACGGGATAGCCCCAGTTGCCATAAACGAGCATCTCTATATCGCGACCGAGGTGATGTGAGTACCATTTACGATGATCTTGCTGCACTGTACTGTTTGTTTAGAAGTGGCCTGTTTTTTCGGGTGAAAAATAGAGGAAATAGCTCGTATCGACAAAAATAGACCATCATAAGCCGAAAAAATCCCTACTTTGCATGTTGTGATACCATTAATTCTGACATTCTTTGCGCTTATGGCTGACCATTTACCGGCCTTCTTTCCGGCCGAGTCATCCACCGTAACGGTTCGGCACGATGATTCGTTAATTTCTGTTCCGCTTCGTCGAGCTATTCATCTCGACATTATTCTGCCTCCAGATTATTCGCAACGAAGCACACCTTATCCAGTTTTGTACCTGAACGATGGCCAGGATCTTACCCGGTTGCAAATGACCCGTGTGCTGGATTCTCTCTATCAAAAGAGGGCGATCCAGCCGTTTGTACTCGTGGCAATTCATGCCGGTGATCGGATTCAGGAGTATGGCACCGCTGCCCGACCCGATTACATGAATCGGGGTAGCAAAGCCGGATTGTACACCGATTTTGTGCTGACAGAACTGCTTCCATACGTTAAAAAACACTATAACATTAGTAGCGAACCGACGAAAAGTGTCTTTGCAGGTTTTTCACTGGGCGGTCTGTCCGCGTTTGACATCGTATTTCATCACCCGGAACATTTCAGCCGATCAGGGGTATTTTCGGGGTCATTCTGGTGGCGGAGTAAAAGCACGGAAGATGGCTACCGCGACGAAACCGACCGGATCATGCACGATCTGGTCCGCAAAGGTTCGCATCACCGGCAGCTGAAATTCTGGTTTGAAACCGGTACTGACGATGAAACCAGCGACCGTAACAACAATGGCATCATCGACTCTATCGAAGACACAACGGATCTGATTGCAGAGTTAGTCCGGAAAGGCTATAGCCGAACGGAAGAAATTCGCTATGTGGAGATTGCAGGAGGCAAACACGATCAGGAAACCTGGAGCCAGATTTTGCCGGATTTCCTGATATGGGCGTTTGGTCAATAGTTGATGACTTTGACTGACTCCGGTAAGGGTACTTGATTAGAAAAAATCACTGATAGCGCTTTTAATGGTATTGGTCGATACAATAAATGGTTTTCGGGTAATTGTAATGGCGATCGGCGTTTGCGAGTCCGATACGGGATCTAAAACCTGATAGGTACCCTCAATGGCACCGATACCCGTCTGGATATGGAAGTTTCCATTAGTTGAATCACCTGTAAATTGACCACCTTTTTCGGAGATGGCCGAGCTGGCTTTCGCGGTAAATTGGTTGGCTGTTCCGGGGAAATCAATCGTGAATGTGCTCATTGTCGCTTTATTTAAACGGGTTCGTGTCCATTATATAGTGTAAGACGAATCGCTTTTGGAAAGTTTTCAAAAAAACGCTAATAAAATTTGCCCCCATTCCACGCAATATCTAGAACGCTGTAAAGTAAACCCTTATCTGATGAAACGTTTGATAATGATAAAAACGCTGGCACTATTGGCTATAGTTGCCTGCAAAAGCCCTGAGTTGACCTCACCTCCAACGGCCCGTAAAATGGTCTGGTCTGATGAGTTCGATAAGGCGGGTTTACCCGATTCGACCAAGTGGTCTTACGAAGTGGGGGGCAATGGTTGGGGCAATAACGAATTGCAATTCTACACAGCCAAACGGCTTGAAAATGCTCGTGTCGAAAACGGAAAACTTATTATCGAAGCCAGAAAAGAAGCGTATCAGGGTAAAAATTATACCTCGGCGCGGTTGATGACACAGGGTAAAACAACCTGGACCTATGGTCGAATTGAAGCCAGGGCCAAACTACCCGCCGGCCGTGGAACCTGGCCCGCCGTCTGGATGCTCGGTAAGAATATACAAACAGCAGGCTGGCCAAAATCCGGTGAAATTGACATCATGGAACACGTCGGTTTCGACGAGGGCGTCATTCATGGCACAGTTCACACAGAAGCGTATAACCACGCGAAGAAAACCGAAAAAGGAAAGGCCATCCCCATTAAGGGCGTAGCGACGGATTTCCACCTATACGCAATCGAATGGACTGCCGACAAAATCGATTTTTTCGTCGACGATCAGAACTATTATACCGTTCAGAAATCGACATTGGGCAGCGCGGAGGCCGAGTGGCCATTCGATAAGCCGTTTTATCTGCTTCTAAACGTTGCCGTAGGCGGAAATTGGGGCGGGCAGAAAGGTGTTGATGAAAGCATCTGGCCGCAACGGATGGAAGTCGATTACGTACGGGTTTATCAATAAACAGTAAGAACCTGTAGAAATAAAGCAGTAGCCTACTTGACTGAAAATGGGTATCTAATCGACAAGGCTAGGTACTTTTTTTGTATTCTGGCCTAAACTGATTGTCGGCCATTTGCTACGAGGAATGGATAAATCGTCAGATAGGCCGTTTTCGCAGTTGAATAAGGGGAGTTTTTTGCGGGCGAGAGATTAAAATGGATCCTCTCCATACATACGCCGAATCTTATCGCGGGTGCGCTTCAGTCGCATTTTGACCGCGCTGTTTTTCAAATTCAGCTGTTCAGCTATTTCCTTAATATCAAGATTATCTTCATACTTCATGCGCAACATGAGCAATTCATCTCCCGAAATGGCTCCCATTGCCTTATCCAACTGCTGCAACTGAAATTCTTTGTTATCCTGATCAGTTGAATCAGTCCAGATATAATCCTGATCCTCTTCTAAAGCGACTGTTGAATTTCGATTGGACTGGCGGATCTGGTCCATGCAATAGTTGTACGAAATGGAGTACAACCAGGTTGAAAAAGCCGACTTTTCCTGAAATTTAGTAAGGTTTCCATGTACGCGCAGAAAAATATCATGCGTATAATCTTCTGCCTTAGCTGTATCTTTTGTGAGTGATAAACAACGCCGATAAACTTTGGTTACATAGCGTTTATATAATGTTTCAAAGTAGTCATTTTGATGAGTGTTCAGATGCATTTGTATTAACTCCTCATCTTTTAATAAATGCTTCATGGGTTAGGAGAGTAGTAGGGCAGTTGAGTAAGCCTTTACGGCTGGCTTTTTGTGCTTGTTGTACTTGAGAGAACAATAAACAGATTGGCAAGCACAAGAATTGGAATACTAAAGTGTACTTGGTACGCTTTAAGTAAGAAAATTAGCTCCTTTGCATATAACTTTAATTACGTATATAGGTAATTTTTTTAGATAATATATTAAACGGTATTGAAAAGATCTATTTTTTATATTTATTATATTAGATAGTATACTTAATCTGTTGGATAAAAAAACGAATTGGCTTGCCCTGAAATGATCGACTGATCCTAATAAGGTATTTAGTCCCTATAATATGTGGAGTACTCCTGTTTGCTCCAATGTTCCAAACAAGAGCACGTTCTCCGGTGAGTGGTTTGACAGAGATTAATGGTCTACTTTTTTTCGACTTTGCCCGTCTTTGCGGATACCTAAATAATAACCAACAGTGTTGGGATAAAGCTTGCCCATATCGGTTGCAATCGCCGTATTTACGGTCAAGCCATTAAGCACCGGGAGCATTGTTGAAATAGAGAGAATACCGGAAAACTGCCGAACTGCCTGTGGAAAGGGGACTTCATAGGTCCCAAGATTTTCACTGAAAGAGGCTTTGGCCTGAAAATGGAAAAAACCATGAACATGTCCCGAAAGACCAATGTGCATGACAGCTACGCGGTTGTTGTTGGAGAATCCATAGCGTGGCAGATCGTTGCGGCTGTTATCGGAAGGTGTAATAAAAGGCGTTCCGAGTGTCATTCCGTAGCGCGACCAGCCATCCTGATACTGGGAGTGATTGAAGTAATTGTCGCGGCCACGTTGTTGCTCGCTGTTGTCTATAAAAAGTGATCCGCCCTGATTCTCCGTATAGAGGTACTCGAAAAGAACCGATTCGATCTGTAGCCCACGAGGCTTTAATGGTCTCAGATTACGAATGCGGACCCCATTTAAGCCATCGCGCAGGTTCGTGAGGTGAAACAGGGAACCATCTTCATAAATGCTCTGACGATAAGCAAAGATCGAATAGGAGTGGGCAACATACTCAAAGCCCAGATCGACCGTGCCAAGGTGATTGCCTATCCGATTCTCCCGGTCGAACTGGCTAATCCGATTGGTATCGACGTTAGAACGATTGCCGAGTGAACTGGCCGAAACCACGTCAAGATAGTCGCGGAAGGTGGAAGGCAAGAGGTTATTTTTAATGCGCGTATTGGGTAGTTGTGTGGTCGTGCCCCCCCACATGACCTGGTGATTGATACCGCCGTATAGTTTCAATCGCCAATGAGGTTTGCCCAACCGCATGTAAATTGCCTTTTGATGCAGACGTGTATTTTTAACGAACCTGTCTATTTCAAACCAGCCATGGGCATAAAATCCCTTTATGGCAAACAGCCCTTTTCGGGGCGTGTACTCCGGAATCGATATCTGAAACTTAAGCATGGGAAGCGCATTGCCAGACATGCTATAGGATCCTGACGTAAGTGTCGTGTCAACCAGACCAATCACTTCACGTCGACGCCCCGCCCAGATTTCTACGGACCCCAGCCGTACCTTCGCGTAGGCTTCCGGAATAAGTAATCGTACACTATAGCCAGCATTCAGAACAGCTTCTGCCCGCCATCCCCAGTCCACCCGACGGTTAAGAGCCTGTAAACTATCCCGTTTACTTTTTGGCGCATCGTGATAATCAACATGCATCGCGTGTCGTAAAGTCAGCGTGGAATGATCCATTGGAACGATGCCGTATTGATTTGTCCTGAGCCAGAACGGATTCTGACCCGATGACGATAAATAACTACCTACCTCCGTTTGATAGCGTAAAGGTTTCAGGGTTTGACTAAAGCAACTGGACACCAGGAACAGACAGGGTAAAAGTAAACGCATAGGCTACCGAAATTCATTTTGCCGGAACTACCAATTAGATCATAAAACCTGGTATTCCGTCACTGTCTACACCAGAATACTTAATGTAAGCAGATACATAAAATATGCCATTCTTTCCAAAAAAGGTTTTGTAAGTATATTTATTATTTTTAATAATACACTTAATTGGTCGTTTATATAATGCCTATAGGAATAAAAAGAGGGGCAGAATAGAATTCTTATTCAGCAGAAAAGGCCACTGAAAATCAGAATATAACAGCTTCCAGCCTGGCCAATACACTAATGGCATATAAATTGATCGGTATGTTTTTTTCGAAACGCCGTCAATATTGACGTACCTTTGTAAAAGATTTAGAAATCCGGTTCGATAGAACCGAAACTGTTGTTAAAACAACAGTTTTGTTCTTCATCAACTTTTTATAGATATGTTTCTGTTATTGAGATGATTACCGATATTCTGAACAAATACCCGTCAGGGGAGTATTAAAAAAATAGCCAATATCACTTACTATTAAGTTGTCAGCCTATATTATTACCGAATGGTTGTTGATCCCGTCCAGCAACCACCTAAAGCTATAAGTCGGCAGCTTTACTTTTTGCTTGAATAACCTATGGTTCCCAACGACGAACTCATTCGAATCATTGACCTCCTCAATACAACGTATGAAAGCGAGGAAGCCTGGCACGGCCCTTCGGTAGTTGAAGCCCTTCGGGGCGTAACCCCTGAAATGTCGGGTCGACGAATCACGCCCAATACGCATTCCATTGCCGAACTGGTCTTTCACATGACGAGCTGGCGGATCTTTTGCGTCAAAAAGATGCAGGGCGATGCCACCTTCGATATTACTACCCCTGAAAAAAACTTTGGGGCTCTGCCCGATAAAATTGATGATTTCGAATGGGAAGCCCTCGAAATGGAATTGAGTTTAAGCCAGGAAGAACTGATCAACGAGCTGGATAAGCGTGACGACGATGAATTCCTTGAGGATATCGTGCCGGGTCGCGATTATACCTATTATGACATGCTGCACGGAATCGTTAACCACGATTTGTATCATACCGGTCAGATCATGATCCTCAAGAAAGCACTGACGTTCAAAGGGGCAGGTTCACAATTTGCCGATGATGATGAGGATGAATATGGATCGCCTTATGGTAGTAGTCAGGAGCATGATGATTATTATTGAATGCCGTATACATCCTGCGTTTTTATTTCATGGCTCTCCGGAGCCATTTTAATAGGCTCATTGACCAACCCGCTGCTTGAATTACTGGCTTGTTAAATCCGAACCCGACACATACGGGTGGCATCATTTCACGAAACAGGGCCGTGCCGTATGGGACGGTGTTCGTAACTATCAGGCGCGTAATAACCTGAGGCTGATGCAACTGGGCGATCAGGTACTATTCTACCATAGTATACTGAATCCGGGTGTAGTGGGTCTGGCTACGGTCGTGCGGGAAAGCTACCCCGACCCAACCTTCCCCGATGCGTCGGCTCCGGCGCGCTGGTTCGTGGTCGAACTCGAACCAGTCATGGCATTGGCGAAACCGGTTACGCTGGCTCAGATAAAAGCCGAACCGATGCTCGCAGCGATTGGCCTCATTAAACAGTCGCGTTTATCAGTCATGCCAATCAGGCCTGATGAGTTTGAACTGATCCTGAAAATGGGAATGACGGGTGAAGCCGGAAGCGTGTAAACTCTTTTCCTCCATCCTCCTTCACGAAATTAATATGCCCGACATTCATCTCATTACCCCCGCTCCCTGGCCTGACTATGAACTAATCGACTCGGGCGATTTTCAGAAACTCGAACGCTTCGGTGATTTTGTACTGGCTCGCCCTGAACCACAGGCTATCTGGGATAAATCATTGTCTGATCGTAATTGGGACGAGCAGGCCCATGCGATATTTCGACGCGACAGGCAGTCGCCCGAGCGGGGAGACTGGCAAACAACCCCCGACATGCGCGATCCCTGGTTTGTTTCCTTCCGACAGGGGGGGCTGAATCTGAAATTCAAGCTTGCCTTAACGACTTTTAAACACGTTGGTCTGTTTCCGGAGCAATCCGATAACTGGGCCTATATCCACGATACGATTAAAAAACTGTCGTCGGGCGTATCCCGCCCTAAGGTACTCAACCTGTTTGCCTATACCGGGGGCGCTTCGCTGGCAGCCCGGCAGGCAGGAGCCGACGTAACCCATGTAGACGCCGTGAAACCCGTAATCAGCTGGGCTCGCGAAAACATGGATCATAGTGAGCTTGACAACATTCGATGGGTGGTTGAGGATGCGGTAAAGTTTGTTCGTCGGGAGGTCCGTCGGGGTAATCACTATAATGGCATCATTCTGGACCCACCCGCCTACGGTCGTGGCCCTGATGGTGAAAAATGGGTGCTCGAGGAGCACCTCAATGAGTTGCTTAAATCCTGTGCTGATCTGCTCGACCGCGACGACTTCTTTTTCATTATCAACCTTTACTCGTTGGGTTTCTCGTCGATTCTGCTGGATAACCTCATGCGGCAGGTATTCGGAATGGTACCCAATTCCGAATGGGGTGAGTTAGTTGTCGAGGATAATTATCATAAACGTCTGCCGCTGGGTGTTTTCTATCGGTTCGCATCCGTTTGAATTGCCTAACTTTGTTGAAAATGATTGATAGATCGACTAGTGTACGGATTGATTCCTGATCATACGAACGGGACATACATCCGCCACAGCCAAATCCATCAACTCCAGTCATGCGTCTGAATTTGCTCCTAGTTCCCCTTATTGCTACACTCCTGGCCTGTGGCAACGATGATCGGCAAACGGCCAGGATACCGGATTTTCCGAAACCCGGCGACAGTAGCCGTACGGAGGGGGCTCTGCGAGCCCTGACGCGAGCCATTAATCAATCCTCTCCCGCGTCGGCCTATGCCAAACGGGCTGTTATTCTGCTGGCTATGGGTCGAATCAATCTGGCTTTGAGTGATATAGATGAAGCCATCAGCCGAAACGACAACGCCGGATCGTATTACCTGACACGTGCCCAGATTTTGCGGGCGCTGCAGCAACCCGAAAAAGCGCTCGTTAATGCGCAACGTGCTGAAATTCTGGGCATTGATACACCTGAACTATATACGTTGATGGGCGATCTCTTTCAGCAACAAAATCAGTTTCCCCGGGCACAGCTTTACGTAACGAAAGCCCTGCAAATGGCTCCCTACGATGGTGAAGCTTATTATTTTAAAGGGCTGATGACAGCCCGGCTGGGTGATACGACCCAGGCATTGGCCTTATATCACCAATCACTTCGTTTAAAGCCACGCTATCTGGATACTTACAACCAGCTGGCGTCGGTATATCGGTCGCAGGGCGATCGTAATTCTGCGTTGGCTTATAATAGCCAGGCATTGCGTTATTTTCCCAACAACCCCAAATTATATTACGGACGGGGCCTGATCTACCACATGGCGGGTGAACTTGATAGCGCCATGACCTGTTATCAACAGACACTGAAGGTGCAGCCGAACTACTATCAGGCGTATTTTCAAATCGGATTGATTAACCAGAAATACCGGAATTATTACGTTGCATTGGCCAATTACGAGCGAGTTCAGCAGCTTCGCCCGCAGTTCCCACGCATCGATACATACCTGGGTTATTGTCATGAGCAGATGGGTCAGTATGATTTGGCGATTGCTGCCTATACGAAAGCTACCCGGCTAAATGCAGCCGATCAGCAGGCAGCCGCTGGCTTATGGCGATCACAACGGCGACAATATTCGCAAAACTCATATAACTCGTTATTTTTGCCGAATACACCGGATGAAGCACTGACACCGACGCAGAATCGCGCCACACTCGACACAACCCGTGTCCGTGTATCGACCATTCAGCCCAAGTCGCAGGTACCGGCTGGTTCCGGTGATTCGCTCCGGCGAACCATCAAGCCGATTGGCCAGAATTAATGTTTACCAATTCATGCATTAAAAGTAAGTAGCTTACAGTTGTAGGTAGGCTGCGGGTACCCACAAATAAATTAGTACACAAATGATTGCGCAGGACGAACAAATCCGCGTAACGCTACCCGACGGGAGCGTTCGGCAGTATCCAAAAGGAAGTACCGGGCTGGATATTGCCACCCAAATCAGTGAAGGATTGGCCCGCAATGTGCTGGCTGCCAAAGTCAATGGGGTTGTTCAGGACGCTACGCGGCCCATTGAAGAAGATGCGACCATCCAACTCCTGACCTGGAACGACCCTGAAGGGAAAGCAACCTTCTGGCATTCGTCGGCTCACTTGCTGGCCGAAGCGCTTGAAGCCTTGTATCCGGGCGTCAAGTTCGGTATTGGACCCGCTGTTGAAACAGGATTCTACTACGATGTTGATCTGAATGGTCAGCCTTTTTCGCAGGAGGATTTTAAAAAGGTTGAGGATAAAATGCTCGAACTGGCCCGCCAGAAACAGCAGTATATCCGCAAGCCGATGAGCAAAGCCGATGCGATTGCCTATTTTACAGAAAAGGGTGATCCGTATAAGCTGGACCTGCTCGACGGACTCGAAGATGGCACCATTACGTTCTATAGTCAGGGTGATTTTACAGACCTTTGCCGGGGGCCGCATATTCCGAATACGGGCTTTATCAAAGCCGCCAAACTCATGAACGTAGCCGGAGCTTACTGGCGCGGGAATGAGAAAAATAAGCAGCTGACCCGGATTTACGCCGTTACGTACCCCAAGCAAAAAGAACTCGACGATTACCTGTATCTGCTCGAAGAGGCCAAAAAACGGGATCACCGTAAACTGGGTAAAGAGCTGGAATTATTTGCCTTTTCTGAAAAAGTAGGGCAGGGGTTACCACTCTGGCTGCCGAAAGGAACCATGCTGCGCGAACGGCTGGAGAACTTCCTGCGGAAAGCCCAGATACGGGCGGGTTACTCGCCGGTTGTGACCCCTCACATTGGCAGCAAGCAACTCTATGTAACGTCGGGACACTGGGAAAAATATGGCGAAGACTCGTTCCAGCCAATCAGAACTCCTGATCCGAACGAGGAGTTTCTGCTGAAACCGATGAACTGCCCGCACCATTGCGAGATCTATAAAACCAAACCGCGTTCCTACCGCGATCTGCCCCTTCGACTGGCTGAATTTGGTACTGTTTATCGGTATGAGCAATCGGGAGAGCTGCACGGACTGACCCGCGTACGGGGTTTTACCCAGGATGACGCGCATATCTTCTGCCGCCCCGACCAGGTGAAGGAAGAGTTCATGAAAGTGATCGATCTGGTCATGTACGTCTTTAAATCGCTTGGATTTGACGACTATAGTGCTCAGATTTCACTCCGTGACCCGGAAAATAAAACGAAATACATCGGTTCTGACGATCTTTGGGAAAAAGCAGAAGCGGCTATTATCGAGTCGGCAGCCGAAAAGGGTTTATCGACGGTTACGGAATTGGGTGAAGCGGCCTTCTACGGTCCCAAGCTTGATTTCATGGTCCGCGACGCGCTCGGTCGGAAATGGCAACTCGGTACGATTCAGGTCGATTATAACCTGCCCAATCGTTTCGAACTGGAATATATTGGGGCTGATAACCAGAAACACCGGCCCGTCATGATTCACCGGGCGCCATTTGGTTCGCTGGAGCGGTTTATTGCGATCCTGATCGAAAATTCAGGTGGAAATTTCCCGCTCTGGCTATCGCCGGATCAGATTGCGATTCTACCGATTTCTGAAAAATATGAAGACTACGCGAACGATTTGTTTTTCAACTTGCAGGAACACGACATTCGTGGCTTTGTCGACCTGCGTGATGAGAAAATCGGGCGTAAAATTCGGGATGCGGAAGTAAATAAAGTGCCGTTCATGCTTATCGTTGGCGAAAAAGAAGCCGCCGATGGTAAAGTATCGGTCCGCCGTAAAGGGCAGGGCGATCTGGGCAGTATGGGTATCGACGAGTTTGTCAAGGCATTCCAGTCAGAGGTTAAACTATGAGTGGGCAGTCTTCAGTGGGCAGTTTGTAAGGTCTATAGTTGGTTACTTACTGCAAACTGAAGACTGCATGTTGTTTAAATCTTGCGTAGAATCAGTATTTTCGATAGTTTCCCGAACTTTTTGGAACAACGAACGTTATCCAAGCGATTTTAAAAATTAGTTACACTAAACACAATCTATGGCATTACCCCAGCGCAGACCACCTCGTCGTGTGGTTGAAGAACCGTACAAAGTTAATGAGCGCATTTTGGCCCGCGAGGTGCGGGTGGTCGGTGAAAATGTAGAGCAGGGAATCTACGACATAAATAAGGCGCAGGCTATGGCCAAAGCGCAGAACCTCGATCTAGTCGAGGTGTCGCCCAACGCTGTGCCGCCCGTCTGCCGTATAGTTGACTACTCCAAGTTCAAATACGAGCAGAAGAAAAAGCAGAAAGAAATCAAAGCCAACGCTACCAAGGTCGTAATCAAGGAGATCCGATTCGGTCCCAATACCGACGATCACGATTTCGAGTTTAAGCTCAAACATGCCATCAACTTCCTGAAAGAAGGCGCAAAAGTGAAAGCCTACGTTCAATTCGTTGGGCGGGCCATTGTTTTTAAAGACCGTGGTTTCCAGCTATTGGAGCGTTTTTCTAAGGGACTTGAAGATTATGGCAAGGTAGAGGCAGAGCCCAAACTCGAAGGAAAACGGATGAGTATGTTCCTGGCCCCCAAAGTAGTTGTTCCTAAAAAATGATCGCGGATGGACTAATGAGGGCTTAGGCCGATTGACGCAAACACAGGTTCGAGCGACTCAGTAACTATCCTCCTTCTTTTCCGCTGGTCACATAATCATTCTGTTGCAAAAAACTAGTCAGGTTGACTTTAAGAGTAAAGTCAACCTGACTAGTTTTTTGCATTCATTCAGAATTAACGGCTGGTGCTGCACTTAGCGAAGGCAGTATTCATTTTTTTTGTATCTTTGCGGCCTGTTTACTTAATTTCCCATACAAAGCGGTTTACTGCAATGCCTAAAGTAAAAACCAATTCGGCCGCCAAGAAGCGTTTCAAGCTGACTGGCACCGGAAAAATCAAGCGGAAGCACGCCTTCCACAGTCATATTCTGACGAAAAAGACGACCAAGCAGAAGCGTAATCTGGTACACGACACGCTGGTATTCCCAGCCGATGAGCGTCGTATCAAAGCGCTGTTAAACGTCTAAGTTAAAGAAAAGACGCAGTTGCGTCTTGGTTTCACGTTTCACCCGATGCCAGGCCTTAAAGAGTAGGCTGCATGCAGTACGCAACAGGCATTCTGAAAACTGCCCGCTGACACCTGCTGACTAGCTTTCCGCCCGTCGTCAAAAAACACAATTTATTATGCCACGTTCCGTCAATCACGTTGCCTCACGGGCGCGTCGGAAAAAAGTAATGAAGCTGGCCAAAGGTTATTTCGGTCGGCGTAAAAATGTTTGGACGGTTGCTAAAAACGCCGTTGAAAAAGGTTTAGGTTACGCTTATCGCGACCGTAAAGCCAAAAAACGGGATTTCCGCGGCCTCTGGATTCAGCGGATCAATGCCGGTGCCCGGATCAATGGTCTGTCATATTCGGCTCTGATGGGTGCACTGAACAAATCAGGCATCGAACTCAACCGTAAAGTATTGGCCGATCTGGCCATGAACCACCCGGAAGCATTTGCCGCCGTTGTGGAACAAGTGAAGTAAACAGAACATAAAAGGAGCGGGGAGTGAGTAATAGGATTGACACATGCGTCAGTACTCCTACTACTTACTCCCCGTTCCTTTTACTGTAATTACGTCTGCACCAGTTTCGTTTTGATGCCAGCTCGTTCGCCATCCGCCTGTCGACCAAGGAGAAAAACATCAATTTCGGTTTCTCCTGCGTGAAAAACCTGCCGCCCGGTCAACTCAGTTTCCAGTAGTTGTTTCAATTGCCGGAATATTTCAGTCCGCGCTTTTTCTTCGTCTCCGTACCAGTCCTGTTCGGTAATGACCGGTTCCCAAAAGTCATTTTCGGGCACTTCTTCCACATACACTTCGGGTGGCAGCATCTGCCAGTCTTTAATCTGACTAACAGTTAGGGGTTCCTGCTGGTTAAGATAACACTGGACGAACTCAATGGGCTCGTCTGATTCGCTGGGATAGAGCAAATCGGGTAGCATCCCATTAATTCTATCGCTTAATTCTATTTTTTCGGATGCCTGACCGCTACTTTTTGGGTCTTCGTTCGTCATAGGGTGTATACTAGTTCACGGCAAAATAACGGATTCAATTCCAAGTGTCTGTCGGAATCTATCTAATTTTAGCGCGGGGTGTAATCGAACCTATTCCCGTTAATCCTAAAACAGTAAAAATCATGTTAGAAACATTAATGAATCTGGTTCAGCAGCATTCGGGTCAGGCTGTTATCAATAATCCGGCTATCCCGAACAGCCAGAACGACAGCGTTATGCAAACAGTCGCCAGTAGCATTTTGAGCGGACTGGGGCAGCAGGCGCAGGGTGGTGGACTGGGTAGCCTGCTCGGCATGGTTGTTAACGGCGGAAACGTTCAGCAAAGCCCCGTAACACAGGGAGTTCAGGATCACGTTGAGCAGAATCTGATGGAAAAGCTGGGTATTTCGCCCCAGGTAGCCATGTCGGTAGCGGCTGCTGTTGTGCCTATGGTATTGAGCAAACTGATGCACAAAGCATCTGATCCGAACGATTCGAGTGTGGATGGTAATACCATTCTGGGAGCCGCAACGGGTCAGCAGGGCGTTGATTGGATGGGTATGGCCGGTTCGGCAATGGCGGATGGCAAACTCGATATGAACGATCTGTTACGGGTAGCTGGTCAACAGGGTGGCGGTGGGCTTGGTGGAATGCTGGGCGGCCTTTTTGGTAAGTAATTAATTTTTAGCGTATAGAGTCCCGTAGTCAAAATCCAGTTTACAATGGCTATGACTACGGGATTTTTTACGATCGTTGAGAGAAAGATACCGTGTTGTCAGAACTGGAGAATCCGACTTACCAGAAGCAAATGAGTACTGGTCCGCCAACATCGACATATCTCTGCCGGTCTGCCACATTTTTTTGGTGTGGGTAACTTTTGCGCGACATTCTGGCCCAGTTAACTACTTTATTCTGCCAATCTGACAGCAAATCAAACATTTTTCCCGGCTGGCATTTGTATTGATAGATAGGATATGTCTGTCAGATTATACACAGCCAACTAAAGAAACTAAACCAGTTATGGGAAAGATTATTGGTATTGACTTAGGCACCACAAACTCGTGTGTGGCCGTGATGGAAGGCAACGAGCCGGTCGTGATCCCGAATTCAGAAGGAGCACGCACGACACCGTCAGTCGTCGCGTTTATGGACAACGGCAACGGCGAGCGGAAAGTCGGCGCACCGGCCAAACGCCAGGCCATCACCAACCCGAAGAATACGATTTCCTCGATCAAGCGTTTCATGGGTAAACGTTATGCTGAGGTAACCAACGAAATTAAAAACGTCGCCTACGACGTTGAAAACGGCCCCAACGCAACACCACGTGTCCGTATTGGCGACCGCCTATATACACCACAGGAAATTTCGGCACTGATCCTTCAGAAAATGAAGCAGACCGCCGAAGATTACCTTGGCCAAACAGTGACCGAAGCCGTTATCACGGTACCGGCTTACTTTAACGATGCTGAGCGTCAGGCCACTAAAGAAGCTGGACAGATCGCCGGTCTCGATGTAAAACGGATCATCAATGAACCGACTGCAGCTGCACTAGCCTACGGTCTGGATAAAACGAATCACGATCAGAAAATTGCCGTATTTGACCTGGGTGGTGGTACGTTCGATATCTCGATCCTCGAACTTGGCGATGGTGTATTTGAAGTGAAATCGACCGATGGTGATACCCACCTCGGTGGTGATGACTTCGACCAGGTTATCATCGACTGGCTCGCTGATGAGTTCAAGAAAGATGAAGCGATCGATCTGCGTCAGGACCCAATGGCTCTGCAACGCCTGAAAGAAGCTGCCGAAAAAGCAAAGGTTGAACTGTCGAGTTCGAATTCGACCGAAATCAACTTGCCATACATCATGCCGGTGAACGGTATTCCGAAACACCTGGTGCGGACATTGAGCCGGGCTAAATTTGAGCAATTGTCTGATTCATTGATTCAGCGGAGCCTGGAACCTTGCCGTCGCGCCCTGAAAAATGCGTCGTTATCGGCTAGTCAGATTGACGAAGTCATTCTGGTGGGTGGTTCGACCCGGATTCCGAAAGTACAGGAAGAAGTAGAAAAATTGTTCGGACGCAAGCCATCGAAAGCCGTTAACCCCGACGAAGCCGTAGCCATTGGTGCTGCTATTCAGGGCGGTGTATTGACCGGTGAAGTGAAAGACGTGTTGCTGCTCGACGTTATCCCGCTCTCGCTGGGTATCGAAACAATGGGCGGTGTATTTACCAAAATGGTCGATGCCAACACGACCATTCCGAGCAAGAAAGTAGAAGTTTACTCGACGGCTTCGGATAACCAGCCGAGCGTAGAGATCAACGTGTTGCAGGGTGAGCGGCCAATGGCGGCTCAGAACCGTCAGTTAGGTCGGTTTATCCTGTCCGATATTCCACCGGCACCACGGGGCGTCCCTCAGATTGAAGTAACCTTCGATGTCGATGCGAACGGTATTCTACATGTGACGGCTAAAGACAAAGGTACTGGCAAAGAACAGAAAATCCGGATTGAAGCCTCGAGCGGTCTGACCGATGCTGAAATCAACCGGATGCGTGAAGAAGCCAAAGCCAATGAAGCCGCCGATAAACTGGAGCGTGAAACGATCGAGAAAGTCAATCAGGCCGATTCGATGGTGTTCCAGACCGAGAAACAGCTGAAAGAGTATGGCGATAAGCTGACTCCACCGAATAAAACGGCCATTGAAGAAGCGTTGGCCCAACTCCGGACGGCCCACGGTTCCCGCGACTTATCGGCTATCGATGCGGCTCTGGAGAAGCTGAACGCAGCCTGGTCTACCGCTTCGACCGATCTCTACAACGCCACCAACGGCGCCGGAGGTCCAACAGATGGTGCTGGTTTCGACGGCGGAAATGCCAATCCTGGTAATCAGGGACAGCCAACCGGCGACAACGTTTCGGATGTTCCATACGAAGAAGTGAAGTAAGAAAGCATAAAGTAGCTAGCCCCGCCAAGTTTCCTCGGCGGGGCTTTTTTTTTACAATCCAGACTCAAGATATAGACGGGGTTATCGCTATTCAATGCATTCCTGATGGGTGGTGAAATTCATTGAATAGACAGGTATTTGCTTAACGATAAGACGGTAGTTGCCAACAAAAAACGGTCAGCTTCGAATGAACTGACCGTTTTTTGTCGTACTTAACTGATCCGGTTATTTGAAGGGCACGTTGAACTTGCCTTCGGTAAGGGTACGTTTTACGCCTTTGTCACTGTAGGCTGTGAAGGAGAATGTACCTTCGACATCAGTCGTGGTCATTTTGGTGATCGTAACGGTGCCGTCACCGGGTTGTACGCGAGTCGAGAAAGAATCCGAGCCATTGCCCAGAGAAAGCGCACCGAAATTTACGTAGCTTAATTTATGGGTGCCGACCAGAGCTGAATAGGGCAGGGCAATCATAACCACATCGCTGGTTTTGCTGTCGAGGCCATAAATCGCATAATAACCATCGTTGCCGGGGGCAACTACTTTGGCATAAACTAAATCAGGAATAAAATCCTTGCCGTCGACTTTCGTAGAAAAACCAGATGTAGTCTGAGTAGTCGACTGGCCCGGTGTCGTGGTGGTTGAGGGAGGGGTCGAAGTTGTCGGGGTGGTTTGCGTTGGAGCAGGCACTACATCGTCACCTTTTTTGCTGCATGACGTTAAACCGAAGATACCAGAAATAGCCAGGATTGCTACTACGCGTAAAGTTTTCATGATTGATTGCTAAATTATTGGGTCAGTGAACAAGTGAAAAGTTGGATTCTGTTTTACGATGTTTGAGTCGTCCGAGTCAGTGAGCGAGGAAGATTTTCGGTGTCTATTTCCCGTTGACGAATCAAAACTAATGCACCTGAAATGCGACTATCAGAGCGACTATACGGAAGGTGGTCCTGGCTTTACATGCGGTGGAAATAATCCGAAAACTGGCGGCTTTGCCCGGCAACCGAACCAGGTCTCAGATATGGGTGAATTGGACCCGTAAAATATGTCTGATAAGGTGTCTGGGGTGAACTAAACTCTTAATTTCGCCCAATGTCTTCTAAACCCTTCCTGCTCGTCGGGATAACCGACGATAGCCCTCAAAGCCAGAACATTCATACGCTTTCGGCACTATTTGACAAAGGCCTTGACTTGTTATACTGGCGAACGTCCCCGTATGCAGAAGCCATGAATTATTTGTTTCCAGCGGATTGGCAGTCTATGGTATTGCTCGCGGGCGATAATGCTATGGCTGTTCCTGCGCCGTTTAGATGGCATCTGAAAGAATCGAATCGACAGTTATTGCCGCCAGACGAATATAGCACATATGCACGGCGGCCACAGTCCTTTTCGACCAGTATTCACGACCTGCGTGATTGGCTCTTGCTGGCCGGACAGGTAGAACTGGTATTTTATAGCCCCATCTTTCCCAGCATCAGCAAGCCCGGTTATGGACCATCAGCCAGGCTGGACACGGTAGCTCAACAGCTAAAAACAATCCGGGAGAAATACGATAAACTGCCGCTGTTAATCGGTCTGGGCGGGATTGACGAAAATAACGTAGCCATGGTAAAGCAGGCCGGCTTCGACGGAGCCGCCTTGATGGGAGCCCTGTGGCAACAAACCGATCCAATCGCTGGATTCGAACGCATCCGGGCAGCTTTGCTTTCCTAACGCGGCTCTTTTCGCGTTAGGAAAGCAAAGCTGGGGGAAACTTGCTGTTAGTCAATGGTTTACTTTACTGGCTTTCGGTCGGGCGACTCAGGATTAGCTGGCTAAACGAATTTAGTCCACCCGTCAGGTTGTACACATTCTGAAAACCCTTTTGCTGGAGAAACGCAACGGCTTTTCGGCTCCTTCCGCCCGATTGGCAATGAATGACAACAGGCCGGTCAGTGGGCACGCATTCAGGATGTTGTAGCAACGTCGATAAAGGGAATAATATCCCTCCCAGATTTTTTCGTTCGTATTCATGCGGTTCCCGAACATCCAGCAAAAGTGGCTTATCCACTCGTTCAAGCCAGTCCATTAGTGCTGCTACTGATAGTTCGGGGATGGAATCGGCACAGAACGGAGCCGACTCTGGCAGGGTGCGAATGGCTTTGTTGAGCGGATTAGCCGTAAATGAGAACGTCTCGAACGAGAGGTTCAGCGCATTGACTATCAATAATTTGCCGCTAAGCATATCGCCAATGCCCGTAATGAGTTTAATTACTTCATTTGCCATCAGGCAACCCATTATGCCCGGCAGAACACCCAGTACACCAACATCGGTGCAGGCTTCCAGCTCGCTGGGTTCTGGGTACAGACAGCGATAAGTCGGTCCTCCTTGGTGATTGAAGACGCTAACCTGCCCCTCAAATTTGTAAATAGAACCGAAAATCAGGGGCTTATTGAGCAGCACGCAGGCGTCATTGACCAGATAGCGGGTTGCAAAGTTATCCGAGCCATCGACAATAATATCATAGGCTTCCAAAATCGATAAGGCATTGGCTGCATCCAGAAAAACCGGATGAGCCATCACCTGAATGTATGGATTCTGACGGGCCAGAAGTGCGGCTGCGACCTCGGCTTTGGGCTGGCCGATGTGTTCCGGCGAAAAAAGCACTTGCCGTTGCAGGTTGCTTTCTTCGACAATGTCGCCATCGATTAGGCCCAGCGTCCCAACTCCGGCCGCCGTAAGATACTGACCTACCGGGCAGCCGAGTCCACCGGCGCCAATAACGGCAACGCGGGCCTGCCTGAGGTTATTCTGGCCAGCCAGCCCGATTTCAGGTAATCGAATATGACGGTTATAACGGTTTAACTCCTGATCAGTCATCGGCTTGTCAATAGTTTATCCCAATCTTTCCAAACGGGTTCATACCCCTGTCGTCGAATCACATCGACCATGTCGGCCGGGCTACGCTCATCGGAAATCGTAAACTGTTCCAGCGATTCCGGCTCGACGGCATACCCGCCCGGATTTGTCTTTGATCCTGCGCTTAGGCTTGTGATACCCAGTTTTAGCACATGATCGCGGAAGCGGGGCGTTTCGCGGGTCGACAGCGACAGCTCCACCTCTTCGTTAACGAGTCGGTACGCACAGATCAGTTGAACCAGATCGCGGTCGGTCATGCACCGCTCGAATGATCTGGACGTAATGGTGTCGTTTTGCAGCAGGTCGATGGGGCGAAGACGCGGGAAAGAGAGGCTATACCGGGTTTGCCAGTAAGTCCGTTCGAGATAATGCAAATGAGCCCCTGTAAAAAAGCTATCGGTTCGCCAGTCTTCCAGGCCAAGTAAAGCGCCTAGCCCAATTTTATGCATACCCGCTTTCCCCAGCCGGTCGGGGGTATCGAGCCGGTACTGAAAGTTTGATTTTTTGCCTTTCGGATGATGATTTCTGTACGTATCGCGGTGGTAGGTTTCCTGATAAACCAGCACCGTATGTAGCCCTTCGGCTATCAATTCTTCATAATCCGGTTGGTCGAGTGGTTGTACTTCCATCGAAATATGGGCGAAGTAGGGTTGCAGCAGGCGAATCGCGTTTTTCAGGTATGGCACCCCGACGGTCTGATTGGCCTCGCCGGTTACCAGCAGAACGTGGTCGTAGCCTAATTGCTTCAATGCCTGTGCTTCCTGAGTTATTTCGCTATCGGTCAGTGTTTTACGCCGGATTTTATTGTCCAGGCTAAAGGCGCAGTACGTACAAATGTTTTGGCACTCGTTCGAGAGGTACAGCGGAGCATACAACTGAATCGTTTTGCCGAAACGTTTCTGTGTCAGCTGATGGCTGAGCTGGGCCATCGGTTCCAGATAAGCCTGGGCTGCTGGTGATAGCAATGCTTTTAGATCGTCAAGCGACCGACGGGAGCTTCCCAGCGCCTGTTCTACCTGTCGGGCTGTCGTGGTGTAAATGTCGCGCTGGACACGATCCCAGTCGTGCGCGTCGAACCAGTTTTTGGATCTCGTCATTCGTCCAGAAAAGCAGTTAAGGGGCTACTCGCATGTGCGGTCAGGGATGGGCGGGCCAGTCGGGCTTCAAAGGCCATTCGGCCTGCTTCAACGGCCAGTTTAAAGGCCATAGCCATCCGAACGGGCTCATCAGAAACCGCAATGGCTGTATTGACCAGCACCGCATCCGCGCCCAGTTCCATCGCAGCGGCTGCATGCGATGGCGCACCCAGTCCCGCATCGACCACAACCGGAACCTGGCTTTGATCGATAATGATTTCCAGAAAATCGATCGTCCGTAAGCCCTTGTTGGTGCCAATGGGTGCTCCTAAAGGCATAACAGCCGCTACGCCGACGGCTTCCAGTCGCTTGCACAAAACCGGGTCGGCATGGCAGTACGGCAACACCACAAACCCCAGTCTGACCAGTTCTTCGGCGGCTTTGAGGGTTTCAATAGGGTCGGGGAGGAGGTACTTTGGGTCAGGATGAATTTCCAGCTTGAGCCAGTTTGTTTCCAGCGCTTCGCGGGCCATCTGAGCGGCAAAAACGGCCTCTTTCGCCGTCCGGACCCCAGATGTATTCGGCAACAGATTCAACCGGGGGTGCGTCACATGAATCAGCATATCATCCTGGCTGTTCTGGGTCTCGACCCGTTTCAGGGCGACTGTTACCAACTCCGAGCCTGAAGCCAGCAAGGCGTCTTCCATCAGTTGAGCCGAGCCGAATTTCCCCGTTCCTGTAAACAGCCGGGAGGTGAATGTTTTGTCGGCAATCGTTAGCGGTTGTCTATCCATAGTATCGTGTGTTAACGCCTGCCAGTATCCGGAGTAAGGGCGATGGTACGGTCTGTCAAGTTGGCAAGCGTCTGAATGAAAAGGCGTGTTTCGGCGGCTGGATCGGCGGATTGGCTGATCGCCGACGATACAGCAACCCCGGAAAAACCGACTGATAAGAGCGTGAGCACGTCGGCACTAGTAATGCCGCCAATCGCCACAACCGGCACAGAAACACCTCGCTGTTGCAGCGATGAGAGAATTTGCTGATAGCCTGCCAACCCAAGTATCGGGCTTAGTTTCTCCTTGGTCAGCGTAAACCGAAAGGGGCCCAACCCGACATAGTCAACGCCGGTCTGGTCAAGATCGAGCAACGTTTCCAGTGTATTGGCGGTGCCACCAATAATGAACCCGTCCCCCAGCAAGGCACGTGCTTTGGGCACCGGCATATCGTCTGCTCCCAGGTGAACGCCATCCGCCCCGATCTCACCGGCCAGCTCGGGATTGTCATTGATGATCAGCCGGGCATTGTATTGCCGACAGACGGCCAGCGTTTCCAGGGCTACTGCTTTCCAGGCCTGATAGGGCTGGTTTTTGAGTCGCAACTGAATCCAGTCCGCACCACCCGAACAGGCAAGTTCGGCCTGTTCGGGGCTGGTCGTAATGTAGTGTAACGGGCTTATTTTTAAGCTGATCATAGGTAAAGCTGATTGCCCTGTTCGGCAAATTCCTTGGCTTTTGCCTGCATTGCTTTATCGAATACTTCGTCGTGGCCCAGCGCATGCTGCTCGGCGTAATCGCGTACATCCTGGGTGATTTTCATCGAACAGAAATTGGGGCCGCACATCGAGCAGAAATGGGCAATCTTGGCTCCTTCGGCCGGTAAGGTTTCGTCATGAAAAGCCCGTGCCGTGTCCGGATCGAGCGAGAGATTAAACTGATCCTCCCAGCGGAATTCAAAGCGTGCCTTACTCAATGCGTTATCGCGGTACTGCGCTCCCGGATGTCCTTTCGCCAGATCGGCTGCGTGAGCCGCAATCTTATAGGTGATCACGCCGTCTTTTACGTCCTTTTTATTCGGCAGACCGAGGTGTTCTTTAGGGGTCACGTAACAAAGCATGGCCGTACCGAACCAGCCGATCATGGCCGCACCGATGCCCGACGTAATGTGGTCATAACCAGGGGCAATGTCGGTTGTCAGCGGGCCGAGGGTGTAAAAAGGTGCTTCCTCGCAGCACTGCAACTGTTTATCCATGTTCTCTTTGATGAGGTGCATCGGCACATGACCGGGGCCTTCGATCATCACCTGCACATCGTGCTTCCAGGCGATTTTAGTCAGTTCGCCCAGGGTTTCCAGCTCGGCGAACTGGGCCGCGTCGTTGGCATCGGCAATGGAGCCCGGCCTCAGGCCGTCGCCCAGCGAAAACGATACATCATACGCTTTCATGATGGCGCAGATATCCTCAAAATGCGTATACAGGAAATTCTCCTGATGATGGGCCAGGCACCATTTGGCCATGATGCTCCCCCCGCGCGACACAATTCCCGTAACCCGGCGGGCCGTCAGGGGAATATACCGAAGCAGAACGCCCGCATGAATCGTGAAATAATCGACGCCCTGTTCGGCCTGCTCAATGAGCGTATCACGGAATAACTCCCACGTTAGGGCTTCTGCCTTGCCATTCACTTTTTCGAGGGCCTGGTAAATCGGAACCGTACCGACCGGTACCGGGCAGTTGCGAATGATCCACTCGCGGGTTTCGTGAATATTCTTTCCCGTCGATAGATCCATCAGAGTATCGCCACCCCAACGGCAGCTCCATACCGCTTTTTCGACCTCCTCTTCAATACTTGACGAGACAACGGAGTTGCCGATATTGGTGTTGATCTTAACCAGAAAATTTCGCCCGATAATCATGGGTTCGCTTTCCGGATGATTGATGTTGGCCGGAATGATGGCACGACCGGCCGCAACTTCCTGTCGGACAAACTCCGGAGTGATGACCTGTTTGGGCGTATTCGCCCCGAAACTCATGCCCGGATGTTGCTGCCAGAGGGCTGATTGATCATTGCGGCTGTCGATGCGCTGGTTCTCCCGAATAGCGATGTACTCCATTTCGGGGGTGATAATCCCCTTTCGGGCATAGTGCAGCTGCGTCACGTTTTGACCGGCTTTGGCTCGATAGGGGTGACGGATGTGGGCAAAGCGCAGGAAGTCAAGTGTTGGGTTGCCCAACCGCTGATTACTGTACGTCGATGAGAAGGCCGCCAATGGCTCCACATCCTCCCGACTGGTAATCCAGGGTTCACGCAGTCGGGGGAGGCCCCGTTGCAGATCGATCACCGCGTCGGGATCGGTATAGGGGCCACTGGTATCATAGACGGTTACGGGGGCGTTGGGCTGGCGGCTCAGTTTAGTGCCCGAATGTACATGCGCTATCGTATCTGAGAGGGTAATCTCCCGCATGGATACGCGGATGTCGTGCAATTGACCCGGCACGTAAATTTTACGGGAGCCGGTCAGTGGCTGACGGGTAATGGCAGGTTGTGCTGGGTGTTCGGTTTTCTGGCTCATGTTATCCTCCCTGTGTAGCTTGTAGAATGGTGACTTTATCGTTTCCCGATAAGATATACTGCGACCAGTCCATGCGGGAAACAATGGTGTTGTTAACGGCTACGGCAATGCCTTTCTGGTCGGCAAGAGCTAATTGGTTCAGCAGACTGCCTAGTGAGGCTGCCGAGGGCATTTCAACGGATTGATTGTTGACTGAAACGAGCATAGTTGTGCATCATGCGCAGAAAAGCACAAACGATAGGGGTAAACCGGGCAGTCTGACAGGGAGGATAAACTGAAGAAGGACGGGAAACAATGCATGCGGCTAACCAGGCCTGCAATCGTCCAGAAAAAACCTTCTCGCTTTTCCCTCCGCAGGTATTATCCTGTTCAGGTTCAAAGGGTAGTATCTCAGCCCGGTCTGGGCACCCCTAAAGCTTCGCTTTTCAGCGAGACAAATGTAGAAACGTTTTCGGGATTATCGAGAATCTGTTTCGGATAAATACCCTGTAGTCAGTAAAAACAAACTAATTTAGCCTTACGAATACTGAATAGCCATAAAATTTACCCGTAAGTATTAATGACGACACGACGATCGTTTCTAAAAAGTGCCGGAGGCAGTGCTGCACTAGCCACGATGAGTCCGGCTGCTATAGCCTCGGTGAATAGGGTTGAAGCCAATAAAGCCCCCGGCGAGGATTTATTTAAACTGGGCATGGCCGGGTACACCTTTGTTAATTTCAACCTGGATCAGTCGCTTGAAATGATGAAGAAAA
The DNA here is from genome assembly GCF_011604685.1 of Spirosoma aureum. Lineage (NCBI taxonomy): Bacteria > Pseudomonadati > Bacteroidota > Cytophagia > Cytophagales > Cytophagaceae > Spirosoma > Spirosoma aureum. The sequence goes on along the minus strand of NZ_CP050063.1, from coordinate 4,886,934 downwards.
CGGATGTACACTATTTGTGCATCAAGGATTTTCATCTGCCCTTAACGAGCACACCCGAACAAATCACGGCTTTTCACGAAAAGCTGGCCAAGTCAGGGGTTACGGGTTATGCCGTTGGTCCAATCTACATGATAACGACCCAGGAGGTCGACAATGCGTTTGCGTACGCCAAACGGGTTGGGGTAAAACTCATCATCGGCGTTCCGAATACAGAGTTATTGCCCTATGTCGACAAGAAAGTGAAGGAGTATGATTTCCGGTACGCCATTCACAACCACGGGCCTGATATCGCACTGTATCCCAATGCGGTGTCTATTTACAGTGCCATTAAGGACCTGGACCCCCGAATCGGTTTCTGTTTTGATATGGGCCACGACCGGCGCAATGGCGACGACCCCGTTGCCGATCTGCAAACATACGCCAAGCGCATTTTTGATATCCATCTCAAAAACGTAACGGCGGCTTCCAAAGAAGGAAAAACCTGCGAACTGGGCCGGGGCGTCATTGACATACCGGCTTTTGTTGAGATGCTGCGGAAGGTGAAATACGAGGGCAGCTGTAGTCTGGAATACGAAAAAGATATGAAAGACCCGTTGGCCGGGATTGCCGAATCGGTCGGTTATTTCAAAGGCGTTTGTGATGCCTCCCGCAAACGGAAGTCGTAGCCAGTTTGCCCAATGACTAACAACCTGTAATTAATGGAAAATTCAAGACGAGAGTTTATCAAGAAAGCGGCCCTGAGTACGGCTGGGCTAACCGTTGGCGGACTGGCAACCGGCATGTCGGCCAAGAGCTATGCTAAAATAATTGGTGCCAACGAGCGGCTGAACGTTGCCATTGCCGGATTGGGACGTCGGCTGGAGGCCTATTACGAACCGATCTCCAAAAAGAACAGTAATGTCGAGCTGGTGTACCTCTGCGATGTGATGAAGAAACAGCGGGAGTCGGCACTTCAGAAGTTTTCGAAGCATATCGACTACAAACCGAAGCTGGAAAACGATATCCGGAAGGTCATCGCCGATAAAAATGTGGATGTGCTCATCAATGCAACGCCTGATCACTGGCATGCCCCCGGCACCTGGCTGGCCATCCAGGGCGGAAAGCACGTGTACGTCGAAAAGCCGTGCAGTCAGAATCCCCGCGAAGGTGAACTGCTAGTCGAGTTTCAGAAAAAATACAATAAAGTCGTTCAGATGGGCAACCAGCAACGCTCGGCGCTGGAATCCATCGACATCGTCAACCAGATTCACAACGGGGTGATTGGCAAGGCCTATAAAGCCGTGGCATTCTATGCCAATAACCGGGGTGAAGTCCCCATTCCAAAGAAAGCACCCGTTCCGGATGGCCTCGACTGGGATTTATTTCAGGGGCCAGCTCCCCGCACTGACTACACGCACGATACCTGGGATTACAACTGGCACTGGTATGGCTGGCTCTACGGAACGGCCGAAAGTGGTAATAACGCCACCCACGAACTCGACGTGGCCCGCTGGGCGTTGCAGGTAGAATTTCCGGAATATGTGACCGTTGAGGCTGCCAAGCGGTATTTCCCGGAAGATGGCTGGGCTGTTTATGACACGATGGATGCGACGTTCCGTTTCCCCGGCGACAAAATCATCAAGTGGGATGGCAAGAGCCGGAACGGACACAAAACATACGGCAGCGACCGGGGAACCATTATTTATGGAACCAACGGCACGGTGTATGTCGATCGGGGCGGGTATAAACTGTTTAACCGCGACGGCAAAATGATCAAGGATAGTAAGGCGACCGGCTCAGAAGCGGGAACAGCCCTGGGCGGTGGTGGCGATATGACCACCCGGCATATCCAGAATTTCTTCGAGGCAATCCGGGGGAAAGAGAAGCAGAACTCGACGATTGAAGAAGGAGCCCGGAGTACGCTGCTCTGCCACCTGGCAAACATTGCTTTCCGGACCAATAAATCATTCGCAATTGACTCGAAAAATGGCCATATTCAGGATAAGGACGCCATGAAACTGTGGAGTCGTGAGTATGAAAAAGGCTGGGAACCCAAATTATAAGTGCCGTTTACCGGCATGAACTGAGATTGGTTTATACACACAGAAACCGGGCAGCCGCCCGGTTTCTGTGTGATGGACTCTATTGAACAAAAAACAGAGTAAAGAAGGAGTTAACCGGTCATTGGCGGCTCGTTTTTTGCCGATTCTGAATTGCTTTATCGATTACCTGCATGGTCGAGGCTTGCCGCTGGTGCACAAAATCCATCGAGGTCGCCACTTTTTTCTTCGCTCCTGCATAATCCTGATGGATTAACCGCAGTTGCTTCGTCCAGTCGTTGGCTGACGATTCGTCAACCTGAACGAGCCAGTCGGGTAAGCCAATGTCGCGGAACATCCATGCCTTTCGCCCGTGTGAGGGTGGCCAGGCGTGTAGAATGGGTACGCCCAGGGTTAGTCCCATGATGAGCGAATGGGGTTCCATCCCAAAAATAGTGTGCGCACGGGCGTAAACGGACATGGCCTCGTCGACATTCCAGAACGTATCCCGCCAGACGACATTCGCTTTTACATCATCGGGTAACTGATCGTAGAGGAAGCTTTTGGCGGTTTCGATTTCTTTGATTACCTCGGGAGCCAGCAGCACCTTCAGCCCCGTATCGCGCACCCAGTTGGTGATCATCGCCCGAATTTTAGCCATCCGCTCGTTGTCCTGCTCCTGTAGCTCAGCAACCGATTTGACGAGGTCGATGGCATTGGATCGTCGGTTGGCGTAGGGCGTGTTGGTCAGGATCACAACGGCCAGAAATTTCTGCGTTTCGAGCCCCGACTTTTTCAGATACACCAGTCCCTTTTCTTCATCGCGTACATTGATCCCAAAACAACCATCCGGCCCGAACTCAAGGACGGGCGTCCGGAACTTGTTTTCTTTCAGGAATTTAAGCGATTCACCATCCCGACAATAAACAAAAGCAGCCTGACTCAGTACATTTCGATAGGCATACATGGACGGGAAATCGAACCGATCGAATGACTGGCCGTAAATGCCAAACGGGATATTATTTTCGGCAGTAGATATACGGTGTCAGGCTCGACATATTCCCCGCCCAGTCTTTGCCATACAGCCCAAAATTCATGGCCATCCCCGAATTGAACAGGAACAGATCGGCTCGCTCAAAGGCTTCCCGAATCTCACCGTCGAACGGTTTTCCCGGTTCGTAAAACTTCCCCCGGATGATTGTCACCTTCGGGAAGTTTTTATGGATAAGCTTTTCGGTTTCTGGGCGCGGGTCGGTATGCCACAGGAGAATTTCGGCGTTGGGAATCGATTGCGTCAGCAGCCGGATGGTGCCGGGCGTATGGCCCTGATCGCCAATATTACCATCGCCCCACGAGGAGCGTAGGATAATGACCGGGTTCTCCTTTTGGGTAACACGCGGCTTCACCGAAGGGAGCAAGGGGTTCTCGTTGGGCCATAACGTTACTGCGGTGGACAGGGCCGATTGCTTGATAAAATCCCGTCTTGATGGCATAGGCTTAGAGTGGCGTCACGTTTTTCTTGAGGAGACCCATTGTTTCCCGCTGTCGCTGTTCCACGAATTTTCGTCCTTTGGCCGCTTTCGATTTGGCGGCTTTCGGATCTTTGGCCATGGCCAGTACAGTCGGAACGTATCGGGCCACATCCTGCTCGTTGTCCATATCGAACAGCCAGTCACCGAGGCCAATATCCCGCCACATGGCCCCCTTGCTGGTTTGCTCGGCAAATCGGCCGACAATAGCCGGAATGCCATTGCCGATGCACATAATGGGCGAATGCATTTCCAGCCCGAACAGGCCCGCCGAGCGGATGTACGTGCTGACCGCTTCATCGGTAATCCAGTACCGGTCGCGCCAGACGACTCTGGGTTTAACATCGTCGGGCAGTTTGTCCAGCAGAATTTCTTTTCCCAGTTTAACCTGGGTTTCGTCTTCCGGGCAAATCAGAATTTTCATCGGTGTTTGCCGGACAATGGCAATGATGGCTTCCCGAAGCGGAGCGTTGTCATGTTCTTTCATCGCCTGATTTCGGGCATTTCTGGTTTCATCGAAGGGTGTTTTTTTGCTGGGGATCTCCCAGTACGGCGTAAAACGGGTGCGGGGTATAACGCACAGAAACTTGCCTTCTTCCAGCCCGTGTTCTTTCATAAAGGCAGTTGCCGCCTGGTCATTGCGCAAATCCACGGCAAAAGCCCCATCGGGACAAAATTCCATGATGGCATTGTTTACCCCATTGGCTTTGGCAAAATCCAGGGAAATCGAGTCCCGGAAAAGGGCGAAGCTGGCTTTGTTCAGTAGGTCAACATCCAGCGGATTAGCCGTGACGACCGCTTTGGGGTCAGGGCTGTAGACACCTGGGAACGTAATGCCATAAACACCAAAGGGTTTGCCTGTTTCCTTGTGCCAGCGCTCGACATCCTTACGGGCTACCAGCGATGGCCCGGACCCATGCAGCAGAAAGACACATTCCCTGAAGGCTAGGGCAATCTCATCGGGTGTTTTGATGATCGGTACGTTCGGAAACCGCCGGCTTAATAACGCATCAACCCCATTGTCGACGCTGGATGGCCATAACCGTACCTGCACATCCGGCAGGTATTTTTCAAGCAGCGTCAATACACCGGGCGTATGTCCAATATCGCCGATATTGACCGTTTGCCAGGACGAGCGAAGAATGATGGATTTTTTAGCGGCCAGTCCGGCTGCGGTTGGTTGGGCCAGTGCCGGAATGCCCGTCAGGAGTCCGATCAGGGCAGGCGTTTGTTTAAGAAACTCTCGACGGTTTGTCATAAAGGAGCGTGGTGAAAACGATTGGTCGTAAACGTCGGAATGTTATTTACCTATTGAGGTCTTTCGCTCAGAGCAGAGCCGTGCCACGGTTTGCTTGACATAATTAGTAACCGTGGCACGGCTCTGCTCTGAGCGAAAGACCTACCATTAATACCCTGGATTTTGTTTCAGATTCGGGTTGGCATCCATATCCGTCTGCGGAATGGGCATCAGCACGTGAAAGGGTTGAATGGTCGCATTGCGGGCGAAACTGTTCTCAGCCTTCACGGCATCGAGCAACCGTCCCGTTCGGATTAAATCGAAGCGTCGGCTGTTTTCAAAGGTCAGTTCCAGCCGTCGTTCGAGCCAGACCGCTTCTTTGAATTGCGGGTACGTCAGCCCCGAGAGTGCCGTCAGCCCCGCCCGGGTCCGGACCTTGTTTAGCGCTGCGTAGGCATCCGTCGTCGGGCCATTACTGGCTTCATTTGTGGCTTCCGCAAACATTAGCAGCACGTCCGAATAGCGAAGAATGGGATTGCTGGTCCCTTCGAGGGTTTTAGCCGGTTTATCCCACAGCTTCTGAAAGGCGATGGCTTTGGTGAAATCGGGGTCGGTACTGGACAGCGTCGTGGTCACACCATTGTAGATGTAGGATGTCAGGAACGTGACGGCCTTCCGGGTGTCTTTATCCGAATACAGGTTGAACAGACTCGGGGAGGGGCGGGCAATGCCGGAACCCGTTCCCGGATAAATGGGAGCAGAGCGCACGCCATACCCCCGGCCTAAAGTGTGCCCTTTTACATCCGTCAGATTCTGGATCTCGAAAATGTTCTCTTTCCCACCCCGCGCCGAGATGGCAAAGGCATCGCCGAAATTGGTATAGAGCTCATATACGCCCAATTCCATGACTTCTTTGGCTTTGGCAGCCGCCTGTGCCCAATAGGGCGAACCCACCGTGGTACCCGCTCGGGTCAGATAGACGCGGGCCAGAATCCCTTTGGCCGCTCCCTGCGTAGCCCGCCCCGACTCACTGGCCGGGTAGGTTTTCGGCAAAACGCTTTCAGCTTCTTTCAGGTCCGCTTCAATCAGATCATACACCTTTTCTGCCGGATCACGCGAAACGGCCAGACCATCGAGCGAGGTTGTTTCAGTCGTCACGATGGGTACATCGCCGTAAAGCCGGACGAGGTTAAAGTAATGAAGCGCCCGCAGAAATTTTGCCTCGGCGATGTACCGTTTTTTCAGGCTCTCGTCCATCGAAATGCCCGGCAACCGGCCAAGCACAATGTTTGATCGGTTGATCCCCGAATAAGCTCCGGCATAATTCGAAATGAAGGTGTTCGACGGGGTGATGTTGTAACGCCACAGCAGTGGCCGGTCGGCCGAACCGGTCAGGAACGGGACGCCATCATCGCTGGTTGCGAGGTCCAGAAATGGATCGGTGCCGCCAATCTGCGAATAACAGGCCCCCAGAGCCGCTTTGGCGTCGTCGGCTGTTTTGTAATAGGTGACATTGGTGAGGTTGGTTACCGGCGACAGATCCAGCTGCTTTTCACAAGCCGCCAGAACGAGCACCATCAGCGGAGCTATATGCTTGAATTTCATGGCTTTGATGGGGTTAGAACTTTAAGTTTAAGCCAACCAGTAAGGTCTTGGCTGCCGGATAGCCGCCATAGTCGAGCCCCTGACTCAGGGATGTGCTACCGTAGCGATTTACCTCGGGATCATAGCCGGTGTAGTTGGTAAACGTAAGCCAGTTTTGAGCCGTTACGTAAATCTTGGCCGAACTGATCGCCAGCCGGGTCAGAACGGCTTTGGGAAGATTATAACCGAGTGAGATGTTCTTGACCCGCAGGTAAGCGCCATCTTCCACCTGAAAACTCGACAGAATTCGTGAACCACCGGCACTGTTCGCCCGCGGAATCGTATTGCTTGGATTCGTGGGCGTCCAGCGATCCAGCGCCCTGGCCGACTGGTTATTGCCCCCCGTCAGGTTCAGCAGATCGAAGGTGCCGTAATTCAGGATCTGGTTGCCCGAATTGCCCTGTACGAAGATATTCAGGTCGAAGCCCTTAAACGAAAAGGTATTGTTGAACCCACCAAAGAGCTTGGGGTTCGCATTACCAATGATGTCGCGGTCATTATCGTTAATGACACCGTCGCCATTGAGATCCTTGTAGCGAAGGTCACCGGGCCGGGCTGTTTTCTGCGCGGATGCGTCGATTTCGGCCTGGCTCTGAAAAATACCGTCGGCCACACGGCCGTAAAAATTACCCAGCGGACTGCCGACCTTGAGCAGAATCGGGTTGATACTGGTGGCGAAAATAACCGCATCGGTCCCCGTTGTGAATTGCTGGCGCCCATCCAGGGTCAGTATTTTATTCCGGTTGAAGGTGATGTTGAACTCCGACGTCCAGCGAAAACCCCCTTTATCGATGTTGATCGTATTCAGGGACAATTCAAGCCCCCTGTTTTCCACACTGCCAATGTTTTTAAGGGTATTGGTAAAGCCGGACGAGGTGGGAATGCCGACGTTGAAGAGCAGATCCGACGTGGTTTTGATGTAATAATCAGCCGTCAGCTGAACACGGTTGTTGAACAGGCCGACATCTAAACCCGCGTCAAATTGCGCATTGCGTTCCCAGCGCAGATCCGGATTCGCCACGCCGGAGGTTGTCGCACCGGAGTTCAGGGCTCCGCCCAGAATATAGGAGGTTGAGCTGATATTGGCCAGGTAGCGATAATTGCCAATTTCCTGGTTGCCCGACAGCCCGTAGCTGAGCCGCAGCTTGGCATCCGAAACGACCGCCAGATTCTTCATCCATTTCTCATTGGCCAGTTTCCAGGCCAGTGCGCCCGATGGAAAGAAACCGAATTTCTGATTCGGCCCGAACCGGCTTGACCCATCGCGTCGACCGGTCAGCGTCAGCAGAAACCGATCATCGAAGCCATAATTGATCCGGGCGAGGTAGGAAATCAACCGCCAGTCGTTGGCTGACGATGTTGGGGCTACCAGGGTCGACCCGGCTCCGAGGTTGTTGAACAGGGCAAAATCATCGTTGAATGTGTTGGCTCTGGTGATTACCCCTTCCGTTGTCAGCCCCTGGATCGTGTAGCCCAGTAAGGCGTTCAGGCTATGCCTGGGCGTCAGTTGCCGGGTGTAATTCAGCGTATTCTCATTCAACCAGCCGATGCTTTGAGCCGTTTCGATACTGGCCCCACCGCCCAGGCTGGAACCTGCCAGGGACAGCCGGGTCTGGTAACTGTTGGATTTGGTATTCTGAAGGTCAGCTCCGAAACTGGTGCGGAAGTTCAGGCCGTCGATGATCGTATAATCCAGGTAGGAATTGGCCAGCAAACGCATGGTCGAGCTCGGGTTCGTGATCTCATTGGCGACGGCCAGCGGGTTATCGACTCCATAGCCGTTGAGGGCGCCCGTATTTTTGTAATAGCTGCCGTCGGGATTGTAGGTTGGAAACGTGGGTGCATAACTCAGGGCCGAACTCGTTACACCACCACCGCCGTTGCCGTCGACATCTGTTTTGGCGTTGTTGCCGGTGGTATAGGCTCCCTGCGTGGTCAGCCCGACTTTTAGCCTGGAGGTCAGGTTGTTGTCGAGGTTGGCGCGAAGGGTATAGCGTTTAAAGTTCGAGTTGAGGATAATACCCTGTTGGTTATAATACCCAAACGAAACGGCATAACGCGATTTGTCGGAACCCCCGGAGGCCGAAAGCTGGTGATTCTGGATGGGGGCCGATTGGAAAATCTGCTGTTGCCAGTCGGTACCTTCCCCAAGCGCCGAAGGCAGGGGCTGATCGGGAGTGGACCCGTCGAAAAAAGGTTTGGCACCCCCATTGACACGGGCTTCGTTCACGAAGTCGGCAAATTGCCGGGCATTGAGCAGGGGAATCGTATGCCGAACAGTTTGAATACCGTAGTAGCCATCGTAGCTGATAACGGCTTTCCCGGCCCTGCCCCGTTTTGTGGTGACCAGGACCACCCCGTTCGACCCTCGGGAGCCGTAGATGGCGGTTGCCGAGGCATCTTTCAACACTTCAATCGATTCAATATCGTCGGAATTGATCGAATTCAGGTTGCCGGTTGGAAACCCGTCGATCACATACAGTGGGTCGTTGCTGGCATTGACTGACCCTGACCCCCGGATCCGGATCGTTGCGCTCCCACCGGGCCGGGCCGAGTTGGTCACGACCTGTACACCCGCGGCCCTGCCCTGCATGGCCCGGTCGAGGGAGGGAATGGGGGTGGCTTTGATATTCGCTTCGCCGACTTTGGCAACCGCACCGGTCAAGTCCGACTTTTTTACGGTGCCATAGCCAACGACGACCACCTCATCGAGATTTTTATTGTCGGTCTTGAGGGAAACGTTCAGCGTTGCCCGCTTACCCACCTCGATTTCCTGCGGCTGAAAACCGACAAAGCTAAAAACCAGCACAGCCGCTTCGTTCGGAACGGCAATCTGATAGTTTCCATTCGTGTTCGTGGACGTACCCCGCTGCGTTCCTTTGACCAGCACACTGACGCCCGGCAAGCCTTCCCCCTTTTCGTCCGTAACCTTCCCGTTGATGGTCAGATCAGCCAGCATCGGCAGGGGAAAGACCAGATCGGGGATTGTTTTCGTGTCCGTTTCATCTTTTCGAAACAGCATGATTTGTTTCCCTGAGACTTCGTACTGAATGTGCAGGGGTGTCAGCAATTCCGTAAGGGCCTCTTTCAGCGTCGCATAGCGAGCGTCAAGAGTTACTTTTTGATTGATCTGAATTTCGCGGGGGTTGTAGACAAACAGCACATGGGTTGTTCGTTCGAGCGTCACCAGGGCTCGCTTGAGGTTGGTCGTCTCCGTTTTGAGGGTTATACGCTGATCAAGAATTTCCTGCCCATGTGCATGATGCGCATAGGTCGCACCCACAAACAGGATGGTCATCAGGAGCTGAATAACCGATAGTTTCATGAGCGTCCGGCAGGAAAAACGGTTCGTATCGTGTTTATCCATGAGAAAGTAGGGGTTTGCTCATGGATAGCGGCAAGCGTACGCAGATACTGTATTTATTTGTAATTTTTTTGAGAATAATTTTTAGTGTACCGATAATGATTACCAGATATACCTATTTATTGTCACATCCCTGGCTATGAATAACGATTTGCCCGTCGACCAGTTCATATGATGAGCGGGTAATTTTGCAGATCAGGTTCAATTTGTCAAACAGCGATTCGTTGGCCAGATTCGCCGTCAGATAGCATTCTTTCAGGCTGGGGGCATCGTAAATGAACGTTAACCCATAATTTCGTTCGAGCAACTCAAATACCTGACTGATAGGCGTTTCGTCGAAAATGTAGTCATTCGATGGCGATTCATGCAGCGTAACCGGCTGTTCGACGATTGATTTGACCAGGCGTTTGTCGATGCTCGAAAAAGCAACCTGCTGGTTTGGGGTCAGCACCATGCCTGCGGATTCATTTTTTCCGGCCAGCCGGTCCCGGCGAACATCAGTTCGCATGTAGACCGACACCCGACCCGTTCGTACTTCGACTTTCGCGTCGCTGGCCGTGCTGTTCACCAGAAAACTCGTTCCCAATACCTGGGTCGAAATCTGATCGGTAAAGACCCAGAAAGGTTTTTTTGGGTTTTTAGTGATGGAAAAGAACGCTTTGCCGCTCAGGTACACTTCCCGCCGGTCGGGAGCGATCTGTTTCGAATAGCGTAGCATAGCTTTGGGGTACAGCAGTACGGTACTGCTGTCCTGGAGCCGGATCGTCTGGGGGCGACTGGTGGTATTAACGGTCTCAATGGAAGCGCTGGCCAGTGCCGGGCTGAGTTCTGCCAGAGAGGCACCCAGTGGATCGGTCTGTCTGCTGACGTATCTGAATGCGATAAAACCCAGGCCGAGCAGAAGCAGTACCGAGGCCGCCAGCCGGAATGCCGCCCTGCGCCAGAGCGGAACCAGCGTCGGCTGGCCTGCCTGGAGGATGTTCGCCACGATCTGGCCGAGTTCCGATGGAGCCAGTGCGGTATCTTTTTCGGCCAGTGCCTGCAAAAACGCCCTGGCCAGCTGCACTTTGTCGGCACAGTCGGGGTTTTGATCCAGCCACTCCAGCCAGAATGCCTCACTCTGTCGGTTGTGATCGATTACCCAATGCCGGAAGTAGTCGTCCCGCGTTAGCTCATCAACACTATAGTCACGATAATCGGTATGCTTCATCTGCGTTTGGCGTGAGTGCTACCCATAGATAGCCAATATGTCGTCAAATACCCGTTTTGGTGTCAGTTTTTTAGAACGTGATGCGATCGAGCAGTTGCGTGAGCAGCAGAAAGCCAACCCAGTTTTCCCGGAATGTCTTAAAGGCGGCCTGCAACAGGTTGGAAACCGACTGCGGATTTACCCCCATGATGTCGGCAATTTCGTCGCGTTCCAGGTTCTGGTAATAACGGAGGTAAATGACTTCCCGCTGGCGTTTGGGCAACTGGTTGAGCGAGGCCGAAATGCGTTGGGTCGTTTCAACCAGGCTTTCCTGCTCGATGAGCGACCATTCGGGCGAAAACTCGACAAAACTCAGGTCATTTTCCAGATCGGCCGGTTCATCATCCCGATTGATCCGTTGCCGATACCCCTCCCGGAGCACCCGTTTGCGGACGGAGCTCAGGAGGTAAGCCCGAACGCTGTCTGGCGTACTGATTCGATCCCGGCGGCTCCAGATGTCGATAAACACTTCCTGAACGCAGTCTTTCACGAAGTCCTCGTCCCGCACAAATTTATAGCCGTAGTTCTGTAAGGCATTGAAATACTTCTCAATGAGTTTCCGCAAGCCTGACTCGTTGCTGTTTTTTATCTGTTGCCAGAGCAGCAGGTCCGATACAGCCGGAACGGGTCCATTCGTTTTCATAAAAAAACATCGGCATAAGAACGCCAATGGTTACCTAAACCAATCGGTGTCTTAATTCTACTATTCCACTAGGAAACCTCCATGCTCTTTAACGTTCGTTTTATAGTCGTTTCCACGCATAGTCGTGTCCACCCTGACGAACGACGACCTGGGCTACCTGGCCTGTTTCGTTTTTGCGGAAAGTCAGCTGGGCATCCACGACCTTCAGAAAGAACTCGGTGTCACTCTCTGCATAAACCTCAAAGCGGGGCTGGCCCGTGATCTGGAGAAAAAGCTGACCCGATTCCATCGTTATCGCCATAATTCGGTCGTCGGAGTGCCGGTAGCGACCGATATACTGCGTGAGTACGGGTTGAGCGACGGACACGATTTTTCGGTTTTTGGGGAGTTGATAGGGGAGATCGTAAACGATATTGATGAGGTCTCTGACGGTTGGTTCCGGTGAGGTTATATCGGAGGCATCGTCGACGTTGCTGAGGAGAATAAGGGTGATATCATCCTGAGGAAATTGAATGTAATAGGTGGCAAAACCGGGCAGATTCCCATTCTGGAAAATCAGCTTCTTGTCGTTCTGGAACGTAGATACGCCCCAGCCATACCCCCAGTTTCCGTTGTTGGGGGGCGACAATGCCGACTCCCAGGTATCGGGTTTGAGCAACCGCCGGTTCTGGACCACGCGCGACCAGCGGTATAAATCGCCCACGGTACTATACATACCACCAGCTGCATAGGCCACGGTCGAGTCGATGATCGGCGTAGGCACCAGCACCGAATCGTTCTGGAAGGTGTAGCCCGTTGTTTTGCCCCCGGTTTTCAGATTAATGAAATCAAACCCGGTATGGGTAAGTTGAAGGGGACGGAGAAACCGCTCCCGAACGACGGTTTCAAAGGATAGTCCGGTTATTTTCTCGACAACCAGGCCCAGCAGATAATAGCCCGAGTTGGTGTAATTCACGGCGGCCCCTGGTTTTCCGGTCATGGGCTTCTGGCTGAACTGCCGGACCAGCCATTCTTTCGGGACGGGGCGGGTCAGGCGGGCGCGTTCGGTGCTGTCGGGACTGTACAGCAGGTTTTTAAAATCGTAAATGCCCGATGTATGGATGAATAATTGCTCCAGGCTAATCTGATCCGCCCTGGGATAATCGGGTAGGTATTTGCTCAGCTTATCCGTCACGGCTAGTTTCCCTTCATCCTGTAAGAGCAGTATCGCGGCCCCCGTAAAGGTTTTGGTGATCGACCCCAGTTGATAGATACTATTGGTATCGTTCGGGATTTTTGTGGACACATTGTTCCAGCCATAGCCTTTCTGAAGGAGAATTTTTCCTTTTTTTGCAACGAGTGCTGTCCCGTTGAATCGGTGCTGCAGACTGGCTGCCGTCAGGTATTCATCCAGCTTGTCGGCTATAGATGGGGAAGAAGCTGTAGCCTGCTGTGCGTTGAGCGTTGCCGTCGACCTGATCAGGATCAGGAGTAGCCAGAAACATTTTTTCATGGTTCGTTCCGTGTTTTTGCCCCAAATCAGCCAGAAAAATCCCTATAAATCGTCTCAAATCCGGATTTGAGCGTAACAATAGCACGCAGCCGTCACGGAATCACAGTTGTTATCGAACGATGCATCAACATCTGTTGCCTTTTTCTGAACGATAAAAAAAAGTTTTTTCGAAACTATAGTTGTTTTTTTTAATACCGATCGGTATATTTGTGCCATGTTTACACCACGATCCGAAACAACCCGTCAGTTTATTATTGAAACGACCGCCGGTATATTCAATCGGAAAGGTTATGCCGGTACGTCATTGTCTGATCTGACTGAAGCCACCAGACTGACGAAGGGGAGTATCTACGGTAATTTTGACAATAAAGAAGACGTAGCTCTAGCCGCGTTTGATTACAATATCGCGTGCCGAACCGGCATTATTCAGGATGCGCTCAGAAACTATTCAAGCAGTCGGGATAAGCTTCTGGCGTTTATTACGATCTTCGGGAGTGCAGCAAGCAGTGCTTTTCCGGAGGGCGGATGTCCCTTACTCAATGCCGGAACCGAAGCCGATGACACCCATGAGCCGTTACGTGAACGGGTGGCGGAGCAGTTGATCCTTTGGAAGAATGAGCTGGTTGGTATCATTCAACAGGGCATTGCGGCCAATGAGTTTCGGGCGGATGCGAATGCCAACAAACTGGCCTTATCGATCATTGCTCTGGTTGAGGGTGGCATTCTGATTGGGCGATCAACCCGGAATCCACTTTATCTGGATACCATACTCGATACGATCCGGGACCTGGTTAAATCGATCGAATTGACCAGTTGATTTTTTTTGTTTACTTATATACCGATTGGTATATAGGAAATCTTAAGGCAATGAAGTACAAACTATTTGGCCGGAAAACAGGACTGCGTGTCTCGGAGCTGGCATTAGGAACGGGCAATTTCGGCACCCGCTGGGGGCATGGTACCGATCCCACGGAATCGCGTCGGGTATTTGAACGCTACGTTGATGCCGGGGGGAATTTTATCGATACCGCAGATAGCTATCAGTTTGGTCAGTCCGAAGAGTTTGTCGGGGAGCTGATCGCCAGCGATCGGGACCAACTCGTGCTGTCCTCGAAATTTACGTTGGGTGCTGAGCAAAAGGCGGGGATTTCGACGACGGGAAACAGTCGGAAGAATATGATCCGTTCGGTCGAAGCCAGCCTGAAGCGACTCAAGACGGATCGTATCGATGTCTATTGGGCGCACTTTGCAGATGGGCAGACACCCCTGGAGGAACTGGTTCGCGGGTTCGATGATTTGGTGCGGTCGGGCAAGATTCTTTATCCCGGCTTCTCAAATTTTCCGGCCTGGCGGATTGCCAGCGCGGTCACGATGGCCGATCTGCGCGGCTGGGCGCCCATTACCGGCATTCAGATCGAATATAGCCTGGTCGAACGGACACCTGATCGGGAGTTGTTGCCAATGGCCGAAGCCCTCGGACTTGGCGTTGCCCTCTGGTCTCCGCTTGGCGGTGGCTTACTGACGGGTAAATACCGGGCCGAAACCGTCGATGCCGATTCCCGACTCCTGAAACTGGGCCGCGTAATCCGGAGCGAAAAAAGCGACCGGGATACGGCCGTGCTGGACACGCTGGCGTCGATTGCCCACGAAACGGGCGTTCAGACGCTACACATAGCCCTTGCCTGGCTGCGGCATAAAGCCGATGCATCGGCTACCGATATCATTACCATACTGGGGCCTCGTACCCTCAATCAACTGAATGATAACCTGGCTTCCTTAGCGGTCACCCTGACCGATATCCAGATTCAGCGACTCGACGAGGTAAGTGCGGTGCCATTGGGTTACCCGCATGAACTACTGGCGAGTACGGCTACCCGCTTAAACGGCGGTAGCTCCGAACTGGCAAGGCACGGAAAATCAGTGTATTGAACAGCATTTCTCGCCTATTTTTTTTATTAGATAATATACCGTTTGGTATTTAATTAAAACAACCATGAAACGAATCATTCTTACCGGAAGTAGCAGTGGGTTTGGGTGGCTGACGGCCAAAACGCTGGCGAAACAGGGCCACATTGTTTACGCTACAATGCGTAATGTTACCACCACGAACGCTGCCGTCGCGCAAACCATTCGCCAGTGGGCCATTGACCAGGACGTGGCTATCCGGGTCGTTGAACTCGATGTGACCAGTGACGCGTCCGTTCAGCAGGCGATGGCCGAAATCGCTGATGATGCGAATGGACAGATCGACGTGCTGATTAACAATGCCGGGATCGTTATCACCGGACTGAACGAGTCCCTGAGCGCTGAACAGGCCAATCAGATTTTCCAGGTGAATGTACTGGGCGCCGACCGGATGATTAAAGCCGTGCTGCCGTACATGCATGCGCAGAAGAGTGGCCTGCTGATGCACCTGTCGAGTGGTCTTGCCCGGCTTCATCTGCCCTTACTGGGGGTTTATAGTGCCTCTAAAGCGGCTATCGACGCCCTGGCCGAAACGTACCACTATGAACTCCGTGCTTTGGGTATCGATTCCGTGATTGTGCAGCCGGGGGCTTATCCAACCACCGATCTAATGGCCAAGCAGATAAATCCGGCGAATCCGGACGTGGAGGAGGTGTACGGCGAGACGATCCTGCCCATCAAACGGGGTATTGCGCATATGTTTACCCCCACTGAAAAAAGCCCCGATCCGCAGGAAGTGGCTGACCTGATTGCCAGACTGGTCGAAACCCCCGCAGGTCAGCGGCCTCTCTGGAATGCGATTGGCATTTCAGGTATTCAGCCCTATGTTGAGCAGCTGAATCAGACTACCCAGCAGTTGGCCGCTACGGTATTCAATGCCATCGGGGTAACCCTACCGGCCTGATCGTTTCGGTGGCGGGTGGGAGAGGAGAAAGCATTCCGCCACCCGAAACAAAAAAGCGGACACGGGTAAGGGCCGGTTTATAGTAGAACGTGCTGGAGACCAACTTTGGTCAGGTGAACGGATTTGATTTCGGTGATCTGATTAACGCATGGTACTACTCCAACACGTTCTTTATCCATGTCTGGCAGCAACGTTTTGGCTTTGGCAGTTTCTGGGCCGATTACACCCATTGATCGTCCATTTTCCGGTTGCCCTCCTTTGTATAGCGCTGCTGCTGGAAGTAGTCGGATGGTATCGCCGGTCGGCCGACTGGCGCGCGGGCATTACCGCCCTGGTCTGGATAGGCACCCTAAGCTCCGTTCTGGCCGCTGGGTTGGGCCTGCTGCTAGTGAATCAGGAAGCGTATAGCGGAGCGACGGTCACCAGTCATCAGTGGCTGGGTCTGGCAACGGTCTTTCTGGCGGTTTGTACGGTACTGGCGCTGCGTTCGGGCCGAATGCAGCTGTACCGGGGTTTGTTGGGGGGGACGGTAATCGGCGTTGGACTGGCGGGTCATTATGGCGCGTTGCTGACGCACGGTGACGATTATCTGACTAGTGTACTCCCCCTGCACAACGAGAAAGCCCCCGGAACCAGCGACGCCAGTTTTGCCTTTGTCAGCAGCAATCAGCCGCTGACGGTCAAACAAATCGAAGACCTGAACCTGGAAGTCCGGTCGATACTCGCGCATACGTGTTACAGCTGTCATAGTGCTACCAAAACAAAAGGAGAGCTTCGGCTTGATAAAAAGGACCTTGTGCTGAAAGGCGGGAAACACGGGGTCATTCTGAAGCCCGGTCATCCGGAAGACAGCGAACTCATCCGGCGGGTGAGCCTGCCTGCCGGTGATAAAGAAGCTATGCCGACCAAAGGAAAGCGGCTCAGCGAAAAAGAAGTCGCCCTGTTGTCCTTCTGGATCAAACAGGGTGCCCCCTGGCCGGATGGTCCCGAAAAGAGCCTGTATCGGGTAGCCGCCCTGGCCCCCCGTTTACCCGCGATTCCCCTGGCTACCGTCGATATTACCCAACCCATCGATCGATTCGTGAGTGCGTATTTTCAGGCGAATAAACTGGCCTGGAAAGGCGTGGTCGACGATCGAACCTATATCCGCCGGGTGTATCTGGACGTTGTTGGTCTGCTGCCTTCACCCGTGGACGTTCAACAATTCATGGTCGATACGAGCCCGGATAAACGGAACGTTCTGGTCAGGAAGCTACTGGCCCGGAACGAAGCCTACGCCCAGCACTGGCTCACCTTCTGGAACGATGCCCTCCGGAATGATTATACCGGTACGGGCTACGTAACCGGCGGGCGTTCTGATATCACCACCTGGTTGTATCAATCGCTCAAAAAGAATAAGCCCTACAACTGGTTTGTGCGGGAACTGATCAGCCCGACGAAGCAATCGGCCGGGTTTATCAAGGGCATTCAATGGCGTGGCACCATTAACGCGAGCCAGCGAACCGAGATGCAGGCGGCCCAGAATGTGGCCCAGGTATTACTCGGGCTCAATCTGAAATGTGCTTCCTGCCACGATAGCTTCATCAGCGACTGGAAACTGGCCGATGCCTATGCGTTCGCGAACGTATTCGCCGATAGCACCCTGGAAATAAACCGATGCGATAAGCCGACGGGTAAGCTGGCCGGACGCCGTATCCTCTTTAACGAACTGGGTACAATCAGCGTCGATGCGCCAACCGAACAGCGCCTTCGGGAACTGGCTGATTTTCTGGTTCAGCCGAAGGACGGTCGACTCTACCGAACGGTCGTCAACCGGATCTGGGCGCAGCTGATGGGGCGGGGTATTGTCGAACCCGTTGATGCCATGGACAACCAGCCCTGGAGCCAGGACCTGCTGGATTGGCTGGCTTATGATTTCGTGCAGAATGGGTACGATCTGAAGAAGCTGATGTACGCCATACTGACCTCAAAAACGTACCAGTTGCCGTCCGTAGGGGTAAAAGATGCCGGTTTACTGACCGCGCCTACCTATGCGTTTGAGGGCATGGTTCGTCGGCGCCTGACCGCCGAACAGTTTGCCGATGCGGTCAGTCTATCGTTCAATCCCATCTACCAGGATACGGCTATTGTGAAGCGATTACCCCAAACGATTCATCGGGAGATTCCGTTTGTGCGTGCATCCCTGGTGAAGAACGATGCCTTTCTGACGGCTTTGGGCCGACCAAACCGCGAAACAGTCAGTACCAGCCGCCTGTCGCAGGCCAATCTGTTACAGGCACTGGAGTTAACCAATGGCCTGACGTTTAATGAAGCCTTGAAACGGGGCGCCGAGATCTGGAAAGTGAATTACCCATCGTCGGATGCTCTGGTGAAGAAATTATACTGGCAGGCATTAGGGCGGGAGCCAGCGCCCAGAGAACTTGCGGTTGCCCGGCAGCTGCTGGGTAAAACGCCCAGTATAGACGGCATTCAGGATCTGGTGTGGGCCATTGCCCTGCACCCCGAATTTCAATTAATTTATTAGCGTTCAGGTCAATACGGTTACGATCAGCAGGTGATGAAGAACAGGTGGAATAGACGGGAATTTCTGCAGAAAACGAGTGCGGCTACGCTGGCGGCACTGGCGGCCGGCGCGCCCATGCCGAGTCTGCTGTCGGGTTGTACGTCTGGATCAACTGCCGTGCAGGGAACTGCCGATACGGTGATTCTGCTCTGGATGGCCGGGGGCATGGCGCATACCGAGACGTTTGACCCCAAAAAATACACGCCCTTCGAGAAAGGCATGGCCGGGAATCGGGTATTGAGTACGTTCAAATCAGTCCCGACCGTTCTGGATGGCATTCATTTTTCGGATGGTCTCCAGAGCATCGGTCGCGTTATGGATAAGGGTACCCTGATTCGCTCGTATGTGGCGGCCGATATGGGGCATATTCTTCATTCGCGGCATCAATACCACTGGCATACCTGTTACGAGCCTCCGCAAACCGTGGCCGCTCCGCACATCGGTGCCTGGATTGCCAAGGAACTGGGGCCGAAAAATCCGGTGATTCCGGCCTTCGTCGATATAGGTCAGCGCTTTACCGTTGGTGAAGGCGAAGAACTGAAAGCCTTCCATACAGCTGGTTTTCTGGGGAATGAATTCGGTCCGTTTTTTATTCCCGATCCCAGCCAGGGCCTTGAGAGCGTTCGGCCTCCAATCGGCATGGACGCCCGGCGGTTCGAGCGACGGAACCAGTTGTATAATGAACTCATCAGCAACAGCCCCGTTGGCGAGTTTGGGAGCGATTACCAGAAAGAATCCCTCCGGCGATCGATGGAACAGGCCTACCGGTTGCTGAACTCCCCCGAAGCGAAGGCTTTTGATCTGAGTACGGAACCCAAAGCCAGTTATGACCGGTACAATACCGGTCGGTTTGGGCTGGGTTGTCTGCTGGCCCGTCGGCTGACCGAGCAGGGTGCCCGTTTCATCAGCGTCACGACCGAATACGAGCCGTTCAAGGGGTGGGACACGCACGAGAACGGCCATACGCGCCTGGAAGAAATGAAGAAGCAGATCGATGGGCCGATTGCCCAGTTGATTACCGATCTGGCTAAAACGGGGCACCTGGATCGTACCCTGGTCGTTGTGGCCAGTGAATTTAGCCGGGATATGATGGTTGAAGGGCGGCCGGGGGCTAAGGTGCTGGAACAGGTTAACCAGCCCGATGTGCTGTCTGACCTGAAATTTTACGGCATGCATCGGCACTTTACCGATGGTTGCTCGGTGCTCCTGTTTGGGGGCGGAATCAAGAAAGGGTTTGTGTACGGCAAAACTGCCGATGAACGGCCCTGCAAAACCATCGAAAACCCGGTTCGTATCGATGGAATCCATCAGACCATCTACCACGCGCTGGGTATTCCGCCCGATACCCAGTATGAGATTGAGAAGCGCCCGTTTTATACAACGCCGGATGGGAAGGGAAAGCCGGTCCTGGAACTGCTGGCTTAATTAAGCGTCCGCTTTTTTTGGTTTATAGGGCCTGCACTGTCGGGAGTTGGCTGTTTCGTGGCCGACTGGCCCGGTTTAGTCCGTCCTGTAGAACCACCAGAGCCGTCGGGTGAGGCCGATCGGTTTTTGGCTGCGGTGGGCGGAACGTACATATAGGCGCGGGAAGCGCCTTCGTCGTCGATCGTCATGCTGTTTGGGTCGCTGGTCGTGGGGCGTTTCCCCTCGGTGAGGTAGCCGGTTCCGGTTGAGGCCGTCGACCCGCCACTCTTAGCGCCCGTGGTTGACTGAGCCTGACTAGCCTGGGCAAGGCCAAGGGCCAGACAAAAGGGGAAGACTGCAAGGCTGATTTTCATGGGTATTGCTCGTTTTCGATTGGCTGTATTGCATTGTCATCAGTAAACGATTCGCGGGTGCTTAAGTTTTCAGAATAAATCCCCGTGAACTATCAGACAAATTTCTGTGTTTCACAGACAAATTTCTTATGTTTGTCGCATGATCGTTCAAGACCGCACCGCCCTCGTTTTTTCCGCCCTTAAAGGTGTTCCAGCCACTCGTTTCTTCGAGATTGCCGACCTGACAGGCTATAAACGCGAACAACTGGCGGAGGTATTCGATACCTCCCTCAAGACGTTTCAGCGGTACGAGCGGGAGCATAAGAAGCTGAATCCGCAGGATAGTGAGAAAGTCCTGAAAATCATGGCCCTCTTTCAAACCGGTGAATCCGTTTTTGGTGCCGCCGATTCATTCCGGCGGTGGATGGATAAGCCGGCTTATGGCCTGGGTAATCAGGTGCCGTTCGATCTGTTGCATACCTCGGGAGGCATCGATCTGGTGCTGGACGAAGTAATCCGTATCGAATACGGCGATCTGGCCTAGGCATACGGTCGGCCTGTTTTTCGGTCAGCTTTCCGGCTGATCAATATCAATGATCAGTTTCCCCTGGGCGGTTCGTTGCGTGAGTGCTGCATACGCATCGGCTATCGTTTCACGCGTATACCGGTTTTTATCGACCAAGGGTCTTAGCTTTCCAGCCTCAACTAAAGCGGTTGCTTCCCGGAGAATCTGACCATGATGAGCCCGGCCTTTTCCCGAGATCAGCGGATATAAGGTAAAGACGCCGGAATAGGTGGCCCCGCGAAAGGACAATGGTGCCAGACTATGCGTACCCCAGCCCAACATACTGATCACGTGCCCGGTATAGCGTTTGACTGCTTTAAAGGAATCATCTAGGATGTGGCCGCCAAGGGTATCCAGGATGCAGTCAAAGCCTTCACCAGCGGTAAATTCCTGTACGTACGCATCGACCGGGAGCCGTGTATAATCGATAGGCGTAGCCCCGTACGTTTTCATCAGGTCGTGCCGGGCCGGATCAACCGTTGCAAACACCTGTGCTCCCCTGGCAATGGCTAGCTGCACCGCAATATGGCCTACGCCACCTGCTCCGCCCTGAATCAATACTGTTTGTCCGGTGTGTACATGAGCCCTGTCTACCAATCCTTCCCAGGCGGTTATGACGGATAAGGGCAAGGCCGCGGCTTCCCGACTGGTTAGATTGGCGGGCTTCGGGGCCAGCAGATCAGCATCGACCGCTGCATAGTCGGCCAGTGAGCCCGGCACACCCGCAATACCACCGATCATACCATACACCTCGTCGCCTGGTTTAAAAGCGGTTACGCCTGCACCCACGTCTTCCACCACGCCAGCCATATCAATGCCTAATATGGCCGGTAACCGGGTTTGCGCATGGGCGGCCTGCCCCGCTTTAATTTTCAGATCCAATGGATTGACCCCACTGGCGCTGATTTTGACCAGTACCTGTCCCGGACCAGCTACCGGCATGGCTATATCGCTTAGGTGGAAGGGAGCGTCGTACGCTTCCAGAATGAGTGCTTTCATCGTGCAGTTGCTTTTTTGATCGGTTATCCCGACCGATTGAACACCACAAAGATCCGGCGTGTATACCCGTTTTATGTTGTATTTTTACATACTTTTGGGGTATATTTGTGCTATGGTAAAAGACCATCTGCGTGAGCCTTTCGAACTGATCCTGAAAGAATTTATGGATGTATGCCCCCGTGGGAAACACGCGCATACCTTTTTTGAGGTGATTTATATCGTGGCGGGTACCGGTCGGCAGTGCATTCATGACACCGAGGTTCGTTACGGGCCGGGTAACCTGTTTCTGGTGGCACCGAATGACACGCATACCTTTAAGATCGAAACAACCTCGCGGTTTTTCTTTATCCGGTTTAACAACGGTTACATTCAGGCATCCAAACAGGATAACGGGCTGGTTCAGCGACTGGAGCTGATTTTACAGAACGCACGCCATGAACCCGGTTGTTTACTCCGGAATGAAGCCGACGAACGGGCGGTCGCGCAGCTGATGGAGATCATTCTGCACGAGCATCTGCGTAAGGATCTGTATCATAAAGAACTGATCGGGCAGTTGGTGAATACCCTGCTGGTGATCATCGCCCGGAACATTTCGCAGGCGTTTCCGGCGGTTATCGATGAAACCAGCGAAGAAAAAGCGATTGACATCCTGCAGTACATTCAATCCAATATTTACTATCCTGAGAAATTGCGGGTGGAGGCAATCAGTGCACACCTGGGCTTATCGGAAACGTATCTGGGTCGTTATTTTAAGAAACATGCGCATGAAACCCTACAGCAGTATATCCTGAACTATAAGCTGAAACTGGTTGAGAACCGCCTGGTGCACAGTCAGATGCGCATTAAGGAAATCGCCGATGAGTTCGGCTTTACCGATAAGAGTCACCTGAACCGGATCTTTAAGAAATACAGGGGCGTTAATCCCACCAGCTTCAGGCAGTCAGCCAAAGCCGTTGTTTAGTCTAATCCGCCCGAAATCCTGCAGCACGATCCTGATGCTTGTCTACCGAATTACAAAAGCTATTTATGCCGACCGGCTGGTTGCCTCCGGAGGAGCGGCCCGCTGGAACAGCCGGGGCCAGTTCGTGCTGTATACAGCTGCCACGCGCGCGCTTGCCTGTCTGGAGAACGTAGTGCACCGCAGTGGCGAAGGCTTACAGGATACCTTTCGGGTGATGGTTATTGCTATTCCCGACACGGTGTTGATCACGGAACTGCTCCCGGAAACGCTGCCCGCCGACTGGTTTGACTTCGGGCAGTACGATGCCTGTCAGCGGATAGGAGGGGAGTGGCTGATGAGCGGCCGATCGGCGGTTTTGCGGGTTCCGTCAGCGATCATCGCCAACGAATGGAATTACCTGCTCAATCCGGCTCATCCCGAATTTAGCCGCATTACCCTACAGCGTACGGAGCCGTTTCTGTTTGATCCGCGTATCAAATCCTGACGGGGAATCAACGCATTTCAACCGCAAGCGCTTTACGGACAAATACTTGAACGCACTCCGGGAAATCGTTTCGTACAGGGGTATGTTTTAGATGAAATAGAATTGTATTTCGTTTAGATAATAACCGGTCCGATCAGCGTTGATCCGGTGATTTAGGAATGGGATTATTTTAGTTGTTTTATGTCAGTATAGCCAGTTTCTACGGCATTATTTCGCTTTTCTTGTAAAAATTTTGTATATTTGTCTACAAAGCGGCCTGCACATCGTATGCGAGCCGGAATAGTAATTTTCTGCGAAACTCCAACTTGAACATGGCGGAAGAAAATCCCGACCTCGAATCTCCCAGTAACATCATTCCCATTAACATTGAGGACGAAATGCGTGGGGCCTACATTGATTATTCAATGTCGGTTATCATCTCGCGTGCCCTTCCAGACGTTCGTGACGGTTTGAAGCCGGTTCACCGTCGGGTGTTATTTGGCATGGCCGAACTGGGCGTTAACTACAATAAGCCCCATAAGAAATCGGCCCGTATTGTGGGGGAAGTATTGGGTAAATACCACCCGCACGGTGACTCATCCGTTTACGACACCATGGTCCGTATGGCCCAGGACTGGTCGTTGCGGTATCCACTCGTGGACGGTCAGGGTAACTTTGGGTCCATTGACGGCGACTCACCAGCGGCAATGCGGTATACCGAAGCCCGGTTAAAGCGGATTGCTGAAGAGTTGCTGACCGATATTTATAAGGAAACGGTTGATTTTCAACCCAACTTCGACGATTCGCTTCAGGAGCCGTCGGTGATGCCGGCTAAGTTGCCCAACCTGCTGCTCAACGGCTCGTCGGGTATCGCGGTCGGGATGGCGACCAACATGGCTCCCCACAACCTGACCGAAGTTGTCGATGGCATCATTGCCTATCTCGACAATAACGAGATCACGATTGAAGAACTGATGCAGTTCGTCAAAGCACCCGATTTTCCGACGGGGGCAACCATTTATGGCATGGAGGGCGTTAAGTCGGCCTTTAAGACCGGTCGCGGTCGGGTGGTCATGCGTGCCAACGCAACCATCGAAGAAAATCGCGGTAAAACCCAGATCATTGTCACGGATGTGCCGTACATGGTCAATAAAGCGGTGATGCTCGAGAAAACGGCTGAGCTGATCAATGATAAAAAGATCGAAGGCATTATGGCCTTCCGGGATGAGTCGGACCGGGATGGCCTTCGGGTCGTATATGACCTCCGTAAAGATGCCATACCGAACGTTGTTCTGAACAACCTCTATAAACATACTGCGCTGCAATCGTCCTTCAGCATCAACAATGTCGCGCTCGTGAAAGGGCGGCCGATGTTGCTCAACCTGAAGGATATGATGAAGTATTACGTCGAGCATCGGTTCGAGGTAGTTACCCGACGGACGCAGTACGAACTTCGTGAGGCTGAGAAACGGGCGCATATCCTGGAAGGGTTACTGATTGCCCTGGACAATATCGATGCGGTTATTAACCTGATCCGTTCATCGCGTGATCCGGAAGTAGCCCGCACCGGTCTGATGCAGCAGTTCTCCCTGAGCGATCTTCAGGCGAAAGCGATCCTGGAAATGCGTCTGCAACGGCTGACTGGTCTGGAACGCGACAAGCTACAGGCGGAATACGACGAGCTGATGAGCGTGATTGCCGATCTGAAAGCGATTCTGGCGAATGAAGAACGGAAACGGCAGGTTATCAAAGATGAACTGATCGATATTCGGGCCCGCTACGGGGACGAACGCCGGACGCAGATCAACCCCCTCGGTGATGGGAATATCAGTGACCTGTCGCTGATTGCCGATGAGGACATGATCATTACGATCTCGCACGAAGGGTATATCAAGCGGACGCCAACCACCGAATACCGGTCGCAGGGACGGGGTGGAGTAGGAGCGAAGGCTGCGGCTACCAAAGAGGAAGACTTTACGGAACACCTCTTTACGGCTACCATGCATAACACACTGCTGGCTTTTACACAGAAGGGTCGGTTGTACTGGCTGCCCGTTTACGAACTGCCGGAGGGGTCCCGCCTGTCGAAGGGTCGGCCACTGGCTAACTTTATCAATATCGAATCCGACGATAAGGTACGGGCCGTTATCAACGTAACGGATCTGAAAAACGAGGACTACATCAACAATAATTACCTTGTGATGTGTACGCGGAAGGGCACCATCAAGAAGACCATGCTGGAGGCCTACTCCCGGCCGCGTCAGAATGGTATCATTGCCATCACGATCGATGAGGACGATCAACTGCTGGGTGTGTGTCTGACAAACGGCGACAACGATATTGTTATCGCATCGAGTGCCGGGAAGGCGGTCCGTTTCCACGAAAGCCGTGTTCGCCCGATGGGCCGTACGGCGGCTGGTGTCCGGGGTATTTCGCTGGATGACGAAGACAAAACGGATCACGTGATCGGCATGGTTTGCATTGCGTCGGCGGATGCCCAGTTGCTGGTCGTTTCGGAGAAAGGCTACGGCAAACGCTCGGCGATCGATGGATACCGGGTGACAAACCGGGGTGCCAAAGGAGTTGGCACGTTAAAAGTGACCGAAAAGGTTGGGCGGTTAGTGGCCGTACTCGATGTGGCAGATAACGATGACCTGATGATTATCAATCGATCGGGAATTGCCATCCGGACACCGGTTAATGAGATCAGCGTGATTGGGCGAAATACCCAGGGTGTTCGTTTGATCAGTCTTCGTGATGGCGACGAAATATCGTCCGTAACGAAAATCAAGCAGGAAGAAGTTGAAGACGTGGCTTCGGCCGATACGGAAGAAATAACAGAATAAATCGGTATAAATCGCTTACGTTGAGCGGTATGAGCCGTCGGTGCTGACACTCGAATCAGCCCGGCGGCTCAAACAATTTACGGGTGGTCATGCTTATACAGACAGATTCCGTAATTTCGTTCCTGAAAAATAAACACAACCCCATTTTACACATGAAATCAGTTTTTGTAGTTCTTATAGCCTGTTGCCTGTCTGCAGGAGTACATGCTCAGAACCAGGGTGGGGCAGCTGCTACGTTGGATGCTGCCGCGATGGATGCCGTCAAGAAAGATAAGGAGAAAAGCGACAAGGATATTGCCGATGCGAAAAGTGCGGCCAAAGCCAGCACCTGGATGGATCGGGCCAAAACCTACCAGAACATCGCTGGTCAGTATATCCGCATCGACTCCAGTGCCGCCACAACGGCTTACGAAGCATTCAAGAAGGTAATCGAACTGGATAAAGACAAGAAAGGTGGTCCGGGTAAATTGGCAAAAGAGGCAGAAGAAGCGTTAAAGGGGCAGGCTTTATACGGTGCCTTCATGCAGCAGGGGGTCGCTAAATTCCAGGCGAAGAGTTATCCGGATGCCATCAAGGCAATGACGATGGCGGGTGATATCAATCCGAAAGATACGCTGGCTCCCTTGTATACAGCCATTGCCGCCCAGCAGGTGAAAGACAACGCAACGGCTAAAACCCAACTGGAGAAATACATTGCCGGTGGGGGGAAAGATGCGTCAATCTATGGTTCGCTGGCCATGCTGTACCGGAGCGACAATGAAATTGACAAAGCTCTGGCTACGCTGGACAAAGCCATTGCCATGGCCCCCAACAACAAGGATCTGGGGAACGAGAAGATCAATATTATGCTGACCACAAACCGGATGGATGAAGCCATTACGGGTATGAAGCAAATGGTTGAGAAAGATCCCAGCAATGTTCAGAATCTGGTGAACTTATCGATTGTCTATCATAATGTTGCCGATAAAACAAACGAAGAGGTTCGTAAGCTGGAGGGTGAAACAAAAAAGGGAAGTAATGCCGGTAAGCAACTGGCCGATGCGAAAGCACTGCTTGATACTTATAACGGCGAGGTAACCCGGTTGAGTGGTTTAATTAAAAAGCAACCGAAAAACGCCGATCTGAAACGCCAGCTGGCCGATGTTCAGAAAAAGTCGACGGATCAGAAAGCAACCATTGCCCAGCTGGAAACGGAAGCTAAAGCAGCCGCAGCCAATGCGTCGGCAGCGTCCGAGGGTGAGAAGAAGCTGACGGATTTGAAGCAAAAACTGGCCGAAGAAAAGAAACTGGAGAAAGATTACCTGAATAAAGCGATGGCCGTCGATGCGAATAATTACGATGCCAACTTTAACCTGGGTGTTTTTTACTTTAACGAAGCGGTCGAAATGAAGCGGTCGGTCGATAAGATGGACATGGCAGAATACAGCAAAAACGGAAAAGAGCTGGACGGTAAAGTCTGTGGTAAATTCAAGCAAGCTTTACCATACTTTACAAAAGCCAAGTCAATAAAAGACGAAGCAGATCTGAACGAAAACCTGACGAATCTTCAGAACATTCTGAAGCAGTACGAAGAGAAGAAAGTCGCCTGCATCGAAACGAAAGAATAGGGAATAAGGTCGGTATCGACAGGTGCCGACCTTATTTAATAAAAACTTTACTTAACATAATATAAATTATACAACAAATAAATGAGAGTAATCCACAGGCTTATCAACAACTTATCCACGTGGAACACTAAAGTATTGCTTTACAAGGAGTTAGGTTAAATATGGGCTTGTGAGCCTCTCAATGCGGTTTTTTTACGCGCCTGTTGGCAAAATTTGATGATAATTCACCGAAAAACCAATCGATTATTGATTCGTCATCGGCTAAATCTGGATGAAGAATATAGTATCTGTTTCGGTAAAATTTGGTAAAAATGGAATTAGTCATCTTACTTACTTCTTTACGCGATGCGCTTCTTTTCCCGTAACTGATTTCAGAGAGTGTCATCCCAACCTGGTGCAATAATCAACAAGTTGATTGGATTCTAAACGCAGACAGCAACCCGATTGTACCGCACTAAAAATGGGCGGAATTTCCTTAACATGAATACGTAGTATGCCACACGATAAGACAAAAAAACGGTGTTGAACGAGAGCACCAGCGACGAATCAAGACCTGTCATTTTTCGGCATTCAATGCTTCATAACGTATAAAATCGGGAGTAAAAAATACGGTTGTGATCATGCACAACTATTTTTTAACACATGAATGCGTGCGCAACGTGGCCGACAGTTGAAACGAAAGTATACAAAGTAGAAAGCTTATGGGTTTACCTGGCTGGCTTCATCGAAAAGACGCATCGCCATAAGTCCATTGCCCACCGCACCGCCAGCCCGTATCGCGGCCGCAATAAAAACGGTTTCGGCAATCTCTTCGCGAGTAGCACCTGCCTGAACCGCATTGGTGATGTGGGCTTCAATGCAATAGGCGCATTGAGTTGTCAGGGCAACCGCCACTGACATCAGTTCCCGATACTTGATGGGAATAACACCATCCTTTCGCTCGGCTGTATGTTTTAGGTTTAAGAAAGCTGCAGCTTCTTTTTTAGCTGAATTAATGAGAGTATCCGTATAAGCACGGTCTTTAGGCGTCTGGTATTCGGTCATAGGAGTTAGGATGAACGAGTTAAACAGGAACAGGATCGACGAGGAGTTGATGGATTGATCAACAAAAAAAATAATACGTTTCGTCCCAGACAAGGTGGGAGACTTATTATTTATGATCCTGAAGGGGTGTATTCCCGAAACGAGCCGTCGGTATAAAAAATTAATATTCGTTCTACTTTCTTGTCTGTCGTGGCGGGAACTGGGGCGTAATCTCCACCATCAGGGGTTAGAACGGGTGCTGGTATACTGGGCGGAATCTCGTTCCGCTGGCTGCGAATCGTGATGGGGGGTGGTGTCGAATAAGGCGTATTTGTACTGAATCGTTCAGACCGATCCTGATTCGAGGGCCGTGGTATGCCCCTATCTGAATAGCCAGAAGGAACTGACTGATTCAGGTGGTTCTGATTATCTTCTTCCATAATCCACTCATACCCTAGCTCAGGGAAACGGCGAATTATTTTCTGAATAATATCGAAGCTAGGGCGATTACGACCCGAAAGAATATGAGAAATACTGGAACGCTGTACACCAATTTCATCCGCGAAGTAAGACGGCGATAGATTCTTGTCAATTAGGATCTGTTTAATTTTGTCATTAATTGTCATGAGCTTTCGAAGAACCATAGTATATACAAATATAAAAGTAAATATAGGGATAAATAATTTAAATGTAAATTTACAATACCACAATTAACATAAGTAATTGTGGTATTGTTGTAAATGGTTAATGTAAATAGTAATCTGATATAATGTAAACTAGTGAAATGTTAAACTGACACATTATTCTCGCGGAGTGCATCATTCAACGACGTTTTCAAATCAGTGGATTCTTTTCGCTGTCCAATGATGATGGCACAGGGAACATGAAATTCACCTGCCGGGAATTGTTTAGCATAACTTCCTGGGATAACGACAGAGTTAGCAGGAACGTATCCTCTGTATTCGACTGGTTTAGTACCCGTCACGTCAATTATTTTTGACGAACCCGTGATGGTAACGCCGGCTCCTAAGACAGCCCGCTTCCCAATGCGTGCACCTTCTACCACAATACAACGTGAGCCGACAAATGCGCCATCCTCAATAATAACCGGAGCTGCCTGGGGTGGCTCCAGTACGCCCCCTATACCGACTCCGCCACTGAGGTGAACATCTTTCCCGATCTGGGCGCAGCTTCCTACTGTTGCCCAGGTATCGACCATGGTTCGTTCATCGACGTAAGCGCCAATATTAACATAGGATGGCATAAGGATTACGCCGGGTGCCTGATAGGATCCGTATCGTGCTACCGCTGGCGGAACGACACGTACTTTAGCGTCGGCGAAATTACTTTTTAATGGGATCTTGTCATGAAATGAAAAAATACCGACCTCCTCGGCTTTCATCTGCTGACTGATAAAATAGAGCAGTATGGCTTTTTTTACCCATTCGTTCACCGTCCAGTCTTCATTTTCATGGGCGGGGGGATTTGCTACACGGAGGTCTCCCCTATCTAATTGATTAATTACGTTTTTGATCGTCTGGATAGAATTAGGATCTGCTAAAAGATCTCTGTTTGCCCAGATAGCCTCGATTTCGGTATTCATTTAAGTAAAGAAAAAGTTTATATATAAGCTCATAAGTATCTGATAATCAATATTATAATTTTTTGCACAGAATTTAATTTTGTATTTGATAAATATTATACTACCCCTTTTTTCTTTTGGTTCAAAGATAAGGATTCAACGCGTATAGTTTAAATATAGGCAATTATTTTTTCAAAAGCGATGCAGAACGTGCGTAAGCATTGAGCTATTAACAAGACCGTCCTGTGTAACTTAAGAGCATAAATGATGCCAGATGCATAGGAAAGTTGTTTGTGTAATTATGGGTGTAAAGGAGCAAAGTAAAAATAGTTGACAGCCAGATCCAGGCTGATACATCAACGAAGGATACTCATTGGCTCCTGACCTATGCTATAAGCAGATTTAATAAATCATCGATAAACCAGATTGAGTCAGACCCACCCATAGAAAATAGTTATAAGGGGAAGAGTGGGTTTAGTCACGACGATAGTCAGGATGATCAAATTTGAGAAAGGCGTTTTCGTAAAGGGACTATGTGGTCGAAAGCCCTCACTCGATCCTCATTTGGGGCTGATGAAAAAAGTTGAGAATAAGGGAATATCGCACGGATGAGTTAGACATAAACATCTTATGGAATACGATCAATGCTAATTTAATCAAGAGTTGTAAAACAATTAAACTACCAATAATAGTGATTAGATGCAAGTAAATGGGTAAGGGATGTACTAAAAAAGAATGCTTTAATGAATAGTAGTTACAGCAATAAAGATAATGTTAGTATTACTAGTCTAATGTCTTGGTTAATAGCTAATGGGTCAATTAACTCGTTTATACGAAGGAAATAATGTAGTTGGGTGAAAATATTTGTATTATAACTGAACTGATATCAATTGAAAAAAAAAGAGGCTAAGGGTATGATCCTCTGATTGAAAAGGCTAGTAAGTAGAAGATTCTATTGGATATAACTAAAGAATTAAAAAGAAATAAATCCTTATGAAAAAGAGAATAAATTTTAAGATTTTAGCAAACACATTACCCCTACCCTATTTAGTAATTTCAATAGTAAAAACTTTAGTAAATACTAAATAAAATACTAATTATATTAGCAAAATCTATTTAAATGCTAACATATTTTTAGTAAATTCATAGTTTTATGCTAAAAATCCTCTTTAAATACTAATATTAGTTCTAATTTTTGCTAATATACTTCCTATATACTAAAAATAGGTTTTTTTATAGCGTCCTTTTTAATACGTATATTTGAGCCGAAAACAAACCTATTTTTAGTTCATGGAAAAAATACGCGTTGCCATCAATGGCTTCGGTCGAATCGGTCGTCTTTCGTTCAGACAATTACTTGCCAAGGAAAACATTGAGGTTATTGCTATCAATGACCTGACAGATAACGAAACATTAGCACACCTGTTAAAATATGATTCCGTTCACGGTAGGTTTTCAGGAACTGTACAATCCGATAAAGATAGTATTACCGTCAATGGAACACGCATTCATGCCTATGCAGAGCGTGATCCTAAAAATCTTCCCTGGAAAGAACTAAACATTGATGTCGTTCTTGAATCAACCGGGCGTTTTGTCGATGAAGCCGGGGCTGGTCAACACCTGACAGCAGGCGCTAAGAAAGTAGTTATTTCGGCACCTGCTAAAGGTAATATTCCTACTGTCGTATTAGGCGTTAATGACGATACACTAACTGGCGAAGAAACGATCGTTTCGAACGCTTCCTGCACGACCAATTGCCTGGCTCCAATGGCAAAAGTTCTGGATGATGTTTTTGGTATCGAAAAAGGGTACATGACAACCATCCACGCTTACACGGCAGATCAGAATCTTCAGGACGCTCCTCACTCCGATCTGCGCCGGGCACGGGCAGCGGCCTTATCGATCGTTCCAACCTCAACGGGTGCCGCCAAAGCGGTAGGTCTGGTTTTGCCTCAATTAAAAGGGAAATTAGATGGTAACGCCCTGCGTGTACCAACACCAGATGGTTCGCTCACCGATCTAACGGTCATTCTGAAGCGTGACGTCACTGTAGAAGAAATCAATAACGCAATCAAAGAAGCATCAGAAACAACCCTGAAAGGCTATCTGGAATACAATGTGGATGAAATCGTATCGATTGACATCGTAGGCAATCCACATTCCTGCATCTTCGATTCGAAACTGACAGCCACCAATGGAAATCTGGCCAAAGTTGTTGGCTGGTACGACAATGAGTTTGGTTACTCAAGCCGTGTGGCTGACTTAATTACAAAGTTGTTTAAGTAGTAGTACAAATGTTAATTAAATTGAATACTATTTACAATCGTAGAATTAAATTCATTAATTAACAATATTAAATCTAATTTACAAATGGGTGTGATTTACAAAATTACACCCATTTTACATTGTAAATAGTTAATTGTAAATCCTTTATCAAAAAACAATTGTTCGTACTTAGTCTTTATTCCCAGGTGTATTTTGTTTAAGGGTGACTGGTACAAGTCAGTTGTCAATTGTAAATCATTGCATCCAAATTGTTTAATCTGCTCAACACTGTAAGCAAATAAATCAGGGCTATCTGTTTTTAAATGCATCGTCCCACCCCTGATAAGTAGCTGTTTATAGATCGCTAAAAAACGAGGATGAGTCAGTCGATGTTTGTCCTGTTTTGGCCGGGGCTGGGGGTCCGGAAAGGTGATCCAGATTTCATTGACCTCCCCTTCTTCGAAAAATTCCTGAAGGTAATTTATATCCGTTCGCAGAAAAGCCACGTTCGTTAAACCAAGCGTCTGTGCTATTTTGGAGCCTCTGGCAATGCGATCCCCTTTTATATCGACACCGATAAAATTGGTATCCGGGAACGCCTGGGCTAATCCAATTGTATACTCCCCTTTCCCACAGGCCAACTCCAGTACAATTGGCCTGTCATTTATAAAATAGTCCTGTCGCCAGCGCCCTTTGATCGTTTTATAGAGGGGTTTACCAACTTCAATAACGTTTTCGCTTTCTGCATTTTGCAGAAAGAAATGATGTT
The DNA here is from genome assembly GCF_011604685.1 of Spirosoma aureum. NCBI lineage: Bacteria > Pseudomonadati > Bacteroidota > Cytophagia > Cytophagales > Cytophagaceae > Spirosoma > Spirosoma aureum. Next base: position 4,853,489 of record NZ_CP050063.1, on the reverse strand, counting down.
TACGACGAGTCACTGTTATAATTTGATTAATTCAGCAATGTGATAATTACTACCCGTAACGAGGATCAGGTCGTCGGGTGTTGCTTGTTGTAAAGCGGCTGCCAGCGCCCTGTTTACATCCGGGTAAGTGGTACCCATGCGCCCCAGCGAAGCCGCTTCGGCCTGAAGAGTAGCAGCTGGTAAGGAACGGGGTGAATCCGCCTGACAAAAGTAATAGATGGCCGATTCGGGCAGACTAAGCAGAACAGCGGTGCGGTCTTTATCGGCAACCAGCCCGATGACAAGCCGCAACGAGGCAAACGGAATCGATTGTATCGTTGTAAACAATGCCTCCAGACCGGGTTTATTATGGGCCGTATCGACAATAACCCGTGGCTGTTGATGAAGGGTTTGAAAGCGACCATTCAGACCGGTTAACGGCACAACCGCTTGTAGACCGGTTTGAATGGACTCCGTGGATACGGGTAGAATCGATTGTAGGGCCTGAACTGTCGCCAGAGCCGTCGCTACATTAAGCAGCTGATAACCGCCCGTTAAATCCAGCGTATAGGACAGAGTTTCTCCGTCGCCGGATTGGACCCGGATATTCCTCACCCCGTCCGACAGGCCAGCATCGGCAACCGTATACAGCTGATCGGCAAAGACAATAGGTGCCTTTAGTTGATTAGCAATTTCGGTAAATACAGGTGTCGTTTCTGACTGGGTCTCTCCGATGATCAACGGTATACCCGCTTTAGTAATACCGGCTTTTTCACGGGCAATTTTTGGGAGTGTATCCCCCAGAATGTCTGTATGATCAAGGCCAATGTTCGTAATGACGGATGCTAAGGGAGTAATCACGTTCGTCGAATCCAGACGACCGCCCAGTCCTACCTCAATAATGGCAACGTCGGGCTGCTGACGCGCGAAGTAGTCGAAGGCCATGGCAACCGTCACCTCAAAAAACGATGGCTCGATGGATTCGATTAATGACTGGTGGGTGGTCACAAACAAAGCCACTTCGTCCTCAGCAATGGGCTGTCCATCGAGACGGATACGCTCGGTGAATGATTTTAAATGGGGCGATGTATATAAACCAACCCGGTAGCCCGCCGATTGGTAGATGGCCGCCAGCATGTGCGAGGTACTGCCTTTGCCATTCGTTCCGGCTACGTGAATACTCCTGAACTGGTGTTGCGGATTGCCCAACGCTTCACATAGCCTTAGGGTATTGTCCAGGCCAGGTTTGAGTGCTATGGGGCCAATCCGGTGAAAAACGGGGAGCCGACTGTATAGATAGTCGAGTGCTTCCTGGTACTGCATTAATCTTTTGCCTTAATAATGAATGTTATGGTCCCGGTAGAGGTGGGCGGAGTAGAGCCCCCTTTCGGCTTTAGCCTCAACCGTTGTACAGCTTTCCGATACTGCTCCGCTACAGCGGGGCTCACAGTAGACTGCTGTTGCTGTACCCGTATAATTTCGCCATCGCCATCCACAGTGATTTTGAAAATAATCTTCCCTGTCTCATCGGAGTCATCATTCACCGCCGGACGGCTGGCCATTGACCAACCCGACACATCGAATGCCACACCGGTAGCGGCTCCTCCAGGGGTACCATACAGGCTTTTGGCATCAATCTTACCATTCGGATTCCCTTTATCCCCAACCCCACTCGCGTCATCGCCATTATTATTCCCACCGGTTCCGGAGGCTTTCCCAACCGTACCATTCGAGCCCCCCCCACCCGATGATTTTTTGAACAGGGCATCGTTATTGACGGTCTCTACCTTTTTGGGCGGTGCCGGGGGGGCAGGCTTTTCAACGGGAGCCGCTTTCGAGGTTTCAACCCGTTTGGGCTCGGGTCGTTCGGGTGTTGTAACGGGGCTCTCAGTTTTACTCGCAATGATTGGCTTTTCGGAGGCTGTTTTAGCCGGTTTGGCCTCCTCAACTTTGGGGACTGGCGTTGGGCGGCTCTTTTCCAGCCGGGGAGTCGTGTTCACTTTCGGGTTCGGCCTTTTTTCGGCCGCTTTTACGTTCTCAGGATTGGGCGAGTCAGAGGCCTTGTTATAGGTCTGAATGCGACCGCTCCCTCTGGAGTCAGTGCCAAAGTTGACCTCCACGAATTGAATCGGGGGCGGATTCGGGATCGTTTGTGACAGGTGAACGAGTAATAAGATAGCCACCAGCAGTACATTGATAATAACGGCACCCGCCAGTGACTTTACCCGAATTTCGCCCTCGTTGTCGAATGTTATACGGTTCATGAGGTAGGGATGATTTTCGTAGACTATAACGCAGACATTGACTGCTTCGTTTATCCAGGGTACCGATCAGCCAGTGTCTTCTAAACAAAGTAACGTAAAATCTGCGACAGATGGCCGGATGAGTCCCGATTCAATGGTTATGTTTGCAGCCCGAACGTTCAGATCTTACTCGTATGCCAGTTCTTCAACCCATTGTGAACATTGCCGAACTGCTCAGCCAGAAAGGTATTACGGATGTAGTGGTGTCGCCAGGTTCCCGGTCGGCACCGCTGACGCTGGCCGTTGCCCGGCATCCCCGGCTACGGGTCCGCGTGATGGCCGACGAGCGGTCAGCGGGCTTTGTCGCCCTGGGGATGGCCCAGCAAAGCCGAAACCCGGTGGCGATCATCTGCACATCGGGCAGTGCGGTCTACAACCTGGCACCAGCCGTGGTGGAGGCTTATTTTCAACGGATTCCACTCCTGCTCCTGACGGCTGACCGGCCCCACGAATGGCTGCACCAGCAGGATGGGCAGACGATCGATCAGGTTAATCTGTTCGGATCGCACGTAAAACGTAGTTATGATCTCCCCGCCGATTATAGCCATCCCGATGCCCGATGGTTTATAGAGCGATCCCTCAATGAAGCCGTCAACCTTTGTCGGCTGGCTCCATCGGGGCCCGTTCATATCAATGTGCCGCTTCGTGAACCGTTTTATCCAACGGCCGATGAACGCTACCAGTACGAAAAGGTACGACTCATCGATTCCCTCCCTGCTCAACCAACATTGCCACCCGAAGTCTGGCATGAGTTACTCAACGAATGGGAACGCAATGAACGAATACTGCTGGCTGTAGGACAGCTTCCGTATGATCCGGATTTGCTGACCTGCCTGCAACAAATCAGCGAGGAGATGGGCGTACCCATTGTTGGCGAGATTGTCAGTAACACAGCCCGCAATGGCCTGTTCATTACGCATTCGGATACGTTCCTGTCGGGACTGGACGACGCATTGGGCGAATCGCTTCGACCGGATCTGCTCATCACCCTGGGTAATTCGTTCCTGACCCGGAATCTGAAAACATTTTTCCGCCGGTTTCCAGCGCATCGCCACTGGCACATTCAACCAACCGTCGATCGCATCAACGATTCGTTTCAAAGCCTGACAACCCTTATCCCCGCAGAACCTCTCCCTTTTTTACAGAAATTAGTGGCGGACCTGGATTTTCAGCGTTTTTTGCAGGGCGATGAAGACGATGCCTCGCATGAATTTCTGAACCAGTGGCAAACCGCCGATCGACAGGCTACCCGTCTTGTTTACCAAACCATTGCCGGTTCGGATGCCCAACTCACGGACTGGTCGGCGGTACAGACTGTGCTGGACCAGTTACCCGCCCAATCGATCCTGCATCTGGCCAACAGTATGCCCGTACGCTACGCCAATCTCTGCGGAGTCGATCAGTCCTTGCAGATTCAGGTTTCGGCCAATCGGGGAGTCAGTGGTATCGACGGCTGCCTTAGTACGGCAGTCGGTGCCGCCCTGATGACGGACCGGATCGTTACGCTGCTAGTTGGCGATGTTGCCTTTTTTTATGATCGAAACGCCCTATGGTCGGCTCCCGTGCCGCCTAATCTGCGAATTGTGCTCCTGAATAACGATAGCGGGCATATTTTCCGGATCATCGACGGACCCAGCCGACAACCGGAGCTGGAAACGTATTTTGAAACGCCCCACGGGTACACGGCCCGAAATACCGCAGACGATGCCCGGATTTCATATCAGATCTGCACTACCCTGGACGAATTGCGATCCCTCCTACCCGATTTTTTTGCCAGCAGTCCACAGGCAAAACTGCTGGAGATTTCAACGGATAAGCATACGAATCAGGATCAGTTTTTAGCCTATAAATCAGCTATTGGTGAACTGGGATTAAAACTACAACTATAGTTATAGTTGTTTGGTGATTTTTTGCAAAAAAATATGGTTTTTCAATCAGTCGATAGTGAGTCTGGTTTCATGATGCACTGGAAAAACACGTTGTATTGGCACTACCAGTACGAATTAGCTAATAAATGCAGTAAGTTTATGGGCTAAACCGATTCACTACAAACACGCTAAAACAGTATCGTTGCCCATGAAAACAAACATTGGTATTTCTCCGGAAAATCGGGAAGTAGTTGCCCATCAATTAGCCAAACTCCTGGCCGATGAGTTTGTCCTGTACACCAAAACCCTCAACGCCCACTGGAATCTGGAAGGGATGGACTTTCATTCGGTTCACCTCTACTTTGAAGAACTCTACCAGCAATCGGCTGAGATCGTCGACGATGTGGCCGAACGGATCCGGCAGTTAGGTCATTATGCCCCCGCTACGTTAAAAAATTTCCTGCAACTGACACATCTAACGGAGCAGGACGAGGATGGTAATGACAGCCGCAGCCTCATCAAAAAACTGTTGAACGACCACGAAAGCATCATTGAATTCATCCGGGGCAATATTGATGAATTTCAGGACGCCCACAAGGATGCCGGGACGGGTGATTTTGTGACGGGACTGCTGGAAAAACACGAAAAAATAGCCTGGATGCTTCGGGCGCACCTCAAGTAATACCCATCAACCGATCCCGGCCAATCCGCAGACTGGCCGGGATCGTCAAACAGGTTTGCAGCTTGGTTATTTGGCTTTACACCCCCACCCTTGTTTCAAAATCCGTCGATTGGGTTAACCCTTCCCAGCGTTTAAACTCCTCACGCAGGTTATCCAGTTTTCGAAAAGCCCGCTCATAAGCGTCGGAACCCAGCAACAGATAGAGCGGAGGATCAGGTACCGCTGCCAGTTGAATCAGCGCCATCGCTGCTTTTTCCGGGTCGCCGGCCTGTAAACCGTCCAGCTGACGGTATCGGGCATGGGAAACGCGAACGTCCTGATAGGCGTCAATCGGATTGCTGGCGATCACCAGTGACTCCGCACTCAGGAAACTGGTTCTGAATGCCCCCGGCGCAACGACCGTGACCTTTATACCGAAGGAACGAACATCAGCAGCCAACACTTCCGAAAGCCCCACTACCGCATATTTTGTCGCTCCATAAATAGCCCAGCCGGTAGTTGCCGTTAGGCCCGCAATGGATGAGATATTGATGATGTGGCCCGAGTGCTGCTTTCGTAACTGGGGCAATACAGCCCGGATTACGTTCAACATGCCGAACACATTGATGGCAAAACTTTCCCGTGTTTCCTGATCGGTCAGTTCTTCAATACTCCCTCCAATCCCATAACCGGCATTATTGACCACCACATCAACCCGGCCAAATCGGACTGTGGTTTGCTGAATGGCGTCGGCAACACTCCCTTCATTGTTCAGATCAACGGCCATGGGAAGAAATTGGTTGGTTTCTGCGCCAATAGCCCGAATGAGTGCATCCCGATTCCTGGATGTTGCCGCTACGAATTCGCCAGCGGCCAGTAAATGCCTGACCAGACTCAACCCCAGCCCTTTTGAGGCCCCGGTAATAAACCACACTTTTCTGTTGTCCATAAATTGATTCGTTTGACCGGACAAAAGTAGGCTGGTCTGGTAAGCATGGGATAGCCTTAGTCAAGCAGATGCTTGCGAAATTCAAACAATTCGAAATGCGGATGGGGTGAGCTGTGTATGTTTTTTGAAGAAATTGTTGAAATGCGACGGTTCTTCAAAACCCAGACTGTAACTGATTTCGGCAATGTTCCAGTTCGTATGCTTCAATAACGCCCCGGCCTCACTGACAATCCGTTCGGATATATGCTCGGTGGTTGTTTTGCCGGTGGTTGCCCGGATGGCCCGGTTCAGGTGATTTACGTGGACCGCCAGACGCTGCGCATAATCGGCAGCCGATCGGAGCATGAACCGTTGTGAGGGTGATTCGATCGGAAACTGCCGTTCGAGTAATTCGGTAAAAACGGCGGTGATCCGGGAGTTCGCGTCCGGGTGCTGGTAGAGGGTTTCAGATGGTTCCAGTTTCAGGGCATAATGGATAAGCTCTGTGACGTAATTTCGCAACAGATCGTATTTGAATCGGTAATCCGAACTGATTTCCCCCAGCATCCGCTTAAAAATACCACTGACGTGTTCATCCTGACGCTCGTCCAGTAAATACGTTGGCTTTCCCCCCATAACAAACATCGGCAGTTCGTTCAGGCTGCCCCGAATCTTCTCGGTAAAATAGGCTTCTTTAAAAATACAGAAATAGCCCGTTTTATCGTCGGACAGCGATTCCCAGGAATAAGGGACCTGTGGATTGAAGAACATCAGCGTTGTTCCGGCGATTTCGATGCTTTTATCCGCGTAATGATAGACATTTCGGCCGCGAATCAGGGTAATTTTATAAAAGTCCCGGCGACTATAAACAACTGGCGTGCTGTGGGGCCCGATGCAATCTTCCAGGCGAAATACGTTAAAATGACCAATATCCTGCTGGAGCGTATCAGGTAACCAGTTCATTTTTCGCTGGTAGAAGTCTTCAAGTGTTTCGATCGTTGACATACCCAAAGTTACAGGATTCAAATAAATTATCAACAAACCGGCAGGAATCTGCGGCTTCGGGTTTGTACATTGCCTCTGCTCCTATCGGCAACGCGCCGACCGTTCGCTACGCGCCTGCTCGTCACCCGCCGATTCGCCCCGTTGCCAGGCTTCGCAGGCACCGGCCTGATTGCCGAGGGCCAATTCAGCCATTCCCAGGTAATAATACAATTGATCGACGGAGGCATCCAGTTTTTCGGCCTGCCTGAATTCGCTCAGAGCCTGCGACGACTGTTTCTGGTTCAGGTAAAAGATGCCAAGCGTCCGATGGGCCCAGGCATTCGACGCATCAAGTCGAAGGGATTCCTGCACCAGCGGCAGTGCTTCAGTGGGTCGCTTCAGCATCAGCAACAGATACGCCTTGTTATTGAGGTAATACGGTTGATTCGGTTTGGCCGACAAGGCCCGGTTGACAAACCCCAGTGCATCGGTAAATTTCCCCTCCCGCGCCAGGAGCAGGCTTCGGTTATTGAGCGCAGCGTCCTGTTTCGGATTCAGTTGTAAAGCCTGATCGATATCCTGACGGGCCTGCTCGTAGGCTTTCTGGCTAAAATAGTAGGCACCCCGATTGGTCAGTGCTTCGCTGTTACGGGCATCGAGCTGGAGGGCACGGTCATAGGCCGCCTGGGCCTGTGACGCCTTGTTGAGCCGAACATACGCATCGCCCAGCCGGGTCTGGTAGTTGGTGGAGTCGCGGTATTCTTTCTCAATGCGTTGCAGATCAGCCAGGCTACCCGACGCATCACCCGTTTCGAGCAATACTTCTGCACGATTCAGGTACGCTGCGGCAAAATCGGGGTCGGCCTGAATGGCACGGGTATAGTCGGCCAGGGCTCCTTCGCGATCGTCATTCCGGAATCTGGCCAGTCCCCGGTTATTGAACGCATCCGCAAAATCCGGCTTTTTATTCAGCGCTTCCGAGTAAAACCGAATGGCCTCCCGATATTCCCGCTTTTGCAGTTGTACATTCCCCCGCAAAAAAAACTGAGCTGCTTCGTCGGTATCCTTCGTACACGATGGTATAAAGCATGAACAGCCGATACTGGCTACTAAAAAGAAAAAGAAGCGCAGGGAATCCTTCCTTATTTTTGCAGACAGATCCCGACCATCTGCCCATTCTGTACTTATTTTACAGTCTACCGTATTCATTCGTCATAAGTCGTTAACACATGCGCTTCGTTCAGGATATTCCGCATTCCCAGTTCCGCATTGGCCTCTATGCCTGGAACAGCAAATATATTGTCAAGATTGAAGCAGGCCCCTATGAACAGACTTATAAAATCAGCGAGATGGATCTGACCGAAACCGACGACGTTTCGACGATGCTCGACGACACGTTTTTAGCCACTGTTGCTCAGCGGTTTCAGCAGATGGACGCCGACTGGCAGGCCACCGGGGAGCGGAATGGCGTTTTGTAGGTTGACGTTTGAACAGGCTCAGGCATCAGCACGCCCCCACTGAAAACCAGAAACGAATCCTTAACTCGTCGGTTTATCGGGTACTGGGGCTGATGCATGGAATTCAGCGTAAATGCGGTGCATGTAGTCGTCGAGCAATTCCTGGATACGGGCGGGCTGCCCGGAGCGAACGATCAGGCCTACATGGTATTCACGGTTCATGCGCCACCAGATTTCGGGGTCCGCAAACCGCGACTGATCAGGCCACTGCTGCCGCGCCAGGGAGACGATCAAACCGGCGTACTGCGGCTGATCGGCCGGAACCTCGTAGGTTTTTCCCCGCGCGACAGCATCTTCCAGAATTGCCCATTCCCGCCAGAGGTTAATGCCGGAAGCCGCTTCGACCATCTCGGCAATGTGCGCTCCGCCTACCCGCGAGGCCGTTTCCAGAAAATACAGTTCACCATCATGGTCGCCCAGAATAAACTCTGAATGCGACGCGCTATGCCGCATACCAAACGCATTCATAACCCGGGTATTCAGGGCATACAGCGGTTCTGTTTCGGGCGAATCGGGGGCGATGTTTATGGTTCGGAAAACGCCCCCTCCGTGGGCAACCTCCATGGGGGTTGCCAGGTATTTACTGGCTCGGGTGAAGACAACCTGTCCGTCGTACGACAGCGAATCGACGTGGTAGACCCGACCGGGCTTAAACTGTTCGATCAGGAATTCATGCCTCCGATCACCCAGCCGGTGAAGCACCGACCAGGCTTCGTCCAGGGAATTTACCTTCTGAATACCGGTAGCCGACGCTTCCGAACGGGGTTTGATGAGCCAGGGCGCTTCGGTCGATTGCAGGAAACGGGTAATCGTCTCATCGTGAAACAGGGCACAAAAGGCCGGGACCCGAATACCATCGGCGGCCGCCCGCATGCGCATCGCCAGCTTATCCCGAAAGAACCGGGCGGTTGTCTGCCCCATTCCCGGAATCCTGAACGTTTCCCGAATGAGTGCTCCCTTCTCCACGTCGAAGTCATCCAGCGCCACAACCCGATCGATCGAACGGGTATGCATCACATGCGCCAGTCCCGCTATCAGCTGATCCAGACTGTCGGAGGAGTTACTGGGTGATTGCAGGAAGAAAAACTCGTCGATTGCGTCGCGGGGCCAGTCTTTATCCGCTAATTTCTGATCGGTTATCAGATAAACCGTATTGCCTAACGCTTTGCAGGTGCGCATGAACTCCTCTCCCTTGAAAAAGGTGGCAATGCACAAAAATGACAGCGAACCCATAGAATATGTAGTTTGGATGCCAAAAAGATAAAGAAAAGCAAACTGTTTTCTGTCTATTCAACGCTGTTTTCTATTCACGGAAGGATTTTGTTGTCTCTATGCACGTCCAGGCCGGCCAATTAGTAAATGACGCTCCGACAACCAGCTACTTACGTTCTGTCAATCGTTGCAGATAATCGATCAGCAGCCGGATGCCGAATCCAGTGGCATTTTTCTGTGAACCGAATTCGGTATCCGCAAAGGCCATGCCGGCAATATCGAGATGTGCCCAGGCAGGGTGCTTCTCGGAAAATACTTCCAGAAACTTGGCCGCACTAATGGACCCGGCAATGGGTTTTCCGCTAAAGTTTTTCAGATCGGCCACGTCTGATTTAATGTCTTCTTTGTAGACATCCCAGACGGGCATCCGCCAGATACGTTCTCCCGTCTGATCAGCGGCAGCTGTGAGTTCAGCGGCCAATGCATCATTCGGGGTAAAGAGTCCAGCTGCGTGGTAACCAAGCGCGGCAATGACACTTCCCGTCAATGTAGCCAGGTCGATCAGTACGTCGGGTTTAAAATTACGAACCATATACCCCAGCCCATCCGCCAGGATCACCCGCCCTTCGGCATCGGTATCAATGATTTCAATGGTTTTGCCACTGTACGACGTAATGACGTCCCCCGGTTTGGTCGAACGCCCATCGACGCTGTTTTCCGTCGATGGGACAATCCCAATCACATGAACGGGCAGTTTCAATTTAGCCGCGACCTCAACCGTACCCAGCACAGCCGCTGCGCCCCCCATATCGCTTTTCATGAGGTGCATGCTGGCCGACGTCTTAATTGATATACCACCGGTATCGAACGTAACACCCTTCCCGACCAGACCCACTGTAGGCAGGGGCTGATCCGCCGGTTGATCGGTCACGTCAGGTTTATACTCCGCAATGATCAATACGGGTGGAACCTCACTCCCCTGGCTCACGCTGAGTAAAGCCCCCAGCCCCTGCCGTTCGAGTTCGGCTTTGTCGAGAATCGTCACGGCGTAGCCATGAGTCAGACCCGACTGACGGGTCCAGTTGGCCAGTGTCTGCGGATTTTTATAATTAGCAGGCGCATTCATCAGGTCAAGCATTTCGCGCTGCGTCTGCGCTATGGCTTCCGCCTGTGTAAGCGCCTGTCGTGCCTCCTCCAGTGAATCCTCGGTAAGATGGAGGGTAAGAACTCCATCGGCTGCGTAAAAGGCCGACGGATCGTTCTTCTCGGTTTGATAGAGCCGAAGATCGTAGCCGCCTGCGCGAATACCCAGCACAACTGCTTCGACAACTTCCCCGTCAAAAGCCGTCATTGCCACGCTAACCTGCTGTGGCAATCGGTCTTTCTGGGTAAAAAACAGTTTTCGAAAGGCTTTAAGCCAGTCGATCGATTCGGGCTTTTCTCCAAGGCCAAGCAAATAGGTGCGTTGACCGCCGGGCTGATAGATCGGCAAAAACTCCTGAAAATCAGCGTTAAAATCTGCCTGTAGGATCGACGCGGGCAATCCATGTGCGTCCGCGATCGCACGTAGTGTTTCGGCTAACTCCTCGGTTTTACGGACCGGGATAATGTGCGCATCCGCCGAAACGGCCTGCGACTGTACGACAATCTGCATAGCAAGTCAAGCGATAAATTCAGTTGCTACATTTCATTTCCTCACTCAGGGCATTGTGCCGAAATATAGCCATTCCACGGCGTTCGGAAACTCACGGCCCCAATATGATTCACTATGCTGCCCTTTCGGATCAATAAGCAGTTGTGTTTCGATGCGGTTCCGGCCGGGCGAATTCCGGAATGCGTCGATCAATTGTTTCAGGCTTTGAACCATGAATTTAGATTCCTTGGCGCCACCAAAGGCGTATATTTTTGTCGGTTCCGCAGCCCGGAACCGGGCAGCTTCTGACAAAACGTTTTTAGAAATCCAGAGCGACGGCGAAAAAACCAGCAGCCGTCCGAAGATATGGTGATGCAAAAGCCCACCGTACAGGCTGATCAGTCCCCCGAGTGAACTGCCACCGATTCCGGTGTTGACCGCATCCGGCAACGACCGAAATGTCGAGTCGATGTACGGCTTCAGCGTTCGCACCAGAAAATCCAGGTAGTTCCGACCGTCACCGGTTCCGGCCATTGTCATCTCAGGGGTAAACTCACGAACCCGGTTTACGCCCCCATGATCGATGGCGACCACGATCAGTTCGTGGTGGTGTCTCGATGCCAGCACGGCCAGCCGACGATCAATCTCCCAGCTACCATATTCCGACCCGGCCCCAATCAGATTCTGGCCGTCATTGAGATAAAGCACGGGATACCGTTTGGTTGAGTGATCATAGTCATGAGGGACTAAAACGCGAACCCGGCGCGTCGTTCCCAATTGCGGAATCGCAAAATCCGGGGCCAGCAGGCCAAGTTTCGGCAAAAAGTCCGGATTGAAGGAGCGGCCAAACCACCGCCAGTGGGGCACATAATCGCGTCGGGTACCGATTTTTCGACGGCTTATCCGATTCGGCGGCACATCGCCTGCCGAATCCAGTTCGGCCTGATCCCAGCCTCCCCGCGTGTATTTATACTCCAGCACATCGGGCAAGGGTACTCCCGTCGGAAAATCGAGGGCATACCCACCCGACTCCGTCGGCCACAACCGGAACGCGTCGATATCGGGATACCAATCACAGAAGTTACCGGATAGATAAACCGGCCGGTCATCCTGAACGGGTGTCGTGAGTTCAAAGCGTAACGGTGGAGGCATTGATTCGTGTTGATGCGCGGACAAAGGTAGGACAGGCTAAGGAATTATGGCAAAAAAAGGCCAGGCGAAGTGCCTGGCCTTTTTTTGCTGGTTTAGCAATTCAGCGCTACTTGATAAACAACCATTTGTTATACAGCGCTTTCTGAGCAGGCGTTTGACTGGCCAGTGGCTGGAGTCGGTAGCTGGCCAACGGATTCTGGGTCAACGTGATGCTTAATTCCCGAAGAATGCCCGACCGGTTGACGAGCACCTTGAGCACATCACCCACGCGCCGACCACTGACAAACCGCAACAGATCATCACCGACCCGAAGGCCATCCACGGAAATGATCTCATCGCCTACATTCAGTCCATCGGTATACGCGGCTGATCCTCGCCGAACGCTGGTTACGGTTGCTTTGCCATTAGCCGGGCTCGTTGCTGCACCCAGGAAACCATCCTGGGTTTTACTGGCGACATTCGCTAATTGCAGGCCTACCGGTTCAAAATAGGCGTTGTAGTTGATGGACTCGGCGCTATTTACCGCAATGGTAAAGAAATCATCGAGTTTACGGCCAGCCACCTGCTCGGCGGCCTTGCGAAACTCCTCGTCCGTAAAGCCCCGCTTCTGTTTCTTGTAGTATTCCGTATAGAGATAGCGCATCAGATCGTCCATGCTCCGCTCGCCATTCGTGCCCGCCAGAATCGACAGGTTCAGCAGCGTTCCCAATACGCTTCCTTTGCTGTAATACGAGATGGTCGTATTGGTCGAATTTTCGTTCGGACGATACCCTTTTATCCAGGCATCCCAGCTTGATTCAGCCGCCGACTGCACGCGCACTCCCGGTTGATTCTCGATGGTTCCAATGTCGTTGGCCACAATGGTCAGGTAAGCCTCCGGCGTGTGAAAACCGGCCCGGCGCAGGATGTTATCCTCGTAGAATGACGTACAACCCTCCGACAACCAGAGCATGTGCGTGTAGTTCTCATTCTCGTAATCGAACGGCCCGAGTGCCACCGGACGGATACGCTTCACGTTCCAGAGGTGAAAATATTCGTGGGCAACCAGTGTCAGAAAGTTTTTGTAATTCGTCTCGGTCGAATAAGCAGTCCGATAGGTTTCGAGTGTAGTCGAGTTCAGGTGTTCCAGACCCCCGCCCCCCTGTGGAATATGGTGAACGATGAACGTATACTGTTTGCAGGGGTGCTCCCCGACGACCGTTGCGGCAGCCTCACAAACCCGCTTGTAATCGGCCGCCAACCGCTGTTCATCATAGTACACATCCCCGAACATAGCCACTGTATGCGGTACATTGGAGGCCGTAAACCCAAACGTGCGCTGGTTTCCGATCTCAATGGGCGAATCGACCAGCAGATCGTAATCGGGGGCTTCGTAGGTAAAGCCGGCATATCGGGCCGTCGGACTCGAAACGGGTTCCAGTGCCGTGGTAACGACTTTCCAGTCTTTATAGGGCTGGACAATGACGCGATGCGGCAGGTTTTTCAACGCATCGTGGTACATGAACATGCTGGCCGGGGTTACGTATCCATGATCGATATCGATGAAACTCGTCCGAACGGTCAGTTCATTGGCATAAACCCGATAGCGAATCGTGAGGTTATCATCCGTCGAGTAGACACGCCAGGTATTTTTGCGAATTTTTTCGCTTGGTACGATTTTATCCGTTCCGGTGCTGGTGGCCGTAAAAGCCTCAACATTTTTAGCGTATTCCCGAATCAGATACGAGCCCGGTGTCCAGACGGGCATTTTTATGTCGACATAGCCGTTATTCTTCGCGTTGGTGGCGGTTGCACTATTTTTCAACTGCAACTCCACGTCAAAATAATGCGTCTGCGGTTCCGGCATGGACAGCACATAGGTGATGGATGGCAAAGCAGTGGGTGGGTTTTCGTCATCAGCGAATCGGAGAGCGGCCGTTGATGGAAAAACAACAAAAAATGTCCAGACAGTAAGTAAATACAGGAGCCGGGCGTTTTTTTTCATACGGAAACAGGAATACCTTCGTTTTTTGTCCAGATTTGACGTGATATTTGCCAATTTATCGGCGAAGCTACGACGCATTCCAAGCATTCACAACCGTTCATTTCGTTTATGCCCTATTCAATCACCCAACTGGGTCAATGCCAAACGCTCCGATTTTTACCGGACTGGCTGTCGTTTTCCCTGATTCTTGGGTTGCTTACCCTGCTGCCGGCCCATGCCCAGCGAACCCAGAGCTACTCCGAACCCGACTATCACTACCGAAATGGTCTGGAACTGTTCGAGAAAAGCAATTATGCCGCAGCCCGCTACGAATTCCGGCAATACCTTGAACCCCGTCGCGGTGATGGCACCCGTACGCTGCTCAATACCAGCGATCAGAACGCGGTGGAGGCCGAATACTACATCGCCCTGACCAGTCTGTATATCGACGAACCCGGTGCGGAGGTATTAGTGGACCGGTTTGTCAAAAACCACAGCGAGCACCCCAAAGCCGGCCAGTTGTATGGCGATCTGGGTACGTACTATTATACGCGCCAGGATTACGCCAAAGCCATTTCGTTCCTGGAAAAGGCCGTTGCCCAGGGTGGAGCCAATTCGAAATTTAAATTTCAACTGGCCCTCTCCTATTACAACACTCAGGATTTGCAGCGGGCCTTGCCCCTGCTCAACGAGGTAAAACTAGACCCCGGTTCGACCGATGCACCGGCCGCATCCTACTATGCCGGTGTCATTAATTTCAGGAATAAAAATTTCAACGAAGCCGTTGCCGACTTCCGGCGCGTCGAATCGAACCCGATCTACAAGGATCAGGTTCCGAACTGGATTGCCCATGCGCTCTATCGCCAGCGCCGGTTCGACGACCTGCTCGCCTATACCGAACCCCTGCTCCGGCGAAATAATGGTGCCGGGCTGAGTGAAGTAGCCCTGTTTACCGCTGAGGTGTATTACCAGCAAAACCAGTTTGCCAAAGCGATTCCGTACTATAAACAGTACATCAGTGCCGCCGGCGCCAAAACACCGGGCGCCGTGAAGTTCCGCTATGGCCAGTCGCTCTTTCGTACGGGCGCCTACAATGACGCGATCACGCAGCTGAAATCGCTGGCGGGGGGTAAAGATACAACGGCACAATATGCGGCTTATACGCTCGGAGTTAGTTATTTGCAGACGCAGAACCCAACCTATGCGCTAAACGCGTTCGATCAGGCGGGTCGGCTCTCGTTTAACCGTGAGATTCAGGAGGAAGCCCGGTTCAATCACGCGAAACTGCAACTGGATCAGAACAATGGGTCCGATGCGGTGAAAGAACTCACGGCTTTTCTGAAGCAGTATCCCGATAGTAAATTCGAGAATGAAGCCAATGAACTGGTCGGTGAAGCCTACTTTGCCTCCAATAATTACCCCGCGGCCATTGCCTACATTGAGGGGTTAAAACGGAAGACGCCTAAGATCAACGCGACCTACCAGCGACTGACCTATAGCCAGGGCGTTAGTGATTTTAACGCGGAACGGTACCCGCAGGCCGTCGCCAATCTGGATAAATCGTTGAAATTCCCGATCGATCCTGAGCTTCAGCAGGCCGCTCAGTTCTGGAAAGCGGAAGCCTACTCCGCCGGAAAACAATACGATACGGCGATTCCGCTCTACGCCAGCATCTCGAAAAATGCGGGCGACTATGGTAGTAAAAGTTTATACGGTCTAGGCTATGCGTATTACAACAAAAAGGATTATGCCCGCGCCCAGACCTATTTCCGCGATTTTGTGAGCCGGGGCAGTAGTGCCGGAGACGCAGCGCAGGTACAGGACGCTACGATTCGATTGGCTGATTCGTATTTCGCCACCAAACAGTACGAAAACGCCATGCGTTACTACGATCAGGCCATTGCCCAGAACGCACCGGACAAAGATTATGCATCTTACCAGAAAGCGGTCATTCTGAGTTATGTTGGTCGGGATGCGGAAGCAAAGGCGCAGTTCGACCAGGTGCAGCGGCAATATCCGAACTCGCGCTTTGTCGACGAATCGTTGTTTCAAACGGCGAATGTCGATTTCGAGAAAGGAGCCTATCAGGTGGCCATCCGCGGCTTTTCGAAGCTGATCGAGAGCAAACCGAACAGCAAACTCGTTCCGGCAGCCCTGCTCAAGCGGGCGATTGCCTATGGAAACATTCAGCAGTACGATCCCGCCGTTGCCGATTACAAACGAATTCTGAACGATTTCGGCGAATCCGATCAGGCGCAAAGTGCCCTGCTCGGTATCCAGAATACACTGAACGACGCCGGTCGTCCCGAAGAGTTTTCGCAGGTGCTGGGGCAGTATAAAAAGTCGAATCCGGCCAGCACGGATGTGGAGCGGGTGCAGTTTGAGAATGCGAAAGACATTTATTCGAACCAGAAATATCAGCAGGCGATTCAATCCCTGCTGACCTTCATGCAGGAGTATCCGGCCAGTCCGAATACCAACGAAGCCCGCTACTACCTGGCCGAATCATACCGCCAGACCGACGATGTAGCCAATGCGTTACGGTATTATAACCTGGTTATTGCGGATAATAAATCGGAGTTTCTGGTCCGGTCGGCCACACGAGCCGCTGAGCTGGAAAGCAAGCAGAAAAATTACCCGCGTGCCATCCGGAATTACCAGGTCATCTTAACCAGAGCAAGCAGTAAAGCGGAGCAGGTTGCTGCCCAACTCGGCCTGATGGATACCTATTTTGCGATGCCGAAACCCGATTCGGCAGCTGCCATTGCCCGCGAGGTTTTGGCAGCCGGGAACGTGGTAGCGGGTGCGCAGAACCGGGCACAGTTAATGCTGGGCAAGGTAGCCTTCGGGAAAGGCGATTACAAAACGGCTCAGGCTGATTTCGACAAGACCATTGCCCTGGCGAAAGACGTAAATGGAGCGGAAGCCCAGTATTATCTCGGCGATATACTCTATCGGCAGAAGAAATACAAAGAATCGGTTGCTACGCTCTTAAAATTCAACGAGCAATTCAGTGAATTTGAGTATTGGAAAGGGAAAGCCTTCATGCTGGTATCCGACAATAATGTCGCCCAGGACGAAACAGCCCAGGCCAAAGCCGTTTTGAACTCAATCATCGAAAACTCATCCGACGAAACCATTATCGCCGAAGCCAAACAAAAGCTGGCGAGCCTGGAGAACAAAAATTAATGAAGAGTGACGAATGACGCATCAGGAATGAAGACCAGTAAGTACCCCGAAACTGCTTAGGTTTCACTTTTAATGTGTCCTTCTTCACTACTTTTTCACGCTTCACTATGACATATCGTCCCCTACTCACCCTCTCCTTTCTTTCGCTGTCGGCTACGTTGTTTGCGCAGCAGCCGAAGCCAACCCGGCCGGTTAAAGAAGGTGAGGTAGATAATCAGGAAATTACGGTCGAAAAAAGCCGGAAGATCGAGCTTCCGCCTGCCAATCGATTGTTCAACAAAATTCCATCCGTTAAAGCATCGGCCGAACAACGGAAGCTGACCTATGAATTTGAAGACCGGAAACTGACCGTCGGCGATCCGCGCATTACGCCGGGTGTTTTGGCTCCGGCCATGACTCAGCCTGATGATACACCCGCCTTCAGTAATTATGTAAAGGTTGGCGCCGGTAACTACAGTTCGTTCCTGGGCGAAGGCTTCGTGGGGATCAACAACCTGTCGAATCTGTCGCTGGAAGGATCGGTCAGGCATCTCTCGTCGGGCCTTGGCCCCGTCGACGGCAAGAATTCGTCCCAAAGCGATACCAAGGTTAAGATAACGGGCAAATACCTGACCGACGCCTTTAAACTACAGGCCGATGTAGGGTTCGACCGGAATGCCTATAATTTTTACGGTTACAGCCGCGAGTATGCAGCCTCATCGGCGTTCAATCCGGACCTGATCAAACAGCGCTTGAATACCGTTAACGTCCGGCTCGGCATCGAAAATGCCAATTCGGAAAACGCCATCGATTATTCATTGCGTACTGGTATAACCTCTCTTCGCGATCGGTTCAATGCCTCCGAAACGGATTGGGGGACAAACTTCAACGGCTCATTGGGCATCACCGACAATGTCTTTGCGCTCGTGGCCGCCGACGCCTACGTAACCCAGCGCTCCGATGGCTCGATCGTCGACAACCGGAATCTGTTCCGGGTAAAGCCAACTTTCAAATACACGTCTTCCCTGTTTACCATAACGGCGGGACTCAATGCGGTCAATCAAACGGATCAGCGGCAGGGCATCAATAATACCAGGGCTTTCCCGGTGGTCGATATTGATGTGGTTCCGGTGGCCAACATCCATTTCTTTGCGGGCGTTGATGGTGATATTAACCGAAACACATTGCGCTCATTATTAAGCGAAAACAAGTGGTTAGCTCCACAAGTACTTTTAGTTAACACCGTTAAGTCTCTGGATATCTACGGTGGTTCAAAAGGAGCACTCGGTGGCGGTTTTTCGTATGAGGGGAAAGTCTCCTACGCCAGTTACCGGGATTTTTCAACATTTAACAATACCTTCCCGGATTCGACCAAGTTTTTTGTCCTTTATGATGGCGGCATTTCGCGGGTGTTGACCATTTCCGGCCAGCTTGCTTATGCACAGAAGGATAAATTCCGCTCGACGCTAAAAGGAGACTTCTTCCGCTACGGTTTAGATCGGCTAGAGGAGGCCTGGGGCCGCCCCCGATTTGCGGGTACATGGACCAACTCATACGTTCTGAATAAAAAATTATTCATCACGGCGGATTTGTATTTTTATGAGGGCATCAAAAACAAAAACTTTACGTCAAACACCGTCTATACCCTAAAACCGATCTACGATGCCAACATTAAAATTGACTATTTCCTAGGGAAACAGGTATCTGCCTTTGTCTCGTTAAATAATATCTTTAACCAGAATTACGAACGCTATTTGTATTATCAGTCGCAAGGCCTTAACTTTCTCGGAGGAATTAGTTATTCATTCTAACCTCCATCGACGAACAGACTATGGCTTCCGTCAATGACTATCTCAAAAAGTTGCTGTATCAGTACGACTGTGTGGTTGTACCAGAGTTGGGGGCCTTTCTGACCCACTACCAACCGGCATCCTTTACGGAAACCAGTGGTTTATACCTGCCTCCCCGCAAACGCGTTGCTTTCAACGAGGCTTTGCGGTTAGACGATGGTATTCTTGCCAATTATATCATGCTGCATGAGCCCCTGACCCGCGAAGGTGCTCAACGGCACATCAGTTCCTTTGTTGGTGAACTTCGGAAACAGGTCGATCAAACGGGTCGTTTCGAACTGGAAGGTGTCGGAACGTTCACGCAAAATGACGAAGGCCGGCTTCAGTTTGACCCCAGTCTGCGGCACAATTTTTTCGGTGAAGCCTACGGCATGAGTGCTATTTCAGCCCAATTAGTGACGAGCCAGTCGCTACTTGAACCTGCCATTGATGCCATACCCATTACGGCAATTGGCCCGGTTCTGGTTCGGGATGAGGATACAGTTATAGAGCCGCTTCGCCCTGCCCGTTCTTATTGGCGCATAGCGGCAGCGGCTTTGCTGATCGGTTCATTGGGCCTGTTTAGTTATTCGTCCGTGATTAAGCCCGGTCAATCGCTGCAAAGTAGTCTGGATCCGGCAAACCTGTTTCGCCTTCCGGCTTCGTTCGTCGATCGTTCAGCTGACCGAAAAGAAACAGCCAAACCAGTTGTTATTCATCAGGCGAAAACAGAGCCAACCGCCCCGGCCGTTGCAGAAGCTAAACCCGTTGCAACCCCAGACCAACCTGTTTCTACGCCTGCGCCGGTAGTTGCCAAGCAACCCAGCGTGGCACCGGTTAGCCAGCCAGAGACGGTTGTTAGCCCAATAGTTGCCACAAAGCCGGTGCGTACAGGCCCTTACTTCACGGTTATAGCGGGCAGCTTTTCCAGTAAACGAAACGCGCTCCGTCTGAGACGTCAATTAAAGAAAGCGGGTTATACCGATGCATACGTGATCATCCCGAACCAGAAAGGGCAGTTGTATAAGGTTGCTGCGGCTGGCTCGGCACTGCGCGAGGAGGCAGTTGCCAATATGACAGCCGTTGGTCAGGTGGCCGGTACGGAAACCTGGATTTATAAGAACTAGATCTACACAAGTCTATAAAAAAGACCGCCCTTAATCGAGCGGTCTTTTTTTTCGTTATGGTCAGCATCTCCTCCCAAGACTTTAGCTACGTTTTATAGTCATCAATTAATCCTGTTGATCTATCTGCGTAGTTTACTTTGTTTTCATCTTAAGTCTTCTGGCTCTTTCCAAACAACCAATTTGAATTTCCTGAACATGACAAAGGCTCCCACATTCGCAGGAGCCTTACATCACACACAAACAGGAAGCTTAGCCAAGGTACGTCTTCAGCGCCTTCGACCGGGAGGTGTGGCGGAGACGACGTATGGCTTTTTCTTTTATCTGACGAACCCGTTCACGGGTCAGATTAAACTTCTCACCAATTTCTTCGAGTGTCATGGCATGTTCACCATTCAGACCGAAGTAGAGGGTAATCACATCGGCTTCACGCTGCGTCAGCGTCGACAAGGCCCGTTGTACTTCCTTCCGCAGCGAATCGTTGATCAGACCCGAGTCAGGTTTGTCTTCACCATCGTTTTCGAGTACGTCGAGCAGGCTGTTTTCTTCACCCTGCACAAACGGAGCATCCATTGACACGTGGCGGCCAGAAATCTTCAACGTATCAACCACTTCGGCAGCGGAGATTTCAAGCACGGCGGCCAGTTCTTCCGGTGATGGCTCACGCTCAAACTTTTGCTCCAGGTCAGAAAACGTTTTCGAAATCTTGTTCAGCGAACCAACCCGGTTCAGCGGTAGACGCACAATACGGGATTGCTCGGCCAACGCTTGCAGGATCGATTGACGAATCCACCAAACGGCGTAGGAAATGAATTTAAACCCGCGTGTTTCATCAAAACGCTGGGCGGCTTTGATCAGACCCAGGTTCCCTTCGTTGATCAAATCACCCAACGAAAGACCCTGATTCTGATATTGTTTTGCTACAGACACGACGAAACGTAAGTTAGCCTTGGTCAGCCGTTCCAGTGACAGTTGATCACCTTCCCGGATTTTCTGGGCCAGCGTTACTTCCTCATCGGGCGTAAGCAGGTCTACTTTACCAATCTCCTGCAAGTACTTGTCTAACGACTGGCTCTCGCGGTTGGTAATCTGTTTTGAAATTTTTAGCTGTCTCATGATACGTTGCCCCGATTCGGGTGGCTATATAACGCTAACTTTTGACGTTGCATTACACGAAAAAGTAACAATCTCTTACGCATTTTTGTTCTCCGGTTTCGGCAGAAGAACTTTACGCGATAAACGATACTTTCCTGTCTTTTTATCCACGTCAATCAATTTTACCGTCACCTCTTCACCTACTTGCAGGACACCGTCCATGGTTTCGAGACGTTCCCACTTGATCTCGGAAATGTGCAAAAGTCCATCCTTTCCAGGCATAAACTCGACAAACGCACCGAATGGCTGAATGGTTTTCACCTTACCCACGTAGACTTCGCCAACCTCAGGTACGGCCACAATCCCTTTCACGCGTGAAACGGCCCGGTCCATACTTTCCTTGTTGGTAGCAAAAATGCTGACCCAACCCGCGTTGTCGTGCTCGTCGATATTAACAACCGCGCCCGAATCTTTCTGAATATCCTGAACGACTTTACCGCCGGGTCCGATAACGGCGCCGATCTGGTTGGTGTCAATCTTGATAACGATAGCCCGGGGAGCGTGTGATTTCAGATCTGACCGGACGTCGGCAATACCCTTCGCCATTTCGCCAAGAATGTGAAGCCGTCCCAGACGAGCCTGCTCCAGTGCTTGGGCGAGTACTTCGTATGACAAACCGTCTACTTTCAGGTCCATCTGACAGGCAACGATCCCTTTGGTGGTACCGGTTACTTTGAAATCCATATCGCCCAGGTGATCCTCGTCGCCGAGGATGTCGGACAATACCGCATATTTATCGCCGTCCGAAATCAGCCCCATGGCAATACCGGCTACCGGTGCCTTGATTTTGATCCCCGCATCCATCAGCGCCATTGTACCGGCACAGACGGTAGCCATCGACGACGAACCATTTGATTCGAGAATATCCGATACAACCCGTATGGTGTAGGGGTTTTCGGACTCGGGTGGCAATACTTTTTTCAACGAACGGTGAGCCAGATTACCATGACCGATTTCCCGACGACCAGCACCCCGGTTGGGTTTTACTTCACCCGTCGAGAAACCGGGAAAGTTATAGTGCAACAGGAACTTGCTGTATCCCTGAAACATCGCCTGATCAACAATTTGTTCATCAACTTTCGTACCAAGGGTTACGGTCGTCAGCGACTGGGTTTCACCACGGGTGAACAGGGCTGATCCGTGAGGACCTGGCAGATAACCCGCTTCAGCTGAAATGGGGCGGATCTCATCGAGTTTACGGCCATCCAACCGAACGCGCTCGTCAAGAACCAGTCGGCGGGATGCCTCCCACTCCAGATCGTGGAAATACGTTTTGATCAGGCTTACATTCACCTCCGAACCTTCGGGGAATGTAGCCAGGTATTCCTGAAGCACGGCTTTAAAGCCCTCAGAACGCCCTTTTTTGCTGGGATTCTGCCGACTTGCCACTTCGAATACTTTATCGTAGCAATATGCACGAACGGCCGCCCGAAGTTCTTCGTCGTGCGTTTCGTGATTGTATTCGCGCTTTTGGGTTTTACCAACCTTGGCTTCTAATTCTTTTTGCGCCTGACACTGCACCTTGATGGCATCATGAGCAACTTTAAGTGCTTCCACAACTTCGGCTTCTGAGCATTCGCTCATTTCGCCTTCCACCATGCAAATGTCTTTTTCGGTCGCAGCGACAATCAGATCGAGCGTAGCCCGGTCAAGCTCCGCCGTTTTGGGGTTGATTTTATACTGACCATCGATTTTCGCAACCCGTACTTCAGAAATGGGTCCGTTGAACGGAATATCGGATACGGCCAGAGCCGACGACGCAGCCAGGGCGGCTAATGCATCGGGCTGAACATCCGGATCAGCAGAAATCAATGTGATTATTACCTGGGTATCGGCGTGGTAATTTTCCGGAAAAATCGGCCGCAGCGCGCGGTCAACCAGACGGCTAATCAGAATTTCGTGATCGCCCAAACGACCCTCCCGCCGTTGAAAGCTGCCAGGAATTCGACCAGCCGATGCAAATTTTTCCTGGTAATCAACCGACAGGGGTAAGAAATCAACGCCTTCTTTCGCTTCTTTACTCGATACGACCGTGGCTAACAGCATGGTGTCGCCCAGTCGCACAACCACCGCTCCGTCGGCCTGTCTGGCCAGTTTGCCGGTTTCGATGGTAATTTCCCGCCCGTCGGGCAGCGCAACGGATTGCGTGGTGATTTGAAACATACAACAGATTTTGGATACGCCCTCTTACAGCTTTACCGCTATGTCAGACCGAGATAATCCCGTTCTGTACTTAAACCTCTTTATTAAACTCTTTCCTTAACCGCTTTCACAACAGCAATCACTAATTCACTAAAGAAACCACAAAAATGAGGGAATCTACTGTTTAGCAGATTCCCTTTTTAGTGCGTGGTCCGATTATTTTCTCAGACCCAGCGCGGCCAGAATAGCCCGGTATCGTGTGATGTCTTTTTGTTGCAGGTAGTTCAGCAGACGCCGACGCTTACCGACTAATTTTAAAAGACCTAATTGGGTGCCGTAATCGTGCTTGTGAACTTTCAGGTGCTCGGTCAAATGACTGATCCGGTACGTGAACAGCGCGATCTGGGATTCGGCCGACCCGGTGTCACCAGCACTTTTGGCGTGACCCGAGGTGGAGAAGATCTCCTGTTTTTTTTCGGTCGTTAGATACATCTTCAGACAGCTAAATAAAATTACAAAATTTGAATTTGGGTGCAAAGATAGTAAAAAAACAGACAGCTTCCAGTAGGCTGCCCCTGAAAAGTTTAGAGTCGTGAAATTACCCGTTGTTTGACGACTTCAGGCGTGCTTCCTGAACCTGTAGCCGGTAGGTCGCCCATTTCTGCTTTACCCGCTCCCAGGCGATACGATACACGTCGCCATCGAACAGACGTGAGTCATGACGGGCGCGCTGCATCAGGAACAGCCCCACTGGAAACAGCACCAGGTTAGCCATCCAGGCACCAAGTGGCACCCAGATCAGGCCATCTTTAGCGTATTTATCGCCCGTGAGTGTCAGTACATAAAGAAATATGAAGAAGACGATCGATACCAGAACTGGCAAGCCAAAGCCGCCTTTTTTTATTATAGCGCCCATCGATGCACCGATCAGGAACATAACAAAAACGGAAATGGCCTGGGTAAATTTATGGTTGCTCTCCAGTTGATATTTCCAGACATTTTTTTCTTTCTCCGTCAGGTAGTTCACATTCGAAGTGGCATACGATAGGATATTCTGCGCCTGGCTATAAGCCGCCTGAGCAAGGTCGGGCTGAGCAAGATTCTGTTTTTTCAGTAATGAATCGATCCATTTACCGTCTTTCACCACAACGGCGGGCTTTGTGGTGACGTTGGTTTTAAATTGATAGTTGTAATACTGTCGCGATGTATTGGCAACACTCAGGCTCGTATTTCTATAATCTTTTCGAAGCGAATCGGTCAGGTCCGAGAGTTGCTTCAAATCTTTCATGTACTCGTGGTACTCGAACTGATTTTCGTCCGTGCGTTTAATGCCGAACGATTCTAAACTGATGACGAGCCGATAGTCTTTAAATCCATTCCGAACAAATTCGGCTCCTTTCACGGGTGTGCCATTACTGGCGTAACTAACCGTTCCATTTCCCGAATACTCCTGATAATCATTTCCATTGAACAGTTGAAAAACGAGGTATGTCCGATCCTTATCGGTATACATCCGCCCCGAATCTGCCAGAATGATCTCCCGATTACCAGTTTCAAGGCCATTTGTCGGATGCTTGTAAATAACCAGTCCTTTTAGTAAATCACCGGTGGTGCTTTCTTTACCGGTTTTGACCTTATGATCAACTTTAATACTGTAGCCCGGCAGGTCATTATAAAAAATTCCTTCTTTTAGACTTAGCGTAGCTTTGGCCGTTTTAATGTCATACAGTAGGCTATATCCCTTGAGATTAGCCCAGGGCGATACACTATTGTTGAACCAGAATGAAAATGAACTAATGCCAACAGCAACCACGAGCAGCGGACGCATGGCACGGGTGAGTGAAATGCCCGCACTTTTCATGGCTGTCAGTTCAAAAAATTCGCCAAGATTACCAAACGTCATCAGCGAAGAGAGCAGAACGGCCAGCGGAAGTGCGGTTGGAATCGTTAGCAGGGAAAAGTAAAAAAGAAGACGACCGAATGTTGCTAAATCAAGGTCTTTCGAAACGAAATCGTCTATGTAGAACATCAGGAGTCGCATCAGGAAGATAAAAATGACGACACCCAGTGTAAGAAAAAACGGTCCCCAGAACGAATTGAGTACTAATTTATCTATTTTCTTCATTCTAATGTCTAATGATTGTACCCGAAAACAGGCAGGTAATGTTTTACTGGCTTCTCTAGTATACGCTCAGTTCCTGCTGTACGGTTCCTTTCTCATTATTCATTAACAACTATTAACTACCAACAATTTCTCTGAGCTTATCCATTAAACCATCCCAAAGATCCTGGAGTTCGTCTTCGTCGGTCGTTGAGGAATAATCGGTTATCCGTAGAAATGTAGACTGGGTAAGTTCGGACTGATCGACCCGAAAATCGACATAATTGTTATCCGATCCGTTTTCGGCTGTATCTAAAAACTCAAAACGAACACCTTTATTCTGTCGCATCGAAACCTGTCGCGCGATGTGACTCTCATTGTCCCATTGAAAATCGAATCGTTGTTCCGGCATCGTATTTACTTTATTGGCAAACCATTGTGATAAGCCCGAAGCCGTGCTAATGTAAGGAAACAGCATTTTTGGGGATGCCCGGAGTTCGTATTCGGCAACAAATTTTAATTTCTCCATGTCTACTTATTTAGGAAAAGGACCAGGGATTACAGACCGGTACGTCAGCTCTTTAGAACAGTAGCGACTATTCACTGCAACCCGGTCTGAGCAAAGGTAAACGATTTTTTTTGCGAAAGTCAACGCACTTTTTTGCGTCAGCCCATTTTTTGCTTACTTTTGTGAAATCAAATCCGGCGGGGTAGCTCAGATGGTTAGAGCGTAGGATTCATAACCCTAAGGTCGGCAGTTCGATCCTGCTCCCCGCTACACAGGTCATCATGAAAAAGCCCCTAATTATTCACGAATAGGGGCTTTTTCAGTTTATATGCTTGAATCCAGCCTAGGCTTGCTCCTGCCCTGCCTCATGACTTGGCTGATTTCCGAAGCTTACCATTCAGTTATTCCTGGGGAATTTGTATTCCTTTTTCTTTATCGCTGAGTTGACCAGCAAAGCCATCTACCCATTTTCCTGAATTTCAACACCTTGAACAGACAGTAATTAATCCGTTAAAATGTCCGCTGAATACCTATTCCAACCTGTTGGCGTAACCCAACCAACGGACGGGGTTGATCGTATTGGAAATAAGTCAGTTTGTAGAAACCAACAGCCTGGTATCGTTCATGGAATTGATACTGATACGTTACCTGAGCATCCAGTAATGGCCCCTTCCCTAACCAGCTGATAGCGACTTGATCCCGTCCAAAATAGGGATAGTCCGGACGATAAACCGCACTAACGATCGATGCAAATGCCTGTCCCTGAATGCGCTGTCTGGCGCTCAGTTGATAGGTTGCCTTCGCCGATACGCCCAATGAGGCAACTGCTGTGGACACAATCGTCGAAACCTCCATATCTGGCGAATAATTCGTCGTGTTGTTAGTCAGTCGAAGCCCAAGGCCCCCGAAATATTGAACACGATTGTCCAGACGGCTAACTGGTAACAACCGCCACTGGTAATCGAAGGTCAAATCCACAAACTGAGTTGACGCTTTTCGGGAAACAATGGACTGGGGCGTTGCCCGCGTATAAGCAGCTTCGAGTTGCCATTGCGTTTTCAATCGGTTATGCCCATAGTAGGCTTGCAGGCCCAATCCGGTTCCCCGGTAGGTATAATCCGAATGGAACTGATCCTTGATTTGTAAGGGAGAAAATCCGGCTGTAAGTCCCCAGAATTGTGTTCGCTGCTGAGCCACAACCGGGTTAGCCAACAGCATCAATAAATAAACTAGTAGTGCATTCAATACATCCTTACTCATAAAAAAGCGGGAAGAATACCGAACCGGATCATTCGAAATACCTGCGCCGAGATTCCTGAATTCAAATTCCCTGCCGTAGAAACAACCACTACATTCAGGCTTGGAATAACGACAATAAAATGCCCCCCGTTGCCCGACGCATAATAAGCGGGATAGGTTTTATCATCCATGACAAATTGCCTCCGCCACCACAAGTAACCGTACTCCTGATCACGCAATACGACCTGTTTTCGGGTCGATTCGTCCACCCAATTGGCGGAAAGTACCTGCTGGTCCTGCCATTTCCCTTTATCCAGAAATAGCTGTCCAAGTTTCGCCATGTCGCGCGGCCGAATAAACATCCGCCCACTGGTGTTAACCTGACCGGTCGGCATGCGATCCCAGCGAATCGGCCCAATACCCAGCGGATTCCATAAATACGCCTGCGCAAATTCATCAACGGTTTTTCCCGTCGCCTGTTGAAGAATGCCCCCCAATACCGCAACGCCCCCGGTGCAATAGTTGCTCATGGTTCCGGGATTCGCTTTCATCGGCAGGCCAAGCGTATAGCGAATCCAATCCGGCGACTGGTACATCGTTGCTTCGTTGCCCGCTGATTGCGGGTCGTCATCGGCACACTCCAGGCCAGAACTCATCGTTAGCAAATCACGGATGGATATCTGCTTTTTGGCGGAAGTCAGGTTCGGCAAATCGGTGTATTGGGGAAAATAATCGACTACTTTATCATCGATGCTCTTGATCAGGTGTTTGTCGACTGCAATACCAACCAATGCCGAGGTGATGCTTTTCGTTGCCGAGTAAATGTTCTCGGGAATGGATTGGGTGTAGCCATTGAAGTAATTTTCATAGACCAGTTTCCCGTTTCTGACAATCAGCAGGCTATGGATATTCCGGTATTGTTCGGTCAGAATTTGATCGGTTAACTGTTCAATCGACCTGGGGTCCAACTGCTGACTCTGGAGCGACGCAACGGACCAACCATCGGCGATCGGTTCGGGAAGCTGATAGGTATAGCTTGCCGGAGGATCATTGCTTAACCGATTACAGGCCGTTAAACTGATTATCAACGTAATAAGTAAAAGTAGACGAAAGCACCCCATGATTCCCTTTTAAGTTGCTCACAAAGTTGAGCCGTTCGTGGAAGTAATAAAAAGGTTGCCCTATCCCTTAACGTTATTTAACAGGAAGTTGACCTCCGCTACTGATGAGCACCAGTTGCCAGTATGGCCCAGCCTGATCTACACAACTTAAAATAAGTTCAGATTGAGATAAGGTTTGCAATACTTATCATGCTGAATGTAGGCTTACCTGCCCGCTAATCGAGTTCCTATTCCTCACTGGAAAGCAAGCCGGTTACCCCAAACAGAACAGTTCCTAATAGTTTGGGGCCGAACTTCTTTCCGGTAAACCGGCCAAACTCGCTCATCCATTTGGTTTTTTCCACAACCTTTGCTCCGGTTTCCCGTAGAGCTTCCGTCGCTTCTTTACCAGCGGCTCTTCGGGTAAAATACATGACAGGGGCGCTCAGCCCTAATACGGAAATTCCGATCAATGTTCCTGCCACTGCGCCAACGGCTCCGGAGAATTCCTTCCCCGATTCTTCGAATTGCTTCCATTTTTCTTCGAAATCATAGTCTTTTGCATCCATGGCTTTTTTCGGGATAAGTTGAATGAAAATTGTCACTTAAAGATAGGCATAAGC
Organism: Spirosoma aureum; assembly: GCF_011604685.1. Lineage (NCBI taxonomy): Bacteria > Pseudomonadati > Bacteroidota > Cytophagia > Cytophagales > Cytophagaceae > Spirosoma > Spirosoma aureum. The sequence goes on along the minus strand of NZ_CP050063.1, from coordinate 4,824,300 downwards.
CGTGTAGAACCGACATTTAGGGCTATTTTTAGGCCACGGCAGGAAATTCAGCCTGAGAACAAATGGTCAGAGCGGCAGAATTGATCGGGTTGCTGGCAGGCATTCAAACCAGTTCATGATGGATAAATTTTCAACGGCGATTTCGATAAATGGTGAACCTGCTGACCTGTGGGCAGCTTTAACAAAGCCTGAATTAATGGCTACCTGGTTGGGTGAGCCTGAAACGAAAATAGAGGTCGATACGACCTGGGATATCAACACTCCAATTTTCATTCGTGGTTTTCATCACGTGCCATTTGAAAATAAAGGAATGGTCCTACAATATGATAATGAACGTAAGCTAAGGTACAGTCATTTAAGTTCTGTGTCCCGACTCCCCGACAAGCCAGAAAATTATTCAATCCTTGAGTTTACATTAACTCCCATCGATAACCAGACACTATTGGCGCTTTCCATCGAAAACTTCCCGACTGAGTCAATTCAAAAACATCTGGAATTTTACTGGCGAACGACTGTCTTACTCATCAAAAAAAGCGTTGAAGAACTGGCAGATGAGTCTAACCAGTCGCTCGCTGGATCGTAGCGTCGTCCTGGACCTCCTATTGATTGTCCCTATCAATAGGCGAGAAACTTAGCTTGTAAAGCCAGTATCGTTTGTCAAACATGGGTGGTAATTCTTTCGCCTGCCTGAAACCCAGCTCCTCATACATTGACCGGGCGGCATTCATGAATTCACTGGTGTGCAGTGCTATCCCAATCTCACCCGTTGACTTCGCGTGATGAATACAAAGTTCCGTGAGTTTTCGGCCAATACGCAAGCCCCGGTAATCTGGATCAACGCCCAATAATCGGATATAACTCCAGTCTGCGGGAAAAATAGAGGTCGGGTTGCCGTTTGGCATCAAAAATATCACGCCAACCAACCGGCAGTTTGCTTCACAGACAAATGTGGTCGCTTTACCCAGCAAGTCCGCGTACAAGTTTTCATTTGACAAATTAGCCTCCATCCTGGCCCAGTTGATGGGCGTCAAAACAGCTTTATAATCGTGATACGATTTCAGCGTTAGCCGAGCGATGTTGGGAATATCACTAGCAGTTGCTGTACGATATGTCAATTGATGATCAACCATTTGGGTGTTTAACTTTCCACTATGAAGATTGCTCTTTTCCGGAATTACTGCCCCATTTTTAACCGGCTCCCGAAATTAAATTGTAATTTCTGGCCTGCATCATAGGTAATGCTCAGGACACTACCCAAATAATTGCTCGGCACCGTTACCAGATGCTTAATCTGAACTGGGTCCGTGCTGAGGGGAAGTCGACCACAGGACCAGACGCTGGCATCATTCCATGAACCTGTTTTAACGGTGTACATACTGGTGCATACGGGAAGTGTTTTGAAGGTATTAGAGGAAGTAAACGCTGAACTTTCGGTGGATGAACAACGCGTTTGGATCTGCCATTCGTATTGCGTATCAATGGCCAGTCCGGATAGATCGAAATAACCCTGCCCCTGATCGCTGCTTAGATTTGAGAGGGTGATCCAGTCGGTTGCACCGACCACCCGATAACGGCCTTCATACCGTGTGCCTGCGTCGGCATTGGCAAAGCTCCAGTTCAATCGAGCCGTCGTCATGGTCAGATTAGTGACGTTTAAATTGTACGGTGTACTACAGGTGAATGTTGTAAATGTATTGATGCCCGATGGAGCGGCATTGATACCGTTGGTACACTGGCTTCTGACCTGCCACTCATAGCTGGTGTTTCCGGTCAGCCCGGAAATGACCGTATGGGTGCTGGTTAGATTACTCACAGTTGTCCAGGCAGACGTGCCTGCCAGCCGATAAAATACCTCATAGCTTACATCAACACCTGCCTGGCCCCAGGATAAAAAAGCCGATGTAACCAGGGGTGTCTGTGTCAGATAATCGGGTGATTTACATTGGGTAACGAAGTTGGGGCCAGCTGAAAACGTTGAACTTTCCGTTTGTGAGCACAAGGTTCTGATCTGCCATTCATACGTTGTCTGATTGGATAATCCGCTAATGGAATAATTTCCTCCTGTGGTGGCACTACTTACATTGCTGATGGTCACCCAGTTTGCCTCACCGACCGCCCGATAGCGAAGGTCGAACTGCGTACCGGGATCAGTTGGGTTATACCAGTTTAACCGTGCGGACGACGACGAAATCAAATCAGTTGAGAGGTTATTGGGGTTAGGTGCGTAACAGCCAGTCGTAAACATCATTGTTGCGGTATAATCAGACTGGGCAGCGGCCGAGCAGGCTATTCGTACCCGCCATTCATACGTTGTGTTCGGCATAAGACCCGTCAGTTGCCGGGAGGAATACCCATATCTTGCCGTTTCGGTGACCAGATTCCAGGTTGGATTACCAACAGACCGGTATTGCAATTCAATGGTACTACCCGGCTCCAAGGCATTGGCATTTACCCAGCCAAGCGTAACCCCGGTTGCCGTCGGTGTACTGGAGAGCCCGATGGGAACCGCCGGACAGTAGGTGGTAAATGTCGATAACAGACTATACGCCGACTCGTCAGTGACCGAACAAACGCTTTTAGCCTGCCATTCGTAGGTTGTATTATTGGCTAAACCGGTCAGCGAACAGGTCGTAGTGGTTAGACTGCTAACTGCCGTCCAGTTGGTAGTGCCAACGGGTCGAAAGCGAACGGTATACGTTCGACCTGATTCGTTATACGGCATAAACCACGATAAATTCGCAGCTTCTGCTCGTGGCGAAGAACTCGGATATTGAGGAGTAACACAGGCGTAGGTCGTAAAGGTCAGTGGGTCCGTAAATTCTGAGGTAGCCGTTGCGGAACAAACGCCCTGCACCCGCCATTCATACTGCGTATCCGGCGTCAGACCCGTCAGCGTGTAAGACGATGTGTTGGTTAAAGTACTGCTGGTATTCCAGGTAGCCGAACCGACAGCCCTCCACTGAAGGATAGAGGCAGGTGAAAAGGCATTCCAGGAAATAGCCGCCGAAACACGGGCCGGAATGACGCTAAACGAATACGTAACTGGCATTGGGCAAAGAGTGGTGAAGGTAACTGGCCCCGAGTAGGTGTCCTGATCCGACGCTTTCACCCGCCACTCAAACGAAGAATATCCACTTAATGAAGAAATAGTAACTGAGGTTTGTGGTAGACGCACTAGTTCGTTCCAGCCAGTACTACCGATCGCCCGCCATTGCACATCGTAGGTTACATTGTTGCCAAGGCTGTTCCAGTTCAATTGTGCGGTATTGTCCGTAATGTTCGTCGTTGTCAGCCCGGTAACCGGATCTGTGGTCCGGGGAGTTGCTATATCAGCGGTTGGACTCAAACTGCCGGTTGTGCTGTTGGACGGACGAATGCGATAATAATAGTGCATGCGGAGCCGGGTATCATAATCCACAAATGTGGTCTCATCAGGCCCTACCCCGCCAATGGGGGCAAAACCCTCGGTGGCAGACGTTGACGAACGCTCAACAAAATAACCCATTTCATTCGTAGCGTTGTCCTGCCAGGTTATCGTAATGGCAATCCCATTGAGCGAGACAGCGACATTCGTGGGGGATGCGACATTCGTTGGGGGGTGAGAGAGGGAATAGCTCGTATGCGTCTGCCGAAGGGCCAAACCAGCCTGCATCCTGTCGTACTGGCCCGGTGTAAAATCGTGTGTACACGGAAAGTAATACGACATAATGTTGGTGATCGAGGGGGCGTAAAGATCCCCATTGGCATCGCGGGCCGTACTGCCCGGATTATATTGCGGGCAGCCATTTAGGTCTGTAACATAGGCTCCGGCAATGTGATAAGGATCGGCGGGCGTATCGCAGATTTCATCCCCCGCCGTCGTGCAGTTGGCTCCGGCTCCTCGTGTAACCAACTCGTCAGTCGGATACTCTCCATTGGAATACCCAAAAGTATGAAGCACACTAAACGTATGCCCTAATTCGTGAGGAATCAGGCGATTGCCTAAATCACTATCTCCTCCATTTGTTCCGATAAATGAACGGGTCGTACCGATGTCGTCTAAAGGAAAACGAGCAAATCCACCCACACCGGGGTTCGTAAAATGGGTAACATAATATTGGTTCAGCGCATCGGTCGCATCACGACCATCGACCGTATTTCCTTCAGGGAACGGAAAAACGTTGTATAAATCGTCATCATCGATGTAATCAGGCGTTGTGCCAGCGAAGTAAAACTGGATGCCAAATCCATTGAGCAGGTAATAGCTATTGGTAACGGCCATTACCTGATTGAGTCGGGTAAGATTGAAATCGGCGCTACCGTCGCTCCGGCGAACGATGTGGGGACGGATAGGGACGTAGGTAATGGCGGTTGGGGCAGCACCCGATGCCCGTTTGCGTTGCAGCGCCAGTCTTGCCAGTTGCCCAAGTGAGAGGGACTGAGCAGGGGTTAAACTTGGCGTACCACAGAACGGCAGAACGGGCTGGGTGACCGATTGGGCAACGACTAATTGGGTAAGGGTAAGCCAAAATAGGCAGCCAATCAGTATGATAAGTTGTTGGTAAAATTTTACGTTCATGGATTAAGGAGTAGCAGATTGGCAGGAGGACTTGGCTAATTTATCTATGCAATTCTCATCAGTTAGGGATATGGGATACGGTCAGTCTGGTTCTGTGGAGGTAGGGGTAAACCCAGAAAAACCGCTTACATTTTCAGTGTAAATGTAGGCGCGTCGCTTGTTAAAATGGAGCCAAATCCTATCAATATAGGGACATTTGACGAGGGGATGTACTAGCCGACAAAACAGAACGTTTCGTACCTTACGGTTTTAACCTGTCAATCTCTTCAGGCTATAGTGGTGACTTATCACCAACGTAAACGGCGAATAGCCCGGTTGGCGACACGATCTAATTTAACTAGCTTGTATTGGGTATTATTCAGTATGAAAGCGGACTCACCCTCAGTTTTATGACAATTCCAGCCTGGCGAACCCATTTTTCTCTTGGGCAGGCATGACTGCCTGACGAACCGATACAGTAGCTGGCAATACACCTAACCAGTTTGCGGCCCACTCAACCGATAGTTCAGAAATGGACGTTGGGGGTATGGATTCGAGCAATGGTTCACCCCGACCGCGTAGCAGGTATTCGGCTGATATTCGTGGCTCTACGCACAGAATCTGCTCGATAAGACACAAGTCGGCTGACGGCTTTTCTCCGTTCAGTAAGTGGGTCAATGAGGCCAACGGCAGGTTATAGTCTTTTGAAAATTGGTGTAGAGAACTGGCTAGGGCCGTAAAAATTACATTGATTCGGTCCGGGAAGGTAAGCATACGTTTACTTTTTAGCGATTTGGCACGACAAACCTATTGCTGTTTATGCTAACAATCAATGTGCCAAATAACTAATTTTTACCATCTGGTCTACTCATCGATCGCTATTTCAGGAAATATTCTGACAAAAAAGCTGTTTTCGAGCCTGTTTACTCCTAGTTGCTGACCATTTTACACTTCCTATAGATCAAGCGCTAACTGACTTCCCCTATTCAGGGAAACGGTTCGAAGACTTGACAGCGACACGCCCAGCAGGCGAATACCTTTGGGCGTTGGGATCAGCGACGCTAATAAATCAAAGCTGATTTGTTTTAATTGGTTCGGGTCACGAATCAGACTCAGTATCGTTCGACTGCGGGTAATTTGCTGAAAATCTGCATATTTGACTTTTAGCGTAACCGTCCGCCCTTGCACACCCGTCTTTTCACAATAAGCCCATACGCTTTCTAAAAGTGGCGCTAATGATTTGTACAATTCAACCTCGTCAGTCAGGTCCTGCTCAAATGTTGTTTCTGACCCGATCGATTTACGCACCCGGTCGGGCATAACCGGGCGGTGATCAATAGCCTGGGCAATGGAATAATAATGGAGACCCGCTTTCCCGAAATGCTGAACCAAAAAGGCTTCACGCTGCTGGCGTAGATCCAGGCCTGTAAAAATGCCAAGTTCATTCATTCGGGCCGCCGTAACACGACCGACCCCATGAAACTGACCGACTTCCAGTTGTTCGACAAAGGATTTCCCCTGATTCGGTTTAATGACGAATAGACCATCAGGCTTGCGATAATCGGATGCCAGCTTAGCCAGGAACTTATTATAGGAAACGCCCGCCGAAGCTGTAAGGCCGGTAACCGCCTTGATCCGGGCTTTAATGGCCTGAGCGATCAATGTAGCCGACGGATTATCGACCAGATTATGTGTTACGTCCAGATAGGCTTCATCCAGCGAGAGGGGTTCGATAAGGGGCGTGTATTCCGCAAATATAGCCCGTATCTGTTCCGAAACAGCCTTGTAAACGTCAAAACGGGGTTTCACAAAAATAAGATCAGGACATTTTCGAATGGCAATCGAGGAAGCCATAGCCGATCGAACGCCAAACTGGCGGGCCTCATAGCTGGCTGCGGCCACAACACCCCGCTGTCGGGAACCGCCAACGGCAACGGGTTTGCCTTGCAGGTCTGCATTATCCCGTTGCTCAACGGATGCATAAAACGCATCCATATCGATGTGAATAATTTTGCGATTGTCGGGCTGATCCACGTCCTTAGGTACTGAAGTCAGGTTAGTTGTCAGTTAACGGCTTTACCTGTCCCGAAAATACAAAAAATGGAGGCAATTGTACGAAAATAACGGTGATTGGTTCATGGTTTCGCGGGAGTGCGTATTTTTGAGATCACCCAAAATCCTACTCATTCTGTCATGTTAGATCTGGTCATTGATGCACGCCCGGCATCGTTAGGTAATGGGTTCAATGTGCGACGGATTCTCCCCTATCGGTTGCGACGAATGCTCGGACCGTTCATTTTTATGGATCATGGTGGGCCAGTGAGTCTCGACCCGGCCAGCGTGACCAGCATGGACGTGTTGCCCCATCCGCACATTGGCCTCTCTACAGTGAGTTATTTATTTGATGGACAGGTTACTCACCGCGACAGTCTGGGCGTACAGCAGATTATACGGCCGGGTGAAGTTAACTGGATGACAGCCGGGAGCGGTATTGCCCACTCGGAACGGTTCGAGGACCCGTCCATGCTGGCAGGTGGTACGCTGGAAATGATCCAGACCTGGGTGGCTCTCCCCGAAGCTGATGAAGAAAACGCGCCAAGCTTTACCAATTACCAGCCACAGGAATTACCCATTTATACCGATGGCGGCATCTGGATGCGATTAATTGCCGGTGATGCGTTTGGCTTGCACAATGACGTAAAAACCCACTCTCCGTTGTTTTATACGCATGTCGTTCTGAAAGCAGGAACCCGATTTGGCTTGCCAATGGGTTATCCTGAACGGGGCGCTTATGTGGCCAAAGGAAGCGTGGAAGTGGGTGGCCGGTTCTATACAGCCGGACAGCTTCTGGTATTTACGCCTGGAATTGATCCGGTCCTTATTGCTCGCGAAACCTGTACACTTATGTTCTTAGGAGGTGAACCACTGGGTGAGCGATTTATCTGGTGGAACTTTGTGTCTTCCCGGCGGGAGCGTATCGATCAGGCCAAAGCCGACTGGCAGGCTGGCCGTATTGCGTTACCACCGAATGACAACGCCGAGTTTGTGCCGCTGCCTGATGACCGATCCAGACCCGCCGGAACTCCTCCGCCCCAGCCCCTTTCCTGATCAGGCGGAGAGCGAATTAACGAAACAACTCCAGCAAAAAAACGGTACCTGAACATAGCATCGATGCGACCTACCCATCGATACTATGTTCAGAAAATTACCCACTTATAGCAGTTTCATACGAATTGGCAGTGCATTATTGAATGACCACCGGAAAATCGGTATCCAGGTCAGACGATCCCGGAGCGGGCGTTCCATTTTTCACATTAGGCTGGTGGCGAAGCACGACTTTCAGCTTTCCCGTTCCGGCATTCCCCGTTTTCAAATCCGTTGTTAATCCGATGGGATAAGGCCCTGGCGCCGGATTCGTGTCTTTGTCGGTGATTGTAACGGTGAGGGCCGAGGCTGCGCCGTTTGTTGCCGTATAGGTATATACGAAGAGGTGTTCGTTTGCTTTTTCCTTTATTTCTTCTGTAGCGTCAAGCGTGGGCGTTTTCGTTTTGTCATAGAGCGATACAACGCCCGAATAGGTTGTGTTGGCTTTCAGGTTTAGCGTTGCTTTACTGAAATCGGCGGAGGTGTTCAGGTTTTCGATCGTTGCCGTTACCACATCGGTCGGCGTGGCTTTGTTTGTCAATGTCAGCGTGGCCGTCGTGATGGCTTCATTATCGTCCGTTGGGGCAACATTTTCTTCATCTTTTTTACAGGCTCCGGCAACCAGCATAACCGGAACCACCATCCAGAGGGCTTTTTTCAATAGATACATAACGTACATCAGGTTATATGTGAAACTAATTTGACGCAAAGAGAATGTCATTGACGGCTGGCAAGCGTCAGGGGGAGCTTTAGTTTGAGCATGATGTTTCGCCCTGGCTCATCGGCGAAGTAGCGAAACCGGTCGAGGTAGTCCCGATACGCCCGGTTCAACAGATTTGAACCCGTCAGAATGACGGACATTGGGTGATTGCCCACTCGCCAGGAGAAACCGGCTTCGGCTCCAAACAATGTATAAGCGGGCGGAGGGGGCGCAAAATCCCCCGTAAAAATGATCTGCCCATTTTCCTGCCGTTGCGTAACGGTCGGAACCCGGTTTTGCCGGGCTACATACTGACTGGTAACACTCACATACACATTCGAAAGTGGCCCATGATTGGTGGTTGAGAAATCATAACGCAACCCGTTATCGGTATGATTTGCCGGAATATAGACCAGGTAATCGTTGTTCGTGTGATCGTACGCAAACAGCAGCGACGTTCGCGACGTGATGGTCAGCTGATCGGTCAGCTTATAACGTATGGTTGCATCCAGACCCCGAAATGTTGCCCGAACCTGGCTGTATGAATAAGCCGGGAACGCGCCCCGCTGCCGAATAATAGGCACTGAATCGGGCTTCAGGTAGATGTAATTGTTAATCCAGTTGTTATAGAAACCCAGATCCGCATAAAATCGCTTGCCGGTATATTCGACAGACAGATTCATGTTGTAAGCCTGCTCTGGATTCAGGTTTGGATTGCCACGCTCGTATGCTACGGCACTTTGGTGCAATCCGTCGGAATAGAGATCGCTCACCGTCGGGGCACGCCAGGCGGTACTCATCGTGCCAGATAGCGTTAGCTGCGGACTTGCCTGGTACGTGGCCCCCAGCGACACGGTAAAATTGCTCCAGTCGCGCGTTTTGGCAGTAGTGAGGTTGGTCGTCTCATCCAGAAAATACGCCCGGAGCCATCGGTAATCATACCGGATTCCTCCCTCCAGGGTCCAGCGGTCGTTGGCGTATCGCTCAATGGCATGAAGACCGGCGCCATAATTTCGGTAGTTCGGAATCAGGAATAAATACCGACGGACGTTTCCCTGCGTGATCCCATTAAATCCGAACGTTCCGGAAAACTGTCCACCCGTTGCGGTTTTAATTGCCCGATGCTCCCAGATCAGATCGGCGGTCTGCGTTACTAATTTCAGGTAGAGTTCAGGGTCGGTTATGCGACTAAACGACTGCAAATCATACTCCCGACGAACATTCTGCTGCTGAGCAACCGTAATCGAAAGGGTTCCCAATCGTTCCGACCGGACAAATGCTTTTACCTTCAGCAAATCGTGCTGCACCTGCTGATAAGGCCGACCCAGATCGTACGAAAATCCGGGTTGGATTATGGGTTCGGGACGGGCAATAGCGGCATAAAAATCAGCCAGACTACCGACCTGTGCACCGGTAAATAGTCCCACTTTCGTAGAAAACTGACTGTAAAAGATCTCGGCACCTACATGCTGACGCGAATAATTAATCGTACCGGAGAAATTATTCTCGTGATAACTACTGTTTTCGAGGTAGTATTCTGGTGTCTTTGCGTACCCTACGCGCTTGAGAGTACCTTGTAGCCGCCAGCTCAGCCCGGTTAGCTTTTTACCGAATGCCTGCTCAACAAGACCCGAAACAAGTCCCTGTCCTCCATTTGTACCGCCAACCAGGTTTAGCTCACCGGCAATTCCGGGTAGTGTTGGCATCACTTTCGGCTCGACAAGAATTACCCCCCCAATGGCATCGGAGCCGTAACGAATGCTTGCTGCCCCCTTGATTACAGTAAGCCGGGAAGCCAGAAACGGATCAATTTGCGGGGCGTGTTCGCTACCCCACTGCTGATCTTCCTGCCGTACGCCATTGTTTAATGTCAGAATTCGGTTGCTGTATAAACCGTGAATAACCGGTTTGGAGATGGACGGCCCCGTTTGAATCGAATACAATCCGGGTAGTGTTTTCAGGCTTTCCCCGAGCGACTGACCGCGCGTTGCATCGAGCGAATTCCCTGCCAGCTCCGTTTGTACCTGAAGCAACTGCTGGGCTTCAGATCGGTGTTCCGTGACAACGACCTCCTTCAACGTTTCATTGTCAGGTGTTAACGTAACCGGGGCCAGTGCGACTGGAGAATTCGTTCTAACAGTAATAGACGCTACATTCGTTTTATAGCCAACAAACTGATAGTCAATAACGTAATTACCCGGACAAAGGCCCGTAATCCGAAAATTTCCCGCCGAATCGGAAACGGTCCCAGTTGCCAATCCACGAATGGATATGGTTGCTCCGGCGAGTGGTGCGTGATTGTCCAGTCCCATAATTCGACCAGTCAATACGATACTACAGGCTCCAGATTGCGCCTGGCCCATGAAAGCGGTCCCCATAGACAGCCAGACAACACAACAAAGTTTTAGCAAATCATGCATCAGTCCCCTACTCCGACGATGATTAATTCTATCAGGATAAATCATCTTTATGCAACAACGTTGCAATATTAAGAAAAAGGGATGACACCACCCAAATTTGCGTGATTTTGTGCAGGATTTCTTTTTTCGATACGCTTTCAGCCCTTCTGACCAGCCAATCCCGGATTGAAGAGGGGCTAATGCAAAATATCGAACACCAGTTCGCGCAGGATGTCGCCCTCGCTCATCGTGGGTGTATCGATGCCTTTGCTCTGGGCATCGGCCCGACGGATCGCATGAATAATATCGGCGACTTTGGGCAATGTGAAGGCACGTGCCGCGGTCAGATAATCTTTAACAAAAAACGGATTGACGCCCAGCAGCTGGGCCAGTCCTTTGTCGGTCTGATCTTTGGATGCCTGCACCAGCAGCACTTTGCTAAAATAACCAAACAATTGCGCCAGGATCACAACCAAAGGGTTGTCTTTCGAATTTCGGGCGAAATAGTCGATAATCTGATTGGCTTTTACGATGTCGCGCTGACTGAGTGCTTTCTGAAGCTCAAACACGTTGTATTCCTTGCTGATTCCAACCAGCCGTTCGACGGTAGCGGCCGAAATTTCCTCGCCTACGTGCAGATTGATCAGAATCTTGTCAATCTCGCCCGCCAGTCGTTTGAGGTCGTTCCCGATGTGATCGGCCAGTAGCTGACAGGCTTTGGGGCTTACCTTGACTCCCTGTTCCCGGCAATATTCCCCGACCCAATCCGGGATTTTATTGTCGTAGAGCTTCTTGACACCCAATAGCTTGCCTTTCGCGCCAAACGCCTTTACCCAGGCTTTACGCTCGTCGAGGGCCGGTTTCCCGTCTTCCCTGACATAGCAAAGCATTAATATGGTACTGGATAGTGGATTCAGCGCATAGTCTTCAAAGAGTGTCTGCGCTGATTTATCACCGATGCCGGCCATTTGCTGGGCTTCCTTAACCAGCACCAGTTGCCGCTCGGCCATGAACGGATAGCGACGGGCGTAATTGAGCACAGCCCCCGCATCTGTGTCTTTTCCGAACAGTACAAATTGATTAAAACCACGTTCGGCAACCGGTATGGCCACCTTTTCGAGTTCTTCAGCAATGCGGTCGAGGTAATAGGGCTCGTCGCCATGAATGAGGTAAACAGGAGCAATCCGCTTATTGCGGATATCTTTTAACAGGGCGTCAACGGCTGCAATCAAAACGGGATTCGGTTTACGGTAAGCGGTTCGCAAAATTAACAGTTCGGGGGCATTTATGCTGTAGTAATGCGATTAGCCGTTTTTTCAGTATCGAATCTGCGAAGGTTCTTTATACATATTAGCTCATATACAGTCGTTTATCACGATTCAAAACCAGCTCATTTCGGCAGACTCACCTGTTTTCCGCTCGTTTTTCACTTGAGTACATAACCGATCAAGCTGGTTCAACACACCAGATTTCCGATGATCGACCGTTTAACTACCCCTTCATTTCTCCTCAGATTGGACGTGGTCGGGAATTCAGGGCGGAGTGAATACATGATCAGCCCTTGTAAGGATGCTACGGCAAACCAGCTCAGTCATCCATTTTGGCTACAACATATCCCAATTTGGCTACAGTCAACACCTGGCAAAAAAAGACCTTTGTGTTCTTCATTAATACAAAGGTTATGATTCACTCGAAAGGATATGCAGCGCAAAGTGCTGAAACGAATTTAGCCCCATGGAATTTTGACCGGAGGGACCTTGGACCGCATGACGTACTGATCGATATTGCTTATTGTGGAGTTTGCCACACCGACGTTCATTTGACGCGCAATGAATGGTTTCCCGGTATCTTTCCAATGGTACCCGGTCATGAGATTGTCGGTATCATTTCGCAGGTTGGCAGTCACGTACAAACGTTTAAAAAGGGCGACCGTGCCGCAGTGGGTGTGATGGTTGACTCCTGCCGGACCTGTGAAGAGTGCAGAAACGGGCAGGAGCAATTCTGTAGCGTGAGTCCGGTGCTGACGTACAACAATCTAGACCACAGCGGCCAGCCTGTCTACGGTGGCTATGCCAATAACATTGTTGTGCCCGAACATTTCGCCCTGCATGTAGCCGAAAACCTCGACTTTGCCGCTGTAGCCCCGTTGCTCTGTGCAGGCATCACGACCTATTCGCCCCTGCGCAAATGGAAGGTGGGCGAAGGCCATAAGCTTGCCGTTGTCGGTCTGGGTGGACTTGGCCATATGGCGGTGAAATTCGGTGTAGCTTTTGGCGCAGAAGTAACCGTATTAAGTACGTCTCCAAACAAAGCTGAAGCTGCGAAGAAACTGGGTGCGCACCAATTCGTTGTCACAAAGGATGAAGAGCAGATGAAGTCGGCTTTACGTTCATTCCACTTCATTATCGATACCGTTGCCGCCAATCACGACATTAATCCGTATCTTGGTTTACTCAAAACGAATGGTGTGTATATCAATGTGGGTATGCCAGCCGAGCCCTGGCAACTTCCTTCGTTCGCGCTGGCCACCGGCAATAAAGTAGTGGCTGGTTCAGGAGCCGGTGGTCTGCCAGAAACTCAGGAAATGCTGGATTTCTGCGCCCAGCATTCCATTGTTTCAGACATCGAGCTGATCAATATCAAAGACATTCATACCGCTTTTGAACGGATGTTAAAAGGAGATGTGTTGTATCGTTTTGTGATTGATATGGCGACGTTATAAAAGTTGAAGCCTTCGCCGGAATAGCTCAGGGCGTTCCGGCACCTGTTCACTCGTATGAAAAAAGCAACGAACCAACCCTATATATTCAACTCGATTTCGGAGTTACACCAGGCGCTGGGCTTGCCCAAACCGCTGCATCCCCTGGTAAGTCTGAGCAATTATGCTGACATCAAAACGGACACGACCGAAATAGCCAAGGGGATGATGACGAATCTGTACAAGATTTCGTACAAAAAGAATTTTACGGGTAAGGCCAGATATGGTCAGCATTATTATGATTTTAATGAAGGGGGTCTCTGTTTTGTTTCGCCCAATCAGCTGATTTCAGAAGCGGAACCACAGGGTAGTTACGAAGGGTTTACGCTGATGATTCATCCGGATTTTATCCGGAATTATCCGCTGGGGAAAACCATCAAAAGCTACGGGTTCTTTTCGTATTCATCCAACGAAGCCCTGCATCTTTCCGAACGGGAAAAAGAAATTATCATGGGCGTTTTCAAGAGCATTGGGGAAGAACTGGCTTCGTCCATCGACCAGTTTAGTCAGGATGTGATTGTCTCCCAGATTGAGCTGCTGCTCAACTACAGCAATCGGTTTTATAACCGCCAGTTTATTACCAGAAAAGCCATCAACCACGACCTTTTGACCAAGCTGGAAGCCTTACTAGCCGATTATTTTGACAGCCAGAAACCATTAACAACCGGCTTGCCTACGGTTCAGTACCTATCCGACCAACTGAATGTATCGCCCCGCTATTTAAGCGATATGCTCCGCATGCATACCGGGCAAAATACGCAGCAACATATTCATACCAAGTTGATTGAAAAAGCCAAGGAATTATTGAGTACTACTAATCTTTCGGTAGCCGAAATTGCCTACCAACTCGGTTTTGAGTACCCCCAATCGTTCAATAAAATCTTTAAACGTAAGGCCGACGTATCACCGATTGAATTCCGGCAATCGTTTAATTGAAACACGATATGATAAGTTGTCCTGAAAAGGCAAAATTTACGATTGAAATCATTCCAGACTAACTATCCAATGTCCTATTGCCGCGCTATAGATTCCATGTCCGACGATCGCCAGGCCCTGCACAAAGCCTATCACGACCATCTGTATGGCTTTCCCATTCACGATGACAATGAGCTGTTTTGCCGGCTGGTGCTTGAAATCAACCAGGCTGGCCTTAGCTGGGAAACCATCTTAAAAAAGGAAGCGACGTTCCGAATCGCCTACGACAATTTTGAACTGAAAACAGTGGCGGCCTATACCGATGCCGACCGGGAACGATTAATGGCAGATCCGGGCATTATTCGCAATCGACTGAAAATTAACGCAGCCATAGAAAATGCAAAAACCATACTAACGCTCCAGGAAGAGCATGGCTCGTTTGAAAAGTGGCTGGAATTACATCACCCTAAAACAAAAGAGGAATGGGTGAAGCTGTTCAAAAAGACCTTCCGCTTTACGGGTGGTGAAATCGTCAACGAGTTTTTAATGAGCATCGGTTTCCTGCCTGGTGCCCACTCATCCGATTGTAGGGTGTATACAAACGTGCTGGAGGCTAAACCGAAGTGGATGAATGCCTGATCTCAATCAATAAGTCATTATCCGCTCTACAACGGGCGCAGTTATGCTATTAATCTCCTCTGTCAACCCTTGCGACAAACCCAGTAATATGCGATTAGGGCTGCTCAGCATGGTTACGGGGAATTGTTTTCTTTCTGGTTCAGATTAGTTACTCCAAAAAGAATATTATTTCCTAATCTTAATTTATTCCTTATTTTCTATCAAATCATTTTCAATTACAAGAACAAAACCATAGTTTTAGCCAAACCTGACGTATATCTATCGAATGAATAATCGGGCAATTCTGCTCACTGACGGCTTATTAGCCACTCCCAATGCTAAAACAGCTCACGGTCTGATCAGGGGGTCGGATCGCTACCAGATCGTGGGTGTGGTCGATATGCCCACGGCTGGACAGGACGCAGGTAACATTCTCGACGGGATATTCCGGAATATTCCCGTTTTTGCATCAGTCGATGAGGCACTTTCGACAGTTGGGCCGGTTTCCTATGCGATCGTTGCCGTGGCAACAAGTGGCGGAGTTTTACCCCAAACCATGCTCACCGGTATTCGCCACAGTCTGGAAAAGGGGTTGTCGGTGGTGAACGGATTGCATGAATTTCTGAGTGAGAAACCCGACCTGGTTGCGCTGGGCCGGCAGTATGGTGGTCAGCTCATCGACGTACGGCGGCCTAAACCCCGGCAGGACCTTCATTTTTGGACGGGTGAAATTAACCAGATTACAGCCCCCATCGTCGCGGTTATCGGCACCGATTGCGCTCTTGGCAAGCGTACAACCACCCGCCTGATCCGGGAAGCCTGTAACCAGCAGGGTATCAACGCCCAAATGATCTATACCGGCCAGACCGGTTGGCTTCAGGGTGGTCAATACGGCTTCATTGTCGATTCGACCCTCAACGATTTTGTATCGGGTGAACTCGAACATGCGCTCGTTTCCTGCTGGCTCGAAACGAGCGCCGATGTATTGCTGATTGAGGGTCAGGCCGCGCTCCGAAATCCCAGTGGGCCCTGTGGCTCGGAGTTTCTGGTTTCGGGTAATGCCCGGTATGCTGTGCTGGTTCATGCGCCCAAACGAACCCATTATGATCATATTCCGGACTGGGGACGCATACCTACCGTTGATACGGAGATTAACCTGATCAATGCCTACGGCTCGACGGTCATTGCCCTCGCCCTCAATACCGAAGGATGCAGTCGAGACGAAGCCTTTGCTTACCAGAAGCAATATACAGAACAGCTTGGTATTCCGGTACTTCTCCCACTGGAAGAGGGCGTAGCACCTATTGTACCTGTTATTCAGACCCTAACCACTGCGGCTCATGCGCATTAAAGCCATCCGCTCCTATTGCCGGGATCTGGCGCTTACGAAACCATATACGATCGCTTATCAGACTATCTCAACAGTCGAGAATGTCTTTCTGGAAATTGAACTGGCAAACGGGATCGTTGGCGTTGGGGCTGCCAACCCATCGCCCGAAGTAGTAGGCGAATCAACAGATCAGGCCTTGCAGAATTTGCAAAGTGAATGGATATTCCGGCTCATTGGGCATGACATCCGGCTATACAACATCCTGCTCGATGATGCCAGTCAGCAGTTTCCGAATGCCCCCGGAACCCTGGCTGCGCTGGATATTGCCCTGCATGACGCCTTTTGTCAATTTCTGGGCATTCCGGTTGTCGCCTTTTACGGGCAGAAAATCCAGTCGTTACCGACATCGGTAACCATCGGCATTATGGATGTTGCCAATACACTGATTGAAGCAGACACCTATTATGAGCAGGGTTTTCGGGTGCTCAAGATAAAAACCGGTTTGAACGTATCCGAGGATATTGAGCGAATCCTGAAACTTCGGGAGCGTTTTCCGCATAGTCTGACCATCCGTGTCGATGCGAATCAGGGGTATTCCTTAACCGAACTGGACGTTTTCCTGAAAGCGACCTCTGCAGCTCAGATCGAACTGATCGAACAGCCACTACGGGTTGGCACTGAACTTGAATTACTTGGTTTACCCAATAACATACGGCGGTTACTGGCGGCTGACGAATCGCTAAAAAATCCTGAAGCGGCTTTGAAATTGGCTCAACACCCCCAACCTTTTGGTATCTTTAATATCAAGCTGATGAAATGTGGGGGTATTCGGTCAGCACTTGCGATTGCCACTATTGCCCGATCGGCTACCATTTCCCTATTTTGGGGTTGCAATGACGAGAGCCGGATCAGCATTACCGCAGCCCTACACGCAGCTTTTGCGTGTGCAAATACCCGTTACATTGATCTCGATGGCAGTCTGGATCTTGCCGAAGATGTTGTTTCGGGTGGTTTTGTTCTCGAAAATGGCGTCATGCGTCCAATTGGTGAAGCGGGTCTGGGATTACGTCGACTGACATAACCTGTTTATCCTACACGAAGCAATGCTCCCCTATTTCCCGTTTGGCCAGCAGTTTAATGACAAAATGGGTACGTATCCGTTGCCCGAAAGCGACTGGCTTATTGAGGTCGATCAACAGTATCAAAACGAAATCACACTTAAACGTCAATTGCTGAGCACGTTACCCCACTACTATTATCAGGCGTTGCCCGGCCACGAACCAGCTCAATGGGAGGTTTTGGAGCTGGTTCTGCAAAATCTGGTCCGGTTTTCGCCTGATTCGTTTACGCTTCATCGAAATGGTAATCAATGGCTTTGGCAAAACCGCATCCTGAACGAGGAAACAACCTTTACCTTCGGTGATATGCGAACATTACCCAAAGACCCGCTCGATTGGGTAGGCCGACAGGTACAGGAAGACCTGACCATTCTGGCGGGTAATGAGGCCACACTAGTAGCCGGACAACTGTGTTTCGGCAATGGATGGTGTCTGGATGAGAAAATTGGGTTGCCCTTCTGGCAGATTCACAGACCCATTGTCCCGATTGTAGAACCCATGATGCTGGCCGCCCAAAAGCTTATGGAACGATTGCCAGTAGGCCGCCCGGTTTGGCGCGCGAACTGGAGTGTGAAAGTTACCGATCAATTGGACATGACAAGCCGCCATACGTCAATGCTCGATAAACTTCTTGCCGAACAAAGTGCCCACATGACGATCGACTCCATCGCAGAACAACTCTATGTCCGCGTTGAACGGCAGACACTTACCCGGTTACCCCGCTCAGGAGCAATTCTGTTCGGCATTCATACTTATCAGAATTTACTCGCTCGTGAAGTAGAAGAACGGCCCGACGCAGCCAAAAGAATGGCTCAGGTATTTAGCACGACTCCAGCCGCAATGATTGACTATAAAGGAATGACTTCGTTTTTGCCCATCTTAATCCGTTACTTGAATAATATACACCCAAGTTATTACAAATCAACTAGTTGAAATAACATAATCAGACCAAATTTACTTAACTTCATGACAAAACTCGCCCGCAGCATCACGCTTAACCAAGCCATTTTACTGGTTGTCAGTGGAATTGTTGGCTCTGGAGTTTTCAAAAAAGTAGCACCGATGGCGGCTGAGTTAGGATCACCGATACTGGTCCTGGCTTGTTGGGTGATGGCGGGTGTTGTTAGTTTGGCAGGTGCCTTAACCTATGCTGAGATGGCGGGTATGTTCCCGCAATCGGGGGGCGAATACGTTTATTTCAGACATATTTACGGTCGCCTGTTTGCGTTTCTGTATGGCTGGGGAGCTTTCACGGTAATGCGCACAGCCACGATTGCCGCTCTCGCGCACATATTCGGTCAATCATTGCTCTCGCTTACAGGTACGCACGGCGCTTCTTCGGAGTTAATCGTAAAGCTCATTGCCTGCTCGCTCATCGTTTTTTTGAGTTTCGTCAATTACCGGGGTGTATCGTTCGCCGAAGGGCTTAGCCGGGCGCTGATTTACCTGACATTCGTAGCGGTCATCATCATTGCTGTTCTGGGGTTTCAATCCCAGACAGGTAGCCTGGCCCACCTTACTCAGCCTGTTCAGGAACCAGTTCTGAATGTACGTGGTAGTTTACTTGGCTCTCTTGTTGTCGCTTCACTCGGTGCATTTTGGGGGTATGAAGGATGGAACCAGATTGGCTATATTGGCGAAGAGATCAAATCCCCGCAACGAAATCTACCGATCGCTCTGGGCGTAGGCACCAGTATCGTGGTTGGCATTTATGTACTCCTGAATGCGGTTTATTTATACGTCCTACCTATTGATAAACTGGTTCAATTTGCCAGCACACCTGATAGAATTGCGGCTGTCGAAGTCGTGCGGCAGGCGGCAGGCTGGGCCGGGGCCACGTTCATTTCATTATTGATCCTGGTAACGACCTCAAACTCAACCAATGCCTCTATACTGATGCCAGCCAGGGTCTTTTATGCAATGGCGCGTGATGGGCTGTTTTTTAAAGCGGCTGCCCGTATTCATCCCCGTTATAAAACACCTTCGGTAGCCATTCTACTTCAGGGTTTCTGGTCGATTGTACTGGTCTGGTCGGGTAGTTTTGACCAATTGACCGATATGCTGGTTTTTGCCTCGTTTATATTTTACGGGGCCACTGCTCTTGGCGTGATTCTGCTTCGCCAAAAACAACCCGACATCATTCGCCCATATCGGGTAATCGGTTATCCGATCGTACCTTTATTTTTCTTAAGTTGCTGTACGTTACTTGTCTTGATGACGCTTATCAATCAGCCCCGCGAAGCGCTAACGGGTCTGGGGTTAATCGCTACTGGTCTTCCCTTTTATTGGTTCTGGTGCAGAAATAGGCCGGTAGTGGTCGAGAATCCGTAAATTTCAGTTCACGTTGGTAGCGGAAATTAGTCATACATTCCGATGTGTCTGAATAGTTTAAGCGAGCCATCTTTTTCCCTCCGCCAGATCCGTAAATCTTTTCCAACCCCAACGCCCGACCAGTCACCATTTCTCACCGTAGCTATGTGACTGGCGTATTCAATAACATACGTTCCCAGATGATCGATGCGATCATTACGTATGTCCAGTTTTTCGAAAATTGGCAAGCCTTTGCAGTGCTCAACCAGAAAAGCATCCAGTTCTTTCTTACCCTTGTATATAGGATGCCCTGTGTAGCAAAACATGCCATCTTCGGCATAAAACTGAGACCATATCCGGTGGTCATGCTGACTAACGGTGGCTTCCATCAGGCGGTTCAGGGCAGCAAGCTCAAAACTTATGTTGTTTGTGATTGGCATGTGTGCCTGTACCGCAACGTCAACTACGGGTATCTCCTTAAATGTCAACTGATCGTCAATCTCCAACGGATGGTTGTAATTCCAGGCATCTGTCATCAACAATATTGTACCATTCGCAGCCTTCTCCCAGATATTGACATACTTACCCTTTAAATCAAAGGCTTTACCGGTACGTTTCTCGTTCATTTTCAGGGTGAAAAGTCCAATTTCTGCCACCATCGATCCAAGGTCATTGACTTCTAGCTCGTTCATTCTAAATTCCTGAACAGCAAATCGTGTCGCAAAAGAGTTGTGGTATAATAGGGCATTACGTTTACCCATGATTGTCTTCTGATACTCGGGCATCAACCGAATCGTTTCGGCGTAATAGGCCTGAATCAGAGATGGATTCTTTTCCAGCATACTCCTCGAAAAATCGGATCTAAATTGCTTTAAAAAAGCGATCGTCTTTTCATCTGCCTTTAAATCCGATTGGGCGAATAAACCCGCACTCTTTAGAATGGTTACTGTTACGAACAAAATGATCCATCTAAACTGTATCATGTCGATTAGCTTCTTGAGAATGTAGGGTGAGTGAGCAATTATTGGTTGACATCAAATACGAGATATCGGGCAAGAAAGGGGAGCACTCGTGCATAGAACCGGCCATTTTCGGTCCAGTTCCTGTTCCAAGGGTTACCCCGATACTCCTCGGCTTCGTGTTCGATTCCCAAATCCTCAAGTTTCCGGCTGAACACTCGATTGGACTGCACATGGTCCTGGTTCGGATCGAAGCGACCCCAGTCGATGGCGATGCCGCGCATGGTTTGTAGATTCTCAACCGACTCGTCGAGTGTTTCTTCGAGATGGAAGCCTCTTTTTGACTTTCTGGTATTTTCGACGTTGAGTTTCGTCTCACCGTTTTCGAGCTCCGTAAAGAAATCACAATAAAACGGAGGTCGATTCATGTTGGGCAGGTAAGCCTGGCTGACGGTTACGAAGATTTGTGCCCGCCCATCGCCTTTCAGATCGGCAAACGATTTCGCCCGATGAATTTTTTTCCAGTCGATGTCAACCGAGGACCAGGGCAAAAAGCCGATTCCGGTAGCTACCGGGTGCAGCGCATAGACCACGCTGAAAAGGTCAGGGCGCACCATCGCCAGCTTTAACACGCCCCGTCCGCCCATAAAGTCGCCAGCCAGCGCACGGCTATCGCGGTGACGAAGGGTACGAAATCGGCCATCTATAAAAGGGACCAGCTCGTCGGTCGTAAAATCGAGCCAGCGGCCACTGACAGGTGAATTTTCATAAATACTGCCGGTCGTTGGTGTGCTGTAATCGGCAACCACGAAAATGAACTCATTTACAACACCATTCGCAAAGCCGCGCTCCAGCAGATTAATGATCGTACCATCTCCAACTAGCTTTTCCGCATTCGTGAAAATACTGTGGCAGTAATAGACGACTGGATAAGACTTGCTGGAATTAGCATAACCTGGTGGCAGATAAACCTTGATATCACGGTTTGTATCAAGGCCAATTCGGTTATCCCGGAGGATGGTTGATGCCAGTTTTTCCGTGCTCAGAGTACCGTGTTTTATTTCCACATTACTGACACGCACCTCCTTAACCAGGTTCTTTGCTACGTTGGGTTGTGCGACTGCATCGTTAGCTATTACATGTAGAAGTGCTACAAGGGCAAGAATGAATTTTGTTCTAGTTATATAGGTATTCATGGTTATGAGAAGTGGGTACAGTATAGTTATCCGGCAAGAAACAGATCGAGTAGTGACAGGATTTACCGTTTCTGATCCTGAAAGGAAAGGCGCTCAGCGACGGTTGGTAACAGACTTATTACTCAAAAAGAAGGCATGATGAATACCAAAAAAAGAATGAATGACGATCGTCGCACTATACTTGACCAACTGCCTGAAATCCAGTAAAACGGACTAGGAATCGGCAGATGCCCCCAATTCTGCTGGTCGTGTAGTTGGGAACGCGTTTCGTCAATTGGTACCTTCCGTTTATCGATCAAAAGCACGAACTCAGCTGGATTTTTGTACTTTCGGAACAGCAACCCCCTTTTAGTCAGCACAGTTAGGTAAAGGTCTCCCGAAAGCCTTACGAAATGAATGTTTTATCAATTCATCAGCCAGAGAAAAACTGGTTTTTTAGATACAAATTATATCACTTGCCGTTCTGGTTTCTGTACCACTACCTATGGTGGGTCGTTACGCTGGGCAACCCGGTAAAAGTCTTCCAGACGATAGTTATCGTACCTTACGCGCTTAAATACAGCTTCTATGTCATTTTTCAGGCATTGGCGGTCTATTTCAACTTATATTTTCTACTTCCGAGGTATCTCGAAAAAAACCGGGTAACCAGCTACATCATCTATTTAACCCTGACGGTTTTGTGCGCTACCCTATGCATTGTCGGGGGCTATTATTTCAGCGCCTACATCAGCGGTAAAACCATTGCAGAACTGTTTGGCAAATCGGCCTGCTTCAATACCTTTTTGGGAAATGCGTTGCCCTCAACAGTTGCCAGTGTGACGCTGGGTATGAGTATTAAACTGACCAAAAACTGGATTCAGACCAGACAGCGGCAACAATTGCTTGAAAAAGAGAAACTGGAAACCGAATTGAAATTTCTGAAAAACCAGTTCAACCCGCATTTCCTGTTTAATACCATCAATTCCATCTTCTTTCTGATTCATAAAAACCCCAATATGGCCTCCGACTCCTTGGCCAAATTTTCTGAATTACTACGGTATCAATTGTACGAATGCAATGATCAGCTGATTCCCCTGGACAAGGAAATCAGCTATCTGGAAAATTTCATTGAACTGGAAAAACTGCGACAGAATACGAACATGCAACTGACGTTCGACATCGAACCTCGCTTTACGGCTCATTTAAAAATTGCTCCTTTTATCCTGATGACCTTCGTTGAAAATGCGTTTAAGCATGTTTCGCGACACAATGACGGGCTTAACTGGATCGTCATTAAATTAGAACTGAATAATCAGCAACTCGATTTTTTTGTGGCTAATAGTACTTCCATCGAGATGGTCAATGATGTGGTTAAGTACGGGGGTATTGGCCTGCAAAACGTGCAACGCCGTTTGGATCTCCTGTATCCGGATCAATATGAGCTGGCTATTCATCAGGACCCGAACCTGTTTGAGGTGAAGCTGCGGCTGACCCTGACGGAATCCATGCAAGCATCACCCTTACCCATTTCCGGCATACCCGTATGAAACTCAATTGTGTCATTATCGATGATGAACCATTAGCCAGGGAGGGACTGGCCAGTTACGTACGGGAAGTGGATTTTTTGCACTTGACCGATACCTGCGAAAATCCGCTTGAGCTCATCACGTTATTGGATCGGCAACCCACGGATTTGATTTTCCTGGATATTCAGATGCCGAAAATGAACGGCATCGATTTTTTAAAAATCGTAGAGCATCCACCCATGGTAATTATTACAACGGCTTACCCCAGTTTTGCGCTGGAAGGTTTTCAGTTAAATGTGCTGGATTATCTGTTAAAACCAATCACGTTCGATCGTTTTTTCAAGTCGGCCAATAAAGCGAAAGAATATCACCGGCTCCTTACCAGATCTGCATCGGCAAATCCACAAAAAGGGGAAGAAAGTAATGATTATTTCTTTATCAAATGCGGGAATAAATACGAAAAAATATACTTCGACGATATTCTGTATGCGGAAGGATTGCAAAACTATGTGACCATCTTTACCAGTAAAAGTAAATACGTAACGCTCCTGAATCTAAAAAACCTGGAGGAGAATTTACCGGATCAATCGTTTATCCGGGTGCATAAATCCTTCATCGTTTCTACGAAAAAAATTGATTCGATCGAGGGGAATGAAATCTTTATCAAAACAAACCGTATTCCAATCAGCCGGAACTATCGCGATCAGGTCATGGCTAAAGTGCTGACGGATAAATTGTGGAAGAAATAACAAAGAACCGTTTAGGTTAGTGGTAAAAAACTGTTGAGCGTTGCTTCTATGTGTATAGAATTATAACGACACCCTTACCAACAGCGACATTGACTCTGTGTTTATGCCCGTCTCTACCATTCGTTCGCTTTGCCTTTCTACAACGTTGATCATGCTGACAATCAGCCTGATGGCTCAGTCAGCCTCGACGCAGGACCAACGGCTAAACTGGTGGCGAGATGCCCGATTTGGCCTGTTTATTCACTGGGGTCCGATCTCGCTTATCGGCAAAGAAATTAGCTGGTCTCGAACTGATTACGGTAAAAACCGGTATGACTCGCTTTACCGGCGATTCAACCCTACCCGCTTCAATGCCAAAGAGTGGGTAGCCCAGGCAAAGGCCGGAGGTATGAAGTACGTTGTGCTCACCGCCAAACACCACGATGGTTTCTGCCTCTGGAACACGAAATCCACAGCGTACAACATCATGTCGGCTCCATTCGGGCGGGATGTCTGCAAAGAGCTGGCCGATGCTGCGCACGAAGCAGGTCTTAAGATTGGCTGGTATTTTTCTCTGGCCGACTGGAAAGACCCCGACTGCCGCAATCCGGCCAGCAACAACGAGTTTGTTGGCCGGATGATGACCCAGCTTACCGAATTACTGACTAATTATGGTACGATTGATCTGTTGTGGTTCGACTATGAAGGCTCACCCTCTCCTGCCAATCCGAAACAGGTTTATGAGCTGGTTCATCGGCTACAACCGGGTATTATTCTGAACAACCGACTGGAAGTCTTTAGTCCCGATGAATCACACAGTCAACCCGGCACCTATGGTGATTATGCAACACCAGAAGGGTTTGTAGCAGGCTTTGGGCAAACTCCCTGGGAAACCTGTACGAATATGGGACACCAATGGGCTTGGAAATTTGGCGATACGCCCCGGAGCCTGAGCGAGTCGGTACACACATTGTTGCGTTGTGTAGGCAGCAACGGCAATTTACTGCTAAACGTTGGCCCCGACAGTCTGGGACAGTTTCCTTCCCTTTTCACAAACCGTCTTTATGAACTTGGTTCCTGGATTAAGCCCCGTTCGGAAGCTATTTATGGCACAGCCGGTGGCCCTTATACACCAACCGATTCTTATGTCTGTACGCAAAAGGCTAATAAAATTTTTCTGCATATTCTGACGGTAACCGATGGAACATTCGTGCTCCCAGCCTTACCTGTACCAATCAAACAGGCTACCTTATTAAATGGCGGTTCGGTAACCTTCCGTCAGCATAAAGAAAATCTGGAACTAGTGATTCCAGTAACCTTGCGCGATTCAATCGCCACAATCATTGCGATCACCCTCGATCGACCGGCGACTACTTTATCACTCATTCGGCCGTTCTCAAAAACGGGTTCGCTGGCCTATACTAAATCAGCCAAAGCGTCCAGCGAACTTAGTACTTTCCTACATAATGCTACTGCAACTGTCGACGATGACCCAAAAACTTACTGGAAATTAGGGCGTCGTAGTGATGTTCACTTTGACAACTATTATGGCACCGACCTTTCTTTTCAATCGGCAAAACTACAGGCGCTATTTAACTCAACTGGCTGGCTCGAAATTGATCTTGGCCAGCCTCAGCGAGTTGGCCAGGTGGTGGTTAATGCGTTCATCCCTGCTAAAACATCAGCTTTAACCCCACAGATCGGACGATTTGCCATTCAATACGAAAAAGATCAGCAATGGTTTACGCTAGCGAGTGGCCAGCAACCCGGTAGCGAGTGGCGAAAGTCCATTACTCCTGTTACGGCAAAACGATTCAGACTGGTTATTCAGGAGTCCGTAGGGAGTATCGGCATCCGCGAATTCCAGCTGTTTCCGCCAGGACCAATTAATTGACAATCAGAGTGTAGTCGATACATTGCCCGCTTTGCCAATTCTCCTTTTTATGCTTTTGACAGCTGTATTCGTGTTTGCTCAACGTGGGCAACCAATTCCGGCCAGAAATGCGTAAAGTGTTCGGCAATCTGGTCATAATAAAGGACCAAATCGGCAATTGCCGTATCCAGACCCGACGGAAAGGCTGTCCGACGCGAAATGCCTTTCAGCGATTGGTCGATACCTTCGGTAGTCTGGTAGCCCGTTACCCAATCATAGCGAACCAGTGCATTGAGCATACGCGCTGCTGGCGTCGGGAAACGGGGTGAAAGCCGCTGAAGGGCAGTATAAAAATACCGGGTAAAATCAGGTAAGGACTCGCCGGTCAACTGATCGAAATTACGAGCTAAAAAATGATCAAAAAACACATCGACAGCCACTCCTGCGTACTTATGGCAGCGCGGATGCAATAGCTCACGGACAGCCGCAACATCGGGATGCGCGTCCGTAAATGTGTCGATTTCGCGGTGTAAGCGAACGCCCGCCACTTCGTCGGGTGTAAGTTTATGCCGCGGATGGGTAGGATCTCCCTTAATGAAATCACCGATAAAATTTCCGATCAATAACCCGTCGTTTCTAGCTGACAGATAACCATGCGCCAGAATATTCATCGTAAAGTCGAATCGCGTTCCGGCGTTCCGGCGGTTTTCTGAGCGTTAGCCGGACCTGACAGGGGCGGTTCGGCCAGTAGCGTTACGCCTTCGCCGGGTTCATACTGTTCAACTGTAACTCCAAACCGGCGCAGGAAATCGACGCCTTCATCCGATGGAATTCCCTTGTATTCAGCATATGAATGGAGGTAGATCACCCGGGCGATTTTCATGCTATAGATTATTCTGGCGCAGGCAATACAGGGCGACAGCGTTACATAAATTGTTGCCCCCTCGATCTCAGAGCCATTTTTGGCAGCATAAAGTATTGCGTTTTCTTCGGCATGCAAGGCCAGCGAACAGGACCCTTTGGAATCGCGGGGACAACCAGCGCCCTGAAATTCTTCATCACAATTGTGCGTTCCTGCCGGTGGGCCATTGTAGCCAATGGAAATGATCCGGGTATCGCGGGTCAGCACCGCGCCAACCTGCGCTTTGATACAATGTGACCGTCGGGCGAGGTTAACGGCCAACTCCATGAAGATATCGTCGAAACGGGGCTTGGCATGGGGTTCGGGCGTATGGGTAGTCAGCAACATTATCGTTAACCGCTTCGGCGGATCAGTGTAGTCTTTATGAGTACGTAAATTTCACTGATTTTATTTTGATAATCGTAATCCTGTTACCCAATCAATAAATTCAAGTCTATAAGGTAATCCATGCACTTACTGGAGTTTCCACCAAATTCGGTACTGAATTCGACTTAAATAGGTTATTTTTATTTAAGTTTGTTCGCATTAGCATACTTTATTTCAACTTTTATGAAAAAGCTTTCCTTTCTTATTTTCTATATATTTTTATCACTGTTTTCATTCGCTCAACCTATTGTCTATGTAACCCCATCTGGATCTGGTACTGGCTCTGGTAATTCCTGGGCTAATTCGCTATCTGGAGCGCAATTAGTTAATCGTGTAGCCATCGCAACGGCCGGAACACAGTTCTGGGTAGCGGCTGGAACGTACAAACCGACTACGACGACCAATCGGGCAGCCTCGTTTAGTATTGCAACAGGGGTATCTGTTTATGGCGGTTTTGCCGGATCTGAGACTAGCCTGGGGCAACGAAATTATACAGCCAATAAAACCATTTTGTCGGGCGATATTGGCATACCCCACGACACAACCGATCATTCAGCTTTACCAGTTTCTCAGGCGGATAACTCATACCATGTTGTTTTTTTTCAGGATGTTGATGCAACTACCCAACTGAACGGATTGACAGTTCGGGAAGGAGTTGCCAATCTGGCAAACGGCCCGACATCCTATCTGCTAGGTCAGGAGGTTCAGGCAAATGATATTGGCAAAACTGGCGGAGGCATTCATAATATCAGCCTGACTAAATGCAGCACACCGTCCATAACTAATTGTACAATCGAGCAAAACAGGGGGAGTTTTGGAAGCGGTCTGTATAGTAGCGGAGGGACATGCGGACAAGGATCTACTTTTCTGATCAGCAATTGCTTATTTAGAGCCAATGAATCCATTGGCCTGGGCAGTGGCGGGGCTATTTATCTTCATAACTTTACCAACACGTCGATCAAGGGATGTTTGTTCCTTGATAACCGCTCATTTTGGGGCGGTGGCGTATTTGTGATTAACTGTAATCCACAAATCACCAATTGCATATTCACCGGGAATCATGCCGGTTTTAACATTGGCGGTAGTGGAGGGGGCCTTTTTGTCGATGCATACAATCAGGACTGTAGTCCGATCCTGTATAACTGCCTGTTTACCAGTAATCAGGCAACAGGAGGTGGGGCTGTATTTACGGGGTCTTTTTTCAATGGCACCAGTACTCCTCGATTCTTTAACTGTAGTTTCACCCAAAACAAGTCGTCATCGAATTCGGGGGGGCTTTTTCCATTCAGGACAGTGCCTATGGCGACGGCTACAATAAACTGAATGACAATAACCTTCCTCATCCCGTTATTAAAAACTGTATCATCTGGGATAATATTTCGTATAAATATGAGTCCATATCGTTTGATTATCAGGCCTTTCCAACGGTTGGAAATTCTATCGTTGGAGGTAACTTTCTCTCGCAGGATTTTGTCAGTGCCCCTCCCGGGTACAATGCAGGCAATAACCTGAATACTGACCCGATTTTTGTCAATCCCGCTACTGGCAATTTCAGGCTGGGTTTAAACAGTCCCGCCATCAACGCGGGTAATCCTGATACAGCGGGTTTACCTGCTACCGACCTTGTTGGGCAATCCCGCGTTCAGGATGGCCGGGTGGATATGGGTGCCTACGAGTCTGCCGCTTGCCGACCTTCAATTTGTGTCCCCTTCATCGTTCAGCGCCGTAGATTATAACCACCCAAAAGCCCGATGGCGATTGCCATCGGGCTTCCTTGTTGTCGAATCTAAATACAAGTATCTGCCGCTGGATCAGGCTGCTATCTTTTTCGACTTCAACCATTCGGGTTTTGTTGTCACCACATTGGCTTTCAATTCATTAAGCATGGCGTAAAGGCCGTAGTACGTTCGGTTTACGTATAGACCATCCTGCGAGCCCCGTGCTACTTTCGACTTTTTCAACTCCTCTACTTTAGACAAATCTTCGGCAAAGGCATATACTTTATTAAAGTAGGTATCATCGCCAAAATCAAACTCGTCGACGGCGAATGGCTCGCCCAGCATGCGGATCATCTGCTTAAACAGATCCGAGAAAAATGCCCGGTCTTTGGGTGAATCCTGTGGAGTTAGAAACTCCAGATTTTCAAAAATCGACTCTGTTAAAGCATTGTTCTCGATGGTGTCAGGATTGACAAGCCGAAAAT
Organism: Spirosoma aureum; assembly: GCF_011604685.1. NCBI lineage: Bacteria > Pseudomonadati > Bacteroidota > Cytophagia > Cytophagales > Cytophagaceae > Spirosoma > Spirosoma aureum. Next base: position 4,794,719 of record NZ_CP050063.1, on the reverse strand, counting down.
AATTGTCGTAGTAAAATTCAGGAATGACCTTCACGCAGCCAAAATCGATGACGCCCATTGTTCCATCAGGCCGCATCAGAAAGTTCCCCGGATGCGGATCAGCGTGAACCTGCCGTAACGTATGAATCTGAAAATCGTAAAAATCCCACAGTGCCTGCCCAATCTCGTTCCGAATCGCCTGCGACGGGTTCGTTTTCAGGAAATCTTTTAAGTGAAGTCCGTCCACCCAGTCCATTGTCAGGATGCGTCTGGATGAAAATTCGGGATAGTATTTGGGGAATACCAGGCCCGGTATATGGGCACAGGCTTCCGAAATTTCAATTGAGCGACGGAGCTCTAGTTCATAATCGGTTTCTTCGAGGAGTTTCGATTCTACCTCTCCCATATACCGGTCAATATCTCGCTCATTCAGATTCAGCAACCGAACGGCCAGCGGTTTGGCTATTTTCAGGTCAGAACTCACGGCATCGGCTACGCCAGGATATTGTACCTTCACGGCCAGCTTCTTCCCGTCTTTCCAGGCCAGATGAACCTGACCAATACTGGCTGCATTGACAGCATCAATGTTAAATTTATCGAACAACTGGGTCGGGGTTTTCCCAAAATAAGTCTTGAACGTCTTGACAACCAGCGGACCCGACAACGGTGGCGCTGAATACTGCGCCATGGTAAACTTGTCGGAATAAGCCACGGGTAACAAGCCACGGTCCATACTCAGCATCTGGGCCATTTTCAGAGCAGAGCCCTTCAATTCGCTTAATGCTTCGTAAATATCAGCCGCATTGTCCTTGTGCAATTCCTCTTTCGATAAATCGGGGTCAAGAAGCTTTTTACTATAATGTTTTATATAATTCCCGCCGACCTTCACCCCGGCCTTCACAAACTGGCTGGCACGGGCAACTTTGGTCGTTGGAACGGAGTTTTGGGTTTTCATTTGTTAATGAGTGATTGCGCGACAGGGTGAACAAATGACCGTGTGGAACTGGCTTAGCCAATTAAACACGCTATCGTTCGTACCTCCATTCGCTTATTTATTCTGATAGATAAATTTGGCGAAGTCGAACAGGGTATCGAGCGGAGAACGACCAATAAGATCGAAGGCGGTGTTAACGGCTTTTTCGATAGCGGTATCGGTTTTCTCGAAGTTTTTACTGACATCACGTACCCAGAAATCGAGTAAATAGAGCGTTTGAGCCCATAAAGCATTCGGGTAACGATCGGTAATGAACGGACGTGGTTCTACCTCTTTACTTTCCCGGCCTTCAGCCAAAAGATCGCGGGCATAGTCGAAGAAAGCTTCTTTAAAGGGATTCAGAACCTGGGTTTTAGTCGAAAGGCTGCCGGACAACCTGCCCCGAGCACTGTGTATGCCGCTTTCTGCACGCAGCCGCCCAAAACTATAGACAACAAAACTGCGCTGTGCTTTGAGTAACTCGATCCAGGTATAATAAAAGGCAAGCAATTTTTCCCTGACCGAATAACCTTGGTAGGTATCGTCAGCCTCAACGGTTGCTTTTGCCTGGTTAAAGAACGTTAACCAGATATCAGCTTCTATTGCATCAAACGATGCGTAGTCGTTATAAAAGTCAGCCTCGGCCAGCTTTAGTTTCCTGGCAAACTGAAAGACGGAGGTGGGTTGTTTTCCATTTTCCAGTACGTACTCGGTGTACGCCTTACGGATTTTTTCGAGCGTTTCCATATACTTGGCTAACGGACTGTTTGCGAGAAAAGTTTTGGCTTATTTCCGTTAAATTAAAGGCTTTTCTGGTTTATTACCTGGCAAATGGGCAGGCGAAGCTTCTCGCATTTGGATAAACTTTTTTTACCTGCTTCATACTCTGTCTGTCCCCTATTTGACGATTCACAAGCAATCTTACTGGTTTTTATTGGCCTATTTCCAGAGTTGGCAGGAACCATTCGTTCACTTGTTGTACAATTCTTTTAATTTTTACCGAACTTCGTATTTCAATAACTGTACTTGTTTAGCAAACAATCATCATGAAATTCCGAATTCGTTTAACCACATTGATTTCTAGTATATGCCTGAGTGCTGGCCTACTCTTTGGCCAGCAGAGCTTTGGTCAGTATGGGGGCTATGGTGGTGGATACGGCGGTGGGTATGGCGGCCGGATGGGTGGCGGTATGGGACAAAATATGCCCAGTTCTCCTCCACGGGCTTCAATTCCCAATATAGCCGGGGATATGGCCAATAAAGAAACGAAGTGGTTGAAAGAAAACCTGTCTTTATCCAAAGACCAGCTAAAAGCCGTTAAATCCCTGAATAACGAATACGCCAGCCAACAGCAGGACGCCATTAAAGATATCGTTGGCACGGGTGGAGGACGCCCATCTCCCGAAACGATCAAACAGATTCAGGATATGATGCTGATGATGAACGAAGAAAAAGAGGATAAACTTCATCCAATCCTAACCAACGATCAATGGGCTCTCTATCAGTCTAAAAAAGAAGACATGAAGAAGGAAATTGGGGGGTTCCGTCCACCAGCGCCAAAGAAAGATTCGCTAACTAAGGCGGTAAACTAGTGATAAATGGAGTGATCGTGTATCACTTCTGTTTACACGCTATCACTCTAATTCTCTAACATACGCTCCCATCTGACGTACGGAGTAACAGCTAATTCCACGCGGCCGGGCTTCAGTCAATAGTCTGTCAGTCAGCGGTGTTTTGTTCGAATCATCAAAAATAATGTGCCGGGCCACTACCCGTCCATTCAGTTGATTCCAATCGTGCAGCGCGTTTCGGCGGATAATCAGGTAATCGATAACCGCAGGCAATCGCCATCGGTTTCGGCCCGTCAGTTTATTGACCAGTAAAAGCGTTTTTCCCTGCCAGACCCATAAAGCGTACTCGCTGGTCTGGTAAAACGTGGAAACTCGTTTCGATCCTGACGAGTTGAAACGACTGTATTGTGCAGAAGCCCGATTAAGTCGCGAAACGCCCCATTGGCCGAATGTATTCCTAAGGTAGAAATCAAACGAGCGAGTGTCAGCCGAATCGAGGTCGGTCAGCAGCGTACTTTCGTGGCCAGAAGTCAGGCTAACTGCTGTTCGATGAGGCAGAAAATGAACGGCGAGTCGTTGCTGGTGAGCCTGCTCATAGTCACTCCAGAGCATTGCACCGGAAAGTAGTAATGCACTCATGCATGTAGCCCACAAAAAGGCTCGATGACGAGTCATGACCAGTGCAACACCACACAATAGTACGGCATAGGTAAGCAGCATTGCTACTGGTGTCAGCCATAAACCATCCCAGGCCGCTCCAGGAAGCTGACCGGTTTGTGTTACGGCATAGTTTAAAAGCCAGGCCGTTTTCTGCAAAAGCCAGCCCAACCAATCAGCCAGATAAGGCACCCAGCTAAACGCCAGCGTTGCCATAGCCAGTGGCAATAAAATCTCCGACATGATAATTACGACCGGATTTGCCACCAGAAAATAAGTCGGAAACTGGTGAAAATAGAACACTCCGAGCGGAAAGGTAACGAGTTGCGCCACGATAGCCACTGTCGTTAGCTCCCAAAGTCGATTCAACCATTTATTACGAAATGTAAACAATTGGTTTAGTGATGATTGCCAGGCACCAATTCCTGCCACTGCCAGATAGGACAGTTGAAAACCGGCGGAGAACAAGGCATAAGGATCGAAACATAGGATAAAAAAAGCCGATGCACCTAGCGTATTCATTAGTTGCTGTTGCCGACCGAGCGCATTAGCCAGTATGAGCAGCGTAAACATACCCGCCGACCGAAGTACGGGTGGTGAAAATCCTGTAACGAGGGCATAGAACCACAAAATCACCAATTGCAGTACTGCCATTATGATTTTTCCCCTTGGTCGTTTAATCAGAAAGCTCAGGATGTAAGTCAGAACGGCAAAGAGAATGCCGACGTGCAATCCTGACACCGACAAAATATGAACTGCCCCAGCCGCTGAATAAGCCCGATACAAATCCGCGTCCAGATCGTCGCGAATGCCCAGAATCATGGCATTAACAATACCGTATTCAGCGCGGGAGCCAACTTGTTGAGTAAAAACGCTGTCGGCCCAACGATTAACAACAGTAGCCAGTTTTGTTACCGGATTAGGGGGATCATTACCCACAACCGTTCGTTGATAAGGGCGCAGGTACTGCTGATGATAGATGTTCCGGTAGCTAAGGTAGCGTTTGTAATTAAACTCACCGGGGTTAAGTGGAGGATCGATTGGCCGGGGTGAGCCCGAAACAAGCCATATTTCTCCATAACGGGGCATCCGCTGGCCAGCTTTATCGAGGTACACGATAACCCGACCGCTGATCGATTGCCAGTGGTCACGACCCGTCTTAACAGCCCATTCGCCCTTAGTCATTTCCAGCTCAACGCGGTATGTTCTGGCTCGTTCTTCAGGTTGCGATGCGACTACACCTACATAAGCGCGTAATGATTCACGGAGATGAATACTATTATCGGAACGATTGCTGTCCGTATGCAGGTAGGCAATAGACCAACCCAAGGCGTTAAGTATTAACAACCCTCCAAGGCCTTGCTTGATCTGGATGGGCTTTATAGTCTGATTCGAATGGCGGAGAAATGCCCAACCGAATAGCCCTGTTCCCAGAACTATAGCCAGCAACGGAATAAAAAAGAAATCCGGGAATTGCACATACAGAACAATCCCTGAAATCAACCCTGCCGCATACCGAACAAATGGTTGGCCTCGTGTGCCCAGACCGTTCATTCTTTCGTATAGGCTGAACCGGGTAACACCATTTTATAGTGCTGAATACCAGCCTCTTCGAACATCGGCCCAACGGGTACAAACCCAAAACCCGTATAAAGAGGCATGGCGGTTAACTGGGCATGCAGGTAAATACGTTCGATTGGTTCGGGCTGTTGGCTAAATACATCATCAAGGACGGCCCGAACAAGCGCCTTGCCAACGCCCTGCCCCCGAAACGCCTGAAGAACGGCGAAACGCTCTAACTTAACACCGTTAGATGTGCGTCTCCAGCGGGCAGTACCGCAGGGTTCACCATCGGCGCGAGCCAGAAAATGTGTACTGGTTGATTCAAATTCGTCATATTCCTCCTCAGATCGCACCTTTTGCTCCTCAACAAAAACGGTTCGTCGTATGGAAAAAGCAATTTCCAGCTCCTTAGGATTTGATATTGGTAAAACAGCTATCATAACTTGCCAGTGTTGTAATTTTTCGGGTTACGGTTGCCAAGTATACGATTTATTCTGATAGTTCAGTGCTCGAAATAAGCTTTAAACCATTGCTCAGGCAATCTTTCTACTGAATCAGTAACCGTTTGCTGGAGGATTCACTACCCGTCTTGACCCGTACGACATACAATCCAGTCGTTAATCCACCGATGGGAATAGTTACGCGCGTACTGGGTGCATCGGCGTAATTAAGTGCACGTAACTGCCGGCCACTCATGTCAAAAAGTTCAACCGAAAACGATTGAAATCCCTTTAACTGCACATCTACAGTCGGATCAGACGCTGCCGGGTTCGGATACAGGTTAATGGTCAATGTTTCTGTTTCAGGCAGAGCTGCCACAGACCGGAGAAGTTTTACCCGGCGCGGGCTGAACTGCAACACGGCCCTCATCCGATCGACCTGCCCCTTCGTAAACAGATTCATGCACGCATCCGGTGAATAATCCATGTAATCTTCGGTCAGATCACGGGTCTGTTTACCATTCACACAGGTCGAAAACGTTGTTCGGCATTGTGTCGTTTGATTCGGTGATTTTGTTGGAGGGGTATCGGCTACGTAGTCTTCGGCACAACCATCGCCATCTCCCCAGGTATGAATCAACCCCAGCCAGTGGCCGATTTCATGGGTTGCCGTACGGCCCAATGAGTAAGTAGAACTGGTTACTGTACCTATTTTTCGGCCAAAATACCGATAATCAATCATCGAGCCATCCACAAACTCATTCGAATCACCAGGTAAGCCCTTGATCGTATCGGCCGCCGTCGGAAACTGGGTATAGCCCAGGTAGTTGTTTTGTAAGGTTGTCACCCAGATGTTCAAATAGCGGTCACTTGGCCAGTAAGCAATCTGCGAAAGGAGTACATCATCCGAAAAGATATCAAACGATGATTTCTGGGCGTAATAATGTCGGGTAATTCCCGTCGTTGGCTGACCATTCGGGTCAGTCGTTGCGAGGAAAAATTCAATTTTAGCATCGGCTCCTATCGTGCTCGAATTAAAGCCGTTCGTGCCTTCTTTACGACGATAATCTTCGTTAAGAACCTGAATTTGCGAGGCAATCTGCTCATCGGAAATATTCGGATTGTTGGCCCCGCCAATCTGGCCGGATGCATTACTATGCACCACATGAACAACAATTGGAATCCGGTAAACCGTCTCATCGGCAGCCTGTCGAAGCGAACTACCGTTCGTTTCTGCTTCCTGAATTCGGCGGTTCAGTTCATTAATTTGCTGAAGTCGGTTCGGGTTTCGAACCTGCAAAACCATTTTTTCATAATCGCTGGTGCCACACCGCTTTAGATCCGAGTCTCCTGGTGTCTGTGCCAACGCTGGCGACATCAGAAAGTACATAAAAGAACCGGCCAGCCATAGCCAGTCGGTTCTTAGAAACGTGTTCGTCAGGCTATTGCCCTGCTTTTTCATATGCTGTGATAATTTCCCGCACAAGCCGATGCCGCACAACATCGCGACCGTCAAGTTCGACGAAAGCGATTTCCTTTATCGATTTCAGAATCTCAACAGATTCAATTAGTCCTGATTTCTGCCGATTGGGCAGGTCAATCTGTGATCGGTCGCCGGTGATGATTGCCTTCGACGATGGACCCATCCGGGTCAGAAACATCTTCATCTGCATCGGCGTCGTGTTCTGCGCTTCATCGAGCAGAATAAACGCATTGTTGAGCGTTCGGCCACGCATGTAGGCCAGTGGAGCGATTTCGATGATTCGATTTTCGGTATAAAACTTCAGCTTTTCAGCCGGAATCATATCATCGAGTGCATCATAAATAGGCCGCAGGTAGGGGTCTATCTTTTCCTTCAGATCACCCGGCAAAAAGCCCAGGTTTTCGCCTGCTTCAACGGCGGGGCGCGTAATGATGATTTTCTTTACTTCCTTATTTTTGAGCGCCCTGACCGCAATGGCTACAGCGGTGTAGGTTTTACCTGTACCGGCCGGACCGATGGCAAATACCAGATCGTACTTCTCGGCCGCTTCAACAAGACGTTTCTGATTATCGGTTCTTGCACGTACGACGACGCCACGATTGCCATAAACGAGCACTTCATCATCATCAGGCAGCGCTGGCAGTATTCCCCCGTTACTACCAAGAGGCTGACCGCTATGACTGATGTAGTTCTGCACGTTTTCCTGAGTGATTTTGCCGTACTTTTGATAATGTTCCATCAGCGAATCCAGAATATCACTGATGCGGGTTATCTCGGGCGTAGTGCCTTTGATCCGGATTTCGTTACCGCGTGAAATGATTTTGCTCATAGGGAACGCAGCAGCCACTTCTTTAATGTTGTGGTTCTCTACACCCAGAAAGTCGATGAGCGAGACATTGTCGAGGGTGATGACTTTTTCGACCAAACGATAGTTAGCGTTTAAAATGTGATTCCGAAAAGTAAGCGATTTCTCTTCTTCTACAACACATTTCGCCAAAAAATTATTCGTATATACTAATTTCTTACCGAGTGCGCCCTGTGGATAAAAATGGATGCATTTGTGTGAAGAAATTGCTACCTTGCTGACACTCAGCCTCCTGCCGTTTTTCATATCCTATACGCGAAAATGCCCCTCTACCGTTGCGCAAAAAAAGTATTTTTTTTTCAGGCTGGTAGTGCCAACATTACCAGAATGTTACGGGCAAATCGTGGCTTATATGAACGAAACAACAGTCAACCAGGGCTTGCCTTATGCAGGGATGAATGCGTAAACTTGCAGTAAGAGATGGAAAATAACGCACGCCCTAACCAACACCTTCGCAAACCCTCGGCCTTTGCCGGAGGCCGTCAGCAAGCAGGCAATCACTGGCTCGATACGGGACTTGGTAAACTGCCGCCACAAGCGCTCGATCTTGAAGAAGCGGTGTTGGGTGCGTTAATGATCGAAAAAGATGCCCTCTCATCGGTCGTTGATATTCTTAAGCCTGAAACATTCTATAAAGAGTCTCATCAGCGTATTTATAACGCGATTCTGACCCTATTCGGCAACTCTGATCCGATCGATCTGCTGACGGTTACCAATCAGCTTCGCAAAACAGGAGAGATTGAAATTGTTGGGGGCGGTGGGTTTGTCGCTGAATTAACATTCCGGGTCAATTCGGCGGCTAATATTGAATATCACGCCCGGGTCATTTCAGAACAGGCGCTGAAACGGGCGCTGATCGCGATGTCGTCTACGATTCTGCGCGATGCCTACGAGGATACAACTGATGTGTTTGAACTCCTCGACCGCACGGAGCAATCGCTCTTCAAGATTTCGGAATCGAACATCAAGAAGAATTACGCCGACATGAGTACCATTGTCCGGATGGCCTTAAATGAACTGGAAACCAAGAAAAACCAGGAAGGGCTAACCGGCGTACCATCAGGCTTTACGAATCTGGACCGGGTAACGTCGGGCTGGCAACCCACTGAATTGATCATTCTGGCGGCCAGGCCAGCCATGGGTAAAACTGCGTTTGTGGTTTCGGCGCTCCGGAATGCGGCTGTCGATCATGGTAAACCAGTTGCCATATTCTCGCTGGAGATGTCGTCGGTCCAGTTGGTTAATCGTCTTATTTCGGCCGAAGCCGAGATCGATTCCGAAAAAATCAGAAAAGGAACGCTGGCCCCCCACGAATGGACGCAATTACACCACAAAATTCAACGGCTGACCGAAGCGCCCATTTTCATTGATGATACCCCTGCCCTATCCATTCTGGAATTGCGGGCAAAATGCCGTCGTCTGAAAGCGCAGCACGACATTCAGATGGTCGTTATCGATTACCTTCAGCTGATGTCGGGCGATACGTCGGGGCGGGGTGGTGGCAACCGCGAACAGGAAATTGCGTCGATCTCACGGGCACTTAAAAACCTGGCGAAAGAACTGAACGTGCCGGTTATTGCGCTGTCGCAGTTGAGCCGGGCCGTTGAAACGCGCGGTGGCGATAAGAAACCACAGCTTTCTGACCTTCGGGAATCAGGATCAATCGAGCAGGATGCCGACATGGTCTGCTTCCTCTACCGTCCTGAATATTATAACATTACGCAGGATGAAAACGGCAATTCAACCGCTGGTATCGGCGAAGTAATCATCGCTAAAAACCGAAGTGGTTCGCTCGATACAATCCAGCTCCGGTTTATTAACAAGTTCACCAAATTCTGTGATCTGGATTCGTATTTTGAACCCGTTCCCACTCAGGGATTCAGTCCGGATACAAACGGATTGAGTAGTTTCGATTCACCACCCATGGGTAATGTCTTCAAAAGCAAGGCAAACGACCGATCCAACTTCGGTAATGCCGATCCAAGCCAGGAAACGCCATTTTAAATCGATGAGGTCTTTTTAAACCTATAAGGTCATAAAGACCTTATAGGTTTGGGTTATCGTTTCACCAATAGAGCTACATTTTCTACGTGGTGGGTATGCGGAAACATATCGACTGGCTGCACATCGGCAACCCGATACCCTTCGTCCAGAATTCCAAGATCACGCGCTTGGGTTGCCGTATTACAACTGACATATACAATACGCTCAGGAGCCGCTTTTAGCAGTTGACGGGTAACAGCTTCATCCATGCCCGCTCGGGGTGGATCAGTGATCACTACTTCCGGACGACCATGCTGATCAAAGAAACCATCCGTCAAAATGTCACGCATATCACCTGCAACAAACGTCGTGTTGGTGATCCCATTTACGTCGGCGTTGACACGGGCATCAACTACGGAGGCTTCGACGTATTCGACACCGATCACATGCTGCGCCTGTCGGGCAACGAACAAGGCGATTGTTCCCGTACCGGTATATAGATCATAAACCCGTTCGCGCCCCGTCAGCCCCGCCCAGTCGCGGGCAACTTTATAGAGATTAAACGCTTGTTGCGCATTGGTCTGGTAAAACGATTTGGGTCCAACCCGAAAGGTCAATGGTTGCGGCTCTCCGCCAAGACCACTACCCGCATCCATTAACTCTTCAATATAGGGTTTACCACCCCAATTAATGACCTCCTGGTCCTGATAGCTATCGTTTTTCTTGGTGTTGATGATGTAGTTCAACGACGTGATCTGCGGGAAAGTAGTTTGCAGGAATGTCAGCAATCCGTTCAGTATTTCCGGCTCATCCTGTGCAACCTGCACCGTCACCATGAGCTGACCGGAGGAAGCTGTTCTAATGATAAGAGTCCGAAGAAAGCCCGTATGTACTTTCAGGTTATATAAAGTTAAATCATGCCGGTTCACATAGTCGGCAACTGCCAGCCGGATGGCATTCGACGGATCGGGTTGCAGATAACAGTGATTGATCGGCAGTACTTTATCGAACCTACCCGGCACATGAAACCCAATTGCTCTGGGGTCGACAGGCTGGCTGGTACCCAGTTCGGCCTGTGTTATCCATCGGCCTTCGGCGCACGTAAATTCAAGTTTATTGCGGTAATATTGAGTCGGTTCAGCCGCCATTATCGGGCGAATGTCGGGCAATTGCACTTTACCAATTCGTGTCAAATGATCGACAACCTGCTGGTGTTTGAACCGCAATTGTTCATCGTATCGAATATGCTGCCATTTACACCCGCCACACGTACCAAAATGTTCACAAAAAGGTTGCGTTCTGACCGCCGAAAATTCGTGTATACGCTCAGCAACAGCTTCCCTGTATTGCTTTTTTTTGTTCGTGATTCGGAGGTCAACCACGTCGCCGGGAGCTACGCCTGGCCCGCCCGTTGGATTTTCTACGAAAATTACGCCCTCTTCGGTACGTACAATACATTTGCCCTCGGCTGCAACGGCATCGACCAAAACCGCGTACAACCGTTCGGGGGCTTTATGACTCCTTCTACGCATAAGTCTCCTAAAAAACCGCTAATTTAAGCAGCCGTTTCCGGACGGTCTTACTTTACCTAACCAATTCCTTTTATGGTGCATCTATACCGTAGACGCTTGTTGATGATGGGGATAATCAGTTTATTGCTGATTGTCAGTGGGGTTGTACGCGCTACGCATATCGTTGGAGGTGAATTAGAACTGCGTTATCTCGGTCCGCAGAGCGCCTATTCTCACCGAATTAATTTAAATCTTTATTTTGATGATGTGAATGGCGACCAGGGAGCCGATGATGGGCGCGTATCGGTCGGTGTTTTTTCGAAACGAACGAACGAACTTATTGGATTCGTGCCACTCAATCGGGTGAGCAGTGAATATGTTCCTTACACCAATAACAGCTGTCAGACGGCGATGCTGCGAACCCGGCTTATACGGCACACGCTGGATATCAATCTTGATCCGAATGTGTTTAACGATCCGGGTGGGTATTACTTATCCTGGGAACGATGCTGCCGCAACAGCAGCATTGTTAATTTGCAAAATCCCGGCGATGCAGGGTCAACATTTTATTTGGAATTTCCTGCCCTGTCAACCAAAAATTCATCCCCTGTTTTTACCGTTCCTAAAGGGGATTATGCCTGCATTGGTCAGCCGTTTAGCCTTGACTTTAGTGCCAAGGACGCGGATGGTGACAGTCTGAGCTATACCATTGTAACCCCTTTCAATGGATTTAGCAACCGTGGCACGCCTAACCCTGGTGCGTTAAACCAGCTTAATAATCCTATTTTCTATCCGGGGCCCTACCCGCCCGTTACCTGGATCGCGGGCGTTTCGGTTGCAAATGAAATCCCTGGTACCCAGCCACTACAGGTCAATGCGCGCACCGGGCTCTTGACCGTAACGCCCAATCGCGTGGGGCTCCATGTGTTTTCGGTGCAGGTGGATGAATTTCGAAAAGGAGTTCGGATTGGGCGCGTCCGGCGTGACTATCAGGTATTGGTGGTAGATTGTCCTAAAAACGATCCGCCAAAGTTACTCTTCAGGCCGGAAGGACAGGCAAAGTTCTATACACAGGGCACCGTGTTAACAATTGCCGAAAAAGATACCAATTGTCTTGACCTGTATGTTACCGATCCAAATCCCAACCAACGCATTCGGATTATTAATATGAGTGGATCGCTGCCCGGCCTCACCCTGGCTCCTGGCGACTTGTTTACCCGAAGTACGAGCGATACCTTACGAACCAAATTCTGTTTTGGGCGTTGTGTTGGTGGAAATGGCCAGCCCTTTACGCTATTGATTCGGGCCACCGATGAAGGGTGCCCACAAGGGTTGAGCGATACAATAAGCATCCGGCTGAACATTATTCCTTCCCCGAACAATAAACCGGTTGCTACTACGGACTTACCCAGTAACAAAGGAAATGCCACGGTTGGATCGTCATTAACCTTTACCGCATTTGGCAACGACATCGACAACGACAATATCACGATTCAGGCCGTTGGGCGTGGCTTTACGCTGGCACAGGCAGGAATGACATTTGGTTCGGCAACGGGGGTTGGCAAAGTCGCCCAACCGTTTACCTGGAAACCATCCTGCACCGATGCTACCCGTTCCGAATACATCGTGGATTTTATTGTAACCGATACCCGCTGTAATCGCAACCTGCGCGACACCGTATCGGTCAATTTAGCGGCCACTGGATTACCCAGTAAGCCGCCAACCGTTCGCACAACGCTCTCGCAACAGGTAGTCGAACTAACCGTTGGCCCCAAAGATTCAGTGGGTAGCGCCTTCACGGTTATTGGCGATGATCCCGACCGCGACACGATCCGGCTATCGGCGGTCGGCCGGGGATTTGACTACAAAGCCATGGGCATGAACTTTACCGACAAAACCGGACCCGTGGCTCTCCAATCCTTATTCGGCTGGAAACCCACCTGCGAACTGATGGCCGGTAAGTCGGAAGCTACGTTTGTGGTTGATTTTATAGCCGACGACCGATCCTGTCAGCCTAAACATACCGACACCACAACGGTCATCTTTCACGTAAAAGATCCATCAGTGGCTGCCGACATTAAAGTACCGAACGTTTTTACGCCCAATGGCGATGGTTACAATGATTTTTTTGCCGTGAATGGTCTGCCCGAAAATTCCTGTGCTGAGCAGTTTAATAAGGTTGAAATCTCGAACCGTTATGGACGGACGGTCTTTACCTCCAGTGATCCTAAATTTCGCTGGCTCGGCACGAATGATCCGGCAGGGACCTATTATTACCTCATCCAAACCACGACCCGAACGTTTAAAGGTCCTGTAACGCTAATTCGGTAAGAGGGCAACTGATTATCATACGTACCCTTTTACTGAATTCCCTTATCTTCGCATCCACGATTATGAAGGATAAAGTAGTTCTCATTACAGGGGCATCGTCGGGAATTGGCCGTGCGCTTGCGTTTGCGTTTGGCCGCGAAGGGGCCCGTATTGTTATCTGTGCCCGTAAAGCGGAAGCACTTCAGGAAGTTAGTACTGACTTGCAACAGGCAGGTATCACAGTCCTTTCGCTCATTGCCGATGTTAGCCGGGAAGCCGATGTTCAACAGCTAATTGAACAAACCATTGCCCGATTCGGAAGACTGGACATACTCATCAATAATGCAGGCATTTCAATGCGCTCCATGCTGATTGACACCGATCCTGCAGTGATCCAGAAAGTGATGGACATTAACTTTATGGGCACCGTTTATGCCACTCGTTATGCACTCCCTCATATTCTGAAAACCAAGGGCTCAATCGTTGGTATATCGTCTATTGCCGGTTACCGCGGACTTCCCGTGCGAAGTGGTTATTCAGCCTCAAAATTCGCGATGAATGGTTTTTTAGAGGCTGTACGGACGGAGTTATTGCATACAGGAGTTCACGTTTTAACAGCCTGTCCTGGCTTCACTGCATCTAACATTCGTGTTTCAGCCCTCGATGCCCACGGCCAGGCAAAGGGCGAAACCATGCGTGACGAAAGCAATATGATGAGTGCAGAAGAGTGTGCCGACTACATACTGCGGGCCGTAAAATCACGTAAACGCGAACTCATCCTGACAACGCAGGGGAAATTGACTGTTTTCATTAACAAATGGCTGCCCGCCCTTGCTGACAAACTCGTGTTCAATACGCTGGCCAAAGAGAAAGACTCTCCTCTTAAGAAATGATTGAGTGGTTGAATGATTGAATGGAATTACACACGACTCATTCAACCACTCAATCATTTAATCATTCTATCATTTCTAGATAACCCAGACATTATCGCGTCGGATGTAGTATAATTCATTGTGCCAGAACACCCGAAGGTAAATATCCTGGCTACCAATGATGTTTACTTTATGGCCACGTCCAATAATTTCGGCGACGGGTGCTGCTGCCGATGGATCCGTACGAAGCAAGACACGATCATGGCTTGTTATTCCTGACTGAACACCTTCCGGCAGGTTTACAAAGAGTAATAAACCGATTAGATACAGCAGTAAAACCCATTTCTGCCGAACTGGAATTGTTTCCTTTCGAAACAATTTAACGAGTAGTACGCCAAATGCGTACCCTGCCGGAATTAGCAAAAAGAGAAGGAAATAGATACCGTACTTTTTATAGAACAAATAAAAATAATTGAGGTCGTCCGTTTCATATCCATTGAGATTGTTAGCACGGGCCACTTCGTTCATACGGTGTAGCACGGCATCATCGGGGTGACGGTCAAAATAGACCTGAAGGTAATAAAGAAGGTGAGGTATGTCGTTCTGGTGTTCATAGGCGCTGGCCAGTTTAAGCAACATACCATCTGTGGCTGATTTTCCCTCTGCCATTGCCGTCTCATATAATTTTGCAGCATCAGCCTGAGACCCAGCGGCAAACAGCGAATCGGCCCGCCGAATTGGGTCAACCTGGGCGGCTTTCATCGGCAAGCAACCAGCCATTAGACAAAAAAATAGGCTTATTTTAAGGATAAAGGCTTGCATTGAACGAAATAAGGCTATAATTTTGCACCGCGTTTGATAAACATACCCCTTATCATATATCGCTTATCATCCAAGATTTGGTAGCTCAGCTGGTAGAGCAATACACTTTTAATGTATGGGTCCTGGGTTCGAATCCCAGCCGAATCACTAAAGTAAAAAGGAGGACAGAAATTGATTTCAATTTCTGTCCTCCTTTTTACTTTAGTGATTGTTAGCATCAGAAAGGCAAATCATTGCTTTCATCGTCAAATGTTGTGTTGAAAGGCATTGCAGCTGGTTGGCTCTGAGCAGCCGGGCGCGAAGTCTGGGGTTGCGCCGATCGTGCTGGTGCTGGTGCCGAATAACCGCTATCGCCTTCAGCCACTTCAATCCGAAAGGCACGAAGTTCAGTGTACCAGCGGTCATTATATTCACGCGACTCGGCACTAAATGTTGCTTTCAACGTGTCGCCATCGGCAAACTGTTTCAGGTCATTTGCCTTATCGCCCCAGGCTGTCAGACACACTTTTTTAGGGTACTGGCTATCAAGTGTTTCAATCACAAACTCCTGTTTATTCCATGCACCATTTTTGCCTTGTCCAGTCACTTCGGGCAATACTTTTATAAGTTTTCCTATTAGTTCGAGCGCCATGCTTTGTAAACTTTAAAACGTTATTTCAAGGACTAAAAGTACAAAATTTTGGCCACTTTGAGGGCAGTTTTCAAGAAAATATGAAAAGAAAAACAAGACAATTTGGATCCATAAAATCAAACTACTATGTTTGCACCCGCAATCAGGAAATGGCCACGTGGTGAAACTGGTAGACACGCCATCTTGAGGGGGTGGTGCTGCAAGGCATGGGAGTTCGAGTCTCCCCGTGGTCACATAATCGATTCAATATGAAGCACTTACAAGCAACGGTAAGTGCTTTTTTAATTAGTGGGTAAGACAATGTATTTCCTTTATTGCATCCCTGGTAGTTTCTTGATCATCCCTTTAGGTCTGTAGCGTAGCCGCTTGCCAGCAACTAACCGTATGTAGTCCGTATCTGTACGTAGAAACTCATTCCTGAAGGCTCGATTGAGCCAAGCCGCTGAGGCATAGATACCCCCGTAATACCTGTCTGTGCTATAGCCCAATGTTAAAGAAGCCAGACCCTGCCAGCCCAGACCCAGATGAGTTTGGGGCGATTGATTGGTAAACTTAGTTTGAGTCACCAGAATCGATAAACCAGGGCGTAGGCTCATGTTGATAAAGTAGTACTTGCCCAGTACAACTGTCTGCATATAGCCGCCATCCACCCCTAGCGCCCATGAACTAACGCCCTGTAAAGAAGAGGTGTTTTGAAAGTCGGTCAGGAGAGCAAGGGGGACCAAAGCGGAATCAGCATGAATCCGTTGATATGTTAAAAAGCTCCCAATAACCCATGAACCCGCTGCCTGTCGCTGTCCCTCCCGCTGAAGGAGGCTGGCCGGAATGGATATCTGCAAAGGATTAAACAAATACTGGACATGACTAGTGAGTGTCTGGCTTTTCAGATCATTTCGGTAGGGATACATCGAGTGATTGGCCAACCAGTCGGGCTCTAATAAATGAGGATTAGCCATATAGAAACCCCGATAAAACTGGTACTGACCTGCTATCCAGAGCCGCCGGTTATTAATGTTAAGGCTAATTCCAAAAGGCTTTGTCTTTCCTTTCTGAGCCGTATTATAGCCCAGAAAGGGCAACTTAATCGTCAATTCAGTCCCTGCCCATTTGTAGTCGAATCCCATGCCTAGCGTCCAGGCCAGGTTCGGTTTATAAAGTATGAAATGGTCTGATCCTCTTAATCGCAGGGCGTAATCCTGCCGGTCACTGATCAGATACAGATGTAAACGCCCGTAATAGGTCGTAATATAAGCTGGATTGACTCGTGGTATTTTAGTCTTCAGCAGGGTATCCAATGGAATGCCTAGCAAGCGAAGCCCCTGTCCATAAACAGTTACTGGGTTGGCCAGGCTGATCAGCAACAGCCCTGTCCACACGCTCCAGTTTTGGCAGAAAGTTGCACGTTGCTTTATTCCAGCCTTTGGAATCAGTAGGTTGCAGGACAGCATAGGAATTAGTAGCCGATTAAGATGACTACTAGCTTAATCGACAAAACAGTAAGATGTTTTTCCAGCCTCTATTTTTCCTGCTTTCCTTTTCCTGAATCAGGCTACTGGTAGGATTAAATGATCTAAGTCGGATTATCATGTTCGCTAATGGATTGAATTAGTAAAGCCCCTTACCACTCGTAATAGTTCATCAAAAAAGCACCGCAGAAAATACGGTGCTTTCCAGAAACAGGATGAATTAATCCTACTCGCTACGCAGGCTCCTGACCGGGTTCAGCAGGGCGGCCTTTATACTCTGATAACTGACCGTCAATAGTGTAATCCCTAAAGCGCCAATCGCAGCGACGACAAACACCCACCACGAAATGTCGACCCGGTAATCATACCCCTTGAGCCAGTCGGTGAGGTAGTAATAGGCAATAGGAGTAGCTATTACACAGGCAACCAACACCAACAGCGCAAAATCCTTGGTGAGTAACTGCCAGAGATTCATTACACTGGCACCCAGCACTTTGCGAATGCCGATTTCCTTAGTGCGTTGCTCGGCAATGAAACTCGCCATGCCGAAAATACCCAGGCACGAAATAAAAATGGCCAATACGGCAAAGTAGGCCGATAAGGTACCAATCCGTTCCTCCGCTTTGAATTTGCTACCATACTGCTGATCGACAAATTCATACTGAAAGGGAACATTTGGTACGTATTTCCGCCAAATCTGCTCGAGCACCGCTATTGACTGGCTCGGACTTTTAGCCGCCTTCAGGCGAATGGTCATATTCCATGGCGTATCCGAATCGATGTGATACAGCGAGGGACGAACAGGATAAAAAGGCGATTCAGCCATAATATCACTCACCACGCCAATAATCGTGTAGGGCTTATTCTCCCATTTCAGAATTTTGCCAACCGGATTCTTGAAAGGCAGAAATTGCTTCATGGCTTCATTGATGATAAAGGCCGATGAGTCGGTTGCAAACTCTCGGGAGAAATCGCGCCCTTCTTTTACTTTCCAGCCCACTGTTTTGCCCCATTCGTAGGTTACATTGGAGTTGGGAAAATCAACCCCCAGGTTAGGATCTTTGCCCGCCCAGTCAAAACCACCGTTGGTATTCCACACACCCGTCAGCGGACTACTCGAGGCCGCCATTTCTTCGATGGCACCGGCCTCTTTCAGCTCGGCCCGAAAGGCCTCGAAATGCTCTTTTATTTCTTTCTCAACGCCCAGGTTGACCAGCCCGTTGCGGTTGTAGCCAATGGGCCGGTTTTTGGCGTGCTGGATTTGTTGATAGACGACGATCGTGCCAATAATGAGGACTATGGAGACAGTAAATTGGACGACCACTAAGGCTTGGCGAGGAACAGCAGCCCACTTTCCAACCCGAAACGTGCCCTTCAGCACACTAAGCGGCTGAAACGACGACAGGTAAAAAGCCGGATAGCTACCCGCCACCAATCCGGTGATACCAATAAAAGCCAGGCAGATGAACCAGAATTGGGGCTTGTTCCAAAGAAACTCGATTTTTTTGTCGGCTACTTCATTAAAGGGCGGTAGGAGCAGTAACACCAGCAACACAGCGACCAGGAAGGCCAGAAAAACCACCAGATACGATTCGGCAAAGAATTGATTCACCAACTGCGACCGCACCGAGCCAACAGCCTTACGGATGCCCACTTCTTTGGCTCGTTTCTCGCTACGGGCTGTTGCCAGGTTCATGAAATTGATACAGGCCAGTATCAGGACAAATACGCCAATGATGCCAAACATCCAGACGTATTTGATTTGACCGCCGGTGTTCATGCCATTTTTAAATTCCCCATACAGTTCCCATTTACGCATGGGATGCAGAAAAGCCACCCATTTATACCGGGCTTCTTCCTTACTTAGATTATCAAGTTTTACGTTTTTGATTCGCGTCGACGCATCTTCCATAGCTACGTGGTCAGCCACCTGGGCGTACGTCTGACTAAAGTTGCTTCCCCAGGGTTTTTTCATTGTTTTTACCCAGGGGTTGTCGATGAGCCACAACGCCCAGGGCATAATGACACTTACTTTCCGAAACGAGGTGTTATAGGGCAGGTCTTCATAGACACCTGTCACTTTTACTTCATATTTCCGGCCGACTTTCAGCGTTTTGCCCATCGGATTCTGGTTACCAAAGAGCGACTTGGCAACCGACTCCGAAAGCATAATCGAGTAGGGATCTTTCAGCCCGGCATAGGTTCCCTGTCGCATTCGCAGCCCAAGCATGGCCGGGCCATCGGGTTCAAAATAGATCCCTTCTTTTGATACATGATTATCACCTACTGACAAAACATACGAACCTGGCCAGGACGCCTGCACCACATATTTAAAATTACTCCCATACTTTGCCCGGAGTTCGGGGCCCATGACGGCGGGGTTAGCCACCTGCGATTCGACCTTTCCATTGGAGGTAGCATGCTGCATGACCTGAGCAATTCGGTCGTAGTTAGGGTGATATTGGTTGAAACTGAACTCATCGTATACCCAAAGGCCAATGAGCATGGCAACGGCCATGCCTACCGCCAGCCCACCAATGTTGATAGCCGAATACACTTGATTCTTAGTGAGATTTCGAATAGCGATTTTGAGATAATTCTGAAGCATATCCGTTGTAGAGGGGTTTGGGTACTTATTGGTTTGTCGTTTATAGAAAAAGGGAGTAAGGTAGTGCAGCACTGCCCAACCATACTCCCGTCGGGCTTGAGTGAGACCTACCTGAGTGACACGCTTCAGGAAGATTTCCTGCAAGTCGCCCTGCAGGTCTTCCCGCCGGTGAGGGGCCACAAACCGGTCCAGTAGACGGTCGGCCCAGTGGGGCGGTCGGGGCATCGGTGGTTCAATCCATTCCTTGTTTGTTAACATCAGTTAAGGCAGGTGTTGAATTATTGACCAATCAATTGAAGTTTACCATTTGGGATTGCCTCCCACAACTGCTGGCGCATGGCCTGAATCTCAAGCAGGGCTTTGCTGCCCAAAGCCGTTAATGCAAAAAAGCGCTTCCGCCTGCCACCCCGCTCAGAAGTGGCACCACCCAGCTGCGAGGATAAATAGCCTTTTTCTTCGAGTCGGTACAGCGTGGCGTGTACGGCACTGATGGTGATGCTACGCCCGGTCTGCTGCTGAAGCTGCTCCCAGATAACGACGCCATAGGCATCGTCAGCACAAGCGGCCAACACCAGCAGGACCACTTCTTCAAACTCCCCCAGAAAGGTTCTTTTCATTGGATTGGCGCTCTGAACAGTTAGTTGTAGTAAAGCAAAACAAATCCAGTGCCAATCTGGATAATAAGGCGATTGGGAGTAGAGAGGCCCTATTTGTCCTCAAAAGATCAGTAGCGTCTGTCCAGAAACGGACAGCCAGCGGACACAGGTGGACAGCTAACTGTTAGTCTTTAAATGATCTTCTGCCAATCGAGCCGATTCCTTATCGAGAAGTTATGAGTAGTATTCGGCTAACCGCTTATTTACCTACAATCCATGCTCCTGCGCAAAGTTGATCAGTTCTGAAAGGTGGGCAATTCCCAGCTTACGGTAAATGTTCTTGCGATGTGATTTCACGGTTTCTACGCCAACGAACAACTTTTGGCTAATTTGTGGATTACTGAGTCCCAGTCGAAGTAATTTGATGATCTTGATTTCAGTAGGTGTAAGTTTGAAACGGACGACAAAGTTATCATCAGCATGAAGATCGGTTGTGGGGGGGCTCGGGAAGATACGCTCTCCGGCCATTACATGCCGGATGGTATCGAGCATAGCCGGTACGCGAACATGTTTAAGCAGATAGGCAGCAGCGCCGGCTTCATAACACTCGTTTATGAACCGTCGATAACCATACATCGTCAGCATAATTGTCTTAACCGAAGGGAAGGTAGCTGATAACTGCCTGACACACTCAAGGCCATTGGGAACAGGAAGATTGATGTCCAGCAAAACGATGTCCGGGCTATATTCATGGACGGCAGGCAGTACATCACTTCCCCGGAAAACCTGCGCTACGACCGTTACTGAGGGATCTGCCTGGGTGAGTTGCAAGGCTAGTCCATCGCTGAAAAGCGCATGATCATCAGCCAGGAGAACGCGGATTGATTCAGGGAAGGTGTAGGTCATACGGTATTTCGAGCCGAATGGTGGTACCTGCTACCGATGTGTCAACAGCCATCAGCCCTCGTAACCATTCGGTACGTGAAGCTACACTTTTAAGCCCAATTCCATTCATTGAGCCCGTGTTTTTATTGGGAAATCCCCGACCATTATCTTCTATGGTAATATTCAGCAGATCAGGATGATATACTAACTGAACAACCGACTCAGTAGCCTGACTATGGCGCACTACGTTGTTCATTAATTCCAATATAGCGCGGTATAGAGTCAACTCGGCTATTTGGGAAAGCGGAACGGTTTCACCTGCACTTATAAACAAAAATTTAATTCCTGATGAATCTTCTAACCGACGTGCAGCTTCTCCTACCGCACCAGCCAGCCCAAGCGTCATCAATTCATCGGGCATCAGATTGTGCGACACCGCTCGTACGTCGGCAATAATCTGATCGAGGAAATTGTGTGCATCGGAGCTGTTGGCGGGAAGTTTGCCACGCAGGGCAATAAGCGAAGTGCCGATGTCATCGTGCAGGTCTTTGGCAATACGTCGTCGTTCCGTTTCCTGGGCGTTGAGGAGTTGTTCGGCATACTGCTGGTGTATCGTACTAACCTCCGTTAACGACTCTTCTTTCTCTCGAATTAATTTAAATCCAATACCAATGCCTAACACGATGATCTGGACAAATGGAATAGCATAACCAAACTTAAAAAACACCCAACTTATATCGACCGAAAACAGTACCGAAATGGCAAACCAGGTAATGCTTATTAGTAGGGGGAGAAAGCTAATAAAATAGATCAAGGCTTCATATTTTCGATGAATTAGTCCAAAAACAATAAGGCCTAATATGAGAAGTTCTGTAACCAGGCCAACGATAGCTATAATGGATGAGTTTGTAAAACTGAAAGGCAGGATCAATACATAAACGGCTGCTGAGAGTGAGAGTAAGGAAATAATTTTTATACCATTAATCCATTTCCGATTCAATAGACTCCGAAGTAGCAAAAACTCAATTGTAAAATTTAATTGTGCAAATCCGGCTATACCAAACATAACCAAATGCGTGTTTTCTCCCAATAGAGGGATATTGGGCATATAGTGATCCCAGATACCTACCATGCCCATAAAAGCAATTCCGTAGCTTACGGTATAAATCGCATAATAGCATAACAGACTTTTTTTTGTTACCAGAAATAACGATAAGCTAGTTAAAAACGCAATGAGCAAAATGCCGGTGCCCAGCGAAATCAGCAGATCGAATGAAAACCCGTATTTTATAAATTCATGCTGGCTGTAAAGTGTAATAGGTAACATTAATACACTCTTCTCACGAATTGCTCGGCAATAAAGGGTTAGTGTCTGGTTCGGCTTTATGATCACTGGAAAGGCAAACATACGGTGAGCCATTGGCCGATCAACAATCGGAGTTCTACGGCTAATATGTTCCTTCCTGTAGCGTACTTTTCGCTGATCATCCACGATGTAGAAGGCAAGGTCGTCGATATAAACAAAATCCACCCCAAATACTAACGCCTGTTCCTGGTTCGCTTCATTTCGGATTTGGCATCGGACCCAATGGGCCCAGGGAGCAAATCCTATATTTAATATCTGTTTATCAACCAACTGAAAATCATACTGATTAGCCCTATCGGACAAAAGAGCCTCAATTGTTACGGTTTGAGAGGTATCACTAAAATAGGCTGCATGGCCAAAAAGTGTATTTTTTGCAAAATGGCCATCAATACGCAATACACTTGGGTTATGCTGTGCCATAGCTGTATGGCTACCCCATAAAAACAGAAAGCACAGGCAAGTACGTACCAACATGATCGTAATAGTAAAACCGAAAGCACTAGCAAAGAAAAAATAGTTTAGGGACACAAAAAATCCCCCGGTTGGGGGATAGTTTAGGGCTTTGGGGCATGATAATTTTGTGACGGTCAAAGGCTTTGTTTCAGAGCATCTACGATTGTTTGATGGGCAAACAAATGTGTCAACTAACCAATAGTTCATCAGGCTTTTTCGTACGCAGCTAACAAACAAGCGGCTTTCCGTTACCTATCCACACCTTTCTGATTAATAAAAAAGTTCCACAACTCAATCACCCCTTACCATCCATTTTTTCAATCTTTACTCATTGCAGGACTTTCGCTCATCGGTGGGCGAACGAAAACAACACGCGTGCAAACCCCAATTGGCACAGTTAATTCAGGAAAACATGGGGTTTACACACTGCTTAACGAGCTTTTATTATTACCCATGTCCTACAGTTGCTTTATGTTACTCAAACCTGCTAACATTTACATATAAAGCGCTACAATTCCTTAAGGAATAGTGCCCAATCACAGGTTCCTCTACATTCATCTCCAATGCCACCTGAAGTGGAAATTCATAAAAAGAGAGTTTTGTTTCTGCTAATGCCCTGAACTGGTAACAGCAGGCATTATTGTTGTAATCTTTTTCTGCATTAACAACTTTATTTGGATAGTAGTATACTAACGCCGTATCGTATAGACACGGCGTTTTTTATGCTATCTGTCCAAGTATAGCTATCGTTCATTTAGGCCGGGCTGGCCACTTTTATTCGTATATCGCTTTACATAACCCCTATCCGTAAATTCTGGCCAGATTAACTTAAAACACTTGCGCAGAGATTCCTTTATGATGATACTAAACAGATGAAGGCAAAGGAAACTTTAATCGTCCGCTGGCCTGGTTTTTGCTGACTGGCCAGTGAACTATTAGAAACGGTATAGAAAAGCAGAAAAGTAGGGATTTGGTCAGGTAACCAATAGCTTTTTTCGTTGAGCGATGGCAAATAGGGAGCATTAGATTCAGCTCGTGACAAGCAAGGCCCTTTGTTACCGATTTTTCTATTTAACAAATAAATGCGATATTGCATTAAACAATTAGGATTCAATACAAAAAGTGATCTTAAAGCCCGGATTCGGTGAGTCCGGGCATTTTTATGGTTTACGTTTTTGCGATGTATTACTGTTCTGTATCCGTTTCTTAAATCCGACACCTCAACGACGGTTCGCCGATGCGATTTGAAAACCTGTTCATTCAGGACAGCTGTGATTTATAAAACTGAGGTAGTCAGGTTTTTGAAACGTTCCGCACGCCAATACTCGCAAATACTGATAAATCAAGCCGTGTAGTCTCTAAGTTCAGCAGTTTTATCGATCGTAATCATTCACTCATTTCTGTAGGCAAGTTACCGTTGGGATCGACTACGACACCACTGGAAGAAGCAAATTTCCTTTCCAACAGGAGACGATAACGCAATTGACACATTCCCCAAGCAACGGTTTCGTCCGACTTAGCATCTTTAGCTGGTAAACCGACATCTCATCCATGACCCCTGCTCAACAAAACATACTATCGCTGGTCTGTCTACTGGTCATCATGGCTTATACCATAGCTAAATATGTTGACAGTCAATCTATAGTCAGATGGTCTAGTAAACAGGCTCATAACGATCAACTTAGCCCAGATAGCCTGCAAAAAAACCAACAGCGTTTAGCGGACATTGTATCACTAAACGCTGATCCCAGGCGAAAACAGAAAATAAAGGACTTCAATGATATAGCTTCCCTGCAAACGCACCTGAGCCGGATTGGGACCGGTAAATTACACGGCTGGCGGCAGGCTGATCTGGGTTGGTTATCGTTGGGCGATGTGTATCATTTCGGTTCACCTGGGCCGAACGGGCTTCGTAATAACTTTTCGCTCTCATTGCAATCCCCTTCTGAATCGTCTATTCAAACGCTTACGCTTAAGGTCAACCTCAATAACCCTAATCAGAAGCATATATTACTTATGGAATATGCTTCGATTGGCCAAAGCACCTTAAAAGCCATTGGTATTACCGCGCCGGTTGGTTTGCTAACAGCCTTACTGAATGGAGACCCTTTTGAGGACGAGAACGATCAGCGATTGATCCGCAATGTATTCGAGCCCGGTCGGATTGACTCCTGGAAACTGATTGTAGTTTCGCACTAACCAGCTCGCCAGGTTGGAAATCACATACACATCGACAGAACTGTTGCTTTCCTTAAACAGTATAATGTCACCTACGAATTTAACTAATCTAGTGACCTGACCAGTAAAACGTTCGGCTCAGAATGAGACCAGTTGTTTTATACTCATTACGTAGTCGTAAACGCTAGTAGAGAATGGAAGTTCATGTGTTTTACTAGTCAGGGATATACAACCATTATTTATAAATCGACTCAGCTCATGAAAACAATTCATTTTTCACTGGACCTTCGCTCCTTTTTTCTGGGAGCCCTTACGATAATAGGTGTTCTGATTCTGGCGAACTTTACCGCTAAGGGAACGAATCAACCAGAACCTGGCCAGATCGATACGCGCCGATTCCAGGCCGTATCAAGTGAACGGGAATCCATTATTCTCGACACCAGAACGGGCCAATTTGTCATTTTACCAAGTTACCTTGGACAACCCCGCTGGATCAAAGCCGACTTTGATGAGATTCAAACGAAGGCTAAAAAATAGCATTTTCCAGGCTCCAGCTACATTTCTGGTCGCTACTGTTGACAGATACTGATCGTGTCAGGAAGCTTGATCCGGATAGTCTGATTCCCTGACGTTTGTCCGGAATTGATACGAACGGAGTTGAAACCATTGTAGTCAACTCCGGCTTCATACTCGGTATTGGGCTCAAGACCAACTAGTTTCCCCTGTCCAGCCGTCAAAAATGATTGCTGCCAAATGTCGGCTCCAACTTTCCGGTACCGTACCCAGACGCTTGGAGAAACGACTATATCAGTTCTATTTTCGCAATAAGCAGTCACCGAAATGTCCAGATCAATCAGGTTTTGTGGATAGGTAACAGAGACAGTGTGACTTCCGCATGCATCGCTAACCATCGAACTACCAACAAGCTTACCGTCGGGCGAAAACAAGTCCAGGCGAGCAGTCCCAGACGATAGTCTGGGAATAGTAATCGTATTCTCCGATGATAAACCGTCGCTTACATATTGCTGGTTGGCATTGTAGAGTACCCATTTTATGGGCTTCCCTTCCGGTTTTCCCGATAGGACCCATTGACCTCCTTTGACACAATTCCCCGATGGTGTCCAAAAAGCTAAGTGATAGCCCGACAAATGCCTAACCGGAATCGAAACTACTAAACCAGTAACTGCCTGCGTGAGTGGTACATGTTGCTCGTAGGTCCATTCGCCTGTATTCTCGTTATAGCTAAATACGGGCAGTTGATCTCCCAGTTTTAACGGCTGGCCAGTCTGTGGATTCTTGAGTTGACCGGCGATTTCCAGCGTGGCTATAACGGGTTGGCTAAGCGTAGCCACTTTCTGACCGCTAGCCGAAGTAAGTTCAATGGACAAATACCCAATTGGCGAAAATGTCCCTTTAACATTCGCATTACCCTCGTCGTCGCGAGTTACCCGTGTGGTAAACCCTCCCGGAAAAGCACGTAGCGAGAGTTCCGTTTGACTTGAATAGGCGACCATTTGTGCTGAAAGATTCCCGGAAACAGGTTGCCCTTTAGCATCTGTCAGGAGTATATTGGCGGGTATAGTTACAGTTGCACGGCTCGTCATCGATGCGTTCGTTGGCGTCGTTATTATTTTCGCCTGTTTTGTCACACCCGTTGTTGCTGTTTCAACACCCTCCTGATTGAGAACAACGCCGGCTGGCGGGTCAGTTTTTTTTACAAGCCTGATTGAAAAGGGCTCGGGTCTGGCTTTGTCGATGAATAAATAAATGCTTGAACGGATATAACCGGTTGCGCTGACGACAATCCTTAATTCTGCCGGTTTGGAAGACGACGGCACTTCGCCTTTTAGTCCCAGAAATAAATCCGCTTTAGGACTTTGAAAGGTTGAGACGGCTTCACCCTCATAACTAACGACCCGGTTGGCATCGGGCCCGAAAATAGTAACCTGAACGGGTACACTGAGCGGAGTGCCGGTTTTAGCATCGACCACCAATCCCTGAATGGTGGTGGGCGAAGGTTCATAACTGATCTTGAACACAACCCCTCTCAGCGGATCAAGCTGTTGAATGTCTTTCAGATCCTGACATCCCACCATCAATCCAAGCAGGAGACTTGACAGGATCGACCTATACGAACGAGAACGACTTAACCAGCCAATACGTTTGTAAATGCTCATGTGGTATGGCTAATAGCGAGTGAATCGAATCGTGTAAGAAAGGCCAATGCTGATTAACGGATAATATTTCAGCGGTTTCAGATTGTTCTCGATTACTGGCCCCTGATCGCCGGAAGGTGCTAGCATACCCGTTGTTACGAGTTTGATGCCAGGGGATTGCTGGTAAAAGAATCCGACATCGGCCAGGAGCTTTACCCTGCTGCGCATAAACGGATGCCCCCAGCCAATTCCCACGTATGGGGCTATACGGGGAAAATCCGCCTTTCCTTCAACAATGCCAATCTGATCAATCGTAAAAACGACATCGTTAAATCGAACGTCTTTCGTTGGCTTACCCAGAAAGGTAACCTGATTTAAGTTGTAAAAAGCACCTGCCGTAACTCGAAATCCCGTTTGTTTAAAAGGATAATAATCGAGTAATGCGTTGAATGATAACAGATTTATCGTGTAATTAAACCCGATCTGGAGTTCATCCGTGTCATTACCCGATGTTAACGTTCCTGTATAGGTGAATTTGTTCGCACCGATTCGTAGTGCGAAATGTCGAGAAAGTGATTTATCAATGTTAATTCCGAATCCGGCTGTACCCGCATGGGCAATAAGGGCGATACCTGGCTTAAAAGCTGTACTTCTGTTGGACTGGCCTTGGCTGAGGCAGGGCAGCAATAGAACGGCCCAAATAAGAGCGAACGGCTTCATACCTCAGTCTTTCTTTAAAGTAAGCACTAGTTTATAATATACTACAATAGCATATATTTTGTTTTCTTATTCATTAATTAATTAACTATTTATCTTATTGATTCATAACGAATTAATTAGGGACTACATCCTAGAATTACTAGATCTCAATTAGATTTTGTACTACGTTAGTGCCTTACAATCAATAAGTGATTTTATGATGCATGCGCAATAGCAAGCTTACATGATCAGGCTGGCTTTACTAAGCGTGTTTAGTCCTGTTCACATCACCATCATTAATACACAGTCAGTAAATGTTGTCACTTGCTGCTCGAATGACAGGTTTATTCCACGGCCAAGACAGTAAAATTTTCCGGGAGGTTTGCGTAACCAATGGGTCGCCAGGTTTCAACCTTAGCCAAACATTGGGCGTTTCATTGCTACGAGTGATCAGCAATTAATCAAACCCACTACGATAGCTTAACAGGCAGGTTAATTTTTATAACCTATAGACACAATAGATTGTTACTAAGAGATATTAACACGCTACTAACCCATGAAACTGTCTGCTGATCAATTAGCACGTAAAGCCAACTTTAAACAGGCCAAGTTACTCATCGTTGAAGATAATGACGATCATTGGCTACTTATCCAGTCTGCGATCCGACAGTGCCTGAGCGAAGTAACAGTCGTCCGGGTTAGCACAACTCAGCAGGCACTGGATCGACTCGATCAATGGCAGTATCAGGAGTGGGAACAGCCTAAATTGATTTTGCTGGATCTATACCTTCCCCACAATACCGACGGCTGGCAGTTACTCGAACAGATCAAACAAATGCCGGCTCCACTAAGCCATATTCCGATTGTTATCTTTAGTTCATCAGAGCATAATGACGATATTCTTAAAGCCTATCAGTTGGGTGCTTCCTCTTATTTGATCAAACCTATGAATGCCGAAGAGTGGCTATTTTTTTTTCGTAAGCTACGGAGTTACTGGTGGGATACGGCTACGCTCCCGCGTTCAGGTTTTAGTTTTTGATCGTTAACTCGCCAAGTCGATACACGGCTTGTTGATGGATCAGGCACACCTTTTTAAGTTGCTCCTCATAGTTGATAAGTAGGGAGGCAAAATGATAGCTGACCGCAGCGAAATCAGGATCTTGCAGCATACTGCTTTCAGCACGACAAAGCAGTTGCTTAAAGCGGCTGATATTGCTCTCAATCATTACCATTTGCAATTCGTACTGATCGATACGTTTCTTAAGCCATTCGATCAATTCCGGATGATTGCCATTATCGGCGATTCCGGAAGTCGGCGCATAACCCAGAACTGATAGCCATTCCTGTTTCAATTCCTCGATGGCACCCAGAAAAGGCGCTCCATCAAATGCGTCGATCGGGAGATGGATTAGCTGATTATCTTCTTCCGTACAGGCTTGTATTAAAGTATTTCCCCTGCCAACAATTTCATTTAGAAAATCAAAGGCCTGTTCAAGTTCAGGAAACTGGCATGAAAACTCACGAGTTCGGCTGTTCACATCAATTGCAGTTATGAAAAGAACCATAGGGCTAACGGGTTTAACTGCGTTCAAATAGCTATAAAACGGGATTAGTCAATCAATAGCCTGTTCATAAAGCTAAAATTTAGTTTTGGGCCACGGCAGGCGATTGGGGCCGCGGGCTTCCTTCACATATCTTATCCGTTTATCCTGATCTGAATACGCCTTCCTACAACCAGTTTGCCAACACCATGTCATTAAATCGACCTTTGGTTCAATGGTTCGTTGACAAGTTTTTCCGATCGCCAGCTGGTGGTAATAGTCAACTGATTTCGCTGGTCGCCGTAGCTGATCTGCACGGCATCCCTCCTACTACGATCATTGGTGTAGAAATCGATCCCTTACAAACCGAAGGAATGCAGTTGCGGGATAAGTACCTATCAACTCTTTCAGGGGGTTACCCATGAATTTTTCGGGACATATGCTATTGTACCAAAGGCAGCTCAGGCTCAGGAATTGGCCGCGACTTAATTGCGTAATGCTTTTCAGTAAACTTGCTGTCTTTTCAAGATTAAATTACGAACAGGCGTATGGGTACAGAATTCACTGTACCCATACGCCTGTTCGTTCATGAAAAATCGTTTACTATAAAGTAGCCGTTGATGTTGCCGAGGCTCGACCTGATTTTTGAAAATCGAAAAGCAGCGAAATGTTTAGCAGGAGATAACCAATGATACACACTGGCAGAAGATACCGTACATAGATGGATAACCAGAGGGAAATCTGGAGATAATTAATCCAGTAATTGGTAAATGTGTAATCGGGATAAGCCTCCAGAAGAAACCGAATGGTTTGAGTAACTGGACTAAAAATGGGATAAGCAAGCAGCAAAATAGGCAGAAAGCTGAGTTCATAACGGACAAGGGATGTCCAGTTTAATTTTACCTGGGTAATCTTAAACAAGCGGTGAAACAGGTTCAGCAAGGCCGCGATAATAAGCGCGGTAGAGATCTCAGGAATAATCAGGCTTCGTACCAGGGCAGTTATATATACCCACAGTCCTCCTGCACGGTTGATTAGTTTTAGTTTTGCCTCATAGGCGATGTTCCATGACAGTAACTCGATGAACACTACTATAACAAGCAGAATTATCAGGCTGCTTAAGGGATTCTTTAGAAAGCTTCGAGTCAACTGAACTTCTTTCATCATGTGTTTGGCTTTTCCAGGAAGGTCAATAAACTGCAATCAGTCATTGATTATTAGCAATTTAGCGGGTTGTCGATAATTCGACTGTGTAAATTGATCGATCGGTTGCAGATTAAGACACGGGAAAGGGAATGCCGTATCTTACTCCTGTACTAGTCGTCCAGTAACGTCAACCCTTTCTCTTTATCCAGAAAATAATGACGATAGTTAGATGCTCCATTAAAACCTACATCGAGCCAGAACTCCGTCTCTGAAACCAGCGAGGTCATGCTCTGAACCGAATGGCCCCCATACACCCGAAAGTAATAGGTGTGTCCTCGCTCGAAATGTAAATAGGCGGTTTTCTTATTGGTTACGACAATACCTAAACTATCCGCGTTGGTTTCCAGTAGTGTGCAGCGACCAACCTTGATGGGTTTATCCGGATTCAGCGTCGTATGCAAAGAATTGGCAGGCATAGCTATAAAGTACAGCCTTGTGGTCGCAGGACTCTGGCAATAAGCGACAACGCTAACCATCATTAGCCTTAGAAAGAGCAGTAGTGTTTTCATAAGTTGAGATTTTTCCTAAAAACAGTCAACTGCACCGACTTTACTGTATCAATACGGAAAATTGTGCCGACTCTGAGGAGCCGCCCGACTAGTTCTCACTGTATCACTCGGAAAATGAGATAATCCGGGAATAAGTAGACTATGAAACGAAGAGCTTTAAATTGTATAATTCGACGCGCAAGTAAAACATTTTAAGTATTATATATTTTATTCTTATTGATTCCATCATTTACTTTACTTAACACATTAGTACTATTTATTTGACATCAACGGGATGAAATCAACGAGGATGGTTGAGAGGGCAGCTCTAATTGCTTTGGGTCTATTAGGTTCTGTTTCCTGTCAGGAACGTTCAACGACAACGCCCTGTAGGTTTGCCGATAACATAGCTGTTACAGGAGATTGCTATGATCCATCTGCTGGCCTAACCCTAACGGCTACTGGCTATGGTGATTCGCCATCGGGTTTTGAGTGGGTTATCTATGCGCTTAAGGATTCAGCATCCATAAATGGTTTTACTGCTCGGGACTTGAAGATCAATATAGAGGCCAGTGATCACATGACGGTACCTGACAGCATAGTAAATGCCAATGGACGGTTGATCGTGAAGGTCGCTACCAATTGCCAGGGCACATTAAAGCACTCCATGTACTATGCTTTTGTGAAGCGGACAGATGCAGTCAGTCAGTGTACAACATGGGCTCAACAATATACCAAGTAATAGTTTTCTACAAATAAAAAACGCCCGATCTCAGAGAAATCGGGCATTCGCTTCTATCCACACTATTTTAGGCTTTCAGCCCCAGAAAAGGGCTATACACGGCTACCATGTACAGACTTTATATCAGGTACTTACCCATTGGTTTATAGCCATCGTTTTTTTTCAACAAAGCCCTAACGGATCTGACATACGTTGGCAACTAGAGCAATTTCCTCGGGTTAATCGGTAGCCGTTTCCGTCACTTATCTTCAATTAATTCACCTATCAGCAACTATATTTTTACGGAAGAGCGTCTGGATTGGGAATAAAATTTAAAAATGAATGGGTCAATTGCTGGTATTTCTGCGTATCTACCTGATAGAAATAAGCTCCTTTACGAGAGAACCCTTTCTGTTTCTCATCTAATTTAATGAGCAGATTTGTCGAGAGGATTTTTCGACTAAAGTTCCTTTTATCGAATTCTGTATTGTAAATGGCATCGTACAGCTTCTTCAGTTGGGGAATGGTAAACTTCTCGGGTAAGAGTTCAAAACCGATGGGATGCTGAGATGCTTTGTAACGTAATCGCTTAATGGCTAAATCCACCATGTCGGCATGGTCGAAAAGCAGGGTTGGTAAGTCGTAAAGTGAAAACCAGCGGGCCTGATAGGTCTCCGAAATTTTAGAGGCATAATCTGCAACTTTCACCAGGGCAAAATAGGCTACGGAAATCGTGCGGGCAATTGGATCGCGATCAGGATCACCAAAAACACTGAGTTGCTCCAGATAGACATTGTTTAAGCCCGTGAGTTCCAGCAGAATTCGAGAGGCTGCCTGTCCTAAACTCTCGTCGGGTTGCAGCCAGCCGCCCATCAACGACCAGGTGGTTTCTTCTACCCCCCGTTTGACCAGTAATATCTTTAAACTTTCACCATCGAAACCGAAAATAATGGAATCCAATGCTAGAAGATAGGCATGTTGCTTTTTATACAGGTCGATCATTCGTTGCAATAAAGAGTGCTGTTAAGATAATTGATGGGCCGATTCCAGACTTCAAAAATTGGCATTTCCGCTCATCAAAAACAGAAATGGTACAAACTAAATGCAAGCTACTCGATTTTGCATTCAGAAATGAATCAGGATCATTGTCTCAGTTTCCCGGATTTCAGGTCCTGATCTGCCCATTTCCAGGCCAGATTCAATACCGTCTGCGTTTGCTGCGCTTTTTCAATAGCTCCCTGACTGAGTTGGGCCTGATGCAGACCCGACAACGCCCATCCATTGCGTGGAAACACGGTCAGATCCTGAGCAAATACGGCTTCGGCCTCCCTGTAGCGTTTGGCTTTCAGCAAAACAGTGCCAAGTGTATGGCGTACCGGAAAAAACCAGTCAGGCGGTTCCTGATAATTTAGTCCGTCCTCTAAAGAAACGGCTTCGGTTAATAAGTGTATACTGGATGATAATTGTCCTTCCTGTGCCATTATTTCGGCATTCAGAACCCGACGGGCGATTTCCAGAATTGAACTCATCGGATTAATTCCGGCTATCTTTAATTTGGCAATATCTGGGTCGGCTGTCAGTTTGTTGAGCTCCTGTAGTTCCAGTTTCGCTTTTAGAAGTTGCTGTTTACCAACTAAAGCCAGGCCACGGGCATAGTGCCGAATGGCGGTCGGATACTTTAGCCTTACCGTATCGTCCCGACACATACGAAGCAATTCGTCCCATTGTGAAAACTTGATGGCTACATGATAAGGTATGGTGTAATAATGCTGAAGCGTACTCCAGGCAGGATCGGCCAGCAGTTTTTTACTGGTATTTTCGGTAACTTTCCGGGCCGATTCCATCGCTAACCGGTAATTGCCTTCCATTGTAGCCGTGGCTACCAATAAGTGATAATTGTGTGGAAAGTAGTTCAATGGGAATGCTCCCTGTGCATACTTTCCCATCAAATAAAGGCTATCCACTTTCACGGCCTGCAAATTGCTTTGTGAGCCTTCGTGGTAGTCGCCTGTGCGGATGTATATGTGTGAGGGCATATGCACCAAGTGACTGGCATTTGGTGCCACCTTCCTGAGCATTGCCGCACTATTCAGTCCTCGTTCCGGTGTTTTAGACGCTTCTACGGCATGAATGTAATAATGATTAAGGGCTATATGGCTGGGGTTATTCGCCATTAATGTTTCCAGAGTCGTTATTATTCCGGGCGTCCAGGGCTTGGGTTTACCATCATGTTCCCATAAATCCCAGGGGTGTAAGTCCATCAATGATTCTGCATACAGAGCCGCAATGTCCGCGTCCTCAGGGAATTGTTCGTGAACCACCTTTATTGCCTGCGAATAAGCTTCATCATACGGCCTGCGGTCGTCGACAGGCGAGGCAGTATATCGTTTTGCCAGCGCATCGATCAACGCTTTTTCCTTATTCGTACAAGTTGCCGACAATTTAATTGCCCGTTGAATGGCTACGTAAGCGCGCTCATAGTTATCAGCTTCCATACCCGCATTATAGTTTGGTCCCAGCACGTAGGCAAATCCCCAGTAAGCCATGGCACAGGTCGAATCCAACCGGGTTGCTTCATAAAACGAACGGGCAGCTTCGGCGTGATTGAAGCCAACAGCGAGCATGAGTCCCTGGTTGAAATACCGTTGAACCTCCTGTTTCTGGGTAGTGATGGGAAAGTGCAGATTCCCCAGACTATCGAACAGGGGTGCCTTCTGGCCCGAGCTATACCAGGCTTTGTCAGTCGGTGCAGTGCGGCAGATAACCTGAGCTGTCGTTTGCCCGTCGGTGGCTTTTTGCCGGGATTTACAGGCCAGCAACAAGACGAGGAAGAGTACGGTTACCTTCATGTGGGTAGGCGTTTAGGTGGGTGAATTTAGTAGTCGCAACCAGTCATTCAATTACTACTCATTTCGATCAGGTCGTTGGTTCAATCAATACCTGATCGAAAATCTCCGCGAGGATTGCCTACGATTTTGCGCAGTTAAAGGCAAAGCAGCAAACTGATAACTAGCTATTTATCGTAATTCAGGGCAGGCAAATTACGATAAGCGGTTAATACCAGTCACGCCTATTTAGCTATCGGCCGCAGATTCCCTTAAAATCGCAATACTGGCACATTTCCAGTTGATCTGTCTTACGGAACGGCTCTGTGGGGTCGAGCATTTTCTGGACCAACGCCCGCAGCAATTCTTCCGAATCATGGATATACTGCGCCGGACTATCATCGGCTCCGAATGTAACTGGATTTGATTTGAAGCCACCCTTGAGGTCACGGAATGAATAAAACCCAGCTTCAACGGGTAGATTAGCAGCCGGATAGATATTTCGTTTTGCTTTATCACGGGGCAATCCACCGTGTTCGCTGATATTTTTGAGTGCCAGGTACCGGTAGAGCCATAACTGCCTCATTTTATCTTCCTTACCATCTTTCAGGAGCTTTTCGGCCAGATCTTTGGGCGCTTTATCGGGCAAATCAACCTTCCCCGTTTTATAATCTACAATGCGAATCTGGTCGCCGAACCGTTCAATACGGTCAATTTTTCCGGCAATGCGCACCCGGATCGACTGACCATTAATGAGTGGCACATCGAGGTATGTTTCGAGGGTTTGTTCGGTGCCGATAACCGTTAGTCCGACCTGATCGCTTTGCTGCCGATAAAAGTCGAGCATCAGTTTCTTGGCCAGATCATACAACAGCAGATTCATGCCCGATTCAATAACCCGCCCTTTCATCGACGAGGCAAATTCCTCTTCCAGCAATTTCCGTACGATTGACTCGTCGACAGGCTTCCCTTTTAGTCGATAATCAATATCCAGTCGTTCGAGCACCTTATGAAGCCAGCTTCCGAATTCGGCGGCTCCCATCTTTTCTTCTATTTCTTCTTCTTCACTGATGTTCACGATCCGGCTGAAATAAAACCGCATTGAACACGTAACAAATTGATTCAGATATGACGGATACAGTCCCTTTGTGGTCAACAGTTTGATTAAATCCGCCCGAACGCTTTCTGTTTTAGGAACGCTCAGATCGGATGTATCGGCCAATTGATTTATTCCCGTTCGCCCGAAGCGAACCGTTGGATGCGTAATACGAATAAGGCCATTTGAACGAGGCACCAGTTCATGTTCAATCTGCCGGATAAACCGACTGGGCTCGCCCTTGCTGTTTCCATAAGCATCGGTTGAGGTCGTATGCAACAGCACAATATCGCTGGCCCGTTGCAGCAATCGATAGAAGTGATAGGCCATAACGGCTTCCTGGTCGCGATAGGTAGGCAACCCTAGTTCCTGAGCAATATCAAAGGGAATCAGCGAATTGAGTTTGCGGGATTGGGGTAAAATCCCTTCGTTTACGGACAGAATAATAACCCGTTCAAAATCCAGTGCACGCGTTTCGAGCATACCCATGACCTGCAACTGGCTCTTCCCTTCGCTCGTGAATGGAATACTCGTCTGTCGAATCAACTCATACAGAAACTGCCGGAAGCTACGCACCGTAACGGCCGTTTCGGCATTTCCGGATTCCGTCTGTCGCTCAAGAGTTGCCTCCAGTTGTTTCAGAAGGGTAAAGAACAGGTACAGATATTCGATTTCAATGGCATCCTGGCTGGTTCGATATACGTCGCGCAGCAATTCGATCAGGTCATACAGACAACGGATTGCCTTCATCGGCTCCTCATTGGGCCAGCGCGCAAACAGCACCTGAATCAACGGATCATTCTGGCCTAATTCGTGCATATCCTCTTCGGTGAGGTATACGCGCTGATCTTTTACAATGGTTTTGGCAATCCACTGAAACAAAGGCTCCGGGGGCAGAATCTCGCCCGTTTCCTGCACACCTCCCGGCCACTGCAACGCCCGAATTCGCTCGTATTGCTTAATGAACGGATGGTTCAAAACCTTGACAACATGCCGATGGTGATATTTCGGAATGCGCAGATCGCGACCATCCTTCGTTCGGAACTCATGCACAGTACGCTGCATTTCAACCAGCGTATCAACCAGCGTAAACAGCAATGAACTGCGTAACGATAAGCCCATTGTTACGTTCAGATCGGTAACGCTCTCATCGAGCGCGTAGAGCACAGGCATCAGTAACGTTTCATCAGCCAGCACGATGGCCGTCTTTTTGGTCGATTCGCTCCTCTGCTCCCGACCCCAGTCGGCATAAAGCTTTCCGGCTACCTTCGCCTGCATACTGGCATTGGGAACACCAACGACGCGAATATTTTTTTCGGTACCGAGCAGATTATTAGAGAGTTGACTCAGATCTTCGCGGTTCTTTTTCGAGAAGAACCAGCCATTTTCGCGGTATCGACGCAAAAATTCACCCGCTTCCTGCCCCCAGTCCCGGATGTAATATTGATCGGCATCCCAGATCAATTCGGCTTTATTCGCATCAACCAATACGCGGACAATGTGCTCCTCGGCACGACTGAGTGCATTGA
Organism: Spirosoma aureum; assembly: GCF_011604685.1. NCBI lineage: Bacteria > Pseudomonadati > Bacteroidota > Cytophagia > Cytophagales > Cytophagaceae > Spirosoma > Spirosoma aureum. The sequence continues at coordinate 4,757,246 of NZ_CP050063.1, read as the reverse complement.
AGCCCACAAAATAGACACGTTCATAGCTTAGATTGTCCCGAATCAGTATGTCGACATTCTGGGCAAGCAACCGATAAGCCATGCCCCGATAAGCCAGTCCCTGATCGGTCAGGCGTTTATGCAATGCATGATAGGCTATCTGAAGGTTTTCGAAGAGCTTAAAGTACCGATTAGTACCGGCTGTTTCCAGAATTGGTTTTGCGGAAACCGGTCGATCCACCTGCCATCGTTCGAGTGCTTTGGCTGCGGTCAGGTAGCTAAACAGCTCAGGGGGATCGATCAGGTACTGATCGATCCGGTCGAAGTCGGCCAGCAGGACGGATGCCCAGCCAATAAATTGCTCGAACTCAACCAACGGATCGATCTCCCGGAAAACGTCGTAGAGCTCAAACAACAAGCTCACTGAATCAACCAGCTGTAGACCAGCTGCCTGCGTAATAAAATCATCGACGGCTAACGCATGGGGAGCCAGAAACGGTCGGTCTGAAAGCGATGCCAGTTCATCAAGAAAAACGGACACTGCCCGTCGGGTAGGCAAAATAACCCAAACATCGCTAAGGCTGGGGCCGTGCGTGTCAAAAATTCGCTGAGCTGTTTGTTTAAGAAAAGTCAAATGAACGTACTGGTTAGTCGCACAGTAAAGGTACAACTTGTCGGGCACTGACTCACGTCGAATGGACTCTTTCCTGAGCAACTATTTCAGTGCATCCGATCGCCCCGAACTTCCAGATTAGCGATAATATCGGCTTCAACGGCCAGAAACTCCTTCCACCGCTCCCGCACGCGCTCAGCGGGTATGTATGTTTCGGCCAGCTCGATGAAATTGCGGTAGTGCCCCGCTTCGGAGATCATTAGTTCCCGGTAAAATTTCCGTAAACTCTCGTCGGCAATGTGTTCAGAGAGAATTTTAAAGCGTTCGCAGCTTCGGGCTTCAATCAGGGCGTTTAGCAACAGATTGTCCATCAATTGTTCTTTCTGATCCCCAATCGACCGGCGTAATCGCGCCCTTAACTGATTAACATACTCATCTTTACGTTGACGGCCGAGTGGAATATTGCGCTTCCGAAGTTCTTTCAATACCCGTTGAAAATGCCCCCACTCTTCAGCAACTACTGGTGTAAGTACTTCTACCAGCTCCTCTTTGTCAGAATATTGAACAATGAGCGATATACACGACGAAGCGGCTTTCTGTTCGCAATATGCGTGATCGATCAAAATATCGCCGATATTCATTTCGGCGATGTTCACCCAGCGTGGATCGGTGGGCAGTTCGAGGCCTAAGGTTGTAAGCGACATAGCAATTAGTCAATGCAGCAACAAAGATACATACGAACCGACTGATTGCCCGGGAACGCACCGCTTCAATCGTAAAGAAACCTTTGACCATTGTCGATGTTATTGATCCGGGACTTAGAAAGTCCTGTAGAACTCCCCGATTCGGAATCCTGACTCCAGATTTCGTGTTTTTAAAGCAATGACTGACGTTTTCATGAATTGGAAAAACATACGATTTGTTCCGGGCTATTTGGTCGTTTTTACGCTGCTTTTTATAGCCTGTAAGCAGGCGCCGACCAACGCAGCGGCCGAAAATACCAATCCAGTGGACACGCGTCTGGCGACCCTGCCTGTGTTAAAGTCTGGCGAGGCCATTGCTACGTTTGCAGGGGGTTGTTTCTGGGCAACCGAAGAAGAAATGAAGTCGCTGAAAGGTGTTCGGGCTGTTGTTTCGGGTTACGCGGGTGGTGACCTCGAATACCCGACCTATGAGCAGGTAGGGACGGACCAAACGGGTCATGCCGAATCAGTACAAATCTATTACGACCCGACTATCCTTTCATATGACACACTACTGGACGCTTTTTTTGCCGGTCATGATGCAACGGAACTTAACCGGCAGGGGCCCGATATAGGTAAACACTATCGCTCTGTTGCTTTTTATCGAACACCCGCCGAAAAATCCAGAATTGACGCTGCCATTCGGCGTGAATCGAAAAACCACAAAGCGCCTATTGTTACCCAAGTGGTTTCCCTCGTTACATTCTATCCCGCCGAAATGTATCATCAGGATTATTATCGACAACACCCTTACAGCCTATACATCCATCTTGTTTCGGAACCCAAAGTCGATAAGTTCCGAAAACGAATGGCGGAGTGGGTAAAGGAATAAATCGGATAAGTATCCAAACATTCGGCCCGTCCCAGGACAATTTGTCAGGCCCCGCAACCGTTCGGCCAAATCTGATATTGCGGGATTGACCTGAACCTTGTAACATTGTTCAGTCTTTTACAACACGGGCGTCCCCGTAATGACAGACAAACTATGCCAGAACCTGATAAATCGCTTGGTCAAAAGATTCTGAATTTCTTCGTTAAAGAAGAAGTGTCAGGCGTTGCAGCCGGAACACCCGCTGCCCCAACACCAACAACGCCACGTCCGGCAGCACCCAACGCGCCAACTCCAGGGCCAGCTCAACCGATCCCTCCGGCTCCGGTAGGTACGGGTGCAGTTGACCCCAAGTTTGCCGAACACCTGGCCAATGTACTGGCACAGAACAATCCGCCCGGGCCCGACTATTTCGAGTATCGGGAAACACTGCGAAGTCTGGCTAATCTGGGCCTTCCTGAAGACAAGCAGTATCAGGCGGCCTGGGCTAGTTTTAAGGCTCTGGGTGGTTCCAGTGATATTGCTGCATTGACTAAAACCGCGAATCAGTATATTGCAGCTCTGAATAACGACCGGGATGCCTTCGCAAAAAGTGTCGACGCTGCCCTCGCTGATCGGGTTGGTGGTTTGCAGAATGAGCAGAAACGCCTGCAAACCGAAAATGAAGCACTGGCCAAACAGCTGGTAGAGATTCAACAGAAGATCAGCGCCAACACCGATCGGCTTACGGCTATCGGTGGCGAAATAACGGATCAAAGTGGTAAAATCACGCAGAACCGGCAGAACTACGAAGTGACATTCTCGCATTACACGGAACAAATCAAAAACGACATTACCAAAATAACTCAGTATTTAAAGTAAGTTTTCAGTTTCCAGTGACGACCTTTTCAGTTGATGTAAACTGAGCTATTCATTGAAGACTGAATGACCTTAAACAGAAAACACTAAACAATGGCTACTCCTGATTTTTCGCAACTTGGTGGTAATACGGACGTGGAAAAGCGTTCGTTCTGGAGCCGCCCCGAAGGCATTCTGGGCATGATTACCCTGGCCGGTATTGCCGGTTTCGGGCTCGTTTATTTCAACCGAATCATTGAATTTCTAATCAGAGCTACCTCAAATGTGCTTGAACTGGCGCTCCTGCTCGGTGCCCTGGGCGTCCTGATTTTCCTGTTCACCAGTAAAGATGTTCGGACTGCGGTTTTCTTTCTGTTCAAAACACTCATGCGCAGCCTGACTGGTACAGTCATTCAACTGAATCCCATTGCGATCATGAAAATCTACATTCAGGATTTGAAAGACAAACGGGAGAAAATGCAGGGGCAAATTAATATTCTGGCGGGGCAACTGGTTAAACTGAACAAGAAAATCGGTGAAAACAATGAGACCATTAAACAGAAATTTGCCGAAGCCAATAAAGCGAACTCCTTAAGCGACAAGCCTGGTATGCGCGAAACGGCTCAATTGGCCACCATCGAGGGCGCTGGTTTGCAGGAAATGAACGAAAAGCTGCTGCCACTTCAGCGGAATATGAAAAACGTGCTGGCCTTCATGGAAAAAGTAAACCAGAGCGCCGATTATATTATCAAGGAGACTGAAATCAAAGTTCGTCTCAAAGAGACTGAATACCAGATTGTTAAAGATAGTTCAAACGCACTTAAAACGGCCGTTAGTATCTTTAAAGGCGATCCGGACAAGAAGTTTTACTTCGACCAGTCAATGGAATATATTCAGGACGATATGAGTATGAAACTTGGCGAAATGAAGCGGGCGATGGACCTCTCGATGGACTTCATCAATGGTGTAGACATTCAGAACGGGATTCTCTCCGATAAAGGAGAAGCCCTGCTGGAAGCTTACAATAAAGGTGAATTTAAAATGGTGCAACTCGATGCACCCGCTCAACCCCTTAATTTAGGCCCCAATCCGCAGAAAGACGCCGGATATCGGAATCTGCTCGATTAATCATGTAGGAGTGAAAGAGCGAATGAGCCATTTAGTTGCTCCTCCAATCTTTCACTCGTTTATTCGTTCACTCTTTCATCCTTTCAACATATGCAACGTTTAACTGTGGCCGGTCGGCTGCTCATCACGGCCCTGATTCTGGCCGCTATTTTCTTCGGGTTCCGGTATTTCGGTGGTAGTGAAGCGCTGCGCAAAATTGCGCCGAAACAATCAGAAGAATCCGCTACGCTCCCCAAATCGGACGAGCAGGGATCGTCTACTTCGGCCGACGAGTCATCGGCTTCAGATAATAACTCGGCTTCATCAGGCGAGGCAACGAGTGCTGGCTCAGGTCGGTCATTTACCTATACGCCCCCTGCTCCCAACGGTGGTAAACTCAAAGGTGTTGTGGAGCTAGGTGCCAGTGGATTCAACTCATTTATTATCCGGGTCGATGATCAGAAAAACTGGAAGCTCGAAAAAGCGGAATTCGGGAATAGTCTGGTCATCGAAAACATGGCTTCGGACGATGATATCCGGTCGGGTTTAAAAAGCTACATCGGCAAAATGCTCGATTTTGGGGTGAGTGGACGCGACATCCATTTTGTGGTAAGTTCAGGAGCAGTAAAAGCCGAGGGAACCCAGAAGATCATCAAAGCGCTGAAATCGCTGAATTACTTTGTAAACACCGTTACACCTGAACAGGAAGGTTCACTGGGACTTAAGTCGGTCCTTCCCGCTGATTATTACAACAATTCATTCGTTGTCGATATTGGCTCTGGTAATACCAAAATTTCCTGGAAAGAAGGTAGCTCGACTAAAGCGCTGGAAACCTACGGAGCCAAATATTTTCAGAATGGGACCAGCGATGAGACAGTAACGACGGAAGTAACGGCCAAAGCCAAACAAGTGCCGGAAGATCACCGCAAAACCTGTTTCATTATTGGTGGGGTGCCGTTCGAGCTGGCCAAATCAGTCAGAAAAGATAAAGAACGCTATACGGTCCTCGACGCACCTTCGGCTTATAAGTTAGACAATGCTAAATCGAAAGCTGGGTTGAACATCTACAAAGCCATTGCGGACGCGACTGGTTGCAACCAGTTTGTGTTCGACTGGGATTCCAATTTTACAATTGGCTTCCTACTTAATATGCCCAACTAACGGGTTTGAGAATCAGGCCCATTCAGCAAAAAGCCCGATCCCAGACGTCTGGAATCGGGCTTTTTGTATACGAAGCATTTTTTTAAATTGTTGCTCTAACAAATACTCTTCCAATTTAGATTTTTTACGTACTCGTCATGAATGTGGTTGATTATAAACCGATTAGATTTTTGAAACTTAATCGGTTTAAAGTGGCCGAGCATTAGGTTGACGGGTTATGTTGGCTAAATGATTGAAAGCCCCGGTATTCTGACGAACCGTAAATCCAATAAAATTTACCGGTCTTTTTTTCGCTCCCAGTTACCTTTCTCCGGTTGTGGGCGCAGCAAATATACGTCGAGGAGGGCGTATGGCCGGGCGAGGTATTCGCGAACGAGGGTGCGAAGGGAGTAACCATCGGGAACATCCTGGGCGGCAAAGGCAATAGCCTCTATTCCCTCATGATTACCAATGTAGAGCGCACGGGCATTGTGGAAATTCTGGGAGATAATCGTAATTTTTTCCTGGTTGAAGACGTCTTTGCAGCGAACGACTGAATCGAATGTCCGATAACCAGCGTAATCGAGTGTCATTACGGATGTTGGTACCCCTAGTTTTACCAGTGCCCGCTGCATGTCTACTGGCTCATTATAGTACTCCGAATCGTTATTTCCGCTCAGAATCAGGTATTTAATTTTCCCCTCCTTCCAAAGTCGGGCAGTAGCTTCCATCCGGTAACGGAAGAAAAGGTTTTCTTTTCCAGATCGAACAAACTTACTCGTGCCAAGCACCAGGCCGACATCGTTAGCGGGTAACTCATTGATGTCAAAATAGATCTGGTCCTGTGTGTTATGAACAACCCACCAATTGCTAATCAACACGACCATGGCCCCCGTGAATGTCAGCGCAATGGTAAACTTGATGGTCCATTTGACCACGCGAACGCCAACCGCTTCGCGGGGCGTGTCGTCGCTGTAGTCGGTGGCCAACGTCGTGTTCATTTTACAAACTAAAATGTGGATTTTCGATTAATCCAACAACATTACCAAATGGATCTTTTATGGATGCAGTCTTAATTCCGTCGCCTACATCCTGAATATCAGTGTGTATACTCGCTCCCAAATTAAGAAATCTTTGTATTACTTTATCAATATCGGCAACGCCCCAATAGCTAACGGTGCTACCCTCAACAATTGACGCATCGGGAATAAGTCCCAGTTCATAACCACCCACGTTGAATCCTACGTAAAAGGGCTCATCGAAATAAGGCTCGATCGCCAGTGCTTTTGCATACCAGGCCTTTGTTGCCGAAAGGTCTGGAGCTGCATAAATTACCGTTCGTAATCCTAAAAAAGGCTTTTCTTCCATGGCTGTATTCACCTTCCAGAATCCAGTTCTGGAAGGATTTAATGGTTCTAGGAAAACAATCCTAACTGAACAGACTCTTTTTCGTCTGTCTCCGTTGTACTGGTTTCAACAGGATCTGCCGGTTTTATTGGATTCTTTACCGCATTCGGAATCACAACCTTTGGAGCCAGCAGTTTTACTTCTTTCACCTTAGCAAAAGGAAGTTTATTTCCTAGTGCTTTCCAACCCCGCACTTCAATAAAACCTTCTGGCTCAAGGACCATTTTTTCGAGTGGACCCCTATCCTTTACCTGATGCACAATTTCAATACGCGGAAAGCGATCGGCTGTTACGGCCAGGTTCTTCGATCCTTTGGTATCACCAATAAAACTAAATTTCTTATCAAGCGATGTTGTTTCGACTTTAAACCGTTTCACATACCACGCCTTCTGATTGATCTCGTAATAGATCGCCGACAGGACCGTTTCCGGATCAAATTTCATTAACACAGCCACCTCATTCGGCTCATACCGATTGGTCAGGTCAAAGCTGGTCAATTCATACTGTCCATCTTTATAAACGACCAGAATGCTATCTTTTGCATCAAAATTGCCGAGAAGTCGTCCGCGTTCGTCGCGATTCAACCGCCCGAGGTGGTCGTCATACCAGATATCGACACCGCCCAACGTTGAAACACCGCCCGATTTCTGAGTAATCTTTCGCACGGGGTATTTGGTTAGAATATTCCCCTGGGCTCCCCGATTCTTAATACCGACCGAAGCAAAGTCGAAATCAAACTGCTTGATTTTTGCGGTAGACTGCGCCGTCAGATTTATCGTTATGATTTCTGCCTCACCATTATCATTCGCACTGAAATAGGATAGCTTCGATTTCGGATTACCCATGGTCAGGTCATACTCGCGATCACGTGTGACGCCCGTAACGGGAAAGCGCTTTGCCATCGAAATTCCCGATTTTCCATCCAGATAAACAAGGTTGTAAATCTTACGCTCGTCGTTTTTCTTGAATACAGAAACGTGCACAATATCCTTGCCGACGAATATCTTTTCCTGAATTTTAGTAACCAGACATTTCGCGTCGCGCCGGAAGATAATGATGTCATCGATGTCGGAACAGTCGCTGACGTACTCATCTTTCTTCAGGCCATATCCGATAAAACCACCTTCTCGATCTACATAAAGCTTCTGGTTGGCAGCAGCCACCACATTAGCAGAAATCGTGTTGAAGGCCCGTATTTCGGTCTTACGTTCGCGACCTTTGCCGTATTTCTTTTGCAGATCTTTATAATAAGCAATGGCATAACGGGTAATATTAGCCAGGTTATCTTCTGTCTCGGCCAATTCCTGCTCCAGCCTGCGCATCAGTTCCTCGGCCTTGAATCCATCGAATTTGGAAATTCGCTTGATCTTGATTTCGGTCAGGCGAATCAGATCATCTTCGGTAATTTCCCGGTAGAACTGCTTCTTAAACGGTTTGAGGGCTTTATCGATCGTTACCAGTACGGCCTCGAACGTTTCACACTCTTCTATTTTACGGTAAATCCGGTTTTCAATGAAAATCTTTTCGAGCGAACTGTACAGCAATCGCTCCATTAATTCACTACGCCGAATTTCAAGCTCGCGTTGCAACAACTGTACCGTTTGGTGTGTGTTGACGCGCAGAATATCCGTTACGCTGACAAAATGAGGTTTGTCGCCAATGATTACGCAGGCATTGGGCGAAATCGACACTTCGCAATCTGTAAATGCATAGAGCGCATCAATGCTCACATCGGGTGATACGCCTGGCTGGAGATGAACCAGAATCTCAACGTCTCTGGCCGTATTGTCAACGACGGCAGCCACGTTACGGCTGGGGGCCTTAATTCTGATTTTACCTAATTCAGCCGCTTTAACGATGGACTCAATCAGTTGTGGCGTGGTAATGCCAAACGGAACGTCACGAATTGCCAGTGTTTTCTTATCGACTTCTTCTATTTTGGCTCGAACCCGAACCTTACCACCCCGATGACCGTCGTTGTAGTTACTGACATCAATCAGTCCCCCCGTCTGAAAATCAGGAAAGAGCGAAACGGGCTTGTCTTTTAGGATCTGGATCGACGCTTCGACCAGTTCATTGAAGTTATGCGGCAGAATTTTGGTAGAAAGTCCAACGGCAATGCCTTCTACACCCTGCGCAAGCAGTAATGGAAACTTGACGGGCAGGGTTACCGGTTCACGTTTACGGCCATCGTAGGATAGCTGCCATTCCGTCGTCTTGTCATTATAAATAGCATCCTGAGCAAACTTCGAAAGCCGAACTTCAATGTAACGAGGAGCAGCAGCCCCATCGCCCGTACGAACGTCTCCCCAGCTTCCCTGCGTATCGAACAGCAGTTCTTTCTGACCAATGTTAACAAGCGCTTCACCAATCGATGCATCACCGTGCGGGTGAAACTGCATGGTCTGGCCGATGACGTTTGCGACTTTGTTAAATCGGCCATCGTCCATTTCTTTGAGTGCATGCAGAATCCGGCGCTGAACGGGTTTCAGACCGTCTTCAACGGCAGGTACAGCCCGCTCAAGTATGACATACGATGCGTAATCGAGAAAGTAATTTTCATACAGCCCTGAAACGACGGTTTGGTCATGCAGGACTTCGTTAATGGTGTCAATCGGTTGTTCATCCGGTCCTATAGCGTCGATTGGCTCTGCGCCGTCGGCAGAATTATCTGCTCCATGCAGTGACTGTTCGTCGTCTATCGGTTCCTGATTTTCTTCGTTCATCATGAATTGTAATAGGTACTATTTCAATGGATAATTAGGCGGGGTTTGCCGAACGATATATCCTCGGTTCAACTCCTTAAATATACAAAAAAAAGTTGAAAAATCGGCTTTAAAAGCCCAAAAATCGACAAAAAATACTAAACTGACTTTTGTATTTACGGTTAATATCCCCGGCCCAATTCGACCCCATTCTCGACTGGTTCACCAGCCCGGAACCGGTTAAAGTTTTTGATAAACTGAACCACCTTACCCGCATCTTCGTCGGGTTGTCCACCGCCGGTGTGCTGCGTCAGCAGCACGTTCGGTAACGTCCAGAGTGGGTTGTCGATGGGCAGTGGTTCAACAGCTGTCACGTCGAGTACAGCGCCCCCCAGGTGTCCGGATTGCAACGCTTTGATCAACGCCAATTCATCCGTTGTACTACCCCGGCCTACATTAGCATAGATACTGCCTTGCTTCATAGCTGCCATCAAATCTGCCGAAACAAATCCGGTTGCTGTACCGGGCAGGCAATTCACTACGATATCGGTTTGAGGCAGGACCGCTTTCAGTTCATCAATCGAATGCAGTTCGGCTTTAGGGTCCGTGCGGGCAAGCATTTTGACCACACAATCAAAGCCACTCATCATCTGCCGCACAGCCTGTCCGATTGTACCCGTACCTAGAATAACAACGTGTTTGTTACGGAGCAATCCGGTTCTGGCCCGAATCGGTGCACCAACCCATTCACTCTGGTTCTGCAAGGTTACTAATTCGGGAATACGCCGGTAAAGAGCCAGAATACCCGCCAGCATAGTTTCAGCGCAGGGCCAGGCGAAGTAATCACCCATGTTGGCCACAATTGCCTGAAGTTGAACGTTTTTGTAGCCATCAAAACCGGCAGAATCCAGCTGCCAGAACTTCAGGTTGGGCAATGACCCTGCAAACCAGGCCGATGGCGGGTTTCCCAGTACTAAATCGGCCGTCTGAAAGGCTGTTTGTTGGTCTGCTGGTGGCAGATCATGGCGAAACACAACGGTTATGTCGGCAGGAAGTTGCTGACTAAGTGTATTTTTAAACGTATTATTGAGTGCCGTGTTAACAAATAGTTGCATACTGAAATTACGTAATTCTGACCGATTTGGTTGCGTTCTAGCGGAAAAACCGACTGTTAAAGAGATAAACTACTTTATCCTGAATTTTTGGCTCAGGTACCCGACAGCCTTCTTTTCCGTTTTCAACAGATGCACAAAGAACACAACGAGTTCTCCCTGTGCGCTTTGTGCCTCCGTACGAAATAGTGGATAAAACAGAACGAATGATGCGCTGTTATTTACTACCGCCTTTTAACTGAGCCAGGAGCCAACTGGTCATTTTTTCGGTTTGCTCAGGAAAGGTCCAGTGGCCTGTATCGAGATAAGTATCGAGTTCTTTTGGGCCGGGAATTACATTGTAGGCCGCATACATGGAGGTTGGCGGACAGGTTTCGTCGTTAAATCCCCACGAATACCGCCCCGGCACTTTCACGAGTCGGGCAAAATTGACTACGTCGTAATAACCCGTCGTTTTAATGCGATCGGGCTTGTTGTTATACGCCAACTCGTTGCCCGCAAACAAGTGTGGCCACCCCCCGGCACGACCATTCAGGTAGCCCGTCACGTCGCTCAGCGCTGGATAATAGGCCGCCAGCCATTTAATTCGCGAATCAAGACCCGCCGTAACAATGGACAAGGCTCCTCCCTGACTACCGCCCGTAACGGCCAGATTCTGACCGTCATACTGCGGCATACTTGCCAGAAAATCGACGGCACGTACACAGCCCAGATAAACACGCTTGTAATAATAGCGGTCACGATCGTCGAGGTTAGCGGCCTGATAACCGCTCAATGCCCCTCGGCTGAGGTTATCATACACGATTTGATTCATCGTGACGGGAACGCCGTGAATACCTACTTCGAGCGTAATAAACCCTTTTTCGGCTTCAGAAATCATGCCATTGTACGGCCGAACCCCCGCTCCGGGCACTCGTAGAATAGCCGGGTATTTACCCTCTTTCTTGGGCACACACAGGATTCCGTAGAAGCGGGAGTTGTTAATGTTTTGAAGACTCAGTTCGTAGACATTCGTTAGTTCGGTACAGCGCTCAGGCAGTAACGTCATGCGGGCGTCGATGGGTATGGCAGCCAGATCGGTTTTTGCCTTGTCCCAGAATGCCTGAAAATCGGCCGGATTGGCAACCGTTGGCTTAATGGTCTGTGGTTCAAAACCCGCCGTTGTGAGCCCCCGGTACTCTTTGCCATCCAGTTCAACGGTCGCGATACAGCGCAGGAAACCAGCCGTTTTCATTGTACCACCATCCAGCGCCAGCGTTCCGTCGCGCAAGGTAACGGTTTCCTTTTTCGTTGGCTCCATCTTTTCGGGGCCAATCTCATACCGAAGTTTCGCACCTTTCAGCAGCACGTTACTTCGGTAAACCGAGATGTTAAATTTGACCGGTTCGCCGGTTTTATAAACCCAGTCGTCGTGATTGGGTGTAACGATAACTTTGACGAGACGCTCGGCCGGTTGGGCAACAAGATCTGCAATACAAAACAAGTAAAGGACAATAAATAGCCGTTTCATGCAAGAGGTAAAGATGTTTACCGGTAGAAGTTGATTCGGATTTTGGCCTACTCATTCTGACGGAACTCCGCGATGAAAACGGACAAAGTTGACGTATGCCCTACTTCCTATGCCACTCGTGCGGGTGTCTGGTAACCACGCCGAACCATCTGAATATTGACAATACAACGGATCAGTAAGGTTAATGGAAACACCACGTCGAAGCCTCCCGGCACTTTTGAGAAGATCATCCCCAATAGAATCAATACAGCAGTAAGACTGAAATACATAGTTCGGCGCCGGGAAGTTGCTTTCGAACTGGTAGCCCAAAAAATCAGAGGCAAATGAAGCGGCATCATGTAAAACAGCGTCGGATTCCAGGCCGTTACGCCGTGATCGGTGCCCACCCATAACAGAAAGAGAAACCAGCCCAGAAAACCAACAATACCAAATAGCCATCGATCGAGCCAGCGGTCCACTTTCCCCGCCTGGTAGCGACGTGCCGTAAATAAAGCGATAATAATACCCACCAGCGTAAACACGACATTAGGGTCCAGAATAAATGGCAACTCATGCGGAAAGGTCTTCGCGGCCGTAAAAAGGGTCTGATCACGAGCTACCAACGGCACTACCTGACCGGAAGCCTGTTTTAATTTGGCCTGCGCCATCTGATCATACACATTTTCGGGCAGGTACATAGCGTGCCAGCCATCGGTCTGTTCATCAGCTGGTTGTCCGATAGCCAGGTTCATTCCGAGTTTGGCCCAGGCTTTTTCGCCCAGATAATCATTCATCCAGTCGCGATAGGATTTACCTGTCATTCGGGATCGCGATGGCATTATCAAACTATCACCGCAGGCCTTGGCGATCACATCGCGGGGCCGAGTTGCACAGTTGTCGTAGAAAAACTTGTACTGGTAAGTTCGATTTTCAGGCAGCATGTTGGTTGCCAGCACCGTAAACAATTGCTGTTTCTGACCCGGCGACAAATTCAGCACCTGTTCCCGGATGGTTCGATTTTCGGCCTGATACGCATACATCATGACGTACATCTCGTACGCATCGATGTAGTAGGGTAATGTGCCGCGCAGAAATTTAACGTAGAAATTATTCTCAGCGAACCGGAATCCTCCCCATCCATACGTTCGGTCAATGTTCTGGGTCGGGTCGTAAATACGAATGGCCGTATGGCCAAAAACTGAATACAGTTCCTCCCCCGACCCGAATGTAAGCAAACTTACCTGCGCCGATGGCGAAAACGGCTGCGCAACTGCTTTGTGATGGCTACTGAGTATGAGTTGAAGAACGAGCAGAAAACTGCCGATTATTTGTTTGACCATCCGGTTGCTATTCATCGTCTTCGTTGTCATCAACGTCATTTTCATACTGTCGTTTGGCCTTTCCTTTGGCCGGTTCTTTTCCCTGAACGCAGATAACAAGCTCACCTTTTATCATTTTTTGGGCAAAATACGCAATTAGTTTGGACAACGATCCCCGCTGATTTTCCTCGAAAACTTTTGTCAGCTCACGCGAAACACTGGCCGGCCGATCGGGACCCAATACTTCCGAAAACTGTTGCAGGGTTTTGATCAATCGATGGGGTGATTCATAGAACACCATGGTCCGCTCCTCTTCGGCCAGTTCGGAAAGGCGTGTCTGGCGGCCTTTTTTATGCGGCAGAAACCCTTCAAAGGTAAATCGATCATTGGGAAGGCCCGAATTAACCAGTGCCGGTACAAAAGCGGTTGGTCCGGGCAGGCATTCGACCAGAATATCGTTTTTGATACACTCACGTACCAGAAGAAAACCGGGGTCTGAGATACCTGGCGTTCCGGCATCGGAAACAAGCGCCAGTGTTTTCCCTTCTTTCAGTTGATTCACCAGCCGCTGAACGGTCTGATGTTCATTAAAAATGTGGTAGCTATGGAGCGGTTTGCTGATGTTCAGATGTCGGAGCAACACGCCCGATGTACGGGTATCTTCGGCCAGGATTGCGTCGACACTTTGCAGCACTTTAATGGCCCGGAGGGTAATATCGTCGAGATTGCCGATGGGCGTCGGCACGAGGTACAGTTTCATGCCGCAAGTTAACTGTCAGCTTCCGTCAATCACAAAAACTTCATGAAGCAGGATAGATTACATTAAAAATGCCTTTATACGTGTAAAGCCATCCACCTACTGGTTTTCCTATCTATTTGCTGTCTGATTTTATGAAATCAACCCTATTCTACTTGATTCGCCGATCACTTAACCTCCTGTTCATCAGCCTTTCGTTATGCTATTCGGCATCAGCTCAGCGCTGGACTGCCCAGCAAGCCAATGACTGGTATAAAACCCAACCGTTTCTGGTAGGGGCCAATTTCATTCCCAGTACCGCCATCAATCAGTTGGAAATGTGGCAGGCCGAATCGTTCGATCCGGCGACGATTGACCGCGAGCTGGGGTATGCCGAATCGATCGGGATGAATATTATGCGGGTGTTTCTGCACAATCTGGTCTGGGAGCAGGATGCAGAAGGGTACAAAAAACGGATCGATCAATTTCTGCAAATCGCCGATAAACATCACATCAAAATTATGTTTGTGCTGTTTGATTCCTGCTGGAACGACGACCCCAAACCAGGCAAACAACAGGAGCCGGTTACGGGCAAACACAACTCAGGCTGGGCACGCTCACCGGGTACTAAGCGTCTGTTCGATTCACGCACATGGGGCGGACTGGAACAATATACTAAAAGTGTGATTACCGCGTTCGGGAACGACAATCGCGTCATCGTCTGGGACTTGTTCAATGAGCCGTCCAATAACGGCTACAACGACGCGGTTCTGCCCCTGCTGACCAAGACATTTACCTGGGCACAATCCGTGCGACCATCGCAACCCATCACGGCGGGCTGGTGGAATGACCATCCCCTATCGAACGACCTGATGTTCAGCCAGTCGGATATCATAACGTTCCACAATTATGCTGAAGCGCCCAAGCTGGAAGCGCAAATTCTTGACCTCCAGAAACTTGGGCGACCGCTCATTTGTACCGAATACATGGCCCGAACCCGTAACAGTACATTTGAAACCTGCCTTCCTGTATTCAAAAAGTATAAAGTTGGCGCCATAAACTGGGGACTGGTAAAAGGGAAAACCAATACCATCTACGCCTGGGACGCCCCAATGCCTAGTGGCGAAGAACCAAAAGTTTGGTTTCATGATATTTTCCGCCCCGATGGCTCAGTTTTCGATCCCAAAGAAACGGCCTTGATCAAGCAACTGGCAACGGGAAAATAATCGATTTTATAACCCTGGTCTTTCGCCGATAGGTTTACTTACTACCATGAAATCTACCTTCCTTAGCCTGACTACTGTTCTTCTAGTGACTTTCGTAAATTCATACGCACAGAAAGCGACCTCTGTCAACAATCGTGCTCCACTGGCTCCGCAGAAATACCTTGAATTGCCGCTTGGAGCCATTAAACCCGAAGGCTGGCTTCATCACCAGCTCGAGGTAATGCGTGATGGGTCAACTGGTCATCTGGACGAGTATTACCCTAAGATCAAAGACGATAACGGCTGGTTGGGTGGTAAAGGCGATGGCTGGGAGGAAACACCCTACTGGCTCGACGGTGCCGTTCCGCTGGGGTATCTGCTGGATGACAAAACCCTTAAAGATAAGGTCCAGAAATACATTAACTGGAGCCTGGAGCACCAGCGGCCCAACGGTTTTTTTGGCCCTTATACCAAAAAGGAAGTAGCCAATGGCGGAAAAATGAATTCCTGTGCCGATGGCGAAGACTGGTGGCCTCGCATGGTGATGCTGAAAGTCCTTCAACAATACTACACCGCCACGAACGACAAACGGGTCATTCCGTTCATGACCCGGTATTTTCGCTACCAGCATGAAAGCTTGAAAACCTGCCCGCTCAATAAATGGACCGAATGGGCCGAGTCGCGCGGGGGCGACAACATTATGGCCGTGTACTGGCTTTACAACCAGACTGGCGACAAATTTCTGCTCGATCTGGCGGATATACTTTATAAACAAACGACCAACTGGACCGACCTGCTCGGTGGTCGTAACTGGGCTATTGGAGCAGCCGTCAACCAGACGAGCCAGCGGTGGATGGATCGGCACGCGGTTAATGTGGGGATGGGGCTGAAACTACCCGCCGAATATTATCGGGGCAAAAAAGACGCAAAGTATCTGTCGGCCGTGAAGACTGGTTTTAATGACCTGATGACACTTCATGGTCTCCCTCACGGCATGTTTTCGGGTGATGAGGATCTGCATGGCAACGAACCAACCCAAGGTGTTGAACTCTGCGCCATTGTTGAAACCATGTTTTCGCTGGAAGAAATCATCGGCATTACGGGCGATCCTGCTTACATGGATGCCCTCGAACGTATGACGTTCAATGCGCTCCCAACCCAAACGACCGATGATTACCATTCCCGACAGTATTTCCAGATTGCCAATCAGGTACAGGTCTCAAGGGGTGTTTATGATTTCTCACTTCCCTTCGATCGGGGGATGAACAACGTGTTTGGCCCCTATGCCGGTTACACCTGCTGTACTGCCAATATGCACCAGGGCTGGACAAAATACGCGTCGCATCTCTGGTACAGGTCTGCCCAGGAAAATGGCCTTGCCGCGCTGGAATACGCACCTAACACTGTTAAGTCGCCGGTTGGTGATGGAACAACGGCAACCATTCAGGAAGCAACAAATTACCCCTTTGACGATCAGATTACGTTCTCGATCAGTCTCCCCAAAACAACCACTTTCCCACTTGATTTACGCATACCAGGTTGGTGTAAAGAAGCTACCATACTACTCAATGGAACGAAACTTCGCTCGGATAAGGGAGGGCAGATCATCAGTCTGAATCGGGCATGGAAAAACGGAGATAAAGTAACGCTACAACTGCCGATGCAGGTCACCACGAGCAACTGGGCCAAAAATTCCCGTACGATCGAACGCGGCCCCCTGGTCTATGCTCTGAAAGTAGAGTCAGAAATAACCGAAAAGAAAATCAAAGAAGAGGGGACTTATTACGAATTTCAGCCGAAGGGTAACTGGAATTATGGCTTACCTAAAGCATTGGTTGATGACCCTGTCAAAAATACGACTGTCGTTATGAAGCCAGTCGCTGCCAATTTTGTGTGGAATGAAACCAACGCACCCATCGAAATCAAAACCACCGGGCGGCAAATTCCTAACTGGAAAATCGTTGAGGGCGTAGCCCGTCAACCCGTTACACCCCGGGATGGTGTTTACAAAGGCGAAGTAAACGACAAAACCGAAACCATTACGCTCATTCCGTATGGCTGCACCAAACTTCGGGTCGTAGCCTTTCCGGTCGTCCCATAGCGATTCACATATCGACCGTTTAAAAACACAATTTATTTGCTATAACTACCAATATTCTAAAAATCAATAAATTATCCTACCTTTAAAGTATCCTCTTTTCTAAATTTAACTGAACATGAAAACAGCTTTAAAATGGATTGGCATCCTTGTATGCGTTGTTATTGTAGGAATTGTTGGCGTAATGGCTTATGTTAAACTAGGTCTGCCAAATGTGGGTGATGCGCCTGCGCTGAAGGTGGAGAAAACACCGGAACGTGTTGAACGGGGTAAGTATCTCGCCAATCATGTTGCGGTCTGTATCGATTGCCACAGTACCCGTGATTTTACCCTTTTTTCAGGACCCTTAGTACCCGAAACGCATGGCAAAGGGGGGGAACTGTTCGATCAGAAAGCCGGGTTTCCCGGCTCATTCACGGCCAAAAACATCACCCCTTTTGGCATTGGAAACTGGACCGATGGTGAAATCTACCGGGCCATTACAACGGGCGTCAGTCGCGACGGTCATGCGTTTTTTCCGGTTATGCCCTATCCCTATTATGGCAAAATGAACGATGAAGATGTGCAAAGCATCATAGCCTACCTGCGTACGCTTAAACCCATCGACAATAAGCCCGCTGAATCGAAAGCAGATTTTCCCTTCAATTTTATTCTGAACACCATTCCCAAAAAAGCTGAGCCAATGCCGCTGCCCGACCCCACCGATGAGTTGGCAACGGGTAAATACCTGGTGACAATCGCCGGTTGTATTGAGTGCCATACCCAGGTTGAAAATGGCCAGATTATCAAGGAAAAGGCATATGCTGGTGGCCGCGATTTTAATCTCCCATCAGGAACACTGTATACACCGAACATAACGCCAGATAAAGAGACAGGCATTGGAAAATGGACCAAAGAGCTATTTGTCTCCCGATTTAAAGCCTACGCCGACAGTAGCTACAAGCCCCATAAAATTGGGCCAACCGATTTCCAGACGCTTATGCCCTGGATGATGTATTCTGGGATGAAAGAGCAGGATCTGGGCGCTATTTACACCTACCTGATGACACTGCAACCCGTTCAGAATAAGGTAGCCAAGAAATTTAAGCCCATCGTGGCCATGCGCTAACACAGTCGATTAACTTAAAATAGCAGTTATTCAGTAGGTAGCTCTAGGGTTATCTACTGAATAACTGCTATTTTTTAGCATTTATAGCCTGGTTATCAGCGAGCTCTATAGCGATTAGAAACGAATAAGTCTTCTTAAGCCTCTAAAACAGTATCAAAAAAAGTACGAAAAAAAATAGATTTTGAAATCCAGAAGGTAAAACCCTGATGTATATATGCTGTAAGACTTCCAGGAGGCCTTTCTGAAAACTCGTTACGAATTCGGCTTTTAATCGCCGATCACTCAACTGATTTATTGCGAATCGGACACTCGTTGTCCCAGCCCGCGAGGAGCCTAAAAGCTCCGATTTGGTACCTGTGTGTCTAATTTTTTATCCTAAAAAAAAATGAAATCAAACCAACAATACCGAATCTGATGAAAACCAATACCGAAACCGTTCAGGCCATCTACGAAGCGTTTGGCCGGGGCGACTTACCTGCGCTCCTTGACTACCTGGCCGACGATGTGAACTTGGAAATCTGGGCCGACAACTCTGCTCAAAAACACAATGTACCCTGGATGGAACCCCATACGGGCAAAGCAGGTGCAACGGAGTTTTTCGGCATTTTAGCTCAGTTAAACATCATCGATTTTCAGGTACTGTCGATTATGGGTGGTGGCAATCAGGTAGCAGCCGAGTTTGTGATCGAAGCGGCCCCATCCGCTCTTAGCAAAGGGTATCGCGACGAAGAAATACACCTCTGGACCTTCAATGACGAAGGCAAAGTAACTCGTCTGCGCCACTACACCGATACGTTCAAGCACATTCTGGCAGCACAGATATAATCGAAACGTAGTACGACAACTTAATAATCAATAACCTCAATCAAAATCAATGAAAAAACTGATTTCTGTTGCCCTGCTGGCGGGAGTGCTGACTGGGAATACTATGGCCCAAACCATGGAGATGAACAAAAAAACTGCCCGTGAGGCTTATGAAGCACTCATAAAAGAACGATCGGTCAACGAGTAACGCCCTTGAACGAATCAGGCATGTCCACTAATCAGATTCTCGAAAAATCTGCCCCAGGTATCAACGCCTACCACTTCATCACTCACTGGCATGTAGCGGCTTTGCCCGAAGAGGTTTACCGGACTCTTGAAGATGTAGATGTACTGGCTCGCTGGTGGCCTTCGGTTTATCTCGATGTTAAGGTTCTGGAAAAAGGGCAACCCGGCGGTGTCGGTAAAGTGGTGGAACTTTACACGAAAGGCTGGCTTCCCTACACATTGCGTTGGAAATTCCGGGTAACAAAAACCAGCTTTCCTACGGGTTTCGCGCTCGAAGCCTTTGGCGATTTCGTTGGTCGGGGCACCTGGACGTTTATGGGGGAGGGTTCGGGTACTCACATTACCTACGACTGGCTAATCGAAGCCGAAAAGCCTCTCCTGAAAAAACTGTCATTTTTACTGAAACCTTTTTTTTCCATGAATCACGAATGGGCGATGCGGAAAGGGCTGGAAAGTCTACAACTAGAACTTCGACGCCGAAAGGGCGAAAAAAACGTTCCGCCACCACCAAAGCCTACCTTCCCACACAATCTGTTGAAACGTTCCTAAAACGCCAGGCTTTCAGGAGATTAGTAGTAGAAAAGTCGAAGTAAGGGAAAAGAAATCAGAAAGAAGCACAATTACCTATAAATCAATAATTTACCCAGGAAGACTGTGACAAATAACCAGAGCCATGATAATATTCTACCCGCTCTGTCCGGCCATCGGTATGCTGAATCAGCGAATGTGTTTCGGTCGGTTTTAGTCGCCCAATTGCAGACTGGCTATTTTTTCGGAGGGCTAACCATTGTACGGGCCCATTGGTATTAGTCACCAGATAACTGACCGAAGATCCTATCGATAAAACGGCCAGCCCTTTGGCATCACCATCGATCTGCAATCCTGCTTCAGCCGAAGGCACCGCACGAAATTGCCCCTTCCCGTTGCCCAGCAATACCGTTCCGCGACCAGCATCATACCAGCCCGAATAGGTTTCGGGTGCGTATGAATTACCGATCAGCAACACATCACGCCAGCCATCCGCATTGAAATCGCCGGTTTGCATCCCGAAAACAGGGGAAATCTGGACAGGTATCGGGAGTGGTTGCGCGACAAACCGGCCTCCTCCTTTGTTTTCGATATAGATACTCCTTAGTTCAGTCGCTTCGAGCCGAATAGCTCCCTTTCGTTCATCATCGGTGAACATCTCGACAAATGACTGCTGGGCATATTGCTGAAAACTAACGAATCGTTTACGGGACAGGGGGCTCATCTGATCGTTCATCACATCCCGAATAGCCACTACCTGCTCGGTTCCTTGGAGGTAGTGGGTCAGGATGGGATCTATTTTACCATTCCCGTCAAAATCGTTACCGTAAATGCGTAATGGCTCTGAAGCAGAGACGTTATACCTCGTATTAAGGCCAGTATTACCCGCGAGGTAATCGATGTCGCCGTCGCAATCGAAATCGGCACCAATTATTGAATTCCACTGCCCAGCTGGCAGTGTAGCAGGCTGTTGCTGAAATTTCCCTTTGCCGTTTTTTACTAACGTGATCGGCATAAATTCGCCCGCAAGCAGTAAATCAGGCCAGCTATCATTATCATAGTCAGTCCAGAGTGCTGCGCAAACCATCCCTATCTGCCGCAAGCCGGGAGCCAGTTGATCGGTAACATCGGTAAACCGACCTCCATCATTCCGAAGTAAATAGCTACGGGGTGGAAATGGATACTTTTCTACCTTGACACGCCCTCCACGGAACAAATCCAGATCGCCATCGTGGTCAAAATCGGCGGCTACAATACAAGAGCCCGAAGAAGTCGTTGGTGGTAGCAAACCCTGCGATCGGGTAAATTTGCCCCGACTATCGTTCAGGTATAATCGATCCTGATAAATATGGCTGCTATCGGGTTGCTGACTTCCCCCACTAACGACGTATAAATCCAGATCGCCATCTTGATCGGCGTCAAAAAACAAAGCCCCCATATCGTTGAGGTCATTGGCCCCCTGAATCAAAGGCGTAAACTGCCCGGCTTTTTTCTGTAAATACACCGTTCGCACCTGACCGGGGCCCGCCCCAACAAACACATCGTCAAGGCCATTTCCATCAACATCGGCAACCGCTATGGCAGGCCCATTTTTCCCGTACACCTGCGGGAGCATAGGCGTTCGCTGCCAATCCGACGAGAGTACAGTCTGATGCATAAAAGGGATACCAATCACTGATGCTGGCTGCGTAACAAACAATCCTGTCGAACTGGTATCTCCCTGGGTCGAGGTAGGGCTATTGGCAGGCAAATAGTGAACGGTTTGCGTTTGGTCGGCTTTTAGCTGCCCCAGTGATTGAACGGTTCCGTCCGCCCAATGAATCTCAACCCCAACCGATGTATGCTTCCCGAGACCAAAATGAACAATCGATTCAACGGAGGAGGTATAGCCCCGAACCGGATGTGCCAGTGTGGTCTGTGTTGTTCCATTGGGCAATTTCAGGCGAACTTCAGCCCCCGAACCGTGTCCATCGGCAGGCAATTTCAGTCGCAGAAAGTGGCGGATAATCGGTTTACCGGTTTGATTCGTTTCATTTCGATAGACTCCGGCTGGCTCATCGATGTTATTGAAAACAAGATCCAGATCGCCATCTTTATCCAGATCAACATAGACCGCACCATTCGAGTAATTGAGTTCACCCAACCCCCAATCCAGCGATTTATCCTCAAAGGTCAGGTCACCCCGATTTCGATACACGTAGTTATGAAGCTTTACCTCAGGAAGTTTATACAGAGCCTCCATGGTCTGTTTATGTGTTGCCGCCAGGCCAAAGCTTGAGATCTGCTGGTTGAGATACACCACATAATCCAGATTGGTAATGTCGCGCCGGTAGCCGTTCGAAACAGTAAGGTCTTTCCAACCATCGTTGTCCAGATCAGCCAACAGCGGTGCCCAGCTCCAGTCAGTTCGCGAAACACCCGCCAACTGGCCTATTTCACTAAAGCCCGGTTCCTGATTCAGACCAGATGGCCCCTGATTGAGTTGCAGGGTATTTCGTACATATTCATCCTGATAGCCCTGCTGACGGGCCAGCGTAAAAAAATCCCAGTTGGTTTTAATGAGCATCATTTTTTGCCTCTCATTCGTCTCCGGCATCATGTCAACGACCATCACATCGGGCCGGGAGTCGTTATTGATGTCCTGAATATCGACACCCATACTGTTGTAACTGGTATGTTTGAAATAATCGGCCGCACGATTGGTGAACCCGGTATGATTCCCTTTTTTATCGTGGTTATTGATCCATACGACATCATTCGACAAAAAATCATTGGCGCAGTATACATCCAGCCAGCCGTCCTGATTCAGGTCTGCAATTGTAAGTCCCAGGCCATACCCTTCGGCCTTGATTCCTTCCTGGCTCGACACATCGACAAACTGCGGTAGCGTTGTGGTTTCGTTCTGAAGCTCGCTTTTCTTCGTTGATTTTTGCTCAGTTGGTGATCGGCTTTCATTTCGATATAGCCGATCCGTGCTTAGGCCGGTTCCATCGAGTCGCCGTGGTCGAATACTATTCCGGCCCGTTCGCTCGAAGGCATTGTTCAGAATATAGCAATCCAGATCACCGTCGTGGTCATAATCAAAAAAGGCAGCCTGCGTATTCATCCCGCTGTCTGCCAGACCCACTTGTTCGGCCACTTCCTGAAATGTCGGAACTCCGCCCGGGCTGCATTTCTGGTTGAGAAAAAGCAGGTTTCTTCGAACAGCCTTTGCCGTATCCGGCCCCGCCACACAGACGTAGATATCCAGCCAACCGTCCTGATTCAGATCAACAACTGAAACACCCGTACACCAGATTCGGGTCTGTACACCAGCCTGTTCGGTAATATCCGTAAACTGGAAGGCCGGATTTTCTTTTTTCGAATGTCCTATTTGGTTCAGATACAGACGGCTACTCACCTTATTTCCGGCAAAAAACAGGTCATCCCATCCGTCATTGTTGAAATCACCAACGCCAACGCCTGCCCCATTATACAGGGGGTCGTAGGTATTGGCATTTAGTGTTTCATTTTCGAAAGGCTGGATTTGATTATTGAACGACAGACCCGATTCGTCAGCGCTGATTTTTGTAAATAAAGGAAGACTGTCGGACGCTGACCGACAACCGGCAAACATACTGATCACAGTGAGTAATACCAGAAATAAAGGGCGTTTAACGATCATAGTTGCAAAAGACATCAGCGAGCATTTTTATCCCTATCGCTAAAAATAAACATTATTTTTCACTGAGTAATTATTACTATTCCTATCCATTACTGTAAATTTAGCCGCTTTTAAATCGACGTAAAGTTGGACGCATCATCAGGCTACCTCTACACGACAGATGCTGTGCTTTGGGATAATTTTCTGGAAGGCAGTAAAAGTGCCTATGCTTATCTGTATGCAAAGTATGCGAAGACCCTCTATAACTATGGCTATAAAATTGCGCAGAACCGGGAAGTAACTGAAGATTGCCTGCAGGATCTCTTTCTGACAATTCTGGAGACACGGGAGCGATTGGGCCGAACGGACTCGATCAAATTTTACCTGATGCGGGCCTTACGCCGGGATATTGTCCGTAAGCTGACCAGTGAGCAACGGTTTAATAATGACCTGGACACGCTGGACTTTACGATTGAATTTCATTACGAACCCACCTGGCTCGATGCACAGATTTCGCTGGAACAATCTACCCTTTTGCTGCGCGAACTGAATAGTCTTCCGGCCCGTCAGAAAGAAGCTCTGTTTTTGAAATACTTCGATAATCTCAGTTACGAAGAGATTGCGGGCGTAATGGGCATTGAACAAAGTTCCGTTTATAAAATTGTTTACAAAGCCATTGCATCGCTCCAGAAACGGATGGCCACGCATGTCGTTTTCCTGCTATTGGCACTCATTCGATAGTAACTAGTACTAATTTACGATAAGGAAGAGATAATTTACGAACGTTGGCTCTTTGGTTAGTATTCACGACCTGAGCCATGATGATAAAACCACCCCTGCTCCTATTTATTAGTCTGGTTGCACTCAGTTATTTCGACATTACCTGTGTCGAATGGAAACAGCCGGTACTCATCAACGATCAGCCCGTTTTCACAGATGCGGGGCTGGTATCCCACGCGGGCGAAACAGAAATACGCAAACACGGTAACTACGGTTCAGAATACGGACGTATGCTTCGCCTGTCGAATGGAACCTGGTTGGCTGCCTACACAATTTCCCGCAATAATGGCTACCAGCGCGATCCGAAAGCAGGTCTGGAGCTACAGGTTTCTGAAAGCCGCGACAACGGTCAGACCTGGAAATCAATCAGCATTCTTACCGACCCTGGCCGCGATCTGGACAACGCCCAGCTTTGCCAACTACCTAATGGAGCCGTTCTGCTGGCTTGCCGGTCTGTCCGCTGGCAGGAGTCATACCGACTGCCTGTTTATCAGAGTACGGATCTGGGCAAAACGTGGTCCAAACACAGTACAATAGACGTGGCAGAAGGGAAACCGGGCACACTGGGTAAGCCCGATAAAGGCATTTATGAACCACACATGGCTTTTCTGGCCGATGGCCGTCTATCGGTCATGTATGCGAATGAAAAACACGTTACGGAAACGCCTTCCTACAGCCAGATTATTTCGCAGAAGATTTCGGTCGATCAGGGCGCAAGCTGGGGTCCGGAAATATGGGTAGCTCATGAAACGGGGCACAATGCTTCCCGACCGGGGATGCCGGTATGGACACGGATGACGAATGGTCAGTATATGGTTGTCTACGAAATTTGCGGCCCCGAAAAATGCATGGTCTACTATAAAACCAGCCCCGATGGTGCCCATTGGGCGGAAGGGTTAGGCACGCCCATTCCCGACCAGTTAGGTGGCCCCTACCTGCTTTCAATAACCGATGGCCGATTGGTAGTATCCTCCAACAGCAGTCATATTTCGGTGAGTAATGACTATGGGCAATCCTGGCAGCGCATCGCCGACGCCTGGCCCAAATCATTGTGGAGCAGTCTGTATCAGCCGGGAGCCAATCAGATTATTGTCATGAATTCTGTAGAGCGTTCAATCGGTGGGCATAACGTTCAGATTCGGTCTGGCCTGTTAAGCCGCCAGATCAAGTAAGGTTTACAATTCACCAAATTGAACTCATCCGCCATTAGTTTGTAAAAAAACAGTATGAACGAGGGATAATCTAAAGCCCACTCGTCTTTTCCTACTACAAGTCACCTGTCTCACCCAATGAAATCACCTGATTATAGCCAGTATTCAATGAATGACTTTGTGTTGGACGAGTCGTTTCGACGTTGGGTTTTTCAACCCAATGAACAGACTATGTCGTTCTGGCATTCATTTATGCTCAGGCATCCCGATAAACAGAACGCCATTGATGAAGCAAGCGCGATTTTACTGCATCTGAGGGTGCACTACGACGATTTAACGGATGCCAGCCAGGAACGCATCTGGCAGGTACTGGATACAGCTTTTGACCGTCAGCTAGCCGCTCGGACGGATACTATTGAACGGGATAAACCAATTCTGAGACGACTAATCAGTTATCCATTCAGGCACTGGCAACTGGCAGCCTCACTCACTGGCCTGTTGTTACTGGCTGGCGGTGGGTGGGCTTACCGGCACTACTGGCAGCGGCAGGAAATTCATACCCGTTATGGCGAACTCCTGACAATAACCCTGCCTGATGGGTCAGAAGTCCGGCTCAATGGTAATTCGACCCTGACCTACCCCAATGACTGGACTGATCGCGACGATCGGGAAGTATGGCTTGAAGGCGAAGCATTTTTCAGAGTAACCAAAAAACAGGCACTGTCAGGACGACTGAAATTCATCACCCATACACCCAATCTGGATATTTCTGTACTGGGAACACAGTTTAACGTGAATACCCGTCGGGGCAATACGCTGGTCATGTTATCGGAAGGAAAGGTCCAGTTATCTAACCCGAATGATAAAAAAGCACCTGTCATTCTGATGAAACCCGGCGATCTGGCAACTGTCCAGACGGGTATCGAACAGGTATCGATCACCCCTGCGAAACCTCAGATACATACCGCCTGGACCAAGCATCAGTTTGCCTTTGAGGATACGCCCCTTCGGGAAATTGCCCAGCAGTTAAGCGATACCTGGGGTATCACGCTGGTTTTTGAAGACAATGCACTCGCCGAAAGACGCTTTACTGGAAACTTATCCAGTCAGGATATGGAAACGCTCATTACAACCCTTACTACGGCTTTCAACCTTCAGGCTGATCGCGAAGGCAATCGAATCATCCTCCACAGGCTGTAAATCACCTAAGCTACCCGATTATCTACAAGAACCGCTCGTAATTCCTTAACTCTTGATGGTATGAAAAAAATGTATTTATCGCTTACTCTCTGGATAGCAGGGACGGCTTTCTTCAGCCTTCCACATTCCTCTGCTGCCCAGTTGCTGACCAGGGCACAGACCAAACCTGATCAACCCGCACTGGACACTCGTCCTACGAAGGCACGCGCACTCAAGAAAGTATTGAATGAACTGGAACGACGCTACAAGGTAAGTTTTGCTTATGAAGAACTGTTAATGGCTGGTCGGCTCACCGAAACCGAGCCCGATGGAACAACTTTAGAGCAAAACCTGAGCCAGCTACTGACTGAACAGGGCCTGCGTTACCGGAAAATCAAAGACAACCTGTATGTCATACAGCCTGATGTAAAGCCCGAGCCGGGTATCGCAACACCTCCAGCTATGGCCGACGCAAACCAGCCAGCCACAATCGCTGAAGTTGCTGTTATCCGGCGTTTAACGGGTCGGATTACGGATGAGAATGGAACCGGATTGCCCGGCGCCAACATTGTCGAGAAAGGTACCGCTACTGGAACCTCAACCGATGCCAATGGAGACTTTTCCTTAAATGTTAGTGACGGGGCAAACACACTGATCATTTCAAGTGTCGGTTATGTTGCTCAGGAAGTCGCCATCGGCAACCGGTCGACCATAACCGTTCAACTGGTTGCCGACAACCGCACCCTCGACGAAGTCGTGGTCGTTTCGTATGGTACAGTCAAAAAGTCAAACCTGACCGAAGCCGTAAGCATTGTGAATGTTGCCGACGCCAAGAAGGTGCAGGCGGCTTCAGTCGTTGATCAGATTCAGGGACGGGCTGCTGGGGTAACGGTAGCATCGGCTGGAGGTGCGCCCGGTGCAACGGCCAGCATCAAAATTCGTGGTTCCAGCACGTTTGGGTCGAATCAGGACCCGATATATATCATCGATGGAGTTATTATTGGCAGCGCATCATCCGACTTTAACCCCAATGACATTGAAACGGTTACGATCCTGAAAGATGCAGCGGCTACGGCGCTCTACGGGTCACGGGGTATGAACGGCGCTATTGTCATCACAACCAAGCGTGGCAAAGCGGGCAAAGCCGTTATTGACTACAATGGCTATTATGGCGTACAAAATATTGACCATCGGCTGCCCCTGGCCACTCGCGACCAGTACATCAAAACCTGGACCGCTGCTTATCAGAATGGCAAACTTCCTGTTCCGGATTTTGGCCAGGGAGGGTTTGATACGGATTGGCAAAAAGAACTGATCAAACCCGGAACCATTACCGATCATAACGTCAGCATTTCGGGTGGTGTTGATAACGGGGTCAATAAGTCAAATTACCGGATTTCGGGGGGGTATTTCTCACAGGACGGCACCATTCGGGGCCGAAAAACCGACGGCACGGAGGTGAGTCCGTATTTTAAACGCTACTCGGCCCGGGTCAATGCGGGAACAACCCGTGGAAAACTGACCATTGGCGAATCGGCCTATCTAGCCTATACCAACGAACGTCGGGTCATTGGGCAGCCTTTCGACAACGTTATCCGGATGCCACCTACCATACCCGTTTTTGATCCTACCAACGCCAGTGGCTATGGGTATGGCAATGCCAACAACGCTACGTTTGGTACGAACCCCATCGGTCAGCAAGCCAAAGATGACAACCTCGCCAATAGCTACAAACTGTTGGGTAACGTATATGGAGAATATGCCATACTTCCCTGGCTGTCGTACCGACTGAGTGTTGGGCTGGATTTCAGCAACTACCAGAACAAGTATTTCGCTCGCCCCGGTGCCCTCAGCTACAACAGCCCCAGTGCACCCAACGGCATTCTGGACGACCGGAATGGACGTTTCTTTAACACGCTGATTGAGAATACTCTGAATATCAACAAAACCATTGGCAAGCACCAGGTCAGCGCTCTGCTGGGCTATACACGACAGCGGTTCGATCAGAACGAAATCTACTCCCATACGGAAGGTATTGTTGGTGAGTTTTACCAGCAGGGTGCAGGTACGGCAAGCCCACGGACAGACGGATTCTCCAGTATTTCCGGCCTGATCTCGTATTTAGGTCGGGTAAATTACACGTTTAATGACAAGTACAATATTCAGGCGAACCTGCGCCGGGATGCGTCGTCGAATTTCCCAAAAGACAATCAGGTTGCCTATTTCCCCTCTGTATCAGCGGCATGGAATATCAACAAAGAGACTTTCATGCGGAATATTCCGGCCATTGGCGATCTGCGTCTGCGTGCCAGTTATGGGTCAGTGGGTAACCAGGCCATTGCTCCCTATTCGCTCGATCCAACCATTCAGCCGAACCTGAACTACGTGCTTGGTGGTGGGAATGTTATTGTTCCGGGCGCATCGAATCGCCAGTTGCAGAATTCAAACCTGAAATGGGAAAGCAAAACCACGACGGATGTCGGTATAGACGCTACATTCCTGAACGGCAAGATTCAGTTGCAGGCCGATTACTTTTACTCATTGTCGAAAAATCTGCTGTTACGCGTTCCCCTGCCCATTACGGCTGGCAACCAGGGAGACAATCCGTACGATAACCTCGGGAAAATTGAAAATAAAGGCTTTGAGTTAAGCCTGACCTATCAGGATAAGTCAGGTGATTTCCGGTACAGCATCAATGGTCAGCTTACCAGCATTCACAACAAAGCCCTACAGTTAGTACCCAGCAATGGCAACCAGCCTTTGTATGGCTACGGCAATGTGACACGAACGGAAGTAAACGGCCCCCTGGCTGGCTTTTACGTATTGCGGCAGGCTGGCATCTTCCAGAATCAGGCCGAAATCGATGCAGCGGCCAAACAACCAAATGTAACACCGGGCGATGTGCGTTACGTAGACACCAATGGCGACGGTCAGATCAATAACGACGACCGGCAAATTGTCGGCACCCCGTTTCCCAAATTCGAATACGGGGCTAACATTTCACTGTCGTATAAAAACATCGATTTCACGGTCTTTTTCCAGGGTGTGTCGGGGAATCTGCTGTTTAATCGCAGCCGAAACTGGACGGATCGGTTCGATGATGTCCAGAATGTTCGGTCTGACGTAACATTCTGGACTGGTCCGGGTAGCTCTACCACTACACCAAAACCAATTAAAGGGGATCCGACCCTGAATCCGGCCTTCAATACGGATCGGTGGGTTGAAAGTGGGGCATACGGGCGAATTCGGACCATGCAACTGGCGTATAATTTTCCAACGGCCATGCTAACCAGGCTCAAAATGGGTTCGGCCCGGATTTATGTGAATGCTCAGAATTTGCTGACCATTACCAAGTATTCGGGCTACAATCCAGATGTGATTGGTGATGTGGGCGATGGGAATCCTCAAAATCGGGGAAATTACATCGGTCGTGGTATTGACCAGGGCAACTATCCCGTTTCGCGGGTCATCAGCGCTGGTTTGCAACTGAGTTTCTAAGCCGTACACTGAATCATTCAGACAATCGTATAACACAACTTCACTATGAATACGAAAACACTGGCGCTGACAGCGATGCTTACGGGTGGAATCCTGTTCAGTTGCAGCGAGAGCAAACTGCTCGACCAGGTCAATCCCAACCAGGCATCAACGGCAACCTTCTGGAAAACGTCCGACGATGCCGTCAAGGGCATCAATGCGGCTTATAGCGGCATGCAGGATCGTCGATTTTCGCTCTGGATTCGCTTCCTGACCGATCTTAGCTCCGATGAAGGATACAGTCAAAGCCCCTGGACAGATCTGGGCAATCTGAGTAAGTTCATCGTAACAGACTATAATATTCCGATGAATATCGAATCGTTTCAGGCGGCTTATCAGGGAATTTACCGCTGCAATCAGGTATTGGAGAACGTTCCAGCCATTAAAATGGACGCTACTCTGCAAAAACGAATTCTTGCTGAAGCCAAAGTAATTCGGGCTTATTGGTACTATAACATGGCCAACATCTGGGGTAATGTGCCGCTGGTGTTAGCCTCTCAAACACTGGGAGATCGACCCAAACAGTCAACGCAGGCGGAGGTTTTTGCACAGGTAATTAAGGATTGTCAGGAAGCAACTACCGATTTACCCGAAAGTTATACGGGTCCGGATGTTGGTCGGCTTCACAAGTATAGCGCGGTGGCGTTGATTGGCAAGGCGTATATGCAGCAACGCAAATGGACCGAAGCCGCTGCGTCTCTCAAGCAGATCATTGACCAGACCCCTACCCGTTTTGACCTGGTCGCCGATTTTAAGGACAACTTCACAACACTGCTTGAAAACAACAAAGAGTCGTTGTTCGAGATCCAGTATTACGACGAAAATGAAAGCAAAGTAGGTGGTGCCGTCAACTACGACGTAGCTGGTGGCTCTGAATCCTCCGAACACGCCCAGTTTTTCGGCCTTCGTAATATCAACGGTTTCAGCAAAGGTGGCTGGTGCGATGGGCAGCCTACGAAGTGGCTCCTGAATGAGTTTATGAAAGAAAAAGACAAGGCCGGAAAGGTCGACTACCGGCTCGATTATACCATGTTCTACGGCGGCAGTTCCCTTAAATCACATGGTTTTTCGTATGCCGATCTAACCAAATTAGCGGCTGGCAGCGATTATTTGCCCGAGCGGGATCGTTTCTGGATTAAATACACCAATTATTACCAGGCTACCGACAGCTATTTTTCGGGGATAAACGACCGGGTAATTCGTCTGGCCGATGTTTATTTACTGTATGCAGAAGCACTCAACGAATTGGGTAAACCCGCCGATGGTATTCCATTTGCCAACAAAGTACGGGCTCGGGTAAACATGCTGGCACTGCCCCTGACGATGACCCAGGCTGATTTTCGGATACAGCTTCGCCATGATCGCGTAGTTGAACTGGCTGGTGAAACCCAACGATTCTGGGATTTGAAACGCTACGGTATTCTCGGTCCTGAACTGGCCGGACCTGATGCGGGTAAAAAACCGGCCAATGAATCGGATTTCGATACTGACTTTACCACATTTCAGAAAGGGAAGAGCGAGTTATATCCCTTGCCACTTTATGAAACAGATGCAAACCCTAACCTGAAACAAAATCCGGGTTGGTAATATATTATTCATAGGTTAGTAGTCGTTTAAAGCCGATTACCTCTATGGTGATCGGCTTTTTTAGACCAGTCAACGCATGAAATACTCGGCTTTCTTTTCACTGCTTATCGGGCAAAATGGCAAAAAAAACTGTCTTGAATCAATACTTAATCTGTTCCTAACCTAAATAATTTAGCCGATGTTTCGTAGAAGTACCAACCCAACTTCGAACTGGCTTCCTCAGCCTCGCTCCTACCTTTTTTTCTTGCTGGCATTCGTGAGTGTATCAGGCGTTTGGGCACAGCTGTCCGGCCAGAAATTAGTGGCCGATCAAACCGCTTACTATCCGCGCGTTATACGGCTCCAGACAGATAATCACACGCCCAAACGGCTCCTTGCCAGTTTTGACCGGGGCAATACCGGTTCTTTTTACGAAAGTCTGGACGACGGAGAAACCTGGAGTACCAGCCCGGTTGGAACGGTCACCGAAACCACTCCACCCCGTACCTGCTGTAGCGGATTTTATGAAGTGCCAACGCCATTGAGTTCAACCGAAGCGGGCACACTTTTCTGGGCAACTTCCGTTGGTACCGACCAGAAACCGCGCACAGATTGCTCGATTCGCTTGTATAAAAGCACCGATAAAGCCCGAACATGGTCTTATTTTTCAACAATTGTGAGTGGTAAAGCCGGGCTTTGGGAACCCGAGTTTACGATCGACCAACAAGGGCGTCTCTTGTGTTATTACTCAAGCGAAGAGTATAAAGACCAGGGCTTTAACCAGCTTATTGCGCACAAAACGTCTACTGATGGCGGCCAAACCTGGACCACCGAAGTTACTGACGTAGCCATGACGGGTGGGGTGCTGCGGCCGGGTATGCCGATCATCCGCAGACTAGTTGAACGTAGTTATGTAATGTCCTATGAGTTGTGTGGCGCAGGCTGTGATGCGTATGTGAAATTTTCCAAAGACGGCTACCAATGGGGTTCAGCGTCGGAAAAAGGTACTCGTATCGAATCCACAAATGGGAATCATTTTGCCCACGCTCCTACAATCAGCTGGGCACCAGATGGTTCACAGACGGGCAAACTGCTGGCAATTGGTCAGGTCCTCCACCGAAATAGTGATAACTCCACACCGCCAACCAATGGTAAAGTGTACATGGTCAACAGCAACAGGGGATTAGGCGCCTGGACGGAGATGGTAGCACCCGTTTGGTCGCCCAATCAGGGGACTGATCCCTGTCCGAACTACAGTTCTCAATTGCTTGTTTCGGCAGATGGTAAAAACGTGCTGGAGATCGCTCTGGCCAAAAATACATCCGGACGTTGCCGCCCTTATGTCAATACGATTCCGATCAACAGTCCAGTTACCGAAAACATACTGACGAATACTTCCGATACGCCTGCCCAGACATTCACCAATCCGTTACTCCCAGATGGGGCCGATCCGTGGGTTATTTTTAACGATGGCTATTACTATTACACCAATACGACCGGCCAAAATCTCACCCTTTGGCGCACGAAAGACTTCACAAATTTAGATCAGACGGAGAAAAAGGTGGTTTGGACGCCACCTGCTTCCGGGCCTAATTCACGCGACATTTGGGCTCCCGAACTGCATCGGCTGAACGGGAAATGGTATTTGTATTATACCGCAACGGACAAAGCTAAACCCGGAGACCTAAATCGGTATGTTTTTGTGCTTGAAAACGAGTCAGCGAACCCCTTGGAAGGAAACTGGACAGACAAGGGACGGGTGAACACAAACTACACGGGCCTGGATGGGTCGGTTTTTGAACACAAGGGGAAAGTCTATTTTCTGTATTCCGGTTACGTAGGCCCACAAAGCAACCTGTTCATTGCCGACATGATAAACCCCTGGACCATAAGCACGAAGCAGGTAGAACTTACGCGCCCGACCTATGCATGGGAAAAATACGACGGGCGTGAAATCTGTGAAGGGCCTCAGTTTCTGCGAGGGAAAAACGGCAGGCTTCATATCATTTATTCGGCCAGTGCCTGCTGGGATGACAATTATTCGCTGGGGATGCTGACAAGTAATGACACCAGTGATTTACTCGATCCGGCTTCCTGGAAAAAGTCGGCGACTCCTGTTTTTTCAAAATCAGTCGAAAATCGGGTTTTCGGGCCGGGACATAACTGCTTTACGAAATCACCGAATGGGCAGGAGGACTGGATTATCTACCATGCAAAAGATATGGCCAATGGCGAATGCAAAAACCGAACACCACGCGCTCAGCCGTTCTCCTGGAAACCCGATGGAAGTCCCGATTTCGGTATTCCAGTAGCCAGTGGAAAGGAAGTTTCCAAACCAAACTAGATTTTCAGGATGTTTGCTCTATTCCAGCAGTCGTGCTGTTAGTTCGCGCTTCCCATCGGTAGAGCCATACGGACATCCAGCGCAATAAAGTCGTTGTGCCCAGATAGAAATACATCAGGAAAAGCAGTTTAAAAAAGCCACGCCTGAAGGTATAGGCAATGTTGGCACCGTCTACGTGTTGTATGATGAACCCAAAAATCAGATAAACGCCAGTTATCCAGGCCAATACCACCAGTCCATGCCTGTCCCGAAAAAGGACAAGGTTCAAACAGGTGGTTACCAAAAAGACTGGAACAGCATAATTCCAGTAGGCAGCGTGGAAAACAACCCGCTTGTTCATGCCCGCAAACACAGCGCTCAGTTCGTCGAAATAGTTTTCACTTATGCCATGAATCTGGCCCACGTTGACATGGGCTGGCAGCGCTACATACCCGCGCAGGAATCCATAATTCCAGAAAAGAACCGGAATCAGGCATAGCAAGGAGAACATTGCGGCCCAGCCAACCGCTCTCAACCGGTTACTTTTCCATTCCGTCAGGAGTACGACCACTGATCCAATTGGTACAAAGAAAATCGTTTCACTCCGTGTCCAGCAGGCAAATTCCAGCAATAATCCACTGGTGATCAACATATTCCACCGATTCGATTCAAGATACCGCTGAAGTAAAATAACGCCCGACGCAACAAAAGCAGCATTGGCCCAATCGGTCTGCACCAGAAACGTATACGCAAAAAGTTCGGGCGTACAGGCTAGCATCGTTACCAGTATTCCGGCCAGAATTGGGTGAATGCGTTCTCTCAGTTCGGCATACAGAAACAGGCCGAAGCTGATAACCAGACTAGTAAGCCATAGTTTCCCGAACATAAACAGACCGGAATCCTGAGCCGCCAACCGATAAATAATTTGCTGCATGGCCGTAAATGGCGCATAAAAGGGCTGGTTGCTGAATACAGATACCAACGGCAAATGTTCTGTAAACACAGAGGAGACCAGGGTTCGCTCCCGAACAGCAAACGTTGCGACCAGATCAGGCCCAACAATGGTATCGAATGGGGTGTTCGGAAACCAGGCACATTTCCAGGCACTTATGACCAGTAAATAAGTCCAGAAGCCGAGAAACGGAAGTTCATAGAGTCGGATCGATACCCGTTTCCATTCAAAAATGGCACTTAGATAAGTCCATTGACCACGAAGGAGCCATAATGACCCAAGTGCCAAAACAACCAGAATGCTCAGAATGGGCAAAGGTGCAATTGGCAATTGAGCAAACTGCACCACAAACGGAGTTATTGAACTTACACCCAGACCTACCAGCATTGATAATCCCAGCAGACTCAAGCCATTGGTAAGGACTCTCAGGCGGGTAACGATTCCGAATCCGATCAGAAATTGAGTACAGACAACAACAGCCAGCGGTAAACTCATTTTCGGGAATAATAGTATTGTCGGGCCTGGCTTGGGGTGTACGCGAAAAAACGGGGATCGTATTTCCTGAATTCAGACAAGACCGACAGCCGGTTTTGGGACGAAAGGGCAAATAAGATTACCCGATTATTTTGCACCCAGAGCGTATGTGTTGCCCGCTGTAGTAACGTGTCAGGACCAGTCATTTCCAGCAAATGAACCGCTTTTCCCAGGTGATAATAAAGAACGCTGGGATAAATCCAGACAAAACCATCAGCGGCACCCTGCCGATAGGCGTTTCGAATGAGATAACGTTGGGGCGGAATCAGGAAGTAATCGGTCGGCTTACACTGCTGCTTGATAAGCATCGTGTAGGTATAGGCATTACCATAGGCAGCCCGCTCCCGACTTTGCCGATCTGTTTTCTGACCCAGTTTCTGATGTTGATCGTAAAAATGCTGAATCGGCCCATTCAGCCAGGCGCTGTTTTCAGGTAACAACAAAATAAACAACACCACCAGCCCGCTCGTGATCAGGTAGACAAATTGCTTTACCCAAAACCGACTAAAAAACTTTACCACACTTCGCCAACAATCAGTTTATCAATTGCCGAAGCCAGCTTTTGATCTTTCTCCGTCACTGTGTTACCCGCGTCGTGAGTAGAGAGTTTAATCGTCACCTGATTATAGACGTTCGACCACCACGGATGATGATCCATTTTTTCGGCAATGAGCGCCACACGGGTCATGAAGGCAAAGGCTTCCGAAAAGTCGGCGAAGGTGAAATCGCGCGTAAGTTGATTATCCTGTTCCTGCCACATAATGGTTTCGTTTGGGTATATAACTACAGGAGTACTACCCAAGTTTAGGCTCTACCCAAAGAGCGCTCAGACAGACGACAAATAATACCAGCCAGACCCAGTCCGGCAGGTGGTTTTCGGTCACTCTTGATACAGCCGTTCGTCCACTCTGGTCGGAAGCATGCGCCATTGCATAGGCCCGCACCAGTCGACTTTGGGCAATGGCTGGCAACCCGTTACCCTCGGCATAAGTCGCCAGAGAATCCAGTACCGGCATCCATCCAGCATGGCTTATCTTAAATTTCCCTTCTGCCGAAAGCGGATTAATGGGCGAATAAGACATCTGAACCGTGTCATTGCCCAGTTGAATGATGGAAGGTCGCGTTGGTATGTTGTTCACATGAACGGCCTCCCGGAAACCAGCAAAAACGGGAGCTTCTATGTCGGCGCTGTTGATCGCTGAGGGCTGAAGCTGAGCCAGAATAGCGTTCCAGACCCGATTGTAGGCAAGGCTATCGCCACTCAGTTTCAATGGAAATGTTTCATTCAGCAAACTAACCCCAACCTTGCCGGACACTTGCTGAACAACCACCGGATAGCCAGGAATAACAGCCTGTGCTACAGTCGGGACAATGGAAAAAGGTAACGCATTCAGACCCTCCGAAACTGGCACCAATGGCTCGTTCGACACTTTCCGAACCTGTAAATTACTCCCAAGGGCTTTATTAATCAGGCGGCAATCGGCCTCTGGATTGGTCAGGTTAATGAATAGCACTGATTTTCCTTCTGCAATCGCCCGCTTCACCACCACATTACCGGCATTGGTAGGATCAGTCACGATCACATCCGGTTTCTTCGACACCCGGTTGATCGTTAACTGGTTGCTGACATCTTTAGAAAGCGTTGCGGTAATCTGAACCGAGTTTCCGTTTTTTCCCAGCCAGTCGGCCAGGGTTCGGCTCTCAAAATCGGGCGTTCCAAGAATGAACTGATACGTCAGCGACTTCATGGGGCGGGTAAAAAACCGAATCGTATCCAGCGTAGTCTGATCGAGTACCAGTTCAGCCTCTGTTCGCCCCAACGTGAACGCAGGAAACCGGAGCGAAAACGACGTCAACCCTTCTGGCAGGTTCAGACTGTCGAGCGTACGGTTTCCATACATGAGCTTGATGCGTTGCTTATGTGACGACTGAAGACTCCCCATCACCTGTTGCATCTCTCCTTTCTGGACAATGCTTTTCCAGCGAACAGCCTGCATCTGATCGGGTGCATAATAGGGAATCCAGCGAACCACCTGCCGACTTAATCGGCTCAGTAATTCGGGGGGAAAATCCTGCCCTACGAGTGTCACCGAATCAAAGCGTTCGCTGTTGAATGTTCGGGCTGTTACGACCTGCCGTACATTCAGACTATCACTTATCTTTTGGCGAAATGTACCCGGAACATCTTCACCAGCCAGCAGCGCATGCGTTGAATTGGCCGTTACGGTCAATACTGGTTGCAGAACGTAGCCAAGCACCACCAGCCAGAGCAGTACGTTCAGGGTCAGGCGAACCGATCTCCGTTGCGTTGTGAGCGAATCGTTTCGTAGGGTGAACCAAACCTGAACCAGTAGCAAAATTACTACGAGTACCAGGATGAGCCATGTAATTGGGTCAGATCGGTCAAAATGGAAAGAAATCATCGCAAATGGTGCCAGAATGACCGTTCAAGTTTTCGTTCACTGGTATAGGATCGACTGGTTTGTAGGGACGTACCCGCCAGGTCATAGAGTTTTGTTTTCAGTTGTTTTTTCTCCGGGTCAGTCAGTGTTTTACCACCGGCGAGTTTCTGTAATCCCGTCAGCACCGACCAGTTCGGCAGACCGCTGTTTACGACACGGTCAGCGAGTGTGTTGCCCAACTGCTGAACAGTCTGTCGCTGTGATGGGCTAAGTTGCTCCAGCGACAGGAAACCCAGCACTTCACCGACCAGCAACTCAAGCCGTGGCTGATCATATACGCGCTTCTGTGTTGCACTGGCATTCACATTTTTCAATTCGCCGGTAAGCCGCGTTTCCAGTTCTTTGATCGGTGGTGGATCGAAGCCGGTTTTCTTCACAAATGACCGTGCTTTTTGCTGCGACAACTTCAGGTACTCCAACGCTTTTTTCTCGAAGGGCAATGCCTTTTCGGGTTCATACAACCGCAAATGCAACTCCGACTGCCACATCTGTTCCAGCGCCATTTTCAGCAAACTCCGGGTCGATTGCTCATGGAAGGTATTCGTTTCGGCATCGTCGTGCGAGTGAACATACTGCTCCATCAAAGCGGCAAGCGGGTCTTTACCATCGTCTGCGTGCCCACCGCCACCGTGGTTATGCCCATCGTCCTGCGTATGCGATTCGCGTTGGGGAGCAGCCGTTTGTTCACCCTCCCCTTCATCGTGTTTATGCATATAGGCCTGAATGGCCGCCATACCCGATACAACAGCGCCATCGCTATTGGTCGGTAAGGGCGGAGGGCCACCCCCACCAATCGATTTTTCGAATTCTTCGCCCAGAAACTGACCATAGCGCAATCGCAAGGCTTTCTGATCGAAACCGATCTCGTTCGATAAACTCTTAAAGGCCATCGTCGCACCCGACTTATCGCTCAGGGTTTTGCGCTTCGCAATGAGCTTTTCGGTGTCAATAATGATTTGTCGCTGGCTCCGAAAATATTCGGGCATAATATTCACGGCCATCGTCGCCAGTTCACCTTCTTCTGCCTTAGTCGTATCCTTATAAACCAGGAAATAGGTGTCTGACTTCGTAAAATTCGGTTCAGGCTGGCGGTTATCGAAAGCTGCCCAGTAATAATAGAGCTCATCACCAGGGGCAAAGTTCAGCGCTTTCAGGTCGATTTGTTTCGTCAGTTTTGCCTCCTTGAAATTGGTTTTGTCCAATGGCATTTTCACTTCCCGAAACTTTACGTTTTCGCCTGATCCCCGCGCCAGTGTCGCCACAATAAACGCCTGACTCACACTAAAATCATCGGATATTGTTGCTGACAGCCCAATTGATTTCGGATCTTTCAGGTAATGATAGCTATATAATTCTTTCGAAACAGGAACAATTTTTGGTGCCAGATCCGGTTGGGCTTCCAGCCGGTAAAAGTCAGACTGATAGACCAGAGAATCTTTCCCCGCCAACCCGGACCAATAAGCTTTAATGGCATATAGGCCAGAACTTATCAGTTTGTCCTGGTAGATGAATCCTGCCGCGGATGGCTTAAACCGAACTTCCACTCCCCGATTACTGACTAGTCGAACCGAGAGATTCCGGTTATCGCTGAAAAGCATTCGCCATGTCAGCATTGATCCGTTAATGGCGGCAGCATTAAGATCCGAAGAAGTCCGCTCTGGCAGGCGTGTATAGGCGGGTGGCTGAATGTGCAATTGGGCCGATTTGAACGATGGAGCAACCGGTTTTTCAACCGATATTAATGTTGCCTGGGTCTCGCCCAGTTTGGGTGGCACTGGCTCCGACCGTTGAAGTAATGGATACCCAAAACGAATACCCAAAGCAGCCAGCAGGACAATTCCATAAACCCAGAGCCGCGAGAAAATGACCGTCGGAATTTTGGCCTCGCGGATTCGTTCGCTGAGTCGTTCCAGTTGCAGTTGTTCGGCAACATTGAGCTGGGTTTTATCCAACAGCGGGAGACTATATTCAGTATCGCCAACCGTCTGATGGATCAGTCGAATGGCTTGCGGCTTCTTGTCCTGATACAGTTTCCCCAAAAATATGCCGAGTCCAAGGCCAGCAAATCCGGCCAGCAAAGCGGGGATTAACGAATTGGTGAACGTAGCCGTGAGGATATAAGCTGATATCGCAAGGACCAGGCACCGAAGCAGGGCATTGGCGTACAGCTGCTTGCTGACCGATGATAGAATTTGTCTTGGATCTGTCATGCGTTCTTTGTTAGCGCCATCCATCGTTCTCCAATCAGTAGAACGACAAAAAGCAGTACGATTACGTTATGAACCAATGTCTGTGGTTTCCGGTCGGTCCGGTTTGCCACGGCAAACAACGACTTCAACTCTTGCTGACTCAACGGTAACGAACTGACCTGCAATCCGTAATGCTGAATCAATTGCTCACCTAACCATTCGGGCAGTTGCCCATTAGCGACCCGTTCATCGGTTTGCGCTGTCAATGCATTCCCCGTATAACAAATATTGGGAGCCATCGGATAGCCCGATTTACCCGAAACGATGTATAACGTCTGGGGCGAAGGATTCGCACTAATCCGATCTGTCAGCACCCATTCATAGGGCGTAGTGCCCGTCTGGTTATGGTCAATCAGAAAATCAAGGCCATATACCTCAGTCAGTGCCTTGAGAGCCGCTTCAACGGTCTGCTCTTCGCGCTGGCTTCGATAATCGAGTAATACACGCAACTGGCCACTATGAACCGGTGCCTGCTGAAACTTCAGCGCTGGTTCGAACACGGCGCTATTTGTTAGCTTTCCTTCATGACCCACAAACAGTTTCTGGCTGCCTTTTGTCACCAGATAAGCACGCGGTGGCCGGGTTGAATCGACAAGCGTATGCAACTGAAACTGGGATGGCACATAAATCGACGGGACGGTTGCTATGGATTCATTGTTCAGTAAATACAGGTGTAGCTCGGTATTTTCCCGACGTAGTTTATCAATGGCTGCCTGAATCAATAACGGCGTAACTGCTTTCCGTTCAGGCAATTCAGTCAATTTGTCGATTGGCTCGGCGGTTTGATTTATCCAGTATAGCTTCTCTCCCCGTTTACTGGCCTCTTCCAGCTCAAACCGAAAATTAGTACTCACTAACGCATTTGGCTGCACCAGATGAATCGGCTGGCTATCGGCCTTACTTTTCAGACTGTTCAATACGGGCTGACTCAGGAGAACAGCCAGCAAGATCAATAACAGACACCGAAGAATCAGCAGCAGAATATTGTCCAGTTTCAGACCACGCTGTTGTTGCTGGTTTTTTTCAACGAGCCATTGGGTAGCTGCCCAAGCCAGCGGTTTCCCTTTTTTCTGGTGCCAGAAATGGATGATGACCGGAATTACTACCGCCAGCGCACCCCACAACAAAAACGGTTCTAAGAATGCCATTTATCAATTAGATGTTGGGTAATGGACATTGGCGTCAATGCCAATTGCCAACGTCCTGAATCCCTTATCACAAGTTCTTCCCGGTCAGAAACGCACTTAACACTCGCCCAATTGGGTCACTCAATCGAACACGAATGAGTCGAACGTGCGGAATACGCAGGGCATCGTCCAGTTTCGCTAAATAATCAGCAGCCGCCTGCCGAACCGTGTCCCGAACTGCATCGGCCTGTAACTCAATCTCTTTACCCGTTTCCAGATCCTGAAATCGGTAAAAGCCACTCAGGTTGAAATCAAGCTCCTGATCGCCCAGAATCTGGAAAATAACGATCTCCCGACGCGGGGCCGCTATACTCTGGATGAGTTTAATCCACTCATCGCCAACCTGTAAAAAGTCGGACACCAGAACCAGCATTTCGGCCTGTTTCCGGCTAAAGTCCGGAAACGAAGGTTGTTTTATGGTCCATTGCCCGGCTGCCTCCGATGTTTCCAGTGTTCCTACAATTTTCAGGAATGCCTGTTTTCCGGTTGGTACCAATGCCTGAACGGCACCATTTTGCAGCCCGTACAAACTCAGTTGATCGTTCTGCCTGTAGCCCAGATAGGCCAGCGAGGCCAGCAGAATCTGGGCATATTGCAACCGGCTTACCCCGGCTTCAGCATAGTTCATCGACCCCGACAAATCCAGCAATAGTCGAATTTGCTGGTTGCTCTCCGTTGCCGATTCCCGCACCAGATAATGACCGCTTCTGGCAAACAGTTTCCAGTCGATTCGCTTCGGATCATCGCCCGGCTCGTAGTGACGATACTGCTCAAATTCGGTTCCGACACCCGACCGACGGCTGGTTTGAATACCCAGCATCATTTCATCACTGACAAGTTTGCTCGCCAGTTGGAGATTATTTAATCGAATCAGATCGGACGTTAGTTGGGGCATACTGCATTTCGTTTTCGGTATTCTGCTTACTGTTTCGCAGGTTTGGTCTGCCACCGTAGTGATAGACCCACCATGAATCAAAAACTGTAAACCGAATCGCTATTTAACAGTAGTCAGCAATTCTTTAATCACCCGATCCGTCGTAATTCCTTCCGCATCGGCGCGGAAATTCAGGGCAATCCGG
The DNA here is from genome assembly GCF_011604685.1 of Spirosoma aureum. Lineage (NCBI taxonomy): Bacteria > Pseudomonadati > Bacteroidota > Cytophagia > Cytophagales > Cytophagaceae > Spirosoma > Spirosoma aureum. Next base: position 4,714,599 of record NZ_CP050063.1, on the reverse strand, counting down.
TGGCGCAATACAGGATAAGCCAGCGTTTGAATATCGTCGGGAATAACGGAGAATCGCTCACTGAGAACAGCTCTGGCTTTTGCGCACAAGACCAGTGCCTGCCCGGCCCGTGGACCCGCGCCCCATTCGCACCATTGCTTCACAAAAGCCGATGGGCTATCCTTTGGGCGCGACGCCCGTACGATCCGATTTATGTACTCGATCAGTTCTTCGCTGATGTGTACCTGTCGGGTAAGGCTCTGCAAATTCAGAATATCTTCGTCGGAAAGGATCGTTTGCAGCACTGGCTTTTGGGTACCCGTCGTGCTTTTCAACACAACCAGTTCCTCCTGTTCCGACGGATAACTCAGTTTAATATAGAGCAGAAAACGGTCGAGCTGTGCTTCCGGTAAGGGATAGGTCCCGGCCTGTTCGATGGGGTTCTGGGTCGCAATGATGAGAAAAGGGCGGGGCAACGCATAATCGCTACCGCCGTACGTGACCTTATACTCCTGCATCGCTTCCAGCATAGCTGCCTGCGTTTTAGGTGGCGTCCGGTTGATCTCATCGGCCAGTACCACATTGGCAAATATCGGCCCTTTGTTAAACTGGAAGGATTTCTTTCCCGTTTCGTGGTCTTCTTCCAGAATTTCGGTACCGACAATATCACCGGGCATGAGATCGGGCGTAAACTGAATACGCTTGAAGCGCATGGCCAGCGCATCGGACATTGTTTTCACCATCAGCGTTTTAGCAAGCCCAGGCACACCTTCCAGCAGGCAGTGTCCACCCGCCAAAAGTGCGATCAGCACTTCGCTGATGACTTCCTGTTGACCAATGATCACTTTACCGATTTCGTTTCGTAGCTGTGGCAAGCGGGCCACGAGCGTTTTGTAGTGGGTTAAGTCTGTTGATTCCAAATTTTTAAGTCAGGTTGTATAGAAGAATGGATGATGAAGATTATTGACTGTACAATTCACGCCAAAAGCAACAGGCACACAATATATATCCTTCGTCATCCATAAAAATAAACTCAGGCAGTCAACGCGTACGTAATGATGTTTACGCCAAATTTCGTGTTATCCTCGGCCAGAAAACGCTTGTTACGAAAATCGTAATCCCATTCGCAACCATAATCTTTGTTGCTGTAGAGAACACCAATGCGACCGTTGATCATAATGGCTTTGAGGTAATCATGCACCAGATCATCCCCCCAGCCGTTCAGTTCGAATGAGGTTGTCGGAGGCCCTTCGTCAAACTTAAAAAAACAGGTGTACAGCGGATGGTTGTTCGGGATCTTCTGTAATGCCTTCGGCCCGAACGTACGGGCCATTTCCTGCTCGAACGATCGGGCAAACAGCGCATCGATGTCGTGATTGCAGTCGTCTACAAATACGAAGCCGCCATTTTGAACATAGCGTTTGAAATGATCGCGCTCCTGGGCGGAAAACTCGACCAGTTTATGACCGCTCATGTAACAGAATGGACTCCTGAACAGGTCAGGACTGCTCAATTGCACCACTTTCTCTTTCTGATCAACCGGAATAGTCGTGTACTCCACCAGTGAGTGCAGTATATTGGACGGCATTCTCTGATCGGTATCCCAGTCGCCGGACGTATATTGGATTCGGGTGAAAATAAATGGTTTCAAAAGAGATTCGTTGCGAAGTGTTTTTTTAAGAAATCATCAATAAATCCGGGCGTTTAACCCCTACCCTTTCTGCATCTGATTGATGATTTATTGGCTTCCAACAAGTCAGTAACACATTTTTAGAGCATTACGGACTATAGTTTTCAGCAGTTGAAGTTACGAATTTTTCAGCGGAGTCGAGCGTAAAATTCGAACTCCGCCGAAAAAGCAAAACAATTCTACATCTTATCCAAAAAACAGCCAATTATAAACCTAAAAACAGCCCAAAAGTCAAAATATTCCTACACTGCATCAGACAAACTCGTGAAGGTAAATTCCCGAATTTTCATCGGCGGTACCAGATAATTCTGATCGGTTTCCGTGCTGACTACCCGTTCCGGCTTGCCCAGCGACTCCAGGTTATTGAGCATTATGATGGGGCTTTCATTGAAGCGGAAGTTCTTGACGGGATACTTGATCTTGCCGTCTTCGATATAAAACGTCCCGTCGCGGGTAAGGCCCGTCAGGAGAATGGTTTGCGGATCAACTTCGCGGATATACCAGAGTTTGGTTACCAGAATACCGCGCTGGGTCGTCCTGATCATTTCCTCCAGCGACGCGTTACCCCCCAGCATGATTACGTTTGTTGGGTTAGGTACTGCTTTTTTACCCGTCTTCTGTGCCCAATACCGGGAATAGGTCAGATTTTTGACAACCCCCTTCTCAATCCACATCGTTTTTTCCTGCGGACGACCATCACCCGACCAGGGCGACGAAGGAAGCTCCGCATTTGTCGGGTCGGTATAGATGGTTACTCGCTCATCAACAATTTTATCCCCCAGCCGTGATTTTCCGCCTGTTTTACTGAAGTAAGACCGACCCTCATCGGCACTCCGGGCATCCAGATTAAAATAGATGTTTTCGAGCAGTACGACGGCAGCTGTCGGTTCCAGAATGACCGTGTATTTGCCCGGCTCAATCGCCCGTGCTTCGGCAGAACCCTGTGCTTTCTGGATCGCAATCCGCGTTGCCGCAACGGTATCCAGCTTTGTAAAATCATTGTAACCCCGAGCCACATAACCCGACCCTTTCCCATCGTCGGTACGGACGGTCAGGGAGAAATTAACGTTTGAGCTGGGGTAATAGGCAAACAATCCTTTGGAGTTCATCATAGCCCTGTAACCATGATTATCCTGCAAAAAACCAGCCGCTGTCAGCTTTTGGTCGCGCGCCAATTGCAAGCTTTTAGCAACAGCCTCCGCCCGGATGTCGGGTGTTATGTTAGCTGTAGCATCAACATAACCGTTGGATTTCAGGTATTGCTGAGGACTGAGCACACCAACGTGTTCAGGGTTTTCGGGAGCCAGCCGAGCCAGTTCCTCCGCCCTTCGTACCACTTTTTCCAGCGATGCATCATCAAATTCATCAATCGTAGCAACGCCTACTTTTTTACCAAATGCCGACTGGACCTGTAAATTCTGATTGGTCAATGAACCGCTCGTAGAGACTTCATTACGAGCATAGCGAAGATTTCCCCGTTCTTCACCGAGAATATTGACCTCACACTCGTCTGCTTTCGAATAACTTAAAACTTTTGTCAGCAGCGCTTTCGCTTCTGCTTCGGTGAGTATGGTTGCCATAAAAGTGTCGTGTTTTATACGCTTCCAGTTTTCAATTGGATGACTCGTCAATGAACTGAAAACTGTAAACGGAGGGCTTTTAGATTTTCCGGGCTGTATTAATCACGTTGACCCCGTTGAAGCGGGCGGTCGAACTACCGTGCGATACTGCGCTGGATTGCGGTGGTTGCCCTTTGCCATCGAAAAACGAGCCCCCTAGTCTATAATCACGCTCATCGCAGACAGCGACGCAGGAGTTCCAGAATTCCTGCGTGTTCGATTGATAGGCTACATCTTTCAGCATACCAGCAATCTGACCGTCTTTGATTTCGTAGAAGAGCTGTCCGCCAAACTGGAAGTTGTAGCGTTGCTGATCAATCGAGAACGAACCATCCCCAATGATGTAGATGCCTTTTTTCACATCTTTAATCATATCCTGAACCGACAGGGGCGTTTTACCAGCGGCCAGCGACACATTGGCCATGCGCTGAAACTGGACAGAGCCCCAGTTATCGGCATAACAGCACCCCTGCGATTCATTTTCGCCGATGATGTGGACCTGATCACGAATGGCCTGGTAGTTCACCAGGGTTCCCTCTTTCACCAGATCCCACTGTTTGGTCTTTACGCCTTCGTCATCCCAGCCAACAGCACCTAATGAACCAACCTGTAATTTATCGGCAAAGAGGTTGACCTGCTTGCTGCCATAATTGAAGTTCTTGGTTTTCCACTTATCCAGAGTAGCAAACGAGGTACCGGCAAAATTGGCTTCATAGCCCAGCACGCGGTCGAGTTCGAGTGGGTGACCCACCGATTCGTGAATGGTCAGCCACAGGTGTGAAGGATCAAGTACGAGATCATATTTCCCGGCTTCAACGGATTTGGCGCTGTGTTTCGCCCGCGCCTGTTTAGCGGCTGCGGTCGCATCTTCAAGCATGTCATACCCCTTATTGTAACGTGTAGTAACGCCTGTCACTTTATCCGCAGGGTTGGCTTGCAGATATTCGTAACCCATGCCGACCGGCGCACTCAGTGCATTGCGCGTTTCGAACTTGCCTGTCTTGGGGTCAATAGCGGTTACGTTGAAAATTGGCCATAGCCGGTGAATATCCTGATCGGCGTAGGTGCCATCGGTCGAGGCAAAATACTTTTGCTCATTTACCATGAACAGCACTGAGTTTACGTAGTTGGCTCCGTTTTTGAGCGCAGCGCTGTTTACGGATAATAAGAGGTCAACCTTTTCTTTAATCGGGACCTCAAACGCATTTTTCTGAATCGGCGCTTTCCAGCTTACTTCGCCGTAGCCTTTCTGGGGAGCCAGTTGAACGGGTTGTTTCATCAATCTGGCATTTGCTTTCGCGATAGCTACGGCTTTTTCGGCGGCTTTGGCCGTATCTGCCTCGCTCTTGGCATCGACAACGGCAGCAAAACCCCAGCAGCCATCGGCAATGACACGAACCCCAACACCGTAAGACTCTGTGTTAACGATATTCTGAACTTTATCCTCACGCGTAATCACGAATTGATTCAGGTAACGACCAATCCTGACATCTGTATACGTGGCCCCTTTGCTTTTGGCCGCGTTCAATGCTGCATCGGCCAGGCGCTTTTTCGTGGCAACATCTACCCCCGGCTCCAGTAAGGCTTCAGGGCTAACGGTACGGGAAAAAGCAGGCAAGTTAGGAAGCAATATCCCGGTTGCTCCCATACCCATCAATTGATTAAAGTTTCGGCGGTTCAAAATAAGTTGTGGTTTTTAGTTTGCGATTCTTAGTTCGTTGTTTCTGGTCTGTAGTTCATGCATTGGGTCTTTGCTGACCTTACCGCATTTACCACAGACCAGAAACGGACGGCTATACAGCGTCCGACAAGCTCGTGAAGGTGAAATCCCTGATTTTCATTGGCGGAATCAGGTTACCCCCCGCCCGAACCGGTTTGCCCAGGGCTTCGAGGTTATTGAGCATGATAACCGGGCTTTCGTTGAACCGGAAATTCTTGACCGGAAACTTAATTTGCCCATTTTCAATATAAAACGTCCCGTCGCGGGTAAGGCCCGTGTACAACTGGGTCTGTGGATCAACAGCGCGGATGTACCAGAAGCGCGTGACAAGTATGCCCTTATCCGTACTTTTGATCAAATCAGCCAGCGATTGCGTACCGCCCTGAACGATGAAACCAGATGGTGGTGGAACAGCTTTAACGCCTTTCTTATCAGCCCAGAAGCGCGAGTAGAACATGTTCTTGACAACGCCATTTTCAATCCAGGTTATCTTTTCCTGAGGTACGCCTTCGCCACCTCCGCCACCGCCAAAGCGGCCACCGCCACCTCCTCCGCCACCACCACCAAATGGAGCGAGCGGCAGATCGGCATTCATCGGATCGGTAATAATCGTAACCCGTTCATCGAACAGTTTTTCGCCCAGACGGGTCCCTCCTCCTTTTTTGCCCAGAAAGCTACGGCCTTCATCGGCACTCCGGGCATCCATGCTGCGCATCATATTTTGCAGCAATTCAACCGAAGCCGTTGGTTCCAGAATAACCGTGTATTTACCCGGCTCAAGCGCTCGGGCACTGGCCGATGCCAATGCTTTCTGCATGGCTATTTCGGTGGTAGACTTTGTGTTTAGTTTGCTGACGTCGTTTACGTCGGGATTGGCATAACCAGATCCCAGCCCGTCAGCAGTCCGAACGGTAATGGAGAAATCAACACCCGTTGACCGATTATAGCCGAATAAGCCCTTGCTATTGCCAATGGCGGTAAAGCCTGTTGTATCTTCCATGTAGCCCGCAGCGGTCAGATTCTTCTGACGGCATGGATCGATGCTATTGAACGCAGCCTGAGCCCGAAATTCAGGGTCAATTTTAGCCGTGCTTTCTGCATACGTACTTGTTTCCAGGTATTTCTGCGGCCCGAGCATAGACATGTACTCTGGATTTTCGGGAGCTAAGCGGGCAATTTCTTCAGCCCGCCGAACGGTTTTCTCCAGCGAAGCATCGTCGAACTCGTTGATCGTAGCGGTTCCGCTGCGTTTGCCGAATACGGCAGTAACCGCCAGCGCTAAATTGTCCGTTTCACCACTGGTCGAAACGGAGTTTCGGGCATACCGAATGTTACCGGTCCGACCACCATTCAGGCTAACACTGGTTTCATCCGCTTTTGAATAGCCCAAAACCTTATCAATGATTCGTTTGGCTTCGTCTTTAGTTAAAATAGCCATTTATTTAGTTTGTCGTTTTAGGTTTATAGTTTGCGGTTGGTTTACACACCGTTTTGCCAGTGTCAGCCAGCCGAAAACTTTTTTAGATTTTCCGGGCTGTATTGATCACGTTGACCCCGTTGAATCGGGCGGTCGAACTACCGTGCGATACCGCGCTCGATTGTGAAGGCTGGCCTTTCCCATCGTTGAAAGCACCCCCTAACCGGTAATCGCGCTCATCGCAGACAGCGACGCAGGAGTTCCAGAACTCACGGGTATTGGCCTGATAGGCCACATCTTTCAACATACCGACAATCTGACCGTCTTTGATTTCGTAGAAGAGCTGTCCGCCAAACTGGAAGTTGTAGCGTTGCTGATCAATCGAGAACGAACCATCCCCAATGATGTAGATGCCTTTTTTCACATCCTTGATCATTTCATCCACGGACAAGGGCGTTTTACCAGCCTCCAGCGACACGTTGGCCATGCGCTGGAACTGTACCGAACTCCAGTTATCGGCATAGCAGCAACCCTGCGATTCTTTCTCGCCGATGATGTGCACCTGATCACGAATGGCCTGGTAGTTCACCAGGATACCATCTTTGACCAAATCCCATTTCTTGGTTTTCACGCCTTCATCGTCCCAGCCAACAGCACCTAACGAACCGACCTGTGTTTTGTCGGCCACGAAGTTTACCGCTTTGCTACCATAGTTGAAGTTCTTCGCCTGCCACTTATCCAGAGTAGCAAACGAGGTACCGGCAAAATTAGCTTCGTAGCCCAGCACGCGGTCGAGTTCGAGTGGGTGACCTACCGATTCGTGAATGGTCAGCCACAGGTGTGACGGATCGAGTACAAGGTCATACTTCCCGGCCTCTACTGACTTAGCCGACAACTTTTCTTTTGCCTGTTTGGCGGCTATGGTAATATCTTCCAGTAAATCGTATCCCTTATTGTAGCGGGTCGTAACACCAGCCAGTTTGTCGCCTGGATTGACCTGAAGGTACTCATAACCCATCCCCATCGGCGAACTCAACGAGTTACGGGTAGAGAACTTTCCATTCTGCGGATCAACGGCCGTTACAGTGAAACTCGGTCCAATCCGGTGAATGTCCTGATCGGCGTAGGTGCCATCGGTCGAGGCAAAATACTTTTGTTCGTTGACCTGAAACAACACATTATTGACGAAGTTCGCGCCATTTTGCATGGCCGCTGCGTTAGCCGCCAATAACAAATCGACCTTTTCCTTGGCCGGAACCTCAAAAGCACTTCGCTTAATGGGCGCTTTCCAGCTTACTTCGCCGTAGCCTTTCTGCGGTGCTAATTGCACGGGTTCAGTCAACAGCCGGGCATTTGCTTTGGCAATTGTCACGGCAGTTTCAGCGGCTTTGGCAACAACGGCTTCATCGCGGGCATCGCCTACGGACGCAAAACCCCAGCAGCCATTGGCAATAACCCGAACACCAACCCCAAACGATTCGGCGTTGATAATTCCCTGTACTTTATTTTCGCGGGTGAGTACGAATTGATTGAGATAGCGGCCAATACGGACATCCGCATAAGTAGCTCCTTTCGCTTTAGCGGCATTCAGGGCCGCATCAGCCAGACGCTTTTTGATCGATACATCCATGCCTGGCTCCATCAGGACTTCGGGAGCGACAGACCGGGAAAAAGCGGGCAGGTTAGGCATCAGCATCCCCGCTGAGCCCATGGCTAGTAGTTGGTTAAAATCGCGACGATTCAAAGTAGTTTTTAGTTTATGATGTTCGGTCTATAGTTTACGGCAATCAGCAAATCGTAGCAACGGATGCCGGGTAAGCCATAAATTTTTACACAGCATCCGACAAGCTGGTGAAGGTAAAATCTCTGATTTTTAGTGGCGGGATCAGATTCCCACCCAGGCGGACGGGCTTGCCCAACGTTTCGAGGTTATTGAGCATAATAATCGGACTTTCGTTAAAGCGGAAGTTTTTGACCGGAAACTTAATCTGCCCATTTTCAATATAGAACGTACCATCACGGGTTAATCCCGTATAAAGAAGCGTCTGTGGGTCAACGGCACGGATATACCAAAAGCGAGTGACAAGAATCCCTTTTTCGGTGCTTTTTATCATATCCGCCAGCGATTCGGTACCACCTGCCATGATAAAATTGGCTGGAGGAGGAATCGCCTTAACGCCTTTTTTATCGGCCCAGTAGCGCGAATAGGACATGTTCTTAACCACGCCTTTTTCGATCCAGGTTACTTTTTCCTGCGGACGCCCGTCGCTCCCACCACCGCCAAGGCGACCGCCACCGCCACCACCGCCAAATGCGGCTGCTGGTACTTCGGCGTTTGTGGGATCGGAGTAGATGGTTACACGTTCATCGAACAGCTTTTCACCCAGTCTCGTACCACCACCTTTTTTACTGAGAAAACTGCGGCCTTCTTCGGCATTACGAGCATCCAGTGAATTCATCATGGCGGCCATGAGCGACGCATCAACATTGGCCAGGAGTGCAGCCGGTTCCAGAATGACCGTGTATTTGCCGGGCTCCAGTGCCCGGGCATTTGTTGAAGCCAAGGCTTTCTGCATGGCGATCTCGGTTGCGTCTTTCGTGCTTAACTTCGACACGTCAGTTACGTCGCGGGTTGAATAACCGGAACCTGTTCCATCTGCAGTGCGAACCGTAATTGAAAATTCAACGGATGTCTCCCGATTGTAAGCCGATAAGCCTTTGGTGTTGCCTATTGCCGTGAAACGCGTCGAATCCTCCATATAACCAGCAGCAGTCAGGTTCTTTTTCCGGCAGGGGTCAATGCTGTCGAAGGTTGCCTGAGAGCGATAAGCCGGGTCAATATTGGCCGTGCTTTGGGCGTAGGGATCAGCTGCCAGATACGTCTGAGGCCCTAACATGGGCATATACTCCGGATTTTCCGGGGCTAGTCGGGCAATTTCTTCAGCTCGCCGAACGGTTTTCTCCAGCGATGCATCGTCGAACTCGTTGATGGTGGCGGTACCGCTTCGTTTGCCAAAAGCCGCCGTTACGCTCAACGACAGATTGGTACCCTCGCCACTGGTCGATACGGCATTGCGGGCATAGCGAATGTTACCGATACGACCTCCCGTTAGATTGGCACTCAATTCATCTGCCTTCGAGTAAGACAGTACTTTATCAATTATTTTTTTGGCTTCGTCTTTGGTTAAAATAGCCATAAAAAAGGGTTCCGTTTTTAGGTTTACGAGTTGTCAGGAGCAGGTTTTCACTTCAAATACGAGTCGCTTTTCGTATATGTTCAATACGAACGAAAACCGCAATGGCAAACCAGCGTAAACTGTATTAGATTTTCCGTCCGGTATTGATCACGTTGACACCATTGAAGCGCGTCGTTGCACTGCCGTGCGACACAGCACTCACCTGAGAGGGTTGCCCTTTCCCATCGAAGAAAGAACCGAACATGCGGTAGTCGTCTTTGTCGCAGAGTTGTGCACAGGAGTTCCAGAATTCCTGCGTATTCGACTGGTACGCAACATCGTCGAGCATGCCCACTATTTCGCCATTCTTGATTTCGTAGAACAGTTGACCACCGAACTGAAAATTATAGCGCTGTTGATCGATGGAATAAGATCCACGGCCAATGATGTAAATGCCTTTATCGACTCCTTTGATCATGTCGAAAACCGAACGTTTTTCAGTCCCATGTTTTAAGGATACATTCGGCATCCGCTGAAACTGCACAGAATCCCAGTTATCGGCATAACAGCAACCATTCGATTCTTTTTCACCCAGAATAGCTGCTTGATCGCGAATGGCCTGGTAATTGACCAGAATACCGTCTTTAATCAGATCCCACTCTTTACTGGGCACACCTTCATCGTCGTAACCAACTTTACCCAGTGAATGGGGCTGTAATTTGTCGGCCACGATGTTAACCAGTTTACTGCCGTAGTTGAATTTTTTGGTTTTCCATTTATCCAGCGTGGCAAAGCTTGTACCGGCATAATTGGCTTCGTAGCCCAATACACGGTCGAGTTCGGTCGGGTGACCTACCGACTCGTGAATGGTCAGCCCCAGGTGGTTTGGATCGAGGACAAGATCATATTTACCCGGCTGAACCGTTTTTGCAGTCAGTTTTTCCTTAGCCTGTTTAGCCGCCAGAATGGCATCCTCAACCATATCGTATGAATTACGATAGCCAACGAGGCCGTTTGGAGCTGCTATTTTTTCGGACGCCAGTCCGTCGAGGTATTCATAGCCCATGCCCATGGGTGAGCTGAGCGCATCGCGGGTTTTAAATTTACCCGCAGCTTTATCGACAGCCGTAACTGTAAAGGTTGGCCAGACACGGTGAATGTCCTGATCGGCATAGGTGCCGTCAGTCGATGCAAAATACTTTTGTTCGTTGACGAAAAAGAGATTAGAGGTAACGAAGCCTGCTCCATTTTTCATGGCCTCGCTGTTTACTTTCATCAGCAGTTCAATTTTCTGTTGAACTGGAATTTCGAAAGCATTTTTTGTAATGGGTGTTTTCCAGGTAACTTCACCGACTCCTTTTTGGGGAGCCAGCACCACCGGCTCGGTCTGGAACTTCGAGTTAGCCTTAGCGATGGCTACGGCTGTTTCTGCACAACGGGCGATGGCTTCGGGCGTAACGTTGCTGGTCGCGGCAAATCCCCAGGTTCCGTTAGCGATCACGCGAATACCCACACCATAGGATTCAGCATTGACAATGTTCTGCACCTTCATCTCGCGGGTGAACATGAACTGTTGCAGGTACCTTCCGATGCGAACGTCGGTGTAAGTAGCCCCTTTGCTTTTTGCGGCATTGAGCGCAATGTCGGCAAAGCGTTTTTTAGTAGCTACATCCACACCGGGTTCGAGCAGGTACTCAGGCACCACTGAATTTCCCAGAACCGGAATACCGGTTGCCGGGATACCGGCCGTCAGTAACGCCCCCATGCCCATGCCAGACAAGTGGATGAAATCTCTTCTTTTCATGTGATGAATTAAGTAATTTACTTAGTTATTTAGCCTTAGTAGGTTAGACTTATTGGTTTTGAGAAGCGCGAATATGGCCAAAAATGACCATTCGAACAATGAGCGACCAAACTTTTATGATGAACGGTGAGAGAATCACCAAATTTTCATTGGCACTAGTACACTTTTTACCAGAAACTTGCTATATCCAGCGACCATTTATACTCTTTTGAAAAAAGCAATACATGCGTGCGTTTGGAGCACCTTTTTTTTTCTGCATCTTATCACACGCCCAATGAAATTTATGCCGCTTTCTTCTTTAAGTTTATGAGGGATTTTGCACAAACTACTGATTTTTGGATTTTCAGAAGAATATATACGACGTAATCTGGTAACGTTCCGCAGAATATTAGGGCGGTATCTATTCTGACCAAACATCAACAACCTCTTTTATGCATTACCCTAAACTAACTCAATTTATCATGTTCAAAGTTTTCCGATTAGTGGCCATTTTACTGCTGATGGTTCAAACCAGCGGATGGTCACAAACACTTCCATCACCCAAAGAGCATTTTGGTTTTAATATCGGCGACGATTACCAACTTGCTACGTACACGCAAACTGAAGCCTATTTTAAAAAACTGGCTACCTCCGATCGCACCAAAATGGTCGACATTGGATTGACGGAAGAAGGCCGTCACCAATTCATGCTGATCGTTTCCTCGCCGGAAAACATTAAAAAACTCGACCGGTACAAGGAGATCTCTCAGAAACTGGCCCGTGCCGAAGGAATTACCGAAGAGCAGGCCAGGGCTATGTCCATGGAAGGGAAAGCAATCGTCTGGATCGATGGGGGCCTTCATGCTACCGAAACGGTAGGTACGCATCAGCTTATCGAAACTGCCTGGCAGTTAGTAAGCCGCAAAGATCCCGAAACGCTACGCATTCTGGATAATGTTGTTATCCTGATGACCCACGCCAATCCGGATGGTCAGGAAATAGTCAGTAACTGGTATATGCGTGAACCCAAGCCCGAAAAACGGTCGCTGGAAAATTTACCCCGACTGTATCAGAAATACGTTGGCCACGATAACAATCGCGATTTCTTTATCATGAATATGAAAGAATCGCAGAATATCGGCCGTCAATTGTTTGTCGAATGGATTCCTCAGATCATGTACAATCACCACCAGCGTGGCCCAGCTGGCTCTGTACTGGCAGGTCCACCCTATCGTGATCCGTTCAACTACGTCTTCGACCCGCTGATGATTACGGGTATCGACGCGTTGGGAGCTGCGATGATCAACCGGCTCAATGCTGAAAACAAGCCTGGTTTTACGCGTTTAGGGGGGTCCGTTTTCTCGACCTGGTATAATGGTGGATTGCGCACTACGACGCACTTCCATAATATGATTGGCCTGCTGACCGAGATTATTGGTAACCCGACGCCCGAAACGGTTCCCCTTGTTCCACAGCGTCTGATTCCGAATGGGAATACACCCTTCCCGGTAACTCCGCAGAAGTGGCACTTCAAGCAATCGATCGACTATTCACTTTCACTCAACTACGCTACGCTCGATTATGCAGCACGGCACCGCGATGAGCTTCTGTATAACATCTACAAGATGGGCAAAAACTCGATTGACCGTGGTAGCAGCGATTACTGGACGCTTTCACCCAAACGGGCGGATGCCATTACACAGGCCTATCAGGCTGATCTGAGAAAAGCGAAACCTGATTCGGCAGGCCGCATAGGTGCAGCTGCCTCCGAATCGGCCAGTGGAAATCCACGCGGAGGTGGTATTCCAGTAAAATACTACGATGCGGTTCTAAAAGACCCTCAGTTGCGCGATCCACGTGGATTTATTATCCCGGCAAACCAGACTGATCTGGCAACAGCTGTTAAGTTTGTCAACGCCCTGATCAAGACGGGTATCCAGATTCAGCAGGCAACGGCCGATTTCACTGTGGCAGGCAAAAAATATCCGGCCGGTTCGTATGTTGTTAAAACCGATCAGGCATTCCGTCCACACGTGATCGACATGTTCGAGCCACAGGATCACCCAAACGATTTTCCGTATCCGGGTGGCCCACCGATTCGTCCTTATGATGCGGCTGGATGGACACTGGCCTACCAGATGAACGTTCAGTTCGACCGTATTCTCGACGCTTTCGACGGTCCGTTCAAGAAACTGCCCTACGGCGAACTCCAGTCCCCAACGGGTCATCTGGACCCTGCTTCGGGTGCTGGCTATGTTTTGAATGCACGGGCGAATAATGCGTTCATTGCTGTCAATGACCTGCTTAAATCGGGCATAGAGGTTTACCGTCTGCCTTCGGGCGTTGCTGGCAAAGCGAACATAGAGTCAGGCTCTTTCTTTATTCCATCATCGGCCAAAGCTAAAACAGCCCTGGAAAAATCGTCGAAAGACCTCGGACTTGACGTAATCAGCATAGCCAAACGTCCAGCAGGTGGATTGGTTAAAGTGTCGCCAATGCGCATTGCTTTATGGGATACTTACGGTGGTTCGATGCCTTCGGGTTGGGTTCGCTGGGTGATGGAACAATATCATTTCCCAATAAATCTTATATACGCACAGGATATCGACGCTGGTGATCTCCGTAAGAAGTACGACGTAATTGTGTTTGTTACACGGGCCATTCCAGGTCTTGGTAATTCGGGTGTTGGTAACCGTGGCGAAGGCGAAGGATTCCAGGGAAGAGAACCCAAAGCAGAAGAGCTGCCTGCCGAATATCGTCCATGGCTCGGCAAAATTACCGCTGATAAGTCAATTCCACAGTTGAAGAAATTTCTGGAAGCAGGGGGAAATGTCGTAACGATCGGCAGTAGTACAAACCTTGCCTACCATCTGGGACTTCCAGTCAAAAATGCATTGATCGAGATGACAAACAGCGGCCAGGAGCGCCCACTACCCGCTGAGAAATATTACATTCCAGGTAGTATTTTACGGGTAACGCTTGATTCAACCCAACAGGCGACCTGGGGTATGCCTACTCAGACGGATGTTTACTTCGACGCAAGTCCTGTATTCAAACTAGCTCCCGATGCTATTGCCAAAGGCACTGTAAAACCATTGGCCTGGTTCTCGACCAACAAGCCATTACGTAGTGGCTGGGCATGGGGACAGACTTATTTACAGGATGGTGTTGCCGCATTTATGGCACCAGTTGGGTCTGGCAAACTCTTTGCTTTTGGCCCCGAAATCACATTCCGGGCTCAGGCTCAAGGCACTTTCAAATTGCTATTCAACCAGCTTTACACGAATTCAGTTGCCCAATGATCGCAACAGTCTAAATTAGTTTTATAACACGAAAAAGCCTGATTGAGTCAATCAGGCTTTTTCATAACAACAGAAATCCTCCGATACTCGAATCCCTGATATATTGGCTCCACAAGATGAGCACCAGACTTCGATACTAGTCCCACGGCATTCAGGGCAAGGTAGTAGGTAAGCACTTCGATATAGGCTAACCGGAGAATCGAAGTCCTCGATATACCCATCCGTACAGAGATTTGAACAATGTCGCCACCGAGTCTCTTCTTGCCCACATACCGGACAAATCGTACCGTTCAATTCATAGTCGTTCATGACTTAGCATCATTACTTAGTCTTCTATGCACGGGCTTAAACAAAAGCTCTTTCCTGAAAGGTGAAGGTGTCGGCAAGTTTAGCAAATAGGAAAAGTACAATTTACACTGATATGATATAAGCTAGCATAACTTGATAAAAAAGGAGATAACTCAAGCACAACTTACTGATAATCTACCAAAACAATAGTACTGAATAGTCAACTGGTATATTTCGTTTTTCGATTCAATCTCGACAAAGGTACGGAAGACTACTATTTCTGTCAACTATCTATTTACGATAATATATTCCTCGCCATGACTGTTTTTAGAAACAATGACCTCATCGACTGCTTTACGGACGAACTACCAGATCGATGATCAATCGTGTGTATTAATCTGATCAATAATACACTTATTTTTTATCGTTCAACAGGTTGAATTTTATAAAACCAATCAAAAGCATTAATCCTAATAAGCCATAAAATAGAGCGATGAGTATATATTGGATTCGATCACGTGTATTTGATTTCGCCTGAATAGCATGATATATATAATTAGCAACCATGAGCAATTCAAACAGCACACCTATACCAATTAGATAATTTGTCATGTTAAGTGACTACAAATAAAAACATATATTGTTTTACAAACTTTTAATTTACAATAAAATCAATTTAATAAATAGAAAGTAAAATTCAAGTTCAAATGCGAAACCTTTTCTGATTTTTACGTCATAGCTTCATGCAAGCCAACATTACACGACCAGATGAAGCTGTTTTTATTGATCAGAATAAGTTCGATCAGCTTCCTTTCGCCATTCAATTAGGTGCGCTCCAGCTATGGGGACTAAAATTTACTTGTTACCAACATGAAAATCAGTTACGGGAATTATACCATTTTAATGAATTCTTTGCGAGAATAGAGTACGATGAAAAAGGGCAACCAAGTAGTGTACGTACTCATTCAGCCATACAACTTATTGATTTTCTGCCTGGTGAATTGAATTAATCCCCTAAAACAAGTGAGATTCTCTTCGGAAGCAAATTACGATGCTTCTGTAGAGAATCTCACTTGTTTTTACGTAAAAGGAATATTCGGCTTTATGAATGGCAAGGCCGTTGTTATCCGCGCAGTCAACGAGTTCCTTTAGTCCGGCTACTGTCTGGCAATTGCCTGCTCGGCTGGCCCATGTTTGTGAACTGGTCTCGGCGCAACAAATAAGGTGAGCCAGGTTCGGCGTGCCATCCGAAAAAAGTAAGGCGTTAACAGGATCAGAGATGGAATTAGCCCCATCAAATAATAATCAAGATCTACATCCAGCCATTGCACAATAATAAAAAATGTAAGCAGCGTCCAGATTGTAAACAACGCATAACTTACGAACATGGATGCCCAGTAAAAGCCAGGTTCGGGGTTAAAATTTTCACCACAATTTGGGCAATGATCGTGCATTTGATCGAAATGACGGCTAAATGCACTTTTTGTAACGAAGAAATCA